>CBDEGD010000014.1:0-385858 GCA_965237625.1 Inquilinaceae bacterium
ATAGCTGCAATAGATAATGATATGGATAAAATAGCAAAGTCATAAGATGTTCCACCGTTGGAGGGAACAGAAGTTTCACCAGACTTTAGTTTAGAAACATCTTGTTGAATGGATGAAATTGCATTCTTTAGAGCAGCTACATCAGCAGTTCCTTCACTACTTTTAGGAGGAAAGTCTAAGACTGCCGTGGGTTCTACATCTTCAATTGGAATCTGGGCATCGACAAGAGTCCCACTGATTTCTCCCTTCATATCAATAATGTAACTACCAGTTTTAGTTGGAATTACTGGTGAGAAATAGTATCCAGGTCTTGGATCAGAATTAATATCAATTTTTTTGGTGGCACCACCATACATTGCTGTAGCATCCAAATTTTTGAAGGCACTAGTGATTCCTTTGTATGTGCCTTCATTTTCTCCAGGTTCAGTTATTTTAAAGACAATATCATTTCTAATTCCCACAACAGGAGGTTCAATTCCCCAGCCTACCTCAATTTTGTACTCTCCAACTTCTACGGTAGTATGCGCAAATGATGGTGCAATCATACCAATTGAAAATAATAATGCAATAAAGCCAAAAATTGCTATCCTCATAGCTATCATTTTACAATTACACGTTATTATCTTTACGTGAATTGGTACAAAGACAAAATACATGAAAACTGTTTAAATTATCAATAATGACTTTGTAGATTAAATGCAGAAGCTTCTGATTATTTTATTGATAATTTCATCTATATCAATTCCATTTGCAGCTGCACATCCATTTACAGAAGAAACAATCCCCAGCTTAACATCTAATGCACCCGCTGGCACTAGTGAAGTAATTGTATTTTTTTCAGAACCAATTGACATAGTCTTCAGCGAAATCAAAGTATTTGATACTAATGGAAATCAAATTGATAACAAAGATACTAGTTACTATGAAGGAGAATTATCTCTTATTGTTACAACTCCTCCACTAGAAGATGGAGTTTATACTGTATCAACTAAAGTTCTCTCCAAAGTTGATGGGCATCTTGTTCCAGATGCATTTCTGTTTGCGGCAGGAGATGTTGTAATTGATCCTTCTATGCTAGAGTTTGAAAGACCATCAGAACTTGTGTTTTTACCTGAAGCAGGAGCTAGATTTCCTGGGCTTGTAGGTCAAACAATTGTTTTAGGAGCAGTAATTGCATCTCTCATAATTTGGGGAACACAAAACAAACTTGCAATTAAAGAAGAATTAGACAAAATAGAAATTTTCCATCATGGAAAATTCATGTCAGTTACAGGAATAGGATTGATGCTTGTCTTCATTTCAGATATTCTGATGATTGTTATTCAAACTATTAGGTTAGAAACTTCACCAATTGATGTAATTCAAACAGATTTTGGAATGGTTTGGCTTGCAAGAATGATTATTACAATAATTTTGCTCGGTATATGGTTTGGAATGGATAGAAGAAAAGTATTATCAAAGAAAAATCAGATTCCAATGTTAGTTGTTTCACTTGCATTAATTGCGACTACAAGTCTAATTGGACATGGTGCAGCTAGTGGAGAAACGCCAGCACTTGTATTAGATTACATACATAATTTGGTTGCAGCAGTTTGGATTGGAGGTATATTCTATTTTATTTTTACATTACTTCCAACATTTTCTCAATTAAAAGAAACAAATCGAGAAAAAATGAGTCTAGTATTAATTCCAAGATTCTCAATAGCATTCATCATTTCAGTAGGAGTCGTAATAATTACAGGCCCCACACTAATGTGGTTTCTAGAAAGTGATGTTGGATTAATTACTGAATCAGTTTATGGTCAATTAATTATTATAAAAATTGCAATTGCTGCAATAATGATTGGGTTAGGAGGATTTTTCCAGTTTAGAGTACAAAAGAATGCCGAAAAGAATTTTTCATCAGGAAAAATTTCAGTTCATAAAAAACTAAAGAGATCTCTCAAAGTAGATGCAATGTTAGGAATCATTCTTCTTGGAGTAGTTGCACTACTAACAAATGGAACACTACCAGCAGGTGAAATTCAGAAAGTTGATGCTCAAGAGATTGTTTATGGTTTTAAGACTATAGAGTTTACAGAAAATACAAAATTCGATATTGATATTTCTCCATTTTCAAGTGGGACAAACACAATTCTAGTTAGAGTAAGTAACTTTGAAGGAAACCCCCTCTATGATTCAAACCAGGTTAAAGCAAAGATATCAAATCCATCAAAAAATATTTCACCAATTGAAGTTCCTATGGAAATGATCAAACAAGAAGAAGGTGAACCGATTGAATTCCAAGGAGAATTAACATTTGGATTTTCTGGAGAATGGTTAGTAGAGATTGAAGCTCAAAGAACTGAAAATGCAAATGAGTCAAAGATTTTGAATTTACTCGTAAAACCAAGGCTAACAGACATTCAAACCCAAGTAATTGAGTATGAATTACCAGAAGATGCAAAACCTCTTTTCCCATTGTATGATGGAAAGAATTCGATTTGGATTAGTGATGCATCAGCTCCACGATTATGGCAATTTTCACTTGATACACAGAAATTTTCTTCATATTCATTTGATGGACTCGCTACAACATTTCTAACACAAGACAACAAAGGAAGGATTTGGTTTACTGATGGCCCGAGAAATCAGATTGGATTCATTGATCTTGAAAGCAAAGAAATTACATTAAAAACAATTCCTGAATTAGATCCAGTAATTTCACAAAATTCTCCACTTGGTATTCAAGCAGACTATGATGGAAATATTTGGATTACTATAATTAACAAAGATAGAATTGTAAAATATGTACCAGAAGTTGATACATTTGAAGAGATTAGACTAGAAACAGAGTCATTACCATTTGCTTTAGCAGTTGATGAAGATGGAAATATTTGGTACACTGCAACTAATACAGGGAAGATAGGATTCATAGATCCTAAGAGTAATGAATTAACTCAAATTTCAACTGAAACTATTCTACAAGGTCCAGAGGCATTGCTTTTTGATAGTGACGGAAATCTCTGGATTGCAGAGCATACAGGCTCGGGAATTACTAAATTTAATCCAGTTTTAGAGACATTTGAGAAAATTTCTGTTCCAGATGAAGATGCACTACCATTTGGAATGACGTTTGATAGATATGGAAACATTTGGTTTGCACAGCACACAATAGATAATCTTGGAGTGTATGATCCAGATAATAATAATTTGATAGAAGTTTCAGTCCCAACTAATTCATCATTTGTTCAATTCATGACATCAGATGGAAATGACAATGTATGGTTTGTTGAATGGCAATCAAATAAAATCGGAACAGTGAAGATTACAGAGATTCCTATTATTGCTTCACAAAGACAAACAACAAGTGATTATAAAATAAAATACACAGAGTTAGCATCACCTCTCATAGCATTGGGAATTATTGCAACATCATTGTTTTATGTAAAAAGTATTCAGGATAAAAGGAGATTAAATTCTCTGATTAATTCTTAGATAGTAATCCAGAAGATTTTATCACCAAAGTTCCTGCAAGCAAACCAATTGATAATAAAACAATAGTTCCTGCAGGAGTAATATCAAAGATGTAAGAAATTAGAATTCCTACCACTACAGAAAATATAGAAAAGCTAATTGAAATTATTGCAGTAGATTTGAAACCTTTACCATACATAATTGCAGTTACATTAGGAATTACAAACAAAGCTGAAATTAATAAAACACCTACAAGTTGGATTGACGTAACTACAGTTATTCCTGCCATAAATACAATCAAATAATTTATTTTTTCTACATGAATGCCACTAACTTTGGCTTGTTCTTCATTAAATGTAGAATAGAGAAGTTGTCGATATAGTGCTAAAATTACAATTAGAATCACTCCAGTTAATGATAAGATTAGAACAGTGTCATCTACGCTAACAAGAAGAATACTTCCAAAGAGAAAACTAAAGATATCAATTGTAAACCCTCCTGAAAATCCAATAATTACGAGCCCAACTGCTATTCCTGATGATAAAAGTACTGCAATTGATGCATCGCCAGATATGTTGTATCTATCTTTAATTTTTGTAATTATTAGTGCACTAACTATTGAAACACCGTAAGCAGTCCATAATGGATAGACACCTGCTAACAAACCTAATGCAATACCACCAAATGATGAATGTGCTATAGCATCACCAAATAATGAATAGCGCCTCAAAACTAAGAACAATCCAACAACTGAGCAAAGAATTGCAATTGCGATTCCAGAAATTAATGCTCTATGCATAAAACTGTAAGTTAGAATTTCTAGAGACATGACTAATGATGGTGCATGTGTTCCTGCATTGAAGCTTCAGAATATTGTTTGACTAGTTCATCATCAGAAAAGAATTTTTCAGATTCACCGTGGAAAAATAATGTCCTATTAAGACATGCGACATGATTTGCTAATTGATTAACTGCATCCAAATCATGAGAAGACCAAACGATAGTGATTTTTTGTTTAGAATTTAATTCACGAAGTATACTGTAGAATAATTCAATACTTTGTTGATCAATTCCGGTTACAGGTTCATCAAGAATTAGAATTTTTGGATCATTTACCAAAGCTTTTGCAATAAAGACTCGTTGTTGTTGTCCTCCAGATAATTCACCAATTCTTCTTTTACCTAGTTCATGTATCCATAATTGTTGTAAAATTTCATCAATTTTATTTTCATCAGATTCTTTTCTCAAACCCATTCTTACAACATCATTAACTGTAACTGGAAAATTTTTTTCAAAAATTGGTTTTTGTGGAACATAGCCAATTTCTTTAAGATAATTTTTTGATTTTCTAATATCCTTCCCAAAAAATTTGATAGTTCCTTTGTACTTTGTGTTAAGGCTTAGCATTGCATCAAAAAGAGTTGATTTTCCAGCACCGTTGGGACCAATTATGCCTAGAAAATCGCCCTGGTTAACTACAAAACTCACATCATCAATGGCTTTAACATCTGGATACTGAACTGTTAGATTACTAATTTCAACTGCTTTCAACATAATGCCTCTTTTAGATTGTTAAGATTATCAATCATTTTAGAAATGTAAGTTTCATCAGAAAGAATTTCTAATGGAGATAAAACTAAAACCTTACCACTAATTTCATTTGCAATTACTTCAGATGTTCTAGTATTAACATTCTCTTCACTAAAAATTACTTTAATGTTTAATTCTTTAGCTGTAGAAATTATATTTTCTAATGTTTTTGCAGTAGCTTCTCCATGTAGATTTGATGAAATTATTGTATGTTGGTTTAGATTGTATTCATCTGCAAAATATGAAAATGCATCATGAAAAGCAACAAAATCATTACTACAACTAGATAATTCATTTCTAATTTTTAAATCAAGTAAATCTAATTTTTCATTATATTTTGCTGCATTTGTATGATAAAATTCTTCATTTTCATGATCAGCATTAGAAAATGCTAGTGCAATATTTTGTACTTGGATTTTTGCATAAACAGGATTTAACCAGATATGTGGATCTCCAGAATTTTTAACTAAAATCCCGTTACTTGTATCAACTATCTCACCAGAATAACCAGTCTCTTCTAAATTACTAACCCAGTTTTCAAAACCTATTCCATTGATAATAATTAGATCAGATTTTTGCATTCTTTGTACATCTTTAATAGTTGGCTCCCAATCATGAGGTTCTACTCCAATTGGAACAAGTAAGACAGCATCAACTTTTTCTTGTCCTACATTTTGGGAAAATTCATGAAGAGGGTTAAATGATGAAATGATTTGCAGTTTAGAGCTATCAATTTTTTCAAATTGCTGATTTGAATCAGTACCATAAACAGCAACAGAGCTTAATGGAATTACTATAACTATTGCAATTATTGCAAGCTTGGTTTGTATATTCATGAAGCAATTCAATCCATATTATTAATAAATCTATAAAATGTTAATAAGATTAATTGTTAAACTTATAAGATAATTAATAACATTAGGCATATGCCAATAGTTTCAATCTCATTAAATGACGAGATTCTTTCAGAACTAGACAAATTAGGCGCAGCCATGGCGGGAGACGGCGAAGGCGCCGCAGGCATTGGCGAAGCGGCAGCATTGCTCCAGCGGTTCGTCGCGAAGATAGCCGCGCAGGAAACCGCTCATGAAGGCATCGCCGGCACCCAGCACATTGTAGACGTCGACCGGGAAGCCGGGGCCCTTCACCCCGTCCTCGATATCGTCGGGAATGGCGCCGGGGAAGGCGACGCAGCCCATCGGGCCGCGCTTGCACACGATGATCGCATCGGACAGTCCACGCAGCCGACGGATCGCCACCAGCGTGTCCGTAGTGCCACCGGCGATGTGGATCTCCTCCTCGGTCCCGACGATCACGTCGCAATCGGCGACGATGGTCTGCAGATGCACGGTGACGGCCGCGTCGGCGACGAAACGTTCCTCGCCCAGCCCGTGCCCGGTCAGCCCCCACAGCACCGGCCGGTAGTCGATGTCGAGCACGACCCTGGTGTCGCTGGTGCCGGCCAGGCGCACCGCCTTGCGGCTGGCGGCGTCCACCGCCGGCGTGGAGAGATGGGTGCCTGACACCACCACGGCCTTTGCGGAGGCGATGAACGGCGCGTCGATATCGTCAGCGCTGATCGCCATATCGGCGCAATTCTCACGATAGAAGATCAGCGGAAACGTGTCCTGGTCCCGGATGCCGAGGATGACAAGCGCCGTCAGCCGCTCGGGATCTGTGATCACATGGCTGGTGTCGACCCCTTCGCGGGCCACCTGCTCACGGATGAACCGGCCCATATGCTCATCGCCGACCCGGGTGACTAGCGCCGATTTCAGCCCCAGACGGGCGGTGCCGACGGAAATGTTGGTCGGGCAGCCGCCGACATATTTGGCGAAGCTGGCCATGTCCTCGAGCCGGCCGCCGACCTGCTGGCCGTACAGATCGACCGAGGACCGGCCGATGCAGATGACGTCCAGCGGACGCCCCGATGCGGGTTCGCCGGGCATCTCAGCCCACGTCGATCTCGGCCGGATGCCGGAATCCGGCCCGGTGATGGGTGATATGCAGCGTCATCGAAATCGACCCTCCTCCGCAACGGCCATACGCCGCAGAACGGCATGCCCGTTGTCATGGCAGGTCGATATGAAACAAAAATTCTATCTGAGAGGCAAGACCGGAATACAAGTTTAATCCGAGGTCGGATCAGGCGCCGCCGCGGTTCCGGCATCAGCCGGATAAGGGATCCCCGGAATCCGAATTCGCACTGGCGAGCCGGCGTCCCAGCCCGACCACCAGCGATATGGCGAGACACATGCTGGCGGTCAGGGAGCGGAAGGCCTGGACCTGCGCCTCCTCGACCTCGAAGCTGACGGCCGCCAGCGGGGTCAGCGGGCTGAGCGGGTTGTCGGTGATGCCAATGATGGGAATACCGGCATCCTTGGCCGCCTGGGCCGCCTTCACCGTATCCGGCGCATAGGGCTTGTAGCTGATCGCCAGCAGCGCATCGCCGGGGGCCATGGTGTGCACCTGCTCGGCCATCATGCCGCCGACGCTGTCCAGCAGATGGGCCCGGCAATCGAGATGGCTCAGCGCATAGGCCAGATAGGCGGCGACCGGATAGGCGCGGCGTTGGGCGACCACATGGACGATCTCCGCCCTGGCCAGGATATCGATCGCCGCCTCAAGGCTTTCCGGGCGGGTCTCGTCGCGCAGATGTTCCAGCGCCCGCATCCCGGCCTCGGCGAAATGGTCGAGCGCGTTGGCCGGGCCGGCGCCGTCATCGGCCGCGGACCGTAGCGTCTTGATGCGCTCGCTGTAGCTCGGCAGCCGGTCAACGAGACGGGAGCGGAACACCCGTTGCATGTCGCTGAAACCGTCATAGCCGAAGGCGTTGCCGAACCGGATCAGGCTGGATGGGTGCACTTCCGCGCGCTCGGCGATCACCGCGACGGTCTCCAGCGCCATATCGTTCGGATTCTCCAGAGCGTATTCCGCGATCTGCTGCAGCCGGCGGCTCAGCCCCGAATGCCGCGCCGAGATCTCGGCGCGGAGTTCATCATAGGTACGCGGGTGCGGTTCGGTCTTCATGGACCCTCCGGCCGAAATCGTAACAGACATTCCATCCGACCGATAGGATTGGAACAGATCGATGATCTGTGAAACCGATTTCAAATATCCATGAGGCCACTAAATGTTGATAAACTGGGAAATAGGCACTTTACAAGACAGCTCGGAACGTGCTTTTTTTGAAATCGGTTGCAACGGTGCACAAGGCCGGCTGACGGGAGTAAGCTGGGAAAGAAAGCACTTTACAGGGCAGCTTGGAACGAGCATTCTATTCGTAATAAAAACTGAAACTTGCATTTTAAGCAAGGTATCATGGGAGGTGCAAGCCGGTGCGACCAGCCCTAGAATTACCCTCCATGCCTGCTTGAAAACGGACTGGCCGGCGCTCCGCGCCAGATGGTCCAAGACACTCAGCGACTGGCCCTTTTCCGGGGCCGACCAAGGGAGGTACCGAATGAAATCATTGAACAAATTCCTTGCCGCATCGGCCATTGTCGCCGCTTCGGCAGTCTCACCGGCCATGGCCCAGGACGATATCCGGATCGTGGTGGTCAGCCATGGCCAGGCCTCCGACCCGTTCTGGTCGGTGGTCAAGAACGGCGTCGACGCCGCCCAGACGGATATGGGCGTAAATGTCGAATATCTGGCGCCCGACACCTTCAACATGGTCCGCATGGCGCAGTTGATCGACGCCGCGGTGGCCTCCGCGCCGGACGGGCTGGTGGTCTCCATCCCCGACGCCGACGCGCTGGGAGGCTCGATCCGCGACGCGATCGCCAGTGGCATTCCGGTGATCTCGATGAACTCCGGCAGCGACGTCCGCAAGGCGCTCGGTGTCAGCGTCCATGTCGGCCAGACCGAATATGAGGCCGGATTGGGCGGCGGCGAGCGCATGGCGGCAGCCGGTGTCACCAGGGCCATCTGCATAAACCAGGAAGTCGGCAATGTCGCCCTCGATCTGCGTTGCCAGGGCTTCAGCGACGGCCTCGGCGGCGACGTCGAAGTATTGGCCGTCAGCATGGATCCGACGGAAATCCGCAACCAGGTGGTCGCATACCTGACCCGCAATCCTGATACAGAGGCCGTCTTGACGCTGGGTCCGTCGGCCGCGGAGCCGACCCTGGCCGCACTTGAGGACGAAGGTCTGATCGGCAGCATCAAGCTGGGCACCTTCGATCTCTCGCCGACCGTCCTGCAGGCGTTGGATGCCGGCAAGATCGAGTTCGCCATCGACCAGCAGCAATTCATGCAAGGCTACCTGCCGATCGTGCTGCTGACCCTGCACCACAAATATGGGCTGATGCCGGGCGCCGACGTTTTGACCGGCCCGGGCTTCGTGACCCCGGACAATGCCGCCCAGGTTATCGAGCTGAGCTCGCAGGGCATCCGCTAAGCAGCGGGATCCTACCGGACCGGACCCGTGCCCTCGCGGCACGGGTCCATCCCGGCACTGTCCGATAAGGGCCGACAGAGGCGATCGGGGCGATCGGCCGGTTACTCCGGACATTCGCCGGCAACGACCGGCAACAGGGTGACCCTCACCCTTTCGGCAGCGGCGGCTCAACGCCGCCCATTCTTCCCGGGCCAGGTATGGCGACACTTCACCTTTGGGGAAACGCGCAATGGCCGAGCAAGCTATAGACACTGCTGCAGAAGCGGATGAGAGGCTGCGCAAGACGCCGCTGATCCGCCGTTTGATGAACCGGCCGGAATTGGGCGCCGTTGCCGGCGTGATCCTGGTCTTCCTGTTCTTCGCCATCTTCGCCGGCGGCAGCGGCATGTTCAGTGCCCGGGGCCTCGTCGGCGTCCTGGAGGTGTCGGCCCAGTTGGGGATCCTGGCGATTGCCGTCTCCCTGCTGATGATCGGCGGTGAATTCGACCTGTCGGTCGGATCGATGATCGGCGCCGCCGGCGTCATCATCACCATTCCCGCCGCGCAATGGGGCTGGCCGATCGGGCTCTGCATCATTCTGGCCTTCCTGGTGGCGGGCGCGGTCGGCTATGTGAACGGGCTGATCGTGTTTCGCACCGGGCTGCCCTCCTTCATCGTCACTCTGGCGGGCCTCTTCATCCTGCGCGGGCTGACGATCGGGTTCACCCGGTTGATCACCGGCCGGACCCAGGTCTCCGGCGTGCGGGACCTGGCCGACGGCGATTGGATCGCCGCACTGTTTTCCGGCGACGTGTTCAGTGGCCTGTTTTCCTGGATGTCCGCCGTCGGGATAATCGCCCTACGGGCGGATGGGGCGCCATCGGTTCCCGGGCTTCCGATTATCGTGCTCTGGTTCCTTCTCATTGGCGTGATCGCCACCTGGGTGCTGCTGCGCACCAGCTTCGGCAACTGGATCTTCGCTGTCGGCGGCGACAAGGTCGCGGCCCGGAATGTCGGTGTGCCGGTCCTGCGGGTGAAGGTGATCCTGTTCATCTGCACCGCCGCGGCGGCCACGCTGGTCGCCACGATCCAGGTCCTCGACGCCGGTTCCGCCGATACCAATCGCGGTGTGCTGAAAGAGTTCGAGGCGATCATCGCCGCGGTGATCGGCGGCTGCCTGCTGACCGGCGGGTATGGTTCCGCCATCGGCGCCATGCTCGGCGCGCTGATCTTCGGCGCGGTGCAGCAGGGCATCTTCTTCACCGGCGTAAACACCGATTGGTTCAAGGTGTTCCTGGGCGGAATGCTTCTGATCGCGGTGCTGTTCAACAGCTATATCCGCAAGAAAGTGACGGAGTCCCGCTGATGGCTGATACTCCCCTCATCGACGTTCAGAACATGTCGAAGTTCTTCGGGTCGGTCGTCGCCCTGAAGGACATCACGGTCACCGTCAATGCCGGGCAGGTGCTGTGCCTGCTCGGCGACAATGGCGCCGGCAAGTCGACCCTGATCAAGACCCTGGCCGGGGTGCACAAGCCCAGCGAAGGCACGTTTACCGTCGAAGGCAAGGACGTCTCGTTCGACTCGCCCCGAGACGCGCTGGATCACGGCATCGGCACGGTCTATCAGGATCTGGCCATGGTGCCGCTGATGAGCGTCACCCGGAACTTCTTCATGGGCCGCGAGCCGACCAAGGGCCGGGGCCTGCTGCAGCGCATGGATATCGACGCCGCCAATCGCATCGCCAAGGAGGAGATGTCGAAGATCGGCATTGATGTGCGCGACCCGACCCAGGCGGTCGGCACCCTGTCGGGCGGCGAGCGGCAATGCGTCGCCATCGCCCGGGCGGTCTATTTCGGCGCCAAGGTGCTGATCCTGGACGAGCCGACTTCAGCGCTGGGTGTCAAGCAGGCCTCCATGGTGCTGCGCTACATCGCCCAGGCACGGACGCGCAATCTGGGTGTCATCTTCATCACCCACAATGTCCATCACGCCTATCCGGTGGCGGACAAATTCACCCTGCTGAACCGGGGCCGCAGCCTCGGGACCTTCATGAAGAACGAGGTCAGCCGGGAAAAAGTGCTGGAAATGATGGCCGGCGGCAAGGAACTCGACGAGTTGAGTTCCGAGTTGGAGGAGTTCTCCCGCGCCGACAGCGCGTCCGCCGCGGGCCAGGTCTCGGCGCTCGAGGCCACGGCGGCGGCGGAATCCGCTCTCGCGGGCTCCTTGAAGGACGAATCCGAGAAGGTGCAGAAGCCCTAGAATCGGGTAGAACCGTTCTGCTGTATGCTCGGGCCGGCGGTACCCTCCGCCGGCCCTTTTTTGTCTCATGCATAGATTGCGATAACCGGCCACAATGTATCGGGAATCGATCGTCGTGCGGTCCCTGCAGGATGAACGTCAATGCTCGGACACCGTCTTCATTGCCGATTATTGGTCCTCACGCTTGTCGGGATCGGTGCGGGCGGCTGTGCCGCCAGCTCGGAAATAGGCCAGCTGTGCGAACCGGCGGACCTGCGCCACGGGTCCCCGGATTCGGGTCCCGCTATCGTCCATTCGGTAAGGGTGGCGCCGCCGCAGATCGATGACGGCTGGTCGGTTTCGACGCTGCGATCGGAAGGCTTCGACCCCCAGCCGATCCAAGAGATGATCAGCGCGGTCGAAGCCGGCGAATTCACCAAAGTCGACAGCATCCTGGTCGCACGGAACGGACGGCTGGTCCTGGAAGCCTATTTCAATGGCTATGACCGGGACACGCCGCACAATGCCCGGTCCGCCGTCAAAAGCGTCACTTCGGCGTTGGTCGGGATCGCCATCGATCGGGGCCTTATCGCCGACGTCGACCAGCCGATTTCAGAATTTTTCCCGGAACGCTGGCCCTATATCGAGTCCGATCTCGACCGGAAGAACCGCATCACGTTGGCCAACCTCCTGACCATGCGGTCAGGCCTTCGGCCGGTTCAGGGGCTGAAACAATCACAAGATTGGTACACGTTTGCCCTCGGTCAGCCGATGGCCGGTGAACCGGGCGCGCAATTCAAGTATGACGACGCGAATTCGGTTCTGATCGGCGGAGTCATCGCCAACGCGGCGGCGATACCTGTTCCGGCGTTCGCACGGAAGAACCTTTTCGAGCCGTTGGACATCACCGATTACTGCTGGACCATGACGCCGGCGGGTCAGGCGGTGACGAGTAGCGGCTTCTATATTCGGCCGCGGGACATGTTGAAACTGGGCCAGCTCTATTCGAATCTCGGCGTCTGGAACGGCCGGCGCATCGTATCGGAGCGCTGGGTAACGGATTCGACCCGGCCCCGCGTGCTTCCGAGTCGATCCTCGGTCCAGTTATCCCAGCTCGCCTACAGCTATCATTGGCGCGCCCGGCTGTTGCCACACGGCGAGAATCAGAGATCCTACTATTACCTGGCGGCCGGAGGCGGCGGTCAGCTTCTGTTCGTATTTCCGCAACTCGACCTGGTCGTCGCGTTCAACGGCAGCCACTACGACAGCACGATCGGTGAACGCCAACATTCGGCGATGTTGAACGATTATATTGCGCCGGCGATCATCCGCTAGATCAAGATCGATCGAGATCGAATCGATCTCGATCGATCTTGATCTAGGCGACTTCCACAACCGAGATCCAGTGTCGCTCAGGCCCAAGTCGAATTATCTGAGAATTTCCGCGGCCCTGGAGAAATTTTGTTGCAAAAAATACTCCCTCAGGTTGATAGTTGGTACCTCCATTAGAATTTAACTTGAGGCCGCGCCGGCGGGCCAAACAAAAAGCCGAACACATGGACCCCTTGCACGGCCGCCCGGCCTGACCGGGTACGGCTCCGGCGAGCACCGTCCGAAGCCGATGGCGACGCCTCCTGCGACGGGAGAATCACATGAGTGAAAAACATCGACCCGATCCGAAGGCAGATGGCGCGGACACTGCCAGCACACTGGACCGCCGCGAACTTCTCCAGGCCAGCGCCGGGCTGGGTGGCGCGGCGCTTCTGACGGGTGTATCAGCCCCGGCTGTTGCCCAGTCCACGACGCCCGCAACGACGGTAAGGCTCGCCGATTTAGCCGCAGAACCCTTCGCGGAACCGCCGGTTTGGCGATCGAAGAATGGGATTCTCGATAAAGTACTCACGGTTAAGTATGCCGCCAGTCAGATTGGTGCCGACCCAGTCTGGCTGCGGTCCTATGAAGGTCTTCTCACCGGTCCGACGCTGCGGGTCAAAGCCGGCGACCGGATCAAGATCCTCCTCAAGAACGACCTACCGGAGGAACCCGGGCAGCCAGGGCACCCTGATTCCGAGATAAAGTTCAACACGACCAATTTTCACACTCATGGTCTGCACGTGCATCCCACGGGCAACAGCGACAATGTCCTGCTGAAAATTGGACCCCAATCAGAGGTTCAACTGCAGATCGACATTCCGGACGACCATCCGCCCGGAACATTCTGGTACCACGCCCACAAGCACGGTTCGGTCTCCGTTCAACTCGCCAGCGGCATGGCCGGCGCCCTAATCATCGAAGGCAATATTGATGATGTTCCCGAAATAAAAGCGGCCGAGGAGAAGCTGTTCGTCTTCCAACAAATCCCCTACGATAAAAACGGCGTAGTCGAAGACTTCGTTTCTCTGAGAAAAAATTTCGAAGATAAGTTTACAACAGTCAATGGAATAAAAAAACCAAGAATAACGATGCGGCCCGGTGAAGTGCAGCGCTGGCGATTCGTTGACGGTGGGATCTTTGAGACCTTGAACATCCGCTTGATTGAGACAGGTAAAATCGACCCGGCTGACAACCAGCCGCTGTACCAGATCGCCGCAGACGGCCTAACGATCGGCAAGAAGCACAGAGCAAAAAACGACCTACTGACCCTGCTCCCGGGATATCGGGCCGATGTGCTGGTTCAACTGGAGGAAGGCACATATGAATTGCGAAAGGAATTCAACCAAGAAGGGATACAGGGAGAGGCAGAGGATCCGCAGGTTCTTGCCGAGATAGTTGTGTCCGGCGACGAAAAGCCGATGGACCTCCCTGGCGATGAGAGTCTGGCGCCTCTCGCCCCATTCGATCCGATCGACCCGGCTGAAATTACCGGAACACGGGCGGTGAGGTTCAACATGTTAGGGAAATTCAGCGATATCAACGGCGCCGAGTTCGACCCGGCACGCGTCGATCAGACATTGAACCTGGGCACTGCTGAAGATTGGATTCTCAGTTCAAATCAAGCGGGGCACCCGTTCCATATTCACGTAAATCCTTTCCAGGTTATCGAGGGAGATGACGATAACAACGGCCTTTGGAAGGACACGATATTCGTGACGACGAAGAGCGACATAAGAATCAGGAGCCGATACACGGTCTTCACGGGGAAATTCGTTCTGCATTGCCACAATCTCTTACATGAAGACCAAGGAATGATGCAGCTGGTCGAGATTGTCGCCCCGTAGGAGACTGCACATCGTGGATAACCGACAGGCGGATCACTTCATCGCAGCCCGGTCTCACCGCCGTTGGCCGAGCTGCCACCGGCAACGCTATCGCGGCCCCATCCGGGAGCGCATTTCGTCGACCCGGGAGACGGCCGGGCGTTGAAATTTTTGCGCCAGCAGCGCCTGAAGGCAGGCGTCGAACGCCTCGGTTCCCGGCGCATGTCCGGCTCGGATACAGGCGTCACGGTCGGCCTGCGCCGGCTCGGCGTCGACGCAGCCAAGCATTGCGCACATCAAGAACAAGCAGCCAAGCCTCTTCATCGTTCCTACTCCGCTCAATCCCACGACACTTTGCGTGCCGGCTACCAAAAGGGCTATCATCGATTTAGCTGTAATGTGACCGAAATCACTACCGGCCTGGTGCGAATTGATTATCCATCGGGCACAGGCACGAGACACAAACGGTCAACACTCTGAAGAGGCATCACATGAAACGCGCTTTTTTCGCATTGCCGAGCTTGATGGTTGCGCTGGTGGCAGCGCAGGCACAGGCGGATGGCGCCAGCGTCCAGTCGATGGATGCGGTTACCGCACCCAACGCGTCGGACACCTATGTCCAGGTCGCTCAGGCTGTCACGACCGAAGACTGGATCGAAGCCCTCAAGACCCCCGTCGACGCGGGCGAGCTTCGGGTTCGGGACCGCATCACCCGCGGCCTCCGGGTCGAGCCCACCGATCCGCCGCCGGCGTCCGGCGTTCAGTTCAAGGTCCAGTTCGCATTCGGTTCCGCCGATCTGACCGATGAGGCGCGCTCAGTGCTAAACGAACTTGGCACGGCGTTGGTTTCCGATCAGCTTTCGCCCTATCGGTTCCGGATCACCGGCCATACCGACGCCATCGGCGAAAGCGCCTTCAACCTGGGCCTTTCCGATCAGCGGGCACAGGCGGTTCGGGATTACCTGACGGCCAATTTCGGCGTCGGACAGGCACGGCTGGAAAGTGTCGGCCTTGGCGAGAGCATGCTGTTGGAGCCGGGCGACCCGGCCGCCGATGCAAACCGCCGGGTGGAGATCATGAACGTCGGGTCTGGCGGCTGACCGGCTTCACCCACGAGAGCGACAATGCGGCGGCCGGACCTGAGGTTCGGCCGCCGTTTTTTGTGCGCATCGCCGGAGGTCCCGGTTGTTATCCAACTTCACCTTTAAAAACCCACGGGCCTCTAAATAAATATCAGCACACACGATACGTGTTGGTGAATAATTAGAGTATACAAACATTAACCAATAAGTATCTTTATATTTTTTCAGACTCAAGATATATTCTTATACTAAATTTTAGTAATAAGAATGTTACAGTTTTTCAAAACATGGACACTGAACTTGGATTTGCTTAGATATGAAACAAAAAATCTCAGGATTCCTACGTGACGAATGTGGAGCAACAGCCATCGAATACGGTTTGATCGCGGCCCTGGTCTCGGTGGCCGGCATCGCTTCGCTTACGCAGATGGGCAATAGTCTCTCAACCATCTTTCAGACCGTTGGCACCATAATCACCACTGCCGCCCTCGCCGCAGGCGGCAGCAGCTAGCCCGCAATGATTGCGGCGTGGGTCGGCGCATTTGGTGATCCGGCACCGGGCAGAATGATGACGTGACGCGGTCTCACCCCGAGGGTGAGCCGTTTGCCGTCCATGCGGCCACCACTATTCCGCAGCGCCGGGCTGGCTGGCGCCAGCCTCGATGGCTTCATAGTCGACATTGGGCCGTCGCTCCCGGTCGCGGGCTATGAAGCTGTAGGCGACCGGCACGATGTAGACCGAGAACACGGTCCCGAGCAGCAGCCCGCCGACGATCACCCAGCCGATCTGGTGCCGGCTTTCGGCCCCGGCGCCGCTTGCCAAAGCCAGCGGCATGGTGCCCAGGACCATGGAAAGGGCGGTCATCAGGATCGGCCGCAGGCGCAGGGTCGAGGCTTCCAAGATCGCCTCGGCCTTCGCTTTTCCCGCATCCTGAAGCTGGTTGGCGAATTCGGTGATCAGAATGCCGTTCTTGGTGATCAGCCCGACCAGGGTGATCATCCCGATCTGGCTGTAGATATTCAGCGAATTACCGGTTGCCTGCAGCGCCAGCAAGGCGCCCAGCGCCGACAGCGGCACGGTCAGCATGATGATCGCTGGGTCGATGAAGCTTTCGAACTGCGCCGCCAGGATCAGGAAGATGAACAGCAACGCCAATCCGAAGGTCAGATACAGGCTGGCACCGCTCTCGAAGAATTCCAGGCTCTGGCCGTCATAGCCGATCGACGCCGTCGACGGCAGAGTGTTTTCCGCCGCCGCCTCCATAAAGGCCAGGGCCTCGCCGAGGGAATAGCCGGGCGCCAGATTGGCGGTGACCGTTACCGATCGCGACCGGTTGAAATGGTTGCGGTCCCGCGGCGTCACCGTCAGCTCGATATCGACAACCGCGGAGAGCGGGATCAGGTCACCCGCCGGCGCCCGGACAAAGAACCGGTTCAGGTGATCCGGGGTGGTCCGTTCCGCATCGTCGGCCTGCAGGATCACGTCGTATTGCTCGCCGTTCTGGGTGAACCGGGTCACCTCCCGGCCGCCAAGCATGGTCTCGATGGTCCGCCCGACCGTCGCTACATCCAGCCCGAGGGAGCCGATCAGGTCGCGGTTCATCTTGACCCGGACCTCCGGGGTGTTGATGCGGAAATCCGTGTCCACGCTCAGCAGGCTCGGGTTCCGCGCGATTTCGGCCAGGAAGGCGTTCAGGGAGTCGTTGATCTCCTCATAGGGGCGGCTGTCCATGATGACGAAATTGACCGGCCGCTCGACCGGGCTGGCGCCCAGCGATGGCGGCGCCACCGGGAATGCCAGCGTGCCGGCGACCCCCTGGAATTGCCCGAAGAGCGATCCGGCAATCTCCCCGACCGACCGCTCGCGTTCCTCCCAAGGCTTCAGCAGAAGGACGCTGAACGCCTCGCTGGCGATCTGGTAGCCGCTGGCGGTGAAGTATTGCCGCTTGTCGGGAACCCCGGCATAGATCTCCTCGATCTGCCGCATATAGGCGTTGGTGTAGTCGATCGTCGCCCCTTCCGGGCCGACCAGGATGCCGAAGATGACACCGCGATCCTCCAGCGGCGCCAGTTCGCTGGGCAGGCTGGTGAACACCACCGCATTGGCCGCTCCCGCGAATAGCGCGACCAGCACGACGACCGCACGATTGGCCAGGGACCAATTCAGGCTGGCGGAATACATCCGGTCGAGACGGTCCAGGAACACCTTGATCCAGCGCCCAATCGCCGGCTCCCGCTCCTGACGCTTGAGAAACCGCGAACACATCATCGGCGAGAGGCTGAGCGCCACGAAGCTGGAGATCACAACCGCGCCGGCCAGGGTCAGCGCGAATTCGGAGAACAGCCGTCCGGTCCGACCCTCCATGAAGGCGACCGGCACGAATACCGCAGCCAGGGCGACCGTGGTCGCGATCACCGCGAATTGGATTTCCCGGGCGCCGGTCAGCGCCGCCTTGATCGGGTGCATGCCCTCTTCCACATGCCGGTAGATGTTCTCCAGCATCACGATCGCGTCGTCGACCACCAGCCCGACCGCCAGCACCATGGCCAGCAGGGTCAGCGTGTTGATGGAGAAGCCGAGCACCCACATCATGAAGAAGGTGCCGATCAGCGACACCGGGATGGTCACCAGCGGGATCATCACCGAGCGGCCGGAGCGCAGAAAGAACAGGATCACCGCCAGCACCAGGATCACGGCCTCGACCAGCGTCTCGAACACGTTGTCGATCGACGCCTGGATGAAGACCGAGCTGTCATAGGCGAGGTCGATATGCATGCCGTCGGGCAGCCTGCCCTGGATCCGCGGCAACAGCTCTGTCACCTCCGCGGATATCTCCAGCGGGTTGGCCACCGATTGCCGCACGACGCCGATGCCCAGCGCGTTGATGCCGTTGAACCGAGCCACCTGCCGGTCCTCTTCCACGCCAAGCGACGCACGGCCGACGTCACGCAGCCTGACCAGTGAGAATTCGTCGGACCGGATGATCAGGTCGTCGAACTGCTCGACGGTCCGCAGATCGCTCTCGTTGCGGACGGTGAATTCACGCTGAAGGCTCTCGACCCGCCCGCCCGGAATTTCCTGGTTCTGACGCCGCAGGGCGTCTTCGATATCCGTCACCGTGACGCCATAGGCGGCCATCTGCAGCGCATCCAGCCACAGCCGCATGGCGTAGCGCCGTTCGGCGAAGATGATGGCGTCGGCGACCCCGTCGATCCGCTTGATCTCGTCGATGACGGAGCGATCGATGTAGTCCGTCAGCTGCGCCGGGGTATACCGGTCGCTGGAGAAGGCGATCCAGATGATCGGATCGGAATTGGCCTCCACCTTGGCGATGACCGGTTCCTCGATGTCGTCGGGAAGGTCGCCGCGCACCCGGCCGACCCGATCGCGGACTTCCGCCGCCGCATCGTCCGGGTCCCGTCCGAGCTTGAAGGTGATGGAGATTTCGCTCGACTGTTCGCGGCTGACCGAATTGATGGTCTTGATGCCTTCGATACCGGCCAGGGAGTCCTCGATGATCGTGGTGATCTGGGTCTCCATCAGCTCAGCCGGGGCGCCGCGATAGACGGTGGTGATGCTGACAGTGGGCTCGTCGATCTCCGGATATTCCCGGATCGTCAACCGGTCATAGGCAACCAGCCCGACGAGAACCACCAACAGGCTCAGCACGATGGCGAATACCGGCCGCCGGATGCAGATCGCCGAAAGTCCCATTGTCTATGCCCCCGCCCGGTCGATTACTGGGTAATGATCTGGATTTCTTCATCCGATGGGCTGGGCGGCACGAGTGTCGGTTCTCTGGGGATCACCGCAACGCCCTCCGCCAGTCTTTGCTGTCCGGCGGTCACGATCAGATCGCCGGGCGCCACGCCGCTCAGGATCTCCACATGGCGGGCGATGCGGGTACCGGTATCCACCGGTACGATCTCGACCTTGCCGTCGACCACCCGGTAGACATAGGGCTGGTCCACATTCGGGTTCAGCGCCTGTTCCGGCACGAAGGTCGCGCCACGGCGCTCATCGACTCGGACCGTCACCGACACGAACTGACCGGGGCGCAACTGTACTTCGTCGTTGTTGGCCAGCGCCTGCACATGAACGCCGCGGGTGCGGGCATTGATCAGCGGATCGATGGCGGCGATCGACGCCTCGAAGACGGTGCCAGGATAAGCGTCGCTGCGCATGTCGACAGTCTTGCCGACGACCAGATCGGTCAGGAACCGTTCCGGCACCTCGAATTCGACCTTGATCGGGGTGAGCTGCTCGATATTCACGATTGCGTCGCCGGCGGCCAGGAATTCGCCGATATCGACCGAGCGAATTCCGACGATGCCGTCGAACGGCGCATAGATCTCGCATTTGTCCAGGCGGGCCTGCGCCAGGTTGACGTTGGCCCCGGCCGACAACTGCGCCGCCTCCGCCGCGTCGCGTCGCGACGCGGTTCCGGCGCCGCGCGACAGCAACTCTTCGGCCCGGACGAAATCACGGTTCGCCAGTTCCAGATCGGCCTGGGCATCGGCCAGTTCGGCCGAAAGCACACTCTTGTCCAGCGTCGCCAACAAGGTCCCGGCCGTGACCGGCGTGCCGTCGGCGAAGTGGATTTCGACCAGGCGGCCGGAAATCTCCGGCCGCACGGTGACCGACTGGTTTGAGGCCAGGGTGCCGATCGCCTTGAGTTTGCGAACCGATGTGGCTCTGATCGCCTCAGTCGCCTCCACCACCACGCCGGGCGGCACAGCCCCCGGCGCCAGGGCCTGGGCTCCGGAGCCTTCGCGCAGGGCAACCCACCAATAGGCGCCCGCAATGGCTGCAAGCACGACCACTGTCGTGATGAATGAAAGTGACTTCTTCATCGTAGGTTCATCCCCCGCAGCACCATCGCGTATATAGGCTACGCATACGCGATGTCGAACCCGACGGCAGACTTAATCGATCACAATTTTCAATTGTCGGTCCGCCGACCCCTCCGGTCCGGCCGGAAACCGCCGGCTCGCCCGGCGGTTGATGCCGACGAAGAGCCGTGATCTAAATCCAACAAGGCCTTGAACCGCGCCACGCGATGCGCCGACACAGACCAGAGGATACATCCAATGTCCGACCTGCACCTCATAGATCGGATGCTCGAAACCGTCGAGCAAGACATCGTGCCGTTGACCCGACAGGGGGTGCAGGAGGGCAACAAGGTGTTCGGCGCGGCGATCCTGCGGAAATCAGACCTGTCATTGGTGATCGCCGGGACCAATAACGAGACCGCCAACCCGCTCTGGCATGGCGAGGTGCATACGCTGAAGCTGCTTTACGAGCTGCCGGCGGAGGCCCGTCCGGCGCCGACGGACTGCCTGTTCCTCTCCACCCACGAGCCGTGCTCGATGTGCCTGTCGGCCATCACCTGGGCCGGCTACGACAACTTCACCTACCTGTTCAGCCACGAGGATTCCCGCGACAGCTTCGCCATCCCGCACGATCTGAAAATCCTGAAACAGGTTTTCACCCTGGACGCTGGCGGCTACGCCAAGACCAACGAGTATTGGTCGAGCGCCGATCTGATGGACCTCATCGCCGCGTGCGGGGAAGAGGCCAAGGCCGGTTTCCTCGTCCGGGCCGATGCCCTGAAGCGCACCTATGCGAAGATGTCCGACATCTATCAGGCCAATAAGGGCGACACCGAAATTCCCCTGAAATAGGCGGCTGTCGCGCGTGGTTTCCCTCTCCCGTCTGGAGAGGGTGAATTGCCGAAGGCAGGCCGGGTGAGGGCCGACGCCGTCGCGGCCTCTCCAGCTATGGCAGCGGATGTGAAGCTTGGCGCATGCCAGCGCTGCCCTCACCCGTCTCGCTTTGCTCACCCCCCTCTCCCAGAAGGAAAGGGGAACGATCTTCAGGTCAGCAGCGAGTCGGTCATCACCTCGACCAGCGCCGGACCGTCCACGGTCAGGGATTCCGCCAGCGCCTTTTTCAGATCCTTGGGTTTCTCCACCCTGACACCGTGGCCGCCGCAGATCTTGGCGTATTCGGCGAAGCTCGGGTTGCTCAGGCTGGTCTGCCAGACCTTCCACTCGCCGTCCCGCTGTTCCTTGGAGATCTTGCCCAGCTCGCCATTGTTCAGCAGCACATGGGTGATGTTCATGCCGTATTTCACCGCGGTGTTGAACTCCGCCAGGTATTGTCCGAAGCCGCCATCGCCGCTGATTGACACCACCTTCCGGCCGGTATCCGCCGCCCAGGCGCCCATGGCCGCCGGGAAGCCGAAACCGATCGAGCCGAGATACCCTGACATCAACACCGATTGCGCCTCACATTCGAAGTAGCGGCCGAAGGAATAGGTGTTGTTGCCCACATCGACGCTGAGAATGGCGTCGCCCGGCACCGTCTCCGACAGATGCCGGAACAGCAGCGCGGAGTTGATTCCGTCGCCATTGTCCTTGCCGGCCCTGATCTCCTTTTCCGCCCGCCAGACCTTCCAGCGCTTCGCCAGCTCCGTGCGCTGGTCGGTGCAGTCGCGCTTGGCCGGCAGCCCGTCGCGGAACAGCCCGGCGGTGACGCCGATATCGCCCCAGACCGGCTCATGCACGCCGTGGAACTTGCCCAGCGCCATGCGGTCGAAATCGACCTGGATGGTCGGCTTGTTGGATTCGATGCCGGTGTGGTGTGAGAAGGACGCGCCGAAAACGATCAGCAGATCGGCCTCGTTCATGAACCAGCTTGCAACCGGCGTGCCGCTCCGGCCCAAAACCCCGGCGCCCAGCGGATGGCTGTCGCTGATCTGGCCCTTGGCCTTGAAGGTGGTGATGACCGGGCAGTTGAGCGCCTCGGCCAGCGCCGTCACCTCGGCCATGCCGTCGCGGGCGCCGTAACCGGCGATGATCACCGGGCGCTTGGACGTGGCGATGCGATAGATCGCCAGACCGACCGATGACTGAGGGGGGGGTGATTGCCGTTTGCGACAGCCGTCCCTCCGGACGGCCCGGACCGGCATTGCCGGCATCGATGGTCTGCACCTCGTCCGGCAGGATGAGGTGGGCCACGTCGCGCTCGACGATGGCGGTCTTGGCGGCCAGGGAGGCCAGTTCGGCGTGGTTGCTGCCATGCAGCACGGTCTGGCTGAACCGCGCCACGGCCTGGAAGGCGGAGGCCAGATCGATGTCCTGGAACGCCCCCGGCCCCATCACCTGGGTCTGCACCTGACCGGTGAGCGCGATGGCCGGGGCCCGGTCGACCTTGGCGTCCCAAAGCCCGGTCAGCAGGTTGGTGGCGCCGGGACCGGCGATCGACAGGCAGGCGGCGGGGCGGCCGGTCGCCTTGGCATAGCCGGAACAGGCGAAAGCCGCGGCGGCCTCATGACGCACGCCGAAGAAGCGCATCTTGCCACGGCCCTCCTGGATGCGGACCGCCTCGGCCATGCCGAGGTTGGAATGGCCGACCATGCCGAAGACCGTGTCGACGCCCCACTCAACCAGGGTCTCGGCGATGACATGGGAGACCGTCCAGTTCGAGCGTTTGGGCTGCGGCACCGCGATCTCCACGGTTCCGCCCTCCTGGCGGACCTTGAAGGTCTCCGCGGCATCGTCATTGCCGACGCCCTTGCCGGATTTCAGGTTGAAATCATAACCATGCCAGGGGCAGCGCAGGGCACCGTCGCACAGCGCGCCTTCGCCGAGCGGCCCGCCCTGATGCGGGCAGCGGCCGTCCAGGGCGAAGAACCCGTCCTCGGTCCGGACCAGCGCCACCTGACGTTCGCCCACCGACACCGCATTGACCGATCCGACGGCGAATTCATCGGCTGTCCCGACCGAGGCCCAGCTCTCCTCGCCGTCTTCCTTTCCGCGATTGGCCTTGGAAATAGTTAGGGCCTCGTCATCGGCGAAGCCGGCATTCCAATGGCTGCCGTCGCAGAACGGTTTGTTCTTGGAGTGGCCGCAGCGGCACAGCACATAGTGCTCACGGCTGGCCCCGGCGCCGAATTCCGCGTCCTCCAGGGCGACGCCGCCGCGCACCTGATAAGGCCCGTCCCGGGCGATCTGGATCTCCGGCGTGTCGTGGAAATCCGCCTTTACCTCGCCGTCCTCCACATAGCTCAGGGCGCCGGACGGGCACTTGCGGATGATATCGATGATCTCGTCCCTGCCGCCACCATCGGCGTCGATCCAGGGTTCGATCGTGGTGCGCCAGACATGGGACAGGCCGCCGGTGCAGAAGCCGGCATGTGAGCAGACGCCCCGGTTGTCGCGGATGGTGATGTCCTTGCCGACGAACTCGTCGAGCTGGTCGGGCATGCGGTCCGCCGCCTTCTCGTCGGTGAAGCCGATAGAAACATGGGTGCCGTCGCAGAACGGCTTGTTCTTCGAGGCGCCGCAACGACACAGATAGACGGTCTTCTTGGTGGTGATCGGCTCGCCACGCGAATTGGTGAAATTCTCCAGCCCGGAGATCTTGAGCGGCCCGTCTTTCTCCATGGAGATGGTCGGCAGCCCTGCGGCCGGCTTGTCACCCATATCTACCCCCTGTTGTCGCGCTTACGGGCGCTCCGAAGTTCGAGCCCCAATTCCATTGATGTCGCGGCACGGCGCGGCGTTACAGGCCGGTCGTCACAAGGTTAGCCAGTCGACCATCGCGGCGCTAGCATCGCGGTGCGCGCCGTGCCGCGCTTTGGCCAAATCCGCCGATTTCGGGAGATCGGTGCGTGGATAGATTCTCGATCCTGATCCAGCCTGTGATCCTGACCGCCGGTGTCGGCCCTCTGATCCAGTCCACCACGGCCCGGTTCGGTCACCTGGATGCGGAGGCCGGGAACGTGGCCGGACGAAGGAGCGGGCACGTACCGATTTCGCGTGATTGGATAGGTCCTAGCTTATCGCGCCACGAAGATCCGACGCCCTGATCGGTTTGGCGAATGTGCTGACGGACACCAGCCCCCTTGCCGTGCTGATCACCTTGGCGAATTCCGAATAGTACGGGTTGAAACCGGAGATGACGACGACCTTTGCCCGGCAGCCCTGTTCCGCCAGCCAAGTCAAGATTTCGATGCCGTCGACTCCGGGCATGACGATATCGACGACGATGAAGTTCGGGTCGAGCGACCTATAGACATCCTTGAATTCGATCGGGTTGGACGTTGTCGTGACCTCATGGCCCAGGCTCTCTGCGATCCGCCGTACATATTTCAGAAACGCAGGTTCATCGTCGATGACCAGCAGGCGCTTTCCCGTCACCAATCAACTCCCAATCGCCGCAAGGGTCTGTTGGACCTTTCTTGCGAGATCTTCCTTGCGAAAGGGCTTGTTGATAAAAGCCCACGCCCGGTGCGGCGGTCCCTCTGCCTCGATCGTCTCGTCGGCGTAGCCGGATGTGTATAGGACCTTCAGGCCGGGGACGACCGATGTGGCCTGTCGGGCGAGTTCGATGCCGGTCATGCCGCCGGGCAGTGCGACGTCGGTGAACAACAGGTCGATGTCGGGCATATCATCCAAGAGCGACAGCGCCTCCTGGCCCGTGACCGCCTCGGCAACCCGATAACCAAAACGGCCCAGATATTCGGTCGTCAGCTTGCGCACCCCGGGATCGTCCTCGACGACCAGAACTCTTTGGCCGTTCCCCATGAGGTCGATCATTCGGTCTATTGACCTTGTCTGCTGCGAGAACTGTTCATCCGCCTTGGGCAGGTAGATGCTGACGGTGGTGCCGGATCCGGCATTGCTCTCAATCTTCAAATGTCCGCCGGACTGCTTCACGAAGCCGTAGACCATGCTGAGTCCCAGGCCGCTGCCCTGTCCGACCTCCTTTGTCGTGAAGAATGGCTCGGTTGCATGTTTCACAACCTCCGGCGGCATCCCAATTCCGTCGTCGATGACGTCCAGCCTAAGACATGGTCCCGGCGTAACGTCTTTCAGTTGGGCGCCATCGTCCTCGCCCAACATTGCGTTCGTTGCCTCGATTGTGAGCCGGCCGCCTTGAACCATCGCATCGCGGGCATTGATGCACAGGTTGAGGATGCTGTTTTCCAGCTGATTGACATCCACCATGATCGACCATAGCGGCTCGTTCAGAGTGGTCCTTATTTCAATCCTCTCACCCAGTGTCCGCCGCACAAGCTTGGACAAGCCATCGATCAGATCGCCCGGCTCCACAAGCTGCGGATGCAACGTCTGGCGCCGACCGAAGGCCAGCAGCCGGTGGGCCAAATCGGCACCGCGCACGGCGGCGTCCTGCGCGTCGACAATCAGTTCCGACAAGCACTCATCGCCGGCGGCGCCCTCGCCAATGAGATCCAGATTGCCGATCACGATCGCCAGCAGATTATTGAAATCATGAGCCACGCCCCCGGTCAACTGGCCCAGCGTCTCCATCAGGGGAATCGCTTCAGGTTAACGCGGAGTTCTGTCGGAGCAGTGTTTCGAGGTAGTCCGGGTTGAGGTTGGCGAGTTTTCGGCGGACTTTGAGGCTGTGTCGGTCTTTTGGTTTGCGGACCAGGTTCATGGCCATGTGTTTGACGACGGCCATGTTTTCGGGGCCGTAGCCGGAGCGCAGTCGGGCGAGGTCGTCATGGAAGACGACGTCGAGGACCCAGTGGAGGCGGTTTTCGATGCCCCAATGGGCGCGCACGGCGCGGGCGAAGGTTTCGGCGTCGAGGGTGGCGGAGGAGAGGTAGTAGCGCTTTTCGCGTTCGATCTTGGAGTTGCGTTCGACCTCGGTCTCGACCATGGCGATGGTGGCGAGGTGGGGGAAAGCCGGCTCGCCGGTATAGCGGCGGTCGGAGAACAGCCAGTCGACGTGGTGGCAGACGGCATGGCGGCGGATTTCGATGCGGCCATGGTCGGCGTCGGTGGTGTCGAAGGTGTCAAAGCCCTCGCAACCTGCGGTCTGGGGGTCGGCGAAGAAGGCTGCGACATCGCTGAACAGGAGAGGCCGGTTGGCCTTCAGGGCGAGCAGATAGTCGCCGCCGCGGCCAACGATGGTCTCGGCGATCGTGGTCTGGGTGCCGATCGCATCGATGGTGACCAGCGCGCCGGTCAGGGCCAGGCGCTCCAGCAAGAGCGGGATCGCGGTGATCTCATTGGACTTGTCAGCGACCGCCTCCTGACCCAGCACCAGGCGCTGGCGGCAGGCCCAGGCGGAGAGGAGATGCAGCGGCTCGCGCCCCTTGGAGCGGGCATGGCTGCGCCTGGAGGTTTTGCCGTCTATGGCGATGATGTCGGGTTCCGTCTCGCGCAGCCCCGCCACCCAGGCGGTGAAGCAGGCCTTGAACAGCTCCGGGTCGAGAGCGTTCATCACGTCGTTCAGGGTATCGTGGGAGGGGATGCCGCGCTCATAGGCCAAAAAGCGGCGCAGAAAGGCGATCCGCAGCTCGCCCCACAGCTTGATCTCGACGAAATCCTCCATCCCGCTCAGCGTCGCACACAGCACCACAAGCAGGATCTCAGGCAGCGGATACATCACCCGCCAGTCCTCGCGGGGATCGTCCAGCGCCGAGAAATGATCAAGAAGGGGCCGGGTCGGCTGTGATCGGGTCATTGTCAGGCCTCGTGAGTCAACGAAGCCCTCCATGAATCACATAACACCGCCCGCGAACAGCCCGCCAGCAACAAACGGCGTTAACCTGAAGCGATTGCCCTGCGTCTCCATTTTCTGCGATTGACGCAGCTGTTCCTCGGTGCGCTTGCGATCTGAAATATCGGTGATGACGGCGCCGACGCCCTTCGGCCTCCCATCCGCGCCAAGCACCGGGAATTTAGTCACCACGATATCGTGCGATTCACCATCGGCGAGTAGCACGGTGAGTTCCCGCTCGGCCACTACGGCGCTCTCGATGACTTCTCGATCCAACCCGGCATAGGCATCGGCGCAGTCCGGTGAGAGGATGTCCCGCGCCATCGTCCCTGTCGCCTCCGCGGCAGAACAGCCGAACGCCCCTTCAAAGCGTCTGTTCACAAGCAGGATGCGCCCATCGAGATCCTGAAGGACGATGGCCGCCGGCGAATTCTCGACAATCCCGCGGAATCGTGCCTCGACGAGACGTCGCGCCGAATCCGCCTCCACCTCGGCGGTCTGGTCGGTTGCGATGCCGCGATAGCCCTCGAAGACACCATCGGCATCGAACATGGGCTTGCCACTGACATCGATGTGGTGCGGCTGTCCGCTCGTATCCTGGTAGCTGAACCGGAAGTCTCGGAACGGCATGCGGGCCTGCAACTCACGACAACTCCGAAGCCAGACCCCGTCGTCCAAGTCGTTGCCCGCGCCTTCCTGGCCCGAGCGATCGCTCGAGTTGTCCCCTAACCATCCAGGCTGTTTCTGCCCGGGCCCCGAGATCCAGGAAAAGCGCGAATCCTGGTCCAGTTCCCAGAGCCAGTCTGACGCCGACTGGGCGAAATCCTTGAACTGTTCTCTGCTGGCGGCCAGATCCACGAGCGCTCGGGTCACCCGCAGCGCCTCACCGAAAAACGAGCAGAGGATCTGGCCAAGTTCACGATCCTGAGGCGTAAATGGACCGTCCCGCCTGGAATGCAGTGCAAAAATACCGATTGGGGTGTCGTCGGCGGCGGCGATCGGGAAGGCAAGCAGCGACCGGCCGGAATATCCCTCCCAGCCGCTCAGCCTCGGCGATCCCTCGTCCCGCACATCGGTCACCAGCACGGATTGGCCGGTGCACAGGACCCTGTCGAGGACACTGTCCTTCTTCGCCGGCAGAGAGATGGTCCGGGCAGCATGGCCCGGATCGATGGCGTGCTTTAGAACCAGGGTGTCGCCGTCTTTCAGGTAGACGGAGCCGCCAGTGGCGGACATGCATCCGGCAATCTCTTCCAGTGTTCTGCCGCAAAGGTCATCGAGCGTCGTGCGTGTGGTCAAGGATTGTATGCCTTGGACAACGCGATGCAGCCGCGCGTTGATCTGCTCAAGCTGCAGGTTTCGAGTGAGAAGATCGGCCTCCGCCTCCGATTTCTCTCTGACCAGTTCGATCCTCTCGAAACAGCGATCCAGGGTCGCCATCAAGTCGTCGGCGTGGAATGGCTTGCGCAGATAGTCGTATGCGCCCTCGTGAAGCGCTTCCACTGCCGTATCCACCGACGCAAAGGCGGTCATCATCACACACAGGATATCCGGACGGACTCTGCGAAACGCCGACATCAGGCCGATGCCGTCCTGATGCCGGAGGCGGATGTCGATCAACGCGACATCGGCCTTCAGATACTTCCAATCCTTGGGCTCGCCCGGGGCGCCGCGAAACATGTCGACGTCGTATCCATGAACCGTCAGGAGGTTGCGCAGACCCTCGGAGAATTCCGGGTCGTCATCGATGATCAGGAGGTGGCGCGGCTCACCCCCTGCGGGCTCAATCGACTCGGGGCGCATGCCTCTCGCAGGACTCCGGAATTGGGATGAGTTGCCTGACCGCATCCAGTAATTGCGACGGCTCGAAGGGCTTGATCATGTGGCCTTTGACCGACGATTGCCGCGCCTTCGTGATCGTCAACTGCTCTTCGCTGGCGTAGCCGGTCACGATCAGTGTCGGAATCGTCCTGCCGACCTGTTTGAGTTTGAGGTACACATCCAATCCACTCAGAACCGGAAGCCGGAGATCGAGGATCTGCACGTCGACCGCCTGCGAGAGTGCGATATCCAGCGCTTCGCGACCGGTGTACGCCACATGAACCTTGAAACCGGCCTCAGTAAAATACCGGGCGGTGCCGTCGGCGAAATCGCGATCATCATCCGCCAGCAGGATCGTTCCCGCCGGTCGCAGGTCGCACAGCGCCTTGAGAAGCTCGTCGGCATCGAACGGCTTGCGTAGCACGCCCAGGGCGCCAGCTTCGATCGCCCGGCTCAACAGGGCCTCCACGCTGTATGCGGTCATCATCACGAATTTGGCCTCGGGGCGGATCTTCTGTAATTCCAGGAAGCTCTCCACCCCGTTCATGCCGGGCAGCCTGACATCCATCAACGTCAGATCGAAATCCTGGTCGCGAAAGATCTCCCGTGCCTCTTCTCCGCTGTGGGCAACCCGCACATCGTGACCTTCCAGCCCAAGCAGAACTTCCAGCCCTTCCGCGAAGTCGGGATCATCGTCAACGACAAGAATTCTGATGGCAGTCTTCATTCGACATCCGGTTCATCGCTGCGGTTTCGCGTGCGGTTTGAAGAAGATCCCGGCTTCAATCGCGATTTTCATTCCAGGTCGAGGTGCGCCGCTTCTCCTTGGACCGATTTTGCAAGAACGGCCGCCGCAAACTCCGCGAAAGTTTCAATTCAAGGTATCCAGGTACAATCGAGACGAGTGCAAGAACTCGAATCAGTTTACATCTGAACTAGTTCAACACTACTATGATCTCTTCCTGAATTCGGGCCAAGTGAATTCTTGGTCCGGTCTAGGCATGACGGCAAAAGGGTTCGGCAGGCACCGAGAGAATTGAAACCCGGAACTCCCGGATCAATTGGCTGTTTGATTTACTGCCAGGGCGATACTGCTGTACGCATCAATGCAATATCATCGTCGCGGCGAGCCACCCCTGTGTGACCAGAGAGGTAGTTCCGGAAATCCTCGATTGCGGGTCGATGACGACAGCCGTCGAAAGCAAGAGTTCCACGGTCACGGCCGACACCGGGTTGTTTGCCCGAAGCGCGCTCGCAAATCGCGATGGCAGGGGTCCCACCATGCGGGCAATGGCCCCCTGCGCGCTGGAGGATCTTTCGCTCTTTGTCTCTGTGCGATGCGCAGCAAAGGAGGATCGGAATGAACGAACGACTGTCTGCAGCAAGTGTGCTGTGTTTTGCCATTTCGGCGCTTGCGGCATTTCCCTCGCAGGGTGCGGAGTGCCCCACGGTATCCGAGCCGCAGGGATTGACCGGCGAGTGGCCGCAACAGATCGAACTTTCGGAATTCGAGCGTCAAACGGAGACGACGCTCGCCTACGAGGAAAATCCGCTGTTTCACGCTCAGGTAGCCGAAGGGAAACTCCCGCCGGTCGCGGAACGGCTGCCGCTGGACGCACTGGTGGTGATGCCGTACCGGAATTGCGGTCGCTACGGTGGCACGCTTCGTGGTCTTTCCCTGGCGTTGAGTACCGGCACGTCGGAGTTGCTGAGCTGGCGACAGGCGAGCCTCGTGCGGCTCAGCGACGACCTCACTACCTTGGTGCCCAACGTCGCAAGCGCGTGGGAATGGAACGACGACTACAGCGAAGTCACCTTTTTGCTGCGTCGCGGGCACAGATGGTCCGACGGCGCCCCCTTCACCGCCGACGATATCGTCTTCTACATTCACGACATCATACTCAACCCGCAGATAAACCCGGAAACCCCCGACGTCTGGCTGACCGGCGGGTCTCCGGTGCAGGTCGAAGCCATCGACACGACCAGAGTGCGTTTCCAGTTCGCCAGACCCTACCCGGGGTTTCTGCATTACATCGGAACTGAAGGGTCGTTCAGAGTGCCCTTCGCGCCGAAGCATTTCTTGTCGCAATTCCACATCGACTACAACCCGAACGCGGATCACGAGGCCCGTGCGGCGGGATTTCAGAACTGGTCCGATCGCTTTCACAAGTATTGGGCTCGATGGAAAGATACCCTCGCCAAGACGGCATATGGGGTCGGGGTGCCGACGCTCGAGAGCCATGTCCTGGAAATGGAGCCGACTGCCGAACGGCGCGTGTTCGTTGCCAACCCGTACTACTTCAAGGTTGATACGTCCGGCAGGCAGCTTCCCTATATCGATCGGCACGAAGAGCGCTTTGTCAGCAAAGAGCAGTATGCCCTCGAGATCATTCAGGGAAATGTCGACCAAAAATCCCAAAACATGACGCTCGAGGACTATCAGTTGCTCAGTCGCTCCCAGGAGCGTGGCGGATACGAGCTCCGCATGACTCCGGGCGAGCTGCTTGGGCCGATCCAGTTTAATCAAACGCACAAGGATCCGGAGCTTCGCCGGATCTTTAGCGACCTGCGTTTCCGGCAAGCGATGTCTTTCGCCATCAACCGCGAGGAGGTCAATGTTCTGCTGTTCTACGGCCTGGGCCGGATCGAACAGCCATTGCCCTACGGGGTCGATTTCGTGACCGAATCCGACCGACAGTACATGACCGAGTACGCTCCCGAGAAAGCCAATGCCCTTTTGGACGAGATGGGTTTGACCCTCGGACCGGACGGTCGACGCTTGCGCCCCGACGGCAAGGCCTTGACGATCTTGTGGGAGTACTCATTGCAGTTCGCCGAGACTCCGGAGTTTCCGAAGTTGATCCAACACTACTGGCACCAGGTCGGTGTCGAGGTTTCCTTGAAGCAGACGACGACCCAAACGACCCGCCGGTTGGCCCAAGATAACGAGCTTGACATAAACCTGGAATGGGACACCGTATTCGCGCCACTCATGATTTCCACGCCGCAGATGTTCGTGCCCCCATACGTGGCTGGTTACCCCGGTGTCGGGCCTCCATGGGGCCCATGGCTGAGAGAGAATGGCGCTGCCGGCGAAGAGCCGCCGCAATGGGTTCAGGATATGGACCTCTTGGCGAGCGAGTTGCAAGGCGTCCATCCATCGAGCGCCCGCTTTCTCGAGCTGGGCAGCGAGATGGTTCGTCTGCACAAGGAACACCTACCAATAATCGGCGTGATCGGCATGTTGCCCAGCCCCGCGGTGGTCTCGAAGCGGCTCAGGAATGTGACGACCTGGACAATGAATAACTACAGCTATGCGCGCACCTATCCCTTTAGGCCGGACCAGTGGTACTTCGTCGAGTAGCGCTCCGCCCATGTAGATTGGTGCGCCAACTCGGTCCAGGCCGCGAATCGAACCGGTTTGCCGGCAACGCTTTGGCCTCGCCATCGCCGGCAGATTCGTTGGAGATCGTGCGAAGCGGATACGGCCCTTGCCATCAGTGAGCGATATCTCGCGTAGCTTGGCTTTCAAGGTGGGTGTCGTCATCATCGCGGTCGAGATGGCGGTGCTCACCGCGGTGGGATACGTCTATGTTTCGCGCTTCAACGCCGAGATCGACGAGCGCCTGCGTACGCGCATCAGCATTCCGGGGCAGTTGATTCGGAACGGCACACTCCGTATCGCCGCCATCGGTGACGGCGAGGTCATGCGGGAACTGATCGGTGGCGCTCTCAAGGACGCGCTGGTCGTCGACGACACCAATACAATCGTCTACACGTTGAACGACACGTTCTACCGAACGGACATCGCGAATTTTCCCGGAATCGATGTCGCTTGGCTACGTCCCGAGCCGGGACCGCCCTTCCACTATGCGCCCGATGCCCTGGTCAGCGTCACGCCGATTTACACGACCGACGAATCTCGGCCGGCTTTCTTCGTCATCTTGCGCATGGGCACAGAGCAGGCACAAGCCGATCGGGCACGCGTCATCGCGCTCGTGGTGTTTGGCTCCTTGGCTGCGGTTGTCCTTACGTCGATTGCGATTGTGGTCTTGTTCAGAAAAACGATTCTCGAGCGCCTGTCGTCACTCGTTGAGGTCGTCCGCAAGGTCGGCGAAGGAAACTTCGAGGCGCGAACCGCCGGGCCGGTTGTGGATGACGAACTCGGTCGAGTGCAGCGCGGTATCGACTGGATGACGGGCGAGCTCAAGAGGCGGGAATCGGAGCTTGCCCGCCATCGGGACCGTCTCGAAGAACTCGTGCAGGAACGCACCGCGGAACTGAAGGAGGTCCAGGAGGCACTGGTCAAACAGGAACGCTTGGCGGTCCTGGGCCAGTTGACGGCAACGGTGAGCCACGAGTTGCGCAACCCGCTGGGGGCCATGCGCACCTCTGTCGCGGCGATCAAGAAGCTCAGCCGCAAGGCCGATCCGCTCCTCAAATCCTCCGCCGATATTGTCGATCGCAGCATCACCCGCTGCGACACCGTGATCGCCGATCTGCTGAGCTATGTCCAGGCCCCCAAGCTTTACGAAGAGCCAACTGTCGTCGACGAATTGCTGACGGAGACCCTTGCCGAATATATCTTGCCGGCGCCCGAGATCGTCCTGCGCAAGAAACTGGGCTGCGACACGGTGGTGAATGTGGATCGGGGCCGGCTGCGGCGCGCGCTGGAGAACGTCTTGAGCAATGCCTGCCAGGCCATGACGGACCCGGTAAACGGCATCACGATCGACAGTGACAGACTACTGACGGTGGCCAGTCGAACGGAGGACGGGCGCGCCGAGATCGAGATCACCGATGTTGGCTGCGGTGTGCCACTGGAGCTGCGGGAGAAGATCTTCGAGCCTCTGTTCACCACCAAGGGCTTCGGCGTCGGCCTCGGCCTGCCGATCGTCAAGGGCATCATGGAGGAACATGGTGGTGGCGTTGAACTGACCAGCACCGTCGGAGAGGGCACCCAAGTCGTACTCTGGTTGCCTTCCCAGATGGCTGTTCAGGACGGCGATAAACAGTAACCGATCGGAGACCGGCGCGATCAGAATTCGCCGAAGAAAGATCTGCTGTTGTCGGCAGATTTGGAAGCGGAGGAGGGACTCGAACCCCCGACACGCGGATTATGATACTTATTCAATGCTAATAAAATCAAACCTATAGACATCCAATGTCGCCGCCATATCGCTACTGGCAAACGGAATCCGTACGAAATTTACGTCATTCACTGAGAAATAGATGACGGTTGCCATGCCGGTGCCCGTGGCCACATGGAATTGGTGCACGCGGCTCTCGCCAGGCAGTTTCAAGTGCCGGGCCCGCAGCCGCCGTACCGGACAGAAGACTGGTGAAATGTAAGACCGAAGTCGGCGTGAGGCGCTCCCCTTCGGTCCCTCACCGACAATGCGGGTCCCGGTTCGATACGGCCTCCGCCGCCGCGATGGTAGCCGACACCACCGGCGAGGCTATGCGGTCTGTGCAGCAAGTGCACCGCGTTTGGGGATCGGCACCCGGAAGAACAGGGTATAGAGCACCGGCACGATGCCCAGCGTCAGCACGGTGCCGACCAGCAGGCCGAAGGCGATCAGGCAGGCCATGCCGTAAAACAGCGGATCGACCGAGACGATCAGCGGCAGCAGCCCGAGGATCGTCGTCAAGGTGCTCATCAGGATCGGCCGGAACCGGGCCAGCGCCGCCATCATGACGGCATCATAGGGGGCCCGGCCATCGGCCACCTCGGAATCGATCCGGTCGATCAGGACGATGCCGTTGTTGATGATGATACCGGCGAGACTGAACAGTCCGAGGATGGTCATGAATCCGAACACCGATTTCATGACGAGCAGCCCGATCACCCCGCCGATGAACGATAACGGGATGGTCAGCAGGATGATCGCGGTCCGGCGGAAAGAATTGAACTGCCAGATCAGCAGCACGATGACGGCGAGGCCGGCGAGCGGCATATTGCCAAACAGCGCCTCTTGCGCCTCGACCGAATCCTCCAGCTCGCCCCCGACCTCCCAGTAGTGGCCGGGGCTCAGATCGAGCGCCTCTATCGCCGGCATGAGGGCGGCGAAGAGTTGATTGGCCTTCATGTACGCGTGCTTGCCCTCGACGGTGATCGTCCGCTCCTGGTCGCGCCGGCTGATCCGGCTGAACTCCCACTCGCCGTCGAATGTGGCGATCTGACTCAGCGGTATGTTCACGCCGCGGCCGGTGGAGTACACGTTGATGTCGCGAAGGCCTCCGACCGTGCTGCGCTCACTTTCCACCGCCCGAATGACCACGGGGATCAGCGCATCGCCTTCGCGATAGTCGGTGATCCGGGCACCGTCGATATAGGCATTCAGCGACAGCGCCACTTCGCGGGAGGTGACGCCGGCGCGCCGGGCCCGCGATTGGTCGACGGCGACGACCAACTTGATGACCTGGTTTTCCCAATCCTGGAGGACATCCAACGTGCCCGGTATCGCCTCGAAGGCATCGGCCAGCTCGGCGGCCTTTGCGTAAAGCTCGTCGGCATCCGGGCCGGAAAGCCGGATTTGCAACAAGCCGGTCTCCGTGGCGCCGAGCCACATCGACTTCACCCGACCCCGCACGTCGGGGTGAGAGTCGAGAAAGTACTGGCGGCTGCGTTCGACGGCGGCCGGCACATTCGCGGCCGTTTCGGTATTCACGATGACAAACGCGAGATGTGGATCCGGGTCGATCGGCGACAGCGACAGGAAGAATCGCGGGCCTCCGGAACCGACATAGGCAACGTTGCCGGTGACGTGGGGATTTGCCTCGCTGTCGCCCAGCCATGCGGCATATTCGCGCACGACGGCTTCCGTCGTCTTGATGTCGGCGCCGGCCGGCAGATCCAGATAGGCCAGGAACTGGTTGCGGTCACCGGGCGGAAAGAACTCTTTCACCACCAGTTGAAAGGCCAACCCGGCCGCCACCAGACCGCCGATGGATCCTATTATGACGGCAAAGCGCATCCGCAGGACCAGTTCGAGAAATCCGCGATAGACGCGATAGAACCGGCCCGAATAGGGATCGGCAGGTTCGTCCGATTGCGATCCTTCCGCCTTCGCCGGCGCCGGCTTCACCTTCATGAACCAGAAGCACATTGCCGGCGTCGCGAACATGGACAGGAACCACGACCCGAGCAGCAGGATGATGACGACCTGACCCAGGGACAGCACGTAGTCGCCCGTGTTGCCGGCGATCAGAACCATGGGCATGAACGCGAAAACCGTGGTCAGCGTCGACGTCAGCAGCGGGATGGCCAGGGTCCGGCCGGCATCGAGGCAGGCTTGTTTTCGCTCGGCCCCCTGCTCCAGCCGACTTCGAATGTCCTCCGCAACGACGATGGCGTTGTCGACAAGCATGCCGAGCGCGATGATCATAGAGGCGATCGACATGCGCTGAAGGTCGACCCCGAGGATGCCCATCCCGATCAAACCCACCAGCATCGCCAGCGGGACGAACGAGCCGACGATCAAGCCGGTGCGGAGCCCCAGGAACAGCATCACCACGACCAGCACGATGACCAGCGTTTGGTACACGTTGAGCAACGCGCCATCGACCGCCTTCTCGACCAGTGTCGGCTGATAGGTCGCGAAATCGAGCACATAACCGAGCGGCAGTCGCGACTCCATCTCGGCGACGCGCGCCGTCAATCGCTCGCCGAACTCCACCGCGTTGAAACCCTCGAGCATCGAAACACTGAGCACGATGGCCGGCTGGCCATTATAGAAGACCGGCGATTCCGGCGGATCGACATAGCCACGGGTGATGGTCACCACGTCCAGTAGATTGACGACTTTCTCGGTTCCTGGGATCGGCAGCAATACATCCTTGATGTCATCGACGCTGACGAAATTGCCGCTCGCCTCGACCACGAAGTCGCGACCCTCGGCATCGATCCTGCCGGCCGGCAGCAGGATGTTTTGATCCCTCAGGGTGCGGACGATGATAGACGGATCGACGCCCAGTTCGGCAAGCTTTGCGTTGGAAAATTCCAGGAAGACCTGCTCGTCCTGGATGCCGAACAGTTCGACTTTCTTCACGCCCTCGAGGGCATAGAGACGGTCGCGTATCTCGCGCGCCACCACGCGCATTTCGGCAAGCGTGAATCCGTCGCTCCAAAGGGCGACGGTCGCGACGGCGGTCTCGCCGAACTGGTCGTCCACGAACGGTCCGATTGTTCCCTCAGGCAGGTCGGGCCCGGCGTCGGCGACCCGATTGCGCAGTTCGTGCCAAATCTCGATAAACCGGTCGGAGTTGACCTCGTCGCGCAGTTCTACGTGGATGACCGAAATGCCGGTCTTTGAGTCGGAGGTGATCTCGTCCACCTCCTCCATGGTGCGGATCTCTTCCTCCAGGCGCCGGGTGATCAGATCCTCGACCTTGGCCGGCTCCAGACCGGGAAGCGAGGCGGCGACGACCGCCTCACGGATGACGATCGACGGGTCTTCCAGCCGCGGGTGCACGCTGAACTGCAGGCCCCCGAGCACTACGGTAAGTACGATGAAGATTACCGTGATGCGCTGATTGTTGAGCGCAAAGGCCGTAATGCCGGACATCGTCGCCGCCTCCTGCTTTACCGATTACCTATTGTTCCAGCAGGCGAACCTTCTGCCCGTCGGACAGGAAGCTGACACCGGCGATGGCGACGATATCGCCCGCCTCGACGCCCGAATAGACGGCGACCCGGTTCTCGTGTCCGCCGCGAATCTCGATCGGTATCTCGTTCACGGTGGCGCTCGCCGGATCGTAGACGAAGACCGAGGCGCGCGCCTCGTCCACTCCAGGCGCCAACGCGGAGAGCGGGATCAGATAGGCCGTTTCCTCCTCGGCACCACCGAGCAACAGCGTCACCTCGGCGGTCATGCCCGGCCGGATTGTTGAAGGTGGGTCGACAAACGTCGCATTCACCGGGAAGGCGTTCGCGGCGTCGGCGGCCGAACCGACCTCGGAGACGATCGCCAGGCAAGGACACGCCTGAGCGGTGGGCATGCTGACCTCGGCCGGAAGGCCGAGATTGACGGCGTCGATCGCAGATTCCGGAATGCTGATCGCAACCTGCATGGCATCCTCGGTGAAAAATCCAAAGAGCCCCTGGCCTCGGCGGACCTCGACGAAAGGATCGACCGAGCGCGACGCGATCACGCCGTCGAACGGCGCATACAGCGTCGTCTTCTCCAGATTGCGCCGAGCAAGGTTGAGCCGGGCGACCGCATAGTCGACGGCGTTCCTCGTCGTCTCTTGGGCCGCCACCGCCTGATCATAGGCGGCCTCGCTGACCCAGCCGCTGTTGAACAGGCTTTTTTGGCGTACCAGCTCGAGGTCCTTCTCGGCGAATTCGGCACGCGCCCGGCCGAGGTCGGATTCAGCGGCCTGCACGTCGAGTTCGTAGGTTATCGGATCCAAAGTCGCCATGACCTCCCCGGCGGACACCCGGTCTCCGATATCGACATTGACATCGCGGACATTGCCGGACACCTCGAAACTCAGGTTCGACGTGTCGGTGGCTTCGACAATGCCGGAGAAGCGCCGCACCTGCCCGGACGCCCGTTGCGCGACGGTGATCGTCTTGATCGCGCGGATCAGTTCGACGACCTCCGGCGGCTCCTCGCCACAACCGGCCAGTCCGAACGCCAACATCGGCGCAAGGAAGAGCCCGGCCAAGCGTGTTCTGATTGGCATCGCTTTCATACTGCGGTGCTTTCCTGTTGCGGTGAGACGGCCACCGAGACGGCCGTTGCAATCAGCAACGTCGCAGTAGTGAATCCGATACGCATCGTGAGCCTCCATGGGCGCCGTGTTCATTGCCCTGCGTTTCTGCCGCTTATCCGGTCTGCGTGAAACATGCCATCCTCGGCCACGGCTGCGCAAGCGGCTCCCGCTGTACCTCCCACGGCGAGACGACGCTGCCGTCGGAGTCGCTGGACGCCACAATGACCAGCCGAGCGCCGACTGCGGCCGAAGGCAGCCAAACCCGCCAAATTTCGGCGGTTTGGGGCGGTAGGCGGTTCGGCCTTGCCGTTTGATCGAGGCACCGGCACCATCCGTAACCGCGCTACCGTCGACTTGTTCACAGTCACCGAACGAAATCAGGCAACCATTAGCGGGCGGAGTATCGGTCCATGGAGTACACGGTCTCAGGCGCGAACATCGTGGTCCTGGCTGTCACGGTGTGGTTCGTCGGTACGTACATCAACAGTCAGGTGCCCTTTCTGCAACGATACAGTATCCCCGTCGCTGTCACGGGAGGGCTGCTGTGCAGTTTGGTCGTCACGGCCGTCTATTACGGGTTCGACGTCAAGATCAGTTTCGATACCCGCCTTCGCGATTTGTTGCTGCTGGTGTTCTTTTCCACGATCGGACTTTCGGCCAAATTCCGATCGCTGAAAGAAGGCGGGATGGCGCTGGTAATCCTGTTGGCGGCGGCGACCGTGTTGCTGATCCTACAGGATACCACCGGCGTGCTTCTGGCGATCGCCTTTGGAGCGCATCCCGGATATGGGCTGTTTGGCGGCAGTGTCTCGCTGGCCGGCGGACACGGTACTGCGATTGCCTGGGGTGATGTAGCGGTTCAGGCGGGACTTGAGAATGCGAAGGAAATCGGCATTGCATTCGCGACATTCGGACTGGTTGCGGGCGGCCTGATCGGCGGGCCGATCGCCGAGCGGCTGATCAAAAAGAACGGTATTCAGCATGTTCCCGCGCCGGCAGCGGACGGTGCCGTCGCGGACACTTCCAAAAATGACGAAAAACGGCAGTTGCCGGCACTGTCAACGACCTTGGGCACGCTGATGATCATCGCTGCCTGTGTCGAAGCCGGGGATCTTGTAAACCAGTTCCTGTTTTCCCGGGGCGTGACGCTGCCGGGATTTCTGACGGCGATGTTGATCGGAATCATCATCACCAACTCGGCGGACGCCCTCAAGATCGAACTTGATACCGTCAGCCAGGAGCGAGCCGCGGAGCTGAGTCTGCAACTCTTTCTCGCCATCAGTCTGATGAGCATGCAACTTTGGGTGCTCGCAGGAGCGGTCGGCAAGATCCTACTGATCCTTTTCGTCCAGATGATCGTGATCACGCTCTTTTCCGTCTGGATCGTATTCCGGGTCATGGGCCGGGACTACGATGCTGCCGTCATTGCCGCCGGCTTTGCTGGACTTGGCATGGGCGCCACACCCGTCGGGATCGCAAACATGAACGCCATCACATCGAAATACGGCCCATCGCCCAAGGCATTCCTGATCATTCCCCTGGTGGGCGCCTTCTTCCTGGACCTCGTCAACGCTCTGGTGATCAAGACATTCATTGCCTTGCCGTTCATGCAGGCAAGCGCACCGTAGCGCTCATTCCGAACATCGGGGATACAGGAATTCCACCATGTCGAAGCTTTTTCGCACTCTGAAGCACGAGTTCATCGCCGTGCTGCCGCCCACGATTTTTTTCCTCGCCGCCTTCAACGTGATCTCGCTGACCAGCTCCCTAATGCTGCGGCAGCAAGGAATCGACCTCTGGAGCCATGCCGGGGCCAGTATCGGCGCCCTGTTGATCGGAAAAGTCGTGCTGATCGCCGACAAGCTGCCCATCGTCAATCGATTCCCCGACAAACCGCTGATCTACAACGCTCTTTGGAAGACGGTAATCTACGTCTCGGCCGTCTTCATCGTTCGCTACCTTGAGCATCTGGTGCCCTTCATTCTTGAACAAGGCAGTCTCTCCGCGGCCCATAGCCATCTTCTGGGCGAAGTATCCTGGCCGCGCTTCTGGGCGGTTCAAATCTGGCTCCTGGTCTTGTTCTTCGTCTATTCGGCCTTTCGCGAGCTCGTGGGCTCCATGGGACGCGCCGAGGTATTGCGCCTGTTCCTTGGCCGACCAAGCGGATCCGAGGCGACGTCGTAGAGGAGTGTCGACAAGGCGCCGGTCGAGCAATTCGTTGGCCAGCGCCGCGCTCCCGGAACCGTCGCGCCGCCATCGACGGGTTGCCGCGGTGGAATTGTGCGCTAGGATCACGTCGAAGTTGAAAGCGACGGGCGCAGCCACAACGGGGCACCGTATCCGCTTGCGGCCGGACCGCCAGTACAACAGGGAAGGGCCCAGCACATGCTAAAAGGATTGAGTGGACAGCAGACGACCGCGGCGTTGATAGTCGTAGCGATCGCGATCGTTGGGTGGATCGTCGCATTCACCTATCAGCAGCAGGTTGACGGTCTTCAACAAACCTTGACCATGGTCGCAGATGAACGTTCGGCGACTTCGGAACAACTTGCGGAGGCGCAGGGTGAGCTTGCCTCGCTGACAGAGTCCGTGGCTCGCCTCGAGGAGGTCGATCTGGCGCTGGACGAGATCAAGTCTGCCGTGGGCAGCCTCGAAGGCGTGAACGCGCAGATCGATGACCGCACCGCGACGCTGGCCTCGCTGACACCGGAGTTGGAGGCCAAGACAGCGGAACTCTCTGCTTTGCAGGAGAATGTCGAGGCGCTCGAGGTCCAGGCCGTGGTCTACGACGCGTTCACGGCCGGCGGCCCGTTCCGCTTCCAGACCTCCTCCACTGTAAATGTGCGCACCGGTCCGAGCACCGACGCCGACGTGCTGGTAGTGCTGCCGCCGGGCACCGAGGTCGAGGTGTTCGAGGCCGTCGAGGACGGCCAGTGGTACAAGATCGGCGGCGTCGGCTACATCTTCCACGAACTGGTGCAACCGAACCCCTCGGCGGATTAATGGGGTATCGTCAGAGGGCATTTTGGTCTGGCACAAGGTGAGCGCATGTGCCGTAAGGAGCTCAATCGTCTCGCGCCGCCGGCGCATCTTCTCCAGATGCTCGTCGGGCCGCGGGACGGCCGCAAGCACATGCTCCTGCTCTGGGCGGGTGATTCAGCACGGCTGGACCGATTGCCATGCCTTCATCGATCGGCAATCGAGCGGCGCCTCGCCATTCCGCCGGGGCTATCAGCAGCCGGTAAATTTGGGGGAGAGCGAAGGCGGTTTGCCGGGCACCCTGAACCGTGGCAGTTGAACAGCAATGGCCTCCGTCCGGCGTTCAACCGGATATTCCCCCGCCCGCCTCGTTGCCCGTCGCCAATGTCCAGGGGACCAAGCGTTTGAGCACCGATCCGAGCGCCTCGTCGTAGGCGGCGACGATATCCTCGATGCGGTCGCTCGACGCCGGCTCGGACCTCTCGAAGGCGATCGTGCCGACGACATCCCGTTGCGGCATCCGGACAAGCGATGCCTCGATCGAGGCGCGAACGGTCGGAGCCGCGCCCGGCGCGCCCTCTGCCTGGAATTCCCGCAGGACGGTCTTCAGCCGGAAGTCGGGTCGCAATCCCGAACGGTCGCTGCCGACGACGGAAATTCCGCCGCTGTTGACGAACGACTCGACCAGGAGCCTTAGCACCATCGCCGGCGCCCGGTCCGACCACTCGGCGTTGGCGTAGTATTGCGTTTCTACGCCGCCACTGACGAGCGGAATCCGAACCGTATCGACCGAACGGTCCGCCTCCGGCTTCAGTACGATCAGCGACCAGTCGACGCTCGGCAGGCCGGCATCGAAGGTGCTTTTCGGCGTCAGGCGGAATTGCCGTGGCGGCGCGCCCTGACCGGGAACCGCGCACGCGGCCAAGAGAGCGATGCTGGATACCGCCGCGGATCCGCGGAGGAAAAAGCGGCGCGACGGTGGCCTGACACCAAATTGCGATTCCTGTTTCATTCCGTGTTCACCCCCTGCTGTCGATCGCCAAAGAGAAAGCGCGCGGGATCGCGCTCCAACTCATCCGCGACGCGCGATATCTGCTCAAACAAGTCCTGGCCGTCCTGGGCCAGTCCGGTGATTTCGTAGAGACCCTCATTGGAGAAATCCCGGATTCCCGGCCTGGACTCGGCAATCAGATTGTTCACCTGATCGGACATCCGCGTCACCGCCGCGCCGGCGGCCGTAACCTGCTCAAACGCATTGGCAATCGTATCGCGGCTTTCGTGAATGTTGCTCACGATTTCTTCGATTTCCGCGGATGCATCCCGCAGGTTTCCCAACAGGACAGTCGTCTCATCCAGGATTTCGCCGATCTCGCCGTCACTCTCGGCCAGGGCCACACTGAAGCGCTCGAAATTGGCAAGAATATTGGAAATGGACTCCCTGTTCTTATCGTCGAGCAATTCGCCGGCGGATGCCAGAAATTCCGTTGCCTCCGTCAGCAATTCCGGCGCCATTTCAGCCGCCGTTCTGAACGTCTCCTCAATTTGCGCGATGGCTGACGGAACGGACGGGAATTCCGGCAGAGGATAATCTCCGGCCCGGTACTGCGGCGGTCTGTCGGGGAAGAAATCCATCTGAATGAACTGTTGCCCGGTCACCAGGCTCTGCGACTGCAGCTGAACGCGCAGGCCATGCTCAATGAGCTCCCGGTTTGAATCCTGGGTGGTTCGCGTCGGGGTGCCAATGACACTCAGCCGCTCGGGATAGATCTCGATGATCACCGGCACACGGACATCGTTGGTCTCGGCATTGTACTCGACCACGATGTCGCTCACGGCGCCAATATCCACGCCTCGAAATGCGACCGGCGCACCCACTTGCAGACCTTTGACCGACTGATCGAAGAAGACCACATATTGGCTGGAATCCTCGAAAAACCGTCCGGTCGCGAACACCGCGACGGCGCCCACCGCCAGCGCGAATCCACCGACTACGAATGCGCCGATAAGTTTGGGATTTGCTTTCTTGCTCATGGTCTCGACGATGCCCCCCTGCTGCACCCGGCCCGAATGTTCGAGTTCCTACCGCGTCTTCGTGTCATCGCTTCCGCTCCGGGTCAGAAACGCCTGAATTTTCGGAATATCGCAATCTTCCAGCAGCGCCTTCGGGTCGCCGGTCGCCAGCTGGGTCTTGGTTTCCGGATCCAGGAAGACGGAGTTGTTGCCGATGGCAAAAATACTGGGCAATTCATGCGTCACGATGACGACGGTCGCATCCAGGCTGTCGCGCAACTCCAGGATCAGATCGTCCAGCCGGCGCGACGTCACCGGATCCAGTCCGGCCGACGGTTCGTCGAAGAACAGGATCTCGGGATCGAGCGCCATGGCCCGCGCCAGTCCGGCGCGTTTTTGCATGCCGCCGCTGATTTCAGAGGGATAGTAGTCCTCGAAACCGGCCAACGAGACCAGGGAGAGCTTGTAGGAGACCAACTCGCTGATCTGCTTCGGGTTAAGATCGGTATACTGCTCCAGCGGCAAGGCGACATTTTCGCCGATCGTCATCGAGCTCCAGAGCGCGCCCTTTTGATACGTCACGCCGGAGCGGCGTAAAAGCGCGGCCCGCTGCTCTTCGCTGATCTCCCAGAAATCCTCGCCGTTGAACACGACCGAACCGGCCGCCGGTTGTTTCATCCCGATGAGCACGAACATCAAGGTGCTCTTGCCGCAGCCGCTGCCCCCCATGATGACAAAGACGTCGCCGCGGTTGACGGTGAAGTTGAGATTTCGCTGGATGACTAACGATCCGTAACCGAATGTAAGGTCGTGGGTGGCAATGTGGGCGGTGCGTCCGGAGGCACCGTCGGCCTTCTTGGGCATGGCGATTTCCGGGGCGTTCATATGCCGATTACAGTGTAGAAAACCGTCAGGATGGCGTCGAGGGCGATGATGAAAACGATGCCCGTGACAACGGCCGATGTCGTCGCGATGCCGACGTCGGAGGCGCTGCGCCCGCACTGAATACCGCGCAGGCAGCCGGCGACCGCGACGATGACGCCGAAAACAGCCGCCTTGACCAATCCGCCGGCCCAATCTGTCAGGCTGATCGCCGCGGCGGTCTGGTTGAAATATTCGATGGCCGAAATGTCGAGCATGGTGGCGGCGATGAGCAAACCGCCGAGCATGCCCACCACATTGGCGTAGATCACGAGCAACGGCACCATGATGATCAAGGCTACCATGCGCGGCATCACCAGGAAGTCGATCGGCGAAATACCGATCGTACGCAGCGCCGCGATCTCCTCGTTGACTGTCATCGTCCCCAGTTGCGCAGCGAAGCCGGCGCCGGTGCGGCCAGCCAACACGATCGCGGTCATCACCGGCCCCAGTTCCCGCACCATCGCGATCCCGACCAGGTTGGCGACGTAGATTTCAGCACCGAATTGCTGCAACTGGATCGCGCCGACAAAGGCCATGATGATGCCGATCAGGAAGTTGATCAGGGTCACGATCGGCAGGGCCTGGGGCCCACACTCTTCAATGATGACGGACAGATCGGACATCCGCATGCGCGATTTGCCCCTGACCAACCGGCCCAAAGCCTGAAGCGACTCGCCGAAGAAACCGAGCATTTCGCCCGCCGAGCGAAACATGCCAATCGTCTCGGCACCGATCTTTGCCAGCATCGAGCTCGGCGCCGCAACATGGGTCGGCGCTTCGGCACGCTGACCGGCGAGAGCAAGTTCCAGGAGGCGCGTGATGCCGGCAGGCAACCCTTTGCGATCGAATGCGATCTGCCGCTCGGCGCAGAAACGGTCCAGATTGACCACGAATGTGACGAAGGCACTGTCCCATTGCCCGACATCCGCGACATCGAGCACGAGCCGTTGCACGTCGCCGGTCACCGAAATGCGGTCCTCCGGGGCGAAACTGCCATCGCCAATCGCGGACAGGGTCCAGTTGCCGGCGATCCGAACGCTTAAGGCGCCGTCCGACGGGCCTTCAATCAATAGGCTTGCACGCGATTGCGAATTCAGCTCAGCCATGTTGCCGCTCGATGTCTATCCCCAATTCGAATTTCGCCATCGTGTCCTTGCTGCGCCGCCGACCGAAGATGTCGTTAGAGCGGATTGGCGCTTCTCCGTAAAGTTTCTTCGGCAGGCGGCCGCTTTCATCGGCAAAGGCGTACATCTCTTCATCGGGGATTTGAAACGTATTGCCGGTTACCACCTCAACAGTTTGCTCTGCCGTCAATGGGCCCGGTTCCGGGGTCGTGGACCAGCCGCCGCTGGTCGCCGCCATTGCCGCCGGGATCAGAAATATGACTGACAGCCTACTGGGGTCATAGAGCTTCATGGTGATATCCGCTTCGTGTTTCTGGCCACCAGACCGATTGACGGCGGTCCGACACCGGGCTTGCGACAATTTTCGAAATGGACAGCTACACGATCGTTCAAGGATCGGTAACAGGAATGGTCCCAGATCTGAAAACCTTCAGACGCCGCAGATGCGCCGGATATCCTGGATCTTGAAGTCGATCATTTGATTGTACTCACCCGTCGTGACAGCGGCGCGGTCCTCCATGTCGCCGCGCAGCAGAGCGGAGACAGCACCGATTGGTGTCACGGTACGAATTCCGGCGCCAATCTGTTCGGCATTTGACGCCCCTTCCGACTCCAGAAGCGCGATGTCCTGTCGTGCGGTGTCGCAGTTTACCGGCGTCGCCAAGGCCTGCTTCGCGTCGTCCGAAATCGCGGTGCAGGCTGCGAGTGACGCCATACCGACAAGCAGCAGAATGAATTTGGCCATCCCTGAACCCCCTGATGATCGACAACGAACGATGCAGTGCACAGCACGCCATCCGTCTATCGCGGAGATCGATATGCGATATGCGGAACAACCGGACAAGCTGGCCCAATCTAGCGACTCTAGCGTTGGCAATGGCCACGAGCCCAGAAAAATCACGCTCGGTCCGGATATGCCTCCGTCAATGACCGCAGCAAATCGTGACTTTCAGGAGAGGGATGAAAGAGGGTCCTCATCCCGCTGCGTGACGGCATAACAGGCGGGCAAGGAGCATCAGTACAGTCAAAGTGGGCGTACCGCAGAATTCGGCAGGAGACGCGGCGCGGGCGAAAATCCAATCGGGCAAGGCGACGGTGTCGATCGCCGCGACTCGCGCGGCCGCCACCATTGGTGCCGAGCGCTGGTGGTGCATCGTGCAGCCATTCGTCCGGATTCATGGCGATCTGCCATTTGCAGTTTCAACTCTCGAGTATCAACACACGAATTGCGACATTTCACCGCATTACCCACCGCATCATTCGATGCAACCGTTTCGGCTCGTTCCGCTATGGTATCTGGGCGGACTTTCCAACTGATCGGTCGGCCTGATCGGGTCTCAAACTCGGTCTATTCCCGTGTCGCTCCGGCGCGCGAGCGGTTGGCTGCGCAAGTCTGTCGCTGGGCACGGGTCGCCCGCGGACGATATGCATCTTTGACTGGTACTGATCTCGATTCACCGACCGGAAGCTGCAGATTTGCCTTCCGAATTGGTTGAAAAAACGATTAACTGAAATTTGGTTACAAAAAAATTTGGGGAGGGCGAAGATGAAAAATGTGTGCGTCCCGTTCGTCGGTCCGGCTCTCGTCGCACTGGCATTGCTGCCCCAATCGGTTGAGGCACAAACGGTTTCCGTCGACGCGGCATTGCTCGAGCAGCTGCAACAGATCATCGAACAGCAACAGCAGCAACTCACCCGGCAATCGGAGCTACTCGGCGCGCAGACGGAGACGATCGATACTCTGGAAGATCGCCTCGACCAGTTGGAGCAGAGGTCGATCGAGACTCAGACGATCGCGGCGGAGGCTCAATCGACCGCCGAGGACGCCGCCGATACGGCGCAACGCGCGCGGGCCGGCGACGTGCCCGATACCGTCGTCACCTCCGGGGAAGACCGGATCAAGCTGGCCATATCGGGGCATATCAACCGGGCCGTGAACCTGGTGGAGGACGGCAACAAGACTGAAGCCTTCTTCGTCGACAATGATACCTCCACATCACGGCTGCGCTTCGTCGGCACCGCCGACGTTACCGATGAAACCACGCTGGGATCGGTTATCGAGATCGCCTTCAGTCCCAACAACTCGTTCGACGTCAGCCAGGACAGCGAGGAATCCGACGACTTCACCGATCTGCGACGGGTCGAGGCCTGGGCCCGAAACGACGCGTACGGCCAGCTCCTGTTCGGCAAGGGTTCGGCTGCCGCGGACGATGCGGCGGAGTACGATCTTTCCTTGGTGGCCGGACCGATCATGTATTCGGGTGTCGCAGATATCGTCGGCGGAATCCAATTCACCGATGGCACGAACCTGACCGGTACCACCGTCGCCGATGCATTCTTCAACTTCGATGGCGAACGCCAGGACCGGGTGCGCTACGACTCGCCGATCATCGGGCCGGGTCTGCAGATTTCGGCCTCCGCCGGGGCGGACGAACAGTACGATGCCGCCATCACCTGGGGTGGCGATTACGGGGATTGGACGGGTGTCGATGTCGGGTCCTTCACGACCCTCGGGGCGCTGTCGTTCCGGGAGCCGAATGAGACCGATGTGGATTGGCGACTCGCCGGCTCGATGTCGGCACTGCACAATCCCACCGGCCTCAGCGCCACGGTCTCGGGCGGCATGGAGGAGGCGGATACCGGCGACAATCCCTATAATCTTTATGGGAAGCTTGCCTGGGACACCTCGATTTTCTCGTTCGGTCCGACCGGATTTGGCGTCGACTACACCTACGGCGAGAACATCTCTGCCGATGGCGACGAAGGAACCTCATTCGGCATTGCGGGCATACAATTGTTCGAGGATTACAGCACCGAGCTTTACGCCCAATTCCGGTATTTCGAACTGGATGAAAATACCGGCCCGAGCCCCGATGACATCATCGTTGGCACGGTTGGCGCGCGGGTGAAGTTTTGATGCGCATCGCGATCGCGCTCATCGCCGGGCTGCTCGCCGCCGCCTGCTCAGGCATCGAATTCAAGCCCGGAGAGGTATCGCATGCACGTCGTGAGGTGCCGCCCGGGCCAGGCCTGCTGTCCGGCAGTGACGGGGAATTCGTCGTCATTCGCCAGAGCGGCGACCCGGTCGGGGATGGCCTAGTCACCGAGGAGAACGGGTCCGAGGAACCGTCAGGTCCTTAGGCCGCCGGGCGGGAACGTGGTTCGAATGTAATTGCCGGTTGGGGCATCTTTGGGGGCGCGGTCGAAAAGGCCGTACCGGTGCCGACGATCGATTGCGGGGAAGGCAAGACACGATGAAGATAAAATTCCCGAGTGCGTACACGATCCTTTTTGGACTGATAGTCGTGGTCGCCATCGCCACCTGGTTCGTGCCGGCCGGCCAATACGACCGTGCATTCAGCGAGGCGCTGGGACGGGACGTGCCGATCCCCGGAACCTACCAGGAGGTCGAGCCGAACCCGCAGGGTTTCGTCGATGTCGTGCTCGCGCCCATCGCCGGTTTCTTCGATCCCGACACCTACGAGGCCCGCGCCATCGACGTCGCGCTCTTCGTGCTGATCATCGGCGGTTTCCTTGGCGTCGTCACAAGAACCGGCGCCATCGACGCGGGCATAGAACGGGCGATGGTCCGCATGAAGGGCCGCGAGAAGTGGATGATCCCGATCCTCATGGCGCTGTTCGCCGCGGGTGGCACGGTCTACGGCATGGCCGAGGAATCGCTGGCGTTCTATACGCTCATCATTCCGGTGATGATCGCCGCCCGGTACGATGCGTTGACCGGCGTCGCCATCATCATGCTGGGCGCCGGAATCGGAACCCTCGGCTCCACGATCAACCCATTCGCCACGGTCATTGCCGCCAATGCCGCCGGGGTGCCATTCACCGACGGCATCGTGCTCCGCTTCGCAATCCTGATCGGGTGTTTTGTGGCCAGCGTCGTCTATGTGATGCGCTACGCGGAACGGGTGCGCGCCAACCCGGAACTGTCCATCGTCGCGGACCGGCGGGTGAGCAACGAAGAGCATTTTCTCAAAGGGCGCGGTGAGTCCGATACACCGGAACTCACCGCCACACGCAAGATCATTCTGTTGGTTTTCGGCCTCAGCTTCGCGGTGATGATCTGGGGGGTCTCGGCCGGCGGCTGGTGGATGGCGGAGATGTCCGGCCTGTTCATCGTCGCGTCGATCCTGGTCGGCCTGATCGCGCGCATGAGCGAGGAAGACTTCACCAATACCTTCGTCGACGGCGCACGCGACCTTCTCGGCGTGGCGCTGGTCATCGGTATCGCCCGCGGCATCGTCGTCGTGATGGATGCCGGCAACATGACGGACACCGTCCTGTTCTGGGCCGAAGGCGCGGTCAGTGGACTGTCGCCAATCGGCTTTATCAATACAATGTTCGGGCTCGAAATCGGGCTGTCGTTCTTCGTGCCCTCATCCTCGGGCCTTGCCGTGCTCACGATGCCGATCATGGCGCCGCTGGCCGATTTCGCCGGCGTGTCACGCGCCCTTGTGGTGACGGCCTATCAGGCGGCGAACGGGCTGGTGAACCTGGTCAACCCGACCTTCGCCGTGGTGATGGGCGGCCTGGCGCTGGGGCGAGTGCCCTATGAGCGCTGGCTGAGTTTCATGTGGCCGCTGCTGTTGATCCTGACCGTGATGATTACGGTCGCGATCAGCGCGGCTGCGGTGCTCTAGGAGAGGTTGCGCGACATGCCTCCGGAAGACCTGCAGATCGAGACCCCGCTCGCGGAGGGCGGCAGCGTCGCTGCGCCGGCCGCGAAGCTGGGCCTGTGGATGTGCACGGCGCTGGTGGTCGGGAATATGATCGGCTCGGGGGTCTTTCTTCTCCCCGCCGCCCTTGCGGCCTATGGTCCGATCTCGATCGGCGGCTGGCTGGCGACCTCCGCCGGGGCGATCGTCCTGGCGCTGATATTCGGGCGCCTCGCCCGTCTGGTGCCGAAGACCGGCGGGCCCTACGCCTATTCGCGGGAAGGCTTCGGCGACTTCGCGGGATTTCTTATCGCCTGGGGCTACTGGATCGCATTGTGGGCTGGCAACGCCGCGGTGGCCGTCGCCTTCGCGGCCTATATGGGTTATCTGTTTCCAGCCATCGCCGATAGCCGCCTTGGCGGCCTGGCCACGGCACTGACGGCGATCTGGTTCCTGACATGGATCAACGCGCGGGGCGTCCGAGAGGCCGGGACCGTGCAGCTGATCACGACGATCCTGAAGGTCCTGCCCCTGCTGTTGGTCGGCCTGTTGGGCTTGGCCCATATCGATCCGGGCCATTTTACCCCGGCCAATGTCAGCGGGGAAAGCAACCTGGCGGCCATCGCCGCTTGCGCCGCACTGACGCTATGGGCCTTCCTGGGCCTGGAGTCCGCCACGGTCCCTGCCGGTGACGTCGCCGAGCCCGAACGCACGATCCCGCGCGCCACGATCCTCGGCGCCTGCCTGGCGGCTGCCGTCTACATCGTCGTGACCCTGGTCGCCTTCGGCGTCGTGCCCAGTGCCGATTTGCAGAGATCGACAGCGCCTCTGGCCGACGTGGCGACGGTCATGTGGGGAACGATTGGCGGCACCTTCGTCGCAATCGCCGCCTGCATATCGACCTTCGGGACACTCAACGGTTTCACCATGCTAACCGGCCAGGTGCCTCTAGGGGCCGCCCGCGACGATCTCTTTCCGCGTCAATTCGCCCGACTGTCCAAAGCCAAGACACCGGTCTTCGCGCTGGTCGTCTCGAATGTGCTGGCGAGCATCCTTATCGCGATGAATTTCACCAAAGGCCTGGTCGACCAGTTCGTCTTCATCATCCTTCTGGCAACCCTGACGACACTGGTCCCCTATCTGTTCTGCGCCCTGGCCGAGCTGATGATCTTGATCAAGACAGGCCGGACGGTCGCCGGAAAGCGCTTGGCGCCGGTCGCCGGCCTGGCCGTCGCCGGTTTTCTCTATTCCGCCTGGGCGATCTATGGCGCCGGCGCGGAAATCGTCTTCTACGGGTTCCTGCTGCTGATCGCCGGCGTTCCGGTCTACGTCTTGCTGAAATGGCGTAACCACACGTCGCAATTGAAGCCACAATTCATCGAGGGAGAAACGACATGACTGGTTTGGGAGTCCATTCAGAGGTCGGCAAGCTCAGGAAGGTGATCGTGCACCGCCCGGGTCTCGCACTCAGCAGACTTACGCCCTCCAACCGGGAGGAACTGCTCTTCGACGACGTCATCTGGGTCAAGCAGGCACGCGTCGAACACAACGCCTTCGCCGACGTCATGCGCCACAGGGACATCGACGTCCTTTTCGTCCGGGAACTGCTCGAAGAAACCATGCGCGACATGGAGGCGCGCCGGTGGCTGTTGGACCGGAAGATCCGGCCGGAGGTCACCGGCATCGGTCTCTCACGGGATCTCCATCCCGCGCTGATGGAAATGGATGCCGAGAAGCTTTCGAACCATCTCATCGGCGGCATGAACGTGGCGGAGCTTCCCTTCGCGCTGCCGCCGGGCCTCGCTGAGGTCATGGAGCCCTACGAGTTCGTAATCCCGCCGCTGCCCAACCAACTGTTCACGCGCGATCCCTCGGCCTGGATTTACGGCGGTGTGACGATCCATCCCATGTACTGGCCGGCGCGCCGCCAGGAAGCGCTCAACATGGCCGCGATCTACAAGTTCAATCCGATGTTCAAGGAGGCCGATTTCGAGTTCTGGTTCGGCGACGATGTCGACCACAATTACGCGATGGCAAGCGTCGAAGGCGGCGATATCATGCCGATCGGCAACAAGACGGTTCTGATCGGCGTCAGCGAGCGCACCAGCCGGCAGGGAGTCGGGCTCTTCGCCCAAGGACTGTTCGCAAAGGGCGGGGCGGAGCGCGTCATCGCCTGCGTCATGCCCAGAGAGCGCGCCTACATGCATCTCGATACCGTGTTCACGCTTTGCGATCGCGACCTCGCCAACCTGTTCTCCGGCGTCGTGGACGGCATCAAGCCGATCAGCCTGCGCCCGGGCGACCGCGAGGGCGACATCGAGGTAACCGCGGAGAAGGAGAACTTCCTGGCCGTCGTCGAAGGAGCGCTCGGCCTGGGCAGTGGCAAGCTTCGGACCGTCACGACCGGCGGCGATGCCTATGAGCGGGAACGCGAGCAATGGGACGACGGCAACAACGTGGTGGCCCTGGAGCCCGGCGTCGTGGTCGCCTACGAGCGCAACACCCATACCAACACCCTGCTGCGCAAGGCCGGCATCGAGGTGATTACGATCGAAGGCAACGAGCTGGGCCGCGGCCGGGGCGGCGGGCACTGCATGACCTGCCCGATCCTGCGCGATCCCGTCGACAACTGAACCACGCCGGGCGCAGAGTTCCGGCACAAGACGAAATAGGGGAAACACCACCATGGCTTTCAATCTCAAGGGACGCAATTTCCTGAAGATCCTGGACCTTGACCAGCGAGAGATGCGCTATCTGCTCGATTTGGCGCGCGACCTGAAGCGGGCGAAGTATTCCGGGACCGAGCAGCCGCGGCTGAAGGGCAAGAACATCTGCCTGATCTTCGAGAAGTCCTCGACCCGCACGATGTGCGCCTTCGAGGTCGCCGCCATGGATCAGGGCGCCGGCGTCACCTATCTCGGGCCGTCGGGCTCGCAGATCGGCCACAAGGAATCCATGAAGGACACGGCGCGGGTGCTCGGCCGCATGTACGACGCCATCGAGTACCGCGGTTTCGGACAGGAGATCGTGGAGGAGCTTGGAAAATACGCCGGCGTACCGGTCTTCAACGGCCTGACCGACGAGTTCCACCCGACCCAGATGCTGGCCGATCTGCAGACCATGCGCGAGCACAGCGACAAGCCACTGCACGATATCTCCTATGCCTATGTCGGCGATGGCCACAGCAATATGGGCCACTCGCTGATGATCGCGGGCTGCCTGATGGGCATGGACGTTCGTATTGCCGCACCCAAGTCGCTCTGGCCGAGCGACGAATACGAGAGCGCGGCACGCCGGCTCGCCGGCGAGTATGGCGCCCGCCTGACGATCACCGAGAATCCGCAGGAGGCGGTCAAGGGCTGCGACTTCATCCACACTGATGTCTGGGTGTCGATGGGCGAGCCGGCCGAGGTTTGGGAGGAACGTATCAAGCTGCTGTCGCCATATCAGGTCAACAGCGCGCTGATGGCCGCGACCGGCAATCCCGGCACCAAATTCATGCACTGCCTGCCCGCCTTCCACAATCGCGACACCAAAGTTGGCCAGGACATCTTCGAGAAGTTCGGGATCGCCGAGATGGAAGTGTCCGACGATGTGTTCGAGTCGCCGGCCGGGCTCCAGTTCGAGCAGGCCGAAAACCGCATGCACACGATCAAGGCCACCCTTGTCGCGGCGATCGGGAGTTAGGCCATGCGCGTCGTCATAGCGCTTGGCGGCAATGCCCTGCTCCGCCGCGGGCAGGCATTGACCGCTGAAAACCAGCGCGAGAATGTGCGGGTCGCCGCCGAGGCCATGGCGCCGATCGCCAAGGAGCATCAAGTGGTCATCACCCACGGCAACGGCCCGCAGGTCGGTCTTCTTGCCCTGCAGGGGGCCGCCTACAAGCCCGATGAGGCCTATCCGTTGGACGTCCTGGGCGCGCAGACCGAAGGCATGATCGGCTACATGATCGAGCAGGAGATGGGCAACCTGCTGCCCATGGAAGTACCCTTCGCCACCATGCTGACAATGATCGAGGTCGATCCCAAGGACCCGGCCTATTCGAATCCGACCAAGTTCATCGGTCCGGTCTACGAGGAGTCCGAGGCGCGAAGGCTGGCGGAGGAAAAGAACTGGTCGATCAAACCGGATGGCGACAAATGGCGCCGCGTCGTTCCCTCGCCGCTGCCCAAGCGGATATTCGAGATCCGTCCGATCCAATGGCTCCTGGAGCGGAACACCATCGTGATCTGTGCCGGCGGCGGCGGCATCCCGACGATCTACGACGGCGACCGCAAGCTGCGCGGCACCGAAGCGGTCATCGACAAGGACCTCGCCAGCGAGCTGTTGGCCCGGGACCTGGACGCCGACCTCTACATTATGGCCACCGACGCGGACGCGGTCTATGTCGGCTGGGGAACGCCCGAGGCGAAGGCGTTCAAGCGCGCGTCGCCGGACGCCATTCGGGAGTTCGAATTCCCGGCGGGTTCGATGGGTCCGAAGGTCGACGCCGCCTGCCAGTTCGCCGAACGGACCGGAAAGGCGGCTGCGATCGGCGCCCTGGCGGACCTGCCGGCGATTATCGCCGGCCAGGCCGGGACGACGATCAGCGACGCGGCCTCGACAATCGAATGGCACTAGCGAGTGGGTTGCGAGGCAAAGCATCGACCGGGTCCCGATACGGCAACGGCATTGTTGATGCCACCATGCGCGACGTCCCGTACGATGTGCGGCCGGCCACGAAAACGCGGAGGCTGACGATGGTCGCCGGCAGCGATGGAAGTGACAATTACCCTGGTCGCACAGGTTCTCCTAAGGATGACCGCGACTGCATTCGCGCCATTCGTTTGGCTCGAACGAGAGTCCAGGAAGCAAGGCGACGCATAAATGCAACGGCCTGGGCACGTATTTCGGAGGGAAGGCAATGGCTCTCGAATTAGTTCGCTACTCCACCATCCTGGAGATTGTCGGAGACATCCTGCGCGTGCGGGTCCCACCGGCCGGCGATGGCGAAGATCCGACGGTCAAGTTCAACGATCTGGCCGTGCTCGAGCAGGCCGACGGTACCAAGTCGCTCGCCCAGGTCATCAACATCAACCGGGATGCCGTCTCGCTTCAGGTCTTTGACGGGACCAAGGGCGTCTCGACGAGATCGACCGTGACCTTCCTGGGCCATCCGATGCAGGTGACCTATTCACCGAACATCCTTGGCAGGGTGTTTGACGGCAAGGGCAATCCGATCGACGGCGGCCCCGACCTGTCCATGGATCCGGAGGTCACCATCGGCGGGCCGTCGGTGAATCCGAGCGAACGGATCGTCCCGTCCAAGATGATCCGCACCAACGTGCCGATGATCGATGTCTTCAATTGCCTGGTGGAAAGCCAGAAGATCCCGATCTTCTCGGTCTCGGGGGAACCCTTCAATCCCTTCCTGGCGCGCATCGGCATTCAGGCCGACGCGGACATCGTCGTGTTCGGCGGTATGGGGCTGATCTTCGACGACTACTACACCTTCCGTAAGACGTTCGAGGATGCCGGCGTCTTCTCGAGGACCGTGATGTTCATCAACCAGGCCTCCGATCCGATCGTCGAGCGTCTGCTGGTTCCGGATATGGCGCTTGCCGTTGCCGAGCGATTTGCGGTGGAGGAAGGCAAGCGGGTGCTGGTGCTGCTCACCGACATGACGGCCTATGCCGACGCGTTGAAGGAGGTCGGCATCTCCATGGAGCGCGTGCCGTCGAACCGCGGCTACATGGGCGACCTCTATTCCCAGCTGGCCCGGCGCTACGAAAAGGCCTGCGACTACGCCAAGGGCGGTTCGGTCACGCTGCTGACCACGACAACCATGCCCGGTGACGACGTCACCCATCCGGTCCCCGACAACACCGGCTACATCACCGAGGGCCAATTCTATCTCCATGACGGCGTCATCGATCCGTTCGGCTCGCTCTCGCGCCTGAAGCAGAATGTCATCGGCAAGGTCACCCGCGAAGACCATGGGCAGATCATGAACACGATGATCCGCTTCTACTCCGGCGGGCGGGAGGCGCAGCAAAAGCAGGCCATGGCCTTCGAGCTTTCCGACTACGACCTTCAGCTCCTGAAATTCAGCAAGCTGTTCCGGGAGCGCTTCATGGTGATCGAGGTGTCGATCGCTCTGGAGGACGCATTGGATCTGTGTTGGAAGACGCTGGCCGAATGCTTCCGGCCTGAGCAGCTGCTGATGAAGCAGGAATTGGTCGATAAATATTTCCCGAAAGACGCCGCGTCTCTGGACGCAACGGCCGAGCCGGAAGCGCAAACCGGGCCGGGACCCCAGGCAAATGCGGACACCGAGCTTGAGCCGGTAGCGGACGCCGAAATCGAAACTCTGGGCGATACCGATCTCGAGCCCCTGACCGAACCTGAAAAGAAAGAGTTGGCTCATGGCGAGGCTGCAGCTCAGTAAATCCTCGCTCGCCCGGGAGCGGAGGAACCTCGGCACCTATGTGCGATTTCTGCCGTCCCTCGATCTGAAACGCCAGCAGCTGATGGCGGAGCGGGCGAAAGCGGCCAAAGTCATCGCCGCAACGCGGGCGGAGATCGAAGGCCTCAGCAAGGAGGTCGGGCAGAAGAACCGCATGCTCGCGAACCACGACGTCGACCTGACCGATCTCGCCAGGCTGACGGAGGTCAAGCTGGGGATGGAGAACCTCATGGGGACGCATCTGCCCACCCTTGAGGCGATCACCGTGGAGATCCGGCCCTACGCCCTCATGGGCAAGCCCCATTGGGTCGACAATACGGCGGCCATGCTCCACGACATGCTGACCTTGAGGATCCGGATCCAGGTCGAGGAGCGACGCCTGGATCTTCTCAATGCGGCGGTCAAGTCGATCACGCAGCGGGTGAACCTGTTCGAAAAGGTTCTCATCCCGATAACCAAACAGAACATTAAGCGGGTTCAGATCTTCCTCTCCGATGGAGAGAAGGCGGCGGTGGTCCGCTCCAAGATCGCCAAACGCAAGCGTGCCGAGGCAATGGCGTCATGAGCATCGCAACCCTGAAGAAGGTCTCCCTGTGCGGCCTGTTGAAGGACAAGGACGACGTCCTGAACGGCCTGCAGGAACTCGGCTGCATGCATCTGCTGCCCTTGCGGCCAGCGCCGGCGGAAGTCGAGAACGTAGCCTCCCCGAAAGCCGAGTCCGCTCACAAGGCACTACGTTTCCTGACCGAAATTCCGCAGAAGCGCCGCCAGGTTGTCCGCGACCCCGCCTTCGACGTCGAAAAGTTCGTCGAGCAGGTCCTTGACGTCAAACAGCGGCTGCGTGATGTCACCGACCGCCGCGACTTCCTGGAACACCGCATCGGTGAGGTCGAGCCCTGGGGCGATCTGGTATTTCCGCCGCAGGAAAAGCTCGACGGCCACTACCTGTGGTTCTACGTCCTGCCGCTGGGCAAGGTGAGCAGCCTGGACGGGATCGACCTGCCGTGGGCAGTCATCCGAACAGATCATCGCGTCGCCCATGTGGTGGTGATTGCGAAAGAGGAGCCGCCGCGAGACCTCTTGCCGGTTCCACGCACCCGGACAGGCGCGCTCCCGCTCAGCGAACTCAGGGAGCATCTCGAGAACGCCGAAATCGAGATCGAGGATCTGGTTGCCCAACGACAGGCGCTGACGCGGTTCATCTATCTTCTCAGCGTCAATCTTGCCGACGCGGAAAATCGGGCATCGCTCACCCATGCCGATCAGCAGACCCGCGATGAGAGCGGTATCGTTGCCGTCCAGGGGTGGGTCCCGGTGGACGCGATCGCCGATATCGAGAAATACACCGAGACGGCCGGGCTGGCATGCCTGATCGAAGAACCGCGCCGCGACGAGGAGCCGCCAACGCTTCTCGTGGAGCCGCCGGACATGGCCGCCGGTGCCGATTTGGCGATGTTCTATCAGATCCCGAACTACCGGTCCTGGGATCCATCCGTCATGCTGTTCTTCTCGTTCTCCATATTCTTCGCGATGATCCTCTCCGATGCCGGGTACGGCCTCGTGCTGATGGCCGGTCTCCTCGCCTACTGGAAACGGCTTGGCGGCAGCCAGAAGGGCCGCTCTTACCGGGTCCTCGGCGTCAGCCTGTTCGGCTGTTCGATCATCTATGGCGCCTTGGCCGGCAGCTATTTTGGAGTGACGCCTGAAGACGGCACGATTCTGAGCACTCTGCGAATTCTCGACGTCAACGACTACCAGACCATGATGAAGATCTCGATTGTGATCGGGGTCTGCCATCTGGTGGTGGCAAACGGCATCATCGCCTTCCTGAATCGCACCCGATTGCTCGCCCTGGCAAAGCTGGGCTGGATCGCCGGTCTGATCGGCGGCCTGCTGCTGGCCTTCAGCGAAGCGGGCGGCACGGTGTATCAGGCAGGGTTGAGCCTGATTGCCGGCGGACTCGTTGCGGTGTTCCTGTTTTCAAGCGAAAGAGGGCTGAGCAGGAAACCCATCGACTATCTCTGGCGCGCCGTCGATGGCGTCAAGGCCCTGACGGGCATCATGGGGATGTTCGGCGACGTTCTGAGCTACATGCGGCTTTTCGCGCTTGGGCTGGCGAGCGCCTCGCTTGCCCTGACATTCAACAACCTGGCGATGCAGATTCAGGACTCCGTCCCGGGCCTGGGGCTTCTGTTCGCCATTCTTCTGCTGATCATTGGTCACGTGCTGAATCTTGGCTTGTCGATCATGAGCGGCGTCGTCCATGGCCTCAGGCTCAATTTCATGGAGTTCTACAAATATGCGATGCCGGAGGAGGGTAAAGCCTTCCGGTCATTCGCGCGCAAGGAGGCAAAACCGTGAACGAATTCGTAATAACCCTTGGCTGGGTCGGGATCTATTCGCCTATGGCAATCGGTGCGATCGGCAGCGCGATCGGGTGTTCCATAGCTGGACAGGCCGGCATCGGGGCAATGCTCGTGACCGATGGCGGCTATGGCCGCTATGTGGGCTTGTCGGCATTTCCGTCCTCGATGGTGATCTATGGCATCGTCGTCATGTTCACGCTGAATCGCGAAGTGACGCCCGAGAATGCGGGAGCGCTCTTTGCCATCGGGTTCTTTGCCGGTCTCGCATTGCTCTACACCGCCATCTGGCAGGGCCGTGCGGTGGCTGCGGCGATCAATGCCTTCAAGGAAAAGCCTGAGATCTTCGGGTTGTCGGTTGCGCCGGCCGCGATCGTCGAGGGGTTCGCTGTCTTCGCGTTCATTTTCGCGCTGGTCGTCAGCGCCGGCATTCCGGGAAGTGCATGATGGCGAGGCAATCAGCAGAAGCTCAGCCGCTCTCCAGGGGCGTCGATGCATTGATCGCTCGGCTGCGTGACGAAGGAGTCTCTGCCGGGCGCAGCACGGCCGACGATCTCATCAGCGAGGCCCGCGCCCAGGCGCAACGGATCCTGGACGACGCCAGTGCCGAGGCGAAGAAAATGCTGGAGACCGCCCACAAGGAGTCGGACTCATACCGTTCGGCCGGTGAACAGGCGCTCAAATCGGCGATGCGCGACGCGAACCTCGAGATGAGGTCGCGGCTGATGGAGCGTTTCAGCTCCGACGTCAAGCGCCTGGTCACGCATCACCTTGCCGACCAGGACATTCTGAAGCAGCTGATCCTGGAGGTTGCGGCGCGCGCGCGCGCGAGTGCCGCTCTTGATGACGGTGGTGCGGTGGAGGTCATTCTGCCGGCGAGCATCGTCGGCATGGAGGAACTTCGCGGTGATCCAGAAGAACTGCGGAAAGGGCGGCTGTCGGGGTACGTGCTCGGACTGACGGGGGAAATGCTGCGTCAGGGCGTCACCCTTTCAGCATCCGATGACCTGGAGGCCGGAATCCGGATCCATGTGCCGGACCGGGACATCACCCTGGATCTCACCGACCAGGCCGTCGCCGAATTGCTGCTGAGACACCTTCAGCCGCGTTTCCGGGCCGTCCTGGAAGGCATCGTCAAATAGGGCGTAATGTGATGAGCGACCCCGATGCCTACACGATGCTGATCTCGGGCCTTCCAAGCACGGAGGCGATTTTCGTGGCGAAACAGCCGCCGCTGTCCCGCCTGAAATTGGATCAGCGCCTGCTCGTGCTTGCGCCGGAAGATGCCGACACCCTGCGGCTGGTCGAGGATGCTGTGCAATGGGACCGCCTGCCGATCTCACTCAGTGAAGACGAAGTGATCAAGCGCGGGCGCGATGCGTTGTCACAGATCGACAACGAGGTCCTGCAACTGATCATTCGCGACCGGCTTGAAATCCGGACCTGTGTCGCCGCCCTCAGACGGCGCAATCGCGGAGAGTCGGCGCCGGCGGCAGGCACGCGCTGGGGCATCGGGCGATGGGTCGACCACATCGCACGAAACTGGACCGAACCCGCCTTTCGCCTCGATCGGACGTTCCCGTGGCTGCGCGAGGCCGACCGGCTGATGAAGCAGGACGAGACGGTCGCACTGGAACGGCTCCTTCTGGAACAGGCGTGGCGGAATGTGGTGCGACAGGCCGGCGCGCACCTGTTCGATTTCGAGGCGGTGGTCATCTACGTCCTGAAATGGAACATCATCGATCGGTGGGTGAGATATAACGCCGAAGTCGCGGCAAAACGCTTCCAGGACCTGACCGAGGCCGCCCTGGGCGACTACGCGGAATTGCAGTTGGAAGGAGAGGCCTGATGGCCAGAACGACGAAGACGGGCCGGTCCAAGGCCGCGCAGGGAGATGTGGCTGTGAGTGAGGCCCCCGCCCCCACGGATGCGACGACGAAACCCAGGACGCGGAAACGCGCCGACGCCGATGGTAAGGGTGGCGCGAACACCGCGCCGGTGACCGCCCGCGTCGTGGCCGTCCAGGACGACCTCGTCGAGATCGAGGCGCAGACGGATGCCGACGGCCAGGTGGCGCAGCTCGTCAAGAACGAGGTGATCTATATCTGTCCGAGCGTCCTGAATGAGCGGGGCGAGCAGGAACGTCTGAAGGCCGAGATCTTGCGCGTTCGCGGCGCGTGCGCCGATGCGCAGGTCTACGAAAGCACTCAGGGCGTGGCGGTCGGAGACCGGGTCGAGCAGTCCGGCGAACTGTTGTCGGTCGATCTGGGGCCGGGGATTCTGGGTCAGGTCTTTGACGGGCTTCAGGCGCCACTGGCGAAAGTCGCGGCGCAGTACGGCATCTTTTTGCCGCGTGGCGTGGACGTCGAAGCCCTGGATCCGACCAACAAATGGTCCTTCGTACCGGTCGTAAAGACCGGCGCCACAGTGGTCGCCGGCGACACCCTCGGCACGGTGCAGGAGGGGCGCTTCAAGCACAAGATCATGGTGCCTTTCAATTGGCCCGGCGATTTCCGCGTGACCTGGATTCAGGAAGGCAATTTCCACAACCACGAGGTCGTGGCCCAATTGCAGGACAAGTCGGGCCGGGAACGGTCCGTCTCCCTGACCCAGAAATGGCCCGTGCGGCGGCCTCTGAGTGCCGGGCTGCAAAAGCGGACCCTGTCGCGCCGGCTTTATCCGGAAGAGCCGTTGGTGACCAAACAGCGCCTGATCGACACCTTCTTCCCGGTGGCGCGGGGCGGCACGGCCTGCATTCCGGGGCCGTTCGGCGCCGGCAAGACGGTGCTGCAGAATGTGATCTCGCGATACTCGGCGGTCGACATCGTGATCGTGGTGGCGTGCGGCGAGCGGGCCGGCGAGGTCGTCGAGACGATCAACGAGTTCCCGAAGATGAAGGATCCGAAGACCGGCGCCTCTCTCATGGAGCGCACGATCATCATCTGCAATACGTCGTCGATGCCGGTGGCCGCGCGGGAGGCCTCGATCTATACCGGGATCACGCTTGGCGAATATTACCGGCAGATGGGCTACGACGTGCTTCTGATCGCCGACTCGACGTCGCGATGGGCGCAGGCGATGCGCGAGACGTCCGGGCGGCTGGAAGAGATCCCCGGGGAGGAAGGCTTCCCGGCCTATCTGGAATCATCGATCAAGGGCGTCTACGAGCGTGCGGGTGTCGTCGAGACCAATGACGGTTCGGTCGGCAGCCTGACGATGATCGGCACGGTGTCGCCGGCTGGCGGCAATTTCGACGAGCCGGTCACCCAGTCCACGCTCTCCACGGTAAAGTCATTCCTCGGGCTGTCCGCGGATCGCGCCTATAAGCGCTTCTACCCGGCAGTCGATCCCCTGATCTCCTGGTCGCGCTATTCGGGTCAGCTCGGCGCCTGGTACGACGAGAATTTGGAGCCGGGCTGGACCCGGCGTGTTGAGGAGATGCTGGATCTGCTCGCCCAAGGCGAAGCCGTCTTGCAGATGATGCAGGTCACCGGCGAGGAGGGCGTGACGACCGAGGACTTCGTGACGCAGCAGAAGTCGCTCTTTCTCGACATGGTCTATCTTCAGCAGGATGCCTTCGATTCCGTCGACTCGGCGGTGCCGCTGGAGCGTCAGAAACTGACCTTCACCAAGATCTACCGGATCGTGAAACAGGACTACGCCTTCGCCGACAAGGCGGAGGCCCGGGATTTCTTCACGCGTCTGACGGGCCTCTTCAAGAACTTCAACTACGCCGCCGAGGACTCTCCGGCCCACGACGACCTGTTGCAGAAAATCGACGATCTTCTGGCGCGCCCGCCTCTATGAGGCTTATGGGAAGCGTCAACCTGCTGTAGCTCCAGTAGGCGTTTCGCTGAACAAACAGCGTCAACGCCCCGGAAATGTCAGCGTCATGCGGGTTTGCGCAGCGGCAAATCAGCGTTCGATCGGTGTGATCTTCGAGCCCTCGATACCGCCGCCGGCCATTAGCCCTGCCTGCCCGAAGAAGACGACTGCGACATCGCCTTGAAGGTCTTTTGTGCCCATGGACGCGGACCAGCCCTCATCCCCGCCCACCAGTGTGGGTCCGACCCCGAGCTCGAAGCCTTCGCTATCGTCGAGATGGTCGAGTGCGTCTTCATTGAGAAAGAAAATGGCATACCCGAACTGCTGTGCGCCGACCTGAAGTCCGTAGGAAACCGCGGCGATAGAGTAGTATCCCCGTGTCCGTTCATCGACCCGCAGGGCGCCCTCTCCGTATTGACCTCCCAGGATGAAGCCGCCCTTCACGATATCGGGAAAGATGAGGACACCCGCCGAACTCGCGGCAAGCTCCTCGGTCCCTGGTTCGGCCGCGTAGAGCACTTGGAGCGCCGACGCCACCTTTGACTCGATTTCGGCCGCAGGCTCGGCGTTCACAGGCAGGGCTGAGGCCAACAATGCGAGAACGGCAAGGGCGACGTTCCTCACCCAGAGCAAGCCTGGGCGCGCTGTCATTTGTCTCATTGATAAACCTCATTCAAGCGAGTTCCGGCAGCCAATGGACAATACGCGATAATGAAGGCGCACTCCACCCTGGCTGCGGAACTCTTTGCTTTGCAAGAGAAGGTCGAGGCACTCGAAGTCCGGGCCGTCGTCTACGACGCGTTCACGGCCGCCGGTCCGTTCCGCTTCCAGACCTCTAATTACGGTGACAGTAACCGAATTGATGTCGGCTCCTAGAACCCCGCCCTCTCTTCATTATCCTGCGCCGCATTCCAACACGTAATTCGGTTACTGTCACCGTAATGCGAGAGGAAATGCGAGAGGAGACTTCCAAGCACTAGAATTTGGTAGCGGAGGAGGGACTCGAACCCCCGACACGCGGATTATGATTCCGCTGCTCTAACCAGCTGAGCTACTCCGCCCCAATAGGCACGGCCGGAATTCCGGCCCGGTGTGCTGGGAGGCCCAGCGTATATGGCCTGGGGGTGGTGACTGTCAAGAGTGGTGCGAGGGGTGGTGCCCAGGGGTCTTGTTTGGTGCCGGTGACTGCTCCCTTCACTCCGAGGGGGCAGAGCGTTCGGCGAGGCGGACCAGATCGGCGAGGCTGTCGGCCTGCATCTTTTTCATGACGTTGGCGCGGTGGACCTCGACCGTCTTGGGGCTGATGGTGAGGTCGCGGGCGATCTCCTTGTTGGACTTGCCGACGATCACCAGCGCCATCACCTCGGCCTCCCGGCGGGTGAGGCTGTCGCGGCTGCCGCGGGCGCGGGCGCGTTCGGCCTCGGTCAGCCTGGCCTGCTGGTCGCGCTCTATCGAGGCCTGGATGCGGTCGAGCATGGCCTGGTCGCTGAACGGCTTCTCGATGAAGTCGACGGCGCCCTGCTTCATGACCCGCACCGCGGTCGGCACGTCGCCATAGCCGGACACCACGATGACCGGCAGGGCTATACCTTCGGCCGCCAGCCGTTCCTGCAGTTCCAGCCCGCTCATGCCCGGCATGCGCACATCCAGCACCAGGCAGCCGGGCCGCGCCGGGTCATAGGCGTCAAGGAAGGCCTGGGCGGATTCATAGGTTTCGGTCTTGAGGCCGACCGATCCGACCAGCCATTCGAACGACTGCCGCACGGCGGCATCGTCATCCACCACGAAGACGGTGGGCTCCGGCAACCCTGCGGGCTCAGGAGGCCTGGGAGCCCTAGGCGACATCTTCCAACGCCTCCCGGTCGAAGGGCAGGGTCAGGCGCACTGTGCCGCCCCGCCCGCGGCGGTCGATCCGGATACGTCCGCCATGGGCCTCGACGATGGTGCGGCTGATCGACAGCCCCATGCCCATGCCGTTTTCCTTGGTCGTCACGAAGGGCTCGAAGATCGTTGCGGCGACATCCTTGTCGAATCCCGGCCCGGTGTCGGAGACGATCACCTCCAGGCTGCCATCGTCGGCGGCGCGGGTTCGGATACGGATTTCGCGTTCGCCGTCCGGCGTGGCTTCCATGGCTTCAATGGCGTTCTTGGCGAGGTTCAGCAACACCTGCTCGATCTCGATCCGGTCTACGAGAACCGGCGGCGTGTCCTCGGCCAGACCGACCTGCAGGCGCACGCGGCCGGCCTGCAACGACCCATGCAGCAGCGCGACCACCGCCTGGACGATTTCTGACATATCGACAGAGCTGCGCTCGGGCTTGGCCTGGCCGACGAAACCGCTGATCCGGCGCAGCACGTCGCTGGCGCGCTGGGCCTGATCGCGAATCTGCAACATGACGTCCGACAGTTCCTTCGGGTTGAGCGTGTCGGACTTGATCCGGCGCAGGCTGCCATTGGCATAGTTCACCATGGCCGATAGGGGCTGGTTCAACTCATGCGCGATGACGCTCGCCATCTCGTCCAGAGTGCTGCGGCGAAGCAACTGCGCCAGCTCGACTTCACGCTGCCGGATCACCTCTTCGTTGCGCTTTCGCTCGGAAATATCCACGCCGACGGTGATCAGGCTGCCATCCTCGAGGATGTAGTCGTTGATCTCGAGCCAGGTGTCATCGCTGCGGCGGAATTCAAAAGCGCGGGCCGGGTCGTTGCGGCGGTTGATCCGCTTCGCCGCCCAGGCATCGGCGTCGGCCTTGGAGCCGCCGACCCCGCCGCCATCGGCAAAGGCCCTCACCAGATCCGGATAAAATGCGCCGGGCACCATCGCTGCATCGGGTCTCTCGTATACGGCCTGATTGACCCTATTGAACGCAACCAGGCGATCATCCGGGTCGAACAGGGTGAAGGCCGCCGGGATCGTCTCGACGGCGCGCGCAAGCCGGACTTCGGCCTCGCGCCTCTTGTCGTCGGCCTCGATCTCGGCGGATATCTCCGAGCCAACGCCGCGATAGCCGAGGAATTCGCCATCCGCATCGAACCTGGGTTTTCCGCTCACCCTGAAATACGCCATACGACCGTCGGCGAGCCGGCGACCGTAAACAAGGTCTCGAAAGGGGATGCATGCCTCCAGATCGGCCCGGTGGCGTTCCATCAATGCCGGATCGACAATCAAACCCGGCAGTTCGTATCGTGCGAGTCCCAAGACGTCTTCCGGCCTCAGCCCAACATCCTCTACTCCGGCGCGAGACACGTAAGTGAAGCGGTGATCGGGGTCGGATTCCCAAAACCAGTCCGAGGCGGCCTCGGCGAAATCACGGAACCGCGCCTCGCTCTCGCGCAACGCCTGCTCAATCGTCTTGACTTCAGTGATTTCGGTGCGGACGCCGACAAGGCCGCCCTCCTTGGTGCGACGCTCGGAAATGCGCAGCCAGCGCCCGTCGGACAGGGGCTGTTCGTGCGCCCCAATGGGGTTGCGGTGGGTCTCCATGCGCTCGGCGATCCATTCCTCCTCGCGTCCGGCCGCATCCACCACTTCGCCGGCCCAGGCGCTGGCGCGGATCTGCTCCTCGAAGGTGACGCCGGGTATCAATAGATGGGCCGTCAGCGGATAGATCTCGCGGTATTTCTTGTTGCAGACGACCTGGCGATCATCGGCGTCATACAGCGCGAAGGCTTCGGTCAGGCTCTCGATGGCGTCGAAAAGCTGCGCCCGAGCACGCGCGGCCCGAGCCTCGCTCTCACGCAGCGCCCGATCGGCCCGTTCACGCTGCCGGACGTGCTCGGTCTCCTTGTTAGCCGTGCCGCGATAGCCGCGGTACCGTCCGTCCGCATCGAAAATCGGCTTGCCGCTGATCCGCCAATGGGTCACCTCGCCGGCCGCACCTCTGACCGCATAGCGAAAATCTCGGAAGGGTCGGTGAGCCTCCAGGTCGGCCCGATGGCGACGCCATTTCTCGGTCGCATCCGGATTGACGCCAGCGACCTCCCAACGGGTCCTGCCAAGGGCGGAGGCCGGATCGGGCTGCCTAGCACGTTCGGTGTGCTCGACCATATGATTGAAGCGAAGCGACTCGTCGGTTTCCCAATACCGGTCAACCGAGGCATCGACCATGTCGCGGAACCGCTGCTGGCCTTCGCGCAGTGACCTATCGACAATACGGCGGTCGAGAACAACCCGGCGGAGGAACAGAACGGCGGCGAACGCCAACACGCTGATCGCCAGACCGGTCAGCTCGTCCATGCGGAGTGCGGCGAGGCCATGCTCTTCTTCCAGCGCCTCGTCCGAATACAGCGTCAGAATTTGCTGCAGCGCCATCAACGCCACGGGGCCGGCAAGGAAACCAAACCATCGCTCACGCAGGCGCGCCCAGAAAACCAGCGCGACACCGACGGCGGCCAGTCGAATGGCAATGGACAGTATGAGGACCAAGCTCATGCACAAATTCCCAAACTGGCCTCCCTCGCCCCAAGGCAGGTAGTCATCGGCTTGCGCGGACAACCACGAAGACTACCGCAGGGCGAGCCAGCACGGCCATGGGACAAACCGACCCGAACGCCCGAACTCAGGGAATACCCGCAACCGGATAGGTGCGAGGCCGAATATACCCGCGTATCGGATCGCCGTAGACTCTATCTGTGCCCCGGATCGATCGATCCGACCGGCGGCACTCGAATTCAACGAAGATCGACAGCAGTGCCGGCCGGTGAGAATAGAGCACCAAACGGCGAAACCGGATGGAGCACGGACGGGTGACTGGCATATTGGCAAACCTCGAATTGGTCTCCGGCAACCAAGCCGCTATTGGCCTCGACCGGCGCAAGCCGGCCGGGCTTCCGCCATTGCCCGAAGACCAGACGCTGATCGCGGAGGCCGCAAGAGCCGCCGGATTAGGTCCATGGGTGCGCTATGGAACCAGTGCCGACTGCATGTATTGCTCCGCTGAAGCGGCGCAGGTGTTCGGCGTCGACCCGGAACATGCCGATACCGCGTTTCTGGAATTCTGGTCGTTCGTGCACCCGGATCACCGCGATCGCGTATCGCGGCTGATGGAGACCACCCGCCGGGATCCGCATCCCTACGCGATCGAATACGCTATTAACCTGCCAAACGGAGAGACACGATACGTCGCGGAAACCGCGCAACCCTTCTTCGACGAAGCAGGCAAGCTCACGCATTTCCTAGGCGCGTTTCAGGATATCACCGAGCGCCGGCATCCTAGTGGGGCACCGGACATGGAAAACTTCGATCAATCGGCTGCCAGTGGAGAACCGGAATCGCCTAGCGACATCGCGGCCAAAGAAGAGATAAGGGCCCTGCTGGACATCATCATTACCTCATCGGAATTGATGCTGTGGCAGCAGGAGGGCGAACTGCCGGAGACCTATCACGGCTATACCCGCGACATCCGCCGCAGCGGCATGGACCTGAAATTGATCCTGGAAGACATGCTGTCGGGCTCGGGCACAGACCAGAATTCGCCTAGCGATAGCCCACCGAACGGGGCGATTGAGACCGGTACGCTCTGAACCGGTCGATGCATCCTCCTCTCGCGACCCAAGGCCCGCTGCAAACCGCCGCAGTAACGAATTGCACATCATAGCTTGGCACAGTGCCGGCCATGATGCTTGATGACCTTATCGAGGCCATGCGGCAGCGCGCCGCGGTCAGCCCGAAACTCGGCTACCGGGTGCGGCTTGATCTACGCGATACCGGCACGATCCTGATCGACGGCACCGAGGTGCCGGCGGTTATCTCGTCCGACTCCGATGGCAGCGCGGATGCGACGCTGACCATGAGCGGCGAGGCGCTGGCGAATTTGATCAACGGAGCCCTCGATCCAACGCTGGCGTTCATGACCGGCAAGCTGAAAGTGGCCGGGTCGATGACCGCGGCGCTGAAGCTCGCATCCATCCTGGAAGACTGACCGCCAAACCCGGCCCTCCCGTCCGTGCCCCGGCATCCGTCAGGCTGCACCGACCTCGAATTCCGCCGGCACGCGATCAAGCGCCGCTGCGGTGATCCATCCGCCGCCCAGCACCCGGTCGCCATCGTAGACCACCGCCGCCTGTCCGGGCGCGACTCCGAACTGCGGCGTGTCGAACACAATCTCCGCGCCGCCCTCGACATTGCCGAACACCCGGGCCGGCGCCACCGGCTGGGCGGATCGCAGTTTGACCTGCGCCGGCCGGCCGGGCCCATCGCCAAGCGCGGCCAGCGGTCTCGTATCCAGCCAGTTGAGAGCGCGCACGGTCACCCGGTCCCTGGCCAGGGCCGACTTTGGCCCGACCACCACCCGATGGGACATTGGCTCCAGCCTGACCACATAGAGCGGTTCGCCGGCGGCGATGCCGATGCCGCGCCGCTGGCCGATGGTGAAATGGATGATGCCGTCATGGCGGCCAAGCACCCGGCCCCGCAGATCGACGATCTCACCGGCCTCCACCGCGCCGGGACGCAGTTTCTCCACCACGCTGGCATAGCCGCCATTGGGCACGAAGCAGATGTCCTGGCTGTCCGGCTTGGCGGCCACCGGCAGGTCCAGGCGCTCGGCCAGGGCCCGGGTCTCCGCCTTGCTCAGCCCGCCGAGCGGAAAGCGCAGGAAGGCGAGCTGCTCCGGCGTGGTGGCGAACAGGAAATAGCTCTGATCCTTGGCCGGATCGGCGGCCCGGTGCAGTTCCGGTCCCGCCTTCCCCTCGACCCGCCGCACATAATGGCCGGTCGCCAGCGCCTGGGCGCCGAGATCGCGCGCGGTCTGCAGCAGGTCGCGGAACTTGACCGTCTGATTGCACCGCACGCAGGGGATCGGCGTCTCGCCACGCAGATAGCTGTCGGCGAAATCGTCCATCACGGCTTGGGAGAAACGGCTCTCGTAGTCCAATACGTAATGGGGGATGCCGACCATATCCGCGACCCGGCGGGCATCGTAGATGTCCTGCCCGGCACAGCAGGCGCCCTTGCGCGCCACGGCGGCGCCGTGGTCGTAGAGCTGCAGCGTCACGCCGACCACGTCATAGCCCTGCTCGGCCAGCAGCGCGGCGGTGACCGAGCTGTCCACCCCGCCGGACATGGCGACGACGACCCGCGTGTCGGCGGGCGACTTATGGATCCCCAATGAATTCATGGCGGGGAATATAGGGCCTGCGCCGCACAGTGCAATGTTATCCACACCGGCAGGTTTGCGGGCGGGTCAGGTGGCATACAGGGAACCGGTTGGAGTCTTCAGGAATTCGGCCAGGGGAACCTCTTCCTGTTTCAGGAAGCCCGTATTGCGGAGTTTGCCGTCCCGAACCATTTCGACGATCGCAACGACCGACCCGGCGGTTGTCCAGGCGATGGCGGTCCGGACCTTGCCGGCGAGTTCGATCGGACGGTAGCCGCGGACGAATTCCTTGCGGCCCGGATGGCCGTCGACGACGCCCTCCGCCGCGACATGGACATAGACCACGTCGTCCTGCACAGGCGGCTTGGCGTGCACAAGGATTTCGCCGGCCTCCTCGCGCCGCTCGCGCATCAGCAACTCGTGGAAGAAGAAGTTCATCATCTTCATGTGGCCCGGATACCGCATGGATTTGTAGTCGAGGTTGTCGACCGTCCCGAGATAGGTGTCGCACATGGTGCCGAGGCCGCCGGAGGTGGTGAAGGCCTCCAGCTTGACCCCGTCGATATAGATCGTCTCGTGCCATTCCATCGGCGAGACCCATTTGCGCTCACCGCGCTCGATGACCTCGCAATCGTTCAGATATTCGTTCACCACCCCTTCCGGCGACCAGTTGAAGGCGTAGCCCATCAGCCCGGTCGGGTGCTGGGGCAGGGCCCCGACCCGCATCTTGCAGCTGCGGCATTCGTCGAACATCGAGATCAGATCCGCCCCGACGATCCCGACGAAACCCGGCGCCAATCCGCATTGCGGCGCCATCAGCCCCTTGGACGTCTTGCCCAGCTCCAGGATGGCCTTCGTGGTGGGCACATCCTCGGTGAGATCGAAATAGTGGATACCGGCATCATGGGCGATCCGGGCGAGGTCGGCATTCAGATGGTACGGCAGGCAGGACAGCACGGCGTCCTGCTGCCGGAACTCGTCCCCGACGCCGTCCGGGGAACTCAGATCCAGCGCCTTGACCGGGAAGGGAAACGGCCCCGCCGACGGATTCAGATCCAGCCCGACGACGTTAAATCCCGAACCATGCAAAAGCTCCGATGCCAGCGCTCCAACCTTGCCCAAGCCAAGGACCGCGACTTTCTTCATTTCGATTCTCCAGTTCCCGGAATTTGGAACCGGATCACCTGATCCCATAGGACCGGCCGGCGATCAAGCACAGTGAGGCCGGTCAGCCACAGAAAGGCGCCGGGGGCTCTTGTCTGAATTGCCGCGTCGCCTTCGGCTCCTCGCAAAGACGGCTGGAGACTTGGTATCAGGCCTTCGGCTCTTCCGCCGGTTCCGGCTGGGGGGCGACGCGGAAGCTTTCGCCGCAGCCGCAGCGGTCGATTTCGTTGGGGTTGTTGAAGACGAAGCGGGCGCCGAGCTCCTCCTCGACGAAATCCATCTCGGTGCCGAGCAGGAACATGGTGGCGGTCGGCTCGATCAGGACGGTGACGCCCTTATCCTCGATCACCTCGTCGAACTTGCCCTTCTCCTCGGCGTATTCCATGCGATAGGAAAGGCCCGAGCAGCCGGTCGATTTGACACCGACCCTGAGGCCGATCATTGGCTTGTTCGATTTTGCCATCAGCTCCTTGACCCGCGCGGCAGCGCGGTCGGTTAGGGTGATCGCCTTGGGCAACGCTCTCATCGCAACACCTTTCGAAACACGCCCACCTAAAACATACCCAGGGCCAGCTTGGCCTCTTCCGACATCAAATCCGGGTTCCAGACCGGTTCCCAGACCAAATTAACATCGGCAACCTTGACGCCCTCGATGTCCTGCACCGCTTCCATCACCTGCACCGGGATCAAATCGGCGACCGGGCAGTTCGGCGCGGTCAGGGTCATGTCGATGGCAACCTTTCCCTCATCGTCGATGTCGAGCCGGTATATTAGGCCCAATTCGTAAATATTGACCGGGATTTCCGGGTCGTGGACCGATTGCAGCGCTTCGATCACCAGCGCCCGCAAGCCTTCATTCCCGCTGCCCGTTTCCAATTCCGGGCGGCCATCCGTCGCCAGCTTCACCAGATCGATCGGCATGCGTTCACCCTATTCCTCGCCCGGTTCTTCCGTAGTCGCGCTGTTCTTGCCATTGGCCGCCGCCTGCATGGTGTGCCAGGCGAGCGTGGCGCATTTCACCCGGATCGGGAACTGCCGAACCCCGGACAGCGCCTGCATATGGTCCAGATCATCCTCGTCCACCCCGTCGGTCGGCACGTCGTCGTCGCCGGTCGCCATGCCCTGGAAGGTCTCGAACAGCTTCTGCGCCTCCTCCAGAGTCTTGCCCTTGACGATCTCGGTCATCATCGAGGCCGAGGCCATGGAAATCGCGCAGCCTTCGCCGTTGAAGCCGGCATCGCGGACCACATTGTCGTCATCCACGGTCAGATAGATCACGAACGCGTCGCCGCAGGCCGGATTCCGCCCCATGGCCTGCCGGTTGGCGCCCGGAGGCGTGCACCGGTTCCGCGGGTTCTTCCCGTGCTCCAGGATCGTTTCCTGGTACAGCTCGCGCAGATCGTCGAACATCAGCCGAACAAATCCCTTACGCCCATGATGGCCTCAGCCAACATATCGATCTCCGCCTTGGTATTGTAAAGGCCGAACGACGCCCGTGTGGTGGCGGTGACCCCGAACCGGTCCATCAGCGGCTGGGCGCAATGGTGCCCGGCGCGCGCCGCAACACCGGCACGGTCGATGATCGTGCCGACGTCATGGGCGTGGGCCACATCCAGCACGAAAGAGACGATGCTGCATTTCTGCTCGGCCCGGCCGATGATGGTCAGGCCCGGCACCTGGGACAGCCGGTCGGTGGCATAGGCCAGCAGCTCCGCCTCATGGGCGGCGATGCGGTCGAGGCCGATTCCGGTGACATAATCGATCGCCGCACCCAGTCCGATGGCCTGGGCGATCGGCGGCGTGCCGGCCTCGAACTTGGCCGGCAGTTCGGCGAATTCGGTCTTCTCATAGGTCACGCGGCGGATCATCTCGCCGCCGCCCTGATAGGGCGGCATGCGGTCGAGCAGTTCCTCGCGGCCGTACAGCACGCCGATCCCCGACGGCCCGTACAGCTTGTGCCCGGTGAAGACATAGAAATCCGCGTCCAGATCCTGCACGTCGACGCCCATATGGACGACGCCCTGGGAGCCGTCGACCAGCACCGGGATGTCCCGCGCATGGGCGGCCGCCACGATCTGCTTGATCGGGGTGATGCTGCCCAGGGCGTTCGATGCATGGGTGATCGCCACCAGCTTGGTCTTCGGCCCGAGAAGCTTCTCGAACTCGTCGAACAGGAAGTTGCCGTCATCGTCGATCGGCGCGACCTTGAGCACGGTGCCCTTTTCGTCCCGCAGCAATTGCCAGGGCACGATATTGGCATGGTGCTCCAGCGCCGAGATGAGCACCTCGTCGCCTTCGCCCAGGAAGCTGCGGCCATAGCTGGCGGCGACCAGGTTGATCGCCTCGGTGGCGTTGCGGGTGAAGATGATTTCGCGCTCGGATTTGGCATTGACCAGCGCCCGCACTTTCTCGCGCGCCGCTTCATAGGCGTCGGTCGCCGCACCGCTCAGATAATGCAGCCCGCGATGGACGTTGGCGTAGTCGTTTTCATAGAGATGAGACACCGCCTCGATTACCTGGCGCGGCTTCTGCGCCGAGGAGGCGCTGTCCAGATAGACCAGCGGCTTGCCGTAGACGGTGCGGGAGAGGATCGGGAAATCCGACCGGATCGCCGCGATGTCGTAATCGTTGATGCCGCTGCTGTGCAGCGGTGCGGGCGCCATCTTGGTCACACTCATGACGACTCCCCCAGATCGTCCAGCCGGGATTTCAGCCGTTCGGCGAATTCGTCGCGCACCGCCGGCACGCTGATCTCTTCCAGGGCTTCCAGCAGGAACGCCTCGACCAGCAGGGCGCGGGCCTCGTCCTCGCCGATGCCCCGGGTGCGCAGGTAGAACAGCGCCTCGGCGTCGATCTCCCCGGCGGTGGCGCCATGGCTGCATTTGACGTCGTCGGCATAGATCTCCAGCTCCGGCTTGCTGTCGATCTCCGCCCCCTTGGACAGCAGCAATGCCCGGTTGAGCTGATGGCCGTCGGTCCGCTGGGCGTCTCGCCGCACGGTGATCTTGCCCTGGAACACGCCGCGCGCCCGGCCGTCCAGCACGCCGGCATAGACCTCGCGGCTGCGGCAATCGGGCTCGGCATGGTCGATGAAGCTGGTGGTGTCCATGTGCTGACTGTCCCGGGCCACATAGGCGCCCGAGAGCCGGCAGTCGATACCGGGCGCGGCCAGCACGGCGGCGATGTCGTTGCGCGCCAGCCGGGCGCCGAGCGACAGGATGAAATTGTCATAAGTCGCGTCGCGTCCGAGCTTGATCTGCAGATTGGCAAGATGCAGAGCGGTATCGCCCTCATCCTGCAGCTTGTAGTGATGCAGATGCGCGCCCGCGCCGACCGAGATCTCCGTCACCGCATTGGTGAAATAGGCCGCGCCGTCGCTGCCGCGATGGATCTCCACCAGGGTCGCCCGGCTGTTGTCCCCGGCCACGACCAGATTGCGCGGATGGGACACGACCGCCGTGTCGTCCCCGAGATCGGTCAGGAAGATCACCCGGATCGGCTGCTCGACCACGACACCGGAGCGCAGATGCAGGACAAAACCATCCTGCATCATCGCGGAGTTGAGGCCGAAGAACGGCTGATCGGAGGTCTCGGTCAGTCGGCCCAGATGATCGGCCAGCAGAGGGTCGGCATCGTTCAGCAGGGCGGCGGTGCTGGCGATGGTCGCGCCTTCCGGCAGCCCGTCCAGCGCCGACAGATCGTCGCGGAGATGGCCGTTGACGAAGACCAGACAGTGATCGGCCGCCGCATCCAATTCCGACCGCAGGGCCGGCGAGACGCTGTCACGATGCGCGGTCGCCGGCACGTAGTCGAGCGCCGCCAGCTTGTTCACATCAGTATATTTCCACGCCTCGGATTTGCGCCCCGGAACGCCCAAGGCCCGGAACTGGGCGATCCCGTCATCCCGCAGCCCGTCGGCCCAGGGCTGACCGGCACCGGGCAGATCGCCGCGCCGGCCATCGAACAGTTCGGCGATCGGCAGACCGCCATCGCCGGCGGCCTTCATATCGCGAAGAGCTACCTCGCTCATGGTCACGCCGCCTCTTCGCCGATGCCGGCATAGCCGTTGGCTTCCAGCTCCCGGGCCAGTTCCTGGCCGCCCGACCGCACGATCCGCCCATCGGCAAGGACGTGCACATGATCGGGCACGATGTAGTCGAGCAGGCGCTGGTAGTGGGTGATCACCAGCGTCGCGTTGTCGGGCCGACGCAGACCGTTCACGCCGTCGGCGACGATTTTCAGCGCATCGATGTCGAGGCCGCTATCGGTCTCGTCCAGCACCGCCATCCGGGGCTCCAGCAAGGCCATCTGCAGGACCTCGTTGCGCTTTTTCTCACCGCCGGAGAAGCCGGCATTCACCGCCCGTTTCAGCTTGTCGTCATCGATGCTCAGGGCGCGTGATTTCTCGCGCAGCAGCCGCACGAACTTGATCGGATCCAGCTCATCCTCGCCGCGATGCTTGCGCAGGGCGTTCAAGGCCGCACGCAGGAACGTAGTGGTGCCGACACCGGGGATCTCGACCGGATATTGGAACGCCAGGAACAGGCCGTTGCGCGCCCGCATCTCCGGGGTCTGCTCAAGCAGGTCCTCGCCGTCGAAGGTCACCGATCCGCCGGTCACCTCATAGCCGTCACGGCCGGCGATGACATAGGACAGGGTGCTCTTCCCCGAACCGTTCGGCCCCATGATGGCGTGCACTTCGCCCGGATTGATCGTCAGGCTGACCCCTTTGAGGATCTCCTTGCCGTCGACGGTCGCCCGCAAATCCTTGATCTCAAGCATCCTGTTTCCCCAACGTCACACCCGCGCCCTTGGCCGGGTGGCAATTCCCATGAATTCGATTTCGGTTCCGGCGGTCAGCCAACACTGCCCTCAAGGCTGATGCCGACCAGCTTCTGCGCCTCGACGGCGAATTCCATCGGCAGCACCTGCAGCACCTCGCGGCAGAAGCCGTTGACGATCAGCGCCAGCGCCTCTTCCTCGCCGATGCCGCGCTGCCGGCAATAGAACAGCTGGTCTTCGCTGACCTTCGAGGTGGTGGCCTCGTGCTCGACTTGGGCCGTGCGATTGCGCGATTCGATATAGGGCACGGTGTGGGCGCCGCATTTGTCGCCGATCAGCAGGCTGTCGCACTGGGTGAAGTTCCGCGCGCCCTCGGCCCCCGGCAGGATGCGCACCAGCCCACGATAGGTGTTGTCCGAGCGGCCGGCGGAGATACCCTTGGAGATGATCCGGCTCGACGTGTTCTTGCCGATATGGATCATCTTGGTGCCGGTATCGGCCTGCTGGCGGTTGTTGGTGATGGCGACCGAGTAGAACTCGCCGACCGAATTGTCGCCCTGGAGGATACAGCTCGGATATTTCCAGGTGATCGCCGAGCCGGTCTCCACCTGGGTCCACGACACCTTCGAATTGCGGCCCCGGCAGGCGGCGCGCTTGGTGACGAAGTTATAGATGCCGCCACGGCCTTCCTCGTCGCCCGGATACCAGTTCTGCACCGTGGAATACTTGATCTCGGCATCGTCCAGGGCGATCAGCTCGACGACGGCCGCGTGGAGCTGATGCTCATCGCGCATCGGCGCCGTGCAGCCTTCCAGATAGCTGACATAGGAGCCCTTGTCGGCGATGATCAGGGTGCGCTCGAACTGGCCGGTATTCTCCGCATTGATGCGGAAATAGGTCGACAGCTCCATCGGGCAGCGCACGCCCGGCGGGATATACACGAAGGACCCGTCGGTGAAGACCGCACAGTTCAGCGTGGCGTGCTTGTTGTCGGAATAGGGGACGACGGAGCCGAGATACTTCTTCACCATCTCCGGGTGGTTCTGCACCGCCTCGGAGATCGGGCAGAAGATGACCCCGACCTCCTCCAGCTTCTTCTTGAAAGTGGTGGCCACGGAGACACTGTCGAACACCGCGTCCACCGCCACCACGCCGGCCAGCATCTTCTGCTCGCTCAGCGGGATGCCCAGCTTCTCATAGGTCGCGATCAACTCGGGATCGACCTCGTCCAGGCTCTTGGGCTTGTCGCCCGTCTTCGGCGCCGCGTAGTAATAGGCGTCCTGATAGTCCATCGGCTTGAAATCGACCTTAGCCCAGGTCGGCTCGGGCATCTCGAGCCACAGGCGGTAGGCGCGCAGGCGCCATTCCAGCAGCCATTCCGGCTCGTTCTTCTTGGCGGAGATGAAGCGAACGATGTCCTCGCTCAGCCCCTTGGGCGCCATGTCCTGTTCGATATCGGTGACGAAGCCGTACTTGTACCGCTCGCTCGTGACCGACTCGACTTGTCGCGTGGTTTCGTCCAAGGCCGCCATTGACCGTATCCTACCTTTTCCTGTGCCAGCCGGACCGGCTGCCCAAAACCTAGCTTCATACTCGGGTAAAGCGCGATACCCGCATCCCAAACCCGGCAACGAGACATCCACCGGATACCTTGTCATATGGGGCTCCCTTGCCCCGATATCCATCCGTCTCAGCGCAACCGCACATCGATTGATCGCGCTTGAACCGCGCCATTCACGGTATCACACGGCAACAGGCGGAAAAACCACAACATTTCTGTTGAATTGACCCGCCGACAGCACCCCGGCGGTATTGTATCGGCTTCTCCGTCAATTATCCGACTAATTTCCTTGGTTAATCGTCGCCCGCCTGGCTGACTACGGCATCATGTTGTTCGAGCCCTCGGGCAGCGTGACAATCAGCCCGTCCAGCGCGTCGTTCAGGATGATCTGGCAACCCAGCCGCGAAGTCCGGGTCAGGCCGAAGGCCAGGTCGAGCATGTCCTCCTCGTCCTCCTGGATTTCCTCCAGCTTGGCGAACCATTCCGGATCGACGATCAGGTGGCATGTCGAACAAGCCAGCGAGCCCTCGCACGCCCCTTCCAGATCGATGCCGTTGCGATGGGCGATTTCCAGCAGGGACAGCCCGGTCGAGGCATCGATCTCGTGCCGGGTCCCGTCCGGGTCGATGAAAGTCACCCTAGGCATGGGCCGGAATACTCCCTGAACTCAGACAGTCCGCCGGAGCGGGCGAGCGGTGTTCTAGCGAAAGCAACGCGCCGACGCCAGCGGGCATTGCCGGTGAGGGGGACGCGACAGGGTTTGTGGGTCGCAACAAGCCTATGCCGCCTCAGTAGCGCCGGCGCGCTGAAACACGGTTTTCCAGGCAGTGACGAAAGCATCGATGTGCTGGGGCGTGCTGTCCCAGCCCAGGCTGATCCGGATCGCCGACCCGGCCTCGTCATCGCCCGCTCCCATGGCGCTCAGAACGTGGCTGGCGGCCACCTTCCCGGATGAGCAGGCGGAGCCGGAGCTGACGGCGATGCCGGCCAGATCGAATCCCATAAGCTGGGTTTCCGCCGGGACACCGGGCATGGCGATGCAGCTGGTATTGGCCAATCGCGGTGCTGACCGGCCGAAGATCGTGGCGAAGGGGCAGATTTCGAGGATTCGGCTTTCCAGCGCATCGCGCAATTCAGCCAGCGCGGAGTATTCTGTGAGCTTGGACCGCGCCGCGATCGCCGCCGCGCCGAATCCTGCTATGCCTGTCAGATTCTCCGTGCCGGAGCGCCGGCTGCGCTCCTGCCCGCCGCCGCGGAGCAGCGCCGGGACGACCACGCCATCCCGCACCGCAAGGGCGCCGATGCCGGACGGTCCGCCGATCTTGTGAGCCGACAGGCTGAGCATGTCGACATCAAGTGCGTCGAAGGAGAGGGGGATCTTACCGGCCGCCTGAACGGCGTCGCAATGCACCAGGGCGCCATGATTGCGGGCTATCGCGGCAGCTTCGGCGACCGGCTGGATTACGCCGGTCTCGTTGTTCGCCGCCATCAGCGAGATCAGCGTCGGGCGCTCGACGCCGGCAAGCATGCCTTCCAAGGCGGCCAAGTCGATCCGGCCATCGGCCAGCACCGGGATCAGTTCTCCCCCGGCGGAAGCCAGCACGGAGGGGTGTTCTATCGCCGAGACCAGCACCCGCCGTCCCGCCGTCACCGAACCGCGCAGGGCCATGACATTGGCCTCGGTGCCGCCGCTGGTGAAGACGATCTGCGCCGGCGCCACACCGACCAGCGCCGCGACGGCGTCGCGGGCGTCTTCAGCTAGCCGGCGGGCCGCGCGGCCGAAGCCGTGAATCGAGGATGGGTTGCCGGTCACCGAGAGCGCGGCGACGACGGCATCGCGCGCCTCCGGGCGGATGGGCGCGGTCGCGTTATGGTCGAGGTAGATCGCCTGGGTCATTGCGATACCGAAAGAGCAAATGGCAAACCGGATCTGTGCCCGGCTTACTCAGCCGCCACCCCTGGCTCCGAGGTGACAGTGGCGAACTGGCGGGGCTCGAACACCCGGCTGGTGCCCAGCACGCGACGGCTGACCACGTCATCCAACGACACCGAGCTCAGATAGAGATGGATCTGATTGCCCAATTCCTCCCATAGGTCATGGGTCAGGCAGCGGCTCTTATCGCTCTTGCAGCCGGCAGCCGAACTGGGCGGGCAGCGGGTCGCCCGGATCGGCTCGTCAACCGCCAGGATGATGTCGGAGACCCGTGTTTCGTCGGACGGCCGCGCCAACGTATAGCCGCCGCCGGGTCCGCGCACGCTGCCGACCAGCCCGGCCCGGCGCAGCTTGGCGAAAAGCTGCTCAAGATAGGACAGGGAAATCTCCTGGCGCTCGGCGATTTCCGCCAGGGCGATCGGCCGTCCGGTGCTTTGCCGCGCCAGGTCCACCATCGCCATGACCGCGTATCGGCCTTTCGTGCTGAGTCTCACAATCGTCCATCCTTTCCGCACCTCATCCCGTGCCAGGGCGTTCAGCAGTCTCCGCGCCGTCCGTCCGTCTCACCCAACTCAACGGGCTCGGCCGACTCCGCGTCGCCGTCCAGAGTGGCCAATGGCTGCAAATCGGTCTCCAAATCCTCGATGCGCCGCCGCAGGGTCGTGACCTCGTCGATCAGCCCGCGTATGGCGCTCGCCACCGGGTCCGGCAAATCCCCGAGCGGTGTGCCATAGGGCGAGAATTGATCGTCGACCACATCCTTGGCCTTCGACACCACGCGTCCGGGAATGCCGACCACGGTCGCGCATTCGGGCACGTCCTTGGTGACCACCGCATTCGCGCCGACCCTGGCGCCCGCGCCCACCGTAATCGGGCCCAGAACCTGCGCGCCGGAGCCGACAATGGCGTGGTCGCACAATGTCGGGTGTCGCTTCTGGTCGCGCTGGCTGTGGGAATCGACCGATGGCGAGACACCGCCAAGGGTCACGCCCTGATACAAAGTCACGTCATCGCCGATCCACGAAGTCTCGCCGATGACCACGCCGGTTCCATGGTCGATGAAGAACCGGCGGCCAATTTTAGCACCCGGATGAATCTCGATTCCGGTGACGATCCTCGCAAGATAGGATATGTACACGGCGAGGGTTCGCCAACCCTTGCCCCAGGCCCAATGGCTGGCCCGATAACCGAGAAGAGCGTGAAAGCCCGGATACAACAGCACCACGGCAATACGCGACCGCGCTGCCGGATCGCGTTGCATGGCGCTATCGATGTCTTCGGCAAGACGCTTGAACATATGGTCTATCCCCATGATATATAAGACCATTCTGAATGAACCTGCGGCACGGCGACGAGCACTTGGATATCCGGCCAATCACCCAGGACGATGGCTGAGCGTCCAGAAAAACATATAGGGAGCCCGACCAATTTGGTCAAGAAATGATCGCTGATTGAATAGCTGGATTGATTGTGTCGCCGCAATTTAACCTAGTAAATTAGTCGGACTAACAATCGCCCGAAACAAGGGGCGCAACAACAGGATCGGATCGAAAAATGCCCGAGGTGATCTTCAACGGCCCCGAAGGCCGGCTGGAAGGCCGCTACCAGATCGTCAAGACACCCAACGCCCCCATCGCGCTGCTGCTGCACCCGCATCCGGAGCATGGCGGGACGATGAACAACAAGATCGTCTACGCCCTGTACCAGGCCTTCGCGCGCCGGGGGTACGCGGCGCTGCGCTTCAACTTCCGCGGCGTCGGCCGCAGCCAGGGCAGTTTCGATCGCGGCGAGGGCGAGCTGTCGGACGCAGCCGCCGCGCTCGATTGGCTGCAGGCCAACAACCCGAACGCCTCGGCCTGCTGGGTCGGCGGCTTCTCGTTCGGGGCCTGGATCGGCATGCAATTGCTGATGCGCCGGCCGGAGATCGACGGCTTCCTGTCCATCGCGCCGCCGGCCAACATGTACGATTTCAGCTTCCTGGCGCCCTGCCCGTCCTCCGGGCTGATCGTCAATGGCGACCGGGACGACGTGGTGCCGCCGGATTCCGTCACCAAACTGGTCACCAAGCTGTCCCAGCAGCGGCACATCACCGTCGACCATCGGGTGATCCCCGGCGCGAACCACTATTTCCACGGCCGGATGACCGAGCTGGTCGGCCATATCGACAGCTATCTCAACGCAGCGCTGGCCCCGGCGGCGCCGGTGGCGGCGCGGTAGGCCGGGCGTCGCCCGTGGCGGGCGGGATTGGTGTCTCGGTTTTGTAACCGAAAGTCGGCAATCGACTCAACTCGGTCCTTCTTGACCTCTTGACCGAACGGCCGCATTCGGATCGTAGAGCGGCCGTCCGGCGGCAGCGATCAGTTAGGCAGTTTATTCCCACAGCGATACCGGCGTCCGGAGCGTCTTCACCGCCAGTGATGTGATCGACCATCGCAATAAATTGGTGGTCATCCCCGCCGGCGAAGGCGCCGCGCTCTTGGCCTTCAAGTATCTCATCAAGCAGTTGCAGCGTCTTGGGGCTCTTGCCGCCTGGGCGCGAGCACGATGGCGCGCTGGCTAATATTGGGGCTCAGTCTCCGGCCTGGCGCCTCACCGACAATCGCACTCACAGGGCCAGTTTCGCATCGGTCCGGAGCAATTCCGGGAATGCTGACCCTGCGCGCCACACGGCAACCCCTAAGTGGTAGGCTGCGACGACTTCAAACGGCAGGTCGAGGCACCGGACAATCAGCGGCGTTGCGAGGCGCACCAGAAAAAGACGACGATGGGCTGATCATGGACTTCAATCAGGTACGCTACTTCCTGGCACTCGCCGATACGCTCAATTTCACGCGGGCGGCCGAGCAGTGTTACGTCTCTCAGCCGGCGCTGACCCAGGCGATCAAGCGCTTGGAGACGGAGCTCGCCGGTGAGCTGATCCACCGTGACGGCCGGCATACCGAGCTCACCGAGCTGGGAAAGTCATTACGCGGACATTTCGAGCAGATCGACCGCACGCGCCATCTCGTCCGGACGACCGCGAAGGCCGTGACCGCGGGCGAGATCGCTGAGCTGAACATCGGTGTCATGTGCACGATCGGTCCGCGGGTTCTTGGCGGAATGCTGGACGCGTTTCAGATGCAGCACCCGATGGTGTCGATCGTGCTGCACGACGTGACACCGGAATCGATCCCGGATCTGCTGCTTAGTGGTGCGCTCGACGGTGTATTTTGCGCACGCCACGGTCTGCCGCATCCTCAACTGCACTACGTCGATCTGTTTGAGGAGGCGATGGTCATCGCGTTCCCCGCAGGCCATGAATTCTCGGAGATGGAAGTGGTTCCGCTCCGCGAGATAGCAAAGCACCGGTACATTGACCGGTTGCATTGCGAGTTCCGGCACGAGTTCTTCGAGTCATTCAAAGAGCAAATGCTCGAACTCAACGTTGCGTTCCGCAGTCAGCGCGAAGACTGGATTCAAAGCCTGGTCCGCGACGGAATGGGAGTCAGTATAATTCCGCGGTTTTCGCTCTTGCGTCCGGAACTCGACCATCGACCGCTCACCGATCCAGCAATATCGCGGATGGTTGGGCTCGCCGTCGTCGAGCGGGCCAGTCCCGCGCCGGCCCTGGGCTTGCTTATTGAGCAGGCAAGAAACCACGACTGGCCTGATAGCGAGCAGTCTTCGAGCGAAGGTACCTAATTCCGGGGCCCGCGACTAAGACGCTTGCGCCATCCATAAGCAGCGCTTATCGGCGCGCAGCAAATCGATATTTCCCGCCCCGGCGCCAGTCGCCTAATTTCCTCTAGTGCATCGGATGAGCCGAGTGCAACACTGATGTCGAGGAATGCCGATGAATGAAGCCAACAGAAACAGAATGCCCGATCGGCTGGCCAGCCTGACGCCCGTCCAATTCGAAGTTACCCAGAATGATGCAACCGAACGTGCATTCGAAAACGAGTTCTGGGATCACAAGGAACAAGGAATCTATGTCGACGTGGTGAGTGGCGAAGCATTGTTCGCCTCGGTCCACAAGTATGACTCGGGCAGTGGATGGCCGAGCTTCTTTCAGCCACTGGCTCCTGAGTACATCAACGAAGTCATCGACCGGAATCACGGCATGATCCGGACCGAAGTGCGCTCATGTGATGCCGACTCGCATCTCGGTCACCTGTTTACGGATGGACCGCGTCCAACCGGCCTGCGGTACTGCATCAACTCCGCCGCTCTCCGGTTCGTCCCTCGCGGCGACCTCGAGGCGCAGGGTTATGGCGAGTATCTGCATCTTTTCGAGTCCGAAGAGTAAACGGAACGCAGCCGCGCCTACCAAAGCATGGTCGTTCCAGCCGCCACGGATCGGCAGCAATTCGCCGATCGACGATTAGGGAGAGTAGAACCATGAAGAACAGTCTTGACGTGAAGCCCCATCGCTCAAGTCGCTTTGCGACAATAGCGGCCGTTGTGATCCTAAGCCTTGGAACGGCGTCCGCGCCGGCGCTGGCCCAGGATCAGGCCTATGTTCCCGAGTTCACCGACGACAAGCAGCTGATGCTGCCCGAGGGGCACATTTGGCGGGAATGGCCCTATGTCGGTTCATTGGTAACACCCAACGCGTTGAACTTTGGGGAAGCGCCGTTTCCAGAACATCACATGGTCTATATCGATCCGGTGAGTTGGGCGCATTGGAAGGACACGGGGGAATTCAGAGACGGAACGGTCCTGGTCAAGGAACTTACCTATGTTCGCGCACCGGACGGGGCCAACGAAGACGGCTCGACCAACGAAGTCAGCGGCACCGGGTACTTCATGGGCGAATATTCCGGGTTCGAGGTCACCATCAAGAGCAAGGGGCTCTATCCCAACGAACCTGGAAATTGGGCCTACTACACGTTCGGGCATCAACCCGAGCCTTACAATGCGACGGCCCAACAGCAGCCTGCCGAAGCCTGCAATGCCTGCCATGAGGTGTCGGCAGCCGACGACTTCGTTTTCACCCAGTTCTACCCGGTCCTGAGGGCGGCAAACCCGCAGTAATTGGACATTCCCAGGCAAAGCGCCGGGGGTGGGCCGCAGAGCGCCGTTCCCGGCGAAAGCCTAGTTTCGAGGTGAAACATGAGACGCATCTTCATATCGCTGGCTGTCGCCTTAACTTTGCTCGGGCCGCGAAACGCGCTCAGCCAGACCGCGAATGACTTCTCTCCCTACGTCGACGGCCAGGGCCGGATCAGCGTTCCACAGGATTACCGTAGTTGGGCCTATCTCGGGACATGGGCCGTCGCCGGCGAAAACGAAGCCGCCGGGTTCCATATTGTCTATACGCAGCCGGAAACCATCGAGGCCTTTCGCCGGACGGGAACCTTCCCCGACGGGGCCGTGCTCGTCAAAGAACTGTTCGAGACCGAATCCGGAGATTTGACGACCGGTCATGTCAGTTGGACTGGGGAAGCAATCGGATGGTTCGTCATGATCAAGGACAGCCAGGACCGCTTCAAAGAAAGCGGACTGTGGGGCGACGGATGGGGTTGGGCGCTCTTCAACGCCGATGATCCAGACCAAACGGTGACAGAAGACTACGAGGCCGAATGCATCGCCTGTCACGAGCCGGTGAGAAATGACGATTGGATCTACCTGCAAGGGTACCCAGCACTGCTGAATTAGCCCTCATCCGGAATATTAGGGCTCATGATCGCCACAGGCGAAGGCCATGACCCTCGGGTCGGGGCTCGTCCCAGAGCGTACATGGCGCTCCGCAGGGCTTGGCCTGCAAGCGAATGCACGTATCACTCTGAACGCGGGCAATGATGAATTTCTCTTTTACGGCGACGCTGGCCTCGGCAGTAGCCGTGGCTGCAATAGGGTTTTTCTGCATGGAACGGCTGACACGAACCCACATCGTCTTCCTGGCGGTCTTGGGTTTTGCAATGCTGGAAGGCCATGCCGCGAAGGCGGACCCAGGTGTAATCGGTTTCGATATCGGTGGCCTGAACTTGTCGATGCCGTTCGATGATTTTCGTCGGCTGTATCCAGAGGCTGAGGTTACCGAGAAGACAGCAGCACGTTATTGCCATGGCCAGGAAGTCAGGATCGATTCACTGACCCGGCTCGACGCCGTTATCCGACCGGGCAATGCGGCAATTTATGTAACGTTTGACCAGAAGTATTTCGGGCACGTGATCTCGACGATCAAACGCGATGAGGTGATTGAATTCGACCCATCCCGGTTCACGTCTCTGCGCGATGGGCTCGTTGGCCTTTATGGCCCCTACACCGGATCAAGATTCCCAAACAAGATGGATTCAGCGGGCCTGGTTGTCGGCTACGATTGGGAACAGAAAGGAGTCGCTTACCTCTCCGTCACCATCTATCGCGATCACGCAGATGATTCCGGTTCCATTCACCAGACGACCTTCCTTACGCGTTCGCTGCCCGGCATCGAGGGCCACGCTGTAGCGGCGGCCTATTATCGCGACACGGTTCAGGGTTTTCGTGAAAAATGTGGCTCGCAATAACGGCCAACGAAGCGAAACGCAGTAGTCATCCCGTGAATCGGGAGCACCGGTCGATAGGTCACAATGGAACAGTTTTTCGAACGCTTGACGGAGTTTCCCCTCGGCAACAGCGAGGGGCACTACAATGACCGCCGCTACGCTGCGGCATTCTCCGTATCGGCGGATGGCAAGAGACGCAAGCTTTACGCTGAGGAATTGGGCGGGAACGATTATGTCAGCTTCAACCTGTACTTCCTGAACTCGGGCGATCGCCTGCTCAAGCCCTGCGAGATGCCGGCGCAGAAAGTCATCGATTTTGTGCTCGGATATGCCCCGGAGACGGCGATAGAACCCGTCGACTGAACAAGACCCTCACGAAAGACCGATGCTCATGAGGGCATCGTTCAGTTGGTATTTCGTCATCGCCCCTTGTCCGGGCGATGAGGTTCCGCGGTGCGATATCAGGCGGCTTCGCCGTCACGCCGTGGCAGTTTCCAGCCCGGACGGGGGAAGTGGCAGGTATATCCGTAGGGTGTCCGCTCGAGGTAATCCTGGTGCTCCGGCTCAGCCTCCCAGAAATCGGCGACGGGCGAGACCGTCGTCACGACGCGGCCGGGCCACAAGCCGGAGGCGTCGACATCCTCGATCGTCCGCTGCGCCTCGTCACGCTGCGCGTCGGATACATAGAAGATCTCCGAGCGGTATGACGCGCCCGTATCATTGCCCTGGCGGTCGAGCGTGGTCGGATCGTGAATCTGGAAGAAGAACTCCAGAAGATCGCGATAGCTGATGCGTTGCGGATCGAACTCGATCTCCATGCCCTCGGCGTGAGTTCCATGGTTGCGATAGGTCGCATTCGGCACATCGCCGCCGGTATATCCGACGCGTGTGTTGACGACCCCGGGCAGCTTGCGGATCAGGTCCTGCATTCCCCAGAAACAGCCGCCGGCGAGCACGGCGCGTTCAAGCTTGCTTGTCATTATGAGCCTTCCGTCTTGGCATCGACATCGAAGATAGGCACCAAGTCGCCATAGCCTCTGGCTTCCATATTCTCCAGCGCAATGACGCGCACCGATGCGGAGTTGACGCGGAACTGCAATCGCATCACCCGACCGCAGTTGACGACATTCTAGCGGCCGGTGACGCTGTCGGGAAATATCGATATGTTGCGCGCCGATAAGCGCTGCCTATTGCGGACCCGCGAATATCCGTTTTCCAGTCCGAAACCGCCCTTCGCTGCGGTCGATCCGACCGGCTGTACGTGGCCGCTCCGGCACATTCGTCGTCAAACTGGGATAGAGCCCAGACCGGCGCCGCGTTGCCGCCCTCCGCCGAATATGGTACATCCCGCGCCCCTTTCCCGACCGTGACGACCATGACCACGCTCCGTTCCGACTTCCTGCGCATCCTTCAAGAGCGCGGCTTCATTCATCAATGTACCGATCTGGCGGGGCTGGACGCGCTCGTCGATAGGGGAGCCGTCTCTGCCTATATCGGCTTCGACGCGACCGCCGATAGTCTTCATGTCGGATCGCTGCTACAGATCATGACGCTGCGCTGGCTCCAGAAGACTGGCGGTCGGCCGATCGTCCTAATGGGCGGCGGCACCACCAAGATCGGCGATCCGTCATTCAAGGACGAGGCGCGGCCGCTGCTGGACGCAGAGGCGATCGAGCGCAACATCGAAGGCATCAAACAGAGCTTTGCCAAATTCCTGTCCTTTGGCGACGGGCCGACCGATGCGGTGATGGTGAACAATGCCGACTGGCTGGACGCGCTCGAGTATGTGCCGTTCCTGCGGGATGTCGGCCGGCATTTCACCATCAACCGCATGCTCGGCTTCGACTCCGTCAAGCTGCGGCTGGATCGCGAGCAGCCGCTGACCTTCCTGGAATTCAACTACATGATCCTCCAGGCCTATGATTTTCTGGAGCTGAATCGGCGCCATGACTGCCGGCTGCAGATCGGCGGGTCGGACCAATGGGGCAACATCGTCAACGGCATCGATCTGGCGCGGCGGATCGCCGGCAATGAGGTGTTCGGCCTGACCACGCCGCTGATCGCCACCGCGTCCGGCGAGAAGATGGGCAAGTCGGTCGGCGGCGCGGTCTGGCTGCGGCCGCACCGGCTGAGCCCATACGAATATTGGCAATTCTGGCGGAACACCGAGGATGCCGATGTCGGGCGCTTTCTGAAACTGTTCACCGACATGCCTCTGGACGAGATCGCCCGTTTGGAGGCGTTGCAGGGCGCGGACATCAACGACGCCAAGAAGATCCTGGCCACCGAGGCGACCCGGCTCTGCCATGGCGATGCCGCCGCGGAGCAGGCCGCGGAGACCGCCCGCGAAACTTTCGAGGCCGGCAAGGCTGCTGAGGGTCTGCCGACGATCGATGTACCGCGCACCGATTTGCAGGCCGGCATCGTCGCGTTCCGGCTGTTCCCGATGGCCGGGCTGGCGTCCTCGAATGGCGAGGCGCGGCGGCTGATCGCCGGCGGCGGCGCCCGCCTCAACGATGTTCGGCTCGACGACGCGGAGCGCGTGATCGGCCTCGGCGACGTCAATCCGGATGGCGTTATCAAGCTGTCGGCCGGCAAGAAGCGGCACGCCCTGGTGCGCGCGGCCTGATCCTATTCAGTTTACCGGGACCCGCCGGACCGCAGCGAAGTGCCGGGGAGAATCCAGATCACCTTTCATCACTCAAGTGCGGCCGACGGTCCGGCTGTTCCACACCGGACTGGCCCAGCCCGCTATCCTGAAAGAACAGGTTTCTCAGGAAGCCCGGCGCCAGGACCGATAGCGGATTGACGGCGACCTCCGGTTCCTTGATCGAGCCTTGCGCCGAATAGGCGAAGGCAAAGATGCCTTGCCCCGAACCGCCGGTCAGCAGGTCACCGAGGATCGGAATGGAGCCGATCAGCTGGTTCACGCCATAGATCGGCACGATGGTGCCTTGCATATTCATCTGCCCCGCCTCCAAATCGAACTCACCGTTCATGGTCAGCCCCAACGCGCCGCCAGCCGTGCGAGTATTGCGCACAGACAGCAGGTCATCGGCGAAACCGTACTCACCGGTGAGCTTCTGGAAGGTCAGCCCCTCGGTCGACAGCACATTCTGGAGCCCGCCCAGCGACAGAGCGGCCAGCAATCGGCCCAATGCCGGCATGTTAACTGCACGATAGTCCTGCAGGTCGACGCTGCCCTCCAAGGGACCTCCGCGTCCCGTTTGAACGCCGGTGACGCTCAACCGGCCGCCGAGAATGTTTTCGGTGAAATCCAGAGCCCGAAGGGCCGCGCCGGCATCTTCGGCCGTGAGGCTGAATTGATGCCCGGCCGGGCGGATTGGCTCGTAGCGCGACTGCACCTGCCCACCGGTATCGGTCCGGGCGACCAGATCGAATTCGTTCCAGCCTTCCCCGTCGCGCGCCGCAAACCCCGTAACGCCATAAAGTTTGCCGCCATCCCCGGCGATGACCTCGTCGAACGACACGGTGACCTGCAATGGGGTCACGTCTTCGTCCCCGGCCGGGTCGTCGGCAAGAGCTTCGTCCAGAGGTGCCGCCGGCGGCTCTTCCAGGGACACCGTCTCCTCGGTTGCCGCCGACAGCGCATTCTCCAACAGCGGACGCGCATCCAGCCTGGGACCCTGGGCATTGACCGCATAGCCGCCGGCGGGAAGCTGCGTCAGCTCCGCCGTAAGATCGGTTTCGCCATAGCGGAACTGGGTCAGCAGAATTTCACTGATGCCGTCGCCTTCCGACCCGAACGATGCGCTTCCCTGCACCGCCAGGCCGTCGCCGTCGATCGCGAAGGACGGCATGGCGACCATGCGATCGTCGGTCAGGGCGATCTCGAGCATGGCGGCGCCAGGCTCACCCACCTGCTTGTCCCAGCCGATCTCATCGAGACGAATGGCGGCCCCGACCAGGTCCAGATCCGCCTTCAGCGTGGCATTGCGACGGTTAAGGTCGGTGTACACCGCCTGAAATCCCAACGCTCCGGACCACGGCCCATAGATATCGAAACCGAGCCGATCGATATCCACCCTGTCGACGGTTCCATTTGCTACGAGCCGAGTACGATATGCCTGGTCGTCGACGAAGTTCTCAGCCCATTCGAAGGCGAGCGGAATCTCCGAGACGGCTGCATCGCCGGCAATCGTCATCCCGCGGCCATCGAGGCTGAGCGCGCCATTCATAGCCGTTATGTTGCCCAAGAACGGTTCGGCAACAGCAATATCGACGAGGTTGGCGGCGGCGGCGATCGCCACCTGATCGAAAGTCACGTCGTCGAAAAGCGGAAAGGTGAACCGCACCCGGCCGGCAATAGATCCGCTGATCGTACTCGCATCCAATCCGAGTTGGCTTGTGTAGCCGAGCCGGGGACTGTCGAGAATTTCAAGCACCGTGCGCGCCGGCCCGGACAGAACCAACTCGATATCGATGTTTTCAATCGGCTGACCAAACCCGGTGATCGCAATATCGGCTCCGGTCATCGAAATATCGCGCAAATGGCCAGCATCCAGAGCCAGGATGAAGCTCTCCGCATCGAACGTCGCCTGGCCGGCGACATCATCCACTGCCGGCAGCCCGTCGAGGTAGTTGACCCGGATGCCGTCGAATTCGATCTTTCCGCCTACTTGGCTGACGTCGATGTCTTCGGGCCGGTCCCTGGGCAACCGCGCTCTGAGCGTGGCGCTGGCGGACCGCACCATGCCAAGGGAAAGGTTTTCCGTTACCCAATCCCGCGGGCTTGGCGCCAACTGCTCCGGCCAGTATGTGGCGAGCAGATCTATCGGCAGGTTCTCGATCGCACCCTCGGCTTCAACGTCCAGAAGCCCGGCATTGTCCTTGACGGTTGCCGATCCCCGAACGGTCGGCCCGCCGAGATCAACCATGAACCGGTCGACCACAATCCGGTCACCGCCCAGATCAAGCACGCCGGACAATGCCACTCCTGCCACCGGTAGCGGAGCGTCATAGATATCGTCGAGCCGCAACTGCCCCGCGCCGCCTTGCAGGACGAATGCCAAGCGGTCCGGACTCAGGCCTGGCCCCAAGTCGGCGGTGACGGTTCCGAAGACCGGCATGGCGACGATCGCCAAGGATTCCAGCAGCGGGTCGATGCCGGCCAATTCCGCCGGCACGAAATTCGCCAGCCCGATCTCAAGCACCGTCTCGTCGGTCGCCAGGGAATAATCCAGCTCGGCCGACAGCGCGGCCAACCGGCCTCCGATCTGAAGATCCAACAGCATCCCGCCCCGGATCGCGTCCTCGGCCCGATCCAGAGCGATCTCGGCCCGCGGGATATTCCACGTCACGCCCAAAAGCCGGTCCTCGACAACGATTTCCGCGCCGGTCACCTCCAATTTTCGAAGTGAGGCCATCGGGACATCGGACGACTCGGCCGGCGCCCGAAGCGACCTGAGCAGAGTTCGGATGACATCGACATTTTCGGTCGCCGCATCCGTGACGCGCTCCGGGTCACCCAGGCTGAATACGACCTCTCCGGACTCGGTGCGGGTCACGCGCAGCTTTGGCCGCACCAGATCGATGCGTTCGAGAGCGACGCTGCCCAACAGCAGCCGTCGCACGCTCAGCGCCAGCTCTACCTCCGGCACCGTGGTGATTGTGTTACCGTCGGGATCTTCCAATTCGAGATCGACCGCTACAAAAGTCAGCGGCCGTCCGAAGCCGTCCCAGCGCACCAATGTCCCGCCCAGCGACAGCCGGGCCGCGCCGTCCGACATCGCAGATTCCAGATACGGTGTGAGGAAATCCGCCTCGATTGGCCCACTGGATAGTCGCCAGGCAAACAGGCCAAGAAGGATCGCCGAGCCGGCGACCAGGACTCCGCAAATCTCAAGGGTAATCTTCGAGCAGCGTAGGAATATGCGCGCGCCGCGCCCACGTAAAATGCGCCCATCCGGCGTCGCTTGACCGCCCTCGGTCGTTGGACGAGTCTGGCTCATGCTTCCCCGACACCGGAAGGTTGGAATGTCGTGCTGCTGACCGTCGAGAACTGGCCGCGCCCGGTCGACGCCGAGCGCGCCCGGCTGGGTATCGAGCGACTGCGCGAGCGGGCCGAACAGGCGGACGACGCTGAAATCAGCGGATTCGTGCAGCAACTGACTGAGGATGCCAACGGCCTTGCCATGCTGGAAGCGGTGTTCGGACACAGCCCGCACCTCACGGAATGCATGCTCGCCGATGTCGGATTTCTGAAACGGCTGATCGAAGAGGGGGCGGATGCCTGCCTGGCGGCCGTCCTGGAAGAGATCGATACGACACTCGACGCGGAATCAGACACAGCTCGCCTCATGTCTGGGCTGCGGATAGCCAAAAGGCGCTGTGCGCTGCTGATCGCCCTGTCGGACATTGCCGGGCTCTGGTCCTTCGACCTAGTAACGGGCGCGCTGAGCTGGCTTGCCGAGGCGGCCCTCAGGGTTTCTGTGCGCCATTTGCTGCGCCTCGCCGAGGCCCGCGGGTTGATCGACCTTCCGCATGGCGACCGGCCGGACCTGGGCTCCGGGCTGATCATTCTTGCCATGGGCAAATTGGGGGCCGGTGAGCTCAACTATTCCAGCGATATTGACTCATCGTCCTCTACGACGATGCCAGGGTCCGCGTCCGCCGTCCGGACGAGATGACCCGCACCTTCGTCCGGCTGACCCGCGAACTTGTCCGCATTATGGAAGAGCGCACCGCCGACGGCTATGTTTTCCGAACCGATTTGCGGCTGCGCCCCGACCCGGGCGCGACGCCGATGGCGGTGTCGGTCTCCGCCGCCGAGGGTTACTACGGCAGCATGGCCCTGAATTGGGAGCGCGCGGCGATGATCCGGGCCCGGCCAGTGGCCGGCGACATCGAAGCTGGCCGGGACTTCCTGCAATCGATCTCACCCTTCGTGTGGCGACGAACACTGGGACTTTGCTGCGGTCCAGGATATTCACAGCATAAAGCGGCGGATTCATGATGCCCGCGGGCATGAGGTGATCAGAATCAACGGCCATAACCTGAAGCTCGGGCGCGGCGGAATCCGCGAGATCGAGTTCTTCACCCAGGCCCAGCAGCTCATCTTCGGCGGCCGCGATCCGCGGTTCCGGGGATCGCGCACCATCGACACGCTGGCGGTCCTGGCCGACGCCGGCCGCGCCGACCCCGCCGTGACAGACGCCTTGGCCGCCGATTACCGCTTCCTCAGGCGGATCGAGCACCGGCTGCAGATGGTCGACGACCAACAGACCCACACCCTGCCCGAGCAGGACGCGCCGCTCGACAGCCTGGCGGTTTTTCTCGGCTTTGCCCGTCCGGCGGAATTCCGCAAGGCACTCGGTGCCGCATTGCGGCGGGTCGAGCGGCAATACGACGCGCTTTTCCAGGATGCGCCGGCGCCACCCTCGGGATCGGCCTCCATGGTGTTCGTTGGCGCCGATCTCGATCCCGACACCGTGACGGCGCTTTCCGATATGGGCTTTGCCGATCCTGAGGCGGTAATCGACACCGTCCGCGGCTGGCTGCATGGCCGATACCGTGCCACCCGCAGCGAGCGCACCCGCGGCATGCTGACGCAACTCGCCCCGACCATCCTCGATGCGCTGGCCAGGACCGATCATCCGGACGGAACGTTGCATCGTTTCGATGCCTTCCTGCAGCGACTGCCGGCCGGCATCCAGCTGTTTGCTCTGTTCCACAGCAACCCGCATTTGGTCCCGCTGATGGCCATGATCCTGGGGACGTCCGCCCGGCTCGCCGACTATCTCGCCCGCAACCCGGCACAATTCGATTGTGTCTTGATGCCCGGTTTCCTGGACAGCCTGCCGAACCGCGCCGAGCTCAATGGTGAGTTGGCGGTGATGATGGCCCAGGCGCCGGATTACGAGGAAGTCCTCAACATCCTCAGGCGGTTCACCAACGACAACCGGTTTCGGGTCGGCGTTCAGATCTTGCGCGAAAGGGATCCGGACGGGCGTTACGGCCGGTTCCTCAGCGACGTGGCGGAGGTTGCGCTGTCCGCGCTGGTCCCCGGGTCCAGGAGGAATTCGCCCGCCGCCATGGCGGTTTCGACGGCGGCGCGCTGGCGATCATCGGGATGGGCAAGCTGGGCGGCCGCGAGCTGTCGATCCGGTCGGATCTCGACCTGATCATGGTCTATGACGCGCCGGCCGACGGCACCCAATCCGATGGCGACAAACCGCTTCCGCCGACCACCTATTACGCCCGGCTGATCCAGCGCCTGCTGAGCGCCATTACCGCACCGACCGCCGAAGGTTCACTCTACGAGGTTGATATGCGCCTGCGCCCGTCGGGCCGGGCCGGGCCGCTGGCCACCAGCCTGGAAGCCTTCATCCGCTATCAGGATGAAAGTGCCTGGACGTGGGAGCATATGGCGCTGACCCGCGCCCAGATCATCCATGGCGATCCGGCGTTGAACGACGCCGTGACCGCCGAAATCAACAAGGTTCTCTGCAATGAGCGGGATACCGAAACGCTGCTGCGCGACGTGGCGGACATGCGGGCGCGCATCGACAAGGAGCACGGCACCGACGACGTCTGGAACGCGAAGTACCTGCGCGGCGGACTGATCGATATCGAATTCCTCGCCCAGTATCTGCAGTTACTGCATGCCCCCGCGAATTCCGCCGTGCTGTCTGCGAACACCGCGACGGCATTGCGGCAACTCGCCGAGGCGGACGCCTTGGAGCCGGAAATCGCCGATCAGCTGCTGTCCGCCCTGTCGCTATGGCAGCGGGTTCAGGGCTATCTGAGGCTGACGGTCGAGGGCGCGTTCAACCCGGCAGAAGCCTCGGAAGCACTGCTGTCGGGGCTGTGCCGGGCGGCATTTCCGGACGAGGAAAGCGAACTGTCGATGGAAGGTGTCAAAGAGCGGCTGCGGGCAACCGCTGCGGCTTGCCACGGAGTATTTCGCGAGAAAATCGAAGAGCCGGCCGCTGAACTGCCGGCGAAAAATTGAACCACCGCGCCGGCCATCCACGCCCTTGCATGCGGGTGCCGACAGCCTATCATTCCATGAAATGATCGCCGCTTGGCGGTCGGTTCCCAAACAGGCGACAGCAAGGATCGTCCGCGATGACCGCAGAGGTTGGCCAACCAGCACCGGATTTCACCCTGCCCACCGCCGGTGGTGGCGAGGTGGCATTGTCGTCCCTGAAGGGGCGCAAGGTGATCGTCTATTTCTATCCGAAGGCCGACACGCCGGGCTGCACCACGGAATCTTGCGGATTCAACGAGGCGTTGCCGGATTTCGGCGGCGCCAATGCGGAGATCATCGGGATCTCCAAGGACCCTGTGAAGAAGCTCGACAAGTTCCGCGACAAATACGGTTTCAACTTCACCCTGGCATCCGACGAGCCTGTCGCCATCGTCGATGCCTATGGCTCCTGGGTGGAGAAATCCATGTATGGCAAGAAGTACATGGGCATCGACCGGTCGACCTTCCTGATCGACGAGAATGGGTTGGTCCAGGGCGTTTGGCGAAAGGTGAAGGTCCCCGGCCATGTGGACGAGGTGCTGAAGGCGGCGAAGGAGGGATAGCCCGAGGCGATTTCCCTCTATCTTCTCCTTGCCGACAATTATTTTCGCCACGGTGGCATTTCGGCGACCCGTAATCGGCATACAGCGATAATGGCCGCTCAAGGCCGGAGGAGAACGAGACCATGGCTCAACTGACCCGCGGCCGCACATTGGCGGCCGCCATCCTTCTGGGCGGTGCATCCCTGCTGCCGCTGTCGTTGTCGATGCCCGCCCTTGCGGCCGACGACCTGACCCTGCGCCGGGTGCTGCTGTCGACTGGCGGCGTCGGCTATTTCGAATACGAGGCCGAGGTCGACGGCGACGCGGCGCTGACCCTCGACGTCCGACTCGATCAGGTCGATGACGTGATGAAAAGCGTCGTCGTCTATGACGATCGGGGCACCATCGGCGACATCAGCCTGCCCGGCCGCGAACCGCTGCGCGAGATATTCCGCGACCTGCCCTTCGGCCCAGAGGCGCTGAACAGCCCGGTGATGCTGCTCTCCGCCATGCAGGGTGCGAAAGTCCGGGTTGCCGGCGCCAGGACGATGACCGGGCGGATCATTTCGGTGGTCACCGAGGTCGCTGCATCGTCGGATGACGGCGGCGTTCTGGAGCAAAACCGGGTCAGCCTGATGACCGAGGACGGGCTGCAGCAGATCATTCTTGAAGACACCGACACCATCCAATTCGTCGACGACGCCCTGCAATCGCAACTCAATGCCGCCCTGGAAGCGGTCGCCCGGCACAATACCCCGGATCGGCGCTCCCTGGACGTGCGGGTTTCCGGCACCGGCCAGCGCACCATTCGCGTCGGCTATGTGATCGGGACGCCGCTGTGGAAGACCTCCTACCGGCTCACCCTGGACGGTGCCGAGACCGCGGATACCGCCGGCATGCAGGGCTGGGCGGTCCTGGAGAATCTGAGCGGCGAGGATTGGAACGATATCGAGTTGACGGTGGCGTCCGGCAATCCAGTCACCTTCCGCCAGGCGCTCTACGAATCCTATTTCGTCTATCGCCCCGAGGTGCCGGTCGAAGTCCTCGGCCGCGTGCTGCCGCCGGCCGATTCCGGCGTCCTGTCGAGGATGGAACGAAGCCCGATGCAAGAGCAGATCCAGGACGGTCGATTCGACGATGGCGAACGCTCGAGAGCACTCGTAGGCAACGGAATGGCATCCATTGTCGCCGCACCTCCTCCGATGGCGCAGGTCATGGCGGCGTCGAGCGACGAATCCACCACCCAGGTGGTGTTCCGGTTCCCCGGCGCGGTCACCGTCCAGAACGGCGATTCCATCCTGCTGCCGGTGATCAGCCGCGACCTGCCTGCGGAGCGCCTGTCGCTCTACCAGCCGCAGACCGACCGACCCACCCGCTGGCCTCGATCCGCATGACCAATGGCAGCGAGAGCGGCCTGCCGCCCGGCGTGCTGACCCTCTATGAGCGCTCGGCCCAATCCGGCGCCGTGGCCTATGTCGGCGACGCCCGCCTCGGCCCGCTGCCGGCCGGCGAGGAACGGCTGCTGAGCTACGCGATCGACCAGAAGGTCCGGATCGACCAGGAGGCCCGGAACGCCCGCACCATCACCGCCGGCAAGATCGTCGACGGTGTGCTTGACGTGACCGTGACCCAGCGCCAGACCACCCTCTACACCGTGACCGGCGCGGCGCGCGAGAGTCGCACCGTGTTGATCGAGCATCCGCGGTACCACGGCTGGACGCTCATTCCGCCGGAGGGTCTCGCCGGCGACGAGCCGGTCGAGACCACAGACAGCCATTACCGCCTGCGCGTCGAGCTGGCGGCCGGCGAGTCCAAGGCGCTTTCGGTGTCGATGGAGCAGCCGCTGTACGAGCGTCACGAGATGGCCTCCATGACCAAGGATCAGATCGCCGTCTTCATGGCATCGCGGGAGCTCTCTCCGGCGGTCCGCCAGGCGATGACCGATTTGGCCGGATATCAAGCGGCGCTCGTCGACCGGGAGAACGCCGAGCGCAATCTGGCGCGGCAACTCAACACGGTGATCGAGGATCAGGGCCGGCTACGCGACAACCTCCGCTCGGTCCCCGGCGGCAGCGACCTGCACCAGCGCTATCTGGGCAAGATGGCGGAGCAGGAGGACCAGATCGATGGGCTCCGCATCGCCATCGACGATGCCCACATCGCCGCCCTCGAAGCGCGGCAGGCGGTGACGGACTTCGTGCGGGGGCTTAACGTCTAGGTCTAAGCCATTGGGTAGCCCCTCCCCGAAATCGCGGTTTTCACCCATCCGGCCGAGGACCCATCGGCGACGGAACCGCGCCGATCCGTACACCCTTGCCGTCATCGCGAGCCGAAGGCGCGGCGATCCAGGACAGCCGCCGCTGCCGGGCTGGATTGCCGCGTCGCTTACGCTCCTCGCAACGACGATATCGGAGGTCCGCCCTGAGATGCGTGGATCCTGCAATGCCTCGGGGAGAGGGCCACGCCTTCATGCCGCTCTGCGCGTCGTGGACAGCCTCTGGCCCGATCACCCGGCATCGAACCCATAGGCCGCCGCGCCGCGGACATTCTCGTCCACCACCAGCCGATGCTGCATCGGCGGGAAAGCGCGCTGGCTGCAGTCGACGCGTTCGCACAGCCGGCAATGCAGGCCGATCGGCACCGCGGTGTCGCCGCGATCCAGTTCGATGCCGTCTGCATAGACCAGTTGGGCGGCGTAGGCGATCTCGCAGCCGAGCGCCACCGAGAAGGTCTGTCCCGGATCGCGGAAACCGCCGCCTTCCTTGGCGACCGTCCGGGCGATGCTGAAATAGCGTTCGCCATCAGGCATCTCCGATACCTGGCGCAGGATCTGGCGCGGCGCGGCGAAGGCGTCATGCACGTTCCAGCGTGGGCAGGCGCCGCCGAACCGGGCGAAATGCAGCCGGCTGGCGCTGTAGCGCTTGGAGATGTTGCCGGCATGGTCGACCCGGATCATGAAGAACGGCACTCCCTTGGAGCCCGGCTGCTGCAGAGTCGTCAGCCGGTGGCAGACTTGCTCGAAACTGGCCTCGAACCGGTTCATCAGGATCTCGATGTCGTAGCGCAGGGCCGTCGCCGCCCGGTAGAACGGCTCATAGGGCATCAGGATCGCCCCGGCGAGATAATTGGCCAGTCCGACCCGGCCGAGCAGCGCCGCCGCCTCGCTGGTGAAACCGGCCTCGGCGACCAGCCGGTCGAGCAGGGCGCGGTACTGGATCTGGCCGATCTGCACCGCGAGCTGAAATACCCTGGTCGAAGGCGTCAGCATTTCCGACAGCAGCACCCGGCGGCCATGCCGGTCGTAGCGCCGACGGATCGCGCCCATGACGTCGACCGGCATGATTTTGACCCGCACAGTCAGCTCATTGTCGAGGTAGTCGGTCAGCCCATGCAGCAAGGCGCCCTGCTCAAGACCGCCCTGGCGCCAGATTTCCGCCGCCGCCTCTTCCAGCATTGGGAAATAGTTACCCTGGGTATGAAAAAAGTCGCGCACCTCGTCCAGGGCCGTGCCGGGCGCGCCAGGCGCGGGCGATCCGTCTCCACCATCGGCCGCCGGCTCGCCATGCAACAGCTGGCTGTCGCGGGTCTCCCGATAAGCCTTGTACAACGCGATCACCGCCTGGGCGGCGGAAGGGATGGCGTTGGCGAGGTCGGCGATGTCCTGGCGTTTCACGTCGGAATCGGCGAAGAGCGGATCTCCGAACACCTCGGCCAGCCCACCGACCAGCCGTGCGCCTTCATCCTCGGCGAAGCTTTGCAGATCGACGTCGAAGGCCTGGCCGATGCGCAGCAGCAGATCGACCGTGACCTGCCGCTGGTTGTTCTCCAGCAGGTTCAGATAGCTGGGAGAGATGCCCAGCCGCTCCGCCGTCTCCGCCTGGGTCAGCTCGCGCTGCCGCCGCAACCGGCGGATCTTGTGGCCCAGCATGGCCTTTTTGCCCTTGGGCATCCCGTCTCCGACCATCCATCACAATTATTACAAAAAATAGGATATCATAGTCTGTAACATTACAGAGTAGCCATTTTACTTACAAATTTGATTGACCAGCCGCGCGATCCTCCCCCAAGCTCGCCTCCTGTTGCACCGCAATATGACCGCCGACACAGCGTCGGCACGATTGGGAGATGGACAGATGTCACCGCTGGACAATGCCCGCACCGCCTACACCGATGCCGCTCGGCTGGACGATCTGCATGCCCGCCGGTTCGACGGCATCACGCGCGACTACACCGAATCCGATGTCGACCGCCTGCGCGGATCGGTTCGCATCGAGCACACCCTGGCGACGCTCGGCGCGCGCCGGCTGTGGGAGCTGTTGCACACTCGAGATTTCGTCAATTCCCTGGGCGCCACCACCGGCAACCAGGCGATCCAGATGGTCCGCGCCGGGCTGGAGGCGATCTACCTCTCCGGCTGGCAGGTGGCGGCGGACGCCAACATGTCCGGCAATATGTACCCCGACCAGAGCCTGTACCCGGCCAATTCGGTGCCGAACGTGGTCAAGCGCATCAATCAGGCGCTGCAACGCGCCGACCAGATCGAGCATGCGGAAGGTGGCGCCAAGCGGCACTGGTTCGCGCCGATCATGGCCGATGCGGAGGCCGGCTTCGGCGGCCCGCTGAACGCCTTCGAGCTGATGAAGGCAATGATCGAGGCGGGCGCCGCGGGCGTGCATTTCGAGGATCAACTGGCCTCGGAGAAGAAATGCGGCCATCTCGGCGGCAAGGTGCTGGTGCCGATGAAGACCTTCACCCGCACTCTGAACGCCGCCCGCCTGGCCGCCGACGTGATGGATGCGCCGACCCTGCTGGTCGGCCGGATCGACGCGGAAAGCGCCAAGCTGATCACCAGCGACATAGACGAGCGCGACCATCCGTTCATCGACCGGACCACCCGCACCGAAGAGGGCTTCCACCCGATCAATCCGGACGGCCGCATGGAGTATTGCATCGCCCGTGGGCTGGCCTTCGCGCCCTATTGCGATCTGATCTGGATGGAGACCTCGAAGCCCAACCTGGATCAGGCGCGCATCTTCGCGGAAGCCATCCGCAAGGAGTTCCCGGGCAAGATGCTGGCTTATAACTGCTCGCCCAGCTTCAACTGGAAGGCCAATCTGGACGAGGACACCATCGCCCGCTACCAGCGCGAGATCGGCGCCATGGGCTACAAGTTCCAGTTCGTCACCCTGGCCGGCTTCCACAGCCTGAACATGGCCACCTTCAACCTGGCCAAGGGCTACAAGGAACGCCAGATGGCGGCCTATTCGGAGCTTCAGCAGGCGGAATTCGCCGCCGAGGCCGACGGCTACACCGCCACCAAGCACCAGCGCGAGGTCGGCACCGGCTATTTCGATGCCGTGTCCCTGGCCATCAGCGGCGGCAAATCCTCGACCACCGCCATGGCGGATTCGACCGAAACCGCGCAATTCTAACCGCTGCATATATCGGGGAAGAGAAATGGTCACCAACTTCTGGATCGTGGGGGGCGAATATGACGACATCGCCTTCACCCGGCTTTGCACCGGCACCCAGACACTGCAGGGCCCGTATCCGAGCTATGACGACGCTCTGGCGCAATGGAAGCGCATCACCCACGACACCAAGGGCAACGCGCAAATCCGTTTCGCCATCGCCCAGGAGACCCTAACAAGAAGGCCGCATCAGCCGGCCCAGGTTTAGGGAGGACTCCGGCGGCGGCTGGCCCCAAGCGGCCACCGCCGGCGCCCTTTGAATGGTATGCCCTCCTTCGGCATCGCACGAATTTTGCATAGCCCCCTCACCTTCCCACGGCCTTGCCGCGGGGCCCTTCCTCTCCCGCGAGGGGAGAGGAATAGTCATGGCGCCTCGCTAAACCCCTCTCCCCTTGTGGGAGAGGGAGGGACCCGCGAAGCGGGAGGGTGAGGGGGCCAAACGAAAACTCGTGAGACGCAAATCGTTTTAAGCTTGAATTATTCGACGCCGGCGCTTTCGAGTGCTATCGAGCGCGGCCATGACCTCGCGCTCACCGAATAGCCTTGGCGAAGCCGCCATCGACGTGCTGATGACAGCCGATGCGGTGGATAAGGCGCGGCGATCCCACGCCCATGCGGCTGCGTGGCGGGATGGTTTCCTGAATTCGATTGGAAGCTCAACCCCGCAGGATCGCCCCGCCCGCCCCGAACGCCCGGAACTGCGGCCGCCGCGCGAGATGCCCAAGCGGCGCAAGGCCGGCAGCGAGGCCGGCCGCATCGCCTTGCTGCACGCGCTGGCTCATATCGAGCTCAACGCGGTCGATCTGTCCTGGGACATCATCGCCCGGTTTGCCCATGAGGCCGAGGACGCCGTCGGCAACATTTTCGCTCTACCCCGCGCCTTTTTCTCCGAGTGGGTCACAGTCGCCGATGAGGAGGCGAAACACTTCCTGCTGCTCTCAGACCGGCTCGGGGAGCTGGGATCCTCCTATGGCGCCCTGCCGGCCCATGACGGGCTGTGGGAGGCGGCGACCGAGACCGCCGGCGATCTGGCGGCGCGGTTGGCGATCGTGCCCCTGGTGTTGGAAGCGCGCGGGCTCGACGTCACTCCGGCGATGATCGCCAGCCTGAACGCCGCCGGCGATCCCGACTCCGCCGCCATCCTTCAGATCATCCACGATGACGAGATCGGCCATGTGGCGGTCGGCCGCCGCTGGTTCGAGCATGTCTGCGCAATGCGCGGCGAAGAACCGATCCCGACCTGGCAGGCGCTGGTGCGCAGGCATTTCAAGGGCAGCCTGAAGCGCCCGTTCAACACCGCCTCCCGCGACAAGGCCGGATTTGCAGCGGCGTTCTACGAGCCACTGGCGGATTGAAAGCGGCAAGGCACTGGTTCTTCCAACCGAGTTTGGGTCGGCACGGTCCGGCCGGGCTGGCCTGCCGGCAACCGAGCTTCCGCGTCAGGCAACCCCAACGCCGCTACGAGGCGCAGAAGGTCCTTCCGAACGAACGGCTTCGACAGAAAGCCGTCGGCGATTTCCAGTGCTTCCGTGGCCGCCCTGGCCAAATCCGCGGTGACAAAGATGATCCGCCGCCGGCCGTTGCACAACTCTCGGGCGGCGGTGATCCCGTCAAGAGCGCCGTTCAGGGTGATATCGATGAGCACCATATCGATCTCCGTCTTCGCGGCCAGAAGCAGCGCACCGACGCAGTCGGCGGCCGGTCCGACAACGGTGTATCCCTCGCAAGAGAGGCAACGGCAGACATCGGCGGCAATGATAGCGTCGTCTTCGATCACCAGAATTGTGGGCGCATTATCTGACATCTCTGGTCTCCACAGCAGCTACAGCGGGAATTCGACGCGGAAGATGGTGGCGTCCCGACGCTCGACCGACACCGTGCCGCCGATCTGCTTGACCAGGGCACGCATGATGGTGAACCCCATGGACCCGCAGCTTTCAATGTTCAGATCGGCCGGTAGTCCGACACCGTCATCGCTGACGACGACGGTACCGGTGGCCTCACCCTCTGGGCCGGCGTCCTCTCGGAACGAGACGGAGACAACCCCGGCCCGCCCGCCGGGAAATGCATGCTTGTAGGCGTTTGAAATCAGCTCATTCAGTATCAGAACCACCGGTACCATCTTTTCCACCGGCACGATCGAGCCGCCGACAACGGTCCGGACCTCAATTGCGCCCGGCGTCAGGGCATAGGCGTCCGACAGCAATTCGCACAGCTCGGGAATGAATTCGCCCAGAGGCGCACCGTCCGGGTTCGCCGATCCGTAGAGCAGCTTGTGCGCCATCGCCATCGCTTCGACCCGTCGAGTCGCCTCGCGCACCGTTTGCCGAGCCGCCGGATCGGCAATGCCGCTGGTCCGTAGATTGAGAAGGCTGATGACGATCTGCAGGCTGTTCCTGACCCGATGCTGCAGTTCCCCCAGCAGGACGTCGCGCTGGCGAATGGTCTCGGACAGCACCAAATTGGCCTCGGCGATTTCGGAACTCTTGCGCACCAGCGCCTCGGAGGCTCGGTCCCGCTCCGCGACGGCCGAGCCGATCAACAGGGCGGGAATGACCGTCATCCCGAGGAAAAGCTGCACATATTCGGTACCGTCGACAATCGAAAGCCCGGCGACCGACGCTATCGGCCCCATTCCCCATATGGTCGCCATGATGCCAACGCTGGTGACGGTGATCCCGGTGAGCGCCGTGGTGAATTCATCGAACATGATTGCCGCCATCAACGGCATTAGTGGCACAAGCATCAGCACCACCGGGTCACTTTGAACGAACAGCAACACGGTGAGGAGCAGGCTGGCGGCGACCATGGTCAGGCCACCGAGCAGTCGATGGCCGGCATCGAAAACCGTGGCCGCGCGGGGCCAGTTTACCGTCAGATTCGCGATCAGGATCAACCCGAACGTATCGGCCGCCCACCAGCGAAACAGTTCTTCCCAATAATCGGCGCCAACTATCTGCTGTAACAGCACCGCGGCGCCGAGGCCCGAAATAAGGGCAGCGCAGGGCGCGATCGCCAAGGCAAAGACCAGCAGCCGCATCGTGCGCTCCACCTCGGCTTTCCAGGCCAACAGAAGTCGGGTCGCCAGCGCGGCCGCGAAAAACTCGATCAGATTGACCGCCGCCAACCCGAACGACAGCAGCAGCGGCGAGCCGAACAGCAGGTTTGCCAGCAGATTGCCAGCCAACCCGGCGCCAATCAGGCCGGGCCAATGCCGCCGTGTCGAGGTCAATAGCAGGCCGACCAGAAATCCGTTCGGTGGCCATATGACTGCGATCCCGTTGGCCTCTCGGCTCAGGATCATGCCGATCAATGCCAGGGCGGCATAACCGCCGGCCACCGTGGCCAAGTGGAGCGGCATCGACCCGAATAGGGGACGTAATCGTTCGCCGCGCAACGTCGCTGTCTCAGTCAATCCCGGCGGCCTTTGTCGAAACCATAGAGTCCGGCATCATGCCGTCGACTTGTACCAGATCAAGTCCAACAACATCTGTATCTAAGTATACGATCAATAGATTGTCACAATGATGTATTGCCAAATAACCTGTCAACGAATTATCATAGAAAAAATTACTTAAAATCTAGAATTGCGAGTTCGACTACTACTTGAATCACCCAAGAGTAGAAACGAGACCCGAATGGTTATCTGCAGAGATATGAACCATGACATGGTCGATATTGCGAAAGAAACCTGGCTCAGTAGTCCTGGAAGAAAGGGTAGGGACACAAACCGAGCCAGCGCCACGGATTCGATAACGCGGCGACCAGCCGGCGCGCCATGGCGCGTCTTGATCGTCGAGGACCAAGCCCTAGTGGCGCTTGATCTCAGCGCCGCGTTCATGCGGTCGGGATTCGAAGCCGTCAGTATTGCCGCCACCTGCGAGGACGCGGTACGCAAAGCAGCCGCAACTCGGGCCGACGTCGTCGTTGCGGATATTCATCTCGGGGACGGAGACGACGGTATCACCGCCACCCAGCGCATCCGTGCGCAGCATCGGATCCCGGTTTTGTATGTGACCGCCTATCGCGAACCGGAAATTCTCGATCGGCTCGAAACGGGCCCCGACATCGATGTATTCTTCAAACCGTTCAACGTAACCTCCTTGATCGCTGTAGTACGGCGACTTCTGCAGCAACAATAGGTGAATTCGGCGCACCGACACCCGCGTCGCATGGCTCGGCCGCCAAAGAAATGCGCCCGCAGCACCCCGTCAATTCCGTCATGGCCTGTCGGGAAGACATCCTGCGGGCAGTCCACACCCGCATCGAGCAGCATCTGCACGCACTCGGCATGCCGGCTTGTCGAAGTTCCCTGCCAGGCTACAAAGGCGCCGTGCAGCGCCCAGCCCATGGCATCTCCGCCGAAATCCCGATCCTTCGCATCCAATGGCGGGGCGTAGTCGAGCACCAGCCGCATCATCTCAAGATTGCCGTGGAAGGCGGCCCAGTGCAGTGGCATCGCCTCGTGCTGGGATATCGCCGTCACCGGGAAACCGCGCTCCAGCATCGCCCGCATGGTCGCTGTGTCGTTATGCCGGCCGGCATCGGACACCGCCCGCAGGGCCTTGGCGTCTGCGTCACGGACGAGGCCGGAATGCTCCGCCAGCAACGCGTCGGCGGTGGCAAGGTCTCCCGACCGCAGGGCATCCACCAAACGCTCCGCAGCAGCCGACCGCCGCAGCAATTCGAGTATCTGCTGGTGTTCGAAATTCCGGGCGATCTCGAAGGCGGACTGATAGAATCCCAGCACCCATTGATAGATGTGACCGCCATTCTTGGCCGTGTCGATCATCGGGAACCAGTGCTGATTGACCGCCATTCGGATCGAGTCGGGATCGTCGGCCAGATGCCGGCGCACCAGATCGACGTCGCCGAGCGCCACCGCCATCAGCTGATCGGACTTCGCGCCGCGGGAGATCAGCAACCGGCAGATGTCGGACCTGGCCTTCACCATGTACTGGGCCGGGGTGGATTCATGGTCGTCGTCCAGCGCGTCGATCTCCGCACCTTGGTCGAGCAGGTATTCGGCGATCTCAAGGGTCGCCGCATAATGCAGCGGCCGTTTGCCGTCGCCGCCCTTGGCATTGACCAGCGCCGGATCGGACTCGATCAGCGCCTTCAACACGTTGAGCCGACCAAGATGGACGGCGGCGCAGATATCGATCTCGGCGCCCCGGGCTGTGAGCGCGTCGGCCTCCTCCGGCCGGGCTTCTTCCAGGATGCCGAACCCGCCATGCTCCCAGTCGCTCTTGGCGTTGATGTCCGCGCCATGGGCCAGCAGCAGGTCGAGCATCGGCAGATTCTCGCGTGCCGCATGCACCGCCATGCGCTCGAAATCGAACAGCGGCGCGTTGATATTCTTCGCAACCTTCGGATCGGACTCGACCAGACGCCGCACCTGCTTCACGTCGCCGGCCTTCACCGCGTCGACGAACAGGTCGAGCGGCGTCTTGGTCAGCGACTCGATCTTGTGCTTCAGCTTGGGCCAGCTTGCGAAGCCATAGCCCCGCGCAATGACGAGTTGGGCAGCGCTGAGGGAAAATTCGCCCACCGCAGGCGGTTTGGGGATGGATTTACCGGCTTCGACGGCGATATCGTCGATCAATGAAACGAGAAGTCACCACTGCCGCGGAGTATCTTGCCGAAATCCCGGAGCATCAGCGGCCGCTTTTGGAATCGCTGCGGACAGTGATCCACAAGGCCTGCCCCGATGTGACGGAAGGGATCCGTTACGGGATGCTGGATTATCCCGGCCTCGCAAATCTGGCGGCCCAGAAAAACTACGTCGCGCTCTATGTGGCGTCCACGGTGCTGGCGACCTTCAAAGCTCGCTTCCCTGGCGTGAGTTGTGGAAAGAGCTGCTTGAGATTCGCGCGACCGGAGCAGTTCGACGAAGCCGCCGTTCACGATTTGCTACTTGCGGTTCGCCGCGCGCGGTAATCATGAACAGCCCGCTTTGTCCGTGAGATCGGTGCTCCCCCTCACCCTCCCACGGCTTCGCCGCGGGTCCCTCCCTCTCCCCAAGGAGAGGGAAACCAACGGTCGCCTCGAAGTCCCCTCTCCTTGGGGAGAGGGAGGGACCCGACGCGAAGCGTCGGGAGGGTGAGGGGGGAGCGCTGACGTCACGGGAGCACAGATTGGCCTCAGGACCAGGCCCTCCGGAGGATCTATTTGCGGCGCAAGAGAGCTAGTCCGCCGCCTCGTCTCCGCCCTTCACCTTCGCGGCCAACGCGGCCCCCAGAAAGGCATCGATGTCTCCGTCCAGCACGCCCTGGGCATTGCCCTTTTCGACGCCGGTGCGCAGATCCTTGACCATCTGGTAGGGCTGCAGGACGTAGCTGCGGATCTGGTGGCCCCAGCCGATCTCGGATTTCGCCTCGGCCTCGGCCTGCGCCGCCTCCTCGCGCTTCTTCAACTCCGCCTCGTAGAGGCGGGCGCGCAGCATGTCCATGGCGCGGGCCCGGTTGCGGTGCTGGGAGCGGTCATTTTGGCACTGCACGACGATGCCGGTGGGGATGTGGGTGAGGCGGACCGCGCTGTCGGTCTTATTGATGTGCTGGCCGCCGGCGCCGGATGCACGGTAGGTGTCGACCCTGAGGTCCTTGTCCTCGACGGTGACGTCGATCGAATCGTCGATCACCGGCGATACCGACACCGAGGCGAAGCTGGTGTGCCGGCGCGCTTGGCTGTCGAATGGGCTGATCCGGACCAGCCGGTGCACGCCGGCCTCGGTTTTCAGCCAGCCATAGGCGTTGTCGCCCTTGATCTCGATGGTCGCCGATTTGATGCCGGCCTCTTCGCCGCTGCTCTCCTCCAACCAGCTCACCTTGTGACCGTGGGATTCGGCCCAGCGCAGATACATGCGCAGGAGCATCTGCGCCCAATCCTGGGCCTCGGTTCCGCCGGCGCCCGCATTGACTTCCAGATAGCAATCGTTGCCGTCGGCCTCGCCGGACAGCAGGCTCTCCAGCTCCAGCCGGGCGGTGCGGTCGCGCAGTTTGTCGAGGGATTTGCCGGCGTCGTCGACGATCTCCTGATCGTCCTCGGCCTCGCCCATCTCGATCAACTCGACGGTATCGCGGAATTCCTGGTCGAGCGCCCGATAGCCGGATAGCGACTGGTCCAGCCTGGTGCGCTCGCGCATCAGCGCCTGGGCCTTATTGGGGTCGTCCCAAAGGTTCGGGTCCTCGGCGAGGGTGTTCAGTTCCTCTAGGCGGGCGTTGCTCTTCTCAAGGTCAAAGAGACCTCCTCAGCAGGGCCAGGGATCGTTCGATCTCCTCCACCACCGCCTGCAGTTCGGCGCGCATGGGCGCTGCTCCTCACAGATCAGATATCAGATACGGTCGATCGCCGGTTTAGGCTGTCGAAGGCCTTTAGTAAAGCCCGCCGGTCCCGGTGGTGGAGCCGCTGGTCGTCGACCCGGCAGAGGGCTGATCGATCCCGGGATTGAACCGCCCGCCAGCCGTACGCACCGGCTCGGAACCGGGCCGGAAGGGCTGCCAGATGCCGGGGGTGCCGGCCCGGACCGGCAGACCGTCATTCGGGTCGACCTGCACCATCCGGACGCCGCGGGGAATCCGGAACGGCACGACTTCTTCGCCGGCCAGCCCCTCGCCCATAAACTGCACGAAGATCGGCGCGGCGGCGCTGGATCCCGTCTCGTTGTCGCCCAGGGTCCGTGGATTGTCGAAGCCGACATACACACCCACGGCAAGGTCCGGCGAGAAGCCGACGAACCAGGCGTCGAGGGAGTCGTTGGTTGTGCCGGTCTTACCGGCCAGCGGCAGGTTCAACGCCCGGGCGCGCCAGCCCGTGCCACGCTGAACGACCCCTTCCAGCAGAGCCACCATCTGATAGACGGTCACCGGATCGGCGATCTGCGCCCGTTCGTCGGGCAGTTCAGGCGCCGCCTGACTGGCCCAAGGCACGTTGAGGCAATCCGGGCAGGGCCGCTCATCCTGGCGGAAGATTGTGCGCCCGGTGCGGTCCTGAATGCGGTCGATGAAGGTCGGGCTGATCTCGCGGCCGCCATTGACCAGCATGGCGAAGGCCGTGGTCAGCCGCAGCGCGGTCGTCTCCACCGAGCCCAGCGCGCTCGAATAGTAGAGCGGCATATCATCGAAGATGTGAAAGTCCACGGCGACATCACGGACCGGCTCCAGGCCGATCTCCTGCAGCAGACGGACCGTCATCATGTTGCGCGATTTTTCCACGCCGATACGGAACGGCACCGGCCCGAGGAAGGTCCCGGAATAGTTTTCCGGCTTGTAGAGCTCTTCCTCCTGCGGACCGAGATCGATCGCCACCGGAGAGTCCAGCAGGATGGTGCTTGGCGTATAGCCGCGGTCGAGCGCCGCCAGATAGACGAAAGGCTTGAATGCCGAGCCCGGCTGCCGGGCGGCCTGGGTGGCCCGGTTGAACTCGCTCATCTGGAAACTGTATCCGCCGGTCATCGCCAGAACCCGGCCGGTATGCGGGTCGAGAGCGACGATCGCACCTTGAACGTCCGGTATCTGACGCAACCCGTATGGCCGGGACTGCTCGACCTGCGAGGCCTCGGCCTCAACCTGATCCTCGGGGCCATCCAGGAAAAGGGGCTCGACCAGAACCACATCGCCGCGGGTAAGCACTCCGGAGGGTCGCGTCGGCTCGGGGCCGACTTCCTGCTCGGCTTCATGCGGACGGGCCCACAGCAACTCCTCCAGGGAGATCGTGCCGCGGCTGCCGTCGGGGAAGCCGATCTCGGCCTCTTCCGCGCCGACGGCGACAACCGCCGCCATCTGCCATTGGCCGGCGCCGGCCGGCAGAGCGATCTGCGACAGGCCCTGCTGCCATTCATCCGGCTCGCGCAGTTTGGCCACCGGCCCGCGCCAGCCATGCCGGCGGTCATAGGCGATCAAGCCCTCGCGCAGGGACCGGGTCGCGATCTCCTGCAGCCGGGGATCGACGCTGGTGCGCACCGACAAGCCGCCCTTGTAGAGCGCATCGTCGCCGTAAATGTCCTGAAGGTCCCGACGGACCTGCTCGGCGAAATAATCGGCGGTGATGAACTCGGTGGCTGGCCGCTCGAAGACTTCCAGATCCGAGGCTCGCGCTTCGACCGCGGCGACCTCCGACAACACGCCATCCGCCACCATGCGGTCGACCACGTAGTTGCGCCGTGCGATCGCCGCCTCGCGGCGGAGGATCGGATGATAATTGCGCGGCGCTTTAGGCAGGCCTGCGAGGTAGGCGGCCTCGGCGACTGTCAGCTCGGTCAGCGGCTTGCTGAAATAGTTCAACGCCGATGCGGCAACGCCATAGGAATTCCGGCCGAGATAGATCTCGTTGAGATAAAGCTCGAGAATCTGGTCCTTGGAGAAGGCCTGCTCGATCCTCAGCGCCAGCAGCGCCTCGCGGATCTTGCGCTGGTAGGAGACCTCATTGGAGAGCAGGAAATTCTTGGCCACCTGCTGTGTGATCGTCGACGCGCCGACCAGCCGGCGGTTCGAACCGAGGTTCCGCACATTGGTCAGCGCCGCCCGAATGATGCCGACGAAGTCGATACCTCTATGCTGATAGAAATTCTGGTCCTCGGCCGAGATGAAGGCCTGGATCACGTGATCCGGTATCGCGTCGATCGGCACGAACAAGCGGTTCTCGACGGCATATTCCGCCATAAGCCGGCCATCGCCGGCATGGAGACGCGTAGTGATCGGCGGCGAATAATCCGCGAGCTGCGTGTAGTCCGGCAGATCGCGGCCAAAATGCTGCAGGGCCATGTAACCGGCGACGCCGCCAGCGAGGACGAGGATCACCAGGGATGAGAATAGCCAGCCGAGAATTCGCATTGTCATTCCAGTATTGCGGCTGCGTCGTGGGCACGCTGACGCTGCCGAGAATAAAAAGGCGCTGTCTTTCTGCGCTCAAACCCAAGTGGAATTCATTAACGGGAGAATGTGACCTTCACATGGCTTGACCCGCGGCCTGACGCAGGCTTGGCACATGGCCCGGCGACACGCTCAGGCAGGCCGGCGGCGGCGTCCGGCTCTAGCCCAGGGTTCTCATACAGTCCGAGATCAGCAACGCCAAGCGATGAATTGGCGGCTAGGATCGTGGCGTGTGTTCGCGCCAGTCGAAATGCCGCTCGATGGCATTCGCGATTGCCCTGGCCAATTCGGCCCGATGATCGCTTGACCGCAGCACCTGCTCGTCATACCGGTTCGACAAATAACCCAGTTCTACCAACGCCGACGGCACGTCGGGGGCCTTTAGCACCGCGAAGCCGGCCTGCCGGTTCGGCTGGCTGACCATCCGTGTCGCCTCGCCGAGATGGGTGACCAGGTTCTGCGCCATGCTGCTCGATTCATTGTGGGTATGGCGCTGCGCCAAATCGATCAGTATCGACGCGGTGATGTCGTCCACCGGGTCCAGCGCGACGCCGGCCAGCGCATCGGCCCGGTTCTCGCGCGCCGCCAGCAACTCCGCCTCGCGATCGCTGGCCACATCGGACAGCGTGTAGACCGAGGCGCCGCGAAACGAGGCGTCGGAGATCGAGTCCGCATGCAGCGAGATCAGCAGATCGGCCCGCGCGTCCCGGGAGCGCTGCACCCGCTCGCGAAGCCGCAGAAATTCGTCGCGCTCACGGGTCAGCACCACCTCGTATCGGCCCGTGGCCTCCAACAGCGTGCGTAGCCGCCGGGCGATATCGAGCGTCAGCTCTTTCTCACGGAGGCCGGTGACGCCGATCGCACCGGGGTCGATGCCGCCATGGCCGGCATCGATTGCCACCACATGGCGACGCGCCCGCTCGGGCGGCAATGGCGGCGGCAGCGGCGCGACAAAGCCGGCGGAAACCATTGCTGGCTCCGTCTGCGGACTTGGAGACGGCGACGGGGTCAGGGTCGGCACAGAAGCAGGGCCGGTGATCTCCGCAGGCGCAAGATCGAGTACGAAACGGTAGGGAAGGTTGCCGACGGCCGGCAGATAGAACGACTCCATCACCCGGGCCGGGCCGGCGAGGTCGAGAACGACCCGAACCGAGTTGCCGTCCTGAGCACCGTGCCGATGCCCGGTGATCAGACCGACGCCGGTGGCCTGCGAAGGACCGGCGCGCCATGACGCCGCATCGAAATCGATGACCATGCGGTCCGGGTCTTCCAAGGCGAAAATCCGGTAATCCGCAGCGTCTGACATCTCCAGCACGAAGCGGGTCTTGATCCCGTGATCGCCAAGCCGGACAGTCAGGATCTCCGGTGCGGCGCGGGCCGGGCTCGTCAGTGCCTCCGGGGGCGCCCAATTCGGCACCATGGCGGTCGACGTATCCTGCGCACGTGCAACGGTGCCGTCATTCCACGACATCGGCGCGGCGCCGAAAACAAACAGCACCGCGAGGATCAGCATCAAACCAGCCCGGAGCCAAGTCGTCATGCGCGTTGACCTCAATCGTACCGAATCAGGTAATTGCACACTGAATCAAAGACTTCAATTCAAAAGGTCATTTACGATCTCACGGGGCGGTTAGCCCTTGGTTAATGAGAGGTTGCGAAAACGGCCTGAGAATCTCTCATTGTCGAAGGCAGAAGCCGTCGCTATGTTGAGTGTGCGACGAACCGTATTTCGTACGATCAGCGTGTTTCGCCCCACAAGGGTCCGCGCAGGTCGCTAAGCAGGAAGCTTATATTGAGACGCCGGGCCGCGTGTTGCGCGGAGTGGATCTTCAATCGTTCTTCAGGCGCGGCTATTATGGACGCCATGTCGGGAGTTTATGACGAGGATGCGGTTAAACGGTTAAACACGGAGCCGGTTCGGGCCTTTGACGGGCCTGGGCCCAAAGGGAACAGAATTCACGCCGATCAGGCAGCTGCAAAGCGCCGGTCGTGATGAAATGTGGATCGCTCTTTGCGAGCTTCGCTCAACAAATGGCATGCCATCGGCGCGTAAGTCGCGCGAGCCGGTGCCCATGTCATGAGGAAATGGAATGGCAAAGAGGATGTTGGTCGACGCGACTCATCCGGAAGAAACCCGGGTGGTCGTCGTACACGGCAACCGTCTTGAAGAATTTGATTTCGAAACGGCCAGCAGAAAGCAGCTCAAGGGAAATATATACCTAGCCAAAGTCACCAGGGTTGAACCGTCGCTGCAGGCGGCGTTCATCGAATATGGCGGCAACCGGCACGGCTTCCTGGCTTTCTCCGAAATTCACCCCGACTACTTCCGCATCCCGGTCGACGATCGCCAGCAGTTGCTGGCGGCGGAAGACAGGGAGTCGTCGCTGCAATCCGAAGTCGAATCCGACGAGGGTTCGGCGGCGGGCAATGGCGCCGGCGACGATATCCTGCGCGATCCGCGGGACGACGACGATGGCGAGTTTCTGACCGCCCGGGAACTGCAGGACTCCGACGAAGAGACTGATGTCGGCGAGGAGGCTCGCGCCGATTCGGGGTCGGACGGCGACGATGCCGAGACGCCGGAAAACGGAGACGACAGCCAGGATAATGGCGGATCCGTGGAGACCGTCGGCGGCGATGGTGTCGATGAGGCGCGGGAGCGACGCCTGGCGCGGATACGGCGAAGTTACAAAATCCAGGAGGTGATCAAGCGCCGGCAGATCCTGCTGGTTCAGGTCACCAAGGAGGAGCGTGGCAATAAGGGCGCCGCGCTGACGACATTCCTGTCGTTGGCCGGTCGGTATTGCGTGCTGATGCCCAACACGCCGCGCGGCGGCGGCATCTCTCGCAAGATCGCCAACCCCAAGGATCGCAAGCGCATGAAGGCGATCCTGGACGAGCTCGACCTGCCGGAAGGCATGGCGGTCATCCTGCGCACCGCCGGTTTGGAGCGCACCAAGACCGAGATCCGGCGCGATCTGGACTATCTGTTGCGGCTCTGGGATTCGATTCGCGAGACCACGCTGAAATCGACCGCGCCGACGTTGATCCATGAGGAAGCCAATCTGATCAAGCGGGCGATCCGCGATCTGTATTCCAAGGATATCGACGAGATCGACGTGGCCGGTGAAGACGGCTACCGCACCGCCAAGGACTTCATGCGGATGCTGGTGCCGTCACACGCCCGCAAGGTAAGGCCCTATCGGGACGAGGCGATCCCGCTGTTTCAGCGCTACCAGATCGAAACGCAAATCGATGCGATGCACAGCCCGACGGTACAGCTCAAATCCGGCGGCTACATCGTCATCAACCCGACCGAGGCGCTGGTCGCGATCGATGTCAACTCCGGGCGCTCGACCCGCGAGCGCAATATCGAGGAGACCGCCTACCGTACCAATATGGAGGCGGCGGAAGAGGTCGCGCGCCAGTTGCGCCTGCGCGACATGGCCGGTCTGATCGTGATCGATTTCATCGACATGGAGCAGGACCGCCACAACAACGGCGTCGAACGCAAGCTGAAGGACGCCCTGCGTCATGATCGGGCCCGCATCCAAGTCGGCAGGATCAGTCATTTCGGCCTGTTGGAGATGTCGCGGCAAAGACTGCGGCCGAGCTTGGTCGAGACCCATTTCGATACCTGCGAGCGCTGCGAAGGCACCGGGCTCGTCCGGTCGATCGGATCGGCCTCGCTGCACATCCTGCGGACCATCGAGGAAGAAGGCATTCGGCAGCGGGCGGCCGAGATTTCGGTCACGGTGCCCACCGAAATAGCCCTGTACCTTCTGAACGAGAAGCGCGACGCGCTGGTCGATGTCGAACAGCGCTATGGCTTCCGGGTATTGATGCGCGGTGATGACACGCTGATCGGCACCGATCACCGGCTGCTGACCACGCGGGCCCGCGGCGAGGCGGAAGAAATCCTGCGTCCGGCGATCGATGCCACCCGCATCAAATTCGATGTCGAGGACGAGGACGACGGGCCGCTGGCCGACGCCGAGGCTGTCGACGGCGCACAGGTCGGCGAAATCGCGGCGGACGGTGAGGAGCAGCAGCCTCAGCGCAAACGTCGCTCGCGCCGCGGTCGGCGCCGGCGGGACGATGCGCCGAGGACCACCGACGATGCGCCGGTGACGGTGGATGGTGCGCCGGTCTATGAAGATGGCGGCGAGCCGGCCAGCGACGACGCCCCTGCCGTGGCCGCGGATGCTGCCCAGGACGAACCGGTCGCGGATGGCGAGCAGCGCAAGAAACGGCGCCGCGGTCGCCGTGGCGGCCGGCGTCGGTCCGGCGGCGATGAGGCCGTGGTCGAGGCCGTTGCGGAAACGGACGGCATCAGCGCGCAGGACGATGATGCATCGGCGTCCGATTCCGTCGAACCAGCCATGACCTCCGACACTGAACAATCGGTCGGCGATCAGGCGATCAGCGACCTGGCGGCTGGCGATCATGTTACCGTCGATCAGCCTGTCCTGGAGCCAGCCCCTCCGGAGGCGGAGGCGGCACCGGCGGCCGAAGAGGTCAAGCCGAAACGCAAGCGGGCGCCTCGCCGCCGTGCATCGACCAAAAAGTCCGACAGCGATGCAGCGGCGGCCGATGCGGCAGCTGCTGGGGCGCCAGAAGGCGAGACCGCCGCCGAGGTGACCGAAAAGCCGAAACGGCGGACCCGTCGCAAACCGGCTGCAAGAGCAATCAAGGAAGCCGCCGCCGAGCCGACACCCGAAGCGCCGACCGTGTCGGCCGACACGCCGGCTGCCGAGCCTCAGGTATCGGAGCCGGATTTGGAGCACGTCGGACTTGCCGCCGCGGCCACAGAACCGTCTCCGATCCTAAGCAACGGTCCAGGCTCAGATTCCGAGGCTGCGGTGAAGGAGATCGTCAACCAATCTCCCAACACGCCGCGTCGCGGCTGGTGGCGGCGGGTCCTTGATGGCTAGTGGATCTTGATTCACCCCGAAAGGGTACGACGGATAGCTCTCGAACCGTCAGACTGACAAAGACCGGCTCGGATAGATATTGTCCGGGCCGGTTTTGTTTCAGGGCCAATTCAGCATAGGCCAATCGAGCTAAATGCAATCGAGAAACGGCGTGATCAGTCGGGACCGAACCTGGATTGTCGAGGCGCGGCCGCGGATGTAGCTGGTGGGCCTTCCCGCCGACCAACGCCGAGGGTTCGGAAGCACCGCCGCCAATAGCGCAGACTCATACCGGGTGAGTGCGTAGGCGGGTTTGCCGAAATGATGCCGGGCAGCCGCCTCGACGCCATAGACCCCGGGCGCCCATTCCGCGATGTTGAGATAGACTTCGATGATCCGCCTTTTGGGCCAGAGCCACTCCATCATCGCGGTCAGATAGGCCTCCATCCCTTTCCGGACGAGGCTGCGCCCCGGCCAGAGAAATACGTTCTTGGCGGTTTGCATGCTCACCGTGCTGGCCCCGCGCATCCGCCCCTCACCCAGCCAATCGGACAGAGCCTGCCGGAACTCATGCCAGTCGACGCCGCTATGCTGGCAGAACCGGCTGTCCTCCGCCGCCAGGACCGCGGGCACCACATAGGGAGAGACCTCTTCCAACGGCGCCCAAGCCCGCTCCACCCCCTCGCCCTCGATCAACCGGATCACCATCAAGGGCGTGAAGGGCGGCGGTACGACCCGGAAGATCAGCATGAAGGTAACCGGCAGGACGACTAACAGCCCGAATATGGTCAGGAGAATTCCCAGAAACCATTTTCGGATCTGGCGGCCGAGGCTGGGGCCGGAGCCCTTGCCCCGGCTCTTGCTGCGCTTGCCGGCCATGTGTTGGTTATTCCTAGTGGTCTGAATCAGACATATGGTGCCCATAGGACGGTCTTCCGAGTTCCCCGGCTCGGCGCTCGTGGCGCGGCGTGATGCCGAAGCATCACAAGCACCGCGCCCCAACGCCTGGGACGCCGGGGATCTCGGAAGACCGTCCGCAGGATCGCCTTTCCCGATTCCTCGGGGCGTCAGACACGCTTGACGATGCGCTGCATCGCCCGCGCGGGCCTTCCTGCCGAGGAAACGGGAAAGGCGATCCTATGGGTACCATATGTCTGATTTAGACCACTAGAGCACGATGAGATGAGGTCAATTGACCTCATCTCTGAATCGTCCTCTAGAACATTGGAGTAGATCGGGATTCAGATTTGAAGTCGAGTCGACTTCAAATCATCCCGATCTAGCGCAGCCAGCCGCGGAGCCGTTCGGCCGCCGCCGCCATGTCCTCGGTGGCGCCGGAGAACGAAAAACGGATCGTGCCGTGGCCGCGGGTCGGGTCGAAATCGATGCCGGGGGTCGCGGCTACGCCGGTTTCAGCGAGCATACGGCGGCAGAAATCCTGGCTGTCATCGGTCAGATGGGCAACGTCAGCATAGATGTAAAATGCCCCATCGGCTGGGGCCAGGCGGTCGAGGCCCGCCTTGGGCAGCGCCTCCAGCAACAGGTCACGATTTGCCGCATATCGACCTACATTCGCGTCGAGTTCGTCGGCGCAGTCGAAGGCGGCAATGGCGGCGCTCTGCGACAGGGTCGGCGGCGAGATGAACAGGTTCTGCGCAAGACATTCCACCGAGCGGGCAAGATCCTCCGGCACCACCATCCAGCCAAGCCGCCAGCCGGTCATCGAGTAATATTTCGAGAAACTGTTGATCACCACGGCGCTCGGGCTGGTTTGCACGGCTGTCGCCGCCGGGATGCCGTAGGTAATGCCGTGATAGATCTCGTCCGAGATCAGCCTAATGCCGCGCTCCTGGCAATAGCCGGACAGCACCTCCAACTCTGCCGGCGACAGCATCGTTCCGGTCGGGTTTGAAGGGCTCGCCACGATCAGGCCATCGACCGGCTTGTCCAGCGCGTCGAGCAGGTCCGGCGTCGGCTGAAACCGATGCTCCGCTTCGGTCTGCAATTCCACGGGAACGACGCCGACCGCCGACAGGATATTTCGGTAGGCGGGGTAACCGGGAGCGGCCAGAGCCAGCCGGTCGCCGACTTCGAAGGCGCTGAGAAACGATAGCAGAAACCCGCCGGACGATCCGGTGGTGACGACGATCCGGTCGGCCGGGACCGTCACGCCATAAGCGGATTGGTAGTGGTCGGCGATCCGCTGCCGGAGCGCCGGAACCCCAAGCGCGACCGTGTAGCCCAGGACGTCAGAGTCAAGGGCTTGGCGGGCCGCCGCCAGCACCTTGGACGGTGCGCCGGTGCTCGGCTGTCCGACTTCCAGATGCAGGACATCGCCACCCTGCCGCTCACGCTCGGCGGCGGCGGTCATCACGTCCATGACGATGAAGGGCGGGATGGTGCCCCGCCGTGACGCCTGGAGAGCCACGGTCAGCCCTCCACGGCGAAGGCGAGGCCGGCACCGCGCGGATCGGCAGCGCTGGAGCAATAACTGGTCGATGCCCTGTCCCAGAGACAGAAGATGACCGCCGCCCGCCCCAGATTTGGCACGATACGCACGGTCTGGCCTCGCTGCCTGAGCGCCGACACTGTGGTATCCGGTGCCGTCAATTCGACGGTCACCATGCCGTCCGTGCCGTCGATTTCGGCACGCGTCGCCGCCAGCGCGTCATCAATCGCCGCTTCGCCCAACAGAATCTCCAGCATGGGCAGCATCAGCGCCGCTGTCGAATCGGCGCCGGCGCCATAGATGAATTGCATCTTGGGCTCATTCACCAGCATTGTAAGGCCGGCCAGGAGCGGCGCGCCCGAGGCCGGCGCCGGGGCGACGATTATACCGGTATCTCCCGCGATCCGACCCGAACCGAACATACCGTTCATGGTCAGGCTACAGGCAACCGCCATGCCGTCATTGGAAAGGGCAACCAGACTTGCACTGTGCCCGGGCACGGCGATGCCGCGCCTCCCGGACATCGCGCGATCCGGCGCATAATCGGCCATCAACAGTTCAACCCCGGCTTCGTCAGCTGTCGCTCCGCTCGCTCCCGCGGCGCGGCGCTCCGCCTCCAGCAGCAGGTGCAGCCGCTCCCCGGCCGCCAGATCCCGATAGTCCACATAGTCGGCAGCGATGTGCCAAATGAGCGCCTGCCGAACGCCCGGTGCGGCTGATTCAGGCAAGAAGTAGAGCTTGTCCCGACCAAACGGAGTCACGACCGGGTCGACCCAGCGTGGCAGTGCGTTCCGCACGGAGTCCAGCGGCAGGGGCAGTCCCGCAGCTGTCGCGCCCTCCGCATAACGCCGGGCGAGTTCGCCACCATGGAGGGCCCCGGCCCCGCCGGCCCGAATCCGCCCGATCAGATTGGCAAGCTCCTGCTGCACAAGCACATCGCCTTCCCGCAGCGGAAGACCGCCCGCATCGACAAACGGCGCGCCCGCAGCCCGCATATCATTGGCCAGCGCGCGGGATACCGGCACACCGAACCGGGCGGCGTTCTCGGCACCGATGACATTCGACTCCCAGCGCAGATTTCCGTATTCCGCCTGCAGAGCGAAAAGCCCGCGCGTCATCACCGGCATGGCGGCGCTCGTCGCGCCAGCTGCGCCGCGCGGTAGAAAGTCCAGAGCCCGGACCTGCCCGGATTCCGGATCATGGATCAGGCAGGCGCCACCACCACCCAGCCCGGCCCGCGAGGGCAACGTAACGGCCATGGTCATGGCTATGGCCACCGCCGCATCGGCAGCATTTCCGCCCTGCGCCAGGACATCGCGGCCGGCCAGCGTCGCTCTCGGCTCATCACTGGTGACGGCTATCCGGAAGATCGTGGCGTCCCGGCCGGCTTTCTGGGTGCAGCCAACCGCGAGAAACGCCGCGACAAGAAATCCACCGATCCGACACAATTTCCAGCTAGAGTGCGGGATGTTTTTGGGGATAACAGCCAATATTGGGTTGGGGTCGTTGCGCAAATTTCTGTCCATTCTGCTTCTATGCGGCATGATCTCGGCGCTTGCCGCGCCGCCGGCGGCGTCTCAAGGACGCCGATTGTCATTTATCCGCGACGCGGAGATCGAACATATCATCGGCCGCTTTGCTGAGCCAATTTTCCAGGCGGCCGGGATCGACCCGAATGCGGTCGGGATCTATCTGGTCAGCGATCCTGGTGCCAATGCATTCGTGACCGGCGGTCAGAATATGTTCTTTACAACCGGATTGCTGACCCAGACCACTGGCCCCGAACAGCTTCTGGGTGTGATCGCGCACGAAACCGGTCATATGGCCGGCGGACATCTGGCCCGAGGTCAGGAACAACTTGAAAACGCCCAGCGCACCGCCATCATCTCCGCCCTTGTGGGCATTGCCGCCGCAGTCGCGGCCGGTGACGCCGGCGCCGGGGCCGCGGTGATTTCAGGCGGTCAGACCGTGGCGGAGCGAAGCTTCCTGTCCTATTCCCGAACCATGGAAGCGGCCGCGGATCAAGCCGGCGTTAGCTATCTCGACCGGGTCGGGATCACGTCGGAAGGCATGCTGACATTCTTCCAGCAATTGGAGGATCAGGAGCTGCTGCCGCGATCCCGGCAGGCTGAATATGTACGCACCCATCCGCTCACCCGAGACCGGATTGAGTTTGTGCGCCAGCATGTCCGCCTGGCAGAGACCACCGGCCGTCCTATGTCCAGCACTGTGATTGAATCGTACAGCCGAGTACAGGCGAAGCTGATCGGGTTCCTGGAACCGCAGGCCGCACTTTACAGATACGCAGACGACGACAGCATGGCGGGGCGCTATGCCCGGACGATCGGGCAATATCGACTCGGCAATCTGGACGCGGCGCTTTCACTGATCGACGTGATGATCGGCGAAGAGCCAGACAACCCGTTCCTCCATGAACTGAAGGGCCAAATGCTGCTGGAGAGCGGCCAACCGGCGACCGCCCGCGCGTCCTATGAGCAGGCGAACCGGCTGTTTCCTGGCGAGCCGACCTTGATGGTGCCGCTGGCCCAGACCATGCTGGCCACGGAGCCGGATGGGGGGCTCGACGATACGATTGAGCTCCTGAATCGGTCTGTGGCGGCCCGGTTCGGCGGAAGCCCTCTCGCCTGGCGGCTTTTGGCGACCGCGTATGGCCGAAGCGGAGATCTTGGTATGGCAGCCGTTGCCCTGGCCGAGGAAGCGCTGGCAAAAGGCGACCGTCAAACGGCGCGCCAACAGGCACAACGGGCGCTCCAGACACTATCGGAGGGTTCGGTGGGCTGGTTGCGCGCCCAGGATGTCCAGCGCGCCGCCGGAGGTGCCTAGCGGCGGGGCCGGACGTTCATTGGATATCAACCGCAATATGGTCAACTTGTCGTGACGGAATGGCTCCAATTCCTTGCGATCATGGCGACCGACCGCCAGTTTCAAGTGCCGACGCGCCCCGGATACGACCCGAAAACGAATAGGAACGCACGATGGTATTGAACCGCACGACCTGCCGGACGACGGCCCGAGGCCTCCTGATCGGCCTCGCCGCTGGGCTCAGCATGACCGGCGGTGCCATGGCGCAGTCCGACTCTTCGACAATCGAGGCCAACGACCGGGCCGCCATCGAGTCCATCGTCCGCGAATACATCCTGGAAAACCCCGAGATCATCACCGAGGCGTTGGACATCCTGCAGCAGCGCGAGGAAATGGCTGAGTTGGAGCGTCAACGGGAAACGCTCGTCGCTCAACGGGACCAGATCTTCAACTCACAATCGCCGATCATGGGAAATCCCAACGGCGATGTGACGCTGGTCGAATTCTTCGACTATCAATGCGGTTTCTGCAAACGGGTTCTGGACGACGTCTTCGCGATCACCGAGGACGATCCGGGTGTCCGGGTCGTCTTCAAGGATCTGCCGATCCTCGGCCCGGCATCGACGGTCGCGGCGCGCGCCTCATTGGCGGCCCGCAATCAGGGGCTCTACAGCGAATACCATCACGCGCTGATGGCCAATCGCGGCCAACTCTCCGATCAGGTGATCTTCGACATCGCGACCAGGGTCGGGCTGGATGTGGACAGGCTGCGCCGGGATATGGAGGCGCCGGAAATCCGCGATGAGATCAACGCCAATATCCGACTCGCCCAGCAGCTGGGTATCCGCGGCACGCCGGCCTTCGTGATCGGCGACGAGATCGTGCCCGGTGCGCGCAGCCTGCAAGAGATCGAATCCTACATCGAACGCGCCCGGTCGAGCTAACGATCGCCGACGCAAAGGTCCGGCCACGGCCGGCCCCGGCTTAGCGTCCGAACAGCTCGTAAGAGCCGATTTCCGTCAGCTCCACAGCAACCGGCGGCTCGTCGCAACGGTCCCGGATGTCCGCCGTGAAGGCCTTGAAAGCAGGCAACTCGGCCAGAGGGTTCTGCTCCGCCTCGATCGATACGATGTGTACGAAGCTCGTCCCGTCCTCCTGCTTGAAGGACGCGTAGCGAACCCCTTCAGGAGATGTGCGTTCCAGCTCGTCAAAGACGGCCCGGATGAACGCCTCGTTCTCTGCGACACGATCGGACTTGACCTTGTAGCGCACCATGATCCGTTTCATCTGATCCTCCCGTCCGTTTCGACAGCATTGCAATAGGCGCGGATCACGTCAGCCCACGCCCGTTTGAATCCGCCACACCGTAACCGCCAAGCAGGCTTCGCCATCCGTCCGGCCTGCTGTCGCACGACGATATTGGTCGCCTCCGATCCGCCCGCCGTGAAGGTCACGTCGACTATCGTCGGATGCTTCTCGTCGGTCCCCATCAGCCAGGTGTGGACAATGCGCTCCGGCGGCTCCCAGATCTGCACTTCACCCCATTGGAATTCGCGGCCATCGGGCGTTCGCTCGAACAACCGGCCTCCGACCTCCGGTTCCATGCTGATCGTTGTCTCTATGCCGCCGCTCCGTGTGTGACCGGGCTTTGGCCACCAGAGATCGATGTGGCCGGTCCAGATGTGAAAGGCCCGCGCCCGGTCGACCCGCACCTCGATGCTGTACTCGATCGCATCGTCGCTCATGGGGCCGCGTCGTTTTCATCGGCGAGGTTTTCGGCGACGGTCCGGAAGCGCCGCAGGGCATCCGGCCAGAACCTGTCGAGATACGACCGTACCGCCTGAAAACCGTTTTCCTCAAGCCCATAGACGTGCCGCGTTCCGTCGATCCTGCATGCAACCAGACCGGCGGCACGGAGCCGGGTCAGATGTTTCGAGACGGCCGGTCGGCTCACCGGCAGCTTTTCGGACAGGCCGGTGATCGATCGGGGCCGGTCCCCGAGCAGTTCCAGGATTCGCCGCCGCGTGGGGTCGCCCAAGGCGTCCAGGGCCGCATCCGCCATACCCACCATAACCGTAACTCCAATGTTACGACAATCCGTAACTCCTCAGTTACGATAAATCAAGAGTTATCCCTCGGCGTCCGGCTGACGCTCCGGCGCCGACTCTGAAAACGCGGGCAATTCCAGGCATGATTCGGTAATTCGACGAACGGTCGGATAATCGTCTAACGGACAGTCGTAGCGCTGTGCGTTGTAAATCTGCGGGACCAGGCAGATATCCGCCAGGCCCGGCTGGTCGCCATGGCAGAACCGGCCGGTTGCCCCGCTGGTCGCCAACATCTCCTCCAACGGCCCCAACCCCTCGGCGATCCAGTGCCGGTACCACGCATTCTGGCCGTCCGGGGACAGCCCCAGCGCCGAGCCCAGATGCTTCAACACCCGCAGATTATTGAGCGGATGGATTTCGCAGGCGATCACCAGGGCCAGCGCCCGCACCCGCGCCCGGCCGACCGGATCCGCCGGCAGCAGCGGCGGCGCCGGGTGGGTCTCGTCGAGATACTCGATCTGCGCCAATGACTGGGTCAGCACATGCGGGCCATCGACCAGCGTCGGCACGAAATGCTGCGGGTGCAGCGCCGCGTACTCGGCCGCGTGCTGTGCGCCGTCGCGCAAATTTACGAAGTCGGAGTCATACGCGACGCCCTTCAGCGCCAGGGCGATCCGCACCCGATAGGCGGCCGACGATCGAAAGTAGGTGTAGAGCTTCAAATCCGATATCCTTTCCGCATCTGCGCCGGCATCCTGGAATAGAGACTATCCCTATCGGACGACACACCGGGCGTCCAACACCATCCGTGAGCCATCCATGACCAAAACCGCGACCGTGCCCGTCTTCGACATCGGCGGCGTCCTGCTCGACTGGAACCCCCGCTACCTCTACCGCACTCTGTTCGACGACGAGGCGGCGATGGAAACCTTCCTGGCCACCGTCTGCACCCCGGAATGGAACCGGCGGCTGGATGCCGGCATGACCTTTGCCGAAGGCATCCCGGAGCTGATGGACCGGTTTCCCGACCAGGCCGACATGATCTTCGCCTACCGCGACCGCTGGATAGAAATGGTCCCGGCGGCCCTGGACGATACCGTGGCGATCCTCGACCGACTCAAATCCGCCGGCCACCCGCTCTATGCGATCACCAATTTCGCCGCAGAAACCTTCGCCTTGACGCGGCAGCGTTGGGACTTCCTAAGCTGGTTCGACGGCATTGTGGTGTCGGGCGAGATCAAGGCATTGAAACCGGAGCCGGAAATCTATCGCCTCCTGCTCGGCCAAAATGGTCTGGCAGCCGGCGATTGCCTGTTCATCGACGACGTTCAAGAGAATGTCGACGGCGCCATCGCGGTCGGCATGAACGCGTTACGCTTCACGGATGCGGAGACACTACGGTCGGATTTACGCGATCACGGCCTGATTTAGGGAGTTGACTCAATAACGGCCAACCTCAACGTAAATCGCGAATGTTCGGACCTACCCAAGGAGCGGAATTGAACCGATCGTAAGCTGACTTCGCCAATTGACCCTGAGCGGCCCGTCGCGGTGAACGGCAGAGATCGGCCAGCAGGGGCCGTTCGGCATGACACCTGAAATGTCCGCTTGCGGATCAAAAAGCCGCCGTTCAACCAACGTGCCTCATGCCACCAAGTTCTGAAATTACCGGTTCGCGCCAGCCGAAGCTCACGGTGCAGACCTTCGACAAGGACTTGGCGAGGCTTTCCTGCTGCGCCAGATGCGCCAAAAAAATGGACCTGTTGGCTGCGACGCATATGCAGTCGACAATCATAGATGTTGGCGGTATGTATATTTGAATGAAGTCGTTTGCCCGCATTATAGCGTTCGTTCTTCTTGCCGCATTTGCCGCGAGCACGGTTGTGCATACGGCGAGCGCGACAGCTATGACCATCAAGATGGCTCTCGCTGGTGCTGGCGGCATGGACATGACCGGTTGCGAGGGCTGCGGCTCCGGCGGCAATGATGACGATGTCGGCACGACCTGCGATATCGTCTGCGTCACACCTCTCATGGCGACGGTTAGTACCGATAAGATACTGCAGCCTCCGGTCATGGCGCATGCGGTGGCTGACGGTGCATACGATGTTGTTGGCCGCACCGAACGTCCCGATCCCTACCCTCCCCGAACTCTCATCCTGAGCTGACGCCGGTCGGATTCCGATCCGACTGATGGCGTCGGTGTGCCCTGTGCGGCGCAAGGCGCGCCGCTCATGGCCTTTGTCCTGCATGATGCAGTCCGCGTGCTGGGTCCTGCGATCGACGACGACCTTCAGGATGAGTGAGCCATGTCCAATTCCCCGATTCCGACGCTGACGCGTCGCTCCTTCCTGGCATCGACCGCCGCTGTAGCGGCTGGCTCGATACTTCCTTTCTCGCAATCCGTGCCGGCCCGTGCCTCGCCATTGGCGGAGGTTCGCCTGCGGGCCGCACCAGGCCGCGTCCGTCTTGTGCCCAAACCCCACGGCGAGACGTCCGCTTGGTGCTACAACGGCAGCGTGCCCGGCTCCGAGATTCGCGTACGCCAGGGTAAGCGGCTGCTGGTCGTCGTCGAGAACGGCCTCGACGAAGAGACCACAGTGCACTGGCATGGGCTGCGCGTGCCGAACGCCATGGACGGCGTGCCGCACCTGACACAAATGCCGATCGCGCCCGGGGAGTCCTTCACTTACGAGTTCGACGCCGTCGATGCCGGCACCTTCTGGTACCACCCGCATCAGCGCAGCTTCGAGCAAGTCGGACGCGGTCTCTATGGCCCGCTCATCGTCGAGGAGACCGAGCCAGTCCGTGTCGACCGCGACGTGACTTGGGTGCTTGACGACTGGCGCCTTACGGAGTCCGCCGCAATCAGTGACGACTTCGACAACAGTCACGACATGAGCCATAACGGCAGGGTCGGCAACACGGTCACCATCAACGGGCAAGTCCCGGACGCCTTCGCGGTCAGGCAAGGCGAACGCGTCCGCCTGCGCCTCATCAACGCCGCCAACGCGCGCATCTTCGGCCTCGACTTCCAAGGCCTTGAACCGGTCGTCATCGCGCTCGACGGCCAGCCCGTGGCGCCACACTCGCCCGGCAACGGTCTCGTCGTTCTAGGCCCGGCCATGCGCGCCGATGTCATTCTCGACATGGCGGGCGATGCGGGCAGCCGCGTCTCCGTGATCGACCGGTTTTACCAAGGGCTCGAATATCGGCTTGTCGACCTCGCTTATGCCGACGCGCCGCTCAGGGACCACGCGTCTGACTGGCCAATGGCGCTGCCGGCCAATCCTTTGCCGGAGCCGGACCTTGGTGGAGACGCCGTCCGCCACGACGTCGTGTTCAACGGCGGCATGATGGGCGGGATGGTCATGGCCCAGATGGGCGGCAGCATGGGCGGCGGCGGCGCCAACGGCATGATGCGTGGCATGGGCTCGATGATGGGCATGATGCACACCGGCAAGATCTGGTATATCAACGGCGTGGCCGCCGAGGGCCATGTCATGGACCCGATGCTTACCCTCGAGCGGGATCGCAGCCATGTCGTCGCCATGACGAACGCCACCGCGTGGCACCATCCGATCCACCTGCACGGCCATTCCTTCAGGGTGGTATCCCGGAACGGCGAACCCACGAAGCACCGCGAATGGCAGGACACGGTGCTGATGGCGCCGCGCGAGCGCGTCGAGATCGCGCTTGTCGCCGACAATCCCGGCGACTGGATGTTCCACTGCCACATCCTCGAACACTTGGCCGCCGGGATGATGGGCGTCATCCGCGTCGCCTGATCCAAACGGTACAATCCAAGGAGAATCCACATGCGCAAGACGATCATGACCGCGGCTGTAGCAGGTGCGATCGCCGGGGCAGCCTACCTGCTTACCGGATCATACGCTCAAGCCGAGGAGGTCACCCTCTACAAGAACCCGCAATGCGGGTGCTGCGAGGGCTACGCCGACTATCTGCGCGACAACGGCTTCACGGTGACCGTCAAGCCGACCCACGAACTCGTCCCCATGAGCCGTGCGGCCGGCATCGCGGACGACTTCCAGGGCTGCCATCTCGCCTTCATCGACGACTATGTGGTGAGCGGCCATGTGCCGGTCGGTACGGTCAACAGGCTTCTAACCGAGCGTCCCGACATCAAGGGCATCACGCTGCCCAACATGCCTATGGGTTCGCCAGGTATGAGCGGTGTCAAGACCGAGCCGTTCACGATCTACGAGGTCGGCGAGGGCCGGCCCAACGTCTACGCGGTCGAATGACGGGTGGATCGAAAATGCGGCCTTCCATCGGCTTGCTTCTCGGTGCCGCCGCCGTCGCCGCAATGGCCGCGGCGGGGTGGGTGTTCTGGCCGTCCTCTTCCGCCGGACGCGCCGACCCCGACGACGCGCGCCAAGTCGCGCTCGGCGAGACGGTCTACCGGCAGCATTGCGCAAGCTGCCATGGCGCAAAGCTTGAAGGCCAGCCGGACTGGCGGGTCCGCAAGCCCGATGGGCGATTGCCGGCACCGCCGCACGACGAGACCGGCCATACCTGGCATCACCCGGACGAGCAGCTGTTTCGCATCACGGAGCTGGGGGTCAAGCCGCCCCTGGCCCCGGAAGGCTACGAGAGCGACATGCCGGCATTTACCGACGTTCTCACCGATCAGGAGATCTGGGCGGTTTTGACATTCATTAAGAGCACTTGGCCGCCGGAAATACGCGCCCGTCAAAGCCGGCGCAAAAGCCCGGCAACGCGATGATGGAGGGGTCAATGACGGTCACATGTTGCAGAGCATATGAATCTGCGTCGGCGCCACGTTGTGCCGCGGCTGGAGGTTCGGGCGCTCCTGAAAAAGGAACAGCTGCCTTATGCTCTCTGACTGGTGTGCTGATGGAGTAACGACCGCATATGGCTATCAGCACGCCTCCACCGCCGCACGAGAGCTTGGCCGCTTTCCCTCAGCATGCCGACATTCGACCTTTCCCACCGCAGGGTGATTGAGCTCCACCGTGACCTGCCCGAGCTAGAGAGCTAGCACCTAGTCCGCCGCTGGCTGTTTGGCGTTGCGGAGCTGGAGCGTGAGCGCGCCAAGGCCGGCCGCCGTCGCCAGCAACACCGCCAGCGGGCCGATAAACGGGATGAGCCCGACGATCGCAAAGAACAGGAGGCCCGCCGCAAGGGCCGCCACGCGCGTCCAGAAGGAGATATCCGCGCTCCGCCCGATCAGGCGTGCACCCCGGCGCCCGAGTGCGCCCGCCGCCACCAGAAACCCGGTGAACAGCGCGATAACATAGAATGCGCCCAGCACGATCGTGATCGGAATTCCGATGATGCTGATCCCCAGCACGATGATCGCGATCGGACCGGCAAACAGGATCAGGCAGCCCAGGCCTAGCGCCAGCCAGGGGTTGCGGCCTAGTCGCTTCGCCGTGCCCGTGGTCGTATGCGGAAGGATCAGGATTTGCAGGGCGCCCAGCAGGAAAAGCCCAAGCAGGAAATTCAACGCGAATACGATGACGCTGGCGAGGACGTCACCCACCATTCTCCTCGGGGCCTCGTGTCTGATGAAGATGATGTCCCCCAGGATCTCGGCGCCCGGCTCGATCATGGCTTCGTCGATGCTGCGGTAGGTGAGGTCGCCGGAGATGCGCGCCGTTGATGCCACGGTAATTGACTCCCCGACCAGCTCCACGTCGCCCCCGACAGTGCCCGCAAGGCGAAAATCGCGGGCCGCGGCGCGCAGGTCTCCAGCGACGGTCCCGAACAAGTCCGCTTCCCGGCCCGCCAGCCAGGCATTGCCTCCGATCGTCGTCTCCGCGGGGACCGTGATCGTATCTGCGGCGGCCATCAAATCTCCGCCGATCTTCGCGACGGGCGTCAAAGCGACGCCAAGAATCCGGACATCGCCTTCGATCGTGCCGCCGACAACAACGTCGCGGCCGATTGACAGAATGTCCTGCGATATCTGCCCGCCAATGACGACGGTCTCGCCGAAGGAAACAACGTCCCCATTCACCTGTCCATCGACGGTGACCGTCCTGCCGCCTGCGACCACGTTCTCCTCGATCTGACCGTGTTTGACCACGGTTTCACCAAAGTCCTGCGCCAGACCGGTAGAGCTTGCTAGCAGGATCGCCGCGCCGACAACAAGCGGCATCAATGATGTTTGCGGCTTCACCATGACATCATCTCCCATCGTCTTCGTGGTCGGACGCAGGCGCCGTCGCGGCATCGGTCAACGCAACCGATTGTGCATCGGCTTCACGGCCGAACAGGCCCAGTGAAAACGAAAGCGTGCGTTCCGCCAGCCGCCCCAGTTCGGCCAGGCCAGCCCACAGGACCGACGTAGTTTGGACGTCGGTCAGACGCTCGGTTTCCTCGTCGGAAAGCCTGACGGCGAGGCTCGCAACGATCTTGCCCGCCACCTCTTCCTGTACGGTCAGCATGTCGCTTGCATCGCGGTCGTAGCGGCCGCCCCACAAATGCACGCCGGAGCCGGCTGAAATCAGCGACGCCGTGATCCGCATGCGGCCGCCGGATTGACGGACGCTGCCATCGATAACGTACAGGGCATCGCGTGCACCGGGCCGGTCGCCGGCGACGTCGGTCCCCGCCGCGATCTCCCTGGAGATCACGCGCAGGCCGGTTTCCTCCGATAGGGTGATGCGCAGATCCTCCATCAGGCCCGCGACCAGCTCGGCCTGCCTCGGGCCGCTGCCGATGCTTTCGAAGGGAACGACGGCGACCGTCGGGACCACCGGACTGCCGGTTGTGGGCACATCCGACGGCTGCACGGAGAGAACGGCGATCGCCAACGCGATGGCCGTGGCAATGCCGAGGCCTATCGGCCAGGGGCCGCGCAGCCTGCGCCATGCGCTGCGTGGCCGCTGCCGGGCGCCGTGGCGCGGTTTGGCCACCGCCCCCAGCTCAAGGCGGTAGACACGGACCGGTCGGTCGATGTTCTTGACATCCTGGTCGCCCAAATCTTCGAACGCGGAGTCCGTACGATCGCGGACCTCCTCATAAACCTTGCCGGAGACGCAAAGCCCTCCCGGTTCCGAGAGCTTCTCCAGGCGGGATGCCACATTGACGCCGTCTCCGTGAATATCGTCGCCGTCGATCACGACGTCGCCCAGATTAATGCCCATGCGAAACTCGATTCGGCCACCATCGGGCAGCTCGGCGTTCCGCTCCCCCAAATGCTGCTGCATCTCACAAGCCGCGCGGACCGCCGCCACGGCACTTCCGAATTCCGCGAGTATGCCATCCCCCATCAGCTTGACGATCCGTCCGCCGTGTTCAGCAATCTTGGGATCGATGAGCTCGCTTCGCAGGGCCTTGAAGGCCGCAAGGGTGCCTTCCTCGTCAGCCCTGATCAGCCGGGAGTAGCCAACAACATCAGCAGAAAGTATGGCCGCGAGCCGGCGCTCCATGGCAGGTCCCTTCGACTGGAGAGTAGCCAAGTGCAGCGGGAGAATCCACGCAGCTAGGCACCTGTAGATGCCTGATTCTGGCTACTCGGCGACATTTGCAACTTCAGCCGGCCTGTCCGGAATTCCCTCCAAATCGGAAATGTGAGGCGCCATCGCTCACGCCGCGTTTGTGAGCCTAGGACCTATGACCCTTCATACCGCACGACATTCTGGTCGATCGTGCCGAACACATTCTGCCCCCCGCCATCCAGCATTTCGATGCGGATGCGGTCGCCGAAGGCCATGAAGGGTGTGGTGGGTTTGCCCGCCTCGATGGTCTCGATCATGCGTTTTTCGGCCAGGCAGGATGAGCCGACCGAGCCGTCCGTGTTGGAGACGGTGCCCGATCCGACGATGGTGCCGGCCCCCAGATGCCTTGTGGTGGCGGCATGGGCGACCAGTTGCGGGAAGCTGAAGGCCATGTCGATACCGGCCCCTGGATGGCCAAAGGGCTCGCCGTTCAGGACCGACAGCAGCGGCAGATGGACCTTGCCCCCACGCCACGCCGGGCCGAGCGTCTCCGGGCTTACCGCGACCGGTGAGAAGGCCGTGGCCGGCTTGCCGTGCAGGAAGCCGAAGCCTTTCGCCAGCTCCGACGGAATCAACCCCCGGAACGACACGTCGTTTACCAGCATCACCAGCTTGATGTGATCGGCGGCAACGTCCGGCGACACCGCCATCGGCACATCGTCTGTGATCACCGCCACCTCCGATTCGAAATCGATGCCGTGATCCTCAGAGATCGCCTCGATGGGGTCGGTCGGGCCGATGAAGCGGTCGGAGCCGCCCTGATACATCAGCGGGTCCTCCCAGAAGCTGGCCGGCATCTCCGCGCCCCGCGCCTTGCGCACCAGTTCCACATGATGGAGATAGGCGGAACCGTCGACCCATTGAAAGGCCCGCGGCAGAGGCGAGGCGCAGGCGCCCATGGCCAGCAATTCGGTGAAGGACAGGATGTCGGTGCCGTGGCCCTGATTGAGCAGCCGGTAGATCGATTTCAACTCGGGGGCGACCTCGGCCCAATTCTCGATCGCCGCCTGCATCGTCGGCGCGATGGTCGGTACCCGTGTGGCGTGGGTCAGATCCTGGCTGACCACGACCAGCGTTCCGTCGCGGCCGCCTTCCTTTAACGAGGCGAGTTTCAGAGGCATGTGAGCGGTCCTCATAGAGCGCCGTCGGCGTGACAGACGGCCTTCAGGCGGTTATAGTTGCAAATGAAACCATCCACAAGGCCACCGGCGAAGCCAGCGATGGGGCCAGCGACGGGGCCACTTGCGAGGATCGTGCATGAAGGGCAATGTCAATGGTGGGAAGCAGGCCGAAGGGGTTGAGGATTTCGACCTCGAGCGGTTCTTTCCCTACCGCCTGTCGGTCCTCTCCAACACGGTCACCCGCGCCCTCGCCAGACTCTATGAGTCCGAGCACGACCTGACCGTCGCGGAGTGGCGGCTGCTGGCGATACTCGCCCGGTTCGGCCCGATCTCCGCCAATGGGGTATGCGAGCGCTCGGCCATGGACAAGGTGCGGGTCAGCCGGGCCGTCACCAGGGCAGTGTCGCGCGGCCTGGTGGATCGCGGCGTGGATCGCAACGACCGCCGCCGCTCGGCCTTGACGCTGACGCCAAGAGGCCGCGCCATACACGATCGGATCGTGCCGCTGGCCCGGGATCGCGAGGCGCAGATCTTGTCGACCCTATCCAAGGAGGAAGGCGACGGGCTTTTGGACGCGCTGACCCGACTGCAGGTCGCCGCCACGGCCTTCGACGCCGGCCATGCCGAGGCCGATTGAGCGGGCCCCTGCGTTGCCTGCGCATTGCTCAGTAACCGCGCCGTGCTATAAGGTCGATTCGAGGTACACCTATCGAGGATATTCGATCTGTGACGGCACCTCCGTCGGATGAGCCGACGGTCCTGATCATCAACGGACCCAACCTGAACATGCTGGGCGTCAGGGAGCCGTCGGTTTACGGGGCGGATACGCTTGGGGATATCGAGGCGGCCTGCGCCGAGCGCGCTGGGTTGCTTGGTCTCTCCGTGGATTTCCGTCAGAGCAATAACGAGGGCGAGCTGATCTCCTGGATCCAGGAGGCGCGCGGCAGCGACGATGGGATCATCATCAATGCCGGGGGGTATTCCCACACCTCGATCGCGATCATCGATGCGCTGCGGATGGCCGAGCTTCCGATCATCGAGGTGCATCTGTCGAATATCTATCAACGCGAATCCTACCGGCACCATTCCTATGTTTCGGAGGTGGCGACAGGGATCATTTGCGGCCTCGGCGGCCAGGGCTACATGCTAGCCCTCGACGCCATGGCCGGTCTTATCGGCGCGAACAGCTAACGGACCGCTCAATGGCAGAAACGAAACGTGGCGCGGGCATGAAGGTCGACAGCGATATGATCCGCAATCTGGCGGAATTGCTGGACGAAACCGGCCTGACCGAGATTGAATACTCGGAAGGCGAGCGCCGAATCCGAGTGACCCGCGGAGGCGGCAGCTTCGTCGCGGCCGCGCCGGCACCGGCCGCCTTGGCCGCACCGGCTCCTGCAGCGGCTGCGCCGGCAGCGGCCCAGGCCGGATCGGTAACGTCGCCGATGGTCGGTACGGCCTACACCGCACCGGAACCCGGCGCGCCGGCTTTTGTGAAGGTCGGCGATCAGATCACCGAAGGCCAGACCGTCCTGATCATCGAGGCCATGAAGGTGATGAACCCCATCCGCGCCCCGCATGCCGGAACGGTGCAGCAGGTTCTGGTATCCGATGGCCAGCCGGTGGAATTCGGCGAAGTCATCATGGTCGTCCAGTAAGCGCCACCCGGACAGGCACCCGACATGTTCGACAAAGTCCTGATCGCCAACCGCGGCGAGATCGCGTTACGCATCCATCGCGCCTGCCGCGAAATGGGCATCAGCACTGTCGTGGTGCATTCCACCGCCGACGCCGATGCCATGGCGGTGCGCCTCGCCGATGAGAGTGTGTGCATCGGCCCGCCATCATCGACCAACAGCTATTTGAACCCCCAGGCGATCATCTCGGCGGCGATGGTCACCAATGCCGACGCCATCCATCCCGGCATCGGCTTCCTCTCGGAGAATGCGCAATTCGCCGAGATGATCGAGGATCACGGCTTCGTTTTCATCGGCCCGACCGCCGAACACATCCGCATCATGGGCGACAAGATCGCCGCCAAACAGGCGGTCATTGCGGCCGGCCTGCCCGTGGTGCCGGGCTCGGACGGCGCCGTCGACACGGTGGAACAAGCCATCGAACTGGGCGACCAGATCGGCTACCCGGTGCTGGTCAAGGCGGCGTCCGGCGGCGGCGGCCGCGGCATGAAGGTGGCGCAGAACCGCGAGGGCATGGCCGACGCGTTCAATCTCGCCAGGTCCGAATCCCGGGCCGCCTTCGGCGACGACAGCGTCTATATGGAAAAATACCTGACCCGGCCGCGCCATATCGAGATCCAGCTGCTGGCCGACACCCATGGCAATGTGGTGCATTTCGGCGAGCGCGACTGCTCGATCCAGAGGCGCCATCAGAAAGTGATCGAAGAAGCCCCGTCCCCGGCCCTCAATGAGGAGCAGCGCGCCCGGATCGGCGCGCAGGCCGCAGAGACCGCCCGCAGCGTCGGTTATCGCGGCGTCGGCACCATCGAGTTCCTGTTCGAGGATGGCGAGTTCTACTTCATCGAGATGAACACCCGCCTGCAGGTCGAGCATCCGATCAGCGAGATGATCAGCGGCATCGATCTGGTGCGCGAGCAGATCCGCGTCGCCGCGGGGGCGCCGCTTGGCTACGGCCAGTCCGATATCCGGTTCAGCGGCCATGCCATCGAGTGCCGGGTCAATGCCGAGGATCCCGAGACCTTCATGCCGTCGCCCGGCCGGATTGGCAGCTACCATGCGCCCGGTGGTCTGGGCGTTCGGGTCGACAGCGCCCTCTACTCCGGCTACAGCGTCCCGCCCTATTACGACAGCCTGATCGCCAAGCTGGTGGTCCATGGCACCACGCGCAACGAGTGCATGATGCGGCTTCGCCGGGCGCTGGAGGAATTTGTGATCGAAGGGGTATCGACGACGTTGCCTCTGCACCAGGCGCTGATATCACAACCGGATTTCATCAATGGCGACTACGATATCCATTGGCTGGAAGAGTTGCTGGACGGGCAGGGCTAGACTGGATCGGCCGGCCCGCCTGTCCAATACCCAGGGATATGGGGGCCGCAAATGACGCCGCGCTAACCAGGCAATCCGCCATGGAGATCACGCCCAGCCTGTTGCTCCGCGCCTATGCCCACGGGCTGTTCCCGATGGCAAAGTCGGCCGAATCCGATGAACTGTACTGGTTCGACCCACCGGTCCGGGGCGTGCTGCCTCTGGACGGCTTCTACATACCCCGACGGCTCCGGCGCGAGGTCCGCCGCGGCACCTTCACGGTCCGCTATGACACTGCCTTCGACCAGGTGATGAAGGCCTGCGCCACACCCACGAGCGACAGGCCGACGACCTGGATCAATGACCGTATCGTCGATCTGTATGGGGCTTTGTTCGATCTGGGCAACGCCCACAGCGTCGAGTGCTGGCAGGATGACCGGCTTGTCGGGGGACTCTATGGCGTGTCGCTGAACCGCGCATTCTTCGGCGAAAGCATGTTCAGCCGCACCACCAACGCCAGTAAGATCGCGCTGGTGCATCTGGTGGCCCAGCTACGCCATGGCGGCTTCAAACTGCTGGACACCCAATTCACCACCGAGCATCTGAGCCAATTCGGCGGACTCGAAATCCCCCAGGCCGACTACAAGTCCCTGTTGGCCGAGGCCATGGAAGGCCAGGGTCATCTTGACCCGGCAGCCGATCGGCAGGCGATTGCCCTGTTGCTGGATGGTGCCGGAACGTCACCCGGCAGCTAAGGGTGTTTTCTGATCTAACGGCAGGGCGCCGCGTCAGCGGATAATGCGCTAGTGTCCCGATTCTGAAATTCGCCATAGCGAATTACAGGATCAAAGGGACACTAACTATATGATTCTAGTGTGATTCAGCTTCCAAATCTCGGCACATGAAATGTGCCGAACTTCAGAACCATCACACTAGTGTCGGGGCTTACTCCCGACCGGCCAGAGCGCCGAGCTTGCGCCGCAATTCCACGAAATGGTGCCGTCGGTCGTCGGCCTGGGTGTCCGGGTCCGGCTCGGGAATCGTCTCCACATAGCCGATTATGACCGCCAGGCTGGATCTGAGGGGGACCACGACCGGCTCCGGGATATCGCCGAGCGAGTCGGCCAAGGGTTGCCAGGATTCTTCGATGAAATCCCAATCGGGTACGCCGGGTTGCGCCAGCCGGGTAGCGATGGCGTGAACCAGCCAGGCAAATGCGACCGGTCCCTCGGGCTGACCCAACAGACGCAGCACCTGAAGGTCCATCGCCGGGTCGCGGCGGGACGCCAGCCCGTTCAGTGCCAGCCAGTCGAATTTCGCCTTGGCGGCGATCAGCAGATCGAGGAGGATTCGGGCGCCCTCGGGAGATTGGGCGTCGGCCGCGGACAGAACCCGCGCCGGACCGTCTGAATCGATCGCCATGCCGCCAAGCTCGACCAACAATTCCCGCTGATCCTCGACCGCGAGACGCTTGTAAAGGCCGCTCGAGGAGATTTCCGCCGGGGCGTACCGATCCCGCGCGATGCGGATTACCCGCGCCCGGACATCCGCAGACGGGTCGTTGGCAAGGGCGACCAACTCGCCGAGACCAAGGCCAAGCTGATCGAGCGCGGCACTTTTGAGGATCTCGTCGCGCACCTCGGACGCCGGATCGGCAAACAGGCAGAACCTCAGGACGTCGGCGGTTTCGGTCTCGCCCGGCGGCCATGTCTGGATCAAATACTGACAACTTGCCGCGCGCACAACCGGGCTGGGGTCGCCCTCGGCCATGACCCGGATGATCAGCCGCTCGCCCAGACCAGCCATGATAACCAGGAGATGGCGTCTCTGCCCCGGGGACCGGCTGATTTCTCCGCTTGATAGAATATTGGGGGCTTCTTGACTACCAAGGATTGCCGCCAGAGCCCATGCTGCCCATATTCGTTCGGCTCGATCGCCGTCCGCAAGCAGGTTGCGGAGCGCGTTCTGATCAAGACCGCGGACCGCCTCAAAGGACTCATACGTCGCGATGGGCACCCCCATATGTCCCATGGCGCGGGCCTGTTCTCCCGAAGGTCAATCCACATCGACCCTCGGCACTACCGCCGGCTAGCGCCTCATTGCCGCCGGAGGTCGCTCCGGCAACGGCGGATCATTCGGCAGGCGATACTGCCGCGCTTGGCCGAAATCCTCCGATTCGGCGACGAGTTCATCGACACACCGTAGCACCCAAATATCAAAGACCGGGTGATCGAGTGCCGCGGCGGCCGGCGAGGATGAAAACATCCAGCCGGAGAACACATCATGCTCGGCCTCGCCGGGCGGCGTGTCGGCGATTTCCAGGAACGCCGCATTCTCCGGCGCCTCCTCCGGCCTGGTTGACCGGCAGGCGCGCACGACGATGCCCAAGGTTCCGAAGGAGGCCTCCTCGCCGACCGGCACCTGCATCCTCGAGACCCGCGCCGTGATCTTGTCCAGACCCTGCAGCACCGCGATCTGACGATCGACCGTGGGCCTGACGGCCTGGGCCGGAACCGTCGCACCCATCGTCAGGACCGCCGCCAATGCGGCGGCAATCGACATCTTGGATTTCATGGTCATTGTGATTGCCATTGAACGTTCAAGCTCAGGGACGATACGCGGCCTAGTGGTCTGGATCAGAAATATGGTGCCCATAGGACGGTCTTCCGAGATTCCCGGTTAGGGGCTTGGCGCGGCGTGATGCAGCGCATCACAATCACCGCGCCCCAACGCCTGGGACGCCGGCGATCTCGGAAGACCGCCCGCAGGGTCGCCTTTCCCGTTTCCTCGGTGTGTCAGACGCGCTTGACGATGCGCTGCATCGCCTGCGGGCGCCTTCCTGCCGAGGAAACGGGAAAGGCGATCCTATGGGTACCATATGTCTGATTTAGACCACTAGTTGCTGTCGCTCTGGGAGCCGAAAATGAAGCGGCCCAACAACTCTTCCACATTTACCGGCGCCTGGGTGTATTCGACAATGCCCCCCGGCCCGATCAATTCCTCGTCGCCGCCCGGCTCAAGACGCATGAACTTGCCACCCAGGAGGCTTTCGCTGGCGATGATCGCAGCGGTATCGATCGGCAGTTCGATGCTGTCATCGATGCTCATCCGAACCTCCGCAAGAAACGACAGCGGGTCCAACTCCTGAGAAACGACGGTACCGACCTTGACGCCGCTGATCCGCACATCGCTGCCCACCGACAGCCCCTCGATCGACTGGAAGCGGGCGACCACCTCATAACCATCGACGCTGCCCAAATCGGCGCTGGTATACGCGAATGCCAGGAAGAACACCGCGACGGCCAGAACCACGCCTCCCATGACGGTCTCGATCAAATTGCGATGCATGCGCTCTCCACTTTCCCGGCCCGCCTAGATCCGCCTAGGACGGGATCCAGGGCTCGTAATCACCGGTGGCCGGAGCACGATGGCCCCCTTTTTCGGCCGCGCCAGGCGGCCGATAGGCAGCCCCGGTCCCTGTCAAATTCGGCGCATGCTCCTCCTGCCAGTCTCGGCGATGGGGGCTTGTCTCGGCCGGCATGTCCTGCTGCTGATGGTGAAGCCAGCCATGCCATTCCGGCGGCACGCGGCTGGCATCGGAAATTCCACCGTTGAACACCACCCAGCGCCGCTCCCGCTTCCGCCCCGCGGACCGCCGATCGCGGTAGTATAGATTGCCGAATTGGTCGGCGCCGACACGTTCGCCACGCCGCCATGTCACCCAGCGGAGATAGAACCGATAGCACCATTCGGAGAAGTTCCAGCTCATGGTCGCAGTAGCATCCGGAGGAAGTATCTGAGATTCGGTCGGCAGGAATATGGCACCTGCTGCTTAACGCGTCCAGAATCCTGGGGCGCTCGCTGGACGGCGATGACGACGACCGCCTATAACGCGACTGGCCATTCCGCAACTCCCCGGCACCCAATGCCCCTTCTGACCCACCGCACGGGCCTGATTCTGGTCGTGTTGTCCGCTTTCGGCTTCGCCGCCTCGCCCAGCCTGGCCCGGCTGGCCTATGAGGGCGGCAGCGATCCGGCCACCGCCGCGCTGTTCCGCTTCGCGGTTGGGGCGGCTGTTTTGTATCCGGCCTATCGGATGCGCCGTGGGCGTCTGGTTCTCAATCGACGGCTGGCACTCTTCGGCCTCGGTATCGGGCTGGTCTATGCCACCGAGTCAGTCGCCTATCTGTTCGCCGTCAGGCTGATCCCGGTCAGCGTGACGGTATTGGTGTTCTTCACCTTTCCGGTCTTCGTGGCTCTGCTTGTCAGGGTGGTCGACAAGGTGCCGGTGACGCCGATCAAGACGATCTCTCTGATCGGCGCCTTCGCAGGGGTCGCCCTGACCACCGGCGCCGCACCCCAGGCGCTCGATCCGGCCGGCATCGCGCTGGCGCTGCTGGCCGCCGTGGGAACCGCCATCTTCATCGTGGCCGGCGGAAAGTTGACCCGGGAGGTGGGCAGCGTCGGCTTCGCGCTGATCGCCTTCACCGTGGCGGCGATCGTCTTCGGCGCCTGGATCATAATGGCCGCGGCACTGAACCTTCCGGAGACGGCGCTGGGCTGGTTCGGTCTGGTTGGCGGCGCAATCGCCTTCGTGGTCTCGGTGTTGTGTTTCTTCACCGCGCTGAAGGCGGTCGACACCGTATCGGCGACCCTGGTCGCCAATCTGGAGCCAATCCTGGCCATCGCCATCGCCTATCTGGTTCTTGGGGAACTTCTGACGGCGCCGCAAATGATCGGCGGCGCCATTGTCGTCGTCGCGATCCTGCTGCCAAGTCTTGTCGGGAAGCGGCCTGCGGACTGACGTTGCGAGCCATCGGATTCCTGCATTGCTGCACTGCAATAACTACACTGGCGGCGCGCGGCGACTCGTCCGATCTATAGACCAGCAAACAACGCGACCGGTGAGAAGACCGCTTCAGGCCGGCCTTCGTAGGAGTAGAGCAATGAACAACTCGATGACCATCAATCAGCGGCTTGCCGACATCAACATGACCGTCGAGGACCGCGCTCGCGCGCTGCGCGCCGCTCACGCCGGCGAAGTTCTCGGCAAGATGTTGAACGCCACCGCACAGGCCGTAGTGGGTCTGGTGCAGCGCTGGCGCCACTGGTCGGAGGCGCGGCGCTCGATGACCGATCTCAAGCGCCTGGACAGTCGACTGCTGGCCGATATCGGGCTGAGCCCCGCAACGCTGGAAGATTCGCTCTTCCGCAAGAATCGCGACTTCGGCAAGAGTTCGGTCGAGGTCGAAATCTCCGATATGATGCCGGCCAGGATCGCCGCAAACCAGGACCATCGCGACCAGCGGACCGCCGCCTGACGCAACTCCGCCGATCGGGGTCTCAACGGCCCAAACGGAAGCAATCTTCGAAGTCCCCCGCGTGGCAACCGCCAGCGGGGGTCTTTGAGTCTCGGCATCGCATGCCGGGTCCGAGCCATCCAATTCCTGCAATGCTGCGCTGCAATAAACACGCTGGCGGATGGTTCCGGCAGGTCCAATCTATAGACAAGCGATTGATGCGCCGGCCGGAAAAGACCGCTTCGGGGCCGGTATTTCGAAGGATGAAGACCATGAACAGCACACACCCGATCAACGACACACAGTCCATCAACGCACAGTTCGCAGCGATGAATGCGACCGCAGAAGTCCGCGCCCGCGCCATGCAGGCCGCCTTCATCGGCGAAGTCGTCAGCGCCGCGATCTGCCGCATTGGCAAAGCCGTGAGCGGCCTCGTGCACAGCTGGCGGGAATGGTCCGAGCGGCGGCAGTCGCTGGCCTATCTCGAGCAGATGGACGAGCGCCTGCTGGCCGATATCGGCCTCAGCCGCACCACTCTCGAAGACGTCCTGTACCGCCCGGCACCCATAGCTGGCTGCTGGCGTGGTCCCGCCGGTCGAGACGGTGATCGCGGAAACGACGACGGTCGCCACCGCCGCCAACCAGGATCACGGCCGGATTCGCGTTGCGCAGCGCAACGCAGCCTGACGGAGACATCACGAATACAATCTCGGGGTGCCCCGCCCCGAGTTTTTCAATCCTTCGAAAACCCCCGCCGGCCAGTCCGGCGGGGGTTTTCGAGTCTGTGAGTCTTGGTTAACAAAGAGTTAACGAGACCTCGAAAAAAAGCTCCCCCGGAGACAATTTTCCGCTTCCCGACACACCACATTTTGTGTCAGTGTTCGGTTTCGCCACGACATCTATGGCATCCGCCAGGACGGCGACACAAATCGGCGGTTGACCAGGGCCTCGGCGGCTTATCGAACAAACACGTCCTATTCAGGGGAGCATCATGCGCATCGAGCGGCGATTCACGACGGCTGGAACAGACCCTTATCACAGCCTCGCCTTTCGCAGGGCCACGAGCGAAATCCGCAATCCGGATGGCTCGGTGGTGTTTCGGCAGACCGACATCGATGTGCCCGAGAGCTGGAGCCAGGTTGCTTGCGACATCCTGGCGCAGAAGTATTTCCGCAAGGCCGGTATCGCCAACGCGCTGAAGGCGGTTGAGGAGAATGACGTCCCGTCCTGGCTGTGGCGTCAGGTCCCCGACGAGAAGGCCCTGGCGAAGCTGCCGGAAGAGGAACGCTATAGCGGCGAGACCAAGGCCCAGCAGGTCTTCGACCGGCTGGCCGGCACCTGGACCTATTGGGGCTGGAAGGGCGGCTATTTCGACGCGGAAGAGGACGCAAGCGCCTATTTCGACGAGATGCGGATCATGCTGGCGCGTCAGATGGCGGCGCCGAACAGCCCGCAATGGTTCAACACCGGCCTGCATTGGGCCTATGGCATCGACGGGCCGGCCCAGGGCCATTTCTACGTCGACTTCCAGACCGGCAAGCTGGTTCGCTCAAAGACCGCCTATGAGCATCCGCAGCCCCATGCCTGCTTCATCCAGTCGGTCAGCGACGATCTGGTGAACGAAGGCGGCATCATGGACCTCTGGGTCCGCGAGGCGCGGCTGTTCAAATACGGATCCGGCACCGGTTCCAACTTCTCCCGCCTGCGCGGCGAAGGCGAGAGCCTGTCGGGCGGCGGCCGTTCCTCCGGGCTGATGAGCTTCCTGAAGATCGGCGACCGCGCCGCCGGCGCCATCAAATCCGGCGGCACCACCCGCCGCGCCGCCAAGATGGTCACCGTCGACATCGACCATCCGGACATCGAGAAGTACATCGACTGGAAGGTGGTCGAGGAGCAGAAGGTCGCCGCCCTGGTCGCCGGCTCCAAGCTGGCCAACCAGCACATGACCGCCGTCATGCAGGCCTGCAACGGCGACGATGCGCCGGAAGGCGACGACCGTTTCGACCCCAAGGAGAACCGGGCGCTGAAACTGGCGATCATCGCCGCGCGCAAGGCGATGATCCCGGAGAACTATGTCCAGCGGGTCATCCAGTTCGCTCGCCAGGGTTATGCGGCAATCGAGTTCCGCACCTACGACACCGATTGGGATTCCGAGGCGTACCTCACGGTCTCCGGACAGAATTCCAACAACTCCGTGCGCCTGACCAATGCGTTCCTGGAGGCGGTCGAGCGCGATGGCGAGTGGCGCCTGTACAACCGCATCGGCGGCGACATCGCCAAGACCGTGCGGGCCAAGGATCTGTGGGAGAAGATCGGTCATGCCGCCTGGGCCTGCGCCGATCCCGGCCTGCAATTCGACACCACCATCAATGAATGGCACACCTGCCCCGAGGGCGGCCGGATCAACGCCTCCAACCCGTGCTCGGAATACATGTTCCTGGACGACACGGCCTGCAATCTGGCGTCCCTGAACCTGATGACCTTCCGGCATCCGGCGGGCTCGGAGGCAGCCGGGGACTTCGACGTCGAGGCGTTCGAGCATGCCTGCCGGATGTGGACCGTCACCCTGGAAATCTCGGTGCTGATGGCGCAGTTCCCGTCCAAGGAGATCGCCCGGCGGTCTTACGACTACCGCACGCTTGGCCTGGGCTACGCGAATATCGGCGGTCTGCTGATGGCCGAGGGCATCAGCTATGACAGCACCCAGGGCCGCGGCATCTGCGCCGCCATCACTGCGATCATGACCGGCGTCGCCTACGCCACCTCGGCGGAGATGGCCGATGAGCTGGGCACATTCCCCGGCTATGAAGCCAATAGCGAGCACATGCTGCGGGTGATCCGCAACCACCGCCGCGCCGCCCATGGCGAGCCCTCCGGTTACGAGGAGCTGGCGGTGGCGCCGGTGCCGATCAATGAGACGGATAGTCCGGATCCGGCGCTGCCGGCAGCCGCTCGCCGGGCCTGGGACCGGGCGCTGGAGCTTGGCGAGCGGCATGGCTTCCGCAACGCGCAGTCGACGGTGATTGCGCCGACCGGGACGATCGGCCTGGTGATGGATTGCGACACCACCGGCATCGAGCCCGATTTCGCGCTGGTGAAGTTCAAGAAGCTGGCCGGCGGCGGTTACTTCAAGATCATCAACCGGGTCGTGCCGGAAGCGCTCGCCAAGCTCGGCTATGGCGAGACCGAGATCGAGACGATGATCAACTACGCAGTCGGTCACGGCACGCTGAAGGGCGCCCCGGCGATCAACACCGACAGCCTTAAGTCGGTCGGCTTCACCGACGACGCCCTGGTGGCGATCGAGGGCGGGCTGAAGAGCGCGTTCGACATCAAATTCGCCTTCAACAAATGGACCCTGGGCGAGGAATTCTGCACCCGCGTCCTGGGCATCCCGGCAGAGTCGCTGGACGATTATTCCTTCGACCTGCTGGCCCATCTCGGCTTCAACCGCGATCAAGTGGAGGCCGCCAATACCTATGTCTGCGGCGCCATGACCCTGGAGGGCGCGCCGTTCCTGAAGGACGAGCATCTTTCGGTGTTCGACTGCGCCAGCCCGTGCGGCCGGATCGGCAAGCGCTCGCTGTCCTGGGAATCCCACATCCGCATGATGGCGGCGGCCCAGCCCTTCATCCCCGGCGCCATCTCCAAGACCATCAACATGTCGAATTCGGCGACGGTCGAGGATTGCAAGAACGCCTACCACCTGTCCTGGCGTCTCGGCATCAAGGCCAACGCGCTGTACCGCGACGGCTCCAAGCTGTCGCAGCCCCTGGCCTCCTCGCTGCTGGCCGATGTGGACGACGAGGAAGAGAGCCTGGTCGATGCGCTGATCGAAGCGCCGGACGCGGCGCGGGTGCCGATGCTGGCGGAGCGGGCGGCGGAGAAGGTGGTCGCCAGAATGGTCGAACAGGCCCGGGTCGAACGCGTGCCGCTGCCGTCCCGGCGCAAGGGCTACACCCAGAAGGCCATCGTCGGCGGCCACAAGGTCTATCTGCGCACCGGCGAATACGATGACGGCGAGCTGGGCGAGATCTTTATCGACATGCACAAGGAGGGTGCTGCCTTCCGCTCGCTGATGAACAATTTCGCCATCGCCATCTCGCTCGGCCTGCAATACGGCGTGCCGCTGGAGGAATTCGTCGAGGCGTTCACCTTCACCCGGTTCGAACCGGCAGGACTGGTCAGCGGCAATGACAGCATCAAGATGTCGTCGTCGATCCTCGACTACATCTTCCGAGAGCTGGCCATCAGCTATCTGGCCCGCAACGATCTGGCCCATGTGCAGCCGGACGATCTGGCCCCGGATACGGTCGGCGGCGGTGTCGATGAGAGTGAATTGCCGGAACTTCCGGTGGTGGCGCAGATGGCAAACGAGACCCTGCAGAAGATGGCCTCGAACGGCTATGCCCGCGGCAATCTGAGAGTGCTGGATGGCGGCCGGGTGGCGGCGGCGCAGGATTTGGTCGGCCAGGCCTCTGTCGCTCTGCATCAGCCGGCGTTGGAAGGCGCGGTGGCGCTGGACACTCAGACCACGATCGAGGCGGTGACCCTGCGGCAATCCACCCATTCGGTGACCAGCACCCGCGGCGAAGCGATCCGCGAGGCTCGCGCCCGGGGCTACGAGGGCGATCCCTGCCCGGAATGCCAGAACATGACCCTGGTGCGCAACGGCACCTGCATGAAATGCGAGACCTGCGGCGGCACGACGGGGTGTAGTTGATGATGATCATGATTTGCGTCTGGTTCTGACACGGGCAGGCTGGCGAGAACATATCGGAGGCTACGGAAAGCCGCTGACCGGCCGTAGTCGTGCATAGCATCTGCGTATTGCTCTGGCTTGGCCATCCTCGCCCTTCGACAGGCTCAGGGTGAGGGTTCCGGGTGCAAGCGCCTCCACCAGAACCCTCACCCTGAGCCTGTCGAAGGGCGAGGATGGCTAGGCCGGAACGGAATTCCAGGCGTCGGAGCGACCTCTACGGCTGGGACGAGCTAATACCCCCTCTCCGATCTGTAAAGTTGGCCGTCGCCATACCTGGCGCTCGGCAAGCTAAGATGGATAGCACACCTCCCCAGGCCGATTGAGCCCTCTACCGTCGGGTGTATCCTGGGTGCATCACGTCCAAAAAGGGCGATCGTTGCGGCCGCTGCTAACGATCTGGCGCCCAACGCCAGGGCATCGCGGCCGGCAATCCGGGGAGGGTGTCATGCGGGTCCGCGTCTTCGTTCTTACGTTCCTTGCCAGCCTTGTCTTCGGCCTTACTGCGGAGGCGCGGAACGCCGTTGAGATCGACGGTCTCGACGGTCGCGCGACCATCGTGCGCGACGCCGACGGCATCGTGCACATCGTCGCCCGAACCGAGCGGGACCTATTCTTCCTGCAAGGCTGGGTGCATGCGCGCGACCGGCTGTTCCAGATGGACACGACCCGGCAGACGGCGAGCGGCACCCTGGCGGAACTGCTCGGCCAGGGCGCGCTGGCCACCGACGTGCAACCGCGCACCTTCGGGCTGCGGCGGGCGGCGGAGCGCGGGTTCGACGTTCTGTCGCCGGAGGCGCAGGCGGACATCGAGGCCTATGCGGCCGGGGTCAATGCCTACGCGCTGAACAACCCGCTGCCGCCGGAATATCTGGCGCCGGGGCCAGTCGACGCTATGTCGCGGCGTTCGGTCGCGGACGACTCCGCATCGAGGCTCGCTCCAGCCGGCCGGGCGGCCCCAGCGGGGAGATCTTCAGCCCCTATTACGACGCGCTGCTCGGCCGCTGGCTGACCAACGACACCCACAGGCTGCGCCAGCGCCTGTCGGATGCATTCCGGGGCGCGGTTGAGTTTCTGGTCGTACGGCCGGTTCGGAGGGATGACGACGACGATGGGGACGACGATTCCTGAGTGCCGGTTGCGGGCGGCGATCTTTCGCGTCTTCATAGTGCCGTGGACGGCGCCCGTCGGCGCTGGCCATTTCGCCGATCGCAACATAGGCTCCCTGCGGACCGGCGCGTATCGAATGCCGGGCAAGTGCGGGAGGAGTTACATGGCACAGATTTCCACAAGCCTTACGTTCGACCACGGCCCTGATCAGGTCTGGGCGGTTATCCGTGATGTCGGGAGCATCGCGCAATGGTTTCCGGCATTTTCGGAGAGCTGGATGGAGGGCGAAGACAACGCGACGCGCATCGGCGTGCTGGGGGACGGCGGCCGCGTCGTCGAACGCATCGAATCCATCGACGACCAGGCGCGGCGCCTGACCTACAGGATCGACGAGTCGCCCCTGCCGCTGTCCAGCTATCACTCGACGATGACTGTCACCGAATCCGGCGACGGCTCCCAGGTGGAGTGGCGGACCGAGTTCGAACCGGCTGGAATCACCGAAGGCGAGTTGCATGACATGCTCAAGGGCCTCTATGACGAGGGCCTGGCGGCATTGAAGGCACATCTCGGCGGTTGACCCCGACGGATCTCGTTATGTGACACGGGACGAGCGGCGCCGGAGACCGGCGTCGCCCCGATCTCCGATCCGATCCGCCCGGCCAATTCAAAACATCCGTTTCCCACCCGTCTCGATGGCGTCGAACGTGCGACTTTCGCCAATTTAGAGTATCGTTCCGGCCACGGAACAGCCCCGCGATGGAGGGAACATGGCTTGGCCGACTCAAGGATTATTTGGCTTCAAGGGGCTGGGAGCCGATCGAACCACCCGGCATACGGTCCTATTCATGATCTTGATCGCAAATGCGGTCACGCTGGTTTTTGCGTTTGACAGGATCGTCGAGAAAGACGGGTCCGCCTATGTGGCCGTGGCACCGGACATCGCATTTTACGGCCTCTTGGCCTTGTCGGTCGTATTCTCGGTGGTCAGTCTATTCCTGCCGCGATATCAGGATATGGAAACCCGCTTTGGCGCGCGCGCAGTGGTCTCCGGCCTGCCGATAGCCGCGGTTTGCATGCTGCTCTACAAGGTGATCTGAAGGCCGCGTGTCCCTCTTTGGATGACGCCCGGGCATGACCTACCGGGGCACGATGGTGTTTCTCGCCGCCGCGCCCGGCTCATAATCGAGACCCCCGGACGGCTTGTATCGGGGACGGCCCGGATCGCTTGGAAGGCGCGTCCTGAGCAGCTACCTTCCTGGAATCCTCGGCAACCGCCGACATGCAAATCAGGGAGCAGACCATGGCCGGAACCATCGAGCAGCGGTTGATCGAGCTCGACATCGAGTTGCCGGCGGCGGCGGCGGCGGTTGCAAACTACGTGCCGGCGGTGCTGTCGGGCAACATGCTGTACACCTCCGGCCAGATAACGCTGTGGAACGGCGAGCGCCGGCATATCGGCAAGCTCGGGGCCGATATTTCGGCCGATGAAGGCCAGGCGGCGGCGCGGCTCTGCGCCCTGAACATCATCGCCCAGGCCAAGGCGGCGCTGGGCGATCTGGACCGGGTCACGCGGGTCGTCAAGCTGGTCGGCTTCGTGAATTCGACGCCGGACTTCGTCGATCAGCCAAAAGTCATCAACGGAGCATCCGATTTGATGGCCGAGGTCTTCGGCGATAAGGGCCGGCACGCCCGCTCCGCGGTCGGCGTGGCATCGCTGCCGCTCGGCGTCGCCGTTGAGATCGAGGCGATCCTGGAAGTAGCCGGCTGACCTGTCTGGGTGGTATCGGCACACCGAGGCCCGGCGACTACTGGCTCATGCTGAAAGGCCAGTGCTCCCCCTTGCATGTTCGTTTAGGCGCGAAACTGTGATGATTTGCGCTGGCCCAGCCCGAGCGGCCGCTCGGGCTGGGCCGGACCGGCGGGACCGTATCCCCCTTGGATCAGAACCGTGGGTGAGCCTGGTCCGCCGGTCCTTCGTGCTTGTCCTGAACAGATGATAGGGAGCCAGACCCGCATGCAAGGCCAGATCCAGCCGGAAGCACGAAACGCACAAACAGTGTATGTCGGCATCGACGTCTGTAAAGACCGTCTCGACGTCCATCTCCACCCGCTCGACCGAGATCTCGCTGTCGCCAACAACCGCGACGGCATCAAGCGTCTCAGACGAGAGCTGGCCCGGCACCAGGTCGCGCTCGTCGTCATGGAGGCGACAGCCAAATATCACCGCCTGGCGCACCGCACGCTCAGCCAGTCGGGCCTCGCCGTGGCCGTCGTCAACCCGCTGCGCTCGCGCCTGTTCGCCGAAGCCCTGGGCACGCGCGCCAAGACCGACCGTGTCGATGCCAGGATGCTGGCGATCCTCGGCGACGCGCTGGCACCACAGGCCAGGCCGCCGGCGCCCGAGGCACTCGAGGCGCTGCAAGAGCTGGTCCATGCGCGCAATGCCGCGACAGCTGAACGCACGGCGCTGGCCAACCGGCTGGGGGCAAGCCAGACGAGCTTCCTCAAGCGCGAGCTCGCACGCCGGCTCAAAAGCCTCGACAGCCACATCAAGCGTCTGGCCACGCAGATCGACAGTCACATCGCCACCGATACCTCCCTCGCCCGGCGCTACACCATCCTCGTCTCGATCCCCAGCGTCGGCCCCGCCGTCGCCGCAGCTCTCATCGCCGACCTGCCCGAACTTGGCTATCTCGACCGACACGCCATCGCCTGCTTGGCCGGACTGGCGCCTTTCGCCGACGACAGCGGCAACACAGAGCGACCGCGCCATATCAAGGGAGGCCGCGCCCAGCCGCGCCGTGCCCTCTACTGGGCCGCACTCTCCGCCGCGCGCCACAATCCCGACCTCGCCGTCTTCTACAAACGACTGCGCGGCAACGGAAAAAAACCAAAGGTCGCCCTCACCGCCGTCATGCGTAAGCTCGTCGTCCTCGCAAACACTCTGCTCAAAGATGACAGGCTCTGGGTCAATCATGCCGCTTGACACCAAACACAGATGCTCACCCTCCCCGAAGAGAGGGGGAGCAAAGGCTGCCTCGTTTTACCCCTCTCCTCGGGGAGAGGGAGGGACCCGCGGCGACGCCGTGGGAGGGTGAGGGGGAAGCGCCGGCATCCGTTATTGCGCGCCCGCCCGCTCCAGAATCCGGGATGAGGTATTCTTGCGCAGCGGGGATCGTCATTGGGCTCAGGGCTCGAACAGGGCTATCATTGCGCCCAGATGAGTGGGTATCGCGCACATGCCTGACGACGGCATATCCCTGATCCTGAAGGTCCATGCCGACATCCAGGCCCTGGATGCGGCGGCGTGGGATCGGTGCGCCGGGCCGGACAACCCGTTCGTCAGCCACGCCTTCCTGTCGGCCCTGGAGCAATCCGGATCGGCCTCGGCACAGTCGGGCTGGCTGCCGCAGCATCTGGTGCTGGAGACCGAGGCCGGCCAGGTGCTTGGCTGCGTGCCGATGTATCTGAAGAACCACTCCTACGGCGAGTATGTGTTCGACTGGGGTTGGGCTCAGGCCTATGAGGAGGCCGGCGGCAACTATTATCCCAAGCTCCAGGTCTCGGTGCCGTTCACCCCGGCGACGGGACCGCGCTTGCTGGTCAGCCCGGATGTCGACCGCGACGCCGTCGCCGACGCCCTGATCTCCGGATTGCAGCAGGTGGCCGACCGTCATCAGGTCTCCAGCGTGCATGTGACCTTCCCGACCGAGGCGGAATGGGAGCGCTTCGGCAAGGCCGGATGGCTGCGGCGCACCGGTCAGCAATATCATTGGGAAAACCCCGGCTACGAAACCTTCGACGACTTCCTGGCGGCGCTCAATTCCCGCAAGCGCAAGGCGATCAAGAAAGAACGTCGGCAGGTCGCCGAAAGCGGTGTCGTGCTGGAAATCGTCACCGGCGACGATCTGACCGAAGCCCAATGGGATATCTTCAATGAGTTCTACCAGGACACCAGCGACCGCAAATGGGGCAGCGCCTATCTGACCCGGGAATTCTTCTCACTGCTTGGCGAGCGGATGCGCGACCGGGTCGCCCTGGTGGTGGCCAAGATGGACGGCCGCACCGTCGCCGGGGCGCTGAACCTGATCGGCGGCGATACCCTTTACGGCCGCAACTGGGGCTGCGACGGGCACTTCAAATTCCTGCATTTCGAGGCTTGCTATTACCAGGCGATCGAGTTCGCTATCGCCCGCGGCCTGAAGCGGGTCGAGGCCGGCGCCCAGGGACAGCACAAGGTTCAGCGCGGCTACATGCCGGTCCACACCTACAGCGCCCACTATGTGCGCGACCCGCGTTTCCGCCGGGCCATAGACGATTTCCTGGCCCGCGAGGGCCGCATGGTGGACTGGGAAATCAAGGCCATCGCCGAGGCATCGCCGTTCCGCAAAGAGTAGCGGCGCTCGAACCGCTGCGTAGGACTCGCCGGTCAGGATCGCGCAAACACAAGCAGCGGCGCCATGTCATGACGGTCGGCGGCCCGCAGGGCATCGATATAGGCCGTCCGGCCATCGCCTGGCTGCAGAAGATCGGATCGCCCCCATGAGAAGCGTTCGCCACCGCTCCTGACGATCAATAGGTCGGACATCATCCGCGTATGCCTGCCGTTCCCATTGGGAAACGGATGGATGGAGACGAGGCGGTGGTGCAGCCGCACCGCGATCTCGTCCAGCCCATGGGTGTCATGGTCCCGCCAATATCGTGTGTCGTCCAGGATTGCCGCCACATCCATCGGGATGCGCCATGCGTCGACGCCGAGGTTGCGGGCGGTCCGTCGGTAGGACCCGGCCCAATCCCAGACCTGGCCGAACATCCGGCGGTGAAGGTCACGGACGAAGGCCTCGGTCAGCACATCCGTCCGGCGGGACCGAAACGCCCACGCCGCGCCAAGGGCGATATTGCGCTGTTCCGCATCGTTCAATTCGTGCCGATAGGTGATCCAATTCTGCCGCAACCCGTCGCGCTCCTCCGCCGCCAGGGGCGTGGAGAATTCATCGCCGCTAAAGGGGCCACCGAAGGGGCCGCTCATGGCGTGTCCCAGAGATCGCGCTCGGAAACGGCCTCCCGGATGTAGTCCTCAATCTGCTCCTCCCGATCCTCGGCCCGGATTTCCTGGTCCTCGAGTTTCATGGTGTGCTCCACGAATGTCAGGTGGCGCTTCGCGATTTCGATCGCTCTGCGCTCCACCCGCCTCCGCAGCGAATCCCGTGGCACCAGCGCATAGACGAGCTGGCAGTCCAACGCCTCCGCCGCCCGGCGCAAGGTCCTCAACTGGATCGTTCCGCGCGCCTCCGAACGTTCGATCTCCGTCAGGCTCTGTTGGCGCATGTCCATTCGATGGCCCAGCTGTTCCGCCGTCATGCCCAGGGCGTCGCGGATCGCCCTGATCCAGCCCTTCGGCGGCGTCAGAAAGACTTCCAGAGGCCGCATTCCATCGAAACGCTTATCCAGGGCTCTTCGGGCGCGTTGTCTGTTGATGTTCATCATCAGGATACAGCCTGTTCGGATTTCGATACTTCACAACTTATAACCTGTTCTACGGCCTTTCGCAAACAGGACAGAGGCTTTGAAGTTTCGAACCACGATCCAGGCGTTCGCATTCGGGCGAGCGGCCAAAAAATCCGGCCCCCGGCGACCTGCTGGTTGCCCCGGCGCGGGCCCGCCGACTAAACTCGCGCCATGAGTCGCACCCCTCTCGAGATCCTGAAAACCGTCTTTGGATTCGAGGCCTTCCGGGGGCAACAGGCGGAGATCATCGAGCATGTGATCGCCGGCGGCGACGGTCTGGTGCTGATGCCGACCGGCGGCGGCAAGTCGCTGTGCTATCAGGTGCCGGCGCTGTGCCGGCCGGGCACCGCCATCGTGATTTCGCCGCTGATCGCGCTGATGCAGGATCAGGTCGAGGCGCTGCGGCAGCTCGGCATCAACGCCGCGGCGCTGAATTCCAGCCGCGCCTATCATGAATCCGCCGAGATCGAGCGGGGGATCGAGTCCGGCGCGCTCGATCTGGTCTATGTGGCGCCCGAGCGCCTGTTGACCGAACGGTTCCTCGACCTGCTGGACCGCTGCCAAATCAGCCTGTTCGCCATCGACGAGGCCCATTGCGTCTCCCAATGGGGGCACGATTTCCGACCGGAATACCAGCGCCTCGATCTGTTGCGGACACGCTATGCCGGGGTGCCTCATCTGGCCCTGACCGCCACCGCCGACCGGCCGACCCGCGCCGATATCGTGAACCATCTCAGCCTGGGCGATGGCCGGGTGTTCATCGCCGGTTTCGACCGTCCGAACATCCGCTACCGGGTGCTGCCGAAAGCCACCCCGCGAAACCAGCTGCTTGCATTCCTGGAGGATGGCCGCCGCGGCCAGTCGGGGATCGTCTATTGCATGACCCGGGGCAAGGTCGACGACATGGCCAAATGGCTGAGCCAGCGCGGCTTCGACGCCCTGCCCTATCACGCCGGTCTGGACAAGGGCGTCCGGGCGCGCAACCAGGACCGATTCCTGAAGGAGGAGGCCATCGTCATGACCGCGACCATCGCCTTCGGCATGGGCATCGACAAGCCGGATGTGCGTTTCGTCGCCCATATGGATTTGCCCAAGAGCCTGGAGGCCTATTATCAGGAGACCGGGCGCGCAGGGCGCGACGGGCTGCCGTCGGACGCCTGGATGGCCTATGGGCTGGAAGATCTGGTCAAGCTGAACCAGCTGGCCGAGATGTCCGACGCGCCGGCGGAGCAAAAGCGCATCGAGCGGCAAAAGTTGGATGCCTTGCTCGGCTATTGCGAGACCACCCGGTGCCGCCGCCAGGTCCTGCTGTCCTATTTCGGCGAAACGCTGGAGGCACCCTGCGGCAATTGCGACACCTGCCTACAGCCGCCCGAGACCTTCGACGGCACCGAGGCGGCCCGGATGGCGCTGTCCTGCGTCTACCGCACAGGCCAGCGATTCGGCGCCGTACATATCGTCGATGTGCTGACCGGCGGCGATACCGAGCGTATCCGCCATTTCCGCCACGATGCGCTCAGCACCTATGGCATTGGCACCGCCCATAGCCGCAACGAATGGCGGTCCATCCTGCGCCAGTTGGTGGCGCTCGGCCTGCTCTCCGTCGATATCGAGGGGCATGGCGGGCTGCGCTTGTCGGATGCTTCGCGGCCGGTGCTACGCGGTGAACGCGACATCGAGTTGCGCCGCGACCCGATTGCCGCACGATCCTCCAAGCCCGGGCGCAAGCGCAGCCCGGTCGCTTTCGAGGACCCGGCGGCGGACGCCCTGTTCCAGGCCCTGCGCGCCTGCCGCATGGCGCTCGCGCGGAGCCAGGGTGTCCCGCCCTATGTCATCTTCCACGATTCAACGCTGGCCGCGATGGCCCAGACCAGGCCCCGCGCGCTGGATCAGATGGCCAGCATCACCGGTGTCGGCGCCGCAAAGCTGGAACGCTACGGGACCGAGTTTCTGGACGTGATCAGCGAGCATCAGGGGGCGTGAGAGCGGCTTTGTCCTGAGCATTTGCGGCGATCTTCGATCAAGCTTTCTTCAGCCCCCTCACCCTCCCGCTTCGCGGGTCCCTCCCTCTCCCGCGAGGGGAGAGGTTTTGAGGAGTCCGCGCCGAGTAACCCCTCTCCCATCGTGGGAGAGGGAGGGACCCGACGCGAAGCGTTGGGAGGGTGAGGGGGCTGAAGAAGGCGTGATCGAAGATCGCCGCGGAAACTCGATCTGCTATCAGTACCGGACCTTGTCCGGCTTTGCCGCCCAGTCCTGGAAGACCGCGTTAGCCTCGCCGGACAGCAGCCGTTCCATGGGGATCGATCGCTGGTCGATTGGCAGCGCAACCTCATCATAGATCAGCGCGTCATCGAAGCCGATGGTGGCCGCATCGGTGCGACTGTTGGCATAGAAGAGCCGCGGCAACCGTGCCCAATAGACCGCCGACAGGCACATCGGGCAGGGCTCGCAGCTGGTGTAGATCTCGCAATCGTCAAGGCGAAAGGTGCCCAGCGCGGCGCAGGCGTTGCGGATCGCCACCATCTCCGCATGGGCGGTCGGGTCGTTGCTGGACGTCACCTGATTCCAGCCCTCGGCGACGATCCTGCCGTCCTTGGCGATTACCGCGCCGAACGGGCCGCCGGCATTGGCGGCCATGTGTTCGCGCGACAGGGCGATCGCCCGGCGCATGAAATCGTCTCTGTCCACGATCAGCCCTTGAAGATTCCGCGCGCGTTCATCGTCATCACGGCTTCGGAGCGCGCGCTCACGAGGCTTTTGCTTCCGGCACCGGGTCTGACCCCACGGCATCATCTGCCCGCCAGCCGGACAATATGGCCTCCGCGTCGGTCTCGATCATCGGCTGCCGTTCGGCCGGCTTGGCGCCATCCACATGCAGCGGGTTGAGCACCTGCAGACCGTCCCGGGCGCCGGCCTTCTGGCGCAGCATGCCGCGGGCCAGGAGGTGTGGATGCTCGCTCAGATCCTCGACCGGCCAGACCGGCTCGAAGCAGCAATCGATCTTGATCAATCGCTCGATCCATTCATCCATTGGCCGGCCGCGCAGGACGTCACCGACCTCCGCGATAAGGTCTCGCTGGGGCAGCGCCTCCCACTGGCGTTCGATCCAATCGGGGCGGCCGACCGCCTGGCAGAAATTGGCCCAGAATTTAGCCTCCAGAGCTCCCAAGGTCACGAACTGGGCGTCCGCCGTCCGATAGACCTGATAGCAGGCCGCGCCGCCATTCAGCACCTCGTAGCGGCGTTCCGGCGGATGCCCGCTCTGCACCGCGTTGAGCGGCACCGTCTGCCATGCCAATACCGAGTCCAAGATCGACAGGTCGATGTAGTTCCCGCCGGTCGAGGCCGTGCGTGGGTTCATTCGGCCGAACAGGGCCGTCACCGCCGCCAACGCCGCCTGCAGCCCGGCAGCGTGATCGGCGGTCGGCGGATAGGCGACCGCAGGCGTCGCCGCTGTCCCGGAAGCTGTCAGCGCGCCGCCCAGCGCCATGTAATTGATGTCGTGGCCGGGCCGTTCGCGATAGGGGCCGGTCTGCCCCCAGCCGGTCAGGGAAACATGGATCAAGGCCGGGTTCAGGGATTCGATCCGCTCCCGCGGGAAATCCAGCCGGTCCAGAACTCCGGGCCGATATGATTCGATCAGCACATCGGCGGATTCGAGCAATCCGACAAAGGCGCCGCGGCCGCTATCGGCTTTCAGGTCCAGCGACACCACCGATTTGCCGGCATTGACCGCGCGATAGTCCATCGACAGGTCGTCGGCGTCGAACGGCGCCATGCGGCGGAACGGGTCGCCATCGGGCGGTTCCACCTTGACCACATCGGCGCCGAGATCGGCGAGAATCTGCGCGGCGTAGGGCCCGGGCAGGTACTGCCCGAGATCGATGACCCGAATTCCGTGGAGGAAATCGAGCGGCATGGAGTCCATGATTTTCAGATTGCCAAGAATGTCCGCATCTCCCGTGGACGGCCGATAACGGCGTCCAAAAAAGAGACGATCGGACGCGGCCCCTTATCGAACACCCTCGGATTGCGCTTGTCGAGGTGTGAAATGCAGTGCGGCGGCGATGTGTCGCTTGGTATTCGGTAATTTCGGGCGCAAAGTCCCGCTCGACTTTCAGCTTCAGACGATCAGTCGACGAGAACCGGCACCTTCTTTCTGGTGTTGTCCTTCGGGGGCGGCGCCTTGAAGCTGAAGGCCAATTCGCCGTCCTTGACCGAGACCTTGACGATGCCGCCCTTGGCCAATTTGCCGAACAGCAGCTCATTGGCCAGCGGCTTCTTGATGTGCTCCTGGATGAGTCGGGCCAAGGGCCGTGCACCAAAGAGCTTGTCATAGCCCTTGCGCCCAAGCCATTCGCGGGCCGCGTCGTTCAGATCGATGGTGACCCGGCGGTCGGCCAGCTGGGTCTCGAGTTGAATGACGAACTTGTCGACGATTTGGGCCACGATCTCCGGCGTCAGATGCGAGAAACCGATGATCGAGTCCAGCCGGTTGCGGAATTCCGGAGTGAACAGCTTGTTGATCGCCTCGGTATCCTCGCCATCCCGGCCATCCCGCTCGAAACCGATCGCCGCCTTGGACAGTTCAGTCGCGCCGGCATTGGTGGTCATGATCAGGATCACGTTGCGGAAATCGATCGACTTGCCGTTGTGGTCGGTCATCTTGCCGTAGTCCATGACCTGCAGCAGGATGTTGAAGACGTCCGGATGGGCCTTTTCGATCTCGTCCAGCAGCAGAACGCAATGGGGATGCTGGTCGACCGCGTCGGTCATCAGCCCGCCCTGGTCGAAGCCCACATAGCCCGGCGGCGCGCCGATCAGCCGGCTGACCGAGTGGCGCTCCATGTATTCCGACATGTCGAAACGGATCAGCTCGATACCCTGGATATGGGCCAGTTGGCGCGCCACCTCGGTTTTGCCGACACCGGTCGGGCCGGAGAACAGGTAGTTGCCGATCGGCTTGTCCGCATCGCGCAGCCCGGCACGGGACAGCTTGATCGCGCTTGCCAGTGCCTGAATGGCCTTGTCCTGACCAAAAACCAGCGTACTCAGATCCCGCTCCAGATGTTTCAGAGCGGTCTTGTCGTCGCTGCTCACGGTCTTGGCGGGGATCCTGGCGATCTTGGAAACGATGTCCTCGACATCCTTCACCGTCACAGTCTTCTTGCGCTTGGACGGCGCCAGCAGCATCTGCGCCGCGCCAACCTCGTCGATCACGTCGATCGCCTTGTCGGGCAGCTTGCGGTCACCGATATATTTGGCCGACAGCTCGACCGCCGTACGCAACGCCTCGCTGGTGTAGCGCACCCGATGGTGCTTCTCGTAATAGGGCTTCAGCCCCCGAAGGATCTTCACCGTGTCCTCGATCGACGGTTCGTTGACGTCGATCTTCTGGAACCGCCGGACCAGCGCCCGGTCCTTTTCGAAGTAGCTGCGGTATTCCTTATAGGTCGTCGAGCCGACGCAGCGCAGGCCGCCGCTGGCCAGGGCCGGCTTCAGCAGGTTCGACGCGTCCATGGCGCCGCCCGACGTGGCGCCGGCGCCGATCACCGTGTGGATCTCATCGATGAACAGGATCGCGCTGTCATGCTCCTCGATCTCGGAGATGACTGCTTTCAGCCGCTCCTCGAAATCGCCGCGATAGCGTGTCCCGGCCAGCAACGCACCCATATCGAGCGCAAAAATGGTCGCCGTCTCCAGCACCTCCGGCACGGTTCCCTCAACGATTTGCTTGGCGAGACCTTCGGCGATCGCTGTCTTGCCGACACCGGGATCTCCGACATAGAGCGGGTTGTTCTTCGAGCGTCGGCACAGGATCTGGATGGTCCGCTCGATCTCCATCTCCCGGCCGATAACCGGGTCGATCCGGCCCTTTTTGGCCTTCTCGTTGAGATTGATGCAATAGGCCTCGAGCGCCTCGCTGCCCTTCTTCACGACCTTCTCGGGCGCGGCATCCTCTTCGGCACCGGCCGCCCGCTTGGGCTCGCTGCGTTGAGCGGTCTTGGCGATGCCGTGGCTGATGTAATTCACCGCATCGAACCGGGTCATATCCTGCTCCTGCAGGTAATAGACCGCGTGGCTCTCCCGTTCGGAGAACAGGGCCACCAGCACATTGGCGCCGGTCACCTCCTCACGTCCGGAGGACTGCACATGGATGGCGGCGCGCTGCAGCACCCGCTGGAACCCCGCCGTCGGCTTGGAATCCTCGACCCGGCTGGTGATCAGATTGGCCAACTCGTTGTCGAGATAGGCGGTCAGTTCGGTACGGATTTTCTCAAGATCGACGCCACAGGCCCGCATGACCGCCACCGCATCCTGATCTTCGGTCAGGGCCAGCAGCAGGTGTTCCAGCGTCGCGTATTCATGACGCCGTTCATTTGCGTAGGCGAGGGCTCTGTGCAGGGTTTGCTCGAGGGTGCGTGAGAGCATCAATGGGTCCTTGTCATCGACCGTGCCAATCCATCGGTCCGGGGGGCATCGATCCGGGGGTCAGGCCTTTTCCAGAATACATTGTAGCGGATGTTGATTCCGCCGCGCGAAATCCATCACCTGTGTCACCTTAGTCTCTGCGATCTCATACGAGAAGACGCCGCAGATACCGACACCGCGCCGGTGAACATGAAGCATGATCGTCGTCGCCTCTTCGCGGCTCTTGGCGAAAAACCGCTCGAGGATGTGGACGACAAACTCCATCGGCGTGTAGTCGTCGTTCAGCATGAGCACCTTGTACATGGCGGGTTTTCTTGGTCTTTGGCCGGGTCTGGACGACAACCCCGGTCTCACCGTCACCACCATTATGTTTATCTACGTCGCTCATCGCGTATCGCTACTTACGAAGCTGGATTTCGCCGAAGCGTTCTGGCGATGACTAATAATATGAGATCGGACCTTAAAGAAGGAAGACCCGATCCTGACAATGTAAGGTTGGCGTGATGAATTTGACCCTTTGAGGGCAAAAAGAAGGGCCCGGCAGCGCTGCTGCCGGGCCCATTCCGGAAACCTCTCGAAAGAGGATATGCGGCGTTACGACGCCTGCAACCCGTAGCGTTACGCCGCCAAAGGCTTGGAAAGCTTCTCAACCGTCGCGTTGACCCGTGCGTTGATCGGCGCCAGGGCGTCGTTGGTCACCTTCACGCCCATCTCCGACAGCTTGGAGCTCTCGGTGACGATCGAATCGAAGGTCGACTTGGCGAAGCTGCTCTGAATGTTGACCAGTTCCTGGGGCGACTTGACGGCCATCATGGCCTGCATGTTGGCGACGCTGTTGTCGGCGGTGCCCTTGGCGAAGGCGAACCAGGCGGCGCCCAGATCCTGCCAGCCCTTGGTGGCGATGTTGCCGGCGGTCACGACCGCGTCGATGTTGTCCTTGCCGAAAGCGGCAACGTCGTCAAAACCCTTGAACATGGTGCCACCTGCCTTCTCGAATTGATCCTTGGTCATGGCGAAAGCCGTCTCCAGGTTCTTCTGGACGACGTCCTGGCCGGCCTTGACCGCCGTCTCGACCGTCGTACGCGTGGCGGCAAGGGTATCCTCGACCACGTTCGCGGCGACGTCGGCCGCATTAATCTTGGTTGTGCTCATCGCGATCCGCTCCCTAAAAGCCAAAAAATTTCCCGCCTAAATCCTGGCGATCCGCTGCGCGCCGTCTGGCCGCGTCGATTTCCGAATGCTGCACTGCAACACAGCTTGGAATATAGGCAGGGGAACGACGGTGTCAATCACTTATTGTGCAGTGCACAATAGAAATTTTCGAGCATCGAGTCACAATGCCGCATCGGTTGACGAAAGGCGCATGGCGCCAGTTGCGGCGACCCCTGGGACCGTGAGACCATGCGCGCCGAAACAGGACTGAATCGCCTCGGAATGAGCGCCGCATCATGAGCTACTCCCTATGACCTATTGCCTAGGAATTCGTACCAGCGAAGGATTGATCGCGCTTGCCGATGGCCGAGTGACCAGCGGCAGCCAGATTGCGGTCGCCCGCAAGGTGACGATGATGGGGGCCGGTCCGCATCGGTTCTTCCTGATGACCTCCGGGCTGAGGAGTGTGCGCGACAAGCTCGTCGCCTATCTGCGGCGCGAAATCGAGCTGCAAAGCTCCAAGACCTTCGGATCCATGTTCGAGGCCGTTGCCGCATTTGCGAACTGCCTGCGGATGGTCGCCGAAGAAGACCGCGAGGCGCTGGCGGCGTCCGACCTGTCTTTCAATCTGCATGCCATCCTTGGCGGCCAACTGGCCGGCGATCCGGAGCCGACGATGTATCTGGTCTATCCGGAAGGCAACTGGATCGAGGTCGGCAAACGCACGCCCTACCTGTCGATCGGCGCCACCACCTATGGCAAGCCGATCCTGGATCGGGCGCTGACCTACGACACGGCCATGCGGCATGCGCTGAAGCTTGCCTATCTGTCATTCGATTCGACCCGGTTCAGCTCCACCGATGTTGGATTTCCGATCGATCTGATCACCTATGGAACCGCCGACCGCCTATGGCGCGAGCAGCAATTCGACTACGACGATCTGGTCGAGCAGCGGCAATGGTGGAACCGCAACATCACCGAGCTGGCGGAACGCATGCCGGACGGCCCCTGGCTGGCCGACCTGTTGCCAGCCGGCGCCCACCGGCTGACGGTAGTCAAGGACGACGGCGGCTAAGCCGATTTCTCAGTCCGGCCCTGCCATCCCGACAAGGCCGTTTTCGCCGATTTCCACCCAGAAACAGCGCGCATTGTTGGCATTGGATCCTTGCCCGCGCGGACAGCGTTGCATCGAGCGGGCCCGGGCGGTCGGCGGTTCGATCGGAAACCGTACGCCGGTGCGATCGTTGTTTTGCAGGAACGACGCGAACTGGATCCGATCGAATTCCTCTGACGGAAGGCGGAAGGCGGTCAGGAAGAACTGCCCGTCGCGGCAGCCGCTGACGATCCAGTAGAATCCGCGAGAGGCGAGGCGCAGTCCGACCGGCGGTGGATCGAATACGCCGCTGGCCCGCAACAGGGTTTCGAATTCAGCAAACTCATCCGGGTTCAGGACGACCCGGGCGCGGACCGGCGCGCCGATCTGCGTTACGTCCACCGACCGTCCCGCCTCGAACACGACACCACGATCGACCATCTGCTCGACCACGGCGCCTTCCCGGACGTCCCAGACATCATAAGTGCGCGCGTGACGATTGCGATCGGCGTTGTAGATCAGGCGATAGCGGTCCGATGCCCCGTCCGCGCATATCGTCGCCATTGAGGTAGCTCAACCAGGTCAGTTGCTGGCTGATCAGGTTGCCGGCAGGTCCACGATACGTGCAGCCGGCCATCGCCAGGGTCAGCACTATCGCGATCCATGCCCCGGTTCGGCCCAATTTCCAGTCCAATTCAACGCCTCCGGCGACAATCCAAAATCTGCTTCGAGGACTAAGTTTATTACGGTCGATTATTGCCGAAATCGACTCCATTTTCTCGCCTAATCCTCGTGTTAACGATCTGTTGACCAATTTTAACTGGTATTTGGTGCAGTTTTTGGGGATTAATCTAGAGTCTGATCAAAGCGTCCAAAGCCGCTGACCTGGAATGTGACATGGATATTACGGCGACCCCTGTCTTGGCCAAACCGATCCGAGCTCTCTCGCGCTTGCTGGTATTGATCGCGTCGTTGGCCGTCGGGTTCGTCCTGCCCAGCAATTCCGCCATGGCCAATTCACGCTACGCCGCCGTCGTCATCGATGCTGTCTCCGGTGAGATCCTGCATCAGGAGAACGCCGACAAACAACTCTACCCGGCCTCGCTGACCAAGATGATGACCCTCTACATGGCCTTCAAGGCCCTGGAAGATGGGACCTTCACCCTCAACCGTCGTCTTTCGATCTCGCGCACCGCCGCCGGGCAGGCGCCGTCGCGGCTTGGGCTCGCTCCGGGATCGACGATCCGTGTCGAAGACGCGATCTATGCCCTGGTGACGAAGTCGGCCAATGACATTGCCACAGCCATCGCTGAGGCGATCTCAGGGACCGAATTCCAGTTTGCCCAGCATATGACGGGCGAAGCGCGCCGCCTGGGCATGGCCAACACCACATTCCGCAACGCCTCCGGCCTGCCCCATCGCCGACAGGTTTCGACCGCGCACGATATGGCGCTGCTGTCGAAGGCGCTGATCCAGGACTTCCCGCAGTATTATCACTATTTCAGCAGCGATCGCTGGACCTTCAACGGACGGACCTACCGCAACCACAATGAGTTGATGCGCACCTATGACGGCATGGATGGGTTGAAGACCGGCTACATCCGCGCCGCAGGATTCAACCTGGCGGCCTCGGCGGTGCGTGGGCGGTTGCGGCTCATCACTGTGGTCTTCGGGGGACGAACAGCCCAACGACGCAACCGGGAGGTCGCGCGCCTGCTGGACGAGGCATTCGCGTCGCGCCGTGGACGGCTTCTGATCGCCAGGGGCAGCGCTCCATTCATTCCGCCACTGCCGCCGCGCCGGCCGGGCGACCCAATCGTCCTGGTAGCCAACACTTTGGATATTGCCGCACCGGTGCCGCCGCGCCCGCCGGAGACAGCGGGCCGCAGCGCGGTCACGGCCCAGCGAACCGGAACGGTCCCGGCGCCGGCACCGTCTGCGGCGGACAGCCGAACGCAGATTGCCGCGGCGCGACTGAGCGCCGACGAAGGCAGTCGGCCTGGCTTGCCGTCAAAGGTCTGGGGTATCCAGGTCGGTGCCTTCTTCGACGCCACGATGAGTCAGCGCGCGATCGACTCCGCGAAGAGCCGGGCTCCGGACCTTCTGGTTTCCGCGCCACGGATCGTGATGCCGGTTGAGACGTCGCGCGGCCGGATGTTCCGGGCACGGATCATGGGGCTTGACGAGGACGCGGCTTATGCCGCCTGCGACCGGCTGCATGCCGCCGGCAGCGATTGCCTCCCGCTGTCGCCCAACGCCAATTTCTGACGGTTTCCGACGGTCCGGTCGCTCTGACCCAATCGGGTCCGAGGGTCGGACTAATCCAGCGCGTCCGCCAGGACCGCGCCGCGAGAGGCCATGAAGTACAGGCCGAGATGGTGGGCCAGGTCTTGCGGATGGGCGGCGGTCGCCGGCAGTCCCAACTGCTCCGCCGTTGCCCTGGGAAGATCGTAGGTCGAACAGCCGGGCTCGTAGACCACAATGTCCTCAAGGGTCGGCATCAGGCCGTGGTTGCGTGCCGACAGCAATGTCAGCACGAAATCCATGACGCAAATGTCGGTGCAGATGCCGACCGCCAGCACGGCCGTCAGCCTGTTCTCGTTGACCCAGTCGACCAAACGGTTCCGGCCGCCCTGGATCGCGCCAATGAAGCCATTGATGCAATCCTTGCGGACCAACGTGGCGGCCGCCTCGGTCTCCAGCCATTGCAGCGCCGGAACAAGCTGCTCCTCGCCGGTACCGGCTTCGCAATGGGGCGGATAGGGCGGTTCCGGCTTGCCGGGCTCATGGGTATCCAGGAAGGCCAGGATTGGCCATCCGGCGGCCTGAAACCGCCGTCCAGCCGAGACGGTCTCCGCGACCATTCGGGCAACCTGGGGATTGGCGGCCGGCGGCGCCAGGTTGCCAGCGCCGACCGTGGCAAAGCCGTTGACCTCATCGACGATGACCAGACCAGTGCGCTGGGCTGACGGATCGAAGCCGGACAAGGCAATCGGCATGGCCTCCGCCACCGCCGCCAGGACTGGATCAGGTGCGTGTTGATCGGGCATGCCGAAGACTCCTTCGGATTGCGGACAATCGCCGTGTCACGTCTTGCTTCAGATGGGCGGCCTATGCTGGAAGCGCAATCCGCACCTACCGCTAATGCCCGCCACCGGTAAAGCTCGGGCCCTCCAGCCCGGATTGCTCGAGCTGCCCGACCAGCTGCGCTTTCAGCCGCTCCAGCCCGGCATCGCTCTGGCTCTCCGCCCGGGCCACCAGCACATCCTGGGTGTTGGAGGCGCGCAACAGCCACCAGCCATCGGATGTCTTGATCCGCACCCCGTCGATGTCGTTGACGTCAATGTCGGCATTGCCGGAGCTCTCCTGCTTCATGCGCGCCAGCACCTCTTCGACCACGGCGAATTTGCGGGTCTCGTCGACCTGGAAGCGGACCTCCGGGGTGTTGACCACCGCCGGCAGACGATTGCGCAAAGCGGAAAGCGGCTCGCTCGACCGGCTCACCAGCCCCATCAGGCGAATGCCGCAATAGGGCGCGTCATCGAAACCGTAATACCGGTCGGCGAAGAAGATATGGCCGGACATTTCGCCGGCCAGCGGCGATCCCGTCTCCGCCATCTTGGCCTTGAGCAAGGAGTGTCCGGTCTTCCACATCAACGGGTTGCCGCCCAGCCGAGCGATCTCGTCATACAGGGTCTGGCTGGCTTTCACGTCGGCGATGATGGTGGCGCCGGGATGGGTTTTCAACACATCGGCGGAATAGATCGCCAGTAGCTGATCGCCCCAGACGATGCCGCCGGCTTCGTCGACCGCACCAATACGATCGCCGTCGCCGTCGAAGGCAATCCCCAGATCGCAGCCCTGCTCGACCACGGTCTTGCGAAGCTCGACCAGGTTCTCCGGGATCGTCGGGTCCGGATGGTGGTTGGGAAAGCTGCCATCGATATCGTCATAGAGCAGGATGTGACGGCCCGGCAGGCGCTCGGTCATGCGCCGCAGAACGTTGCCGGCGGAACCGTTGCCGGCATCCCAGGCGACGGTCAATTCCCTTGTGCCGTCGTAGTCGGCGACAATGCGGTCGATATAGGCGTCCTCGACCGCGACGTCCTGCACCTTGCCGTCGCCGCTGACGAAGTCGCCGGCGGTCGCGACCCGGCCGATCTCCACGATCTGGTCGCCATAGACCGGCCCGGACGATGCCTGCATCTTGATGCCGTTGTAATCCGGCGGGTTGTGCGACCCGGTGATCATCACACCGGCATCGGCGTCCAGATGCTTGCAGGCGAAATACAGCATCGACGTCGGGCCGAGGCCGATCCTGCTCACTGTCAGCCCGGTCGACGCCAATCCCTCAACCATGGCGTCCGCGAAGGCCGGGGAACTGAAGCGGCCGTCATAACCGACACAGGCGGAGGTGCCGCCGCCACGCACGACGATCGTACCGAAGGCCCGGCCAACCGCGCGGGCGTCGGCCTCATGCAGGGTTTTGCCGACGATGCCCCGGATGTCGTATTCACGAAGGACGGTGGGATCGAAGGAATGGGCGTTGCTCATCTGGATTGCCTTCCTACTGCGGCCGCTGTCCGGCGTCAGGTTTGTGTTTGCTCGTCCGGCCGCACCGATGGCCGCCCGACACTGTAGTACGCGAAGCCGGCGCCGGCCATCTCAGACGGCTTGTAGATGTTCCGTAGATCCACCATCACCGGATGCGCCAGAAGATCGCGAACGCGGGACAAGTCCAGCGCCCGGAACTCGTTCCATTCGGTCAGGATGGCGACGCAATCGGCGCCATCCAATACGGAATAGGCGTCCTCGCCGTATTGCACGCCGTCCAGCAGTTTGGCCGCCTCGTCACGGCCGACCGGATCGTATGCGCGGATGGTCGCGCCTTTCTCCTGAAGGGCCGGGATGATGGACAGGCTGGGACTATCGCGCATGTCGTCGGTATTGGGCTTGAATGTCAGCCCCAGCACGGCGACTGTCTTGCCGTCGACCGAGCCGCCGCAGGCCTCGACGATGCGATCCGCCATCTGCCGCTTACGCTGATCGTTGATCTGGACCACCGTCTCAACGATCCGTTGCGGCGCGCCGAAATCCCGGCCGCTGTGCACGTATGCCTCGGTGTCCTTTGGGAAGCAGGATCCGCCATAGCCCGGCCCGGCATGGAGGAACTTCGATCCGATCCGGCCATCCAGCCCGATCGCCCGGGCCACATCATGGACATTGGCGCCGACCTGCTCACAGAAATCGGCGACCTCGTTGATAAAGGTGATTTTGGTCGCCAGGAAACTGTTGGCCGCGTACTTGATCAGCTCCGCGGTTTCCAGGGTGGTGACCACGATCGGGGTCTCGATCAGATAGAGTGGCCGGTACAATCGGCGCAGCACAGTCACCGCCCGCTTGGCTTCGGTCCCGATGACCACCCGGTCCGGGCGCATAAAATCGGCGATCGCCGATCCCTCGCGGAGGAATTCCGGATTGGAGGCGATATCGATCTTCATATCCGGCCGGGCAGCTCGGATCTTCTCGGTCAATTGCCGCCCGGTGCCCACGGGAACCGTCGATTTCGTCACGATCACGGTCGGCCCGGTCACCGCCTTCGCGATCTCCTCGGCGGCAGCGAAAACGTAGGACAGATCCGCATGCCCGTCGCCGCGCCGGCTGGGCGTGCCGACAGCGATGAAGACGGCATCGGCACCGTCGACCGCGGCCGGCAGATCGGATGTGAACGTCAAGCGGCCGCTCTTCGCATTCTTACGAACCAGGCTCTCCAGCCCGGGCTCATAGATCGGGATCTCGCCCTTGAGAAGCCGGTCAATCTTCGCCTCGTCCTTGTCGACACAGACTGTCTGGACACCGAATTCAGAAAAACAGGTCCCGGAGACAAGCCCGACATAGCCGGTGCCAATCATTGCAATGCGCACGGGCAGCGTTCCTTCAGGGTTAGGTTTGGCGGCTACTCAATCAGCGTCCCGCAGGAGCGCCGATAGTGTTTCTTTCAAATCCTTGGCCATCGACGGGCGGGCCAGGGCGAATGCGACATTGGCGGCCACGAAGCCGGCCTTGTCTCCGCAATCATAGCGGTCTCCGTCGAAGCGCACACCGTGAAACGGCTGGGTGCCGATCAGCTTCGCCATGGCATCGGTCAATTGTATCTCGCCGCCGGCGCCCACTTTCTTGCGAAGTAGATGGCGGAACACCTCAGGCTGCAGGATATAGCGGCCGACGATGGACAGGTTCGACGGCGCCTTCTCGGGTGCCGGTTTCTCGACCAGCCCGGTGACCGACACCACGGCTCCATCATCCTCGCCAATCGCCAGGATGCCGTAGCGGGAGGTCAATTCCGGCGCCACTTCCTGTACGGCCATCAGATTGCCGCCCAGCGTTTCGTAAACCTGCATCATCTGTTTCAGAACGCCCGGCTCGCCCTTGAAGATGTCGTCCGGCAGCAGCACGGCGAAGGGTTCGTCGCCGATCAGCGATTGCGCGCACAACACCGCATGGCCAAGACCCAGCGGCACCGGCTGACGCACGAAGGCATAGCCGCCGACCGGTAGCTCCGCCGCCCGCGACGCGGCCAGTTCGTCGGTCTTGCCGCGCTTCAACAGAGCCGATTCCAGCTCGAAATTGCTGTCGAAATGGTCCTCAAGAGCGCTCTTGCCGCGGCTGGTGACGAAAATGAACTCCTCGATCCCGGCGGCGGCCGCCTCCTCGACGGCAAATTGGATGACGGGCTTGTCGACCACGCACAACATTTCTTTCGGCACCGCTTTGGTGGCGGGCAGCGAGCGCGTTCCCAGGCCGGCGACCGGGAATACGGCTTTCCTGACGGGTCTAATCATGTTTGGAATGAACCGTGGGTGATGAGCACCAACAAGGAGCGGCGCGCCCTTATTGCCACAGCGCCCGGTCAGCCGACAAGCGGCGGTTGAAAACCACCATGGCCAGGCAGCGATCCAGCCATGCCCGAGTGGCTATTCGCCCAGCAAAAGGGCCTTGGCCTCATTGAGTTTGGCGGCAACGTAGTCGGAACCGCCATGGTCGGGATGAAAGTTCTTCATCATCCGGCGGTGGGCGGTCTTGATCTCCGCCGGGCTCGCCCCGGAATCGAGTCCCAGAAATCGGAAGGCCTCATCGCGGGTCATTGGGCCGTCATCGACGCCGGCGGCTGCCGCGTCGGGACCGTCATTGTCGCCGCGCCAGTCGACGCCGAAACGCCGATCCAAATAGGCTTCCAGAATGGCAATCGATTGCGGGTCCTGCGCCCGACACTCCCGGCGCAATGCCCGGAGGTCGTCGAGGGTCATCCCTGCCAGGTCCCGCCCTTCAAAGGCGCCATGCTTGACCGTGCCACCCATCTCACCACTGTCGTGATCGAGCAGCATGTCGAGAAACGCCGTTGAGATGGAAGAAGTCTGTCCCGGTGTCCCCTGCGACGATCTCAGACGCCCATAGATCGATCGCCAGTGAAGCACCATCGGGAGAAGGATGGCGGCGAGGAGGATCACCAGCGCAAGCCGGCCGGCCAGATACAGTCCGATGACGATGATCGCGGCCAGGATCAGCGACGCGTTGCGCAGATTGCGGGCCAGCAGTTTGGGGTCGGCGTTCGCCGCCCAGCGCGCAAGAATGTACAGCCCCGCGGACACCAGGATCGCGCCAATCACAATTGGAAACGTCATCGCGCGCCACCGCCCTTCGGACGATCTCCGAGTTGGTGGGTCAGGCGGAGCGCCTCGCCACCCTGCTTGCGGCCGTAATCCTCCAGCGCCTTGCGGCCGCCCGCGGCGAATACCGCCACCGCGGCCAGCAAATCCTTAAGCTGTTGGGCGCTGGAAAGATCGAAGGGGCAAAATGCGCCGTTGGTAAGCTTGGCGATCTGCCGGAAAATGTTGCGGGCACCTGGATCGGCGCCCTCATGGAACATGAAGGCCGGCACTCCGCGAAGACCAAGCTCCCCGGCGGCATGACCAACGGCATCCGGGTCTTCCTCGAAACAGTCGCCGACGACCACAAGGGCATCGACCTTGCGCTTGCCGGTCTCCTTGATCGTGTGCTTCAGGACCCGGCCGATCTGGGTAAGCCCGGACAGACAGCTCACGGCCGTCATCCGTTTCAGCAACTCGGTGGTATCCGAGACCCAGGGGCTGGCACGGCATTCGCGGAAGCCGCGGAAATAGACAAGCTGGACATCCAGCCCGCCCAGGGACTTTGTCGCTTCGAACATCTCACCCTGGATATGGCAAGCGCGGTCCCAGGTCGGCTGCCGGCTGGCAGTGGCATCCATCGCGAAAATCAGACGGCCGCGACCAGCTGTTTTTTTTGACATCGGCGTAATTGCCAGCTTGCGCAGAAATGCATCGACCTCCGCCTGGTCGGCGTTCCGAGTCGTTAGCTGCTCACCCTTATTACCCATGCGACCGCCTGTTGACCGTCCGGCCCGGCACAATGCCGTCCTGGCGGGCCGATCGACCCACCCTACTTAATCTAGGGTGTCGGTAGGGCAATTTGCAGCCCGCGCTCCGCAGTTCCGATTCGCGGCGCGGCCCGCCTCGGTCAGACGCCGTCGTTGTGAAGTACGCCGTCCGGCACGAAAGTGTGGAACACGAAGGCGAACGGAATGTCATGCACCACGTCTTCAAGAACACCATTGACCCTACGTTGCACGACCACATTACCGACGTCGCGGCCCCGACCGATCTCGCCTGAATCCAATGCCGAATTCTGCCCCTCCGACCAGGTCAGGATCAAGTCGCCTTGCTCTATCCGGCCAGCCGCGCGCAGCGAAGCCAGCGTCCACGCCTCGTCGCCGACGATGACGACCCGCGCCAAGGGCGGAACCGGGCTGTCATAGTCGCCGCGAAACAGGAACGGCCAGCTGGCGCCGTCATATCCGGCATAGGGGTTCCGCCCATAGCTGCGCATCCGAGGATTGCTCGGCACCAAGACCTCGCCATCCGGATACCGCTCGGCAAATCGCTGAAAGGATTCCATCCGTGACGGAAAGATTTCCAGCTCGGTGCCGGTCAATTCGCCGGCAATCGCCTCGCCGAGGAATTGCTGCCACCAGCTTTCGGTCAGCCGGTCGTACATCACCATGTCCGAGCGCCGCAGCTTGCCGGTAGTGCCGAATTCCGAGACTTGGCCGTCGATCATACGATCGAAGACAATGCCGGAATTGCACAGCGGGCAGTAGGTCACCGCAACCGGCTTGCCACCCACCACATCGTTGGCGATTTCGTGCCAGATCAGGATCTGCAGGGGATAGGCCCGCGCGTCGCCGTCGATCTCAAGGCTGATCACCGGCTCTGTCGGCGCCAGGTTCGTGACCTCGGATACCGGCGCGAAGACCGGATCGTCGATCGACGGGATGCCGTCCTTCGGCGGTCCGCCGGAAATGATCTCAGACAGATCGACCGAGGTCTTGCTGAAATCCGTCGCCGGCCATTCGGCGCGCCAATACTCCGGATTGGCGGTGGCCGTACCGGCCATGAAAAGGGCCGTCGCGGACACAACCGCCGCAAGGAACCCCTGCCGCAATCCAAAGGGATGGGCAGATTGCAAATCTCGTGTCATGCGTGATCATCGCATCGGCCGGGCGGTGGTTGGGCGCAACTCGGATCACAAGCCTGTGAATCCACCCGGCAACCCTTCTGCCATACGGGCGCTTGACCGTATGGCGGTCACCCCCGACCATGATCTGGCCGGCCCTCTCGCCGCCACGATGAGTAAATCACACTCCACATGAACCAGACATCGCCGACGCGCGGCCATCGATTCAATCCGCGGCTTCGAGTGCCGTGCTAGCAGGACGCGTCCTCACCGCGATCGGCCGCCGCGCGACCCTCTTGTTGGCCGTCGGTGTATTCGCCGGCTTGCTCCTGCAGGATCTGGCCATGGCGCTTCGGCCGCTGTTCCTGCCATCGATCGGCCTGCTGCTGTTCCTGTCGGTCCTGCGGCTCGATTGGCAGCGGGTGATGGCCTATGCGCGGCGGCCATTGGCAACGGGGCTAGCCTCAATCTGGCAGCTTGTGGTGTCGCCGGTCCTGGTCTGGGGCATCGCCACCGCGATCGGCTTGCCGCCCGCACTGGTGGCGGCGCTGGTTCTGAATGCGGCCGCGTCACCGCTGATGTCGGTGCCGGCCTTCGCTCGGTTGCTGGGCCTCGATGTGGAATTGGCAGTGGTGGTGTTGGCGGTGACGACGCTGTTGCTGCCGGTCACGCTGGCGCCGGTCGTGCTGGGGCTGCTGAGCCGCGAAACGGCGATCGACCCTGCTGATTACGCTGTACGCGTCGCGTTCTTTCTGGTGCTTCCGCTGGCCGCCGCCTGGGCGGCCCGCCGCCTTGCCGGGGCCGAACGGATCAATTCGTTCGATGAGCGGTTACAGGGCTTGACGGTGGTCGTCTTGCTGGTTTTCGCCATCGCCGTAATGGACGGCGTCACGGCGCGCATTCTGTCCGAATCCGGCACGGTGCTCCTGTATTTGTCCGCCGCCTTTGCCCTGAATCTCGGATTTCAGATGATAACGCCGATACTGTTCAATCGAATGGGCCGACGAACGGCCCTCAGCCTCGGCCTGATCTCCGGCAATCGCAATATGGCGCTTGTATTCGCGGTCACCGGTGCGGTCGAGCCGGATCTGCTGTTGTATCTGGCGGTGGCGCAGGTGCCGATCTACGTTTCGCCATTATTGACGCAGCGCCTCTACGGGCGGCTGCTTCGCGCGGGTGGATAGCCCATGCTGGAAGCGCCTTCGCGCAATCCAGGCACCCAATGCCAAATCTGTGCCATTGCATGGCCCAATTTGCCTGTAGAAACTAGGGTACAGGTCGATGGCGGCCCAGCGACAACCATTCTTTGGCGATAACGGCTAACATCTTGAAGCACATGGCAAAACAATTGGCTTCGGCGGGATATCTTGTCGGGGCGACATTAGCCCTGGGTCTGAGTTCCGGCATTGCCGGGGCGCAGGATCGCGCGGATTGGCCCGATTCCCTGACCATTGGGACGGAATCCGAAGGCAGCGCCTATGCGCTGTATGGCGCTGGTTTGGCCGAGCTTCTCGCCGACAGCCTGAACCTCGATGTCGAGACGACGCTGACCGGCGGATCGTTCCAGAACGCCGCATTGATGCAGACCGGAGACCTGGATATCGGCCTTATCGCCGTCGGCCCGATGTACGAGGCATGGGCCGGCCGCAGCCCGTTGAGCCCGACCCTGCCGCACGACCAGCTGCGCGCGGTGGTACCGGCCTTCCCAACGGTTTTCCAGTTGATGACCCTGGACGGATCGGATATCGCAAACACCGAGGATTTAGCCGGGACCGTCGTCGGCGCCGGACCGTCCAGCAGCGCCAGCGGCCTCTATGTCCCGCGCTTCTTCGAGACCCTGGGCTTTGAAATCGAGCCCCGCAATGGTGAAACCGAGGATCTGGCGCTGCAGCTTCGGCACCAATTGATTTCGGCTCTGGCGGTTTCGGAAGGCGTTCCGATCCGGGCCTTTATCGAGCTCGGACCTGACGATCCGACGCCCCTGTTGCTGGCCTTTTCCGATGGGCAGCGGGAGGCTTTGTTGGAAGAATTTCCGTCCCTGGTGGCGGCATCGGTCCCGGCCGGGACCTATCCGGACCAGAATGACGACGTCGAGACCGTCTCCATGTGGCATTTCATGGTGGTCCGCGCCGATCTGCCCGAAGACCTGGTCTACGAGATCACCAAGGCAACCCTGGCCGGCCTTGATGCCCTTGCCAGCCAAGTGCCGGCGGCGGCCCAGGCGAGCGCCGAGAATTTGATCCAGAATACGGTCGTGCCGCTGCACCCGGGCGCGGTGCGGTACTATGAAGAGATCGGGCTGGAGATCCCGGAGGCGTTGAAAGCGTGGTAGCGCGCGCCCGACACCGCCGCCATAAAGGCCGCCGAGGCCAACCCGCCCCCTGATGCTGACCCGCGGCCGCGACTACCAGGGCACGCGCGACCGCTTCCGCTGGCAAATCCCCGACCGGTTCAATATCGGTCTCGACACGGTCGATCGCCATGCCGATGGCAGCGGCCGACTGGCCTTGACCATGGTCGACGCCGATGGGACCGCCACCCAATACAGCTTCGACGACATCAAGCGCTGTTCCGACGCCCTCGCCAATGTCTTCGCCGCCCATACGGACAGGCCGGGCGAGCGGGTCGGCATCCTGCTGCCGCAGTCGCTGGAGGCGGCAGTTGCCCACGCCGCCTGTTACAAGGCCGGGCTGGTCGCCCTGCCGCTTTTCGCCCTGTTCGGCGAGGATGCGCTGGATTTCCGCCTCAACGACAGCGACGCGACGATCCTGATCACCGATGCCGCCAATTGGCCGAAGATCGCCGCGATCAGGGATCGCCTGCCGGATTTCCGGCTGATCCTGATCTCCGGAGCCGATCCCGCGCCGCCGGGATCCGGGAGCTTCTGGCCAACATTGGAAAGCGCCCGGCCCGACTTCCAGGCCCGCGACACGGCAGCCGACGATCCGGCACTGCTGATCTACACCTCCGGCACCACCGGCCCGCCCAAGGGGGCGTTGCACGCCCACCGCGTGCTGCTGGGGCACCTGCCCGGCGTTGACTTTCCACACGATTTCCCGCCACAGCCGGGCGACCATTTCTGGACCCCGGCAGATTGGGCCTGGATCGGTGGATTGCTCGACGTGCTGTTGCCCGCCTGGCATCACGGCTTGCCGGTTCTGGGCCACCGCATGGCGAAATTCGATCCGGACCACGCCTTCGGCCTCATGGCCAGGCACGAAATCCGCAACGTCTTCCTGCCGCCGACAGCGCTCAAGCTGATGCGCCAGGCGGGACAGCGCCGCCATGACGGGCTGCGCAGCCTGGGCACCGGCGGGGAGACATTGGGCCGGGAACTGCTGGATTGGGGCCGGGAAACCTTTGGCCTGGATATCCATGAGTTCTACGGCCAGACCGAATGCAATCTGGTGGTCGGCAACAACGCCCAACAGATGGCGGTTCGGCCCGGCGCCGCCGGCGTTCCCATCCCCGGCCATCGGGTTGCGGTGATCGACGGCCAGGGAAACCGCCTGCCTACCGGCGATGTCGGCGAGATCGCGGTGGCTTGCGAAGCCGAACCCGGGCTCGGCGACCCGGTGATGTTCCTGGGCTATTGGAACCGCCCGGACGCCACGGAGGCGAAGTTCGTCGACGGCCCGGATGGGCGCTGGCTGAAGACCGGCGATACCGGCCGGATCGACAAGGATGGCTATGTCTGGTTCGTCGGTCGCGACGACGATGTGATCACCTCGGCCGGTTACCGGATCGGCCCTGGCGAAATCGAGGATTGCCTGATGAAGCATCCGGCGGTGGCCATGGCGGCGGCGGTCGGGGTGCCCGATCCGGTCCGCACGGAAATCGTCAAGGCCTGCATCGTGCTGAACCCCGGCCAGGCGCCGTCCGACGATCTGAAGACCGAGATCCAGGCCTTCGTGCGGACCCAGTTGGCGGCCCATGAATATCCGCGAATCGTCGAGTTCGTGGACTCGCTGCCGTTGACGGCAACCGGCAAGATCATCCGCCGGGCCCTGCGGCCAACCTCTACGAAAACGGGCCCCGAAACGCCGCACCGTTGACGACCGCCCCCCGCGCCGGCGATGGTTCGCCCCCTCAGAAGTTCGGACCATCAGGAGACCGCCGAATGCCGGCCGCCATCGATTACTATTTCTCGCCGATCTCGCCCTATTCCTACCTCGGTCACGAGCGTTTGGTCACCATCGCGGCGAAACATGGCGCCAGGGTCAATCTGCTGCCGGTCGATTTGATGAAGGTGTTCCCGGCGACCGGCGGCGTGCCGGTCCCCAAGCGGGCGCCCGAGCGTCAGGCCTATCGGTTAGTGGAGTTGCAGCGCTGGTCGAAGCATCTGGGCGTGCCCCTTACCCTGCACCCGAAACATTGGCCGACATCGGACGCGCCGGCGTCTCGGCTGGTGATCGTGGCCCATCAGGAGGGCGCCGACGCCATGGGGCTGGCCTTCGCGCTGATGCGCGCCTGCTGGTCGGAGGATCGTGATATCGCCGACCCGGCCACACTGGAGGCCATCGTCGATGCCTGCGGCTTGGATCGCGCCTTGATCGAAGCTTCCGAGGCTCCTGGGGTCGAAGAACAACGGCAGGCCTTCACCCAGATGGCCATCGACCGGAAGGTCTTTGGCGCGCCGTTCTATGGGGTAAACGGCGAGATGTTCTGGGGCCAGGACCGCCTCGACTTCGTCGACCGGGCACTTGCCGCCGCCGGTTGAGGGGTCAGCTCGGCTCTCTGACGATTTGGCGGAGCGCCACGTAGAGCCAGCCATGCAGGATGGCGGCGAGGCCGGCCAGGATCGTGGCGAATACGGCCAGGGCGGCCAGCGCATCAACATAGCCGACAAACCGGTCCCAAAGGACGATACCGCCCACCGTAATCAGATTGGCGGCAAGCGCGGACCCGATCAGCCGAACATAGACCGTTGGCATGGCCTCTTCGATACGCCGCCGCTGCTTGCGGTTGACCAGCAGGCTGGGCAATGACCTGCCGGCCGGGAAGAACCGGAACTGCTTTCCCTCCTGGCGAAACAGCCAGCGGATTTGACGGTCTACAAGCAAGAGCCCGATCAGGAGTCGCATCCCATCGTTCCAGAATTACCGATGGTCAGGATGCGGCTTGAATTGGGCCAGATTCAGACGAGTGTGCGGGCCAGCCTCCGGATAGGGCAATACGCCCATCGACGGCTGTTCCTCGACGGAGTATTGGTGCCGGATCATTACTCTGGCGCAGGTTGAGGTACCCCATGCTCATCGGCATCCCCAAGGAGATCAAGGCCCAGGAATTCCGCGTCGGCTTGACGCCCGGATCGGTCCGCGAACTGACCCATCACGGCCATGACGTGATCGTCGAGACCAATGCCGGCGGCGGCATCGACTTCACCGACGATCAGTATGAGCGCGCCGGCGCTTCCATCGTGCAGACGGCCGACGAGGTATTCGAGCGCGCCGAGATGATCGTCAAGGTCAAGGAGCCTCAACTCGAGGAATGCGCCCGGCTCAGCGAAGGGCAGGTGCTGTTCACCTATCTGCATCTGGCGCCGGACCCCAAGCAGACCGAGGCGCTGATGAAAAGCGGTTCGGTCGCCATCGCCTATGAGACCGTCACCAGCCCGCGCGGCGGCCTGCCGTTGTTGGCGCCGATGAGCGAGGTGGCCGGCCGCATGTCGATCCAGGCCGGCGCCCATTGCCTGGAAAAGGCGCAGGGCGGGCGCGGCCTGCTGCTGGGCGGCGTCGCCGGCGTGGCGGCGGCCAGGGTCGTGGTGCTGGGCGGCGGCGTGGTCGGCACCAATGCCGCCCGCATGGCCATGGGGCTGGAAGCCCATGTGACGGTGATCGACCGGTCTCTGGACCGGCTGCAGGCGCTGGATCTCCAGTTCGGGCCGATGCTGAATACCATCTTCTCCACGGTAGACCAGATCGAGGAGCATGTGCTCAACGCCGATCTGGTGATCGGCGCGGTGCTGCTGCCGGGCGCGGCGGCTCCGAAGCTGGTGAGCAAGAAGATGATCGCCGGCATGAGGCCCGGTTCGGTGGTCGTCGACGTCGCCATCGATCAGGGCGGCTGTTTCGAAACTTCACACGCAACGACCCATGCCGATCCGACCTATGTGGTCGACGATGTGGTGCATTACTGCGTCGCCAACATGCCGGGCGGCGTCGCCCGCACCGCGACTGAGGCGCTCAACAACGCCACCCTGCCCTTCACCGTCGCCCTGGCCGACAAGGGCTACCGCCGCGCCCTGGCCGATGACGAGCACCTGCGCAATGGCCTGAACGTCCACACCGGCCGCATCACCCAGGCCCAGGTCGCCGAGGCGCTGAACAAGCCATACACACCGGCGGAGGAAGCGTTGGGGCCTTAGGCCGCCGTACTCCCCAACGTCATCGCGAGCCGCAGGTGCGGCGATCCAGGGTGTCTAGGCCTGGACTGGATTGCCGAGTCGCCTCGTCCTGAGCCTGTCGAAGGGCGCTTCTCGCAATGATGGTGAAGGCTGGCAGCCAAGTCTCCAACCGACCTACAACTGCGACAGCCTTTCCAGGATCAGCGCATAAAAACCTGCGGCGTCGATCTTGTTGAGCGCCAGGCAGTTCGGCTCCAGCCCGGTCACGGCCCACCAATCGACAACGGTGGCGCCCATGGTGAGCTCCGATGAGGTCTCGACGCGGACATTGCACAGCTTGCCGCCGAACAGCTCCGGCTTCAGCAGATAGGCGATGACGCAGGGATCGTGCAGTGGGCCGCCGGCCTCGCCGTATTTATCCATGTCGAAGCGCTCATAGAAGGTCAGCATTTTCGCCGCCGCCGTGCAGGCCGGCGTACCGACCGCCGCCAACTCCTTGATCCAGGTCTCGTTCATCAGCGCCTTATGGGTGACGTCCAGGGAATGCATCACGATCTTTGCGCCGCTGGTGAACACCACATGGGCGGCGTGCGGATCGACGTAGATGTTGAACTCGGCGGATGGGGTGACATTGCCGCCCTCGAAGAAGCCGCCGCCCATCAGCACGATCTCGTCGATCTTGGCGACGATCCGCGGCTCCTTGACGATTGCCATGGCGATGTTGGTCAGCGGGCCCAGCGGGCACAGGGTGATCGAGCCATCCTCGGCCGCCATCAGCGTATCGACGATCCAGTCGACCGCGTGCTGCGGCTGTAGCGGCATGGTCGGCTCCGGCAAATCGGGGCCGTCGAGCCCGGTCTTGCCATGCACCTCCTCGGCGGTCACCAGCGGCCGCAGCATCGGCCGCGAGCAGCCGGCGAAGACTTTCATATCCGGCCGTCCCGCCAGCTCGCACACCTTGCGGGCATTGGGCTCGGTCAGCGAGAGGGGCACGTTGCCGGCGACGGCGGTGACGCCCAGTACATCGAGTTCTGGCGAGGCCAGCGCCAGCAGTAGCGCGATGGCATCGTCCTGCCCCGGATCGGTGTCGATGATGATTGGCCGCGCCATGAGGACCCCCTTCGCCCAGATTGTTGGATTACCCCCGGCTGCTATCACTCCCGCACCGGACGATCAAGCCGGCGATGGTACCGGAACAATGACGGCAATTCATTCGGGTAATTTTCTTTCGCGGATCGACGTCGGCGCGTTTATTAAATACCGTCAAGTAATGAGCCTCGACATATCGATGCTATTTTGATTTCTCCTTGTACTGACGTTGACCGACCTTAAATGCTCATTAATACTCATAGTCGGATTATCTAACCTACGGTCGCTTCTCTGCTTGCTGCACTGCAACAAATGAGGAATCCCATGTCCGTGTTTTCCGCCCAGGATTTTGATGAGCACGAGCAAATTGTCTTCGCGGCCGACGCGGAGACCGGCCTTCGCGCCATTATCGCCATCCACGACACCAGCCGCGGGCCCGCGCTCGGCGGCTGCCGCATGTGGAATTACGACAGCGAGGAAGAGGCCATCCGCGACGCGCTGCGCCTGTCGCGCGGCATGACCTATAAGGCGGCGATCGCCAATCTGTCCCTGGGCGGCGGAAAATCGGTCATCATCGGCGACCCGCGAACCCAGAAGACTCCGGAGTTGCTGCGTTCCATGGGACGGGCGGTGGAGAATCTGAAGGGCCGCTATATCATCGCCGAGGATGTCGGGACCGGCGTCGAGGATATGAGCCATATTCGCGCGGAGACCCGCTACGTTACCGGCCTGGCGCCGGAACAGGGCGGCACGGGCGATCCCTCGCCATCGACTGCGCTGGGCGTGCTGATGGGGGTCCGGGCCGCGGTCGACTATCAATCCAAGCACAAGAACCTGTCCGGCTTGCGCGTCGCGGTGCAGGGTCTGGGCCATGTCGGCTTCCATTTGTGCCGCTATCTGGCGGCGGAAGGAGCGGAGCTGACGGTGACGGATATCCGCGAAGACTCAGTCCAGCAGGCCGTGGAGGCCTTCGGCGCCACGGCGGTTTCGACGGATGAGATCTTCGACGCCGATGTCGACGTTTTCGCCCCCTGCGCGCTGGGCGCGATCCTGGATGACGACACCATTCCCAGACTCAAGGCCGGCATTGTCGCCGGCTCCTCCAACAACCAGCTCGCCGAGGCGCGGCATGGGGACGCGCTGCGCCAGCGCGGCATCCTGTATGCGCCGGATTACGTCATCAACGCCGGCGGCCTGATCCAGGTGGCCGGAGAACATGAGGGCAAGGGTCGCGATCAGGTCGCCCGGAAGATCAAGGGCCTGTACGACACGGTGCTCGACATCCTCCGACGCGCCGACCGCCAGAACATCTCCGCCAGCCTGGCGGCGGACCGGATCGCCGAAGAGCGGTTCCGGCGCCATCGCGCGGCCAAGCTCGCCGCCTGACGGGACGCCGCCGCCGGTCAATCCGAACAATTCGGTCCTGCGCGTGGCAGGATGGGATCACCCCCTCACCCTCCCGCGGGATGGCCCCGAATCCCCTCTCCTTGGGAAGAGGGAGGGACCCGTTGCCGAAGGCAATGGGAGGGTGAGGGGGAAGCACCGCTGTTTGCCCAGCCATACAACCTGACCAGGACAGCCAAGCCCTGCGCCGGTCTGTGTCGATCCCGGATGCGGTCAAACCACCGATTCTATTCCGCCGCGATCGCCGATTGCCCGCCTGGATCGAACGGCGCGCCCCGCAGCTGCTCACGCAGCATTGGCAGGCATTTTCCGCATTGGGTCGCGCATTCGAGCTTGGCAAAAATCTGCGTTGGGCTCTCCGCCCCATCCCGGATCGCCACAGCTACTGCACGCTCGGTCAGTGTGTTGCAGATACAGATGTACATCCAAATGGCCCAATTCCGCTCGGCTCCGGGACGCTATTTTAGGGTTGAACGATTGTCAAATTGCCAAGGCCGCCGACGAGGGTCACGGCCAACACGCAAATTTTAGAAAGAAAAAGCAAAATTTCGAAGCTTTTTTTGCGTGGAATGGAGCCTCGCGGCCTTGCCATTCGTTTCGATGTTTCCTAGGGTAGCCTCAACCTATTGGATTGCGGCGCCATCGTCGTGATTCCTCATAAAGTTGAACGGTCCTTGGGGAGGAGAGTTGGAAGATGGCTGAAGTTGTCCTGAGAGGGATCCGCAAATCCTTCGGTGAGTTGGAGATTATCAAGGGCGTCGACCTTGATGTTAAGGACAATGAATTCGTCGTGTTCGTCGGCCCGTCGGGCTGCGGCAAATCCACCCTCCTGAGGCTGATCGCCGGACTCGAGGACATCAGCGCCGGTGAGCTGAGCATTGACGGTGTTCAGGTCAACGACCTGCCGCCGGCCCAGCGTGGCATCGCCATGGTGTTCCAGTCCTACGCCCTCTACCCGCACATGACGGTCGAAGAGAACATGGCGTTCGGGCTGAAGCTGGCCAAAGAGAGCAAGGAGAGCATCGCCCAGAAAGTCGGAGACGCGGCCCGTATCCTCCAGCTCGACGTTCTGATGCAACGCAAGCCCAAGGAGCTGTCCGGCGGACAGCGCCAGCGTGTCGCCATCGGTCGCGCCATCGTGCGCAACCCCAAGGTCTTCCTGTTCGACGAGCCGTTGTCGAACCTGGACGCGGCCTTGCGGGTGCAGATGCGCATTGAGATCGCCCGCCTGCATGACGACCTCGACGCCACCATGATCTACGTGACCCACGATCAGGTCGAGGCGATGACCCTGGCCGACAAGATCGTGGTGCTGCACGCCGGCATCGTCGAGCAGGTCGGCTCGCCGCTCGAGCTCTATCACCACCCCACCAACCTGTTCGTCGCCGGCTTCATCGGATCGCCGAAGATGAATTTCCTGAAGTCGACGGTGAGTGCGGTCGACGGCGACACCGCGACGGTGGCCCTGCCGGGCGGATCGCCGATCAAGGTGCCGGTCCAGGCCGGGCGGCTGAGCGCCGGAGATGCGGTGACCCTGGGCGTGCGGCCGGAGCACATGCTCGAGGGCGGCGGCGGCGACGGCCAGATGCCGGGCGACGTGTTCGTGGTCGAACGGCTGGGCGGCGAGACCTATCTGTATATCCGCGGCGATGGCGACGATCTGATCACCGTCCAGGCCGGCGGCGATAGCACCAGCAAGACCGGCGATACGCTGTCCATCGGCATCTCGGCCGACACCTGCCATCTGTTCGATTCGGACGGCGTGGCGGTTGCCCGTGTCGAACGGCACCCGATGGCGGATATCGGCCGAGGCAAGACCCTCGGCGCGGCAAAGGCGGACGCCGGCTGACGGTCCGGATGGTCCGGCGCTGCTTTGGCAGCACCCCGTTGTGATTGATGCACCGCCGTTCTCTCATGGACGGCGGTGTTTCCATGTTTGGCTTGGCTTTGCCTGGGACAGCGCTTGAACTTCTTGAACCGCCGACGAAGTCCTACTTTGTTGTCATTCCCGCGAAGGCGGGAATCCAGGCTGCCCGACCGCGTCGGTAGCACCGTAAGGAACGCTGGATTCCCGCCTTCGCGGGAATGACAGATGTGGTTGGGACCGCACTCGATGAGCGTTGCCCTGCGGAGCATCCTACCGCGCCACCCTCACCGGAAACTGCGCGCCCGGGGCAGTTTGACCTGTCGTTGATCGGCGGCCGGCCGCCGGACCTCATCGGCGGGTGCGATATGGTTGTCTAAACTCGCAGTGGCATTTCGTGATCCGGCAACCATGCGCTCGGGGCGGTTCGGCGGGGTTTCGGCGATCAGGTCGTTGAGGCGCTCCGACAGATTGTACAGCCGGTCGACCCGGAGGTGGACCACCTCATGGCCGTTGCCCGTCGGCCGTTCGATCCGGCCGCTGGCGCCCAGCAGGCGAGCGCCCAGCACCTCCTTTCGGAACGCCTCGAAGACCGGCGGCATGATCACCAGATTGGTGACGCCGGTCTCGTCCTCCAGGGTGATGAAGATGACGCCATTGGCGCTGCCCGGCCGCTGCCGCACCAGCACCAGCCCGGCCACCGCGATGCGGCGGGCATGCGGCAGCCGGTTCGCCAGTTCGGATTGGGAAAAGCCGGCGCTTGTAAGCCCGTCGCGCAGCAGGGCGACCGGGTGGCGCTTCAGGGACAGGGACAGGCTGGCGTAATCCTCGACCACATGCTCGCCGATCCGCATGGTCGGCAGCAGCGCGGCGGAATCCAACTCCCTCCTTTCTGGCGCCTCTGCATCGATCGCGGAGAATAGCGGCAGCGATTCCGGCCCCAGCGCCTTGACCGCCCAGGCCGCCGCGCGCCGGTCCAGGCCCATGGACCGGAATGCATCGGCCCTGGCCAGCAAGTCGAGCGCCCGGACCGACAGCCCGGCCCGGCGCCACAGATCCCGAGGATCCCGAAAGGCCCCGCCCTCCGCCCGCGCCGCCACCAACTTCTCCGCATCCTCTTGCTTCAGCCCCTTGACCCGGCGTAGGCCGAGACGCAGGGCGTGATCGGTCTTGATGGGCTGATCAGAATATTCCGGCCGACGGTGGGATCCCCCCTCACCCTCCCACGGCTTCGCCGCGGGTCCCTCCCTCTCCCCAAGGAGAGGGATTTCAACGGACGGCCCCGACAAACCCTCTCCTTGGGGAGAGGGAGGGACCCGCGCGTCAGCGTGGGAGGGTGAGGGGGGAGCACTGTCGTCTGCCAACGGCTCCAGCGTGCTGTCCCAGTCGGACAGGTTGACGTCCGGGGCGCGGACTGTGACGCCATGGTCGCGGGCGTCGCGGACGATCTGGGCCGGGGCGTAGAAGCCCATGGGCTGGCTGTTCAGCAGGGCACAGGCGAACACATCCGGGTAATGGCATTTCAGCCAGGCCGAGACATAGACCAGCAAGGCGAAGCTGGCGGCATGGCTCTCCGGGAAGCCATAGGTGCTGAAGCCCTCGATCTGCTTGAAGCAGCGCTCGGCGAAATCCTGGTCGTAACCGCGCGCCAGCATGCCGTCGATCATCTTGTCGCGGAACAGATGGATGTCGCCGAGCCGCTTGAAGCTGGCCATGGCGCGACGCAGCTTGTCGGCCTCGCCGGGGGTGAAGCCGGCGGCGACGATGGCGATGCGCATGGCCTGTTCCTGGAACAGCGGCACGCCCAAGGTCTTCTCCAGCACTTGGCGCAAATCCTCCGAGGGGTATTCCACCGTCTCCTCGCCGCAGCGCCGGCGCAGATAGGGATGCACCATGCCGCCCTGGATCGGCCCCGGGCGGACGATCGCCACCTCGATCACCAGATCGTAGAAGGCGCGCGGCTTGAGCCTGGGCAGCATCGACATCTGCGCCCGGCTCTCGACCTGGAACACGCCGACCAAGTCGGCCCGGCACAGCATGTCGTAGACCGCCGAGTCCTCCGCGGGCAGGGTGGCGAGGTCGTAGCGCGTGCCGTAATGGGCCGCCAGCAGATCGAAGCCGCGACGCACGCAGGACAGCATGCCGAGCCCCAGCACATCGACCTTGAGGATGCCCAACGCGTCCAGATCGTCCTTGTCCCATTCGATCACGGTGCGGTCCTCCATCGCCGCATTCTCGATCGGCACCAGTTCCGACAAGGGCCCCCGGCTGATGACGAAGCCGCCGACATGCTGGGACAGATGGCGCGGGAAGCCGATGATCTGGCGGGCCAGGATCAGGGTCCGGCGCAGCAGCGGGTCGCTCGGGTCGAGCCCGGCCTGCCGGACGCCATCCGCATCGACCCCGTCGCCGCCCCAGCCCCAGAGGGTGCGCGACAGCTTCTCCACCACATCGACCGACAGCCCCATGGCCTTGCCGACCTCGCGGATCGAGCCGCGCGAGCGATAGCAGATCACCGTGGCGGTCATGCCGGCGCGGTCGCGGCCGTATTTCCGATAGATGTACTGGATCACCTCCTCGCGCCGCTCATGCTCGAAATCAACATCGATATCCGGCGGTTCGTTGCGCTCGGCAGAGACGAAACGCTCGAACAAGAGATCGGCCTTGGTCGGGTCGACGGCGGTGATGCCGAGCGCATAGCACACCGCCGAATTCGCCGCGGAGCCGCGCCCCTGGCACAGGATCCCCTGGGATCGGGCGAAACGCACGATATCGTAGACGGTGAGGAAATAGGGCGCGTAGTTCAGCCCGCCGATCAGCTCCAGCTCATGGCGAAGCTGGTCGCGCACCTTCGCCGTCAGCCCCTCGGGATAGCGCTCGGCGGCGCGCTCCCAGGTCAGATGCTCCAGCTCTTCCTGCGGCGCCCGTCCGGCCTGGGTGATCTCGTTGGGGTATTCGTAGCGCAGCTCGTCGAGGGAGAACCGGCAGGCCTCGGCGATCTCCACCGTGCGGGCGATGGCGTCGGGATAGTCGCGGAACAATCGCGCCATCTCCGCCGGCGCCTTCAGATGGCGCTCGGCATTGGCGTGCAGTCGCCAGCCGGCGGTGCGGATCGTGCAATGCTCGCGGATGCAGGTCACTACATCCTGCAGGGGGCGGCGTTCCGGGGCATGGCAATGCACGTCATTGGTCGCGAGCAACGGCACGCCGGCCTGCCCGGCAAGCGCCGCCAGCCGCGCCAGCCGCTTGCCGTCATCGCCGCGATAGAGGTGATGGGCGGCCAGGTACAGACGCCCCCCCAGCATGCCGCGATAGGCCGAAAGCTGGCGGGCGAAGGCGCCATCGGTATCCAGCGACGGGTCGGTGACGGTCGCCTCGGACGGTTCCGGCGGCAGCGCCACGAAGATCTGCCCATCCCGCGCCGCCGCCACATCGGCACAGGCCAAATGGCACTCACCCTTCGGCGCCCGCCGCCGCCCAACGGTCAACAGCCTCGACAAGCGCCCATAAGCGGCCCGGTCGGTCGGAAAACACAGCAGGCTGGGGCCGTCCTGCAGATCGAGCCGGGCGCCGACGATCAGCCGGATACCGGCCTGCCTGCAGGCGATATGCGCCCGCACCACACCGGCCAGCGAGTTCCGGTCGGCCACCGCCACCGCCCCATGCCCCAACGCTGCCGCCGTGACCGCCAACTCCTCGGGATGCGAAGCACCGCGCAGAAAAGAAAAATTGCTGGTCACCTGCAACTCGACATAGGCGATTGGGGATGGTGCTTCTTGATCCCCCTCGTTCTCCCGGCGCGGCACTTTGCCATCGCGGAAGAGCGGCTGAACCGTAGCGCTCATTGTCCCCTCTCCCCTTGTGGGAGAGGGTTAGGGTGAGGGGGCTCAGCGGTCGCAGACCGCGTAATGACATCCAGAACACCCTCGAGGTTTTCGTGAACCTCATTGTTCCAGAAGCGAAGTACCCGAAAGCCTTCGGACCGTAGGAAGGCCGTGCGATTAAGGTCATACTTGCGCCGACGAGCATGCTGACCACCATCGACTTCGACAATCAGGCAAGCTTCGAAGCAGATAAAGTCGACAATGTAACGACCCATCGGAACCTGTCGTCGAAACTTCAGACCCGCACATTGCCGATCCCGGAGGGTCTGCCAAAGCCGACGTTCCACATAGGTCTGATGTCTTCGCAGATGGCGGGCGCGGCCCTTCGATTGATTTTCGTGAGCCCCCTCACCCTCCCACATGCCTTCGGCATGCGGGCCCCTCCCTCTCCCACGAGGGGAGAGGGGTTTTTTAGACACCGCACCTGACTGATCAGAGATGGTCGCTTCGCTCATGGGAAAATCCCATGGAGGAACCAGCGGGGCGGTACATCGGGGTTGAAGAGGCCGGCGCGGTAGAGCCAGAAGCGGCGGCCCTTGGTGTCTTCGACCCGGTAGTAGTCGCGCGGGCGATTGGCCACCGCGCCGGCCGGCACATCCTGCCACCATTCCGGAGCCAGCCGCTCGGGGCCGTCGGCGCGGATGATCCGGTGCACGACCCCGCCCCGGCGGAACAGCACCGGCGGGTCGTCGGGCACCGGGGCGACGACTTCGATCGGTTGCGGCACCGGCAACAGGCGTACCGGCCGCAACCGGTCCGGCCAGGATGCCGGGACATCGGGGCCGGTGTTTTGCCCGTCCATCGCTGGATGCATCGCCACCTCCCGCTCCGGCAGATGGCTTTCGAAGGGCATCGGACGGACCACCGCGTTGCGGCCAAGCCGTCCGGCCAACCGGTCGACCAGATCGGCCAGGGGTGTGTCGTCGCCAGCCTCTCGGGATATCCCTCCTGCCTCCCTGAAGGCGATCTGGGAAGGGCCGAGCGGGTCCGTCGCCAGCGCCGACAACACCGCGACCTCGATCCCGAACCCGGCATCGATGCGGTCCAGATGCCCGGACAGCAATCGGTACAGATGGCGTGGCCGGCGGCTCGGCTGGCTGGTGCCGATCGCCTGGCGGTCGACACTGCCATCGACCCGGTAGAGCGCCAGTTCGACCCGCCGGGCGCCCTGCTGCGCCTGCTCCAGCCCGGCGCATAGATGGTCGAGCAGCCGCGCCAATGCCGCCTCGACATCTTCGGTCCGGCCGATCGCCTCGGGGAAGACCATGCGGGCCAGATGGACCGGGACCGGCCGGCGTGGCGAGACCGGCTCCGCCTCCCGGCCGAAAGCCTGGTCGAGACGGCGCAGCACCGCCGCCCCGAACCGGCTGGCCAGGCTGTCGCGCGGCAGGGCCGCAAGATTGCCGATCCGGCGCAGGCCAAGCCGTTCGAGCCCGTCGACCGTGGCCGGCTCGAGCCGCAACCCGGCGATCGGCAGCCCGGCCAGCGCCGCCTCGGCTCCGCCTGGTGGGATCAGAGCATCGCCGAGCGGCGCGCCGGCCCGGCCATAGCCGCCGCCCATATGCGACACCGCCCAGGCCGAGCCCGGCGTATCGGCGACGGCCAGCACGCCGGCATAGCCGATCGCGTCCAGCCGCTCGATCAGATCACGCGCCAGCCCGGCCTCACCGCCAAACAGATGGGCGCAGCCGGTGATGTCTAGCAAGATGCAATCGCCGCCATGAGTCGCGGTCCAGGGGGTATAGCGGCCGCACCAATCGGCCAATCCGGCGAGCGCCCGTGCCTCGGCCACCGGATCGGCCTCCACCGCCCGCAGCCCCGGCTCCAGGGCGCGGGCATCGGCCAGCGGCATGCCGGGGGCGAGGCCGGCCTCGGCGGCCATCGAGTCCACGGCGACAATTTTCAGCCGCCCTTTCTCCGCCGCCATCACCACCAGCGGGGGCTGTTCGCCATCGGCGCGCCGCGCCGACGCGCCCTGCCGTGCCCAGGAACGGCGCAGTCGGTTGGTCGGCAGGGTCGGCAGCCATAAAGCGAGGATGCGCCGCCGCATGCTCCTCTCCCCGGGTCAGATGGCGCGAATGGGAATAGAACATAATAGGAACATTTGTGGACGAATCAAGTCATAGCGCAGGCCATGCAACAGGCGGTCGGACTCAAATTGGACGGGATGTCTATCCCCTGTCCCCTTGCGGGATGTATGGACCGGGGACATGGTGGACACATGTGTTGTTAGCCCTCTCCTCGGGGAGAGGGTTGGGTGAGGGGGCCGCACCGGCGGGGCAAGGTCGCAGCTGTCGTCCGGGGCTTCGCGCGCAACACAATGGTTCGGCCCCTTCGGCCGCGATCGGCTGCGTTTGAATTGCCCCCTCACCCAACCCTCTCCCCGAGGAGAAAGCTAACAATACATGTGTCCACAATGTCCCCACTTCATACACGGGAGAGGGTGGGATCCGACGCGAACGTTGGAGGGTGAGGGCACTTCCGTAATGTCACCAGACTGCACCGTAAGCAGCGCATAGCTTGAGTCATGCGCGCGGCAGACGCCGCGCGACCCCTCACCCGGCTCGCTTGTCGCTCGCCGACCTCTCCCACAAGGGGAGAGGTATATGTACGGCCACTCCCCCTATGCCGCGTCGGCGGCGGGCCGGGCGGGGAGGAGTCGCGGGCCGGGAACGGAGGTGGGCGTCGACGCGGGAACGATGCCGGCCGGGTCGGCGAGAACCAGGCCCTCGGCCGGGCCGCGCCATTCGACCGGCCAGCGATCCGGCCGCCCGCTGCGGCAGCGCAACAGGTCCAACTGCCAGCGCGGATGGCCGATGCCGGGCTCGCCGGCAACCGGGCGGCTGCCCAAAGCGGCGACCCGCCAGCGGGTGACCGCGCTGCTGGTCATCTCGGCCCCATAGCGGCGCAGCAGGAATGTGGTGACGCCGCCGGCCTCCGCCGCCAGTTGCAGCCGCCGGCTGGCGGTCAGGTCGGCCGTCGTCACCTCGCCGACCACCGCGGCGATGGCGGCGGAGCGGGCCGCCTCCTCCAGCGCCCAGAGCAGATCCGTCGGCCGACGGCCGCGCGCCAGGATCAACCGGTCCGGCGTCAGCCCATAGCGCACTAGCCCCGGCGCATGCAGATCGGCATCCCGGCCCAGCCACAGCACCGACCGGCCGGTCCGCGCCGCCAGCCGGGCCAGCAACAGGGCCGTGAACCCGACCGCCGCACCGTCATCGCCAGCGCGCCCGTCATCGCCGGCGCCCCCGGCACCAAGGATCTCATGCAGGCAGCCGAGCGGCAGGCCGCCCTCGGCCAGCGCCGCGTCGATCGACGGAACGCCCAGGCCCAGCACATCCCCGGCCGTGCCGCTCACCCCCTCAAGGCTGCGAACCCGATTCCGCAGATCGGCCAGGATGGCGGCCTTATCCGGCTCCGGACCCGTATTCCTGCCACTGTCCATGCAACCGGCATCGATCGAGCGCATCGGATCAACCATTCATTGTTCTTGATTTGTTCTATCGCGAAATGGATCAAGGAGTCAAGATAACGGCATCAAGAACAGGAAATTATTCCTTTATTGCGAGCAACAGTCACCAACTACAACCCAGGGAATTGGCGTGGATAGCACCAACTCTCTACTTGGAGATGCCATCCGATCCCTCAGCACCAGCGCCGTCCTCATCAGGCTCCGGATCGCGCTGCCAGACCTGCACCGACCCCTCAAGCATACCCACCGCCGCCACCACCGCCTCGTTGTCGAACCCTGGCAACCGGTGCTGCATATTCTCCAGGAGCGCATCCGCCCCCTCGGCCTCCATCGGCACGACACAGCCGGTACCGTCATCGCCAATCAGCAGCCAAAAGACGTCGCCGACCGGGACCCTGTCGACGGCCTGCAGAACAACCTGTCGCAACGCCACCCACGACACGCTCTCGGTCCCACCGCGCCGCGACCTACAGGACACGCCCTGCTCAGTGACGGTTACCACATGGGTCGGACGCCCGGCCTCGCCGCGCCTTGGCATGATCAATCCGAAATCGATCCCCAGTTGGCGGCCATAGACGACCGCGCCGAGGGCGAAGAGAATCAATCCCGCCCAGGCAAAGAAACCACCTTCCCGGAGCACGCCGATCAGCCCGCCGCCGGCGAGCGCCAGACAGGCAAACAGCATGAAAACCGTGCCCAATCGCCCGAAGACCTTGGTTCGGCGAAGATCGGCGCCAAGCCGGTCTTTCAACTCCCGAAGACTATTGCCGGGCATTGACCAATCCGGTGGTGATTCCGCTTGAGTGACCTTCGAATTTCGGACGGCCGACCGAGTTGATCCGACCCGCCGGTCCGGGACATCCCGGAAATGCAAACGACCAGGACGATGCCACGGTCACTGTCCTCTGAAATCGGGACGGCGCTTCTCCAGAAAGGCGCGATAGCCTTCGCGATAATCCTCGGTACCGAACGATTCGTAACTTGCCGCGATCTCCGCCTCGTCGAGCGGTTCCCCCGATGCCAGCCGCCCGACGAAACGTTTATGGGCGCGGTTCACCAACGGCGCCCCGGCGGCGATACGCGCCGCACTATCCGCCACCGCGCGGTCCAACTCCTTGTCCGGCACCACGCGGGTGACGATCCCCAGGGCCAGGGCTTCCGCCGCGTCGACCACCCGTGCTTCCAGCAGCAGCGCCAGGGTCCGGGCCCGGCCCAGCGCCTGAAACAGGATGGAGAACTCCGGGTAGGGCATGGCCAGGCCAATCCGGCTGACCGGCGCACCGAACCGCCCGGTCTCGGCGCTGATCCTGAGGTCGCACAGCAGCGCCAGCACCAGCCCGGCCCCGGTACACGGCCCTTGGATCCCAGCGATCACCGGATGCGGGCAGCCACGGACCGCGTCATAGGCGGCGTCCATGACCTGGCCATAGGCGGCGGCCTGGCCCGGATCGGCCCGCTCGCTCTCGAACTCGGAGATATCGGCGCCGGGAGAGAAGGCCTTGCCGGCGCCGCGCAGGACGATGCACCGCACCTCATCATCCGCTGAGAGATCGGTAAACGCCGCCATCAAAAGCGGCCACATGGGCCTGACCAACGCATTCAATCGGTCTGGCCGGTTGAGTCTGACCGTAACCACGGCATCCCGCCGTTCGACCGTCACCAAACCCGTCATGGACGTACTGCCTTGGAGGTCGCGAGACAGTCAGCCTAGGACGTGGACTCACTGGCGGCTAGCCTCGACGCATCAAGCGAATGTCCGGATTCACCCTAACGGCGGAAACAGCCAACCCGAGGATTGACTTTGCAACTTGACCCAAAGCCGAAACCGTCATGTAGGCCATCCAAAATGAGCGGATCAAGCGCGCGCGCTACGTCAACTCGGTATTCTCAATGCCCTTCGAATAAGGCAGGTTAGCCCCATGAGAGTAGTAATATTCGGTGCTACCGGCATGGTCGGCGGCGAGGTATTGGCGCAATGCCTCTCTAACGACGAAATCCGCAACGTTCTGACCATCGGTCGTCGCAAAAGCGGTGTCGGGCACCCGAAGCTCATGGAAATCGAGCACAGCGACATGCTCGACCTTTCCTCCCTGGAAACTGAGTTGTCGGACGTCGACGTCGCCATTTACTGCCTTGGCGTGTACCAGGCCCGCGTTTCCAAAGATGAGTTCTGGGTGATCACGGTGGATTATCTGGAGAGCTTGGTTCGCACTTTCGAGCGGACCAACAAGAGTGTTCGATTCTGCCTGTTCAGCGCGCAAGGAGCCTCGACGAGTGAGAGAAGCCCGATCCGCTTTGCCAAAGCAAAAGGACGTGCCGAGAACGTCCTATTGGCCTCCGGGCTTGCTGAAAAATACATATTCCGTCCCGGCTTCATCATGCCCGGACCGCAATCAAAGAACGCCACTATGTCGGCGAAACTGTTCGAACCGATCTATCGCCTATTCCCCAGGATTGGCATCGATGCACCGGAACTCGCCAGGGTGATGATTGCCGTCGGCTTGAGCCGGCATGAGTCGACCGTATTCGAGAACCGGGATTTGAGAGCGTTTGGCACCGGCCGTTGACCAAATGCAATTACGTCGATATTGCCGCTGTGACTGGTCGCTCTTTGCAATACCGCGACAAGCGCCGCGTCGGCAGGTTCGTCGAAACGCCGGCCAAAGCGGAATTGTGAGGCACGACTGCACAAGTGTGATGGTTCCGAAATACGGCACATTTCATGTGCCGAGTTTCGGGAGCTGAATCACACTAGAATCAAATAGTTAGTGTCCCTTTGATTCAGTAATTCGCCATAGCGAATTTCAGAATAGGGACACTGGCGGCGTTTTCGAAAATAGGCTGGAAGCCGAGAGTCCGACGGCAGCCACGACCTGCTCATTTCCGGGTGGCCTGGCGCGGCTTTCGCACGGCCGCACGGCGCGCTACTGTGCCTGCGTCCGGTCCGTGCCGGCGCACCGCCACGCAGTCCATCAACGAGACACGCGATGACCGCCCAGCCGCACTCCACGGATCAGGTGCCGGGTTGGCTTGTCCACCTCCAGATCTCGCTGTTCGCCATCACCATGGGGCTCGGCGGGCTGGGACTCGCTTGGCGGGCCGCGGGACGCATCCTGGGATGGCCTGCCGCGATCGGCGAGGCGGTGCTGGGGCTGGCGGCACTGTGTTTCGTCGCAATCGCCCTGCTGTACGGCGCCAAATTCGCCCGGCACCGCGACGCGGTCATCGCGGAATTCGCCCATCCGCTGAAGATGAACTTCTTCGCCGCGGCCTCCATCGGCCTGCTGCTGATGGCGGATGCCGCCTTCCCGTACAGCCGGGGCGCCGCCGAAGCGCTTTGGGTCGTCGGCGCGGGGCTGCATTTGACCCTGGCGCTGAGTGTGGTGCGCTGCTGGGTCACCCGGAGTTACGAGATCCACCATTCGTCCCCGGCCTGGTTCATCCCGGTCGTCGGCAACATCATCGTGCCGGTGACGGGAGTGCGGCTTGGCTATGAGGAGATCTCCTGGTTCTTCTTCGCGGTGGGGTTGGTGTTCTGGATCGTGCTGTTCGCGATCGTGCTGTACCGCATCATCTTCCACGACCAACTGCCGGCCAAGGCGCTGCCGACGCTGTTCATCCTGCTGGCGCCGCCGGCGCTTGGCTTCATCGCCTATGACAGTCTGGCGGGTAACGGGCCTGATGGATTCGGACGGGTCATGTTCTACGCCGCGCTGTTCCTGATCCTGTTCCTCCTGACCATGGCGCCGCGGTTCCTGAAAGTACCCTTCGCGCTGTCCTGGTGGGCCTACACCTTCCCGTCGGCGGCGATGGCCTCGGCCGCCCTGCGCTTTCACGAATTGGTATCGACTCAGGCCACGGCAATGTTGTCAGCCGGCCTGCTGATAGCGTCGACCGCGATCATTGCGCTGGTGGCGGCCGCCACCCTCGGCGCGCTGTTCGCCGGACGGCTGTTCCTGCCGGACGGCTGATCCGCCGGCGGCATGGACAAACCAGTCTGACAGCTCTTACAAACCGGCCGTCACCAAACACGGAGCGATCATGTCCGATGCAAGCACCGAGACCGCGAGAGCAGCTGCAAAAATCCTGCTGGACACCGAGGCTGTGCTGTTCCGGCCGGAGGATCCCTTCATCTTCACCTCCGGCCGGGCAAGCCCGGTCTATGTGGATTGTCGCCGCCTGATCTCCTTCCCCGCCGCCCGCACGGCGCTGATGGACATGGCGGTCGAGCAGCTCTCCCGCGAGGCCGGCGCCGATGCCTTCGACGCGGTTGCGGGCGGCGAGACCGCCGGCATCCCCTATGCCGCCTGGATCGCCGACCGGCTGTCCCTGCCGATGCTCTATGTCCGCAAGAAACCCAAGGGGTTCGGCCGCAACGCCCAGATCGAGGGAACGTTCGACGAAGGCGCCCGCATCCTGCTGGTCGAGGATCTGGCGACCGACGGCGGCTCGAAGCTGAATTTCGTAAAAGCGCTGCGCGATGCCGGTGGCCGGGTCGCCCACTGCTTCGTCGTCTTCCACTACGGCATCTTTCCGGAGAGCATCGCCAGCCTCGCCGCCGAAGGGGTCGCACTGCACGGCCTGGCAACGTGGCACGATGTGGTCGCCGCGGCGGACGAGGCCGGTTATTTCACGCCGGAGGGCCTGGCCGAGGTGCGCGCCTTCTTGAATGCGCCGGTGGCCTGGTCAAAAGCGCATGGCGGCAAGGAGGATTGATGCCGGCGAGGAACGCCGCGCCCCCGAGAGGGCCGATGCGCCGACAGCTGGGCGTCGAGCATGGGGACTAGATTCCGATTACCTGTTCGCAATCGGAGCGGATACCACCGTTCGGCTATTGACAACCTGCATCCAGGCATCGGCTAATCGGCGATAACTTCGCCGGTCAGTTGCAACCGGTATGCTGTTCACTGGAGTCCCGCCATGTCACTTCGACGCCCGCTCGCAATAGCCGCCGCCCTCACCGCTCTGTTGTCTGCCCCGGCACTGCAGGCGCAGAATAAAACGCTGACCATCGGCGTATCGCAATTCGCCGCCACCCTGCATCCCAGCATGGAACCGTCGACCGCGAAATCGATGGTGCTGTACATGGCCTATCGGCCGCTGACCACATTCGATGCGGATTGGGAACTGATCTGCATGCTGTGCACCGAGTTGCCGACACTGGAAAACGGCCAGGCAACACTGGAGCAGACCCCGGATGGCAAGGACGGCATCGCCGTCACCTACACTTTGCAGCCGGGCGCAACCTGGGGCGACGGCCAGCCGATCACGACCGAGGATATCGTCTTCACATGGGAGGTCGGCCGCCACCCGCAATCCTCCTTCGCCAACATCGAATTGTACCGGCAGATCTACGAAATCGACGTGATCGACGAGAAGACCTTCACCGTGCATCACGACAAGGTCGAGTTCCGCTACAACGGGCTGAACGATTTCCGCATCTTGCCGGCCCATTTGGAGAGGCCGATCTTCGAAGTCGACCCGGCGGAATATGTGAACCGGACCGCCTACAATACAGACCCGACCAACCCCGCTCTGTATTTCGGACCCTACAAGGTGGTCGAGGTGGAATCCGGCGCCTTCACGGTGCTGGAGCCGAACGACACCTGGTACGGTGAGAAGCCCTTCTTCGAGCAGATCGTCATCCGCACCATCGAGAACACCGCCGCCATGGAGGCAAATCTGCTATCCGGGGGCATCGACATGATCGCCGGCGAGCTGGGCATCACCATCGACCAGGCGCTTGCCTTCGCCGAACGCCATGGCGACGACTACAACATCATCTTCAAGCCGGGACTGCTCTACGAGCACATCGATTTAAATCTGGACAATCCGCTATTGCAGGATCGCCGTGTACGACAGGCCCTGCTTTACGCACTCGACCGCCGGGCCCTGGTGGACCAGCTGTTCAAGGGCCACCAGCCGATCGCCAACACCAATATTTCCGCGCTCGACTGGATCTATGACGAGGAGGTGCGAACCTATCCGTACGACCCGGCGCAAGCTGTCGCCCTGTTGGAGGCAGCGGGATATACGGAGGTGGCGGAGGGCGTCCGGCAGAACGCGGCGGGCGACAAGCTGAGCTTCGAGTTCATGACCACCGCCGGCAACCGCACCCGCGAGCTGGTGCAGCAGGTGCTGCAATCGCAATGGAAAGATATCGGCGTCGAGGTGACGATCCGCAACGAGCCGGCCCGGGTCTATTTCGGCGGCACCCTGTCGGAGCGCAAATTCACCGCCATGGGCATGTTTGCCTGGTCGTCCTCGCCGGAGAACGTGCCGCGCACCGTCCTGCATTCCGACCATATTCCCACGGCGGAGAACAACTGGTCGGGGCAGAACTATACCGGCTTCAACAATTCCGCTATGGACACGCTGATCGAGGCGGCCGAGGTCGAGTTGAACCCGGATCGGCGGCGCGAGCTATGGCGCTGGATCCAGGCGATCTATGCCGAGGAACTGCCGATCTTGCCGCTGTACTTCCGCGCTAATGCCTATGTGCTGCCGAAATGGCTGGACGGGGTGGTGCCCACCGGACACCAATACGGCACCCCGCATTGGGTTGAGTATTGGCGCCGCAGCGACGCGTCCTGATCCCAAAGGCTGATCGCCCCATGGCGGGTACATGCCTGGCCGCGGGGCCATGCTCCTCGGGACCCGATTCGTGACACGCTTTCTCGTCAACCGGTTGCTGCAGGCCTTGCTGGTGATCGGGATCGTGAGCTTTCTGGTGTATGGGCTGATCGGACTCATGCCCGGCGATCCGATCGACATCATGTTGAGCGGCGATCCGGATATGAAACCGGAGGACGCGGCACGTCTGAAGGCGCTGTACGGCCTCGACCAGCCGATCTTCGACCGCTATCTGAATTGGGCCAAGAATGCCCTGGGCGGCGATCTCGGGTTCAGCCGGGTGCATGCAATCCCGGTTCTCGATATCCTGCTGCCACGGCTCGGCAACACGTTGATCCTGCTGGGCATCAGCCTGGCACTGGCCTTGGCGATCGCGCTGCCGGTCGGGGTCTATGCGGCGGTCCGGCCCTATACCCGCATCGATACGCTGATCAATCTCACCTGCTTTGCCGGAATTTCGATTCCGTCCTTCTGGCTGGCCCTGATGCTGATCATGGTGTTTGCGGTGTTTTGGGGCGTCTTGCCGGCCGGCGGCATGTCCACAGTGGGCGATGGCGGTATTGCCGACCGGACTCGCCATCTCATATTGCCGATCCTCGCCCTGACCCTGGCATCGGTGGGCGACTACACGCGGTATGTGCGCGCCGCGGTGATGGAGCAACTCAGGCTGGACTATGTCCGCACCGCCTCGGCCAAGGGAGTATCGCGGACAGCGGTGGTCTGGCGCCACGCCTTGCGCAATGCGCTGATCCCCGTGGTGACGGTGGTCTCGCTCGATCTCGGCACGCTGTTTTCCGGCGCCCTGATCACCGAGACCATGTTCTCCTATCTCGGCATGGGCAAGCTGATCTACGACTCCATTCTCGGCAACGACTTCAACCTCGCTTTGGTCGGATTGCTGTTCGCGACCCTGACCACGCTGGGCGGCAACTTCCTCGCCGACATCGCCTATGCGGGCCTTGATCCGCGCATCGGATTCGAGCGGAGACGGATATGACCGAAACCGTCCTGTCCGCCGAAGCGACCGGGGCACTTTCCCTTGACGGCATGTCGCCCGGACGCCTGCGCTGGTATCGGTTCCTCAAACACCGGGCCGCCCTGGTTAGCGGCGGGGTACTGGTGGTCCTGTGCTGCGCGGCCTTCGGCGCGCCGCTGATCGAACAGCTCATGGACCTGGACAGCAATCGCGTCGACCTCTTCAACCGGTTCGCCGGACCCAGCTGGGATCACCCTCTGGGCACCGACGAACTCGGCCGCGATGTGTTCCTCAGGCTGCTTCATGGCGGCCAGATATCCCTGACCGTCGGGCTGGTCACGGCGCTGGTCGCGATGGTGATCGGCACGGCGATCGGATTGCCGTCCGGCTATTATGGCGGGCGGCTGGATGCGTTGCTGATGCGCTTCACCGACACCATCATCGCCCTGCCGCTGCTGCCATTCCTGATCATCTTGGCAGCGCTCGATCTGAATAAGCTGCCCCTGCCGGAAGGCTGGATCAGCAATGATACGGTCAGCCTCTACAGGATTGTCATCATCGTCGCCGCATTCGGCTGGACCACCGTCGCCCGGCTTGTCCGAGGCGCCACCCTGGCAGCCCGGCAACAGGACTATGTGAGGGCCGCCGTCGCGCTGGGCGCCGGCAATGGCCGCATCATGGGGCGGCACATCCTGCCGAACGTGGCGTCACCGATCATCGTCGCCACGACCTTGTCGGTCGGCAAGATCATCCTTCTGGAATCCGTGCTGAGCTTTCTGGCGCTCGGCATTCAGCCGCCAATCCCGAGTTGGGGGAACATGCTGACCAATGCCCAGGAGCTGATCTGGTCGGCGCCCAGCCTGGTGTTCTTTCCAGGCCTGCTTATCTTCGTAACCGTGATTGCCTTCAACTTCCTCGGCGACGGGCTACAGGACGCGCTCGATCCGCGGGCGGCCACTGACCGCCGCTAAAACGTTATCCGCTCACACCGAACGGCACCGGCCCGCTCCCGTTCCGTGAAGGCAATCGGCGTCTATGAACCGGTACGGACGAATTGGACCGGCGCGCCATTGGCGCGCACGAGCCGCACCGCATAAGGAGAGGTGAGCGCCTGAGAGACAATCGCATCCGTCGGCGGTGTGGTCTCGATAAAACGCGCGATCACCTGGCCGTCAACAAGCGAGACGCTCTCAAATGCCACAGTGTATCCGCCGGTCGAGCGCTGGCCGAGAAATACCCCGACCGCCATGGCGTCCCCCGGCAATTCACCAGGCGGCTCGCTCCCGACCAATTGCCATAGGATACGCCAGGACCGTTCGTCACGGGCGGTGATCAGGATATCCATGTTCGCGGCGCTTTGCGCTCCGAACCAGTCGTTGCGGCCATTGATCCCTGGCCCCGGGCTCAGGGGAATGGATACCACCTCCACCGGTGGCTCCACTGGTTCCTGGCCTCCGCCCAACGCATCGATCGGCGAGGAATCGCCACCACACGCCGCGAGCAGCAGGATCGCGGCACCTGCACATCCTTGTATCAGCCAACGAGTCACTGGGCTCACTCCGCCGCGTCGAGCCGGGTTTCGACCATGTTCGCGAAAACGCTTGCGCCCACTGGCAGCACTTCATCGTTGAAGTCGTAACGTGGGTTGTGGACCATGCAGGAGCTTGGTCCGCCCGCCTGACCGAGCCAAAGATAGGCGCCGGGGCGCTCTTGCAGCATGAAGGAGAAATCCTCCGCCCCCATCACAGGCGGGACGTTCCTATGGATGTTATCGGCGCCGACGACACCGGCCGCGATCTCCGCCGCCAACTCGGACTGCGCTTCGTGATTGACGGTTGCCGGATATCCGCGCCGGTAGTCGAACATAAATTTGGCACCGAAGGCGTCGCAGATGCCCTTGGCGATCCGTTCCATGCCGCTTTCGATCATGTCCTGGGTTTCCGGCTTGAAGGTCCGGACGGTGCCCGCGAGCACGGCCTCCTCGGCAATCACGTTGTGGGCGCTGCCGGCATGCAATTGTGTGACACTGATAACCGCGGCGTCCAACGGATCGGTATTGCGGCTGACCAATGACTGAAAGGCGGTGACCATCTGTGCGGCGATGACGACCGGGTCATTGCAATAATGCGGCATCGCGGCATGGCCGCCCTTTGCCGTGATTACAATATCGAACTGGTCGGCGGCCGCCATGATCGGGCCCGGCACCACCGCGATCTCGCCCGCCGGAAGCGCGGGCCAATTGTGCAGCCCGTACACCTCGTCGCAGGGAAAACGGTCGAACATCCCCTCCTGGACCATCAACTGGCCGCCGGCGCCACCCTCTTCGCCCGGCTGGAAGATGAAATTGACGGTGCCGGCGAAGTTTCGGGTCTCAGCGAGGTATTTCGCCGCGCCCAGCAGCATCGTTGTGTGCCCGTCATGACCGCAGCCATGAAACTTGCCAGGATTGGTCGATCTGTGCGGAACGTCGTTCTCTTCTTCCATGGGCAGCGCGTCCATATCCGCACGCAGCCCGATGGACTTGCGGCTCGACCCATCATCGCGTCCTCTCAGAACGCCGACGACACCGGTCTTGGCGATTCCCCGATGAACCTCGATGCCCCATTCCTCGAGCTTCTCGGCGACCAGGTTTGAGGTCCGAACCTCCTCGAATGCGATCTCCGGATGGGCGTGGATATCCCGCCGCCATTCGGTCATTTCTTCTTTCATTGCGGCAATCGAGTTGATGATCGGCATGCGCTGCTTTCATCCTGAAGTTGGTTGCGTCCGGCTAATGTGCCCTGCCGGCAACTCGGCGGCAACCGCGACTTTCGCGGCTGGTCGTTCGTGAACGGCAACGCCGTTTTTGATGACCGATCGATGATTGGCGCGGTCGGCAATCATGGCGATACTCTCCAGAGGATTGCCATCAACCAGCACCATATCCGCGATCTTGCCCTCGCCGAGAACGCCGCTATCGGCCAGGCCCATCAAGTCTGCCCCATGCTTGGTGGACGATATGATCGCATCGCGCGGCGACATGCCCACATCTACCATATAGGCCAATTCAGCGGCGTTTGCACCGTGAGGGTTGAAGGGCGTTCCTGCATCCGTGCCCATGGCGATGAGGCCACCGGCCTCATAGAACATCCGGACCGACTCCAAATGTCGCTCGACGACACGAGCGGCCTTTTCGACGGCATATGCCGGCACGCCGCGGTCGGCATGGGCCAGGATGTTTTTCACGGCCGCAAGGGTCGGCACGAGATAGGTTCCGCGTCGGCACATCTCCTCGACACAGTCTTGAGTCATGAAGATCCCATGCTCGATCGATGCCACGCCGGCCCGTGTCGCATTGAGGATACCTATGCTGCCTTGCGCATGACAGGCGCATCGGCGATCGAAGCGCCGCGCCTCGGTAACGCCGGCGGCCAGCTCTTCATAGGAATAATGCGCATCCTCCGGGTTTACGCCCGGTGTCATGACGCCGCCGGTCGCCATCATCTTGATCAAATCGCTGCCGGCATGGACTTGCTCGCGCACCGCCTTGACCACCTCATCCGGGCCGTCGGCGACCCGGCCGAACCTGCTCCCATGACCACCGGTCATACAGATGATCCGACCTGATGCACGGATGGTCGGGCCGCGAAACTGACCACTGTTGCAGGCATCGCGAACCGCAAGATCGATATAGTCCTTGCCACCACAGTCACGGACCGCCGTCACTCCGCCGGCCAGCGTTTCCTTGGCCCTGGACAGCGCCTTCAGGGCGCTCTGGGCTGGCCGCTCGGCAGCAAGGGCCTCCGCCGGGTTGGGCTGGCCGCCAAAAGTCAGATGCACATGGCAATCGGCAAGGCCGGGTATCAGCGTCCCACCGTTAGTGTCTACCACCGGACCGGCAAACCCGGCGAACTCCGAATTTGGCGCCACCCTTGCGATCCGATCTCCATCGACCATCAAGCCATGGTCGCGAACGACATCGCCCGTCCCACCGAAAATCAACCCTCCTCGATAAAGTGTCTGCATCATGTTCCTTACAAATCGGCTAGTCGGATACCTGAGGCCGTGGCACTCGTTCCAAATTGCTTGTGATGGCCTCCTCGGTCGGAAGGCTTTCCTGCGCGCCAAGAGCAAGACAGGCCAGCGCCGCGCCGACGCTGGCCCGGTGCAAGGCTTCGGGCAGCGGCAGTCCGGCGTCAATACCGGCAGCAAGCACCCCAGTGAACGCATCGCCAGCGCCAGTGGTGTCCACCGGATCGATCGTCATGGATTCGACTCGCCAAAGCTCACCGTCGGTGGCGGCCAGCGCGCCTTTCCCGCCCAATGTGACGACACAGGTAAAGCTGCCCGCTTGGCTAAGCGCCCGTGCGGTATCCCGGCATTCGCCAGCCGGCAGTCCCAGTTCTGCTGCGATCGTCTGCGCCTCGATTTCGTTGACCACAAGCACGTCCAGCGCCTCGAGCACGTCATGGGGAACCGGCGCCGCCGGGGCGAGATTCAGGATATTGCGCCCACCGGCCGCCTTCACCCGCTCGATGGCCTTCCAGTTCTGCCCAGGCGGCACTTCCATCTGCAAGACCAGCAAGCTGTCGGGACTGAGTTCCTGTTCAGCCAGCTGAGCGGCATTCGCGTCGAGATTGGCACCGCTGGCGACCGCGATTGCGTTCTCGCCAGACGATTCAACGCAGATATAGGCCATTCCGGTTGGCCTTTCCGACGGCAACACGCCCTGCGTGCCAATCCCCACGGCGGCCAGCCCCGCCATGAGCCCCCGACCGAATCCATCGTCGCCAACCCGGCCAACCATCTCAACCGACGCCCCGGCACGCGCAGCGGCAACGGCCTGATTGCACCCTTTGCCACCTGGCTTGGTTACGTACTCGTCACAGAGAACGGTTTCACCGGGGCGCGGAATCGAAGGGACCGTCAATACGAGGTCCATGTTCAGAGAACCGAATACGATAATCATGATAGGCGATCATACCGCGCCAGCACGGTACCGCCAGTCCCCTCGGTGCACGCACTCTACAAAAGGGGCGCCATTCCGTCGAACAACCCCAAAGTACTTGAACAAGTTAATATTAATAATCTTTTAACCTTAACAGCAATATTTCAAAATACACCAATTACGACAGCATCACGCAAAGTTCATCGCGTCATCTGATTGACATTTACGGAAAACTTTAGTAAGATTTGTTTATTGAATTCCGAGCCTGGTTAACGAGAAGACCGATTTGACTTACACCATGACTAACAGTTCGATCGAACTACTGCCTTCCGGCAAGACTGGTTCTTGTGGTCGTGCAGTGAACAGAGTCGATCCTGTTGATCGGTCAAATGCCAATTCCAAGACAGAGACCCGTGGCGCACGGGGACGGCCGGTACGTCTGGCCAGCTTCGACTTCGTAACGGCGGTTGCGGTGGTGGGCGCGATCGACGCGGTTCAGGGCCAGGATACGGTGCTGCCATGGCTCGACCTGGGCCAAACCGTCCCTGAGGCGCCTGCTGTCGACCTCACCGATCTCGATTTCGCCGATCTGATGGCCATCGTGGTCGATCCGGCGCCCCTGCCGGCTGAGCACCCGGAAATCGCCCTTGGCGACCTGGATTTCGAGCAACTCCTCGCGCTGCAGACCGACAGCGCCGACCAAACGCTTTCCGGCCTGACCAGTGTCGCGATGGAAGAGCTCATGCGGGTCGAGGTGGACGCCGACGGCACGGAGGAGGTGCCGGCGCCCTTCGATCTTACCGACCTTGGGTTGGACACTCTTCAGGAACTCCAATTCGGAGAAGACACACCTCTTCCAGAGACTTCCCATCTGCGATTTGCGGCCCTCGATCCGACCAGCCTTCTAGGCCTGGGTTCCGAGGACGCCATCATCCTGTTCGACCGGGTTGCCGCGCCCACGCCCATCGAGACCGGCGACTACGCCGCGAGGCGACCCGCGCGCATCAGCCCCATGACACGCACCGCGCCGGCAATCGACCCAGAGCCGGCGGAGCCGCCCCCGGTGGCCGAGCCGCGCCTGGTCGCCGGGCCACCCCTCGTTGCCGAGCCGGTTCCGCTCCCACCTCTTCCAGGCATGCCCTTCAATCGCCCGCCCAACGCCTTGGACGACTTGCTGGAGACGGCGCAAGGCGATGCCCTGACGGGCAACGTCCTGGCCAATGACAGCGATCCGGATGGAGACTTCGTCAGCGTCACCAGTGTCGGCGTACTCGACACCGCAAAACTCGGCGCCGTCGAGATCGCCGCCGACGGCCAATTCACCTACGCCCCGCCCGGCGACTTCCACGGCACCGACTGGTTCATGTATTCGGTGATGGATGACCATGGGGCTGAGGCGTCTGCCAAGGTTCTTATTGAAGTCATCACAGCAAATTCGGCGCCGATCGCCGCCGACGACCTGTTCACAGGCGCCACAGAAACCATCATATCCGGCAACGTTCTCACCAACGACCGCGACCCGGACGGCGACACGCTGACAGTCAGCAGCACAGGACTCTTGACGACCGAAAATGGCGGCATTGTCCGGATGCAGTCCGACGGCACATTCGAATACAAGCCGCCAAGCGCGTTTGCCTTGACCGACAGCGTCACCTACTGGGTTGAGGATGGGCATGGCGGGACCGCAAATGCGATGCTCATCCTTACCATCGAACCCCTTGGCAGCAGCCTGACCGGCACCGGCGCCGACGATCTGCTGGTCGGCACCTCTGGCCGCGACGCGCTTGTCGGTAAAGACGGCGATGACGTTCTGATCGGCCTCGACCGGGCGGACATCCTGGAAGGCGGCGCCGGCATCGACACGGCCTCATACGAGGACTCCAGAACCGGGGTGGAGGTCAATCTGGCCACTGGTGAGGCGGAGGGCGGAGACGCCGAAGGAGACGTGCTCAGCGGCATTGAAAACCTGATCGGCTCGCCCGACGACGACCTTCTGGAGGGAGACTCCGGCAGCAACGGGATTCAGGGCAGAGCGGGCGACGACGTGCTTTTGGGAGGTGCCGGCAACGATCTGCTGATCGGCGACGCCGGCGATGACATTCTGGATGGCGGGCTTGGCATCGACGCCCTTTTGGGCGGGGCCGGAAACGATGTTTTTGTGATCGGGCCCGGCACCGGAAGCGACCTGGACTCAATCGCGGATTTCAAGTCCGGCGAGGATGTCATCGATCTGGACGAATTCGGTCTTTCCGGAATGTCTGAGCTATCGATCGACGCCGACGGGTCCGGCGGAAGCATGATCTCACTTCCTGGCGGAGACGGCCTTTCAGTTCTGTATGTCGATCCGGCATCGCTCTCGCCAGATGATTTCATCTTTTAGGAAAACGGGAATGGCCAACACCGATCGACACCAAGACCGGGGAATTCCGCTACGGAGGGCTCCCCGCCGCCTCGACTGGCCAACGAGCGGGTCGACGGCGATTATCGTTGCGAACAATCAGGACAACAACCCGCGGTACGCACACAATTCGTGGGAATTTTGAAGAAAATTTTAACTATTTGGTGGTGATTTATCGACAGGGAACTCAACCTTTAGTGCCGGTACGCCCATGCGACCGGGAAGCTGGGGGAAATTTGATGACTGGACAGATACAGCAGGCCGGAACAAGCCAACCGCATGACGGGCGGCAGTACGACGAATCCGGATCGAGAAAGGACCGACCGTGAGAGGGCTCTTCAGAAGAACCGGCCTCTCGGTCTTCGCCATACTGGCATGTGCCATTGGCGGAGCAACTCACGCCGTCGCCGGACCGGCGGATGATCGGCAGGTTTCATCCGCCGGTTTGCCGGAATACTCGGTCAAGGCGGCATTCGTTTACAACTTCGCCCGATTTACGGAATGGCCCGACAGCGCCTTTCACGATGCCGCCTCGCCGCTTCGCCTTTGCGTCCTGGGTCAGGACCCGTTCGACGGAGCGCTCGGACTGATCGCCGGGAAGACCATCGGCAGCCGCGAGTTGCTGATCAGCTATCCAATCTGGGCCGATGACGCCCAGGGCTGCCACATCCTGTTCATCAGTGAATCGGTACAGGGCCAACTGGCGGATATCGTCACCTATCTGGACGGGTCACCGATCCTGACCATCGGCGACACACCCGACATCGCCAAGTCGGGCGGGATTATCGGTCTGGAAACGGTCGAAAACAGAATCCGGTTCAGGGTCAATCTGGATGCCGCACAGAGATCGGGCCTGAGGCTGAGCTCAAGAATCCTCGACCTTGCAATGTCCGTCCATAGCGAACGTCTGTCAGGATCGAGCCATTGATGGCCCGCTTCGCCGACATCCCCATCCAGGACAAGGTGACGTCGATCATCCTGCTGACGAGTTGCGTGGCGATCCTGATTGCCTCCGGTGTCTTCATTACCGGCGACACCATCCACTCTCGCAGCGAACTCGTCCGCGAATTGTCGACGGTGGCCAAGATCTCGGGCAGGAACAGCGCGGCGGCCGTCTTGTTCGACGATCGGGTCGCCGCTCAGGAAACGCTGTCGGCGCTGAGCACGATGCCAAATCTGATCGCGGCGTCGATCGTGCTTCGAGATGACGAGATCTTCACGACATATGCGCCGGACCGGATCGTCGAAGACCTCACGGCGCAAGGGCTTGCGACACAGATCGTCGACGAAGTCCGGCAATTGCGAACGGAGTACGACTCCTCCACGGCGAACGCCTCATTCATCGCCCGGCATGTCTCTGTGTTGGAGGAGATCGTGCTGGACGGGGAGACAATCGGGTACGTCTATCTCTGCGCCGATCTGAGCTATGTCTTCCAGCGCATGGAGATCCAACTCTCCATGGTGGCGATCGCTGCGCTGATTTCGTTCCTGATCGCGATACTGCTCTCTGCCCGCCTGCAGAGAGTCATTTCCAATCCGATCCTGCATCTCGCTGACGCGATGAACTCGGTCGGGCGCGACAAGCGCTACTCGGTCAGGGCCACGAAACACGGAAATGACGAGCTCGGTGTGTTGATCGACGGCTTCAACCACATGCTCTCACAGATCGAAGCCTATGAGGACAGCGTCGCGGCCCGGCTCCAGGCAGAAGCCGCCAATCGGGCGAAATCGGAATTCCTGGCCAATATGAGCCATGAACTGAGGACGCCGCTGAACGCCATCATCGGATTCGCGGACGCCATGAAAACCGAAGTTTTCGGCCCGCTCGGCTCGACCCGCTATCAGTCCTATGTCGATGACATCCACTACAGCGGCTACCACCTGCTGAATATCATCAACGACATCCTAGATCTGTCGAAGGCCGAGGCTGGCAAGATCTTCCTGAATGAGACCAAGTTCCTGCTGCCCAAGGTGGTTGACAGCGCGGTACGTATGTTGCGGGAAAAAGCCATCCGCCAGGGGGCGAAGATTTCCAGCGACCTGCCGGCCTGGGGACCTTGCCTGCATGGCGACGAACGGCTGGTCAGCCAGGTCGTCATCAACCTGTTGTCGAATGCGGTCAAGTTCACCGACAAGGGCGGCCGGGTGGCCATTTCCCTTTGCAACAGCTCGGATGGCCGATGTGGTTTACGGATCGAAGACACCGGTATCGGCATTGCCAAGGAAGATCTGCCGGCGATCCGTCAGCCCTTCATGCAGGTTGCAAATGCCTTCAGCCGCAAACATGACGGCACCGGCCTTGGGCTGCCACTGGCCGACCAGATCATGCAGTTACACGGCGGCGCCCTGGACATCGAAAGTGAACTCGGTGTCGGCACGGCAGTAACCGTCTGGTTCCCGGCCGAGCGCGTGTTGGACTGTCCGGACGCATCCCCAAGGCGCCTGACCGGCTCGGACTAGTGTCCCGATTCTGAAATTCGCCATAGCGAATTACAGAATCGGGACACTAGAATTCGATCTGCTGCCACGCAGACCCGAAGACACAGCCGCCTAATGCGACATCAGAACCGGGACCGTCATGTGATTCAGGATCTCCCGGGTCACGCCGCCAAGAACAAGTTCCCGCAGGCGCGATCGTCCATAGGCGCCCATCACGATCATATCGGCGGACAAATCCGACGCGCGGTTCAACAGGATATCCGAGGGGTTGAGTTCCCGGGACTCCATGGAGGCCGATTCAACATCGATATCATGCCGCGCCAGATGCGCGGCAATGTCCGCGCCTGGCGTGTCACCCAGGGCCTCGTCTGGATCAACGGCCAGGACCGAGACACGGTCTGACGCCTCCAGGATCGGCATGGCATCGGCCACCGCCCGCGCCGCCTCACGGCTGCCATTCCAGGCGATCAGGACGTGTTCGCCGAGCCGAGGTTGACGAATTGCATAGGGGACGACCAGGACCGGGCGACCGCCTGATAGAACCAGTTCGGCAATTTCCACGCCACCGTCCGCCGGACTTTCCGGATCGCTCTGGCCGGCGACGATGAGATCGGCTTGGCGGCCGCGCAGCGCTACCTGCTCGGTTGGCATACCATTCGCCCGCACCCATTCCGAGCGGCTGGCAAGACCCGCATTGGCCGCCTGTTGCTCGAACATCCGGTGCGCCTCCTCGGCCTTGCGGTCTTCGTCCTCCTTCCGGATGCGGTGCGCTTCCGCGGGAAGCTGCGCAATGACATAGCCCGGAATCTCCAGCGGCGCGGTCACGAAGAGGCCGACCAGATGCGCGCCATGGCGATCCGCCAGCGCTGCCGCATAAGCGACACGTCCGGCCGCCGCTTCGCCATCGTCGGCGACGACCAATATGTCTTTCAATCCCATCGACTATCCCTCCTCTTTCGGCCCGCAAGCGGGTGCGGCCTGCATATATCATTGGTATCGGGATTGCCGGGTTGCGGCCTTGATATGGGTCAGGCCGGCGCAAAGGCGGCGGAATGTCTGGAGTCCGGGGCGCTACCGGGTCGAATGCGAGCTCCGGGGCGCATGCGTGACCGTCAGGGTCGGGCGTCGCCCCGATCTTCCGCCGGCAAACGGCCCTCTTCCACCGCATGGCAGGCGACCTGCGTGCCCTCGGTTGTCGGCAGCGGCAGCGGCAACTCGGCCCGGCATCGGTCGTTGGCGTAGGGGCAGCGCGGGTGGAAGGCGCAGCCGGAGGGCGGGTTGATCGGATTGGGCACCTCGCCGGCCACGGGCTCACGCTGCAGGCCGCTCATATCCAGACTGGGGATCGTATCGAGCAGCAGCCGGGTATAGGGGTGGCGGGGGTAGCGAAACAGGGTGCGCTTGTCGGCGACCTCGACCAACCGGCCGAGATACATGACGCCGACCTGATCCGACATGTGATAGACGACCGCCAGATTGTGGCTGATGAATAGATAAGTCAGGCCCAGCCGGCGTTGCAGATCCTTCATCAGATTGAGGATCTGCGCCTGTACCGATACGTCGAGCGCCGATGTAGGCTCGTCGCACACTAGAAAATCCGGATTGCTGGCGAGCGCCCGGGCGATTGAAATGCGCTGGCGCTGGCCGCCGGAGAACTCATGCGGGTATTTCGCCGCATCCTTCGGGTCGAGCCCGACCTGGGTCAGCAAGTCGCCGACCCGCTGTTTGACCGGGCCGGGTTCGGTTTCGATGCGATGGGTGCGCAGCGGCTCGGCGACGATATCGGCCACTCGCCAGCGCGGATTCAGGCTGGCATACGGATCCTGAAAGATCATCTGCAGCCGCCGACGGAATGGCTTCATCGCAGCCCGGCTGGTGAGGCTTGCGATGTCGGTGCCCTCGAAGACGACCGATCCGTCGGTCGGCCGATAGAGCCCGACGACCGAGCGGGCCACGGTCGATTTCCCGCAGCCGGATTCGCCGACCAGGCTGAAGGTCTGGCCGGGTGCAATGTCGAAGCTGATATCCTGAACTGCCCGAAGAATCTGACGTTTCTCGCCCTCGAACAATCGGTTGAGGAAGGGCTTGGACACGTCGAAATGCATCGCCAGCCGGTCGACCCGCAGCAAAGGCCCGGTGTCCCGGGCATCATCGATCGGGACCGCGACATCAGCCATGGGCTGCCGCTCCCTCCTCTGCGAACAGCCAGCAGGCGACCCTCCCCTCGCCAGCCGGCATGGTATCGGGCCGGGTCGTGCGGCATCGGTCGAACACCCGCGGACAGCGCGGATTGAAGGCGCAGCCGGACGGAATGTCCGTCAGCCGCGGCATGGTGCCCTCGATCTGCGACAATTGTTCGACCTCGACACCAATCCCCGGAATCGAGCCCATCAGGCCGATCGTGTAGGGGTGCTTGGGATGTTTCACCACGTCCCGCACCGAGCCGATTTCGGCCAGGCGTCCGGCATACATCACCGCCACCCGGTCGGCGGTTTCGGCGATCACGCCCATATCATGGGTCACCAGCAACACCGCCGTGCCATGGTCGCGGCAAAGGCGTTTGAGCAAAGCCAGGATCTGCGCCTGAATGGACACGTCCAAAGCCGTCGTCGGCTCGTCGGCGATGATCAGGCGCGGGTTGACGCAGAGCGCCAGGGCGATCACCACCCGCTGGCGCATGCCGCCGGAAAACTGGTGCGGATAGCCGTCGATACGCTGCTCGGGTGCGGGTATGCCAACCTCCGTCAGCAACTCGATGGCGCGTTCGCGGGCCTGATTGGCGGACAAATCGGTGTGGGTCTGAATGGTCTCGATGAGCTGTCGGCCGATCGTATAGAGCGGGTTCAGGCTGGTCAGCGGATCCTGGAAGATCGCACCGATCCGCTGCCCTCTGATCCGCCGCATCTCGTCGTAGGGCAGATCATCGATGCGTTGGCCCTCCAGAACGACCTGCCCGCCGGCGATCCGCCCCGGCGGCTCCAGCAATCCGATGATGGCGGCCCCGGTCAGCGACTTGCCGGCGCCGGATTCTCCGACCACCCCCAGCACCTCGCCGGGATCGATGTGGAACGACACGTCGTCTACCGCCACCAGGGTGCCGCGACGGGTCGGGAACTCGATGCGAAGATTCTCGACGCTGAGAAGAGCGTCCGCCATCAGCGCAGCTTGGGATTCAAGGCGTCACGCAACCAGTCGCCCAGCAGGTTGACCGACAGTGCCAGCGCCAGCAATGCGAAACCGGGGAACAGGGTGATCCACCACTCGCCGGAGAACAGGAAATCGTTGCCGATGCGGATCAGGGTGCCGAGAGACGGCCGGGTCGGCGGCGCGCCAATGCCCAGGAAGGACAAGGTCGCCTCGGTGATAATCGCCAGCGCAAGCCCGATGGTCGCGATCACCAGCACCGGGCCCATCACGTTCGGCAGCACATGCCGCACCATGATCGCCAACGGATGAACCCCGATCACCTTGGCCGCCTGTACGTACTCCTTGTTCTTCTCGACAAGCGTCGAGCCGCGTACGGTCCGGGCGTACTGCACCCAGCTCGAAATACCGATGGCAAAGACCAGGACGTAGATCGCCAGCGAGTCGTGGAACTCCCGCGGCACCACGGCGCGGGCCACCCCGCCGACCAGAAGCGCGATGAGGATCGTCGGGAAGCTGAGGAAGATGTCGGCGATCCGCATAATCAAGCCGTCGACCCAGCCGCCCAAATAACCGGCCAACAGGCCCAGGCCGACGCCGATGGTCATGGCGAAGATCACCGATGCGAAACCGACCAACAGGGAAATGCGCGACCCATACAGGATCGCGGAGAAGATATCCCGCCCCTGATCGTCGGTCCCCAGCCAGTACACGTTACCGCTGAAACTGGCCTCCATGGGCGGACTGAAGCCATCCATCAGCACAAGCGATGCCGGGTTGAATGGGTTGTAGGGAGCGACCAAGGGTGCGAAGGCCGCGCCAAAAAAGAATAACACCGTGACCGCCGCGGCAACGATGGTAACCGGTGACTTCTTGAAGCTATGCCAGATATCGGTATCCAAGGCCCTGGCCAGTGCGCCGGGCGGCACAAATGCCAACTCCTCAGCCGGGGTCGCGTGGCTGGGCAGCGGTTCGGTCTGGTCCTGTGTGGTCATCTGGCCATCCCGAAATGGCTCCTAATGGGTGCCGCCGGAGGCGGATTCGATGCGCAGCCGGGGATCGACCGCGTAGTACAGCAGATCCACCGCCAGATTGATGATCACGAAGAACAGGGCAATCAGGACCAGATAGGCCGACATCACCGGAATATCGGCGAAATTAACCGCCTGGATGAACATCAAGCCCATGCCCGGCCATTGGAATACGGTCTCGGTGATGATGGCGAAGGCGATCAGCGAGCCCAGCTGAAGACCGGTGATGGTGATGACCGGCACCAGGGTGTTCTTCAGCGCGTGGCCGAAATTCACCGCCCGGTCGGACAGCCCTCGCGCCCGGGCGAATTTGATGTAGTCGGCGCGCAACACCTCGAGCATCTCCGCCCGCACGAGGCGCATGATCAGCGTCATTTGGAACAGCGCCAGGGTGAAGGCCGGCATGATGATCGCCTTCAGCCCGCCCGCCGTCAGCAGGCCGGTCGACCACCAGCCAAGCTGCACCACGTCGCCGCGCCCGAAGGAAGGCAGCAGCGGCAGGGTGACGGCGAACAGGTAGATCATCAGGATGCCGATCAGGAAGGTCGGCAGCGACACCCCGACCAAAGATAGGAACATCACCGTTCGGCTGGCCCAGCCATCCCGGCGTAGGGCGGTGTACACCCCCATGGCCAAGCCCAGCCCCACCGCGATGATCGCCGACACGAAGGACAATTCCAGGGTCGCCGGCAGGCGCTCGGCGATCAGCTCCTCCACCGGCCGCGCCAGCCGATAGGAGATGCCGAATTCGCCCCGAATGGCATTGCCGACGAATTTGAAGAACTGGATGTAGAAGGGATCGTTCAGCCCCAGCCGCTCGCGCAGGGCCTCGCGATCATCTAAGGAGGTGTCCTGGCCGACCATGTTGTTGATCGGATCGCCGACATAGTTGAACAGCAGGAACGCCACGAAGGCGACCACCAGCATCACGAGGATTGATTGGATCAGGCGTCTAACGATGAACGCCGCCATGGTGTCGTCCTCAACCTGCCCTGAGCGCCGGAATGCAGAGGGTCGCCGGATAGGTGTCCAGCGCCCCTCTAATCCGATCTAGTTATTGTACGTCACATATTTGAACCGTACCGAATTATCGCCTCGGATGTGCACGTTTATATCCTCTGCCATCGCCCAGTTCAGCACCTGATGATGAACCGGCAGATAGATCATATCCGCGTTCACGATATCCCAGATTTCCTGGATCTTCTCGTTGCGTGCCGCCAGATCGACCTCGGTCACGATGTCGGTGGTCAACTGGTCGACCGTGGGGTTCGAATAATGGGTGCCGTTCCATGACCCACGAGTGCCGTCATCGGTGTGGAACAGATAGCTGAATATGTACTCCGAATCGAATGTCGGGACGCCCCAGCCCAGCATATAGAACGCCGTGTTCCGGTTCGAGAGCTCAGCGAAATGGATGCTCTTTGGCCGTGCATCGAGGCTGACGACGATGCCGACCTGCCCCATCATGCCGACGACAGCCTGGCAGATGCCCTCATCGTTGATGTAGCGGTCGTTCGGGCAGTGCAGAGTGATTTCGAACCCGCCGCCGTAACCCGCCTCGTCCAGCAGCGCCTTGGCGGCCGCGATATCCTGCGCCTGCCGGACGTCCATTTCCTCGCTATAGCCATTGACGAATGGCGGCGCGACCATGCCGGCCGGCGCCGATTGGCCGCGCATGACCACGCTCTGGATCGCGTCGCGGCTGATCGCCAGGTTCATCGCCTGGCGAACACGAAGATCGGAAAGCGGATTGTGGTCGACGATATTATCCCAGTCATGATCGTCCGGCCGGACATCCATGCCGAGGAAGATGACTCGGTTTTCCGGAGTCGTGGTCACCTTGACGCCATCGGCCTGAGCAAGGCGCCGCAAATCCTGAACCGGCGGGTCGAGGACGAAATCCAACTCACCCGACAGGAGCGCCGCCACCCGGGTCGGCGCGGAGGTGACCGGCGTGTAGACGATCCGCTCGATCTCCGTCGCGAATTCGTCATTGCCCCAGTAGTCCGGGTTGCGCACCAACTCGGTACGGATGCCTGGTTCGCGTGTTTCCAGAATATAGGCCCCGGTACCGTTGGCGTTCCGGGCCGCAAAGGTCTCTTCGCCTGAAGCGTAGTCCTGCGGCAGTTCGACGCCGTTCGCCACCGACCATTCCTTGTCCATCATGAACAAATTGGTCAGATTGTTGGGCAGCAGGGGGTTGGGGCCGTCGGTGGTCACATGGACGGTATACGCGCCGACGGCGGTGACATCGGCGATCGAGGTCAGCAGGCCCTTATAGTCCGAGATTTCGTGCCTCGCCCGATTGAGCGAGAACACGACATCTTCAGCGTTGAAGGCCGAACCGTCATGGAATTGCACGCCCTGACGCAGGGTAAACTCCCAGACATTGGGGTCGTCGGTTGGTTCCCAGGAAATCGCCAGCGCAGCAACCAACTGCAAGTCGTTGTCGCGGCTGACCAAAGGCTCGTAGATCTGGTGCGCCATGGTTGCCGTCGGCCCTTCATTCTGGCCGTGCGGATCCAGGGTCAGCGCATCGCCGGCGCTTGCCCATCGCAAGACCCGATGGCCGTCGGCCAAGCTGGCGGTCGCGGTGCCGAGAACCAGAACCGCTCCTAAGGTTGTCGCCAATACCTTCATCAGCTTGCTCCCTGCTTTGCGCCGGTTTCGGCGCTAGTTGTCAATGTTCCGGCCGTTACGGCTTTCGATGTCCAAACATCATGCGGGTGATCCAGCGTCGTCGATCGAGCGCATAAACGGAATGTCTCGTGCCACGACTATCCAGGCGGCGCAGTCCCGTCGTGGGGATGTGGCATCCTGTCCCGGTCGGGCACTGACTGCGTCAATCGAAACATAGGAAATGTCTATCGAATAGGCAGGCTGGCCGCAGCCAGAAGGCGGTCGTCGCCTCCCGGCTGCGAGCTTCACCGGTCAGCCGCCGATGTTCACGAAACGCCACACGAACTGGTTGTCGGGCCGCTGGACAAGCTCGACGCCGTCGCGCACGCCCCAGGACAGTGCCTGCTGGTGCAACGGGACATAGCCGACATCGTCGTGCAGAAGCTGCCATGCCTCGCCGATCAAGCCATTGCGTTTTTCAAGATCGGTCTCCACCAGGACCTGATCGGTCAAGGAGTCGATCTCGGCATTGGCATAACCGCCGACATTGAACTTGCCGCGACCGGACTCATCCCGGGTCCCGACCAGATTGTACAGCGGGTTCCAGCTGTCGAGGCTGCCGGGTGTCCAACCGAGCAGGTAGAAGCTGGTGTCGTAGCCGGCCTGGGCCAGGATTTTCCCGAAATACAAGGTCTTGGTCTGGGCCAGCAGATCGACCTGAACACCGACCCGGCCCAGCATGCCGACGACTGCCTGACAGATCGCCTCGTCGTTTACATAGCGGTCAGTGGGGCAATCCATGGTGACCTGGAAGCCGTCCGGATAGCCGGCTTCGGCCAGCAGCGCCTTGGCCTGGTCCGGATCGTGCGGATAGCGCTCAAGATCTTCCGGGAAACCGATCAGACCGGGCGCCACCATGGCGGCCGAGGGCGTCGACTGGCCGCGCATCACGACCCGCTGGATCGCACTGGTGTCAATGGCATGATAGAATGCCAACCGCACCCGGCGATCCTGAAAGGGATTTGCGCCCTCGATGTTCGAATACAGCAACTCATCCCTGGACTGGTCCATGCCGAGGAAGATCTTACGCAGCTCCGGGCCGGTCAGTGCCGTCGTACCATCGTTGCCGTTGACCCGCTCGACATCCTGCAGCGGCACCGGGTAGACCAGATCCATCTCGCCGGAGAGCAGCGCCGCCACCCGGGTCGGGTCGGACGCGATCGGCTGAAATACGACCTCGGTCACATTATGCCGGGCATCGTCCCACCAGTTGGGGTTCGGGACCGCGATGGTGCGCACATCCGGCTCGCGCACCGTCACCACGAACGGACCGGTGCCATTGGCATGCCGGTTCGCATAGTTCTCTGAATTGGTGTCGGCGAGATTGGTGGGCATGGTGGCGTCGTTTTCCTCCGCCCACTCCTTGTCCATGATGTACCAGGTTTCCCATTCCGCGTGCAGAATCGGATTGGGGGTCTCGGTCACGAAGTCGACCGTGTAGTTGTCGACCTTGATCACATCGACAATGCCGGTCAGCCGCGTCGTCAGGTCGGAACCCTCCATGCGGGTTCGCTCGGCGCTGAACAAGACGTCGTCAGCGTTGAATGGGTTTCCGTTGTGGAAAGTCACGCCCTGGCGCAGGTAGAAACGCCAGCGAGTCGGCTCCATGATCTCCCAGCGCTCGGCCAAAGCCCCCTCAATGGAGAGGTCGGAACGACGTCGGGTCAGCCCTTCATAGATGTTGCCCTGAAAGCCGAGCGTGAACGTTTCGTTCAGTCCGTAGGGATCGAGTGTGTTGACGTCGCCCTGAAAAGCGAAGCGCAGGGTCTCGGCGCTGGCCGATTGCAGCGTGGCGCCAATAAGCGCAGCGCCTACAACAACAGCGGGTTTCCATCGCATTGTTCGGTCGTCTCCCCGTTATCGTCCCCCATCCGGGACGTGGAATTCGTGCATCCCAACTTTCCTGCGGGTTGCTTTGGACAACAGCAAAGGAGAACCCACCGATGGAGTCAATTCGATTCAAAGTAAACGCGCCGATACAACCTGATCGAAATGCACATCCGTAGGCCGGAACTTCGCGCCGATCGCGAAGGTCGACCGCCTCATGCGGCGCGCCACCCTTGATGGAAATCAATGCCTGATCACCTTCCGTCTCCCACCATTGCGTCTGCAATCGCTGATCGGGCGCATGGAATTCAAGCACTCAGGGTCCACATCGGCGTAATTTCCGGCTAAACTGGAATTGACGACGCCGGCCCGGACGACGAGGCTCGAGAACGCGGCAATCGGGGATATGTAGACCATGGATTACGAGGGTATCTTTCGGGGCGCCCTGGAGGGGTTGAAGTCGGAAGGCCGGTACCGGACGTTCGCCGAGCTGGAGCGTCACGCCGGGTCTTTCCCGCGCGCTCGGCATCATGGTCTGGCGGCGGCGGAATCCGATCCTTCACCTTCCGATGTGACGGTGTGGTGCTCGAACGACTATCTGGGCATGGGCCAGCATCCGGTGGTGCTGCGGGCCATGGTCGAGGCGGTGGAGCGCTATGGTGCGGGTGCGGGCGGCACACGGAACATCTCCGGCACCCATCACCTGCATGTGACGCTGGAGCGCGAGCTGGCGGCGCTGCACGGCAAGGAAGCCGCATTGCTGTTCACCTCGGGCTACATCTCCAACGAGGCGGCGCTGTCGACCATCGCCAAGTTGGTGCCCGATTGTGTGGTGTTCTCCGACGCGTTGAACCACGCCTCGATGATCGCCGGGATCCGCAACTCCGGGGCCGAGAAGCACATCTTCCGGCACAACGACCCGGGTGATCTGGACCGGCTGATGAGCCGCTATGCGCCGGAGCGCCCGAAGCTGGTGGCGTTCGAGAGCGTGTATTCGATGGATGGCGACATCGCCCCGATCGCCGAGCTGTGCGACGTTGCGGACAAGCACGGCGCCATGACCTATCTGGACGAGGTGCATGCGGTGGGCATGTACGGGGACACGGGCGGCGGTGTGTCGGAGCGGGACGGTGTGGCGGATCGCCTGACGGTGATCGAGGGCACTTTGGGCAAGGCGTTCGGTGTGATGGGCGGTTACATCACGGCGTCCGCGGCGCTGGTGGATGTGGTGCGGAGCTTCGCGCCGGGCTTCATCTTCACCACGGCGCTGCCGCCGGTGGTGGCGGCCGGGGCCCTGGCCAGCGTGCGGCATCTGAAAGAGAGCGGCACGGAACGGGCGAGCCAGCAGGAGCGGGCGGCGAAGCTGAAGGCGATGCTGAGCGATGCCGGTCTGCCGGTGATGGCGTCTGCGAGCCACATCGTGCCGGTGCTGGTGGGCGATGCGCGGCTGTGCAAGCAGGCGTCGGACACGCTGCTGACGGAACACCGGATCTATGTGCAGCCGATCAACTATCCCACGGTGCCGCGGGGCACGGAGCGGTTACGGCTGACGCCCTCGCCGCTGCATGACGATCTGCAGATGGCCCGGCTGGTCGACGCCATCAGGGATGTTTGGGGACGGCTGCAGATCCAAGCCGCGGCGTGATCTGCCAGCCGGGCGGTTCGTTTCTCAGATACCGGCCACGATGCCGCTGAGACACTTCAGGACCGAGCGTTTGGGACCTCCAATATGACGGAGCGCGATCAGGCATTGTTGCCCAAGCAGGTCCTGCGCCTCTGCGCGCTGGGAACCCTCATCCAGACCGGTCCGACGACATATGCCGATCTCGCGGAATCGGTGCGCGACTTCACCGCGCATCTGATCGGACCGTCACTCGACATGATGGGGTCCTCGCTGGAACTCCTGCGCTATGACGGGCTGATCGCGCCGGCCGACAGCGATGAGCAATTGGCCATCACCGAGGACGGGGCAGCGGAATTCCATTCGCTGATGGCGGCCAGCGAATTGTCCAAGATGATCGTCGCACTGAAGGTCCGGTTCCTGCATCTGCTGCCGGCGGAGCGACAGCGGGAGGAAGTGGCGGCCCTAGTCACTTTGTATGGCCAGGAGATCGCCCGGCTGGAGGATTTGCGCCAACGGCAGACCGGCGAGGAAGGCCATCTCGACATCTGGCTGGAACACGACATCGCCCAGAATCGCAGTCGCCTGGCTTGGTTCAGGGCCCTGGAGGCCGGCCTTTGACGGCAATCCGGATTTTTCGAGATGGTAGGGGAGGTGGGATTCGAACCCACGACCTGCCGCTTATCGGGCGCTACGGAGTATAAACCCGCTGCTCTACCGCTGAGCTACTCCCCCTCGCGAAAAGACCGAGCCGCAGCCGGTTATTCGGAAGGGGTTATGGATCATCCAGCTCATTCCCCACTGATACGGCAGCAGGTTGAGGCCGTCAATCGCCGGCTCGTTTCACACCAAATGCTGGCCGCCGGTGACGTAGATTTCGGTGCCTGTGACGTAGCTGCTATCCGCTGAGCACAGATAGAGAATGACCGAGGCGACTTCCGCCGGCTGGCCGAGACGATGGAGCGGAATGCGCGGGATGAGCGCTTCGGTCTCCGGCGACAGCATGTCGGTTTCGATTTCGCCCGGCGCGATCGCGTTCACCCGGATGCCAAGCTCGGCGAGTTCCACCGCCATCTCGCGGGTCAGCGACGACAGCGCCGCTTTCGACGTCGAATAGGCCGACCCGGCGAACGGGTGTACCGCATGGCCGGCGATCGAGGTGATGTTGACGATCACCCCCGGCCCCTTGGCCAGCGCCGACGCGAATCCCCGCGCCAGGATGATCGGCGTGAAGAAGTTCAGCTCGAAGACCCGCCGCCAATCGGCGATGTCGCCGTTCAGGCAGCCCAGCCGCTCTTTGTAGGGCGTCTTGGGCGATATCCCGGCATTGTTGACCAGCGCATCGAGGGCTTGGCCTTCCAATGCCTCGTTTGCCAGTTCGACAAATTCCGACCGGCTGGCTTCGTCGGCCAGATCGGCGGTGATGTGGTGGGTCCAGTTCGGGTTGCGCTGACATTCCGCCGGCACCTCCTCCCGACTGACGGTGATGATGCGCCATCCGGCATCGCTGAACCGCTTGACCGTCGCATGGCCGATGCCGCGACTGGCCCCGGTGAGGATCATGGTCTTCTTGGTGTCATCCGTCATGCGATCGAAGATAGCACCGGATGATGACAATGGCATGCGGGGAACATGTCCCCGATACGGAAGGGTCAGATGATCCTTGTTACCCGGAACGGCAACGCCGTGCCGTCATGTTCGGTGATGGTGACGTATTCGCCCTCGACCATGCGGTGATGGTCGAATTTGAAGATCGGCTCGTCCTCGTTCGGGGTGATGCCATCGTAGTGGAAAGCCCAGTTGCGCTGCCTTGTGTGCACCAGATGACCGCGCTCCTCATCCTCGCGCGGCCAGAAGCGCCGGACGGTGCATTTCGACTTGCCCGACCGCCATCCCGCCGCGTCGAAATGGCCGTCCTCTGTCAGAGGCGCGACGAATTCGTAGCCCCGGTCGGCGCTGCCAAGCGGAAATTCCGGCGTACGCGCCAGTTCAAGTCGGATTTTGTGAAGGGGCACGGCCTGCGACTCCTTGATCTTATTGGAATTCTCTGGGTGGAACTCTTAGCTCGCGGAAAGCGTTACGTTGTGTTGCTCGACAAAATGCTTCAGGACAAGCTTCAGCTTCGCGGCGTGCTTATGGTCGCCTCGGCTCTGGGCGACCTCGATGTCCTCACGGATCATGCGTCGAATCCGCCGCTCGCCGTTCGGCGTATCGACCAGATAGGCCGCCATCTCGACAGCCAGCATGTGCGGCATGTGCTCATGCTCGGCAATCGCCGCGACCTCCTCGTCCGTCAGGCCGCACAGGGCAATGCAATCCTCGATCGTCAGCATCAGGGTCTCCTCCGAATACGACACGTTCGGGGACCGCCGGGGCCCGCCGGTCGTCAGTGGTTCATCAGGACTGGCAATTCCGCATTGCCGATGATGTGTCTCGTCACGCCGCCCAGGATCAGTTGCCGCAGGCGGCTGTGGGTATAGCCGCCCATCACCAGCAGATCGGCGCCGAGATCCTCCGCCGTCAACAGCAGGGCCGCGCCAACCGAAGCATCGCTGGGGGCCACAGGCTTGGCGGCAGCCAGAATTCCATGCCAGGCGAGATAATCGGTCAGACCGTCGGCGGCAGACGGATCGGTTTTCCGTGTCTCCGCGGTGAGGATATGGACGGCATCGGCTTTGTGCAGGAACGGCATGGCGCCGGCCACGGCCCGGGCGGCCTCGGCGCTGCCGTTCCAGGCAATGGCGACCACACCGCCGATGCGCTGTCCGGGCACCTTTGGCGCCAGCATAACCGGCCGGCTGCCCTGGAACAGTGCGGCCTCCAGCGTCAGTGTCAGTTGCACGTCCTCAATTTCATCACGCTGATGCCCGAGCACGACGAGATCGGAGAGATGCCCGGCCACGGAGACCACCTCATCCTCGCTGCCGATGGTTTCCCGCCAAGCCGCGGTGGCGCTGATCGGTCCCGGCGGCTCGTCCTGCAATGGCACATCGAATTCACCAACCGCGCGCTCGAAAGCATGGCGGGCGGTGGCCTCGCGCCGCGTCCATTCTTCGTCGGCGGCGTTCATCAATTGCTCGATGACCGCACCGGAAACGCCCTCGCCGATCATCGGAACCGAGGCGCTGGCCGGCAACCGTACGAACAACGCGTCGACATGGGCGTCGAAATCGCGCGCCACGGTCATCGCCGCGGCCAGGGTCAGATCGTCGCGCGCCGCGCCGGAAACCGGGGCCAGTATGGTCTTGAGGGTCACAGGCGCCTCCATGGTCGATCCATACCGGTGGGGCCATTCCCCACCCCGTCCAAACTATGCGGTGGATGCGCCGCGTTCATTGACCTGCGTCAACGGCGCCCGAGGCCTGGAAGCGAGACCGGATATCTCAGTCAGGCCGCATGCGTTCTCGAGGATCCTAACCATAGTCGCACGGAGCGTATCTCGATTCATATGAGGTCGATCGCCTCACCCATGGCGGTGAAGCCCGAGACTGCCCGCACCGATGCAACGATGTCATCGGGCGACCCCGATGCGTCGATCCTGCGCCAGCCGATCGGTCCGAGATCGTATTGCCGCTGGATTGCCAGAATGCGGGCGTCGGCGTCGGATGCATCACCGGTTCTGGCCGTGATACGCGGTTCAAGTATCGCGTCGGGCGCCTCCAGCCAGTACCCGTCGAACCGCCATTCGCCGGCGGCATCGGCAATTGCCCTCCGTTCTTCGGGTGTGGCGAATACGGCGTCGGCAATGATCGCGTGATTGCACCCGACAACTGTCTTCGCCGCCTTGTACAGCTCGCCATAGACGGCCTGACTCGCCTCCCGGCCATATGCCTCGTTCGGAAGCCGCTCCAAACGGCCAACGCCGAATTGCCGCTTACGCAGGACATCGCTGCGCAGGATGACCGCACCGGGCGGCGGGCCAATCTCCGGGGCCAACCTCCGCGCAACCGTGGTCTTGCCGGTCCCCGAAAGACCCCCGATCGCCAAAAGCCGGGCTTCTGGTGGCGCCAGGTAGTCGATCGACAAGTCCAGATAGTCGCGGGCGAGGCCGCGAAACTCCGCCTTTGCCACATCGCCATCTTCGGGCCGATCGGGCAAGGCCTCGGCGATGCTGGCGCTCACCTTGGCGCGCACCGCCGCCCGGGTGGACAGGAACAGCGGCAGGGTCGCCAGCCCGGCGTAATCGCCGGTCAGTTCCAGATAGCGGTTCAGAACCCGGTTTCCGAGCGGCCGCAAGTCGCAATGGTCCAGGTCCATAAGCAGGAAGGCGAGGTCATAGAAGACGTCGATGACCGCCAGATCTTCGTTGAATTCTATGGCGTCGAAGATCGTCGGGCGGCCGCCGATCTCGACGACGTTGCGCAGATGGAGATCGCCATGGCAGTGGCGAACGTACCCCTCCCGACCTCGCCGATCGAGCAACGGGCCGATGGCGGTCAGAGCCGCTTCAGCCAGCGCCCCCAGCCGGTCTACCCGGTCCGGCGCGAACAGGGCCGGCCGTTCGCGCAGTTCCTGGAGGTTCTCCTCCACCACCCAGCGCATGGCGCCGGCGGTGTCTGTCATCCGGGCTTCTGCTACGCCGTGAAAAGCCGCCACTTCTTCAGCCAGCCGTTCGACATGATCGGGTGTGAGGACGCCTCGCTGGGCCATACGGTCGAACAGGGCGTTCTGGCGGAATCGCCGCATGACGACGCACCATTCAACGATTTCGGCATCGGCCGCGGGACGCCCGATCGATAGCGCTCCCCTCCGATCCCGGCAGATCGGCTCCGCCCGGAGATATAGATCCGGCGCGGTGCGGCGGTTCAGCGTCAACTCGGCCTTGCAGGCCGCCTCACGCAGCGCCAGCGTGCCGAAATCCATATAGGGGTAGCGGACCGCCTTCTTGACCTTGTAGGCGCGGTCATCCGCCAGGAACACCATCGCGCCGTGGGTTTCGATCCGGGACACGTCGGCACCATTGTGATTGGCCGGGTCGGCCAGGAATGCGGCCGCTTCCGATTGGTCCTGCATGACGTGGGGGTCGGTCATCGCGGCCGCTCCTTCGGGTGCGGCGTCAACCATATCCCGCACGCTGCAAACCGCTGTTGCGCCAGATCAATATGGGGCCGTCAGGGCTCAGTCCGCTCGCGACTGTCGCCCTCGGGCGATGGCATCATCCAACCGTCTATCGTCCAGCCCCGCCGGCTCCTGATGGATGATAATCTCGGCGCCCGCAAAGACACCGGCAAGGGCGGCCTCGACGTCATCGGCGACGTCGTGGGCCCGGACCAGCGTCAGGGCGCCGTCAAGTTCGAGGTGGAGCTCAATAAAGGTGGTGGTGCCGGAGCTGCGGGTTCTCAGATCGTGTAGGCCAAGTACTCGACGATCGGCCAGGACGACAGCTTCGATGCGATCTCGGTCGTCTTGCGGCAACTCCCGGTCCATCAGCAAATCGAAAGCTTCCCGGCCCACCAACGCCGCGTTGACCAGCAGGTAGGCGGCGATGGCCATGGCGACCAGGGGGTCCAGCCAGACGATGCCGGTCTGCTGAAAAGCCACCAACGTCCCCACCACCGCCAGATTGATCAGCAAATCGCCCTTGTAATGCAGGCTGTCGGCGGCGATCGCCAGAGAGTTGGTGGCTCGGATCACGTAGTGCTGGAAGACAACCAGGCCGGTGGTCGCGATAATCGAAACAAGCATGACCGCAATCCCGACAAACGGAGCGCTCAGGGGTTCCGGATCGATCAGCCGATCAATCGCCTGAAACACCACGAAGAGCCCCGAGCCGGCGATGAAGGCGGCCTGTGCCAGGGCGCCAAGCGGCTCGGCCTTGCCATGCCCATAACGATGCGCTCGGTCCGGCGGCCGCAGCGCGTGATGCACGCTGATTAGGATGATCACTGAAGCCGCGACGTCGACCAGACTGTCGAGCAAGGATGACAGGACCGTCACAGAGCCAGTGACCAACCAGGCCGCGAGCTTGGCAATCGCCAGAGTCGTGCCCACCGCCACGCTGGCATAGGTCGCCATGCGGCGCAGCCGGTCTGCGCGTGTCGTGGTAATTGGGTTTTTGGTTGACCGCGTTTTCAATCCAGTGCCGTTGGCTCAGAGGGCGGAAGACGATCTTGCGTTCCGCGGAAGGGACACTCGGCTCACAAGCTGCGGCCTGCGGCGCGGCAGGTCAACTATGGCAGCTCCAATCCAGAATCTCATTGAATAAAAGCACGACCGTTCGTATATTTATCAAATGAGAAAAGGTGAGCAGACACGTGCCGCCGTGCTTGAGCAGGCTGTTGCCGTCGCCAGTTGCAAAGGCATACATGGGCTGAGCATTGGCGCATTGGCCACCCAGGCCGGCCTCTCGAAGAGCGGCCTGTTTGCTCATTTCGGATCGAAGGAAGCGCTGCAGCAAGCGGTGCTCGAGGAAGCCGTAGGGTCCTTCACCCAGGAGGTCGTGGCGCCGGCACTTCACGAGCCGAGTGGAGTCGGGCGCATTCGTGCCTGTTTCGAGAATTGGCTCACCTGGTCGAATGCCAGCCGGTTTCCCGGCGGCTGTCCCTTGATGGGCGCCACATTCGAGCTCGACAGCCAGCCCGGTCCACTGCGCGACTACGTGGCCACGCAGCAGCGACGGTGGCTCGACATGCTCGCCCGGATGATCACCGCCGCAATCGCCACCGGCGAGTTATCGCCGGACACAGATCCCGACCTGTTGGCGTTTGAGATCAATGGCATCGGACTGTCCCACAGCTTTTCATGCCGCCTGCTCGAAGATCCGAAAAGCACCGATCATGCCCGGTTGGCCTTCGGCCGGCTGATGACACAAGCGGCCATGATCTCGCCTGACCCGCAACGCTAACCGGAAATACCGACCTCAAACACCGACTGGAAATGCAATGCCAGGATTACCGGAAACGCAATTCAAAAAAAGCACGATCGTTCGTTCAAAAAATTGCCCGATCCTCGCGGCGAGATGCCGTCAAAATGCCAGAGGCAAAGTGCCGGGTGTGCTGACTCGCCCTGGCCGGGCCCCCTCAGCCAAACGAGCGGCCATCCCGTCGCTGTCGCGTCGGCCCGACGGCCGACAAAGCCGGTTCGACGGTTTGCTGGCGCCGTTATTCGCCGGCATCGTCGCCTGCTACGCCCTCGCTGTCATCGTGCGGGTTGTCATGGCATATGGCTCATAGGCGCAGCCGCCCGGTTCTCCCACGGCCCTCAGGGGTATAGCCGCTCCGTCCGCCAGCCGTGACCGGAAGCCGCGTAGACCAGCCTGTCATGCAGCCGGAATTGCTGGTTTCGCCAGAATTCGATCCGCCTTGGCACCAATCGGAAACCGGACCAATGGGGAGGCCGAGGGATCTCGCCGATCGGGTAACGAGCCGTTACCTTGGCGACCTGCTTCACCAATTCGCCCCGGCCACTCAACGGCCGCGATTGCGCCGACGCCCAGGCTCCGATCTGGGACCCCCTGGGGCGGCTGTGGTAGTAGGCATCGGCCTCTGCATCGTCAACCAGTGTGACACCGCCTTCGATGCGGATCTGCCGGCGCAGGCTTTTCCAATGAAAGCACAGCGCCGCGTTTGGATTGGCCAGCAATTCGCCGCCCTTGCGGCTCTCCAGATTGGTATAGAAGACGAAGCCGCGTGCCGGAGCCTTCGGCCCGTCCACGCCCTTCAACAGCACCATCCTGGCTGACGGAACGCCGCCCGCCGTCGCGGTGGCCAGCGTCATCGCGTTCGCATCATTGGGCTCACGGCGTTCCGCCTCGGAAAGCCAGGCGTCGAACAGGTCGAACGGGTCTCCTGCCGCTGCCAGCTCGGCTTCAGCGTCGGCCATGATCTCTGATTGCTCGGCCATCACATATTTTCGTCACAGTTGCGCCTATCTTCATCCCTACAATAGGTTCGCGCATGGGATTGTCCATCACAAGGCGGGGCACCATAATCGCATCGTTTCGGCGATCGACCCCGTAGCAGCACCGCCCGCTTCAGGAGGCACTAGAAATGAAGACCAAAGCTATTATTCCAGCCATTCTTGCGGCCTTTGTGCTTGTGGGCTGCGCTCAGGGCGCCGGCGACAAGCAGACCTTTGGCACGATCGGCGGCGCGGTTGCCGGCGGTCTGCTCGGCTCGCAATTCGGCGGCGGTACCGGCCAACTGGTCGCGACCGGTGTCGGCACCTTACTTGGCGCTTGGGCCGGCAGCGAAATCGGCGCATCCCTTGACCGCGCAGACCAGGCCTACGCGCATCAGGCAGCACAGACGTCTCTCGAATCCGCCCCAACCGGCGCCTCGACCTCCTGGCAAAATCCGGATTCGGGGCACTACGGCACCATCACCCCGACCAACACGGTGCCGCGCGGCAATTCCTACTGCCGGGATTTCACCCAGACAATCTATGTGGAGGGACGCTCGGAAACCGCCACCGGATCGGCCTGCCGCAATCCTGACGGAACCTGGACCGTTGCCAACCAGTAATCCGCTGGCGGAGACCGATCAACTACGATCAACCCCGCGCGATTGACGACGCAAAATGGCGCGTGGGGGCATTGCGACAGCGAGTGGCCATAGCCATGTGATTGATCAGGCGCGCCGTAAACTCGACGGCGCGCCGCCTTATTGATCCTGGCGTGAGAATTGTTTCCCTGGGGGCTGAATGCGCGACCCGTATGAGGTAATCGGCGTATCCCGCTCGGCGAGCGAGGCGGATATCAAGAAAGCCTATCGCCGTCTCGTCAAGGAGACGCACCCGGACCTTCACCCCGGCGACAAGAAGGTCGAACAGCGATTCAAGGAAATTTCCTCCGCCAATGACCTGCTGAGCGACAAGAAGAAACGCGCCCGATTCGACCGTGGAGAGATCGATGCGGAAGGTCGCGAGCGGCCGGAATTCGCATTCCACCGTGCCTATGGCGATGCCAGCCGTGGCGGTCGGACGACGTCCTCCTCAGCGGGGGGCGGCACCTTCTCCGCCCATGACATCTTCGACGAGTTGTTCGGCAGGACATCCGTCAAGACCAAGGGCGCCAATATCTCCTACACGCTGAACGTGGACTTCCTGGAGGCGGCGCGTGGCGGCAAGCGTCGGGTGGTCCTGTCCAGCGGCCGGGGCCTGGAGGTCAATATTCCGCCGGGTACCGAACACGGGCAGACCTTGCGCCTCAAGGGGCAGGGGCTTACCGGCATGGGCGGCGGGCCGAATGGCGACGCCCTGATCGAAATCCGGGTTGCCAGCCACCCATATTTCACCCGAAAAGGCCGTGACATCGTCGTCGATGTCCCCGTCACCCTTCACGAGGCCGTGCTGGGCGCGAACATTCAGGTGCCGACGATCGACGGAAAGGTTGCCCTCAAGGTTCCCCGCGGCGCGAACTCCGGCACCCGGCTGCGCCTCAAGGGCAAGGGTCTCGCCGGGCCGGGTAGCACCCGTGGCGATCAATACGTCAAGCTGACGATCATGCTGCCGGACACGCCCGACGCGGAGCTGACCAACTTCCTCGGCCGATGGAAAGCCGGGAAGGGCTACGACCCGCGGAAAAAGGCCGGGCTGGAGTAACCGCCGTCAGCCGCTGGTGCGCTGATCGAGCCTGACCGGCTCGGCCGGCGGCACATCTTCTCCGACGAACAGGTCCGCAAGAGAAATGTCCAGCGTTTGACGCTGACCGTCCTCCGCCGCCTTCAGCAGTTCCTCCACGCGCCGCTCATGGGCCGGATGCCCCGGCACCGCACCGCCGGCTCCGCGCAGCCCGATCTCAAGGGCCGACAGCAGGTCGTGAAGGGTCGCCGAGGACGGATCGCGCGACAGCATCCAGCGATCATTGGCCGTGCGCTCGACAAATTGCGCCTGGCGCAGCCGCGACAGCATGTCCTCCAGAATTGCCACCTGGACCGGCAATCGCCGCAGCAGTACCTTGCGCTTCAGCCCGCTGCCGCCCCGGGCGGCAACCGCCAGTTCGCGCAGCACCGCGAAGCCGAGCATGACACGCTGGGCCGGCGTCATGGCGCCCGCTTCGCCGCCAAACAGACGATTGGCGCGCCAATCCGGCAGCGCGGCGGCAACCAGGGCGCCGATCAGTACGATCGACCAGGCGACATACAGCCAGACCAGGAAGATCGGCACCGTCGACACCGCGCCATAGATCGTCTCGTAGACCGGAAAAGCCGTCAGGTAGAGGGCAAACCCGCCCTTGGACAATTCGAAGAAGGTCGCGGCGACCACCCCGCCCAAAGCCGCGTCCCGCGCTTGGATCGGCCGGTTGGGAATGATCCAATACAGCGCGGTGAAGCCGACGAACTCGAATACGCCGGGCAGAAGGCCGACGAACGGCTTGAAACTCAGGAACTGGGTACCGATGTCGGAACCGCGCACGAATTGGCTGGTAATCGACACGCTGGCAGCGAACATCACCGGCGTCAGGGTCAGGATTGCCCAGAATGACAACAGCCGCAACAGCCAGGGCCGCGATTCGCGAACCCGCCAGATCCCATTGAAAGCGCCCTCGATGGTCGCCAAAAGCAGGATCGCAGTGATCAGCAGCCCGACCAGGCCGACCGATGTCAGTCGTCCGGCATTGGCGGCGAACCGCTCCAGGTAATCTTGAACCGCCGTGCCGACCTGGGGCACCAGATTGTCGAAGATCAGTTTCTGGGCGTTCGCCTCGATATCCTGAAATGCCGGAAAGGCGCTGATCACCGCGATGGTAATGGTCATCAGCGGCACGAGCGCCAGAAGCGAGGTATAGGTCAGAGCCGCCGCCGCTTGGGTGCAACGGTCATCCGAGAAGCGCCGCGCCGCATAGCCCAGGAAGCGTCCCGATTCGGCAACGATGCGCCATGCCGAAAACGGCCTTGTGGGACTTTTCAAGTCGCTCAAAGCGCCGGCTCCTGCAGGGTTTTCGCCCATGGCGGGCTTGATTTGACCGCCCTATCCATTGGTGTAGGATCAGCGCTCCCAAACAGAGTATTGATCCCGTCAAGAGGCAGTCGCATGACCGTTCCCCCCTCCCTTATGGCCGGCAAACGCGGTTTGATCATGGGCGTCGCCAACGATCGATCGATCGCTTGGGGCATTGCCAGCGCCTGCGCCGCGCACGGGGCCGATTTGGCGTTCACCTTCCAGGGTGAGGCGCTGGAGCGGCGTGTCAAGCCGCTTGCCGAATCTGTGAACTCGGAACTGGTGATGCCCTGCGACGTCACCGACGAGGCCAGCATCGAAGCGGTCTTCGAAACACTGGGCAACGCCTGGGGCAAGCTGGATTTCCTGGTGCACGCCATTGCCTTCTCCGACAAGTCGGAGTTGGACGGGTTGTATCTGGATACCACCCGGGCGAACTTCCTGAAGACCATGGATATCTCCTGCTACAGCTTCACCGCCATTGCGCAGCGCGCCGCGCCGCTGATGGCCGAAGGCGGCAGCATGCTGACCCTGACCTATTATGGCGCCGAGCGGGTCATGCCGCATTACAACGTCATGGGTGTCGCCAAGGCGGCGCTGGAGGCCAGTGTCCGGTATCTGGCGGTCGATCTCGGCGGCCGCGGCATCCGCGTCAACGCGATTTCGGCCGGTCCGATCAAGACGCTGGCGGCAAGCGGCATCGGCGATTTCCGCTACATATTGAAGTGGAACGAACTGAACGCGCCGTTAAAGCGTAATGTGACCACCGAAGAAGTCGGCCGCTCCGGCCTCTATTTGTTGAGCGATCTGGGCAGCGGCGTCACCGGCGAAGTGCACCACGTCGATTGCGGCTATCACACCGTCGGCATGGTCGCCGTGGACAGTGCTGCGGACACGGCCGAACTGCTCCGGGGCTTGGCTCCGAAGGTATAGGGCGCGAATGGCGGTCGACATCCGCCACGCCTCCGCGGCCGATCGCGAGGCGCTGGCCGAGCTGTTTCACGATATGGACCGGCATTACTGGAACGACGAGGCTCCGTCGATCGACGAGTGGCGGCGTTTCCTGGATTCCGTGGTTCTGCCGGCGTCGAATTCCTGCGAGATCGTGATCGCCGAGGAGGATGGCAGGCCGCTTAGCGTTGCAACCTTCGCCATCGTCTATCCCAGCAGCCCACTGATCGGGCAATTCTTCCTGAAGGAGATCTACACAAGGTCGGAGGCGCGCAGCCGGGGCGTGGGGCGTCTGATCATGGCCTATATCGCGGGTCAGGCCTTGAGGCGAGGCTGCGCCCGGGTCGATTGGGTGGCGGAGGACGCGCGCGCCATGGAATTCTATGATGGTCTGGGTGCCCGTACCCTCGATAAACGTGTCTATTATCGTCTCGACGGTGACGCACTCTCTGCATTGGCGGGCGAGACCCATGGCCAGTAACAGCTTCGGCGATATCTTCCGTTTCACCACTTGGGGCGAGAGCCACGGGCCGGCAATCGGCTGCGTGATCGACGGCTGCCCGCCGCTGATCCCGCTGACCGAGGCGGATATCCAGCCCTATCTCGATCAACGACGGCCGGGCCAGTCGCGGCACACAACCCAGCGCCGCGAGCCGGACACCGTGAAGATCCTGTCCGGCACCTTCGAGGGCAAGACCACCGGCACGCCGATCTCCCTGATGATCGAGAACCAGGATCAGCGCTCGAAGGATTACGGCGCGATCGCCCAGAGCTTTCGCCCCGGCCATGCCGACTTCACCTATTGGGCCAAATACGGCATCCGCGACTATCGCGGCGGCGGCCGGTCTTCCGCCCGCGAGACGGCAAGCCGTGTGGCGGCAGGCGCGGTGGCCCGCAAGGTGTTGGGCGATGATGTCGCCATTCGCGGCGCCCTGGTGCAGATGGGCACCGAGACCATCGACCGTGAGAACTGGGACTGGGACGAGGTGCACCGCAACCCGTTCTTCACGCCGGACCCGCAGGCCGGCAAAGACTGGGCGAAATACCTGGACGGCATCCGCAAGAAGGGTTCCAGCGTCGGCGCTGTGATTGAGGTGACTGCCAGTGGCATTCCGGCGGGCCTCGGCGATCCCGTTTACCGCAAGCTCGATTCCGAGCTCGCCACCGCGATGATGTCGATCAACGCGGTCAAGGGCGTGGAGATCGGCGCCGGCTTCGACGCCGCCGCCCTGACCGGCGAAGAGAACGCCGATGAGATGCGCTCCGGCAATGACGGCCCGGCGCGCTTCCTGTCCAACAAGGCCGGCGGCATATTGGGCGGCATCTCCACGGGCCAGGATGTGGTGGTGCGCTTCGCGGTGAAGCCGACCAGCTCGATCCTCACCCCGCGCAAGACCGTCGATATCGAAGGCCGCGAGACCGACATCGTCACCAAGGGCCGCCACGACCCCTGCGTCGGCATTCGCGCCGTCCCGGTCGGCGAGGCAATGATGGCCTGCGTGCTTGCGGACGCGGTGCTGCGGCAGCGCACGGTGCGAAGCTGAGCTTCGGATTGATACACCTGCGAGGAATCGTGCCGCTACGGGCAGATATCCATTTGAAGCGAGCACGAATTGACTAGCCTAGATTCACAAAAAGGGGTTGGTTTTGGTTATCAGTGCGTTAACTGGAGTTCGATGAGAATGGAACTTGGTCTTAGGGAGTTCGGACTGTGAGTGTGATTTATACCATCGGCTACGAGGGGACTGACATTGACCGCTTTGTCTCAACACTGAATTCGGTTGGTGTGATGATCCTTGCCGATGTTAGGGCGATTGCGCATTCCCGAAAGAAAGGATTTTCGAAATCTGCCCTGAAATCTCGAGTTGAAGACGGGGGAATCGAATATACTCATATTTCTGAACTAGGTGATCCTAAGCCGGGACGCGATGCGGCACGATCTGGACGCTATGAGGAGTTTCGGCGCATTTACGAAGAGCATCTGTGCCAGCCTACTTCAAGGGCAGCGCTGCTTGCACTTTCAGAGTTGGCCAATGAGGCACCGACGTGCCTTCTTTGTTTCGAGCGTGATCCAATCACTTGTCATCGATCCATAGTCGCGGACCGTCTCGAGAGTTTTGGACTGGAAGTGTGCAACCTTTTCGGCGACGATCCAAATCGCTATGTCCGCAACGCCCAGAAACTGCCGCGTTTTCATTCTCGTAAAAGCGCTGCCGCAGCCTAGCAAAACATATGGCGAGACCGTCTGTTGTGCAGGTGTCGCCGCAGACAGGCAGTGGAAGCGACTATTTCCAGTACGATTTCGCCATCTGGGGGGCGACAGTAGCTTCGGCCGGTGGGACTGGGTGAAATTCAAATATCGTTTGCCAACAGCCGATAAGCGAGCCGAAAGTTGCCACGTTTTCGAAGACAGCATAGTGAAAGACGGAACGATCCCGGAAGGAGAGCGGGCGCGATTTCTCAATCCGATCATCCTCAGGTCGGCAAAACATGCTGAGGCGGCCGGGCAATCCCTGGCGCTAATTCGTCCGCGTAACACACGATTTATCGCGAAACTGAAGAGCAGTGCGGAAATAGAGAAAGAGCGCGAAGCTTTCCGCCGAGCGGCGCGCCAGACTTCGATGTTTGACAAAGACTTAGCTGAAATCGAACCAAGCCCATACGACTTTCGATTCAATTTCGAGGACGATGCCGGCGAACACAATTATCAAAACGGCGATTGGGAAGCCCATGCAATGTTCTGGCGCGAAAGCAAGGAGCATGGCCAGGACAAGGCGCTGCAATGGATGGATCATGTTTTCAACGAGGACTATCCGAAGCGTGGAATGGTCTTCGCTATTGGCAATCAGGCGAAGCGGCCGCAGACTTGGCAACTACTTGGGGTAGTCCGCGTTGACGAGTTGACCCAGACGGAACTGAAATTGTGAACTCGCGAATCCTCAAGATGGGCGCGACGACCCCTGCGTCGGCATTCGCGCCGTCCCGGTCGGCGAGGCGATGATGGCCTGCGTCCTGGCCGACGCGGTGCTTCGGCAGCGGACCTTGGGCTCGCAACCGACGACCGCCGATTGTTCCGGTCGGCTTTCCTCCCCTTGACGATATCAGGCAACTCGCGAAGATCGGGTCCCTCGCCCAGCTTGCCTTGGAGCCGTTCCCATGTCCTTCGCTCAATACCCAAGCCTGAAAGACGCCGTGGTTTTCGTGACCGGCGGTGCGTCCGGAATCGGTGAGGACATAGTGCGGGCCTTCGCAGAACAGGGCTCGCGGATCGGGTTCGTCGACATCGACGCGGAGCGGGGAACCGCTTTGACTGAGGAGCTTGAGCAAGCCGGCACCACGATCCGCTTCGAGGTCTGCGACCTTCGCGACATCGATGCCCTGAAGCGGGCTTTCGCCGCTCTCGAAGGGGCTTTGGGTCCGGCGACTGTGCTGGTCAACAATGCCGCCCGGGACGACCGGCATTCCTGGGAAGAAGTCACGTCCGACTATTACGACGAGCGGATCGCCACCAATCTGCGACACATGTTCTTCGCCACCCAGGCGGTGGCGCCGGGGATGATCGCCGCCGGCAAGGGCTCGATCATCAATATGGGCTCCAATTCCTGGTGGGAGGCGTCCGGCGGCATGCCGACCTACACCACGGCCAAGGCCGGCGTGCATGGCATGACCCGGTCTTTCGCCCGCGATCTCGGCCCCCATCGCATCCGGGTCAACACCATCGTGCCGGGCTGGATCATGACCGAGCGGCAGAAGGAACTCTGGGCGACCCCCGAAACCCTGGAACGTCATCGCCAGCGCCAGTGCCTTCCGGATCTGATCGAGCCGGTCTATGTCGCCCGCATGGTGCTGTTCCTGGCATCGGATGACGCCGCGATGTGCAGCGCCAACAACTACATGGTGGAAGCCGGGTCGATCTGAGCCGAATGGCGACTGTATTGGCGGCCCGGCCCTCGTCCTTCGCCCTTCGACAGGCTCAGGGTAAGGAGGCTCAGGATGAGGACCTTCTTTTCCGATCCAAGGTCCTCATCCTGAGCCTCCTTACCCTGAGCCTGTCGAAGGGCGAAGGACGAGGACCGGGCCGCCAGCACCGGAATCCCACACCACCTGCGTGGACGCGACCCCACTCGTCATGGTTTAACTCCTGCGAATTCGATTCGGCCCGTTGCGTTAGATATTTGGCCGGGTCGTTAATGCCGGAACAGCGAGAGACCGAGGCATCATGCCCCAGCCGGACCACATCATGGATTTGCCGGTGCCCGACCCGGACGGGCTCGACGACGATCTGAAGGCCATTTTCGCCAAGTGCGAGGACAAGCTGGGGCTGGTGCCCAATGTGCTGAAGGCCTACAGCCTGCGGCCGGCGAAGCTGCGCAACTTCATCGCGCTCTACAACGAGTTGATGCTCGGCGATAGCGGGCTCTCCAAGCTGGAGCGCGAGATGATCGCCGTGGTCGTGTCTTCGGCCAACCATTGTTACTATTGCCTGGTGGCCCACGGTCAGGCGGTGCGGCATTTCTCCGACGATCCGGAGCTTGGCGAGATGCTGGTGATGAACTACCGCGCCGCGCCGCTGGAGCCGCGCCAGAGGACGATGCTCGATTTCGCCTGGAAGCTGACGACGGCGCCACATACGGTTATCGATGCCGACCGGACGGCGTTGCGCGACCATGACTTCTCCGAGGAGGACATCTTCGACATCTGCGATGTCGTCGGTTTCTTCAATATGTCGAACCGGGTTGCGACCGGGGTCGATATGATGCCCAACCGAAACTATCACGCGATGAACCGATGAAGATCTGGCGCGTTCTTGTCGGCGGCTTTGCCGCCATTGGTGCCCTGGCCACCCTGGTTGTGATTGCCGGCATCATTGTCATCTTCCGCCTCACTGGCGAATCCGCGCCGCCCTCGGTGCCACCGGAGACCATCGTGCTGCGGTTGGATCTGCGGGCAGGGCTGGCGGACCGTCAGCCAGCGGACTCCTTCTTCGCCCATTTCGATGGCGACGGCGTGACCTTGCGCGAGGCCGTGGAGGCAATCGATCTTGCCAGCAGCGACCCGCGTGTCGCCGGGCTTGTCGGCCATTTCGACGGAGAGGCCTTCGGCATGGCCACAGCACAGGAGCTGGCGGCGGCGATCGGGCGGTTTCGGGAGAGCGGCAAGTTCACCATCGCCTATGCCGATACTATGGGTGAGGCCGGGCCCAGCAACATCGCCTACTACCTCGCCTCCGCGTTCGAGGAGATCTGGATTCTGCCGTTGGGCACGGTCGGATTGACCGGCCTGCGGGCGGAGCTGCCATTCGCCCGCGAGGCGCTGAACGAGTTTGGGATCGACCCGCAATTCACCCGTCGGGGCGAATACAAATCCTTCCCCGAGATGTTCACCGAGCGGGATTTCACCCCGGCGAACCGCGAAATGACCGAAGCCCTGATCGGCGATATGTTCGACCAGATGGTCACCGGCATCGCGGTGCGCCGCGGGCTTGCGGAAGGTGCGGTTCGCGGGTTGGTCGACGGTGCGCCTTTCACCGCCACCGAGGCGATGGAACTGGGATTGGTCGATCGGCTGGCGAACCGGCGCGACATCCACGAGGAGATCGAGAGCCGGGCCGGCGAGGCTTCCGGCACCATGATGGCCACCGAGTACCTGGCGGTCGCGCAACCCGACGAGACCGAGGATCGGACCACCATCGCCCTGGTCTATGCCACCGGCGCCGTGTCGCTCGGGCGTGACGGCGATTCCGCGCTCTCCGGCCGGGTGATGGGGGCCGATACAGTGGCCGGCGCCATCAACGAGGCGATCGACGACCCGGTGATCTCCGCCATCGTGCTGCGGATCAACAGCCCCGGCGGCTCACCGGTGGCATCGGAAATCATCGGTGGCGCCGTCGACCGCGCCGCCGATGAAGGCAAACCCCTGATCGTCTCCATGGGCGAAGTCGCGGCCTCGGGCGGGTACTGGATCGCCGCCGGCGCCCAGCAAATTGTTGCTCAACCAGCGACAATCACCGGATCGATCGGCGTATTATCCGGAAAATTCGACACCAGTGAATTCTGGGACGATCTCGGCGTGAACTGGAGCGGTGTGCAACGCGGCCGAAACGCCGATATGTGGTCTGGCACCAGCGGCTTCTCGCAGATTGGCGCAGAGCGGCTGAACGCCATGGTGGATGAGATCTACGCCAAATTCCTCGACCGGGTTTCCGCGGGCCGCGGCATGGAGCGCGACGCGGTCGATGCGGTAGCGCGCGGCCGGGTGTGGACCGGCACCCAGGCTCAGACACGGGGGCTGGTGGATCACCTTGGCGGGCTCGACGTCGCCTTCGACATCGCACGCGAGGCGGCCGGCGCCGATCCGGACGCCGGCATCGATCTCGTCATCCTGCCGCAGGTCCCCAGCCCGATCGAGCAACTGCTCAGCCTGGCGGCCGGCGGCGGACTGCAAAGCGGCCAAAGGATCGATGCGGCGGTGGAGCGGCTGGAGCCCTATCTGAGGAGCATCGCGCCACTGCTGGAAGAGCCCGGCACCCAGATGCTGCGGATGCCGGAGTTGATTATTCGCTGAAGCGCGGCGCTAGTCGCGTTCAGCCGCAATCAGGAACTCGACATTGCCTTCCGGCCCCTTGATCGGGCTTTCGGCGATACCGAGCACGCGCCAGCCCTCTTGCGACGCCAGCCAGTCACGGATCGTCTCGCAGACCTCCGTGTGTTGGGCCGGGTCACGGACCACGCCGCCCTTTCCGACCTTGCCGCGGCCGACTTCGAATTGCGGCTTGATCAGCGCAACCAAACAGGCGCCCGGGCCGGCCAATGCCATGCCCGCGGGCAGTATTTTGGTCAGGCTGATGAAGCTGGCGTCGCATACCAGGATGTCGACCTGCTCGGGAACCTGATCAGTCGTCAAGTTGCGGGCATTGGTGCGTTCCAGGACGACAACACGGTCGTCCTGGCGCAGCTTCCAGGCCAGTTGGCCATGGCCGACATCGACGGCATAGACCTTGGCGGCGCCATGATGGAGCAGCACGTCGGTGAAGCCCCCGGTGGACGCGCCGATATCCAGGCCGGTGAGGCCGGACGGATCGATGCCGAACTCCGATAGGCCTTTTTCCAGCTTCAGCCCGCCCCGGCTGACCCAGGGGTGATCCCGGCCCTTCACCGACAGGTCGCAGTCCGGCGGCAATGTCTCGCCCGGCTTGGCCACGCGCCGTGTGCCGTCATAGACGGCGCCCGCCATGATCAGCGCCTGCGCCTTGGTCCGGCTCTCCGCCAGCCCCAGCTCGACCAGCATCTGGTCGGCCCGCTTACGGCCGGCGGCTTTCACGCCGCGACGCCCACCAGTTCCGCATAGCCCGCCACCAGGCGGTCGCGTCGATGGAAGCGGTGAATGGCCACCACCGCGACGAAAGCCAATCCAAGGGCCAAGCCGATCCACGCGCCAAGACCGCCCAGCGAGGTTCCCAGTCCAAGCACGGCGCCGGCGGCAAAGCCGATCGGCCAATAGCCGATCACGGCGATGACCATGGGCATCCGAGTGTCCTTCAACCCGCGCAATATGCCCACGGCAATGACCTGGGCTCCGTCCGCAAGCTGGAAGATTGCCGCCATCCCCAGGAACAGCACTGCCACCTCGGCGACCTGCAGATTTTCCGGTTTGTCGAAATCGAGGAACAGATCGATCAGCGTCCAGGGCATCAGCAAGAACAGGGCGATCGGTACCACCGCGTAGACGACGCCCAGCGCCAACGCCACCCAACCGGCGCGGTGCACGCCGCCGGCATCTCCCCGGCCCGCGGCCAGCCCGACCCGCACCGTCGCCGCATGGCTGATGCCCAGCGGCACCATGAATGCCAAGGCGGCGCATTGCAGGGCGATGCCATGGGCCGCCAGTTCGTTGGTGCCGATCTTCCACATCAGCACCGCGGCCGCGGCGAACATGCCCGACTCGGCCAGGATCGCCAGGCCGATCGGCATGCCGATCCGCAATATCTCGCGGAATCGCGGCCAATCCGGCCGCCACAGCCTGACCAGGACGTAGTAGCGGCGGAACTGCCGGTCGCGCAGCACAAACCCCATCAGCACCACAAACATGACGGTATCGACGATCGAGGTGCTGATCCCGGCGCCCACCACGCCCAGCGCGGGAAATCCGAAATTGCCGAACATCAAAGCGTAGTTGCCCAGCGCATTGACACCGACCCCGATCAACGTGACCACGAGCACGGAACGCGGGCGGCTATGGGCCGAGACAAAGCTGCGCAGCACGATGATCCAAAGGCTCGGCAACAGGCTCCAGACGACCGCGCGTATATAGGCCTGGGCCATCGCGATGGTGGCGTCGGCCTGACCGAACAAGGCGAAGATATCCTCGACGTTCCACAGCAACAGGCCCATCGGCACCGAATAGGCGAGCGCCACCCAGAAACCCTGCCTGACCGTGCGCCGAATGGCGCGGAATTGCCGCCGGGCCAGGGCCTGGGCGATCATCGGCGAGGTCGCCATGACAATGCCCATGCCAAACAGGAAGGACGGGAAGAAGATGTTTCCGCCCAGAGTGCCGCCGGCGAGGTCGTCGCGCCCCAGCCAGCCCATCATCAGCACGTCGGTGATGTTGATCGCAATATGCGCCAGCTGGGCAAGCGCAAGCGGAATCGCGAGGCTCAGGGTCGCCGCGATTTCAGTGCGCCAAACGCCAGCGCCCGGAGCCGATAGGCCCCGGGCGGAATCGGTGTACCGCTGGGTCATGCCGGCCAATATGCGCCACGATGTGTGGCAAGAAAAGCCGTGCGAGACCCGTTCTGCAGGAATTTTTCGCCAACGCCCTCAGGGCGCGGCCGCGGCGTCTCAGGCGCGCACGGACGCCTCTGCCGCCTCATCGATTCCCAAGGCCTGGAGTGCGGTCGCCACGATGTGACGGCTGGTCAATCCGGCCTGGTCATATTGCAGATCGGGCTTGTCGTGTTCGATGAAGCTGTCCGGCAGAACCATCGGGCGCACGGTCACGCCGCTATCGAGCATGCCGCGCAGCGCCAGCGATTGCAGTACATGGGAGCCGAATCCACCGACCGACCCCTCTTCGATGGTGATCAGCACTTCGTGATGGGCGGCGAGTTGTTGAATCAGATCCTCGTCCAGAGGCTTGGCGAAGCGGGCATCGGCAACCGTGGTGCTCAGCCCCCGGGCCGACAGATCTTCGGCCGCGAGCTGGCATTCCTGAAGGCGGCTGCCATAGCTCAGCAACGCAATCTTACTGCCTTCGCTCACAACCCGGCCCTTGCCGATTTGCAGCACCTCGCCGCGCTCGGGCATGTCGACCCCGACACCCTCTCCGCGCGGATATCGGAAGGCGCATGGCCTGTCGTCGATCGCCACCGCCGTCGTCACCATGTGCACCAAATCCGCTTCGTCGGCTGCGGCCATCAGCACGAAACCCGGCAGGCATCCCAGATAGGCGATATCGAAGGAACCGGCATGGGTCTGTCCATCGGCGCCAACCAGCCCGGCGCGATCGATGGCGAAGCGCACCGGCAGGCCCTGGATCGCGATATCATGGACAATCTGGTCATAGGCGCGTTGCAGGAAGGTCGAATAAATCGCCACGAAGGGCTTGTAACCCTCGGTCGCCAGCCCGGCGGCAAAGGTGACCCCATGCTGCTCGGCAATGCCGACATCGAAGGCGCGTGTCGGGAACCGATCGGCGAACAGATTGACCCCGGTGCCGGATGGCATGGCCGCGGTGACGGCGACGATCTTGTCGTCACGCTCCGCCTCGTCGATCAACGTATTGCCGAAGACCTTTGTATAGCTCGGCGCATTCGGCTTGGGTTTCGCTTGCGCCCCGGTCACCACGTCGAATTTCGAGACCCCGTGATACTTGTCTGCGGCGTTCTCGGCCGGCTCGTATCCCTTGCCCTTCTGGGTCACACAATGGACCAGTATCGGCCCTTCCGCGGCGTCTCGCACATTGGTCAGCACCGGCAGCAGGTGATCCAGATTGTGGCCGTCGATCGGCCCTACATAGAAAAAGCCCAACTCCTCGAACAGAGTGCCGCCGGTCATCATGCCACGGGCATATTCTTCCGCCCGCATCGCCGCGGTCTTGAACGGCCGCGGGAACTTGTCGGCCAGATCCTTCATCAGGTGCCGGAGCGACAGATACGGCCGCGAGGAGATCAGCCGTGACAGATAGGCGCTCATGGCGCCGACCGGCGGCGCGATCGACATGTCGTTGTCGTTCAGCACCACGATCAGCCGGCTGTCCATGGAGCCAGCATTGTTCATGGCCTCATAGGCCATACCGGCGCTCATGGCACCGTCGCCGATCACACAGACGACGTCGTTATCATTGCCCGACAGGTCGCGGGCCACCGCCATGCCGACACCGGCGGCAATGGACGTAGAACTGTGCGCGGCCCCGAACGGGTCGTACTCGCTCTCAGTCCGCTTGGTGAAACCGCTGAGCCCACCACCCTGACGCAGGGTTCGGATGCGATCACGGCGGCCAGTAAGGATCTTGTGGGGATAACACTGATGCCCGACATCCCACAGCAAGCGGTCGTCCGGCGTGTTGAAGACATAGTGAAGTGCCACCGACAACTCCACGACACCAAGCCCTGCTCCGAGATGACCGCCAGTCACCGACACCGCGTCGATCGTCTCGGCGCGCAACTCGTCGGCAAGCTGCCTGAGTTGCTGGGGCTTCAGCTTACGTAGATCATCGGGGATTTGAACGGTATCGAGTAGCGGTGTTGCCGTTGGCATGGTCAGCGTCAATCCTAATTCCGGCGGTAACTCAGGCGGTGCGGTCCCGAACAAACTGCGCAATGGCCCGCAGATCGTCGGCCCGGTCTTCGAAAAGATCCAAATGACGGATGGCCTGATCCGTCAGCAGGCGCGCCTGCTCCTGTGCACGCTCTTCACCCAGGATAGTCACGAATGTGGCCTTTCCGGGAGAATTCATTTTATCATCATTCCCGCTCTTCGCCGATGCCTGCCGCTCGGCGTCCAACAGATGTCCGGTGATCTGAAATACCAACCCCAGATCATGGGCATAGGCATGCAGCGCATGACGACGCGCTGAATCGACCCGGCCCAGAATAGCGCCGCTCTCACAGGCGAACGCGAATAGCTCGCCGGTTTTCATGCGCTGCGACCGGGTCACCGCACCGAGGTCGAATTCCCGTTCCTCACCAATCAGATCGATCATCTGGCCACCGATCATACCGCGCCCACCTGCCGCCTTTGCCAGCGCTGACACCAGATTGCTGCGCACCATCGGGTCGGCATGGGTATCCGACTCGGCCAAAATCTCGAAAGCGAGGGCGAGTAGCGCATCACCAGCGAGAATCGCCGCCGCCTCGCCAAATTTTCGATGGGTGCTCGGGCTGCCGCGCCGCAAATCGTCGTTGTCCAATGCCGGAAGATCGTCATGCACCAGCCGATGGCAGTGGATGCACTCAACCGCGGCCGCCACACGCAGCGCGCAGGAATCGGCAACCCCGAACAGGCGCGAACTCGACAGCACCAGCAGCGGGCGCAGACGTTTTCCGCCGGTCAGCATCGCATACCGCATCGCCTCGAAGATCAGCGCCTCGGTATCCATCGGTTTCGGCAGCAGCCGGTCGAGGGCTTTCTCGGTCAGGCGCGCGGCATCCCTTAGGAGCGAGTCAATGGCCGTCAACCAGGCCTCCTGCAGGCAAGAATCATTTAATACCAAGGAACATAGATAATGACCGGTTTCACCGCTCTGCTATGTCCGCCCGTTAGGCGCGGTCCGCGCGGTGGTGTAGCGCACCACAAGCGAGCCGCAACGCGGCGGGCGGACCTAGCAGAGCGGCCTGCGGTGGAGCCTCCAGGACTCCATTGGGGGCCCTTTCGGGTGCGTTGCGGCGCTTGCCCGATGCGCTGCATCGCGCCGCACGCCGCGCCTGCCCGAATGGGCCCCAATGGACTCCTGGGGGGCTCCATGAAATCGGTCATTATCTATGTTCCTTGGTATACGTCAGCCGAGGTCGGTCGATTCGGCTGTCACCGTGCCATCGGCCGCTTTGGCGATCTTGTCGACCCGCGCCTGGGCTTCGCGCAACTTCGCCTCACAATGCGCTTTGAGCAATGACCCGCGCTCATAAGACGCAATGGCGTCATCCAATTTGCTTTGGCCGGATTCCAAGCTTTTCACAATAGTCTCGAGCTGTCCGAGCGCATCCTCAAAACTGAGGGCGGCGACATCGGCCGGCGGGGATTGCTTAGCCATCGAAAGAACCTGTGATTTGGGCCGTCCGGACCATAGCAGGCCAATTGGACAGAAAGCCAGAAATGCGAGCGGGTTGAGCGCGTTGCAGGTGAATTGCCCGTCGCGCGGATGATGAAAGTCGATCAGGCGACCATGAGTTCCTTCACATGGGCAGCGCAGCTTTCGGCAAGCGCTTCCAGATCGTAGCCGCCCTCAAGCACAGAGACGATCCGGCCTTCGCAGCACTCCGATGCCAGTTTTGCCAGCTTTACGGTTGCCCAGGCAAAATCGGCCTCGGTCAATTGGAGCCCGGCCAGCGGATCGCGCAAATGGGCGTCGAAGCCGGCGGAGATCATCAGCAAGCCGGGGCCAAAATCCGACAGGGCCGGCAGCACGGTCCGGGTCATCGCATGGCGGAATTCCGGCGAGGCGGCATTGGCCGGTAGAGGCACATTGAGGATATTGTCCGCCGTACCCCTCTCCTCCACCATGCCGGTCCCGGGATAGAGGGGCGACTGGTGCGTCGAGACGTAGAACAGATCTGCGTCGTTCCAGAAGATATCCTGGGTGCCGTTGCCGTGATGCACGTCGAAATCGACCACCGCGACCCGCCGAACGCCGTGAACCGCACGGGCATGGGCAGCTCCGACCGCGATGTTATTGAACAGGCAGAACCCCATCGCCTTGGCGGTCTCGGCGTGGTGGCCGGGGGGCCGAACGGCGCAGAAGGCATTCCGAACCTCTCCCGTCATCACCGCATCAACGGCGGCACAGACACCACCCGCCGCCCGCAACGCCGCTTCACGGGATCCCGGCGATACAACGGTGTCGGCATCGAGCCGGGCATGGCCATCACCCGGAATGGCCGCAAGCACCGCCTCGACATGGGCCTGCGGATGCACCCGAAGGATCTGCTCGATTGCGGCTTCCGGCGCGTCGCGACGATCCAGCAGGGCAAATGCCTCATCCTCGAAGCGGCGCAGAACCGCCTTCAGCCGGTCGGGGCATTCCGGATGGCCGAAGCCCGGATCATGCAAGATGCAGTCTCGGTGCGTGAAGAATGCGGTATTCAAGCGGCCTCTCGGATTCTGCAGGGTTCGACTGTTCTGACTGTAGCCGCTTCGCGGCCTCGGGACATCGCGTTTAGCACGAATGCCCGATCAATCTCAAAGACACCGGAGACAACCCTTGATCGGCGGCCGGTCCGATAGACCTTCGTATGGGACTGGTTGAATTCGCCCAGAGCGATTAATCTATGGCGAGAGGAACCCGCAAGCGGGCGCCGAAGGGGAATTCTACGATGGGTTGGAAAATCTGCAACGGCGGCCACGTGGCCGTTGTGGCGGCATTCATTGCGCTGATCGCGGCTTTGCCGGCCGCCGGCCAGGATCAGCCGCCGGCGCTGGTCTTTGTCGACTCGGTCATCCGCGAACCGATGTCCCAGACCGCGCCGGTGGTGGGGCGCATCGTTGCGCGTGAGGCGGTCATCGCCACCCAGGTCGCTGGCGCGGTCTTCCGCATACACGCCGATATTGGCGACCGGGTCGAACGCGGCGACCTGCTGGCCGAACTGGACCCGGCGCGGCTGCAATCGGATGCGGATCTGCGCAAGGCGGAGAGGGACGAGGCGGAGGCGAACCTGGAGGCGGCATCGGCCAGTATGGCCATTGTGGACCAAGCGCTGGAGCGGCTGCGTGGGCTCACCAACAGTGCGGCCTTTTCGCAGGCGCGGTATGATGAGGCCGAGCTTGAGGTGCGCCGGAATCAAGGCTTGGTGGCGGTCGCCCAGGCTCGGCTGACCCGCGCCGAGGCCAATTGGGCCCGGGCGTTGATCGATCTGGAGGATGCCCAAATCCGCGTGCCCTTCTCGGGCGTCATCGGCAATCGATCCGCCCATGTCGGTGAATACCTGCAGGTCGGCGATTCGGTCGTGACTGTGATCAATGAGTCCGGTCTGGAAGTCGAGGCGCTGGTGCCTCTGGACAGGCTGTCCGGCATTCGGCCGGGCGCCGAGTTGACGGTGGTTCTGGATGATGGGACGCGTCATCAGGCGATTGTCCGCGCCAGCGTGCCTATGGAAAACAGCCAGACGCGAACCCGTATTGTCCGCCTGACGCCCGATTTTTCCGAGACTGTCAATCCGCTGGCGGGCAATCAGAGCGCAATCGTGCTGATCCCGATCGGCGAAGCCCGTGACGTGGTGACCGCGCACAAGGACGCCATTCTCAACCGGCCAAATGGCTCGGTCGTTTTTGTCGTCGAGGACGATCAGGCGATGATGCGGCCGGTCAGCCTGGGTGACTCGGTCGGCAGCCGGATCATAGTGACCAACGGGCTGATGCCTGGCGATCTGGTGGTGGTTCGCGGCAACGAGCGGCTGCGCCCGGGTCAGCCGGTGCGCCATAACGGTGCGAGCTGAGGCGACGGCCCATGAATTTGATCGGCACCTCCATTCAACGCCCGATCGCGGTGATTGCCGCGGTCCTGATGGTCGTGATGTTCGGCTATGTCGCCCTGCAGACCATCCCGATCCAGCTCACGCCTGACATCAACCGGCCGATCATCGTGATCACCACCAATTGGGGCGGCGCGGCGCCGGCCGAGGTCGAGCGGGAAATCGTCAACCGCCAGGAAGAGGCGCTGAAGGGGCTGGAGGGGCTGGAGGAGATTGTCTCGAGCTCCAGCACCGGGAACGGCCAGATCACGCTCACGTTCAATATCGATACCAATATGGATCGGGCGCTGCTGCTCACGGCAAACCGGCTCGACCGGGTGAATGGCTATCCGGAGGAGGCCGACGAGCCGACCATCGAGACGTCCGACAGGAACGATAATGCGATCGCCTGGTTCTCCCTGGTGCGGGCGGACGGCAACGAACAGCCGATCCACACCTTTGGAGAATTCATCGAAGACGTGGTGAAGGAGCGGCTGGAGCGGGTTCCCGGCGTCTCTGGTGTCGGCGCCTTCGGTGGCAGCGACCGGGAGATGCAGATCATCGTCAACCCGATCCAGCTGGCCCGCTACCGGATGACGATCCCGGAGATCGTGTCGGCACTGCGCGACGCGAACGTGTCAATTTCCGCCGGCGATGTGGAGGAAGGCAAGCGCCGCTACGTGGTCCGAACCGATGGCGACTTCGCCAATCTGGATCAAGTGAGGCAGGTGCTGATCCGCAGCCGGGCCGGGGCCGGTGGCGGGGTTGGGCGCGTTACCGTCGACGACGTCGCCGAGGTCCGGTTTGGCTACAAGGAGCCCGGCGCGCGCATTCGTTTCCTGGGCGTGCCGGCACTGGCCATCAACGCGCAACGGGAGACCGGCGCCAACGTCATTGAGGTGATGGATCAAATCCGCATCGCTGTGGACGAATTGAACGCCGGCCCGGTGCCGGGTCAAGGTTTGGTGATGCGCCAGCTCTATGACGAAACCGATTACATCAACTCGGCCATCGACCTGGTCCAGAAGAACATCCTCTATGGCGGCATCCTGGCCGTGATCGTCCTGCTGACCTTCCTCAGGTCGGGGCGGGCGACCCTGGTGGTGGCTCTGGCCATCCCGGTCTCCGTCATCGGCTCCTTCGTCGCCATGGCCGCGCTCGGTCGATCCATCAACGTCATATCGCTGGCCGGCATCGCCTTTACCGTGGGCATGGTCGTCGATGCCGCCATCGTGGTGCTGGAGAACATCTTCCGGCTGCGACAGTCCGGCCACTCGGCCGCCAAGGCTGCCTTTGAGGGCGCCAGGCAGGTCTGGGGCGCGGTCCTGGTTTCGGCCTTGACCACCGTCATGGTGTTCATCCCGATCCTGGTGATGAAGCTGGAGGTCGGCCAGCTTTTCCGCGACATCGCCGTGGCGATCTCGGTATCCGTTCTCCTGTCGCTGCTGGTGGCTGTCACGGTGATACCGGCCTTGTCTTCGCGCCTCTTGAACGGCGCGGAGACCGATCGGGACAAGATGATCCGGTTGCCGGTCATCGACGGATTCGCACGTGCATTCCTGGCCGGCGTTCTTGGATTTACCCGGCGGATCGTGCGTAGCCGCGCGCTGGCGCTGCTTGTGGTCGCCGCCGTATCCGTTGTTGCCATCGGGACCACCTGGATCTTCCGCCCCGATCTGGAATACCTGCCGAACGGCAACCGCAACTTCATCTTCGGCTTCGTTCTGCCGCCGCCGGGCTACAATCTGGAGACCAGCACGGCAATCGGCCAAAACCTCGAAGATGCCGTTCGGCCTCACTGGGCCAGCGAGACCGGCCCGGAAGCCGCGCCGGATGAGCCGCCCAAGATCGAGCATTTCTTCTTCGTCTCCTTCCAGGCCAATTCGTTCATCGGCGCCTCCGCCATGGAAGAAAGCCGGGCCGGCGAGTTGATCCCGGTTCTGAGCAGCCCGATCTTCGCCGAACCGGGCACCTTCGGATTCATGAACCAGCTGTCGCTGTTCGGGCGCGGTATCGGCGGGTCGCGGTCGATCGAACTCGATGTCTCGGGAGGCGATCTTGAAACCATCCTCGGCGTCGCGCTCCAGGCCACCGGCCGGCTGACCCAGGCGCTGCCCGCGGATCAAGGGAACCGGTTCCGACCGATCCCGGGCCTTGAACTGGGCGCACCGGAGGTCCGCGTGGTGCCGGACCCGACACGGCTGGCCGATAACGGCGTGACGGCGAGCGAGCTTGGAGCCACCATCGACGCATTCAACGATGGTCTGCGTGTCGCGGAGATCACCGTCGACGGTAAGCGGATCGACCTGACCCTTATGGGGCCGCGCGCTCTGGTGGAGCAGACGCAAGGCATCGGCGCCATTCCTGTCGTCACCGGGGACGGCGCCATCATATCCGTTGAGACTCTGGCCGAGGTTCGGGTCACGTCCGGACCAACCGAGGTGCGCCATCGGGAACGGGTGCGCACGGTGACCCTGTCGCTCATTCCGGCCGACGGCATACCGCTTGAGGCGGCCATCGGCATCATCAATGAGCAGGTCATCGCCCCGCTCACCGAACAAGGCCTGCCGCCCGGCGTGACACTCAACTTGTCCGGAACCGCGGACCAGCTGGACATGACCTGGAACGCCATGGTGCTGGACCTGATCCTGGCGCTGGCGATCGTCTACCTGGTGATGGCGGTGCTGTTCGAGAGTTTCGCCTATCCGCTGATCATCATGATCTCGGTGCCCATGGCGGCGGCTGGCGGAATCGGCGGGCTGGTGGCCCTCAACCAGTTTGTCTTCCAGTCGCTCGACATGCTGACGCTGCTGGGATTCGTTATTCTCATCGGCATCGTCGTGAACAACGCCATCCTGCTGGTCCACCAAAGCCTTTACCACCATCGCACCGACGGCATGGCGATCGATGAGGCAATCATCGAGGCGACCCGGAACCGGGTGCGCCCGATCTTCATGTCGACCCTGACCAGCGTGTTCGGAATGCTGCCGCTGGTCCTGTTCCCAGGCGCCGGATCGGAACTCTACCGCGGGCTGGGATCCGTCGTCGTTGGCGGGCTGAGCGTTTCCGCAGTCCTTACCCTGTTGATCGTGCCGCCGCTGATGACAGTGTTCATGGGGGCTATCGAGGGTGGCAGAAAGCGGCCGCCAAGCGAAACCGACGATGACGACGAACCGACGATCGTCGACCGCGTGCCACGCGACGAACAACCGGCCGCCGCCGCGGAATAGTCAGCCGGATTTCTCGATTCGGAACAGGGTGGCGCCGTCTTCGACTTCAACCGCCGACAGAAGCGCGTTCCCAGTGGCCTGACAGAACGCCACAAAATCTTTCGGCGCCGCCGGATCGGTAGCAAACACCTCCAAGATGGCGCCCGCCGGCAACGTGTTGAGCGCCTTGCGGGCCTTCAATACCGGGATCGGGCAAATCAAATCCCGTGCATCAAGTTGCACCACCTGTTCCGTCATCGTCCCGCTACCATCGCTGCGCTCTGCAAATCCTACCTGGAATGGGCGACGCCACCAAACCCGCGACAGCCTTTGGACGGTATCGGTCTGGATGTTGTCAGCATTGACTATTGCTTGACCGCAACCGTGCCGCTAATTACTTCGGGCGAATGGATACCGCCGACCTCAAGGCAAACGCCCAGAAGGCCAGCACGTTGCTCAAAGCGATGAGCAATGAGCGGCGCCTTCTGATCCTTTGTTCCTTGGCCGAGGGCGAACTCTCCGTCGGTCAGATGGAACAAATGGTCGATCTGAGCCAGTCAGCCCTGTCGCAGCACTTGGCCCGGCTGCGCAATGACGGGCTTGTCGGGACCCGACGTGACGCCCAGACCATCTACTACTCTCTCAAGGGCGACGAAGCGCGAACGGTCATCGAGACGCTGCACGATCTCTATTGCAAGGCGGAATCTACGGGTAAGGCTCAATCCGTCGCGAATTGAGTTCCGCAGCGCCTGCCGTCAGTCGGCGAAATCGATCTTGGACAACAGTATTTCGGCGTCTCCGATCGAATAGACGCTGTTGTGGGCCTTGTCGCAGGCAAATCCGTATTTCAGACCCTGGTATCCACCTCGCATGGGACGATCCTCGCGGAGAAACAGTAAACAATGGGTAGACGCCGGGGCACCAATGGTGACGAATTCGAATCCCTGTTCGGTGGTCCCCTTATCGCCCATCTGTGTCATCTCCGGCGGCAACGCAAACCTGCGAAAGAGCTGGTCGAGGCTGGTACCCCGAAGGTAGCTGCGACTTCCCGTCGTCTTGGCCACCACTACGGTAAGCAGATGTTGCGCGTTTTCGGCCTGGATCTGTTCATGCCATCCGCGGGCATCGCTACCGGCAAATCCGTCTCGAAAGCAGATCGAATTGGCGAACTCGGAAGAGACGCTGGTCACCAGCTGATCGCAGGGAACCGGCGCCTGGGCTCTGGCAGGCAACGACATCATGCACGATGCGAAGATCAAGAACGAAATCCAGGCCGCGACGGATGCCGACCGAATGTCGGACAAATGGCTGGCCGGCATCGAAAACACGCTGGAGTACCTACTCATCAAGAACCTTCCCCGATCCGCCGACATGCTGCGCCCTCCTGACTTTTACCCGCAGCATTCCAAAAGTAGTATATCTGACTGGAAATCAGTTGGGGGAGTACAATTGCAAGGGTCGGGACATTGCTTCTCATGAGCCTGCGGGTGTTTTCGGCGAGCGCAATAGTCGCGACCCTGGCTGTCCTCGCGGCGTGCGCTCCTACGCCCCTGCCCGAACTCGGCATGGCGGAGCGGTTCCGACTGGTCGGATTCCGCGACGATATGGGGCAGCCGATGCGACTGCACAAATGGACCGATCCAATACTGCTTTCGGCCGTCGGTGCTGACGCCGATCAATACAAAATTGTGGAGGAGCATGTCGCCCTGCTCGGCTCTCTGACCGGCCTGGAGGCGCGCATCGAGGACGATCAGCCGAACATGGTAGTGATGTTCGGCACGGTCGAAGAGCTGCAACCGTATCTGGATAATTGGGCGCAGAGCGGAAATCGCGTCAGCCTGCCAGGCTTTTACCGCAGCGACTGTTTCGCCATGACCGGTAGCGCGGATGGAGAGGCCTTTGCCATGGCGTTCATCCGCAGTGGCCAGTCCGCCCGGATGACCCGGCTGTGCGTGGTCCAGGAGATCACCCAGGCATTGGGTTTGATCGGCGACATCGACGGGCGTTGGGACACAAATTTCGCCAGTTGGGGCGGATCCGACGATTTGACCGCGGCAGATCGTGACCTGATCAGAATTCTCTATGACGACCGGCTACGCCACGGCATGACCGAGGCGGTCGGCATGCCCATCGTCCGCCAGATTGTCACGGAGGGTATCCGGTGACTTTGTGTCGGTGATGCTGAGAGATGCTACGCCTCCACTGGCTTGGCTCTTGGGACCTTGCTGGGTTGCGCCTTGCCCGGCGGCACGAAGGCCTCGGGCGCCTCTGACGGCAGAGTTTCCACATAGAGCGACTGGCTGGGGAAGGCAAAGCCACTCCCCGCGCCTTCGACGATCTCCTTGATGCGGTAGGCCAACTGTTCCTTGATCGCCAGCCACTCGCCCCAATTGGTGGTGACCGTGAAGCAGTACAGCATGATGTCGATCGAGCTGTCATTGAAGCTGTCGATGCGCACGAAGGTGGAGACCTCCGGCGGTTTGGCGAAATCGTCGCTGCCCAACACATACCCCTCGATGCCGTCGCGGATCTGGCGCAGCTGATCGACGCTGGTGCGGTATTCGACGCCGATCTTCCAGTAGATGCGGCGGTGGGTCATCTTGCTGAAATTGGTGACCGCATTGTCCGACAGCTTGGAGTTCGGCACATGAACAGGCGCCTTGTCGAAACGGCGCACCAGGGTGGACCGGAAGCCGATCGATTCCACAGTGCCTTCAACGACCCCGTCGACCCGGATCCAGTCGCCTCGGCTGAAGCGTTTCTCCGCCAGGATGAGAATGCCGGCGATCAGGTTCTTGAAGAGGTCCTGCGCGCCGAGTGCGACGGCCACACCAATCAGGCCGAGCCCGGCGATGATCGGACCGACCTGGATGCCCCAGATCTCGAGGATCGTTGCGGCGCCGATGAAGATGATGGCGATCTTGATCGCCTTTTTCAGCCAGTCGACCATTTCGGGCGAAAACACCCGCTCCAGCCGCCCGAGCACGAAGCTCATCGGCTCGACCATTTGATGGAAAGCCCAGAAGATCGTGTAGGCGATCAGCGACCGCACCAGATTTTCCGCACCGGCCGCCATGGTGCCCTCAATGGAGAGGTATTCCGTCGCGACAAAGATGCCCAGCACGACGGGAATGAACCGGATCGGCCCCTCCAGTGCCAGGATCACCTGATCGTCCGCAGTCGTTTTCGTGCGCTTCGCCCATTTTTTCAGGCGGGCCATGATGATCCGGGTGAAGAGGCGGCGGAATACCAGGAACCCAAACAGGATTGCCAGTGCGACCAGAATCTCGCCGATATCGATGCCAAGAAACCCGTTCTTCCAGACATCGGCAACCAGAGCCCAGAATTCTTCCAACTGCGACATTGATCCCCCTTACAAGCGCGGCCCGATGCCACGGCACCGCGAAACAGACAAATCAGAGATTGAATTCGATGCCCTGGGCCAAGGGCAGTTCACGGGAGTAGTTCACGGTCTGGGTCTGCCGGCGCATATAGGCCTTCCAGGCATCGGAGCCGGACTCGCGACCGCCGCCGGTTTCCTTCTCGCCACCGAACGCACCGCCGATCTCCGCCCCGCTGGGGCCGATATTCACATTGGCGATGCCGCAATCGCTGCCCGCCGCCGACAGGAAGGTCTCCGCTTCTCGGACGTCGGTGGTGAAGATGCACGACGCCAGCCCTTGCGGAACGCCATTGTGCAGGGCAACCGCCTCGTCGAGTTCGCTGTAGCGCATCACGTAGAGGATCGGCGCGAAGGTCTCCTCGCGAACGATCTCGGATTGCTCCGGCATCTCGACGATGGCCGGCATTACATAGGCCCCGCCATCGGGCACGTTCGCCGTCACCCGCTCGCCGCCGGTCACCGTGCCGCCGCCGGATCGCGCCGTTTCCAGGGCCGACTGCATCCGCTCAAACGAGCCCTCGTCGATCAGCGGACCGACCAATGTGGACGGCTCCAGCGGGTCGCCCACACGTACAGCGCCATACGCCTTCTTCACTGCCGGAACCAAGCGATCATAGAGGCCTTCATGGACCATCAGCCGGCGCAGACTCGTGCAGCGTTGACCGCAGGTGCCGACGGCGGAGAACAGGATGGCCCGCACTGCCAGATCGAGATCGGAGGACGGCGCCACGATCATCGCATTGTTGCCGCCCAGCTCCAGCAGCGAGCGGCCCATGCGACTGGCCACCCGTGGCCCGACCTTGCGCCCCATGGCGGTGCTGCCGGTGGCGCTGATCAGCGGCACCCGAGGGTCGTCGACCAGCCGCTCGCCGACCTCACGGCCGCCGATCAGGACCGACAGTAGCCCGTCGGGCGCATCGCCGAATTTCGCCAACGCCCGATCGAAGAGCGCCCGGCATGCCAGCGCCGTCAGCGGCGTCTTCTCCGACGGCTTCCAGATCACCGGATCGCCGCATACCAGCGCCAGCGCGGCATTCCAACTCCATACCGCGACCGGAAAGTTGAAGGCGCTGATCACGCCGACCGGCCCAAGCGGCTGCCAGGTCTCGCTCATGCGATGGCCCGGGCGCTCAGAGGCGATGGTCAGGCCGTAGAGCTGGCGCGAGAGGCCGACCGCGAAATCGCAGATGTCGATCATCTCCTGGACCTCGCCAAGTCCCTCCTGAAGGATCTTGCCGCATTCCATGGTCACCAGCCGGCCGAGCGCCTCCTTGTTGGCGCGCAACTCTTCGCCCAGAAGCCGCACCAATTCGCCCCGGCGCGGCCCGGGAACTGTGCGCCAAACCCGAAAGGCGGTCGCGGCTCGGCCGATCGCGGCATCCACATCCTCGACGCCATTCTCCCGCACCCGGGCGAGTTCCGCCCCGTCTATCGGCGAATGCACCGGCAAGGTGCCGCCGGTCAGCGCGTTTGTGTCGATCCCCAAGCTGGCGAAAACCGCTTGTCGGTCCATCGGGTGTCTCCCTGGCTACTGGACTGTGGGTTGCTGAACTTTTGAAGCGCCCATACCTATCGCCGCCGGCCCGCCGCCGCAAGGCGGACGCCGCCATCGCCCGCATGATTGCCCACACGATTACTGGGGCACGATTACTGGGGGATGTGCCGATCATGGTCACCATTCCGAAAGAGTTGCCGCCTAAAGTGCCGCCGTCCCATCCTCCCGCAGGTAGAGTTGCGACCATGCAAAAGATGTTTGGCTATTCCCTCGCCGCCGCCTTGTCGCTGGCCCTGATCACCTCGCCGGCCCTGGGCGACCAGATCAAGCGGTCCAGCTATGATCGTTATGAAGGCCAGTGGTGGCGGGTCAATGCCGGTCCGCTCAACGTGCGAGCGGACCCCAGGATCGGATCGCCGGTCGTCACCCAGTTGAGCCCCGGCGACGAGGTCGCAGCTCTGGAGATGGGCCGCGAAGTCACCATCGGCGACCGCAGGGGCCAGTGGGTATTCGTCGGCACATCGCAATGCATCAATAATCCCTGCGAGCACGTCATCGCCGGCTGGGTCGCCAGTTTCTATCTCGACGACCCGGAGGACATGGTTGGTCGCGAAAGCAACTGATCGGATCGCCCGGTCAGTTCCCGCCCGCCGGCCATAGCCAGGCGGCCCCACGCACGCCACTGGAATCGCCGTGCTTGGCCCTCCGGATTGGCGTCGCGCATTCGCCGCCGAACACCCATTGTGGCAGCTTCTCCGGCACATTGCGGTACAGCCGCTCCACATTCGACATGCCACCGCCGAACACGATGACATCGGGATCCAGCACGGAGATGATGGTGGCGAGGCCGCGGGTCAGACGGTCCTCATAGCGGGTCAGCGCCGCTTCCGACTGGGCATCGCCGGATTCGGCCCGGGCGACGATCTCTGCCCCGCTCAGACGCTCGCCGACGACCCGCTCATAGTCGTTCTGCAGGCCGGTGCCCGAGACCCAAGTCTCCATGCAGCCGGTCTTGCCGCAATAACAATCCGGGCCCGGCAATTCCTCGGCATTCGGCCAGGGCAGCGGGATGTGCCCCCATTCGCCGCCGATCGCATTGCCGCCCACATGGGCCTGGCCGCCGATGGCGATGCCGGCCCCGACACCGGTGCCCAGGATTGCCGCGAACACCACCTTGGCGCCGACGGCCGCGCCGTCGACCGCTTCCGACACCGCCAGGCAATTGGCGTCATTGACGCAGATGACCGGACGGCCGAGCGCCGCCGCCAGGTCGCGATTGAATTCGGTGCCGTTCAGCCAGGTCGAATTGGCGTTCTTCACCCGTCCGGTCACCGGCGACAGGGCGCCGGGCATGCCGACGCCGACGGTCCCGGTCTGGCCGGTTTGGCTCTCCAGGCGCTCCACCAGCCCGATGATCGCCGCGATCGATTCCTGATAGTCGAAGCGCGGTGTCGGAACGCGATGACGGCCGAGCTCGATACCGCCTTCGTCGAGGGCGATGGCCTCGATCTTGGTGCCGCCAAGGTCGACCCCGATCCTCATGACGCACCTCCGCGCCCAGCCCTTCGCCGGCGGCGATTGTCGGGCCTGCCAATTTCGGCGAGGGCGGTGCTTGCTGGATCCCGTCGTTCAGAATTCATGCGTCCAACTCTGGCGATTGGTTCGAGGGTGTCACATCGGTCGTCCGGCAAAGATCGCTGCCGCCGGCAAATCGCAACCGGAACTCTAGCCCGCACTTCTCATACTGGCCATGGTCTGCACGTCGCTTAGCCGCCGACGATGGCCAGTATGAGAAGTGCGGGCTAATACCAGGGTGACGGATGGTGCCAAGCCGACCGCCATCGATCGTTTTTTGAAGCACGATGCGGGAAACGGGATTGACAGGATACAATCGCGGCCGCGATAATTTTGGTCGAGATGTCAGACCAATTTGCCGCCCACCCACCGACCTCCGGGTCCGCCGCCCAGGCCAAGGGCGATCCACCGCCGATGCCGGGCGCCGCGTCACTGCGGCCTATACGAACGCAATCTCGTGATTCCGTCGTATTGGACCGACTGGCGGAATTCATCGATGCGGCCGGTTATGAATGTGGCGCGCGACTGCCGGCCGAACGCGAATTGGCGGAGCGGCTGCAGGTCGGCCGGTCGACCATCCGCGAGGCCCTGAAACGCTGGGAAGCGCTGGGCGTGGTGGAGATGCGCAAGGGCAGCGGGACCTATTCTGCGCGCGCCGGTGGACCGGGACGCGATCCATCTTCCCCTGACTATTCAGCGCCAGCGCGACAGCCTTCTGCGCACCCTGGACATCCGCCGCGCACTCGAGGCGGAGGCGGCTGCGTTGGTCGCTACCAAGGCCAGCGATGCCGCCATCTCCGAGATCGAAGGGAAGCTTGAGCGCATGGAGGCGGTGCACCGGAAATACGGCTCCGCCCCGCAGGAGGATTGGGAGTTTCATCAGGCGATCTACAACGCCACCGGCAATCCGCTGTTCGGACAGATCGTGGCGATCATGTATGAGGCGTTCCACGATTTCTTCTCCTACCCCTTCGGACGACAGGATTTCGCCAGCCGATCGTTCGAACTGCATCGCGAGATGTTCGAGGCGATCAAGGCTCGCGATCCGAAGACGGCGCGGGAGAAGACTCTGGCGATCCTGGAGATCGTCGAAGAAGACGTGCGGGCGGCCCCGGATAGCCATGCACGCTGAAGACGATCAGATTCCGGCTATCGAGCCGCAGGAGCGCTCGGCATCGACCATCGTCGCCCATGATGGCGAATTCCCCTTTGGCGCCGTGGTCCCGCCGATCTACCAGACGTCCCTGTTCACCTATGCCAATTACGCGGAGCTGGCGGGCAGCTTCGCCGGCGAGGTTAGGCGGCCGATCTATAGTCGGGGCGACAATCCCACGGTGATGGAGTTCGAGGCCAAGATCGCCGCCCTGGAAGGGGCGGAGACGGCGCGCGGCCTGGCCAGCGGCATGGCGGCGATCAGCGCCGCCGTGCTGTCGAACGTCCGGGCCGGGGACCGCATCGTCTGTGTCCGTCATGTCTATCCGGACGCCTATCGCTTGTTCCTGAAGCTATTGCCGCGTTTCGATATCAGTGTCGAATTCGTCGACGGCGCCGACCCGGCCTCTGTCGAGCGCGCCTTGCCGGGAGCCCGGATGCTCTATCTGGAAAGCCCGACAAGCTGGATGATGGAGACTCACGATCTGCCGCTGCTGGCGTCGATGGCCAGGGAATGCGGCGCGATCAGCGTGATCGACAACAGCTGGGCGACACCGGTCTTTCAGCAGCCGTTGAAACATGGCGTCGATCTGGTGGTGCACTCGGCCTCGAAATACCTCAGCGGCCACAGCGACACCGTCGCCGGCGTGGTGGCCGGTGGCAGCGAACTGATCGACCGGGTCAACGATCTGGTCCTGCCCTCCCTCGGCGCCAAGCTGGCGCCGTTCGAGGCCTGGCTTTTGATACGGGGCCTGCGGACCCTGCCGATCCGAATGGCGCAGCACGATTTAAGCGGCACCGAGATCGCCCGCCGACTTGCCGAGCATCGGGCGGTAGCCCAGGTCTATCATCCGGGTTTCAGCGGCGATGTGGACGGCGCGGTGCTGCGTGGCGCCTCGGGCCTGCTCAGCTTCGAGGCAGACCCGTCCGTCGATATCCCCGCCTTCTGCGATGCGCTGAACCTGTTCAAGATCGGTGTCAGTTGGGGCGGGCATGAAAGCCTGGTCCTGCCGGCCAAAGTCGTGCTGGGACAGGCGGGCGGGCCAAACTCGGCGGCAGATTTCGGCGTCCCGCCGCAGATGGTCCGGCTGCATGTGGGTCTGGAGGATATGGAAGATCTCTGGGCCGATCTTGACAAAGCGTTTTCGTTAGCAACCAAGACATAACCGACGGCCGAATGAACGGCCGGACGACAACAGAGGAGGATGGAATGAGACGATTATTGGCCACAACGGCCTTGGCCGTACTGATGACGGCCGGTTCGGCCGCCGCCGACACCACCCTGCAGTTGGTGGAGGTGATCACCAGCCCGCAGCGCACGGAAGTCCTGCGCGGCATGGTCGACCAATACGAGGCCGCCAACCCCGGCGTCACGGTGGAGATCACCTCGCTGCCCTGGGGCCAGGCCTTCGAGAAGCTCGCCACCATGGTCCAGGGCGGCCAGATTCCGGACGTCGTGGAGATGCCCGATCGCTGGCTGTCGCTCTATGCCAATAACGATCAGCTGGTGAGCCTGGAACCCTATCTGGCGGAATGGGACGGGACCGGGGCGCTGACCGACCGGACCCTGGAATTCGGCCGGTTCGCCAACAACACCGCCTATATGATCCCCTACGGCTTCTACATCCGCGCCATGTTCTACAATAAGAGCCTGTTCGCCGAGGCCGGGTTGGACGGACCGCCGGAGACCATGGCGGACTTCATGGCGGCGTCCCAGGCGATCGCCGCGCTCGGTGACGGCAAGTATGGCTATTGCCTGCGCGGTGGCGCCGGGGCCACCAATGGCTGGCTGATGATGATGCTGACCATGGCGGGCAGCAACGCGTTCTTCGACGAGGACGGTAACTCCACGCTGAACCAGCCGGCCGCCGTCGAAGGCTTCCAGTTCATCGTCGATCTCTACAAGGACGGCCTCGCACCCCGCGATAGCGTCAATTGGGGCTTCAACGAAATCGTCTCCGGCTTCTATTCCGGCACCTGCGCGATGCTCGATCAGGACCCGGACGCGCTGATCGCCGTGTCGGAACGCATGGATGCTGAAGACTTCGCCGTAGCGCCGATGCCGCTTGGGCCGGCCGGCAAGGCCTTCCCCTCGATCGGCTATGCCGGTTGGGCGATGTTCAACGCCACCGAGCATCGAGATGAGTCCTGGGCCTTGATCTCGCATCTGTCGACCCCGGAATCCAATCTGGACTGGTCGAAATTCGTCGGCGTGATCCCGATCCACAAAGGCGCCGACCAGGACCCGTTCTTCGCGACGGAGCAGTTCGCTGGCTGGTTCACCGAGATGAGCGACCCGCGCTGGGAGTTCACCTCGCTGCCGACCTATCTGGAGGAATTCGCCTATTTCTCTGACGTCATGGTGGTGCAGACCGGGCAGGAAGCCCTGCTGGGTGAGCGCACCGCGGAAGACGTGACCAATGAATGGGCTGAATACCTAACCGCAGCCCAGCAAAGATGGCTGGCCGAGCAATAGCCGACCGGGTGGTTGCGGCGCCGGGACTCATGGTTCCGGCGCCGCGCCGACGGGCACTCTCGGTCGTCCTCGAACCTTATCTTTATCTCAGCCCGGCGCTGATCCTGCTGGCGCTGGTGATGTTCGTGCCGCTGGTGGTCGGCATCTCCTATGCCTTCCAGAACATCGAGCTGCTGAACCCGTTCAAGACCGGCTATGTGGGGCTGGAGAATTTCGAAGAGCTGATCGGCGACCGGAATTTTTACCGGGCGCTTCGGAACACAGTCTGGTGGACCGGTGGATCGCTCATCCTGCAGTTCTTTTTCGGTTTGGGCCTCGCCCTGCTGCTGGACCGCGCCTTTGCCGGGCGCAAACTGGTGCAGGCGCTGGTCTTCCTGCCCTGGGCGGTGCCGACATTCCTGTCCGGCCTGGCATGGGCCTGGCTGTTCAATCCGGTGATCGGGCCGCTGCCCCATTGGATGACCGATCTGGGCATGATCGCCGAGCCGTACAACATCCTCTCCAACCCGGCGATCGCCATGTGGGGGCCGATCATCGCCAATGTCTGGTTCGGCATTCCCTTCTTCGCCATCACCCTGTTGGCCGCCCTGCAATCGATCCCGCGCGAGCTGCATGAAGCCGCCGCCATCGACGGCGCCACCGCCTGGCAGCGCTTCACCAAGATCACCCTGCCATTCCTGGCGCCGATGATCGCCATCACGGTCCTGTTGCGCACCATCTGGATCAGCAACTTCGCCGATCTGATCGTGGTGATGACCAATGGCGGCCCCGCCAACTCCACCCAGATCCTGTCCAGCTACATCTTCACGACAGCGTACAAACGGCTGGATTTCGGATACGCCTCGGCGGTCGCCACCGCGCTCCTGGTCCTGCTCCTGCTCTACGCCGCCATCCTTCTGAAGATGCGCCAGCATCTGCCGAAGGTGTCGTGATGCGGACCTTCGGAAGTCCTTCGGGAAGCCCCCTCACCCTCCCATCGCCTGCGGCGACGGGTCCCTCCCTCTCCCACGAGGGGAGAGGGGTAAAACAGGCTGCACATTTGACCCCTCTCCCCTCGTGGGAGAGGGAGGGACCCGCGGCAAAGCCGTGGGAGGGTGAGGGGGCTCACCAAAAAAGTCGCGCGCCCGTCAGGGAGCGCTCCGCATGATCGCCGTCGGACAAAGCCGCAGACGCGCATTGGTGCTGGGCATCGGGCATTATGGGGCGCTGGCCTGTTACATGGTCTTCGCGATGTTCCCGCTCTATTGGCTGATCAAGATCTCGGTGACCCCGGACCGGCTGCTGTTCACCGAGGGCGTGGCGCTGTGGCCGTCGCGGATGACCTGGGAGAATTTCGATTTCGTCCTGCTGCAGAGCGACTTTCCGGCGTTCTTCGCCAACAGCGTCATGGTCTCGCTCGGCACCGCCGCGATCGTCACCGTGATCGCCGCCGCCGCCGGCTATGCCTTCTCGCGGTTCCGGTTTCGCGGACGGCATCTGGTGGTCTTCATCATGCTGCTGACCCAGATGTTCCCGCTGGTGATGCTGATCGCGCCGATTTACCGGCTGATGACGCCGCTCGGGCTGACCGACAATCTGTTCGGGCTGATCATCGTCTACACCGCGTTCAACGTGCCCTTCGCCACCTTCCTGATGCAGTCCTTCTTCGACGGCATCCCCAAGGAGCTGGAGGAAGCGGCGATGATCGATGGCTGCACCCGGCTGCGGGCGCTGTATCATGTGGTGTTACCGCTGACCCTGCCCGGCATGGCCGCCACGTTGGGCTTCGTCTTCACCGCCGCCTGGAGCGAGCTTTTGTTCGCGCTGATGCTGATCAACAGCGAGGACCAGATGACCTTCCCGGTCGGCCTGCTAACCTTCGTGTCGAAATTCTCCGTCGATTGGGGGCAGATGATGGCGGCGGCGGTGCTGGCGCTGATCCCGGCCTGCATCTTCTTCGCCTTCATCCAACGCTTCCTGGTCCAGGGGCTGACCGCCGGCGCGGTAAAGGGATAAGACAATGGCTTCGGTCACCATCCGAGACATCTACAAATCCTACGGCTCGGTGCCGGTGCTGCACGGCGTCGATATCGACATGGAGGATGGCGAGTTCGTGGTCCTGGTCGGCCCGTCCGGCTGCGGCAAATCCACGCTGCTGCGGATGATCGCCGGGCTGGAGGAGATCACCGCCGGCGACATCCTGATCGGCGACAAGGTGGTCAACTCTCTGCCGCCGAAGGATCGCGACATCGCCATGGTGTTCCAGAACTACGCCCTGTATCCGCATATGTCGGTGCAGCGGAATATGGGCTTCAGCATGGAGATCCGGCGCGCCGCCGGCGATCTGATCGGCAAGGCGGTCAACCGAGCGGCGGGCATCCTCGGCCTATCGGAGCTGCTCGCCCGACTGCCGCGAGAGCTCTCTGGCGGCCAGCGCCAGCGCGTCGCCATGGGCCGCGCCATCGTCCGCCAGCCCCAGGTCTTCCTGTTCGACGAGCCGCTGTCCAATCTAGACGCCAAGCTGCGGGTCCAGATGCGCACCGAGATCAAGGCACTGCACCAAGACCTCCGCACCACCGCCGTCTACGTCACCCACGATCAGGTCGAGGCCATGACCATGGCCGACCGAATCGTGGTTATGCATGACGGCCTGATCCAGCAGATCGGCGGGCCGCTGGAGATCTACGACTACCCGGCCAACCGCTTCGTCGCCGGCTTCATCGGCTCGCCGGCGATGAACTTCTTCGATGGCATCGTGCAGCGGGATAACGGCGCCGCGACGGTCCAGACCCCGGATGGACATTCTCTGCCCATGCCGGCGACCATCGACGCCGCCCACGGACAGGCCGTCACCTACGGCGTCCGGCCCGAATCCCTATCCATCGACGAAACCGCCGAAAGCGGCATTCCGGTCACCGTCGAGGTGATCGAACCGACCGGCCTCAGCACCCTGGTCTTCGCCAAGATGGGCGAACAACCGGCCTCCGTCCTCACCATGGACCGGCCGGTGCTGAAACGCGGACAACCAATCGGCCTCGTCCCCGACTTGGAGAAGGTGCATCTGTTCCACTCGCAGACCGGTGTGCGGATCGGGACTGATTGACTGAATGCTTAAGGGGAACCTTCCCCATCCCCCATCTTGTCATTGCCGCGAAGGCGGGGATCCAGGAGATGTCAGGATCGCCTGGATTCCCGCCTTCGCGGCAATGACAAGATGGGATGGGACAATGCCAAGAAAGCCATCCGACTTTCTAAAGGTCTGGCTTTAGAAACAGTCAGCCGATCGACACCCCATGTGCCGCCGCGCATTCGCGCAGGAATCCGAACCCCTTTTCGACCAATTCCTCCGAACTGGCCGCCACCGGCCGCCAGACGGACAGCGCGCGGGCGATGTCCGGGTGGATGACCATAAATGATTCCAGGACCATGTCGCCCTCGAATCCGATCTCCGCCAGGCCGGAGAATACGCCGTCCCAATCCACATTGCCGGTGCCGGGAACTCCGCGATCGCTCTCGGATAGATGGATGTAGCGGCAGTGCCGGCCGATCTCACCGATCGCCGAAGCCAGCCCCTTCTCCTCGATGTTCATGTGATAGGTGTCGAGATGGACGAAGACGTTGTCTTCGCCGATCCGCTCGATCAGTTCGACCCCTTGACGCCCCTGGTTGATCAGGTGGGTCTCGTAGCGGTTGCAGGGCTCCAGGCCGAGTTCCAGGCCGAGCGACGCCGCATGCCGCGCCACCGGCTTCAGGGCCTTTGCAATGGTCGCGTATTCGTCCTCGGTCGGCGGCGCGCCGGTCAGCTTGCCGATGCTGCTGTAGGTGACGCCTGTGAGGCAGCGGGAATCGAGCCGCGCCGCCACGTCCAGGGCCGTCTTCAGGAAGGCCTCGGCGGCGGCGGGATGGTCCGGCAGCGTCGCACGCTGAGGCAAGCCCAGTGAGCAGGTGACGGCGACGCCATGCTCGCGCGACAGGGCCACGGTGATGTCGACATCGATCTCATCGGGCCGCAGCAGCGGGATTTCGACAACGTCCAGGCCTGCGGCGGCGGCGGTCGGCATGATCCGGGTGGCGGCCTCGGTCGACCATTCGGAGGACCAGATGAAGGTATGTGCTCCCAGGCGTGGCATGGCTCCCTACCGTTCAGTTTCCGGCGCGCCGATCAGGCGGCGCCGACAATGTGGGCGACGACGGTGTTCATGGATGTCTCGGCGGTCATTTCGTCGGCGATGACCTGCCCCTGGCGCAGGGCGACGATGCGGTCGCAGACCGCGAAGACGTCGGTGAGGCGGTGGCTGATCAGGATCACCGCGATGCCCTGGCGCTTCAACTCGCGGATCAGCTCCAGCACATGATCGACCTCGCGCACCGCCAGGGCCGCCGTCGGCTCGTCCATGATCACCAGCTTCGGTTCGAAGGTCAGCGCCCGGGCGATGGCCACCGATTGCTGCTGGCCGCCGGAGAGCAGGCCGACCTGATAGCGCACCGACGGGATGCGCGCACCGAGCCGCTCGATGATGCGTTCCGCCTCGGTTTCGATGCGGGGACGGTCGATCAGGCCGATCGGCATGCCCATGACGCGCCGGGTCGGCTCACGCCCGAGGAAGATGTTGGACGCCACATCCTGCTGCCGCGCCAGGGCGAGATCCTGATAGATCATCTCGATGCCCAATTCGCGGATGGCGCCCGGGTCCTCGCGGGTGATCGACCTGCCATCGAACACCACCTGCCCGTTATCGGGCCGGTAGATTCCGGTGATGATCTTCATCAGGGTCGACTTGCCGGCGCCATTGTCGCCGACCAGCCCGGTCACCGTGCCGGCCTCCACCGAGAAGGTGATGCCGCGCAAGGCCTCGACCGCGCCGAAGCGTTTGCGCACGTCGCTGATCGCCAGAAGGCTCATCCGGCGGCACTCCGGGCCCGGTTCATCTGGTCCAGCCAGACCGCCAGGATCAGCACGCTTCCGGTGGCGATGGGCTGATAGAAGGACGGGATGTTGAGCAGGGTCTGGCCGTTCTGCAGCACGCCCATGATCAGCGCCCCGATCACCGTGCCGAAGATGCTGCCGCGGCCGCCGAACAGATTGGTCCCGCCGATAATGGCGGCGGTGATTGCCGACAGCTCATAGGTCATGCCGGCGGTCGGATCGCCGGAATTCACCCGGGCGACGAACAGCAGCCCGCCCAGCCCGGCCATGGTGCCGGACAGCCCGTAGAGCAACAAGCGGTGACGGTCGACCCTGACGCCCATGGCGCGGGCCGCCGTCTCGTTGTCGCCGATCACCAGCGCGTATTTGCCGAACCGAGTGTAGGCCAGCACGTAATGGGCGATGCCGGCCACCACCAGGAAGATGATCACCGGCATCGGGATGTCGCCGATGGGCCGTCCCTGGCCGATATAGACGAAGGGCGCCGGAAGCCCATAGACCGGCAGGCCGTCGGACAGAACGAGCGCCGCGCCCCGGGCGATGCCGAGCATGCCCAGCGTGGCGATGAAGGCCGGAATCCGGGCCCTGGTGATCAGCAGCCCGCTCACCACGCCGGCCAGCGCCCCCGCCAGCAGGCACACCAGGATGCCGACCGGCCAGGGCATTCCCAGCTTATTCATCGCCAACGACCCGACGATGCCGCCAAACGCCAGCACAGAGCCCAGGGATAGATCGATCCCGGCCGAACAGATCACGAAGGTCGCACCGATCGCCAGCACGCCGATCACCGCCGTCGCCTGCAGGATGTTGAGGAAGTTGGCGACACTGAGGAAATAGGGCGACGCCACCGACATCACGATGACCAGCGCAATCAGCACGAACAGCGATTCAAGGCGAAAGCTGAACCGCCGCTCGCCCTTCCGGGCGCTCGCAGCCTGCTCAAGGACGGCCATGTCGGAGTCCTGCGACGATCTGGATCAAGATGACGGGGCCGGCATCGCCGGCCCCACCGGTTTCAACGGCTAGCGGACGTATTGCAGCAGCGGATGCTCGCCGGCCTCCAAGACCTCCTGGGTCAAGACCATGGTGTCGACGAACTGGAACGTCTCCACATTGCCCCCGTCGATCACCGCGGCGATCCGCTCGACCGCCTGCTTGCCGACCAGATAGGGAAGCTGGGCGACCGACGCGTTCAGCCGGCCCTCGCGGATCGACTTGACCGCATCCACATTGCCGTCGACGCCGATAACGATGATGTCGTCGCCCTTGCCGGCGGCATAAGCGGCCTCGACCGCGCCCAACGCCATCCCGTCATTGGCGGCGAAGATCGCCACAAGGCCCGGATGCCGCAGCATGATATCATTGGTGATGGTCGCTGCCTTGCCGCGATCCCAGTCGCCCGGCAGGGACGCCACGACGTCCAGCCCCGGCGCCAGTTCGGCTAGGCGCTCGGCAAAGCCCCGTGCGCGCTTCTGGCCGGTGATGTTGCCGGACAGCCCCTCGATCACCAGGACCGGGCCAACGGCGCCGGCCCCGAGTTCCCCGACCAGGTAATCGGCGCCCTGGGCACCCGCCGCCTCATTGTCCGATCCGATGGTGAAGGCGATGTCGACGCCCGCCGCCTTGGCGATCTCGTGATCGAGATTGGCGTCCAGATCGACCACCGGAATACCCATCTCCGTCGCCTTGCTGAGGCAGGGCAGCAGGATGGTGGAGTTGATCGCCGCGGTGATCATCACCGCCGGCGAGCGCTGCAGCATGGTCTCGCAGACATTGAGCTGCGGTTCCGCCGCCTGATCAGATTCAACTGCCTGCAGGTAATACTCCACGCCGACCGAAGCCGCGCCGTCGCGCACGCCCTCTTCCATGGCGCCCCAGAACGGGTTCGACAGGGTCTTCATCAGCACCCCGTAGGTCACGTCCTGGGCCTGGGCCGCCGGCGACGCCGCGACCGCCGCCGCCAGAGCCGCGCCTAGAATGACTGTCCTCTTTTTCATGGCCGATCCTTCCCTCTTGTTCTAGCGCCGCGGTTGAAATCCAGGGCGCCGATTGATGTTTTTGTTTAGCGCGTGGCCGATCTGCCGGCCTCAACCTCCTCAGTCACCTCCGGCGACACCGGCCGGTGCGGTTGATTCCCTGGCCTGCAAGCTGCACCGCAACCGTACCCGGGTCACATCCCGGCGTTTGTGGGCAAGCCGGTCGGTCAGCAATCTCCAGGCATGCGCCGCCATCTCATCGGTCGGCTGCTGGATCGTGCTGATGTAGGGCTTGAGCACCGTCATCCATTCAAAATCGTCGAACCCCAGCAAGGATATCTCGCGTGGGAAATCCAGATCGAGATCGCGGATGGCATGAATCGCCCCCAGGGCGATGACATTTGTCCCGGCGAACACGGCACTTGGCCGGTTTGACTGACGCAGGCATTGGGCGACCGCGTGGCGGCTCGATTCAACCGTCACGCCGCCAACCACGATCTGCGCCCGGTCCTGCAGGCCGGCCTCCGCCAGCGCGTTCTGGTAGCCCTTGATACGGCCTTGAATGTTGTCGAGCGTCGGGATGCTCACGACCATGGCGATATTGGTATGCCCAAGCCCGATGAGGTGGTGGGTTCCCTCATACGCCGCGGTCACGTTATCGGCTGCGATCGTGTCGAATTCGGTCAACTGGCAACCGCGGTCGACGACGACGACGCTGACACCCTGCGATCGGATATCGGCCTGGGTCTCGAACGCGTCACCGACCGGAATGACAATCAGCCCATCCACCCGTCGCGAGAGGAGTGCGTGCATGCGCTCGCGCTCCTGATCGACATCCTCATTGGTGCTGACCAAAATGATCTGATAGCCGCTGCCGGCGGCAAGTTCCTCGATGTGCTGGACGAAGCTGCTGAAGAAGGCATTGACGATATCCGGCACCACGATGCCGATGATCCGTGTCCGCTGGCTGCGCAGGCTGGCGGCAATGCCGTTCGGCCGATAGCCGAGTTCGTCGATCGCTTCCTTGACCCGGCCGCGCCGCTCCGGCCCGACATAACGGCTGCCGCTGAGAACGTTGGAGACCGTCGCCGTCGACACCCCGGCCAGTGCCGCGACGTCGCGAATGGTCGGGACGGAGTCACGGTTCTCCTTGAATTTCTGCACGCTGGCGCTGCCGTTTAATCGATTAAACTATCGTCATTCACGATATCAGGACGTTCATTCCGCCGTCAAGCAAGCCGGCGCAACTTTATTTCAGGAAATTCGATGCGAACCAGCAGAATACAACTGGCACGGTAGTTGCTTGTACATTGGAAGCATTCTCAATGCCAACGTGTCGCATTTTCGTAAAAACGAATCGAACCATGGATCAGATTAGACAAAGCATGATCAAGGCAGCGCAGGAGCTCCGCGCGCTTGCCAGAACCACGACAGACCTCGCACTGAAACACCGATTGCTGGAGCAGGCAGACCATTTGGAGCAGGTGTCTCAGGAAGGTTCTCAACATGAGACAGATTTCACTTCCGGTCGATCTGCAATGGAATTGTTCCAGTCGACGACGCCATAGTCCGAACGCGTCGGTTTCGCCGCCCGACCTTGCGGGTTGGAACGACGCCCGCCTATGACGGCGAGCGTTTGACCGGCTTGCTGCGCAGGCGCGCGGCGGTCACCGGATCGGCCCGTTTGCAGGACAAGGGCGGGAGGCCCCTGAGCACCAATTCCATGTCGCTGACGACGATGCGGCCGATGTCATGGAAGGCCTCACTCAGGCCACCTGCCCGATGGGCGGACAGCAGCAAGCCGTCGACACCGCGCACCGGATCGTCGGCGGGCACCGGCTCAACTGGAAAAACATCGGTCGCGGCGCGGAACCGACCGGCCTCGACCTGGCGGACCATCTCTGGAAAGTCGACGACAGCGGCCCGGCTCATGAGCAGCAGAATGCTGCCCGGCTGTATGAGGTCGAACTCTCGACGGCCCAGAAAACCCTGATTTTCGCTGGTTACGCCGGCCATGACGAAGATCACACGGCTGGTGGACAACAGTGTTTCCAGCCCGACCGGCTCACAATCATGCTCGCGTACCACACGATCCGACAGCCATGGGTCAAAGACGCGGACCGGGCAGCGGAAAGGGCGCAACATCGGCCTGAGTGTCCGGCCGAGGTCGCCGAAGCCAATCAGCCCAACCGAGCTTCCGGCGAACAGAAAGCTCTCCCGGTTGCCGGCGAACTCGTACTCCTCCCGGCCTGACCGGAAATCCCTGTCCGCCTTGGTGATGCCGCGTGCCAGATCGATGGCCATGCCAAGCGCGATTTCCGCCACCGGCAGGGCAAATGCCGGCCCGACGCTTAAGACGGCGATGCCGTTGGCGGTGCAATAGCCATAGTCGAGATTGGGCCTGAAATTGCCCTCGACATTGAAAATCGCCTTCAGCTTCTTCGCCCTGGACAGACGTTCGGCCGGCAATTCTGCATGGCTGATCAGGATTTCGGCGTCGGGAAGGTGGCGATCAAGCATCTCCGCCGGCATCGGTCCATCCTCATGGATAACCAGCCGGCCCAAAGCCTCCATCCGACCCCGCGTCTCCGGGTCACAAATCAGCGACAGGGTGCGCGGCTGGGGATCGATCAGGATGACAGGACGGTCGGGCATTGCGGTAAGCCGGATTGTTTAATTCCGGCAACCGTAGTGGGTCCCGCGGCGTTTCGTCCAGATACCTCTAAACGGCCGTCACGGCACCGTCCCGTGCGGCGACCGCCAAATTCTGCTCGATATAGGCGACGATCTGATCGACACAGCCCTCGATATCGCTCGCAGCGGTATCGACGGACAATTCCGCTCGCTCGGGCGGCTCATAGGGCGCCGAGACTCCGGTGAACTCTTTGATCTCACCGGATCGCGCACGTTTGTACAGACCCTTGGGATCGCGCCGTTCGCAGGTTTCCAGATCGGCGGCGATGTAAATCTCGTGGAATGCATCACCAGCGGATTGGCGGGCCCGATCGCGATCGCTCCGATAGGGTGAGATGAAGGCGGTAATGACAATGAAACCGGCATCGGCAAACAGCGCCGCCGACTCGCCGATCCGGCGGATGTTTTCGGTGCGGTCTTCCGGGCTGAAACCAAGATCGGAGTTCAGCCCCTTGCGGACATTGTCGCCATCGAGCACGTAGACATGCAGGCCCTTGTTGAAGAGCCGCTTTTCCACCCGCATCGCCAGGGTCGACTTGCCAGACCCCGAAAGGCCGGTGAACCAGATGACGGCCCCGTAATGGCCATTTCGCCACGCCCTCGATTGCGGATTCAGCAAATGCTGCACTTCGGTCAGATTGCTCGATTTGACCTGATAGAGAGAACGCTGATCGGGGTAACCCCGCATACTGAGAACGCCGCCGGCGACCGTGTCATAGCCGTCGATCAGCACCATCCGGCCGGTCGCCGAGCCCTCGCCGAATTCGTCGAGCGCCAGCACTTCGCGGGAGCGCAGCACGATTTCGGCCACCTCGTTGCGCTCGACGGCGTCTCCGTCATGACCCGACAAAGTCTGAGTGTCGACCACCCGTTCGATGGACTGAACGCTGACCGTCGCTTCCGATGTGGCCAACTTCATCTTGAAAGTGCGGCCCACGGTCAGCGGCTGCTCACCGATCCAGAACAGATTGGCCCGGAATACGCTGGTGAGCGCTGGAAGGTCGGCGTCGTGGCTGACGATATCGCCGCGTTCCACGAATATCTGTTCATCCAGTGTAAACCCGACCACGCTACCGGCTTTCGCCGATTTCGGCCCTTTGGGCTTACCCCATTCCTCGATGCTCTTCACCTTGGCGGTGTTGTTCCCCGGTGAAAACCGCAATGTGTCGCCGACGCGCAGTACGCCGCTCTCAACCCGTCCGACGATGATGCGCCGATGGTCGAATTTGTAGACATCCTGGACCGGCAGTCGCAGCGCCTGATTGACAAGCGGCGCGCTGGTGTCGAATTGGTCCAGCGCATCCAGCAATGTCGACCCATCATGCCAGCCCATATGATCGGATCGGATGGCGAGATTATCGCCCTCACGCGCCGAAATCGGCACGACGAATGTGGGTATCAGGCCGATCTCTCCCAGATAGTCGGTGATTTCGGCCTTCAATGCAGCAAACCGGTCAGCGTCGAAGCCCACAAGGTCCATCTTGTTGACGGCGACGGCGATCTGCCGCAATCCAAGCAGGTGCAGAATATAACTGTGCCGACGGGTCTGCTCGCGCACACCTTCCTCGGCATCGATCACCAGCACCGCCGCATCGGCGCTGGCGGCGCCGCTGATCGTGTTCTTCAGGAACTCGCGATGGCCCGGCGCGTCGATGATGACATAGCTGCGACGGCTGGACTTGAACCAGATCTGCGTGCTGTCGATGGTGACGGCCTGATCGCGCTCAGCCTGAAGGGAGTCGAGCACGAACGACCATTCAAGCGGCATGCCGCGCTTTTCACTAACTCGGCGCAACTCCTCGACCCGACCGTCCGGAAGGCTGTCGGTTTCATGCAGAAGCCGTCCGATCAGTGTTGATTTGCCATGATCGACATGACCGACAATGACGATCTTCAACGGCGCATCCTGCACTATGGTCTTCTTAGCCATACCTTGGTTCTCACATATAGCCGCTGCTGCGCAATCGCTCGAACGCATCCTCGGATTCATGATCCATTGACCGCCCGGCCCGCTCAGGCTCGCGGGTCACTTCTAATTCGGCGATGATCGCGTCGATGGTGTCGGCCGTGCTGTCGACCGGGAATGTGATGTTCTTCTCGCCCAGTGACCGGTACCGTTTGCCGTCCCTCGCGAAATAGAGCGGCACGACCGGTATTCCCTCGCGCTTCGTATAGCGCCAGATGTCGATTTCGGTCCAATGCAGCAGAGGATGGATCCGCACATGAGTGCCGTCGGGAAAATCGGTCTTGTACTGATCCCAGAATTCCGGCGGCTGATCGCGAAAATCCCAGGCGCCTTCGGCATTGCGTGGGCTGAACACCCGCTCCTTCGCCCGTGTGGCCTGCTCATCCCGGCGGATTCCGAGGATCACGCCACGGTAGCATTCCCGATCCATGAGGTTGCGCAGTCCGATAGTCTTCCGCGCGGCGGCGCGGCCGCCCGGCGGCAAAGTCGGATCCATCTCCGACTCCGGCGGGCACGTCTCGATCTTCAGGTTGAGATCCCATTCGGACACCAGAAAGTCCCGAAATTCATAGACCTCGGGAAGCTCCATCTCGGTATCCAATTGGACCACCGGAAACGGCACCCGCCCGAAGAAGGCCTTCCGCGCCAGCCAAAGCAGGGCATTGCTGTCCTTGCCGATCGACCAGAGCATGCCCAAAGGCTCGACCCGGTTGAACGCCTCCCGAAGGATGTAGATCGATCGGGCTTCAAGATCGTCGAGATGGGCAGACATTTGCTTCAGACGCCTCAAATAACAGCAAAAATTCGGAGAACAGTCCAATTCTACGAATGGACTTAGGGAAAGAGTGCATGGACATCAACCAAAAAGGGCCATGACCGGTCGACAAGCAACCGCCAGGGAGAATGCCACACATTGCCTAATGCATCGCCGGTAGAGGAGGCTGCCGCACAACCAGCCGGCGTGCCGCCTCGTCAAATGCCGATGCCGGGACCGCCACGCCTATCGACGTGTCGTCATCATGCTGAACCGCAACATTGATGGCCAAAAGATCGGCATCTCCGTCGGGCCCGATCAACAAGATGGGCGACCCGGCGCCGCCCGATGTGGCGTCGCACCCGTGCAACATCATCCCATTGATCGTGCTGATACCGGAAACGCCGCAGCCGAAATGCGCCGAGAGACGATCGGCGCTGTCTTCGCTGTACCCGGCGCGCACCAATGTCGCCTTGCCATCGTCCAGAGTTTCGATCAGCCCGGCAGCGCTGATGACCCGCAAAGGGATCGGACGGACGGCCAGGTCGCTGCCGACGATCAGGATTGCCCAATTCATCGTCGGCTGATCGATCGCCACATCCCGATAGCGTGCTTTTTCAATCGCAAAGACCAACTGCGTGCCACGCAACCGGCCGGCAACGTCATCTCCGGACACGAATTCCAGATCTGTTGGCGCAAACCAAGTACGATCCTGATGGTCGTAGAGGCAGTGCGCCGCCGTCAAAACATGGCGCGGCCCGATAACGGCCCCGGTGCAGAACCCTCCCGTCGGAAGGTTGACCCGGCCGATTGCCGACCAGGGCCAAGCCTCGGACTCGATCGGCACGCGGTCGTCCATTCCGAGTATCCCGGTCAGCCGGCCACTGGACGCCGAGGCATTGAGCACAAAGACAATGGCGAGCGCACAGAAACAAATCTGCGCAAACAAGGTGACGGCACGATAGTGTCGGTTTGTGTTCCTATTCATGGCCTATGTCATTTGCTTGGACAGTGACGACCTTTGGCACCGAAACGCCGCACGATGGGCTGAAATCGCCCAGCATGCAGCATCGATACGGCCTGGACCGAGGGATAGGATATAAACGGCCGAACCTCGTTGTCGTCACGGGCAAGTGGTGGAAGCGACCGGCGCCAATTTGGCCCGTCCGAACGATCCACCGCATGCAAACCACTGTGCCAGCATCTGCCGCGCATTAGTTGTGCGAAACCTGTGACTTGACGACCTAGGCGAGGGGAAAATCAGCACAAAAAAATGGCGGGAGCCCCAGGGCACCCGCCAGAGATTGATAACATGGACGATCGGAAAATATCAGCGAGTGCCCTAACGCGGGTGTGTCAAAGTTGTGACATCGCAACTTCACATGGATTCAGGGTTGAATCTCATGCGGTTAGGAGTAGTTTGCCGGAATGCCCTGTCTATTCGGTCACAGGCGGGGTTGGAATCGACGTCCCAATGCGCATCGCCGCTGCGCATGCTGACATTGACTCGTTGCCCCTGCCTTCTAAACTGTTCTTTAGTCAAATCTGGGTTCTTCTGTCCCGACTGCGCGTTGTCGATCGACTCGGCAATATTCGTCTTTGGAGGAGCCGGAAACACGAGATGCGGTCCGTGACCAAACATCGCGTCTTGGATAACCTGGACACCGACTTCGGGCATCGTGCTCTGATGAAGCATGGAATTCGATGGTTGGGGGCACCGGTTGCCGCGTTCCTGCTTGGCGCTTGCGCCTTAACGGATCGCAATACCGTGGAGTCGCCCGGAGCGGATCTGCCGGCCGAAACGGCGCAGCGATTATCGAGCGTGCCGATTCCGCCGATCAAACCCGTGCCGCCGCCTCGGGAAAGCGAGGTTGCTCCAGCAGGGCTTGCCGGTGTCGTGGGTTATGACCAGGACGCAGTGCGGGACCTTTTGGGCGACCCCATTTGGGTGGAAGAGATTCCGCCAGCGCTGTCGTGGCAGTACGCCTCCGATGAGTGTGTTTTGCGGGTGCTTTTTTTCATGGAAGTGACCACGCGGAACTTTCGGGTATTGTCATACGACGTAACCAGTGATGACGATGCCATTGATGTCGACCAACGCTGCCTATCAGCCCTCGTCGCCCAAGCGGACGAGCGACGAAGCTGACGCCGTCCGCGTCGCGCTCGTAGACGACGACGAACTCTTCCGCGAAGCGCTCGGGATGAACCTGCTGGATGAGGGGTACGACGTCGTATCCTTCGACGGTGGTGAGCCCGCATTGGAGTTCTTCCGGTCCGGCGACGGACGAGCGGATATCATCCTGTTGGATTGGCGCATGCCGAACCTCGACGGGATCGAGGTTCTGCGTCGCCTGCGCGACGACGGCATAGATGTGCCGGTGATCTTTCTGACCGTCCTCAGTGACCAGATCTACGAGGAGTCGGCCCTGGCCGGCGGCGCGATCGATTATGTCGAGAAATCGCGCAGCTTCTCGATCCTGCTGAAGCGGATGCAGCTCATCACTGGCGGCCAAAAGGCCATGTCCAGCGACGACCCTGCCGCGAACGCCGCCGAAACCGTCAATTTCGGGCCGCTGGAATTGCATCTGGGCGCCTGCCGAGCCACCTGGAGCGGCCGGCAAATCGATCTGACCCTGACAGAATTCAAGATCGTGCGTGTGATGGCGTCTCGCGCCGGCGAGGATCTCTCCTATCGGGAGATATATGATCTGGCGCGCGGCGCCGGGTTTATCGCCGGCTATGGGGCCGCGGGCTTCCGCGCCAATGTGCGCGCCTTCATCAAGCGGATCCGACAGAAGTTCCGGGCTGAAGATCCGAAATTCGACATGATCGAGAACTACCCGGGCTTCGGCTATCGTTGGAGACGCGACGGTGGCTGACGAGTCCCAGGATCGCGCAGATCGCGCGGTCGTCCTGCGGGCGCCATGGTTTCTGAGGTCTCTGGCAATCAGGATGTTGGTCCTGGTCCTGGTCTTCCTGACCGTGCCACTCTTGATCTACCAGCAATTCCTGGCCGCCGACCGCGAGAAACGTGAATTGCTGCTGCGGGACGCGCAGTTGCAGGGCGAACTTATCGCCCGATCCCTGACTCGTATCCTGCAAAACGCCGATACCGGCATTCCCAGCGAGATCGTCGAGGATCTGTCGCAATTCGTGCAGAGCGACGCCCGTGTGCGCATTCTGCTGCGCCCGGCCGAAGTTCCCGACGCGCTTGGGTTCTTCTACGTGGCATCGTCCCCGGCGGTCTCCGTCGAAGCACAGGAGCGCGACCGCGAGGAGTTGGTCAGCCAGGGTATCCTGGGTAGGCTGACCCAGACCTGCAGCGGCAATGTACCGCTGGCCATGCGGTTTCCGACCCAGGATGGCGGTCAGGAGGTGCTGACCTCGATCACGCCGGTCAATACCGGTTTTGGCTGCTGGGCGATCGTGACTTCACAGGATTCCGAGGCGATCGTCGGCTCCTCGATCGGCCAGCCCTATTGGAAAACCCCGGAAGTCCGTGTCGCTGCCTTGATCTATGCGGCAATGGCCGCACTGGTGCTGGCGATTTTCCTTGGCATCTGGCGAAATCTTCGGCGGTTCGGCGGGCTGGCGCGACAGATCGGCTATGACCCGGTGAACGCTGAATCCTTTGCCGCCCAGAACACGCTACCGGAGTTGCAGACGGTTGCGCTCGACTTCGACCGGCTTGTGGAGAGCCTTCGGAGTTCGGCCGATCGGATCCGCCAGGCGGCCGAGGACAACGCCCATGCCTTCAAGACCCCGATCGGCGTGATCCGACAGTCGGTGGAGCCCCTGAAGCGCCTTGTCCCGGTCAATTCCCGCGGCGCCAGGGCGATCGACATGATCGAGCAATCGGTCCACCGGCTGGACAATCTGGTCTCTGTCGCGCAGCACATCGAGGATGCAACGGCCGATTTGCTGGAACCGCCATGGCGCAACGTCGATTTGTCGGATTTGGTTCACCGAATGCTTGGCGGGTATACCGGCCTCGATATCAAGCTGCAGCCCCGTTTCGTGCTCAGCCTCGACAGGAGCGTGATCGTCCGCGCGAACGAGGATTTGCTGGAGACGGTGATTGAAAATCTGGTCGACAATGCGGTCAGCTTCTCTCCACCCAATGGCCGCATCGACGTTGGGCTGCATCGCAAGGGAAAAGCAGCAGAACTGACCATCGAGGACAACGGGCCCGGTGTCGAGCCGTCGAACCTGTATCGAATCTTCGAGCGCTACATCTCGGAGCGTCCTCTCCCCGAAAGTAGCGAGGAGTCGGACGGTCGAGACTCTGGAGCGCATTTCGGAATCGGACTTTGGATCGTCCGGCAGAATGTCGAGGCGGTCGGCGGTCGGGTCATTGCCGAGAACCGGTCCTCCGGCGGATTACGCGTCCGGGTCAGCCTGCCTCGCGCCGCCTAATTTCGTTGCTGCGCGAAACAATCGATCGAGTTCTCGATTTTTTCGATATTTTGTCCAGGGTTTCATTGACTTCGCTACAAATCGGTTCAAATTGAATCAATGTCACAGAATTCACACAGACCAGTGAAGAGCGCGGTGACTAGGTTATCGGGCTGGTGATGCTTTCCATCCGGTATGGATCACAGATACCTGGAACAGATGAGATACCCCCGATTGCCCCCCCTCATAGCCTCAACTTCCGTCGATAGAGTCGATTGCCGCCGGCCGGAGTCCGTGAATGCCTGACGGCATGCTCGGAATGCCCGCTGCCGTGGCAACGCAGCCCCCACCCGCCGCCGGGTCGATGGTTCGTGGCGCTGACGCTGTGCATGCCAGCGGGATGATCCTTTCGGCCGATAACGTGAACCGGGAATCGGGCCGGCACATGCGGCGCATCGGCCTGTATTCCTCATTGCTGGCAAGCCGGCTCGGCTGGTCCAGCGAGGAAGCCGATCGAATTCAACAGGCCGCCGCTCTCCACGACATCGGGAAACTGCACGTTCCGGCCACGATCATCGACAAACCAGGTCCATTGAACGACGCCGAGCGCGCCACCATGCAGAACCATACGGTGATCGGTCACCGCATGCTGTCCGCTGGCCGGCATCCGACCATGCAACTCGCCGCCACCATTGCGCTGAGTCACCATGAGCACTGGGACGGCACCGGATATCCGTATCGTCAGGCAGGATGCGCGATCCCGGTGGCAGCCCGCATTGTCGCGGTCGCCGATTGCTATGACGCACTGAGAATGGTCCGGTCATACAAGCCGGGACTCAGCCACCCCGATGCCATGGACATCATGCTTGGCGGCGATGAGCGGACGAAGCCTTGCCATTTCGACCCGCTGGTGCTCACCATATTCCACAACATCCGCGAGAGCATGCGGATGGTCTACGAGAAATACCGCGACTGGTAACGGCCGCGCCTGAGCCCGACCGACCGACCGGGATCGGCTGACTCAATACCCAGCCTCACAGATCGTTTCCAAAACCTTTCGCCTGCCTTGCATGCCCCGCTTGGCAGCCCTGCGTTTTCGTCGGTTGTGGCAATGCTGTCCTGCAACAAAATACCCGGAGCGGGCCAGCGGCCAGCGCGACCGAGAGAAGCATGATGGCGTACACAGCTGCAGCCCTACCCGATATCGACACCCGTGGCGTCCGACGGGGCATATTCTATGTATTGGGTGCCGTACTGGTGTTTTCGGCGGCCAATGTCCTGGTCAAATGGACAGTCGCCAGCTACCCGATCAACGAGGTGGTATTCTTTCGCAACGCCTTCGCGCTGATACCCGCCCTTGTGCTTGTCGCGGCCAATGGCGGCCTGAAATCCCTTCGCACGACCAAACCGGCGGCACACCTGCTGCGCGGGCTGGTAGGGGTCGCGGCCATGGCGACGCTGTTCTTCTCCTTCCAAATGCTGCCGCTGGTGGACGCCACGGCGATTTCGTTCGTGCAGCCGCTTTTCCTGACCGCCCTTTCGGTGCCGTTCCTGGGAGAGCGGGTTGGGCTGTACCGATGGAGCGCCGTGATCGTGGGCTTCGTCGGTGTCCTGATCATGATCCAGCCCGGCGCCGGCACCTTCGAGGCCGGTGCTGCGATCGGCTTGATCAGCGCCTTCCTGATGGCCTGCGCCTTCGTTCTGGTCCGTCGCCTGTCGACGACGGAGTCGAGCAGCGCAATCGTCTTCTATTTCGCGGTGATCTCGACCGCCGCCAGCACCCTCACCCTGCCGCTGGGCTGGCAGACTCCGACCCTGTCCGATTTCTGCCTCCTGGCGCTGCTGGGCCTTGCCGGCGGGACCGGCCAGTATCTCATGACCCAGGCATTCCGGCTGGCGCCGGCGGCCGTGATCGCCCCGTTCAACTACACGGCGATGATCTGGGCGGCGCTGTTCGGATATCTGATCTGGGGCGACCTGCCCACACTCGCCTTGTTGGCCGGTGGCGGCGTTGTGATGGCCAGCGGGCTATACATCCTGTACCGGGAAACCCATCGTCGCGCGGATACGGTGATGAAAACCCTGCGCAGCCCCGGCGGGCAATAGCCACCGGCCCCACCCTACTCGGCGGCAACTTTCCCGGGCTCCGGATTCGGCTCACTTCGATCATCCGACCCATGCTCTGGCTCGTGATCCGGCTTATGACGCGGCCATGCCCTCAGCACCGCCTGGACGACTGTCGCCAGCGGGATGGCGAAGAACACCCCCCACAAGCCCCACAGCCCGCCGAAAAAGAGGATCGCAACGATGATGGCGAGCGGGTGCAGATTGACCGCCTCGCTGAACAACAATGGTACCAGAGCATTGCCGTCCAACGCCTGGATCACGCCATAGGCCGCCAGCACCCAGAAGAACTGCGGCTCCAGCCCCCATTGGAAATAGGCCACGATCGCCACTGGCGCCGTTACGACGGCAGCGCCGACGAACGGGATCAGCACCGACAATCCCGTCAGCGCTCCGATCAGGGCGGCGAACTGAAGGCCCAGTAACGCCATCGCGATGAAGGTGACCCAGCCGACGATCAGGATTTCCCAGAACTTGCCGCGCACATAATTGGCGATCTGGGCGTTAACCTCGCTCCAGACCTGGGTGCTCAGCTGACGCTCGTGGGGCAGGAAGCCGGTGATCCACCCGATCAGCTGGTCTTTGTCCTTGATCAGGAAGAAAACCAGGACCGGCACCAGGATCACATAGACGACCATGGTCAGCACCGCGACCACCGACGAGAACGAATAGGACAGCACCTGCTGGCCGAGGATCAGCAGTTCGCGACCCAGCCGGGCAGCGAACTCCCTCGCCTGGCTCTCGGATATGAATTCCGGGTACCGCTCCGGCAGGCGCATCACCAGCGCCTGACCTTCCGACACCATCTGCGGGACCAGTTGCACAAGCTCGGTGACCTGGCCGAGCAGCAGCGGAAGCATGGCGAAGACCAGGAACAACAGGAACGCCATGAACATCGAGAACACCGACAAGACCGCCACCAGATGCGGTACGCCGACCGCTTCCAGCCGGCCGACCAATCCCTGCAGCAGATAGGCGATCACCACGGCCACGATCACCGGCACCAGCATGTCCGCCACAAAGGCGATGGTGGCGGTGATACCGACCAGTAGGATGGTCAGTAGGACGACCTGCGGATCGGCCAGATTTCTCTGAAACCAGGCGACAATCTGCTTCATGGGTTGTTTGCGTCCGATGGTTCCCGTCCAATCGGCTGTGACACCGCCAATTCGGCACGAACCTCCTGCAATACAGCCTGCTGCGGGCCCGGTCCAGCATTCCAGAGCGCGGCCGCGGCGATCTTTGCTGATCGAACCGCACTGCGTCGCATCATCCTTGTCCGGCTCGTCATGGAATCACTGGAGCCTGGGAACGGAAATTATGCGGCCGCCAGCATCGCCTTGCGGCAATGGCCCGACTCCGATAATACGGGGCTGAACCGAGCCTATGGCGGGTTCCGCCAGTTCAGGCGGTTCGTCTCCACCTGGCGCCGCCGCAACGATCGGTCTGGTGGAGAAATATCCTGGCGGCGCACCGTCCTGCAGTACGGCGAGACGCTGTGTGACCCGCTCCAGATAGGCCTGCTGGGCCTCCGGGTCGTTGGAGTGATAATGCGCCACCGCGGTCGGCCAGTTGCCATGTGCCGCTTTCAATTCGGCGAGGAACCCGGCGGCATATTCGGCATTGCTCTTAGGGTCGAAGGCCTCGACCAGATCGCCAAAGGCATCTTCATGCCAGCGCAGATTGATCTGGCCGCAACCGACATCGATGGAAACGACGCCTCGCGCCTGTTCATCTTGAACCAGCGCGACCGCTGCTGCCGCCGTCTCGGGAAAATGGGAATCGCCGGCGCTGTTGACAGCAAATGCATTCCAGCCGCTTTCCGCGTGGCCAATCGCCAGCATCAGATCGGGTGGCACACCATGCCGCGTCGCCGCCTGGACCAGGGACGACACACAGCCTGCGACGGCCGGCGAAACAGCAGCCAGCGACAACAGAAGAGCGAATATCGAGGTCGTTATCGTCCGCACGACATCCATTTGCGTCGCAGGAAGTAAAAATTCGGCAAATCTACGGTGACAAATTTCGGCGAATTCTTGGATTGAGCTCGCTAGACATACCGGAAAACACCGACCGCATAGAGCACTGAGAGCACCACAGCGCCCCACAGGGGCGTGCCGAGCGTGCCCAGCCATGCCAAATGGATGAAGCCGCTGCCCAGCAGCGAGACGAACAGCCGATCACCGCGCGTGGTATCCAATCCAAGCACACCGCGTCGCGGCGAGCCGCCGGGCACAAACCACTCCCAGACGGACATGCCGATCAGGCAGAGCAGAATGAAGACGAAAAACGCCGCTGTCGGCCCGGTCCAGGCCATCCAGGACAATCCCATGGCGGCGCCTCCCTCCTATACGCGGCCAAGGGCAAAACCCTTGGCGATGTAGTTGCGCACGAAATAGATCACGATCGCGCCGGGGATGATCGTGAGTGCCCCGGCCGCCGCGAGCAAGCCGAGCTCATAGCCCGAGGTGCTGGCGGTCCGAGTCATGATCGCCGCGATCGGCTTGGCGGCAACCGAGGTCAGGGTCTTGGCCAGCAGCAACTCGACCCAGGAGAACATGAAGCAGAAGAACGCCGCAACGCCAATGCCGGCCTTGATGTTCGGTACAAAGATGCGGGTGAAGAAGCGCCAGAACGGATAGCCGTCCACATAGGCGGTCTCGTCCAACTCCTTGGGCACCCCGGACATGAATCCCTCCAGGATCCAGACTGCCAATGGGATGTTGAACAGGCAATGGGCCAGCGCCACGGCGATCGGCGTGTCGAACAGCCCGGACGGCCGAATAGAGCTGGAAGAACGGCAGCGCGAACACCGCCGGCGGCGCCATGCGGTTGGTCAGCAGCCAAAAGAACAGATGCTTGTCGCCGATGAACCGATAGCGCGAGAAGGCATAGGCCGCAGGCAGCGCCGCGCCGACCGAAATCACCGTGTTGATGAGCACGTAGGCCAGCGAATTCCAATAGCCGATATACCAGGTCGGGTCGGTGAAGATCGTGATGTAGTTGTCGAAAGTGAATTCCTGCGGGAACAGGGTGAACGAGCCCAGGATCTCATTGGTCGATTTGAACGACATGTTCAGCAGCCAATAGATCGGCAGCATCAAAAACAGGATGTAGAGGGTCGGGGCGAGCCATTTGATCCGGTGCATCACTGGTCCTCGTTCCGCATCATCACCGTGTAGAAGATCCAGCTCAGCAGCAGCACGATCATGAAATAGATCAGCGACATCGCCGCCGCCCGGCCCAGATCGAACTGGCCAAGAGCGATCTTAACCAGATCGATCGACAGGAAGGTGGTCGAGTTGCCGGGCCCGCCGCCGGTCAGCACGAAGGGCTCGGTGTAGATCATGAAGCTGTCCATGAAGCGCAGCAGGATGGCGATGGTCAGCACTCGCTTCATCTTCGGCAGTTGGATCCGGCTGAACACCGCCCATCCCCTGGCGCCGTCGATCTTCGCCGCCTGATAGTAGGCATCCGGGATCGATATGAGGCCGGCATAGGCCAGCAGCACCACCAGCGAGGTCCAGTGCCACACGTCCATCAGGATCAGGGTGAACCAGGCCGCCAGCGGTTGCTGTGTGAAGTTGTAGTCGATGCCCATGCCGTTGATCATCCGGCCCAGCAGACCGATGTCGGGCAGCGCGAAGATGTTCCACATGGCGCCGACCACATTCCAGGGGATCAGCAGCGGCAGCGCCATCAACACCAGGCACACCGACACCCAGGGCCCTTCCTTGGGCATGGAGAGGGCGATGGCGATGCCCAACGGCACCTCGATCGCCAGAATGATTCCGGTGAAGAGGAGCTGGCGGCCCAGGGCGGCATGGAAGCGCGGCGACAGCAGCACATCCTCGAACCAGCTCACACCGGACCAGAAGAAGACGTTATTGCCGAACGTCTCCTGCACAGAATAGTTGACCACCGTCATCAGCGGGATCAGCGCGTTCAACGCCACCAGCACGACGACGGGAAGGACGAAGAGCCAGGCCTTCTGATTGGATGTCTTGGTCGCCATCTCAGCTCACCATCCAGCCATCGGCGTACACCTGGGTGTGCGCGGGATCGAACCGGACCCTGGCGGAGTCCGCAGGCAGCGACTGCCCCTCCATCACCAGCAATTTGATGCTTCCTTCCTGGTAGCGGGCCTCCACCACGCGGTAGCGGCCGGCGTCGCTGACCTTGACGATCTCGACCGGCAGGCCCTCGGCATCGAACGAGACGAATTCGGGCCTGACACCGATCTCCAGTTTTGAGCCCGACTCCACGGCGCCTGGTTTGGTCCCCGTTTCGATGGCGTGATCGGCCACATAGGGGGTGCCGTTCTCCAGCCGGCAGGGCAGGACGTTCATGCCCGGCGAGCCGATGAAATGTCCGACGAATGTGTGTTGCGGCCGCTCGAACAGCTCAATGGGCGTACCGACCTGCACCACGGTGCCGTCATGCATCACCACGACCTGATCGGCGAAGGTCAGCGCCTCGGTCTGGTCGTGGGTCACATAGATCATCGTGGCCCCGACCTCTTTGTGCAGTTCCTTAAGCTTCGACCGCAGCACCCATTTGAGGTGAGGGTCGATCACCGTCAGCGGCTCGTCGAACATGATCACATTGACGTCTGAACGCACCAGACCGCGGCCGAGAGATATCTTCTGCTTGCCGTCCGCAGTCAGGCCGGCGGCGCGGTTCCGCAGCGTGTCCTCCAGATCCAGCATCCGCGCGATTTCACGCACCCGGACATCGATGTCCGCCTCGGCAACGCCGCGGTTCCGCAGCGGGAAGGCCAGATTGTCGTAGACCGACATGGTGTCGTAGACCACCGGGAACTGGAAGACCTGGGCGATGTTGCGGTGATCCGCCGCCATGTCCGTGACATCCCGGTCGTCGAACCAGACCTGGCCCTCGGTCGGCGTCAGCAATCCCGAGATGATATTGAGCAATGTCGTCTTGCCGCAGCCCGACGGCCCCAACAGCGCATAGGCGCCGCCATCGGACCATTCGATGCTCATGCGCTTCAGCGCCCAATCCTGCTCCTCACTCGGTCCGGCGACATAGCTGTGCCGCAATTCGTCCAGGGTTATCTTCGCCATCAGACGGGCCTCGCGAATGGGATGCCGATGGTCATGCCTCGATCAGCCTTTCATCCTGTCCGAAATACAGGCATTGCCGCGTGTCGATGCAGAACTCGGCGCTGTCGCCGACCTCGAAGGGATGGATGCCATGGGATTGCGAGACCCAGGTCCGTCCATCGACCTCGAAATGGATCATGCTCTCCGAACCGCTCAACTCGGCCACCAGCACGCGGCCCTGGACCGGCACGGTGTCGGGCATCGCCACGCCCGGCCGGATGTGATGGGGCCGAATGCCGACCTTGTAGGGGCCATCGGGCAGGGATTTCAATGCGTCCGAGACGGCCCATTGAACCTGCTCGTTCAAGATCAACCGGTCGCCCTGCTTGGCGACATCGGCAAGGTTAATCGGCGGGTCTGAGAATACCTGCGCGCTGCACATGTCCTCCGGGCGGCGATAGACCGATGCGGTCTCGCCGAACTGCGTTACCCGGCCTTCATGCAAGGTGGCGGTATGACCGCCCAGCAACAGCGCCTCGATCGGCTCGCTGGTCGCGTAGACGACCCGCGCGCCCCGATGCTCCAGCAGCCTGGGCAGTTCGTCACGGAGTTCCTCTCGCAACTTGAAATCCAAATTGGCCAGCGGCTCGTCGAGCAGCACCAGATCGGAATCCTTGACGATAGCCCGGGCCAGGGCCGTGCGCTGTTGCTGACCGCCCGACAACTCGCCAGGTCGGCGTTTCAGCATGGGCCCGAGCTTCAGGAGCTCCGCCACCTCCGTGACCCGCCTGTCGATCTCGGCGCCGGAGACGCCGGCGACCTTGAGCGGCGACGCGATGTTCTCGAAGACGGAGAAATTCGGGTAGTTGATGAATTGCTGATGGACCAGCGACACCCTGCGCTTCTGGACGGCGACGCCGGTGACGTTCTTGCCGTCGAACCAGACCTCCCCGGAGGTGGGTCGGATCAGCCCGGCCATCAGGTGCATCAGCGTGGTCTTCCCCGACAGTGTCGTGCCGAGAAGCACATTGAATCCGCTATCGGTCAGCGTGAGGCTGGTCGGATGGATATGCGTCTCGTCGCCGACCCGCAACGTGACATCCCTGAATTCGAGGGTCATCGCGCCGACGATCCGCTGCTGGCGAGCCGGGCCATCTGGTGATCGAACTCGGACATTTATCGATTCCTCGGGCGATACGAGGGCCGCGCAGGCAAGCCGGGCTTGCCATGACAGGCGGCGCAATCAATGCAAGGTGGCGATCCCGGTACCCCGGGGTGCGGTAAACGCACCCCGGGGCCGGTAACAAACAGACTATCGGCTACAACAAGCCCTCAGCCATCGCTCCAGCGACGGACAAGTTCGTCATAGTCGATGGTCTCGCCCTGCGGCTTCTCATTCGCCAGCATCGGCTTGGGAGAACCCGGCTGATTGAGCCAGTAGGACGGATCCCGCTCTTCGTTCAACCGAGGACCGCAACCGCCATACACGCCGGCCTGCTCATCGGCCGCCTGCATGCGGGCCATGGTGATATCCATCTCCCCGGCCAGCCGGTCCATCGCCTCCTGCGGCGTGAACGCACCGGAGTTGACGTCGCCGATCTGCTGCCACCAGATCTGCGCCAGCTTCGGATAATCCGGCACGTTGACGCCCGTCGGGCTCCACCGTACCCGGTCCGGCGAACGGTAGAACTCGACCAGGCCGCCAAGCTGCGGCGCCCGCTCGGTGAAGCTCTCATGCCGGATGTCGCTGTCCCGGATCGGGGTCAGGCCGACATGGGTCTTGCGCAGCGAGACCGTCTTGGAGACCACGAACTGGGCATACAGCCAAGCTGCCTGGCGGCGGTCGACCGGGGTCGAATGGAACAGCGTCCAAGACCCGGTATCCTGATAGCCGAGCTTCTGGCCGTCTTCCCAATACGGACCATGGGGCGACGGCGCCATGCGCCACAGCGGATTGCCGTCGGCATCCACCGTGTTGTTTCCCTCGCTCTGGGGCGCCACCATTGATGAGGTGAACGCGGTGTACCAGAAGATCTGCTGGGCAACGTTGCCCTGGGACAGCGCCGGGAGCGACTGGTAGAAATCATAGCTGGCGGCGCCCGGAGGGGCATATTCCCGCAGCCACTCATCCCATTTGCGGATCGCGTAGACGGCGGCCGGGCCGTTCGCGGCACCACCCCTGGATACGGATGCGCCGACCGGGTTGCAGGAATCCGCTTCCATGCGAATGCCCCACTCGTCGACCGGGCGGCCGTTCGGTAGGCCCTTGCTGCCGGCACCGGCCATCGACAGCCAGGCATCGGTCATGCGCCAGCCGAGATCCGGCGCGCGCTTGCCGTAATCCATATGGCCATAGACCCGAACGCCGTCGATCTCCTGGACATGCACGGAGAAGAACTCGGCGATGTCCTCATAGGCGGACCAGTTCACCGGAACGCCCAGATCGTAGCCATAGCGGTCCTTGAACTGAGCCTGCAGATCGGCACGCTGGAACCAGTCGTAGCGGAACCAGTACAGGTTGGCGAATTGCTGATCCGGAAGCTGGTAGATCTTGCCGTCCGGCCCGGTGGTGAACGAGATGCCCATGAAATCGTCGATATCGAGCATCGGGTTGGTGACGGAAGCGCCCTCGCCGGCCATCCAGTCGGTCAGGTTGACCGCCAGCTGCAGCCGCGAATGGGTCCCAATCAGATCGGAATCGTTCACATAGGCGTCGTAGAGGTTACGCTGGGTCTGCATCTGGGTCTGAACCGCCTGCACGACCTCGCCTTCGCCGAGGAGCTGGTGGTTGACGCGGATGCCGGTGATTTCCTCAAACGCTTTGGTCAGGGTCTGGGATTCATAGGTATGGGTCGGAATGGTTTCCGACAGCACATTGATTTCCATACCGACGAAGGGCTGGGCCGCGTCGATGAACCATTCCATCTCGGCCAGTTGATCTGCGCGGGAAAGGGTCGATGGCTGGAATTCGCTATCGATCCACTGTTCCGCTTCGTCCATGCCCGCGAAACTGATATTCGCGTAGGACATGACGGCGGCTACGGCCACCGCTGCGAGAAGCCTTTTTTTCATTATGTTTCCTCCCTATTGATGATTCCGGCAATTCATTCCCATCTTATGCATCAACCGGCATCAATCGCAAACAGAGCCGGTCGAGGCAGGGCGACGGTCACAAGAAAACTACGAACCGGCTATTCCCCCGCGCGTGCAGCCCATTCCTCCTTCAGAATCCCGTAGCATTTGAGATCGAGGAACTGGCCGCGCACCCATTCAGCCTGCCGGCGCAGGCCCTCCTCGACAAATCCCAGGCGCTCGATCACCGCACGGCTTCGGCGGTTCGTCGTGGCGGCTGAGATTTCGACGCGGTTCAACGACAATTCGGTGAATGCAAAGTCGATCAGGGCGCCACAGGCTCGGGTCATAACGCCCTTGCCCTGATGATCGACAGCCAGCCAATAGCCGATGCTGGTCAAACGGTTCGGCCAGTCGATGCGGTGATGCCCGACGATTCCGGCGATCGCGCCGTCGATCCGAATTGCGCATTGATAGCCATCGTTTCTCTGGCGCTGATCGACCGTCGAGCGGATGAATTCCCTGGTGTCTCCCGGCGACAGAACAGCACCTATCCAGGGCATCCATGGCCGGAGATGGTCGCGGTTCGCATCGGTAACGGCGTACAACTCGTCGGCATCCGACAACGCCAGCGGCGTCAGAACGATCCCATCGCCAATCGGACCGTCGAAGGCTTTACCCGCGCCGCCGTTGGCATCAGTCACCGCGCGCCGCCAGCGCACCGGCACGAATCTGGCTCAGGCTGGCGCGGTGAGTCAGCGCCTCGGGATCGATACGCAGCTCGATCAGCGACGGCCCGTCATGGGACATCGCCTGGTGGAAGGCCGGGGCAAACTGTTCCGTCGCCTCGACCGCCACGCCAAACGCGCCGTAAGCCCGGCCCAGGGCGGCGAAATCCGGATTGACCAGCGCCGTGCCGCTGACCCGTTCCGGGTAGTCGCGCTCCTGATGCATACGGATCGTGCCGTACATGCCGTTGTTCACAACGATGATCGTGATGTTCGCCTTGTACTGCACGGCCGTCGCCAGCTCCTGGCCGTTCATCAGGAAACATCCGTCGCCGGCAAATGCCACCACGCTGCGATCGGGATGGCGCAGCTTTGCCGCGACGGCGGCCGGCGTGCCATAACCCATCGAGCCAGAGGTCGGGCCGAGCTGAGTACCGTATTGGCGGAATTGATAGAATCGGTGCACCCAGGCGGCATAGTTCCCGGCGCCATTGGCAATAATGGTAGTGGGCGGCAGGTGATCCTTAAGCCAGGCAACGATTTCCGCCATCTGGACCGGCCCGGGGCAGGAGACGGGCTGATTGCCCTCGAGAAAATCAGCATTGGCCGCGCGGGTCCACTCCGCCCAGGTCGTCGGCGAAGTCGGATCGAGTTGCGCGGCGGCGGCGGTGAAAGCGGGCATCCCGGCCAGGATCGGCAAATCCGCCTGGTAGACCCGCCCCAACTCTTCGGCGCCGGGGTGGACATGCACCAGGGTCTGGCGAGGATCCGGCACATCGAACATGGAGTAGCCGTCCGTGGTCGCCTCACCAAGGCGGGGCCCGACTGCAAGCACCAGATCGGCCTCGGCGATACGCGCCGCCAATTTTGGATTGATGCCGATACCCACATCGCCGGCGTAATTCGGATGGGCATTGTCGAAATGGGATTGGCTCCGAAAGGCGGTTCCGACAGGCAGATCATGCTTCTCGGCGAACTGGCGGAAATCATCGCAGGCGGCAGCGTTCCAGCCACCGCCCCCTATGAGGGCGATAGGTCGTTTCGCCGCTCCGAGCAGGCTGGTCAGTTCGGCAATCGCATCCGGTGCCGGATGCGCCTGAGCGGGGGCAACCGGCCGCGGGTCGCGCACCGAAGCGGTGTCGCGCAGCATGTCTTCCGGCAGCGCCAAAACCACCGGGCCGGGCCGTCCCTGCATTGCGGTGTGATAGGCGCGGCTGATGAATTCCGGGATACGGGCCGGATCCTCGATCTGGGCCACCCATTTCGCCATCTGCCCGAACATCCGCCGGTAATCGATCTCCTGGAACGCCTCGCGCTCCTCCATATCGCGCGCCACTTGGCCGATCAGCAGGATCATCGGAGTCGAGTCCTGGAAGGCGATGTGGACTCCGGCGCTGGCATTTGTCGCACCCGGCGCCCGAGTGACCATGCAGATGCCGGGACGACCGGTCATTTTGCCGTCGGCTTCGGCCATCATGGCAGCGCCGCCTTCCTGCCGGCAGATGACAAATTGCATGTCCGGTGTGTCGTGTAGCGCATCCAGAACCGCGAGATAGCTTTCTCCGGGAACGCCAAATACCCTGTCTGCGCCGTTCAATCTGAGCTGATCGACCAGAATTTGTCCGCCGGTCCGAACCTTGGGCGCTGCCGCCATGGATGAGATGTCCTTCAATATCGTGTCGATTTCCGCCAGGATATCGTGTCCTCGCCGCGCGGTCTTCCGTCTCTTGCCAATTCAGTCCGCCGGTCTGCCGAAGATGCGATTCGACTCGATGGGCGGCATACGAACAACAAGTCTTGCCGGTGGAACGACAGCCATAAAGAACGCCACTCAAAGAATAGGCGAGCCAATGCGGAAATCAAAATTACCGAAAGTTGCGAGGCTGGTGTGACGAATCAACACAGTGCCGAAGAATTATTGCGCAGAATCGTCAATAGTACTAGCCTGTTAGTGGGGCGCCACGACTTGCCGCAACTGTGAGCAGGACGATGGCCGTAAGGAAAAATCCACGCAATGGCGTGGCCGCCTCGGACATCGCCCAAGGGCCGTCCGGGTTGGAAAGCGGGCTGACCGGCAAGGCCGGCGATACGTCTGCGGTCCAGGCAGGACTGCCGGAGGCGAGAGAGATTCGCCGCCAGCAGATGGCCGCCCTGATTCGCCAGACGCCGATCAACTCCGGCGTGAGCATGACGACGTCACTGGTGATTGCGGCGACCTACTGGTCCATTTCGCCACGGCCCCTTCTCCTGATTTGGCTGGTTGTGATCTGGGCCATGTCGGCGTTGCATTTGAGCCGGTGGCATCTATACCGGCGGCGACCGCCAAGCGGCCACATCAGCCGACGCGGCCCGCGGCGCGCGGTCATCTGGGCGGTTCTGTCCGGCTGCGTCTGGGCCAGCAGCCTATTATTCTTCTGGAACGCTCCGATCACCCATCAGATCGTTCTGATGATCGTGATTGCCGGAATGTTGGCCGGCGCGTCATCATCCCTGGCTGCCATTCCGTCGGTAGCGGTTGCCTTCGTCCTTACCAGCATCTCCCCTTACATCGTCTATTTCACGCTGCAATGGGATGTCGTCTTCCTTGCACTGGCGGTCATGTCGCTGGTTATGACCCTGGCGATGTTGATGTCGTCCCATCTCGTGCACCAGCAGTTCATCGAGAGCGTTCGCACGCATTTCGCCAACCAGGCGCAACTCGCCCAGTTTCATGCCGAACGGGATGATTGGCTGGAGATATCCGACACGTCGGAAGCGTTCGCGCTGTACGACGAAAAACATCGTCTGTTGATGTGGAATGAGAATTTCCGCCGGATTCTGTCCCTGCCGGAATCCGCCCTGTTCCGCGGCGCCCGGCGCATCGACATCCTGCGCCAATGCGCACCGCCCGTTGAGGTCGCCGATGGCGCCAGGACGCTCGAGAACTGGATCGAAAGCCGGTTGAAGCTGCACGCGGCCACCCCGGCGACGGTTGTCGACCGGCTTTCGAACGGTCGATCACTGAAGAGCAGCGCTCGCAAGACCGCACGCGGGCACACTGCCACAACCCATATCGATATCACCGAATTGAAGGAGAATGAGGCAGCGTTGATCCGCGCCGAGGAAGAGGCGGTGCAGGCCAATGCCGCCAAATCCGAATTCCTGGCCAATATGAGCCATGAGCTGCGCACCCCGCTGAACGCGATCATCGGGTTCTCCGAGGTGATGATGGACCAGCTGCTGGGAAAGATCGGCACGCCGCGTTATCTCGAATACTCGAAGAACATTAACGACAGCGGCCGCCATCTGCTGGACCTGATCAGCGACATCCTGGACCTCTCCAGGGTCGAGGCCGGAAGGATGGATCTGTGGCGGCGTCCGGTCGATATGCGGCAGACCGTTGAGGCATGCCGGCAGCTAGTGCTTCCGGCCGCTGAGGAAGGCGGCGTTGAGGTCGCCGTAAAGGCTGATTGCTGCCAGGAATGGCCCTTGCTGTTTGCCGATGAGACCAAGATCAAACAGATTTTGATCAACATCCTGTCCAACGCCATCAAGTTCACGCCGAAGGGCGGCACCGTCTCGGTGCAATCCAACCGAGCCGAGAATGGCGATTTCACATTCTCGGTCAGCGATACGGGTATTGGCATCGCGCCGGATTCACTGCCGCTGGTCCTGGAGCCGTTTCGCCGGCTGGAACCTTCGCATCGGCGGCGGTATCCCGGGACTGGGCTCGGTCTGCCGCTGGCCAAGGCCCTGGTGGAGTTGCATGACGGCAAGCTGACGATCGAGAGTACGCCGGACGTCGGAACGACCGTGACGGTTTCGCTGCCGACACTTCTCGCCTTGCGTCGAAATGCTGAGGCCGAATCCGAACCCGCGCGGCAGGCCCCGGCGGAATAGCCGGCGACACCGACCGAATTGGGCCGACCGAATTGGGCCGACAGACCTGGAACGCCATCGTCGTTGAATGCTGGGAGCCAAGCCGCCAAGATGTTGCCCCTTGCCATCACCGCATGGCCATCGGCAACGGAGGACGACTTGGTCGCATATATGATTGTCACGGTTGACGTGACCGACCCGGAGCAATACCGCCAGTACACGGACCGGGCCCCGGCCGCGATCGCCAAGTTCGGCGGCCGCTACGTGGCGCGCGGCGGACGCACCGTGACCCTGGAAGGCGACACCGAATCACGCCGGGTGGTCGTGGTCGAATTCCCCAGCGTCGAACAGGCCGAGGCCTGCTACGCCTCGCCGGAATACCAGGAGGCCAAATCCCACCGGGAGGGTGCGGCGAATGCGCGATTCATCGTCGTGGAGGGCGTCTGACCTTCGTCGGTCGACCGCCCATGCCTATTCCTGACCCAGCCTAATCCTGAATCGTCTCCAGATAGGCCAACAAATCGTCGATCTGCTCGGGCGTGAGCGTGAATTCGGGCATCCGGACATCATCGCGATGGCTGGTCACAATGCCCTCCGCCAATGCTTCCGCGATGTAGTCGATCGGCCATTTTTCGGCCAAACCGCTGAAGGCTGGCGCGCCGGTGGCGGGGCTTGGCCCGGGACCGGCGATCGCGTGGCAACGGGCGCACAGCCGTTCCGCCAGATCAGCGCCCGCCGTCACATCGTCGGCGGCGCAGGCGGCCGTCGAAAGAAGTGCGAGTACCGCAACCGCTGAATACCGGCCTTTGAGGACAGGTTTCATCGTATTTCCCTGAATCCGCGCGGCGCGGCATTACCGCCCTGGCGTTGGTCGCATTGCAACACATTTGACCGCCGCAATAAATCAGGCTTGCGGGGCGCCGCAGGTCCAACGCCGAACCTTCCATTCCGGATGCTCCAGTTCCCACCGCACGGCGGCGAACTGGCCCTGGAACATGCAGGATCGCACGCTGCCATACACCGATTCGAAGGCGGGCTGTCGGGTCGCGCAATCCTGTGGATGGAGCAGGCTGCAAACGATCAGAACAAGCTCCACCATCCTAACCTCCTAAGGCAAATCCCATCATAACCGGCTGTCAGCCCGGAGCCTGCACCGTATCTAGACAGGTCTGCCCGAGAAATGAGCAAATCGTTTCAATACGTTTGCCGACGAAACAAATTACGGTTAATCTGTAAACCTAATGAAACGTGCCAAGCAAGAAAAGAACCCCCTTATGGAGGAGTTCTGGCTAGTCGCACGATCATGGAGACCCGTGTTTTTTTTACATCGCGTGGTATAGGGAGGAACCTTATGAACTCAGTCAGAGTTGCACTACTTGCGGCCGCCGCAACGGCGGTTGCCGGTGTCGCAGGTGCAAATGACAGTGTGTTGCAAGCGACATCCGACGCGTCCAATTGGGCGATGCAGCTTGGGAATTATCAGGGTCAGCGGTACAGCACGCTCGATCAGATCAACACGGGCAATGTCGGCGATCTGGAGGTCAAGTGGACCTTCTCGACCGGCGTCCTGCGCGGCCATGAAGGCGGTCCGATCGTCATCGGCGATACGATGTATATCCACACGCCGGTCCCGAACAACGTCTATGCGCTGGATCTGAACGACAACGGCCGGATCATCTGGAGCTATGAGCCCCGGCAGGATCCTTCGGTCATTCCGGTCATGTGCTGTGACACCGTCAATCGCGGCGTCGCGGTGGCGGACGGCAAGGTCTTCCTGGCCCAGGCTGATAATACCGTGGTCGCGCTCGATGCTGCGACCGGGGAGCCAATTTGGAGCGTCAGTAACGGCGATCACGCCCGTGGCGAGACCCTGACGGCGGCGCCGGTAGTGGTGCGCGACAAAGTCTTTATCGGCATCTCCGGCGGCGAATTCGGCGTGCGCGGCAGCCTGACCGCATACAACACCGCCGACGGTTCGTTGGTCTGGCGCGCCTATTCGACCGGTCCGGACAGCGAAGCCCTGATCGACCCCAATGAGACGATGATGATGGGCCAGCCGATCGGCGAGGCCGATCTCGGCGTCTCCACATGGGCCGGCGATGAGTGGAAGATCGGTGGCGGCACCACATGGGGCTGGTACACCTATGACCCGGATCTCGACCTAATCTACTACGGCACCGGCAATCCGGGGACGTGGAACCCGTCGCAGCGCGCGCTGAACGGTGAGCGGGTCGACAACAAATGGTCGATGAGCATCTTCGCCCGCGACCCCGACACCGGCATGGCAAAATGGGTCTACCAGAAGACGCCGTTCGACGAATGGGATTACGACGGCATCAACGAGAACATCCTCGCGGACATCGAAGTCGACGGCCAGATGCGCAAGGTTCTGGTGAACTTCGACCGTAACGGCTTCGGCTACACGCTGGACCGCGAGACCGGCGAATTGCTGGTGGCCGAGAAGTTCGACCCGACGGTCAACTGGGCGAGCCATGTCGACATGGAAACCGGTCGTCCGGTGGTGCTGGATGAGGCCAGTACATTCATCCAGGGTGAGGACGTGAACACCACCGGCGTCTGCCCTGCCGCCCTCGGCAGCAAGGACCAGCAGCCGGCCTCGTTCTCGCCCGACACCGGGCTGTTCTATGTGCCGACCAACCACATCTGCATGGATTACGAGCCGTTCAGCGTCTCGTACTCCTCCGGTCAGCCCTATATCGGCGCGACCCTGTCGATGTTCCCGGCCCCGAATTCGCACGGCGGCATGGGCAACTTCATCGCCTGGGATGCGGCAAAGGGTGAAATCGTCTGGTCGATCCCCGAGCCCTTCGCGGTTTGGAGCGGCGCCCTGACGACGGCCGGCGGCGTGGGTTTCTACGGCACGCTGGAAGGCTATGTTGTCGGCATCAACCTTGCGGATGGCGAGGAGCTGTATCGCTTCAAGACCCCGTCCGGGATCATCGGCAACATCAACACCTATGAGCATGACGGCAAGCAGTACCTTGGCGTTCTGTCCGGCGTTGGTGGCTGGGCCGGCATCGGCCTCGCGGCCGGTCTGACCGGTGACACCGATGGGTTGGGCGCAGTTGGCGCTCACAAAGCGCTGGGTGACTACACACGGCTTGGCGGCGTTCTGACGGTCTTCGGACTGTCAGACTAACCGCTGAAGTCGGCAGGTAGTGCTTGAGGCCCGGCCTCCGGTCTGACACCGGATGCCGGGCCTTTTTTCCTGTTCCTCCCGCATCTCGGGTGTGACCACGGGGCGAACACCTGCGATAGGCCGGAACCCATGAAACCTGAACCAATTCCGCTTTTGGATGGCCGCGCACCGTGCCGCGGTCGCCGTATCCGCGACAGGACGCACAAGGACAAGGTGGCTGGCTTTATGAAGACGCAAGGATTGCTTCTAGCGATGACCCTGGCCGTGACGATCGGCGCCGGAATCGTGTCGGCAAACGCTCAGGACATGGTTCCGCCGGCGCCAAATGATGTGAATTCGCCGATCGATCCGATCGACAACCCGTATCACGTGGTCGACGGCAAGGTGGATCGCGGAACCTATAACGGCTACCGCCGGTATCACTCCTCATGCCATGTCTGCCATGGCCCCGACGGTCTGGGTTCGTCCTTTGCACCGCCGCTCATCGAAACCCTTCGGCAGCTCGACTACGAGGCCTTTGCCGAGGTGGTGGTCAATGGTCGGGAGAATGTAGGCGCGAGCAGCAACAGCGTCATGCCCTCCTTCGCGTTCGATCCGAACGTGATGGAATACATGAACGACATCTACGGCTACCTGAGGGCCCGTACGGATGGCGTACTCGACCGTGGCCGGCCGCAGCGCATTCCCAATTAGCGATGTGCGCCGCTGCCCTGTCTCAGGATCCAGATAGGAATCCCCCATGATTGAACACATGCCAAGACGGCACGCCGCCTTGTGGCTGGCGGTCATTCTCTACGCCGCGATCGCCTGGACCGGCCCGGCGTCGGCCCAGGAAGTCACCGCGCGCGATGAGCTCCGGGTCTGCGCCGATCCCAGCCTGCCGCCCTTCTCCACCGAGGCGCTGGACGGCTTCGAGAACAAACTCGCCCAGATGATCGGCGACGAGCTCGGCATACCGGTCGTCTACACTTGGTGGCCGCAGACCATCGGATTCGTCCGAAACACCCTGGCGACGCGAAAATGCGACATCGTCATGGGCACGGCATCGGGCGAGGAAATGATGCAGAATACCAACGCGTACTATCGCTCGGTGTACGCCTTGGTGTACCGCGCCGATGGAGACATTCAGGCGACCACATTGGCAGACCCGGCGCTGCGCGGCCGGCGCGTCGGCGTTGTCGCGCAAACGCCGCCGGCAAACCTGCTGGCGTATTACGGGCTGAGCAACATCCAGCCCTATCAGCTCAATATCGACACCCGCGCCGATCAGCCGGCCCGGCGGGCGATCGAGGATGTGGCCGCCGGCGCAACCGAGTTCACGGTCATCTGGGGGCCGATAGCCGCTTATTACGCCAGCCAGCAGGAAGAGCCGCTGGTCGTGGTGCCGCTGGTCAACGAGCCGGGACCGGCCAGGCTGGAATTCCGCATCACAATGGGCATTCGAAGCGACGAGCCGGATTGGCGTCATTGGCTGAACGGATTCATTCGCGACAAGCAGGACGACATCAACCAGCTGCTGGCCGGCTATCGCGTCCCGCTGGTGGACCGGACCGGAAATCTGATCGTGGTGGAGGCGGCCCGGTAATGGCGGCGCGCCTTTGCCTTGTCCTGGCGCTTCTTGCCGCCGGGTTTGTCCCTGGAAGCGCCATAGCACAGCAGGTCCCGGTGCCGGATGGCTTCCGCATGTCCGAATATCGCGCGCCTGTCCCGGCAACGGCGCCAGGCGCCACGACGGTGGATACCGTGGCGGTCCGCGCATTGCTCGCCGAAGGCAAGGTGGTGCTGATCGACGTCCTGCCGCGGCCGCCGCGGCCGGCCGGTCTGCCGGAATCCACCGTCTGGGCGCCGAAGCAGAGGCAAAGCCTTCCGGGTGCTGTCTGGATCCCGAATGTGGGCTTTGGCGAATTGTCGGACGACATGCACCGGTATTATTCCGGGCATCTGGAACGGCTGACCACGGAAATGCCGGGCGTCCGGCTGGTGATCTTCTGCGAGCCGAATTGCTGGATGTCCTGGAACGCCGCCAAGCGCGCGGCCGACTGGGGTTACGACAGTCTTTTCTGGTACCCCGAAGGCACGGAGGGTTGGAAGGCGGCCGGTTTCAAGTTAGAGCCGGTCGAGCCGGAGCCTCCCCTGGAGTGAGGGGGTTGGAATGAGGGGCCTCAGGCCGATGCCGTCAGCCGAGATGCGCCATGATCGCCCGCGCCAGGGCGCCCAGCCGTTCTTCCATCAGGACCGGCTGCTCGCAAAGCGGCCGCAGCGCCCGGTGACGGTCGGCGAAGATGCGGCGATTGATTTCGATACTCCCCGACAATTCTTCGATCCGCCCGACGTTCTTCTCCGGTTCCTGGCGCAGCTCTTCCAGTTCCGCCAGTTCTGCCGACATGGCGTCGACCATGCCGCGCTGCGCCCGCGCGTATCGTTTGATGGCAGTGATCGAGTTGGTCCGGGATTCGTCTATCCGCTGGAAGATACCGGCAAAGAGGCTGGTCAGCCGTTCGGCCTGACCGGCATCCAGGCCATTGGCGAATTCTTCCGTGCGGAGCACCGCCTCGTCGATCGAGACCCGCCTGGAGGTCACGGCGGTGACCAGCGACGCGATATCGGGATCGTCGGACCATTGCCCGCCAATCCCGTCGATCGGCGGGCCGCGCCAGATCTGCCCCGCCGACAGAGACGGCACCAGCCGCTGTATGCATGGCCAATCTGGGTCCTGCGCCGGCTGGCCAGCGGCGCCAATGCTCGCCGTCACCATGAATATGCCAACGACCCCCGCCGCCGCGGCCTTCAGGGTCCGGGCCGCCGAGCGGCGATAATCCTGGTGGCCGCCGCCCTTGCCATCTTCCCCGGTGGTGCAATCGCGGCGGAGCAGATCGCAGTCTTCGACATGGAAATTCAGGACACCAGCGGCGAAGGCGAGAAGCCCGAACTGCCGGATCGGCTTCACCGTATCAGCGACGAGCTGCGCGCGCTTTTTGCCGCTTCGCCGGATTATGAACTGGTCGATCTGAGGCCTGCGGCGGACCGGATCACGGCGTTGGGGTACATCTACGGCTGTAACGGTTGCGAAGCCGCCATCGCCCGGGAATACGGGGCAACCGTCTATGCCACCGGCCTGATCCGGAAGGTCAGCACACTGATCCTGACCATCCAGATCACGGTGCGAAACGCCGAGACCGGCGCGATCACCGAGACCGCCCTGGCCGATATCCGTGGCGACAACGACCGCGCCTGGTCCCATGGTATCGGCTGGCTGATGCGGAACCGAATCCTGGCCGACTGATACGGGCGCACAGGCAGGCACCCTGGTCGGACAGCCTGTCACGGACGGACCACCACGCCCCAGGGCAGCCGGCCGACACCGACGGTCTTGATGACCCGGCCCTCGTCCAGATCGATCACCGAAACGTCGCTGCTGACCCCGTTCGTCGTGTAGAGCCGTGACTCATCCGGCGACAAAGCGAGGTTCCACACCCGCTGCCCGACCAGATGATAGTGCTCCACCTCCATGGTCTGCTGGTCGATCTGCGCCACCCGGTTTGACGGGCCGAGCGCGACGAACACCTTCGACCCATCCGCCGTCAGCACGATGCCGACCGGCTGGATCGACTCCCGTGGCACGCCCTGCACCTCGAATTCGATCTTGGCGATGATCTCCCGGCTCTCGGTATCGATCACGGCAACGGTGCCGCCAATTTCCGACGACACCCAGACTCGGCTTCCATCGTTGTTGAACTGGGCCACCCGCGGCCGGCTATCGACGAGCACATTGTCGACGATCTCGAACGTCTCGGTATCGATGAAATGGGCCATGTTGGTGGTCTCGGAGGTATTGACCAGCAGCTTGCCGTCCGGGCTGATGCCCATGCCTTCCGGCTCGACGCCGACCTCGATCTCGCCGACCACGCGCCGGGATTCGATGTCCACCACCGACACCAGATTGTCATCCTCATTGGCGACGTAGAGCGTCTCGCCATTGGGGTGCAGCACGAAAAGCTCCGGATCGGGCCCGGAGGGCAGGCGGCCGACCACCGTATTGGTGGCCAGGTCGATGACATCGATCCGGTCGCTGTCGCCGACGCAGACGAACAGCAAGGATTGCTCCAGGTTAAAGGTGATCCCGCGCGGGCGGCGGCCGACCGCGATGGTATCGACCAGTTCCAGCGTACCGCCATCGATCACCGAAATCGTGTTGTCCCGCTCATTGGAGACATAGATCGTTTCCGCTGCCGCCGATCCGAACGGCCCGGCCAGACCAAGGGCGGCCGCTCCTGCGATCCAAAGCGCTTTCATATCGTGCTCCTCCCTATTTTCGACCGGCGGGCCGGGCGGTATTTCCACATCATCAGATCATCACATTGCGCATCGGCTCTCCTGGCGATCATCGCCAAGAGTGTCGAGTTCGGAAAACCGGTGCAGAAAGCCTTCCTGCGGCGACACCGAGACCAATATGCGCGGTCCGGCCAGCAGTATCGGCTGCCGCAGTTGACCGTCCCAGTCACGGAAGGTCAGCCCCTGGCCCTTGAACGCCGCCAGCTCGAATTCCGGGCTGCGGATATAGGCGGTGATATCGGCTGGCGCGACCGAGCCGGTCCGGGTCGCCGCCTCGCCGACCGCGCGGACGGCCATCCAGGCGGCATAGTCGCGCTCGGTCATCCAGCGCCCGGCCTGACGGGTGAAGCGCTTCTGGAGCTGGGTGCCGCCCCATTGCTCGAACACCCGGCTCCAGGCGGTGGGCACCAGCCCCTGGGTTCCCATCACCGGCCGCGGCAGAAAGGTCCGGTGGGCGAAATACTCGCCGAACTCGTTCATTTCATCGGCGACGATGACCACGTCGTGGTCGCCGACCTGGGAGAACGCCGGAACGGTGCGCTGCAAGGTGACATGGCCGGTATCGACGCGGGCGTTGCCGGCCTGGTAGGTCCATTCCCGCTCCTCGACGATCTCGGCCCGGTACCGCGCCGCCGCCCGGCGGATCGCCTCGGCGAAGTCGCGATCGGGCTGATGCTGTCCGACGACCAGGAACCAGTCCGTCCACCCCTTGACGACCAAATACTGCGCCAAGCCATCGGCCAGCATCGCCCGGCTGGGGATGGTGTGCAGAACGTTGGCGCGACAATCGTCATGGCGCAGCCGGTCATCCCGCGCCCGTGTATTGAACAGAAGCATATCGGTGGCGAGCGGATGATCGGCAATGGTCAAAAGATCGTCGGCCGGCAGATCGGCCATCAGCATACGAACGCCGTCTGCCGCCACCTCTTCGAAAGCGGCGGACAAATCGCCGTTCTCGGGCACGATGAACTCACGCAGTTCGAAGTCCTGGCCCATGAACCGGCCGGTGGAGATGTTGTCGGCCAGCGCCAGCCGGGCGCCCTGAACCCCTTCGTCGGTCAGGATCGGGTCGAGAAAAGACAGCGGGATCGGCGGTTCTTGTTCCTGGGTCAGATAGCCGATTACGACTGTCTGCTCATCGCCGCCCGTCTGAGCAACGGCCAAGCCGGGATGAGCGGCATGCAGAAGCGACAGCACAAATGCGCCGATCAGAAAACCAAACGGACGTCTTGGCCCGAACTGGGACCTTGTCGCCATTCCTCCTCCTTTTTTTCGTGTGATCGCAGACGCCGCGACCGCATTGCTTGTGCCCATGATAACCAAGCATTCCGCCTGGGCAAAACCCTTTGAATGCAAGAGTTTGGCCCCGAAGAGGGCAGGTTTGTCGCCGGCATGCAAACACGGTATCATCAAGCCCTGATGCACCCCCGTGGAACACCCCCAATCGCGAGTCGTCGCCGAGGCCCGTTGGCCGCCATCACAATGGCCATTGCCGCTCTGTTCGGCGGAACCGTCGCATCGACTGCCATGGATAGCGGGGCCGAGCCGATCGCCGTTGAGGAAATCGCACCCGGCGTGTTCGCTCATCATGGCGCCGAGCAGGCGCCCAGCCGCACCAACAACGGTGATATCGCCAATATCGGCTTCGTGATCGGAGCCGATGCGGTCGCCGTGATCGACAGCGGCGGCAGCCCGACGACCGGCGAACGGCTATTGGCCGCGATTCGCCAGCGCTCGGACCTGCCGATCCGGTACCTGATCAACACCCATGTGCATTTCGACCATGTGTTCGGCAACGGCGCCTTCCGCGACGACAAGCCGGAACTGGTCGCCCATGCGAGGCTGCAAAGCGCGCTGATGTCCCGGGCCGACACCTATCTGGCCAGCTTTGAAGAGTTCGTCGGGCCGGAGGAGGCACGCCGCGTCATCATGCTGCCGACGGATGTACCGGTCAGCGAGCGTGTCGAACTTGACTTGGGCGGCCGGGTCCTGGAGGTCGTGGCCTATCAGACCGCCCATACGAACAACGACGTCACCGTATTCGACCAGATGACGGGGACTCTGTTCGCCGGCGATCTGGTCAGTCTTAACCATATCCCGATCGTGGACGGCAGTGTGCTAAGATGGCTGGAGGTGATGGATCGGCTTGCCGCGCTTCCGGCGGAGCGGGTGGTGCCCGGTCATGGGCCGGTCTCCGCGCCGTGGCCCGACGCCATGGCGCCGCAACGGGGATATCTGGAGGATCTCGTGACCGAGATCCGGGCCCTGCAGCGGGGCCGTGGCACGATCCAGCAGGCGGTCGCCGATGTCGGCCGTGACGCGGCCGGCAAATGGCTGCTGTTCGATGAGTATCACAGCCGCAATGTAACGGCGGCTTTTGCGGAGCTCGAATGGGAATGAGGAGGCAGGACCGTTCGAGAGCTTTTGGAGGAATTGAGGATGTCTGACGTTTCGTCAAATCTGCGCCGGTCGACCGGGCGCGTGCTGATCGGTGCCGCTTTGGTCGCGGTGTCCGGGGTCGCGATGGCGCAATCCGCCGAAGACGAAGCGCGCTGGGCGGAACTCGCCGAAATCTATTTCCCGGATCGCACCATCGTCGATCGCCCGGACATGCTGACCATGGAGGCGCCGTATCGTGCCCATGACGCGGCCATCGTCCCGATCAGGGTCACCGCCACATTCCCGCAAAGCGAAGAGTTGGCGGTCGACCGCATGTGGCTTCTGGTGGACGACAATCCGGTGCCGATGGTCGGCAAGTTCGAGTTCGGCCAGGACATTTCGATCGCCGACCTGACGACCCGGGTCCGGGTCAACGAATACACCTACATCCATGCGGTCGCCGAGTTGAGCGACGGCAGCGCGATCATGACGAGAGCCTATGTCAAGGCCGCCGGCGGGTGTTCCGCGCCGGCCATGAAGGACCCTGAGGTAGCGGCATCGCGCCTGGGCAACATGCGCTTCAACCTGCCCGAAAGCGTCGTCGACCAGACACCGATCACCGCGCAGCTGCTGATCAGCCACCCCAACAATACCGGCATGCAGTTCGACCAGGTCACCCGCAACTACGTGCCGCCGCACTACATCCACACCGTGCGCGTGAGCTATGGCGGCGAGACCGTGCTGGATATCGAGGCCGATATCTCCATGAGCGAGGACCCCAGCTTCCATTTCTCCTTCATCCCCGAAGGCGAAGGGGTCATCGATGTGGAGATCGTCGACAGCGAGGAGAACATTTTCCGGGAAAGCTGGCCGGTCTCTCCGTCGCCAGCGACCTGATGGGCCGGGCGCCGGCGTTCAGAAGCACTGAAGGTCGGCCTCCACCTGCAGCATCTGGAAGTGGTCAAGCGCGTCGCGAGTCTGCGGGACGTCGCGGAATACCCCGGCGCGCTCCCCCGGAACCAGCCGCATGCGCTTGATGGTCTCGATCTCGACATAGTCCGCATAGGACATTTGCGAGGCGATGTAATCGACGCTGCAGGCGCATTTCGCCATGACGATCTGGTTCTGGCCATTGGCCGCCATGCAGCCGATCACATAATCGACCCTGGCAGCGGTCGGAAAGTCGTTTGCCACTGCGGTGTGGCCCGCCAACGCCATCGACGTCCATAGGGCGCATACCGCGCCAAACCGCCGAACCGCCCGTCGCCATCCTGGATCCGGCCTCATCGGGTACATTGCCTCCCAATTCCAGAAGGCGGACTGCTCCCGCCATTCGATGAAACTCTCGGCACAGCCGGCTCGGCTGTCAACCGTGAGTCGGCTCACAACCCGAGGGTGTACAACGCTGGACGCCTTGCCGCGATGTCCGGGTCGTGGTCCAATCCTTGAAATTCCAGTATCGGAATGATGCGGCAGGGGCGCGGGAAAATGACAGGAGTAACCCAGCAACGGCAACGTAGAAACCGCATGGCCGGCCTTCTCTGGTTGGTCCTCGGATTGCTGACAGCGGCGCCGGCGGTGGCACAGATGCCCTTAATAGCGGGCGATCAGGAACCCTCCGCAACACCGACTTTCGAACAACTGCTGGAAGACCAGCCGAGGCCGCTGGCGCCCGCACAGATCGACTCGATCCTGGCGGTTTTGGATGACAGCCAAGCCCGCGCCGCCCTTCGCCAATCGGTGCTCAACCAGATGGAAGCCGAGCAATCGGCGGTGGCCGGGGAAACCCTGCTGGAACAGCACAAACGTCGGGCCACCGACATCGGCCAGGCCTTTCGCGAGTTGCCGGTCCTCTTGCACGCGGCGCTGTATCCGATTGGTCCCGATGGCGAGCCCAGGGACCCGGTTGTGCTGTTTCTGATCCTGGCGGGCCATATCCTGGTCGGCGCGCTGGCGATGCTGGCGACCAGACGCGCGCTCAGCAACACCTGCAGTAACCTGATGAACCATAGATGCGGCAGTTTCGGCCAGACCATGGGCCGTTGCGCCGCGGTGATGGTGATCGATCTGGTCGAGATCGGCGCATTCTGCCTGGCGATCGTCGCGCTGTATCTGGTGCTATCGCCAACCGAGCCACGGGCGCCGCTTATCCTGGAAGCCCTGTTGGTCGCCACCGCCGGCACCCTGCTGGCAGCCAAAGTGTCGCGGACGATCTTCGCGCCGGCGGCACCGCCGCTGCGGCTGGTACCGCTATCGGATGCCGGCGCCCGCCGCGTGTACCGGATCGTCGTGCTGGTCTTCGGGTCCATGCTGGCGTTGAATTTCCTGACCACCCTGCTGGCCATTCTTGGCCTGCCGCGTGATGCACAGGTCGCAACCGGCATGCTGCTGGGCGCTCTGTTCTGCGGCTATCTGATCGTCCTGATCTGGAGCAATCGCACGCCGGTTGCCGCGGCGCTGACCCAGAGTTTTGGCGGCGGGTCGCAGGCTACCCAGATCGCCGGGCTGTGGCCCGTTGCGGGCACCGCCTATGTCATCGGGCTTTGGATGGTCGCCAGCGACGCGGAGATCCGTGGCAACGACAATGTGACCCCGCAGGGCATGGCAAGCCTGGCAATCGTCGTGCTGGTCCCGGTATTGGCCCATTTCGCCGGCCGGCTGCTGCAACGCTTCTTCACCGAGCCGCCCGAACCGGCCATGGCGACGGCATCCGCCAGTGACGGCGAGGGCGGCCCGACGCCAAGCCTGCCGCCAGCACAGCCGGTCAACCTGACGGCGCTGATGCGCGGCGTCTGGATCATCCTGGTGATCGTCGCGGCCGGGCTGACGGCGCGGCTTTGGGGTTTCGACCCGACCCAGCAGACCGGATTCGGCGCCGCCACCGCCCGGGTGCTGTTCGAGAGTTCGTTCATCGTGCTGGCCAGCTATATCGGCTGGCAGTTGTTCCGCACCCTGGTCGACCGGAAGCTGGCCGAGGCCAGCCGGGACGACGCCTCGACCGAAGCCAAGCGCATGGCGACGCTGCTGCCGCTGCTGCGCAAGTTCATCCTGGTCGTGCTGCTGGTGATGATCTCCCTGATCGTGCTGTCATCCCTGGGAATTGAGATCGGCCCACTCCTGGCCGGCGCGGGCGTAGTCGGCCTGGCGATCGGGCTGGGTGCGCAATCGCTGGTCACCGATATCGTCGCCGGCGTGTTCTTCCTGATCGACGATGCGTTCAGTGTCGGAGACTATATCGAGGTCGGGGAATTGCGCGGCACCGTGGAGAGCATCTCGATCCGCTCGCTGAAGCTGCGCCATCATCGCGGCGCGGTGCATACGCTGCCCTTCGGCCAGATGCAGTCGCTGACCAATTACAGCCGCGACTGGGTCATCATGAAGCTGAATTTCCGAGTGCCGCACGACACCGACATCAATCTGGTGAAAAAGCTGGTGAAACGCATCGGTGCCGAGATGAGCCAGGATCCGATCTTCGGCGAGGATTTCCTGGAGCCGCTGAAATCCCAGGGCGTGCGCCAGATCGACGACAACGCGCTGATCATCGGCGTCAAGTTCATGTCGAAGCCCGGCACCCAATTCGTCATCCGCAAGGAAGCCTATCAGCGCATCCGCGACGCCTTCGAGGCCAACGGCATCGAATTCGCCAATCGCGGCGTTACCGTCCGTGTCGAAACCCATGCGGACTCCGATGCCGCCGTTGCCGGCGCCGCCGCGGAGGCTATCGGCGAGATGGTCCAGGAACAGGCGGGGGCGGGGCCGGCGGAGTAGCCGGCCCGTACAGCGCCCGTTCTAGCGAGAGGCTGTCGTCGCGGCTTTCGATAGATGCCCGTGCTGGGCAGCCCCTGCGCGGCTGGCCAAGCTGCGGATCACGGCCTGTATAATGGACCGCACGGCTCCAGCGACAAACTGGCTGCGATGGGTCCGGCTGAATTTGGCATAGTGCTCGGTAGCAACCGTCCCATCCGGACGGCGGGCGATATTGGCTGGCGCATTCATATCGAGTTCCCCTTCAGAGCGGCGGCGGGTGCCGCTAGATCGGGATGATTTGAAGTCGACTCGACTTCAAATCATCCCGATCTATTTCAATGATCTAGAGCACGATGAGATGAGGTCATGTGACCTCATCTCATCGTGCTCTAGGGGCAATCATCGGCATTATCCTTAAAAACTCCGTTAATGCTGACGATCGAATTCGGAGCTTCGCCCGACGGTGATCTCCTTGTGACAACCATCATATTCCCTGCGGCATTCGACACCCAAGGTAGGGACGGTGATCTCCGGCCGGCCTTCTTCGGTGGCCGAACTCCGGCATCAGGCTGCAAGGGAGATACCGACCATGTCATTCTCAGCAAATTCAGGCTTCACCAGCCTCTTGGCCGCATTGCTGTTGGCCCTTGCGGTCGCCCTCGCAGCAGCCCCATCGCTGGCGCAGCAGCGATATGTCGTCATCAACGGTGAACTGCTCTCTCCTGAGCAGCTCTATGTGCTGGATCAACTCAACGGCGGCTACGTACCCAACGGCGCCTATTGGGTCAACACGACGACCGGCATTTGGGGCTATGCGGGCGATCCGACACCGCGCGGCCGGGTTGGCGCGAATGCCAATGGCGGAGGCACGAGCTACTCCGGGGCCCTCGATCGAGGGCCGTTCGGAACCTATATGAGCGACGGCAATTGTTCGTTCGTAAATGGCGTGCCGGTCGGCAATTGCTGACTGGGCCGCCAGCCTATCCCGCGCCGGCCTCCGCGGCCGAGACGCTCCAATACTGCCGCCATTCGCGGATCACATAGGGGTTCTGGCGGTCGGCGGTGCGCTGAACCACTGCCTCGCGGACAAACCGCCCGCCGCCGGCCGTTCTCGCATCGGCGCGGACGGTAAATGCCGTCCCCACCGATCGGACCCGCACCTCGTCTTCCGCATTCCGGCGCGCCAGCAAGGCATCGACCTGCTCTTCGCCGAGCCCCGGCATCGCCAGCAGCACCTCCCGCGGCGCCACCACCGGATTGACCTGGGCACGGCCGGAATAGACCGTCAGGAAGGGCGCCAGCCGATCGTAGATTGGCCGGGAGAACCCGAGCACCTGCTGCAGTTCCTCAACCGACTCGAAAGGCGCGTCCTTGGCGCCCCACTCCAGCCCGGCGTCGATGTAGTCGCTATCCTCAGCCCCGGCCGGACGGCGATTGTCGTCCCGGTCGGCAAAATCGCGGATCGCATCGATCAATGCCGCGGACTCGTCCTCCGGTATACCCAGCACCGTGAACAATCCATTGAACAACCGGTCCTGGGCGCGGTTGATGTCGACCTTTCCGCCCTCGTCGACAACCGTGATCAACACGCTGCCCTCGCCGAGAACCAACGGATAGGCGGTGCCGTCCGAGCGCCAGGCCATGGCCGGATCGATCGACAGGATACCGGCGATGGCGCGGTAAACCCCGGCATCGGCCAAAGCCTGCGCCTTGGCGTTCTCCAGCAGGTTGCCGGCGATCCTGCCTTGGCTGCGCGTCTCCGCAAGAAATGCGGCAGCGATGATCGACAGGATGGCAATTCCCCAGAGCACCGCGATCAGAGCGATGCCGCGTTGCGCCGAAGCCCCGGAGAGCCCCCGGGGCCGTCTTCCCAACCACACTTGGCGGATGGGCTGCGGACTCATCACTCGGGCTCTCCACCTGTCAGCACGTCAAGCCCGGTCAAGCGATCCCGCAACTCCGTCGTCACATCGCGCGCATCCTGCAAATCGCGGACGACCCGCGGCGTAAGCAGGACCAACAACTCGGTCCGGTCGATACGGTTGGATGTGGTCTTGAACAGATTGCCCAGCACCGGGATATCCGACAGCAGCGGGATACCGCTAACACTATCCGTCCGGGTATCCTGGATCAGACCGCCCAAGGCGATGGTCTCGCCGCCCTGAACCGCGACCGTACTCTCGAAGCGCCGTTGCGAGATGATTGGCGAATTGCCGGTGGAAGAAGCCGTCTCGGAGACTGAACTGACTTCCTGAACGATCTCCAGCACCACAAGGCCGCCAGTATTCACCCGCGGGGTCACTTCCAGGATCACGCCCGTGTCGCGATACTCGATGGTCGTGATGAGGTCCGCGTTCGGGTTGACGGTGGACTGGGACGACTGCACCGCAATCGGCACCTCATCGCCGATCTGTAAGCGGGCGGCCTCATTGTCGAGCACCAGCAGTTGAGGCGAGGAGATGACCTTGACGTCGGTGATCTCCGTCAACGCATTCAACACTACCTGAACATCGCTGGTCGACAGAGCATACGAGAAGCCGGGAAATGAAGAGGCAACGGCGCCGCTTGCGGCATCGCTGAATGTGAAGCTGTTGTTGCCGGCCCTGAAGAACCATTGCAGGCCGTATTGCAGATTGTCGCGGAGGGTCACCTCCACGATGGTGGCCTCGATCAGCGTCTGCAACGGGATGACGTCGAGCTCGCGGATGGTCGATAGGATCATCCGGTACTGGGCCGGGGTCGACCAGACCAACAGCGCGTTGTTGCGCTCATCGGCGACGATCCGGATATCTCCCGTGGCACCCGAAACGGCGATGCCGGGTCCGACCCCCTCCGTAATCGTGATTACCGATGCGGCGCTGTCACCGCCATCGCTTAAGCCGTCAGCACGCGCTTGGGATTCATCGATAAGTGAGCGTGCCGCGCCTGGTTCCAGCGTTAGTTCCACCGGTTCCAGCCCAGGCGCCAGCCGGTCGCGCTGTTGTGCGGAAGACCCGCCGGGTGTTGCGAAGAGCTGGCCGAGCACATCGGCCAAATCGGCAGCGCGGCCATTTTGCACCCGGTAGACATAGATCCGGTTGCCGACACCTTCCTCGCCTCGATCCAGGCGCGTGATCCAGGTCTGAATATCGTCCAGATGGGCCGGCTGCGACGACACCGCCAGTACCGCGTTCAACCGCTCGATGCGCAAGAAACGGATGACACCCGAAGTGGCGCCCTCACCTCCGGCGCCGAATATCGTCCGCAGTTCTGATATGAGCGATGGGAGATCGGCAAAGCGCACCGGATAAAGACCGAATGACATCCCCGCCATGCGGTCGACATCGAAGGTGCCGATCAACGATTCCAGATCCCGCGCCTCGACCGACGTGCCGGTGAAAATCAACAGATTGCGCTCGGCATCGGAATGCAGAACTCGGCCCGGCGGCACAAATGCCTCAAGCACGCCCCGAAGCGAGTCGGCGAAGGTGTATTCAAGCGGGAAGAAATACAGGCCGAAACCTTGGTCGATCCGACCGGCGTCGCCCCTGAAGCTTGCCGTGCCAATGGTCGCGGCGGCGGCGTCGATCGGCAATACGCGGTTTATCGTTCCGGACCGCACCAGCGCAGCACCGCGCGCGGCAAGGATATCCTCCAGCGTCGGAATGACGGCATCACGGGGCACCGGCCGCGCCGTGCGCACCGTCACGGTCCCCTGAACGCGGGGATCGATTTCGTAGTTCATCCCCAGCGTTTCACCGAGGATCGCGGCCACGACATCGGCGATCTCGGCGTTAACGAAGTTGAGCGTGACGCCGCCATTCGCGGCTACGGCAACCGGCGGCCCGCTCGGCGACTGTGGCGAAACGAGCTGTCCGGTCCCGCGATACAGCTCGGCATTTTGCAATACCGCGCCGCCCGCCCCAGTTGAAGCTGCCTCGGGCTGCACGCCCTCGGTAAGCCTGGTCGGGGCACCGGTGGGCCGATCCGCGGAGTTCGTTATGCCGACGCCGGTAAAGGGCGGCAGATTGGACCGGCGGTCGTCCAACGGCACGCATCCGGACAGCAGCCAAGATACCGCCAGGGCACAGACAATACCCCTCGTCGCCTTCGGCCAATGCCGAGCCGTGTCGCCCCCACCCATATTAATCTCGTCGCTCGCCCTACTTGGATGACGCGTAGCGCACTCCATTTGACCGGATGGTAGGCGGGCACGGTAGGCCCGGTATACAAAAACTTGAGTCACCTGGATGTTCCATCCGTAAAGCGGCCAGACAGGGGCAATGTTCGGGCAATGTCACTCCTCACGATATTCGATCTCGAATATCTGCTCGTCGCCATCGCGCCGGAAAACCAGACGAAACGGTTTGATATCGACCAGCGTCCAGCCGGACAGCTCGTCGCCTTCGGCCATGGGCCGCAGCCTGCCACCGGATGCGGACCGCAGCAGCGCCAACTCGCGCGGACCGGTGATGATACCCACGACCTCCAATTCGAGCGACCCAGACCGCGACGGCGCGACTTCGTCGGTTTCGGCTTCCAATTCGAAGTCGAATAGCAAGCGGCGAGCGGGAGAAAATACGGGCCGTTCGACGATCTCCGAATAGGCGGCGACCGGTGGCAGGACGAACGGGTCGGACACGGTCACCACGGCTGGTGCGCCAGCGGTCGGCGTAACGCCGGTTTCGACGGGTATGTCCGGCGTCCGATTGAACTGCTGATACACGGCCGCACCCAGTGCAAGGCAAAGCAACGCCGGCAGAACCGGGCCGCCGAGAATGCCATTCCGCCCGCTCATGACCGATCCCCGCGCGATATCTCGCGCCGATTCCGGGCGCCGGTGTCTTGTCTATCGACCCTCATCCGCGCCACCCTATTCCATCACCGGCGGCAGAAATCCGAACAGATCGAACCAGACCAGCAATTCGGTCTCCTCTTCGGCGTCCCCCCGCCGTGCTTGGCGGCTAAGCCGGCCCTGGATTTCCAGATTGTCGATGAACAGATAGGGCGCGCCGGACTCCAGCTGATGGATCGTGTGGAGCAGCGGCTCGACGCTCATCATCGATTGCACCCGGATGGCCACCTTCCGGCTTTCGTCATTGGCCGGCGATGGCATGGTCTGAATGCTCTGCAACTCACCGCCCTGGCCCTCGACGATCGCCTTCACATTGTTCTGAAGCGACGCGGCCGCGACCGCATAGGTGCCGTCCTCCAGATAATGCCCGCGCTGCGCCACCAGGGTGCGCAACGATTCCAGCCTTTCCTCAAGGCTCGGTCGCGCCGCGGCCTGGCGGTCGAAACGTGCCAGCAATCCGCGGGTCTCGACGATCGCTTCGGCGTCCCGCCGATAGCCGTCCAGCAGCGGCGCCAGCGCCAGAAAATGGATCGCAGCCAACGAGACCAGCAGCAATGCGATCGCTGCGACGCGGCCGACCCAAATTGGCAGGATCATGTGCCGCCCTCCGGATCCAGGGCGATCTCGGCAGACAGGTTGAAACGTTCAAGCCCGATCCGGCCATCCAGTGTCACCGGCGCCTCGAACCGCACTTCGGCGAACAGCTCCGATGCTTCAAGAATTGGGATCAGGGCCGATGCCGCGCCCGAATAACCGGCCATGGTCAGTTGATCGTCAAAGACACGGATTTGAAGGAGCCATGTATCGTCGGGCAGCAATCGCGTGATCTCGTTCAACAGCGCGACCGCCGCCGGATGTGACGCCTTGCGCTGGACCAGCAGGTCGGAGATACCGGCGGTCTCGGCAACCCTCCGGCGCAAAACTTCAACGGCAGCGGCCTCGGTCCGACGGGCGTCGAGTAGCGCCTCGTATCTCGCAAGCGTCGCCTGCTGGCGCTGCATGGGTAAGATCACGAGAATGGCCGCCAACAACCCGGCGCAAACCCATAGAACTGCCGCCAGCCGGCCCATGAAACCGCCGCGCCGCACTTCCGGTCGGCGAAACACGAAACCGGCCTCCGGTGTATCGGCATCCCGCTCATCCGCGAAGCAGACCGTATCGGCGACTAGCCCCCACGCCTCGACAACTGCTTCCAGCGTGGCCACGGCTGCCCTCGGTGCCGCCGCCAGATCGACGCTGAGAGTTTGCGCCTCCGTGTCGGCGGACAGGGGCCGCACATCGAACATCACGTCTTCGGCGGCGAACGGGGTGTATCGGTCCATCTCGAACGACACCACTTCGCGCAGGTTTTCCCGTGCCGCCAAGGGCAGCTCTATGGTCCGGCGCAGTATCTGGTCATCCGACAGGACAAGGACAATGTGCCCGGCCCTCCGGCGAAATTTCGAGACGAGCCCGGTGATCGCGCCGCGCGCGGCGGCCGGCGCCAGCGGGTCGAACGGGACACGGCCGATATCCGTCATGCCGCCCGGCTTGCGGAACCGCAGAATGGCTTCGCCCGACTCGAGAATGACGATCAGAGTCCCGGATCGGCGGCGGAGGGCCGACCGCAGCCACAAGGGCACGCACGCCGCAAGCTCACGGCCCCACCATCTGAAGAATCCGGCGATTGCGCCGGGCAGTGACCTGATCGAGGTAACCCCGCCAAACTCGGTCGTGCTGCTCATCGATTCTGCCTCGCGGCCGTGGAGGCAAGCGCCGGCGCGATGGTCAGGGGTGGCCAGTACCGGCCGTCATCCACGTCGAACTCCACGCTCACGCGGACCAACTGCGGCAGGCCATTGGTGCCGTCCCATGTCTCCATCCAATCCGGCGCGCGGCCCTCTTCGCGCGCACCATAATACGTGATGGTCAGATCGCGAACATCGGACATCAGGACGGTCTGGTCTTCGTAGTCTTCCGGTGCCGATGGCGGGGTCTCGGGTCGCTGCAGGCGCCAAGCCAGCGTCAAATCCTCGCCATCCACATGCCGGGAGAGCCGCAATGCAAACCCATAGGCGCCGCCGATCCCACGATGCGCCGGCAATGGCGCGGCAAAAAAGATCTCATCCCGCCGGCCGTAGAACGGCACAGCATCCCGACTGCGGTTCGCATCGAACAGCGTTACCTCACGCGCCCTGCCCACAAGCCGTCGCAGAACCGCCTGCGCAATCTCGACCTCGTTGATCTGCTCCAGCCGCTCATGACCCGCTTCCCAACTTCGCGCACCGAACCGGATGCCGCCGAACAACAACACCGAAATCAGGCCGAGCAAGGCCATGGCGACCAGCAATTCGACCAGAGTGAAGCCGAATTGGCGGCCAGTGCGACGGGCGTCAGACATCATTCGGCGCCAGCCTTATGCTCGTCAGGGTCATCGTGCGACCGGCATCCCATTCAACCGTCACGTCGACGCGAAAGGCGAACAGGCTTCGGATCACGGCCGCCGGAGCGCTCTCGCCAATGTCGATCGGCTCGACCGACACCGTCCAGCGTGTCCCATTCTCCAGCACTCCGGTTACCTGGCCCGGGCGCACCGGGATCGATTGGCCAACCTCCTCCATCAGCGATTGCGCCTGCAGCGTGGCGGTGGAAATCGTGACCGACCGGTCGGTCATTCTCAGCCCGTCGGAGAACGCGACCAGCAGCCCGCCCAACGACACCGCCAGAATGGCAAAGGCGACCAGCACCTCCAGCAGGGTGAAGCCCCGCTCGGCGCGTCGGGAAACGGCGCGAGCCAACTCAGCCATCGACCGCCACCCGGCCGGTCAGCCAGTCGATGCGCACATCGAAGTCGCGGCCGGAATCGCTCTCCGGATCGCTCCCAGGATCTGTAATGGTCACGCGGCCGCCGGTCGAGGTGCCATCGGGATAGAAGCGGATTCGGCCACTGCCATCATCGATGAGCTCGGCGGTGCCGGTAAACAGTTGCAAACCAAGCCCGCTATCGATCGTCATGCCGCGCCCGGACTCGATGGTCAGGGTGCGATCGTCCAGATCCACCACCACCGCCACCTCGCGGTTGTCCCGGATCGCCACGCCGCGCGCCGAACGTAGCAGGGACACGACCTGCCGCGCCGTCGCCTTGGCCTCGAGCCGTGGCGCCAGGCGCCCGAAATAGGGCGCCGCGATCGAGGCCATCAACCCCATGATCAGCAGGACGACCAGCAATTCGACCAGGGTGAACCCGGCCGTGCGGCCGCGGCTACCAGCTGGTGATGTCCTGATTCTCACCGTCGCCACCTTCGCGCCCATCGGCACCCAGGGTGTACAGGTCGAATTCGCCCTGTTCGCCCGGATATCGGTAGAGATAGGGGTTGCCCCAGGGATCGGTCAGCGACTTGTCGTTGCGGATGTAGGGACCGTTCCAATTGCTGACATTCGCCGGCCGCTCGACCAGCACGGTCAGCCCGTCCCCCTGGGATGGGTATTGCCCGATCTCCAAACGGTAGAGGTCCAGCACACCCGACAGCCGGTCGATCTGGACCGTGGCGGTATCCACCTTCGCGCCGCTGAGATACTGGATCACCCGCGGCGCCACCAGAACCGCCAACAGGCCGATGATGGCCATGACCACCAACAGCTCCATCAACGTAAAGCCGCCTTCCCGCCGCGAACGACGATCATCGCGTCTCATTCTGCCCTCCTGGTCTTCATCGCCTGCCCGGTCTTCATCGCTGCCTGGTCTTCATCGCCTGATTGCCTCATCAGCTCTGCTCAAATCGGAAGATCATACGCGCCGAGGATCGCCGACATCATCGACCCGACGATCAGGGCAACGATCACGCCGAGCCCCAGGGTCACCCCCGGAATCAGCAGCGCCAACATCCGTTGCACCGCACGTTTGACCTCGTCCTCGTAAATTTCCCCAACCTTGACCAGCATCTGCTCGAACTGGTCGCCTTCCTCTCCGACCCGGATCATGCGCACCGCCAACGGCGGAATCGGCTCGCACGCCTCGAGGGCGGCTGAGAGGTGTTCGCCGCGCTTCAGCCGCGGCGCCAATCCGCCCAGCGCCTGCCGCATGGACCGGTTGCCGACAGTCCCGATGGCGGTCGGCAACGCTTCCATCAACGGCAGGCCATTGCCCAGCAATGTCGCAAGCGTGCGGGTGAACCGCGCCGTCTCCAACCTGACCACCAAGGCACGAAACAACGGCAACCATAAGACAAAGCGATCCCAGGCCAACCGCCCCGACTCCTGGCCAAGCCAGCGTTTGAGCACCAGGAAGGACAGCGCCAGCACCAGCGCGACCACCGCGCCATAGGCCCGCAGCCCTTCGCCGATCGCCAGCATGATTTGGGTCGAGAACGGCATTTCCGCGCCGGTCTGCTCAAAGAGCGGGCGAAATTCCGGCAGCACGACCACCAGCAACAGCACCAGCGCCGCCACGGCGGTGACCAGCACGAAAGCCGGATAGATCAGCGACGAAACCACGTACTCCTTCAGCGCCCGGGCATGTTCCAGGGTCTGGGCGAGTTGCTCCAACACCGTTTCCAGATGGCCGCCGGCCTCGCCGGACCGGACCATGCCGGAAAAGATGGCCGGAAGCGCCTGGTCGCCTTCCTCCAGTGCATCGGCCAAGGTCGCGCCGGACCGCACCCGATCCAACACGCGCCGGGTAAAGGCCTGGCGCGGCCCGCTCTCCGACACATCGGCCAGGATGGCCAGCGCCCGGTCCAGCGGCAGCCTCGCCTGCATCAGGGTCGACAGCTCGCGGATCAGGATCACCAGATCGGCTTCGCGCAGGCGGCGGCTGGCGGCAAAGCCCTTGAATCGGCTGGCCGGGCGAGCGGCGCGGCTGCTGACTTCCTCGGCGCGGATCGGCACGCCGCCATCGCTCTGCAGCCGGTCGATGATCTCCGCCCGGCCAGCCGCCTCCATCTCGCCCTCGACGATCTCACCGGATGCGGTGACGGCCTTGTAGCGAAATCGGGGCATCGGTTTAGGTTTCGCGGGTCGCTTGCAGGACCTCTTCGATCGAGGTCACGCCGGCCACTGCCTTTTCCATGCCGTTGTCGTACAGCACCCGCATGCCGTTCGCCACCGCGGTCTCTTGCAGGGCGCTGGCATCGGCCCGGTTGAGGATCAGTTTCCGGATGGTGTCATCGACCACCATGGTCTCCAGGATACTGGTCCGGCCGAGATAGCCGACGCCGCCGCAGGCAGGACAGCCCCGCGCCCGGTAGAGGAGGATTTCCGATGCCTCGGTGTAACGCCGCAGGCCGAGGCGCAGGATCATCTCCGAGCTGGCGGCATAGGGTTCGCGGCAGGCGGTGCACAGGGTCCGCACCAGCCGCTGGCCTGCGGCGCCGTTGAGAGTGGAGGACAGGAGATATTCCTCCACCCCCATATCCAGAAGGCGCGGCACCGCCGCGGCGGCGCTGTTCGTATGCACCGTCGACAGCACCAGATGGCCGGTCAGAGCGAATTCGATGGCGGTTTTGGCGGTCTCCGGATCGCGAATCTCACCGACCAGCATGATGTCCGGCGCGTTCCGCAGCAGGGCGCGCAGTAGCCGGGCGAAATCAAGCCCGATCTGCGGCTTCACCTCCGCCTGGACGATGTCGGGAAGCTGGTATTCCACCGGGTCCTCGACGGTGATCACCTTCTTGTCCGGCGTATTGATGTGCAGCAGCGATGTGTAGAGGGTGGTGGTCTTGCCGCTGCCGGTCGGGCCGGTGACCAGCACCAGGCCGTGCGGCCGCTCCAGCACGCCGAGCCAGTCGCTGAGGTCGCGACCGCCGATGCCCAGCGTCTCGAAATCGAGCGCCACCGCATCGCGGTCCAAAATCCGCATAACGACGCTTTCGCCATGCACCGTCGGCAGGGTGGCGACGCGCAGATCGACCGGGATGCCGCGCACCGCCATCTTGATCCGGCCGTCCTGGGGCAGTTGCCGTTGGGCAATGTTCAGCCGGGCCAGGATCTTGATGCGGGAGACGATGGCGGCGCGATAGCCGTTCGGCGGCGAGTCCACCTCGCGCAGGGCGCCATCGACCGAGATCCGCACCCTGAGGCCGCCATCACGCGGTTCCAGATGGATATCCGACGCGCCGGCCTCCACCGCCGACTCGATCATCCGGTTGACCATGCGGATGACCGGCGCCTCGCTGGCCATGTCCTGCAGCTGCTCGATGTCGAATTCGACCGATTCGTCACCATCGCCCGGTTCGGCGGGGCCGGCCTCCGACGCGTCGCCATTGGCATAGAGACGCTCGATCGCCGTCTCCAACTCGGATTGCACGGCGACCCTTGTCTCGACCGTCCGGCCGGCCACCAGCCGCATGGCGTCGATCGCATAGGCATCGAACGGGTCGGCCATGGCCAGGATGAGAGCCTCATCGGTTTCCGCCATGGGCAGAACCCGGGATTCCTTCAGGAAGCGCAGCCCGACCTTGCCATGCAGCAGGGGCAGGGCGGGAAAGTCGCGCTCGCCGACCAGCGGCACGCCGGCCTGCCGGGCCAGGGCCTCGGCCAGATCGCGTTCCGAAACCAGGCCGAGCTTGGGCAGCACCCGGGCCAGCCCCTGGCGATTGCCCGAGCCGACGCGCCGGGCGCGTTCCAACGAACGTTCGTCCAGCTTGCCGGCAGCGATCAGCGACTGGCCCAAGGCCAGCTCAATGGCTTCGCGCTCTTCGGCGAGCGATGATTTCGGCAACCGCTCCTCCTGGCTGCGGCCAACAGCGCCTTACGGACGCCAAGCGGCCACTATAATACAACCCGCGATCAACAGGGGTAAATCGATCATCGCCGGCCGGATGGTCAGGTTGTCAGGAGGCCAACCGATCACTGAAATCTTCGTGAGACCGCCAATACAGCCGCCAAAGCGCCGATTGCGTGGCTCATCCGGCCGGCCGTTATCCCACGACCCGGCATCGCCCCACGCCCGACAAACCCTTCGAATGTTAACGAATTCGCCAGCACCCAAGACCAAAAACCATATCCTCCCGCCCATGACAGGCACTACCTTGTATCAACAACGCATAGTCACGCTTTGCTATTCCGTCTGAGGCGTCCTTTGAACGCACCTCCCAGCACTCCCATGGCCAGCCACTATTCTGGAACCTTACCCGGCGGGTTCGCTCCGATCCCATGACCGCGTTCACTGAATTCCACTGGCTGCTCCTGCTACTGGCCGCGCCATTTATCGGTAGCTTCCTCGGCCTGCTGGCCGTCCGCCTGCCGGCCGGGGAGCCGGTGATCGCCGGCCGCTCGCGCTGCCCGTCCTGCGGCCACACCCTGGCGGCGCGCGATCTGGTGCCGGTGCTGAGCTGGCTGATCCGGCGCGGCCGGTGCCGGCACTGCAAGGCGGAGATCTCCTGGCTCTATCCGCTGGTCGAGGTCTCCGCCCTGGTGATCGCCGCCTGGGCATTGGCCGTCCTGCCGGGCTGGCTTGCCTGGGCCGGCGCCGGCCTCGGCTGGGCCCTGCTGACGCTGGCCATCATCGACGCCCGTCATTTCCTGTTACCCGACGTGCTGACCCTGCCCCTGGCTGCGGCAGGACTGGCGGTCGCCTGGTTCGCCAACCCCGGCGCCTTTGCCGGCCAGGCCCTCTTCGACCATGCCCTCCTCGACCATGCCCTCCTCGACCATGCCATTGGGGGCCTTGCCGGCGCTGCCACGCTGGGATTGATCGCCCTTTTGTACCGGCGCCTGCGCGACCGCGACGGCCTCGGCTGGGGCGACGTCAAGCTGTTCGGCGCGCTGGGATGCTGGACCGCCTGGCAGGGCCTGCCGGCAATCCTCCTCTACGCCGCCCTCGCCGGCCTGCTCTGGGCCCTGGCGCTGCGCCTCACCGGCCGCCTCCTGACCGCCACCACCCACCTGCCCTTCGGCCCCTTCCTGTGCTGGGCCGGCTGGCTGGTGTGGCTGTACGGGCCGGTGATGTGGGGGTGATGGGGGGAGGGCTGGGATTGCAGCGGGGTTGTTGGGAGAACGGATGGTCGTGAAATGCGTATTTTGTCTCCGCATTTGCTCTCTTATGGGAATCGCTTTAATGGGCCCCGACCCTAGTAAACTGTCACCGTAATTTCTAATTTCACCGTAATTGAATCTGTCACTGCATTTCCGATCGAGTCAGGTTCGTCAAGCGTATCTCCACCGAACCTGCACCCATCATACGGTCGTAGGGATAACGATCAGCCTCGCTTACGGTTATTTCCTGTTCGTCAATGCATTCGAGATTGTCGCCATACGTAGAAAGCCAGGCTCGGTTCGCTACTTCATCAATACGGGCCAACGGCAACATCGGCCACCGCGAACGATCCCAGGGCTTTATCGTGCCGATTGCCGGCCAATTGCCGTGAATTAACTCCAGATCGCCAAATTTCCCGACTAGAATTGCCTTTTCGGCCACCAAAGCACTTGTATCCACTTCACTTTTTTCGTTGATCTTCGGACCAAAAAATATCCGAAGGCATGCCCTCTATCGCTCGCATTCGCCAAGACGCCAACGCAATAACCGCCATTTCGCAGCGGCACCAGGAAGACACTTCCAGGCGGCGGAGGCTTCTTGCTTTTCACAGCTTGTCTCCTTCATCCAAGTAATAATCGCGATTGGGGTTCTGGGGATCGATCGGAATTACGGTGACAGTTTTGGACTGCACCCCATGTTTGAGACAGTAAACTAGGGACAGTTGGTGTTGAGCACCGTTGCCTGCCGGTTGGCGGGCGGTGGTGCCGGGTTGGTTTGCTCGAACTCCATCGGCGATCTGTAGTCCAAGGCCGAATGCAGTCTTTGGCGGTTATAGACGGTTTCGATGAAGGCGCCGATATCGCCTTTGGCATGATCGAGATCGCGGTAGGCTTGGCCTTCGACCTCCTCGGTCTTGAGGGTCTTCATGAAGCTCTCTGCCATGGCGTTGTCATAGGGGCAGGCGACCCGGCTCATGCTTGGCAGGATGCCGTGATCCTCAAGGCGGGCGATGTAGTCGCCACAGGCATACTGCACCCCGCGGTCCGAGTGATGGACCAGGCCGCCGGGGATGACCTCGCGCTCCAGCAAGGCCATGTCCAGGGCCTGCAGCGCGAGGCTCGCCTTCAGGTGCGTCGCCATCGCCCAGCCCACCACGCGCCGGCTGTGGGCATCGAGGACCACCGCCAGATAGGCGAAGCTCTCGGCCAGCCGGACGTATGTGATGTCCGCCACCCAGAGCTGGTTGACCGCCATCGTCTCCAGCCTGCGGGCGAGGTTGGGATAGACCCGGAAGCGATGGGCGCTGTCGGTCGTCGCCGGCACGAATGTCCGGCGCCGCAGGCAAAGCAGATTGTCGTCGTGCATCAGCCGCAGCACCCGCTTGCGGTTGACGCACCAGCCCTCCCGGCGCAGCAGGGCTGCGATCCGGCGATAGCCGTAATGCCGGTTGGCCAAGGCCAGGCGCTGGATCGCATCGCTGAGCCCGGCCTCCTCGACGCGTGGCGCGGAGGCCTGCCAATGCCGGTAATAGCCGGCCCGGCTGACCTCCGACATCGTGCACATCCGTTCCACCGTCAGTCCGCCTTGCCGCCGCGCCCAGGCCTGGATGAGGCCGTGGACGCCGTCGCGCCAGACCGACCGATCGGCCGGTGCGAGGTCTCGAAGAGCTGCAAGGCTTGCCTGAAAAAATCCGCTTCCAGCGCCTGCTGGCCAACCTTGCGCTCCAACTCGGCGATCCGTCGCCTTGCCGCCGCCAGCTCATCGCCGGCGCCAACCGCGGATCCACCGCCCGGCCCGGATGCCGCAGCGCCGCGCGCCACCCCAGACCGCGCGCCGACCACCACCGACCCCTTGCGCGGCCGGCCCCGACCGCACAGCGCCTCCGGACCGCCGGCGCGAAACGCATCGCGCCATTCGTAAAGCAGCTTGCGGCGGACGTTCAACTCCCGCGACAGCGCCGAGACGTTCTCACCGCCTGCCATCCGCGACAACGCCGCCAGCTTGAAATCCCGGCTGAAAAACCGTGGCTTGCTCATTAGAAATAGTTCCTCCTGTTGGAACTGTCCCTAATTTAACTGTCTCACTTTGGGGGTCCACTCCAGGTGGCCCGGTACGCAACGGCTCTCTGAAGTTGCTGCGTAACCGTGGAGGTCAGTCCGTCGGGACGTTGTCCGGCGCATAGAGCGCGGCGCTCTGTCCCACATGCCCGGACCACGCGAACCAATAGGCGGTCAGGCCGGCCACGCGCGGCAGAGCGGCATCATTCCGACCGATCAGCGCGTCCTCGGAAACCCGCCAGACCTCCTGGTTTTCCGGCCCCCCCTGGGCCCCGACATCTTCCGGCTCCTCGGAGCCCAACCGATACAGCACCCTTGGCGACGCCGTCGCGGTGAACATATGGCCGTCGCGGCGATAGGCTCGTACCGTGCGGCTCTCCGCATCGCCGATCAGCACTACATCGACCGACCCGATGGTGTCGTTGATGACCTGCCCGCCGGCGAAGGCGTCCAGCGGCCAGGCCTTGTTCCCAGAGGGCAGGCGGATGCCGAACACCAGATCCTTCGGCGCCATGCGATGGTCGGTCACCGCCACCGGGAATAAAGGGTCCGGGCTGTTGGCGCTGCCGCTATGGGCGGCTCCGGGGATGTAAGGATGACCGAAGCCGGTATCCTGGGAAAGGACCCTGGTATCGGGGTGACGCTGCTGCCAATCCGCCCATTCGGTCATCACGATCGGCAGCGTCTCAAGCTCGATTCCCGCCCCTGTGAGCGGCCCGACCACCGGCTTACCGCTGAACAGATCCCACAGGCTGTTGGTCTGTCGGTCGTAGACCAGCTGGGTTGAGCGGTAAACCAACCCGGACGAGCCGAATTCAAGCGGCGTCTCGCGGCCCTCGATCTCGGTCGCGTACATCACGCCGGTGCCGCAAAGCGGGCAATAGGCAACGGTCACCGGGGTCTCCGCGATGACGTCGTTGATGACCTCATGCCAGTCCAGGATACGCAGCGGATATGCCCGCGCATCGCCATCGATCTCCACGCCGAGGACCAACTCGTCGGGTATCAGGAATTCCGCGGCCTCGCGGGCCGATATCATTTTCGGATCGGTCAGGGCGCCGATGCCGTCCACCGGCAGTCCACGCCAGGCGATTTCTTCAAGCCGTATCGCATGGGCAAGGCCAGGCCGGTTGAAGAACCGGTTGAACCGCCGATCGACCCGGGTCAGCACATCCAGCTTCAGCCGAAGGTAGCTGTCCGAAAGGGTTGCTTCCGGCTGGCCCTGTTGCCACACCATCCATTCGTCCCATCCCCGCGCCGACCTGTTGCCGGTCAGAGACGCCAGTGCCTGTTCAACCGCATAGTCGAATTGCCCGTAGCGCAGCGCCAGTATCAGCCCCGGCACGGAATCGGTCGTGCCGCGCTGCCGCAGCCGGAATATGGCTTCCCGGTTCTGGGCTTCGGTTCCAAATACCACCGTGCGGCTCAGTGTGTAGAGGTCGTCCTCTGCCAGATCCTGGGCCGAGGCTAACTGAGCGACAGCCGGCGCGCCAATCATCGCCGCCGCCGCCAGCAGCGCCGCGCCGACCCTCAGGCAACTGTCCTTTATCCGCCGAATGCTGTGCATGATCGCCGAAGTGTGGGGGTGGCGAGCGCAAAGGGCAAACATTGCCCCCGCAGGTGCCGGACGGATTGGTATTTACGCATATCCTGGAATACGAAGCGTTAATCTTGGAAAATATTTCGTTAAGCGGCATTGGTGGCGGGGTCGGGCCGCGGCACTATCGGATCGCCGACCCAAAGGGCCCGATCCATTCGATCATTGGGCCATCAAACGATGGCATTCATGCGGCCGTTTCGGGAATCCCCCTACGGAAATGACGGCGCAGGCGCGAACGGCCGGCACCGGCCGGACATTGCCGTTCAGAAAAGAAACGAGTCGACGGAAGGGCGGGCCGCCGGAAAGAAGCGTCGGCCCGAAATCTCACTGGCTGAGGACGTACTCGATGACCGCGGCCCGCTGGCCGTCGTCCCGGATGCCCCGGAAAGCCATGCGATTGCCCGGAATGTTGCCCCGCGGATCGGCAAGATAGGCGCCAAGCGTGTCAGCATCCCAGGTGATCCCGGAATCCTTCATGGCATCGGAATACCGAAAGCCCTCGCCGGTGCCGGCGGCGCGGCCGCTGACGCCGGCCAAGCTCGGCCCGACCCGATTGACGCCGGCGTCGAGCGAATGACATGCCTTGCATTGGTTGAACACCCGCGCCCCATCCTGGGCCCGGGCGCCGGTAGAAGCCAGGGCCAGAGGGCTCGCCAGCACGGCGGCGACGGCGACCCGGCCGAGCAAACGAGAAATTTGCCCGGCCGTTTGGCGGCCCGGGCGCAGGTTACGGTTCGACATGCTGCACTCCAACGATGAAATAGCTCTCCAGCCTAGCGTATTCAGCGGCCTTGGCAAGATCGTGGCAAGCTTGTTGGCGGGCACCGCACAAAGCCGGGATTGGTCGGACACAGTGTTGTCACGGCCGCGCCTTGTTTGTCCCTGGGGACGGACACAATGGCCGGAGACACTGCGCGGCATCGAAACAGAGACGTTGGGGGACGCTCGATGCCATCCATACGCATTTCACTGATCCTTATTCCCAGCATCGCCGTGGTGCTGGCGGGCTGCGGCCATTCCGTCCAGACCACGTCGGGCGCGGACTACCTTTCCGGCTATTCGGAGTCCGGCTTGATCGAAGAGACCGGGATCGACCAGCGGGTTCGCGAGGTGGCGGCGATCGAGCCCAATTTGCAATTCCCCGCACGGATCGGCCTTGCCCGCATCGATAAGGGCGGACTGTCCTCGATCCCGAGCGCCGAGGCCGGTGCCTGGGCGGCGGCGGCAGAGCGGCTGGGTCCGACATTCGGCACCTTTGTGCCGGTGAACCGCTTGGTCGCCGAAATGGTCGCGCCTCAACAGCCACACCAGAGAAACGAGGCCGATCGGCTGCGCCAAGCCGTGGAGCAGATCCGCCTGGCTGCCGCACGTCAGCACATCGACGCGGTGCTGATCTACCAGACCCACTACACCGCCGACACCACCGACAATCTGCTGTCGATTGCCGACTGGACCATCATCGGCGCCTTCATGCTGCCCGGCCAGTCGATCGATGCGACCGCCTTCGCCTCGGCACTGCTGGTCGACGTTCGCAACGGCTACCCGTACGGCACCGCCGACACCGTGGTGGATCGTGAAACCATCGCGACGACATGGGGCAGCGACTCAGTAGGCGCTGAACTTGGTGACGAGGCGCGCTCGGCCGCAGCCGTGCTGCTGGTCGATGATGTCGAACAGATGATGCTCGATCTGAAGCAGGAGCTGGACGTGGCATCCGCCGCCCAAAGCGACGCCTGGCGCTGACCGGTCCATTCAGGACGAAAACGAAGTGGTCCGGTCTCCGCGTGGGACCGGACCCCTCTTTGAGTGCCGTCCGGACAGGCGACGCGGTACGACGCACTCCTCCGCGTCACCCTGCCTCCTCACAAATACGCGATTCGGTACGCTCGGCTCCCTCGGCCTATCAGTGAGGCCTGGTGAGTCAGCTCTCCCCCTCACCCTCCCACGGCTTCGCCGCGGGTCCCTCCCTCTCCCCGAGGAGAGGGATTGTCGCGGCGGCCTCGAATTCCCCTCTTCTCGGGAGAGGGAGGGACCCGACGCGAAACGTTGGGAGGGTGAGGGGGGCACTGACTCTCCCACAGACACCGGCGATCACCGGAGGAGCCGTCGCCTGGCCCCGCCCACGCGCCTACGGCAAGTGACGCAGCAGGACTACATCCCGCCGCTGATGCTGAGAATGGCGCCGGTGGCGAATCCGGCCTTGTCTGACGCCAGCCACAGGATCGCCTCGCCGATATCCTCAGGCTCCGCCACGCGGCCGAGCGGGGCCGTGCGCGCCACCATAGCGGGTCGGTCCGGATTGCCGGCGGTGATGTGGATGTCGGTGTTCGTCGTGCCTGCCCTGACCGCGTTGACCCGGATGCCTTCGCGACCGACCTCTTTAGCCAGGCCCACGGTCAGTGTCTCGATCGCGCCCTTCGACGCGGCGTAATGCACATATTCGCCGGGACTTCCCTGCGTCGCGGCGATCGAAGAGACGTTCACGATGACGCCGCCTCCCCCGCCCGCCGATCTGGCCATGCGCCGGATCGCCTCCTGGGCGCAGTAGATCGAGCCGAAAACGTTCACGGCGAAGGTCTGCTTCAGGGCCTCGTCCGGTAGATCCGCGAACGGCGTCGCCTTGCCGATCACCCCGGCGTTGTTGACCAGCAGGGATATCGCGCCGAGCTCGGCGTCGCAGGTCGCAAACAGGTCCCGTACCTGAACCGGATCGGCGATGTCCGCCTTTACGGCAATCGCGCGGACACCGAGGCCCTGGCATTCGGTGACGATCCCCTCCGCCGCCTCATTGTCGGATACAAAGTTGATGCAGACGTCGTAACCGGCCTTCGCGGCCAGCAGCGTCGTCGCCGCGCCGATGCCCCTGCCGCCGCCGGTGATGATGGCGATTTTTCCCATGGCAGCACTCACCCCTCAGATTGGACCGCAAAGTCGCCCATGGGGTCATAGGCCGTGATACGGATCGGGGGCAAGTGGCACCATTGTCTCGCTCGCGGCCTTGACATCAGACGAAGTAAGTGTATATACACATAACTATGAACGCCCGTCATGAAACCCGACAGCACGACGCCACGGATGTAGTGGACTGCACCTGCGCCAATCTGCGCAAGGCCGCGCGGGTGGTGACCCAGGCCTATGACGCCGCTTTGCAGCCGATCGGTCTCAAGGCCACGCAATTCACCCTGCTGGCGACTCTCACCAAGCTGGGAGACGCACCGTTGACCCGGCTGGCGGACGCGCTGGTGATGGACCGCACCACCCTGACGCGGAACCTCAGGCCCCTGGTACGGGAAGGGCATATCCGTATCGACCAGGAGGAGGACCAGCGTGTCCGCAAGGTGAGCCTGACCGACGCCGGGCGAGAGGTGTTCGACAATGCGCGTCCGCGATGGGAGCAGGCGCAGTCGAAGATCCGGGGAACCCTGGGGCAGGCGCGCTGGTCGGGCCTTCTGGACGGTCTCTCGGCGACGGTGACCGCCGTCCGGGACCAATAGGGCTTTTTATTTCAGCAAGAACGTGCATATGCACATAACCGAAGGAGACATCACCATGACAACGCAGCATCGAACCCCGGTTTGGACTCCCTCGCTCAAAGCCGGCCTCGCCGTCCTGCTTCTCCTATGGCTCGCGGCGGCCTATGTCATCGGGGTCGAGGGCCTGCTGGCGAACCAGCAATCCGCCGTGATGGCGCCGATCGCGCTGAGCGCCATCATCCCCGTCGCCCTCTTCCTGCTGGCCTATGGGGTGTCGGAGCGCTTCCGCCGCTTCGTCCTGTCCCAGGATCTGCGAACCCTCACCATGGTGCAGCATTGGCGGGTGATCGGGTTCGTGTTCCTGGCCCTCTATGCGTTCGATGTGTTGCCGGCGCTGTTTGCCTGGCCGGCCGGCATCGGTGACGTGGCGATCGGGCTTGCGGCCGTGTTCATCGTGGCGCGCATGGACCGCGATCCGGATTTCGTCCGGTCGGCCGGTTTCGCGCGCTTCAACCTGCTCGGCCTGCTCGATTTCGCCGTCGCGGTGGCGACCGCCGGGCTTTCGGCCGGTGCGTTCCCCGGCCTGATCGCAAACGGGGTCACCAGCGCGCCGATGGATGTCTGGCCGCTGAACATTTTCCCCAGTTTCATCGTGCCGGCCTTCATCATCCTGCATCTGACCGTGCTGCTGAATGTCCGCCATCTGCGCCGCGCCACGCGAGGATCCGTCCCTGTGGATGCGGCCCTTCCGGTGGCCTGATCGTCGAATCAATGCGATATCCCGTGAGGGAGCGGGCTGGCGAAGGCCGGCCCGTGGCGCTTGTAACCAACCCGCCCCCATCGCCATCGAAAGCGACATGACGACGCGCCGGCCCGGCCTCACCCTGGGGCCGGGCATTCACTGGGAGCCAACGCCATGACCGACCCAAGCAAGGACAAGATCGCCGCCGCCCTGCGCGCCGCCGGGGCCGCTCACCACGACTACGAGTCCAATTTCCTGAATGGGCAGCGGGACGTCCAATGGGCCGGCTGGTATGCGGCCTATGTGCTGGGCCGCCTTGGAGATTTCACGAAACCGGCGCAACTCACCGCCTGGCTGGAATCGGCCAGTGGAGAAGATTGGACGGAAGCGGCGGCTGTGTTGGTTCGCTCCCGCCTAGGCTGACGCGGGCAGTGCCGGTCTGTAGCCGCCTACCCCCGCAGCGCCCCGCCGGTCCGCTTCACCACATTGGCCACGATCTTGGCCGAAACCGCCTCGATCTGCTCGTCGGTCAGAGTGGCGTCGACCGGTTGCAGGGTGACCTTGATGGCGACGCTCTTCTTGCCGTCCTCGATGCCCTTGCCCTGGTAGAGGTCGAACACGCCGATGTCGGCGATCAGCGCCTTGTCGCCGCCTCTCGCCGCCCGGATCACATCGTCGGCCGCCACCGTCTCGTCGACCACGAAGGCGAAATCGCGCTCCAGGGGCTGGAAAGCGGACAGCTTCAGCATCGGCTTGGCGGTGCCGCGCTTGGCCGATTTGGCCGATTTGGGTTGCGGCACGTGGTCCAGGAACACCTCGAAACCGGCGATCGGCGACGGCGCGTCCATCGCCGCCAGGATGGCCGGGTGGATTTCGCCGAAGATGGCCAGCACGTTCGGGCCCAGGCGCAGGCAGCCGGAGCGGCCGGGATGATACCAATCCGGCGCGTCGGCGGTGACCAGACAGTTGGCGACCGGCGCGCCGGCCATGGTCAGCACCGCGATGGCGTCGGCCTTGGCGTCGAAGGCGTCGACCGGGCGCGGCTTGGCCGCCCAATGGCGCTCGCCCATCTCGCCGGTGCGGATGCCGGTGGCGACCATGCCCTGGCCTTTCGGCGAGGTGTCGCGATAGACCGGCCCGACCTCGAACAGGGCGGCGTTGGGCAGCCCCCGGTCGGCATTGCGGGTTGCGGCCTGGATCAGATTCGGCAGGATCGACGGCCGCATGGCGTCCAGATCGCTGGCGATCGGATTGAGCAGCTTCAGATCTCTGTTCTGGAACCCGAACCGGGCCGCCAGCCCGGATTCCATGAACGACCATGTCACCGCCTCGTCGAGGCCGCGCGAGGCCAGCAGCCGCCGGACCTGGGTCGAGGCCCGTTGCTTGGCGGTGATCGCCGGCCGGGTCACCGGGCCCAGCTTGGGCATCGATACGGCGGGAATGGCGTCGAAGCCATGGACCCGCAGCACCTCTTCCACCAGATCGGCCTCGCCGTGGATATCGCTGCGCCAACTCGGCACGTCCACAATCAGCAGGCCGTCCTTGCTCTCGGCGACCGTGCAGCCCAGGGCGGTCAGGATGCGCACCTGCTCGTCCAGCGGCACTGCGACGCCGCCCAGATGCTCGACCCGCGACGGTCGCAGCGTGAGGGTCCGCCGCCAGTCGGGCGCGGCGCCGGCGACCACCAGTTCGCTCGGCTCGCCGCGGCATAAATCCATGATCAGGGCCGTGGCCTGCTCCATGCCGGCAATCACCGCATCGGGATCGACGCCGCGCTCGAAGCGATACCGGGCGTCGGAATCGATGGCCAGCTTGCGGCCGGAGGCGGCGGTGCGCAGCGGGTCGAACAGCGCCGCCTCGACGAAAACGTTGACCGTTTCCTCGGTGCAGCCCGAGGCCGTGCCGCCGACAACCCCGCCCAGCGCCAGCACGCCGTCATCATCGGCGATGACGCAAAATTCATCGTCCAGCGTATAGGATTTGTCGTTCAGTGCATCCAGGGACTCGTCGGTCTTCGACAGCCGCACATGCAGCCCGCCGGCGATCGTGTCGGCATCGAACACGTGCAGCGGCCGGGCGCGGTCCATGGTGAAGTAGTTGGTGATGTCGACCAGAGTGGAGATCGGCCGCAGCCCCACCGCGCGCAGCTTGTCCTGAAGCCAGCGCGGGCTCGGCCCGTTGGTCACGCCGCGGAAATAGCGCCCGACGAACATCGGGCAGGCGTTCTCCGCGCCCTTCGGCAGCTTCAAGGCCACGCCGATGGGGCTCTTGAAGCGCCCCGGCACCGGGTTTGCCGGCAGGTCGCGCAGAGTGCCGACACCGGCGGCGGCCAGATCGCGGGCGATGCCGCGGATCCCGGCGCAATCGCCGCGATCGGGGGTCAGGCCGATATCGATCAGCGGATCGTCCAGCCCCATGATCTCTGCGAACGGCGCGCCCACCGGCGCATCCGCGGGCAGGTCGATGATGCCGTGATGTTCGTCCGACAGCCCCATCTCACGTTCCGAGCACAGCATGCCGTTGGATTCGACGCCGCGGATCACGCCGGGCTTCAGCGTCAAGTCGGTGCCCGGGATGTGGGTGCCGGCCGGCGCGAAGACGCCCTTCATGCCGGCCCTTGCGTTCGGTGCACCGCAGACGACTTGGACTTCGCCGGAACCGGTATCCACATGGCAGACCCGCAACCGGTCGGCGTTGGGGTGCTGCTCGCAGCGGACCACATGGCCGACGGTGAACGGCGCCAGGGCGGCCGCCTGGTCCTCGATCCCCTCGACCTCGAGGCCGAGTGCGGTCAGTTGTTCCGCGATCTCGTCGAGGCTGCGATCGGTGTCCAGATGCTCCTTGAGCCAGGAGAGAGTGAGTTTCATCGTATCCTCCTGGTCAGCGGGTCAGGCCCTGGGCCATGGACGGCATGTCCAGCGGCACGAAACCGTAATGGCGCAGCCAGCGCAAATCGGCATCGAAGAAGGTCCGCAGATCCGGGATGCCGTATTTCAGCATTGCGATACGCTCGATCCCCATGCCGAAGGCGAAGCCCTGATAACGGGTGCTGTCGATGCCGGACATCTCCAGCACGTTGGGATGCACCATGCCGCAGCCCAGGATCTCCAGCCAGTCGCCGTGATTGCCCAGCACCAGCTCGCCGCCGCTGCGCCGGCAGCCGATATCGACCTCCGCCGAGGGCTCGGTGAAGGGGAAGAAGGACGGCCGGAACCTGAGCGGCAGATCGTCGATATCGAAGAAGGCGCGGCAGAAATCGATCAGGCAGCCCTTCAGATGGCCCATATGGGTGGTCTCGTCGACCACCAGCCCTTCGACCTGATGGAACATCGGCGTGTGGGTCATGTCGTAATCGGACCGGTAGGTGCGGCCCGGCACGATGATGCGGATCGGCGGGGTGGTGTTCATCATGGTGCGGATCTGCACCGGGGAGGTATGGGTGCGCAGCACCGTGCTGCCGCCCTCCGCATTGGCGCCGTGAGGCAGGTAGAAGGTGTCGTGCATCTGCCGGGCGGGGTGTTCGTCGGGCATGTTGAGGGCGGTGAAGTTGTGGAAATCGTCCTCGATATCCGGCCCTTCGGCGACCGCGAAACCCATCTCGGCGAAGATCGCCGTCAGCTCGTCCACGGTCTGGGTGATCGGGTGCAGATGCCCGGTCGCCTCCGGCCGGACCGGCAGCGACACGTCGACACGCTCGGCCTCCAGCTTTCCGGACATGGCGGACAGTTCCAGCCCGCGCCGCCGTGCCTCGATGGCGTCGGCCACCGATTCCTTGACCGCATTGAGCGCCTGGCCGGCCTCTCGGCGCGCCTCGGGGTCGAGCCCGCCCAGGGTCTTCATCAGCCCGGTGATGCGGCCCTTCTTGCCCAGCGCGCTGACCCGCACGGCGTCCAGCGCCGCCAGATCGGCGGCTGCATCGACCGCGCCGATCAATTCGCTTTTCAGTTCTTCGAGATTTTCCATGCCCGGTGCTTCTCCCGCCCAATCACGGCATGCCTGCCCATCATTCCCGGCCCCAACCAAAGAAAAATGGGCCAAAGGAAATTGGGCCATGCAAAAGGGGCCACGCTTTCAGGCCTGGCCCCTCGCTTATCTCTCGCCTTCGATCCGGTTCCGGCAGCATGCTGCCGGTCGGGGTCAGGCGCCTTGTGTCAGCGCGGCCTGGGCCTGATCGACCAAGGCCTTAAACGCGCCCGGTTCCCGCACCGCCAGATCGGACAGGACCTTGCGGTCCACCTCGATTCCGGCCAACGAGACGCCGTGCATGAACTGGGAATAGGTCAGCCCATGCTCGCGCACGCCCGCATTGATCCGCTGGATCCACAGGGCGCGGAATGTCCGCTTGCGGTTGCGCCGGTCGCGATAGGCGTATGAAAGCGCCTTTTCGACCCGGCGGGCGGCTGCCTTGAAGGTCGTGCTGCTGCGGCCGCGATAGCCTTTCGCGAGCTTCAGGACCTTCTTGTGACGGGCGTGGTTGACGACGCCCCGTTTTACTCGTGCCATATCTCTGCCCTGCCCTAACCGTTCGGCAACATGTAGCGCTTCACCTTGGCGGCGTCGGCGTCACACATGATCTGGGTGCCCTGGTTCCGCTCTTTCGCCCGCTTGGTCTTGCTGATCAGGCGGTGCCGGCGGTGGCTGGCATTGAACCGGACCTTGCCGGTCGCGGTCAGCCGGAAGCGCCGCTTCGCGGAGCTTTTCGTCTTCATCTTGGGCATTTCATCTTCCTTCGTATTCAAGGCGTCCGCTTGCGCGGCCGCGTCCGGCGGCTGGGCATGCCCTATGGGGGTCTCAACGGACCCGGCCTCACCGCCTCATGGAGCGCGGGTTATAGCGACGTGTGGAACCGAGTGCAAGGGCGGGTTCGTTCCTTGCCCAACCGCAATTGGATATCAGCCGGCGCTGGGCACTCTCGCCGGGCGAGTCGCCTGGAAACCAGCGCTTTGGCCAGTCGGGTAATTAACGAAATGCGCGTAATTTGTGGAGCATTCGGGAGGTTTGCCTTAGGCAAGGATCGACGCCGTCCTGCGCAACCCCACAATGACCGAGGGTTCTTGATATGAAGATTCCAAGGGGCTCGAAACAGGGCAAGTACGGCTTCAACATGATGGGAAGCATGACCCATGTGCGGTACGACCACAAACAGCGGCCCTCAAAGATTGAGATCAAGTGCCCGAAATGCGGCGGATTGGCCATTGCCGTCGAACCGTGTCACGCCGAAGGCCGGCTCATCGTCGGCGACTTGAACCCACCTTGGCGTACGCCGTCATTCGATGTGACGTGCACGGCCTGCCTGTATCGGGCGAAGCAGCAGGCCTATGGAGACCTCACGGAGCCCTATCACCAAATTGCTCATCATCGGGACATCCTGTGGGCCTGGAACCTCGCGCATCTGGGCATGATCGCGGATGTCCTGCGGGGCCGGTCGGTCGATTATCATCCTTATGCGTTCGTCGCCACCTACATCCATCGCACGTGGCTGAAGAAACGACGGGTGTTCGCGAAATTGCTCACTCGATACATCGCGTCGAACGCGTAGCTCCCGCCGTATTGGCTGCCTTCAGCGTTGGACAGTGCGCCTATTCCGCCAACCTCAGGCTTTCCCAGACAGCCCAGGCCTCGGAAAAGGACGGCGTAAACAAACCTTCCACCTGGATGACGGCCAACAGCGCGATGCTTCGTCCATCCAAATTCTTGGTGGTGTACAGGGTGTAGGCCGCGCCGCCCGAACTGCCGTAGTTCTCGCGTATCGTGAAGGGTGCCGGAGCCCCGCCCTCGCGGAGCGCCGGTCCGTCGCCGAGGCGGGCCGCGGATAGTTGCCCATTCGGACAAAACGCGATGTAATCGGCGGCCCGGTTGTCCGCCGGGTTGTAGATCTATGCGCATGTCGAACACATTGGCGACGCGTCGCGGCGGCGTCGCGAAGGACAAGCCGAGGCCGCTTTCCCGTGCCCAGCCCTGCCAAACTGCAGCCTGTTCGCCTCGGCTATGGAGCCAGAACGCTGCCAGACCGAACACCGCAACGATGCTGGCTGACACGAGATGCCGGCGTCCCATGTTACGGAGAGTGCGCATCCAAACGCCAGAATGCCTGGAAGACTTACCGCCTCCGAATACCCATTGGCGCTATTCCTCGGCCGGTGGCTCGGACGGAGCCGCTTCCGGGTTCGACTCAGCTTCAGCCGCTTCCTCGTCGGTCTTACCCTGTTTGGCGGCAAGTCGCGCCGCCTTCTTGGCCGCCTTTTGGCGATCCCGCTCGGCGCGCTCGAAGCGATAATTCGGTTTTCTGGGCATCGGTCCTCCTGTGATCGGGCCGGCATCGCAATGCGTGGCCATCGGACTGGGATAGTACGCGACTATCCCGCCATTTTCTTAGGGACACTCCCACAGCGTTGTCGCCAGTCCCGGCGGATCTGTGTTTTGAAAGAAAAAGCGGCAATCGGCGCGACCCGCCGACCAAGCAGGTCCTGGAACCCGAAGGCTCCCCAGCGATCCGCAGGCCTGACTCCGCTCAACGCGGCGCCAGGACCATGACCATCTGGCGGCCTTCCATCCTCGGCATCTGTTCGACCTTGGCCAGCTCGTCCAGCTCGGTGCGCACCCGGACCAGGACGTTCATGCCCAGTTCCTGATGGGCCATCTCACGGCCGCGGAAGCGCAGGGTCACCTTGACCTTGTCGCCCTCGCCGATGAACCGGCGGGCGTTGCGCATCTTCACATCGTAGTCGTGATCGTCGATGTTCGGCCGAAGCTTGATCTCCTTGACGTCGACCGTCTTCTGCTTCTTGCGCGCCTCGTTCTTCTTTTTTTGCGCCTCGTATTTGAACTTGCCGTAATCGAGGATCTTGCACACCGGCGGCTCGGCGGCCGGAGAGACCTCGACCAGATCCAAGCCTGCCTCCTCCGCGGCCCAAAGGGCTTCGCGCAGCGGCACAACTCCGATCATTTCGTTCTCGGCATCGATCAGGCGTACTTGCGTGACGTCGATCTCGGTATTCACTCTCGGCCCATCCCGGGTCGGCGGTGCGTTATGGGGTGGTCTGGCGATAAAAAGGGTCCTCCTTCGTGATGATTGGCTAGGCTTCTACAACCGGAGCGTCAATCGGCGACCGGGCTTCGGATTTCAGTGTATTGAGCGCTTGGTCGAGAGCAAGGATTTCTTGCGCTTTTCCGCCAAGTCGGCGCAGGGCGACGGTCCGGTCATCCGCCTCCCGCTTGCCGACGACCAGTATCACCGGCACTTTCTTGTGACTGTGTTCTCGGATCTTATAGTTGATCTTCTCGTTGCGCAGGTCACATTCCGCGCGAATGCCGGCCTCTAACAGCGCGGCCGTCACTTCTTCGGCATAGGCGTCGCTGTCCTGGGTGATGGTCGCCACCGTCACCTGCACCGGCGCCAGCCACAGCGGCAGCTTGCCGGCATAGTGCTCGATCATCACGCCGATGAACCGCTCCAGCGAACCGAGAACGGCGCGATGCAGCATTGCCGGGCGGTGCTTCTGACCGTCCTCGCCGATATAGCTGGCGTCAAGCCGCTCCGGCAGGACGAAGTCGAGCTGCAGCGTGCCGCATTGCCATTCGCGGCCAATCGCGTCCCGCAGCACGAATTCCAGCTTCGGCCCATAGAAGGCGCCCTCGCCGGGATTGAGCTTGTATTCCAGGCCGGACTCGTCGAGCGCCGCCATGAGCGCCGCTTCGGCCCGGTCCCAGGTGGCGTCGTCGCCGGCCCGGACCGGCGGCCGGTCGGCGAAGTTGACCAGCACGTCGGTGAAGCCGAGATCCTCGTACATCCGCATCAGCAGGCTGCAAAAGGCGACGCTTTCCTCGGTGACTTGGTCCTCGCGGCAGAAGATGTGGGCGTCGTCCTGGACGAAAGCGCGTACCCGCATCAGCCCGTGCAAGGCGCCCGAAGGCTCGTTGCGCAGGCAGGATCCGAACTCGGCCATGCGGATCGGCAGGTCGCGATAGCTCTTGGTGCCGTGACGGAAGATCTCCACATGGCAGGGGCAGTTCATCGGCTTCAGGGCGAGGTTCTTGTCGTCCTCGTCGGGGACGATGAACATGGCCTCGCGGAATTTCTCCCAATGGCCAGAGCGTTCCCAGAAGCTGCGGTCGAGGAGCTGCGGCGTGCGCACCTCCACATAGTCGGCATCGGTGATCCGCCGCCGGACATAGTCCTCGACTGTGCGGTACAGGGTCCAGCCCTTTGGGTGCCAGAAGATGCTGCCGGCGGCCTCTTCCTGGAGATGGAACAGATCCATCTCGCGGCCCAGCCGGCGGTGGTCGCGCTTTTCGGCCTCCTCCAGCCGCTCCAGATGGAGCTTCAACTCCTTCTCGTCGCGCCAGGCGGTGCCGTAGATGCGGTGCAGCATGGCGTTGCGGTGATCGCCGCGCCAATAGGCGCCGGCCACCTTCATCAGCTTGAACCCGCCACCCACATGGCCGGTCGACGGCATGTGCGGGCCACGGCACAAATCTAGCCAATCGCCCTGCCGGTAGATCGAGATCGTCTCGCTCTCGGGCAGATCCTCGATCAGCTGCGCCTTGTACTGCTCGCCCTTCTGCTTGAAATACAGGATCGCGTCGGTGCGGTCCCACTCCTCGCGGGTGAAGGGCGCATCGCGCGCGATGACCTTCCGCATGGCCGCTTCGATCTTTTCCAGATCGTCGGTCGAGAAGGGCTCGTTACGGGCGAAATCATAGTAGAACCCATCGGCGATCGCCGGGCCGATGGTGACCTGGGTGCGGGGATAGAGCGACTGCACCGCCTCGGCCATCACATGGGCCGCGTCGTGGCGGATCAATTTCAGCGCTTCGGGGGATTTGCGGGTGATGATGGCGATGGCGGAATCCGCGTCGATCCGCGTGGCCAGATCCTTCAACTCACCGTCGATGGCCACCGCAATGGCGGCTTTCGCCAATCCCGGGCCGATATCGGCCGCGATTTCCGCGCCCGTGACCGGCCCGTCGAAGTTCCGTTTGCTGCCATCCGGCAATGTAATGACCACCGGGGCGCCGCCTTTGGCGGGCGCATCCTTGGCCGTTTGCATGTCGTTCATATCATTTCCCTCGGCGCGCGGCACTCTATGACCACGGTCAGCCGAGTCAAGTCGTGTATCAGCGGGCTCACGCCAAGGCCTTGGCCGTCTGCGCCGCCTGTGTCGTCAGCAACTCATCATAGATCGCCAGCGTGTCGGCAGTCATCCGCGCGCGGCTGAAATTCTGCGACACATGGGCGATGGCCTGTTCGGCCATGGTACGGCGCTGATATTCGTTGAGGTCGAGCGCCTTGTTCAGTGCCTCGGCCAGGGCAGCGGGGCTGTCCGGCGGGGTCAGCCAGCCGGTCTCACCGTCGATAATGGTTTCCACCGTCGCCCCGATATTGGTTGCGATCACCGGCCGGCCAAGCGCCTGGGCCTCGACCACGGTGCGGCCGAACCCTTCCGGCTCGATCGAGGCGCTGACCACCACATCGGACAGCTTGTAGGCGGCGGCCATGTCGTCGCAATGGTCGGTGATGTGGACAATCGCCTCCAGGCGCAGCTTCTCCACCAGCGCCTCCAACTCACGGCGATAGCCGGTTCGGCCCTGGTCGGAACCGACAATCAGGCAACGGATGTCGGTGCGGCCCAGCTCGGCCAGAGCCTTCAGCAACACCGAATGGCCCTTCAGCCGGGTCAACCGGCCCGGCATCAGGATGACGGGCATGCCGTCGGCCAGCCGCCATTCGGTGGTCAGCTTGATGACCCGCGCCGGGGGGACCGCCTCGGGCGTGAAGATCTCCAGATCGACGCCGCGCGGCACGACCCGAATCTTGTCCGGATCGACCTTGTAGGTCTCGCGGATGTGCTGGCCGATGAAGTCGGAGATCGCGATCACCCGGTCGCTGCGCACCATGACCGAGTTGTAAAGCTTCTTCAGCGGGTTGGTGCCGCCATAGACGCCGTGGAAGGTGGTGACGAACGGGATCTTGCAGCGCCGGCTGGCGGACAGCGCGCTCCAGGCCGGCGCCCGGCTGCGGGCGTGGATCAGATCGACTTTCTCATCGCGGATCAGCCGTACCAGCCGGCCGACATTGGCGCGCATCTTAAGCGGGTTCTTGGTGTGAAGCGGCAGCTCGATATGCCGCGCGCCGACCCTCGGCAGCTCGCGCGTCATGGCGCCGCCGGAGGACGCCACCAGCGCGGTGCCGCCATGGGCCGAAATCGCCGCAGCCACGTCGATGCAACCGCGCTCCGCGCCCCCGGTCTGCAGTCCGGGAAGGACTTGCAGCACCACCGGGCCGTTCGGTTTGTCAGAGTCGGTCACGATGCTAACGTTGCGGCGCTGCTAGGCGGTGCAGCAAATCAGAGGTCTCCCGGAATGGGCCGATCGGCCGCACTCTATACATTATCTCTGTCGGACGGTGCCAGCATTGCGTTTCGCCGGACCGGCGCAAGCCGGTCGCCCGGTGCCCTGCGGCAGCCTGGCGTGGTGTTCTGCGGCGGCTTCCGATCCGACATGACCGGCGGCAAGGCACAATACCTGGAAGGGCTTTGCCAGAGCCGGGGCCAAGCGTTTCTGCGCTTCGACTACGCCGGACACGGTGAGTCGAGCGGGCGTTTCGAGGATGGGACGATCGGCCGCTGGTTGGGCGACACGCTGGCGGTTCTCGACGATTTGACGGAAGGGCCGCAGATTCTGGTCGGGTCATCGATGGGCGGATGGATCGCGGCCTTGGCGGCGTTGGCGCGACCGAATCGGGTTGCCGGTCTGCTCGGTATCGCCGCTGCGCCGGATTTCACCGAAGAGCTGATCTGGGATCGGCTGTCCGGGGAGCAGCGGGCCCGACTTCTTGAAGATGGCCTTTTGCTGCGCCCTTCCGACTACGATGAACGTCCCGACCCCATCACCCTGCAGCTGATCGAAGACGGTCGGACTCATCTGTTGCTCGGGGCCCCGGTGGAAATCAACGTGCCAGTCCGGCTGATCCACGGCATGGCCGACCGGGATGTGCCCTGGCAACAGAGCCAGCGGCTGGCTGAGCGAATCGCCGGATCGGATGTCCGGCTCACGCTGATCAAGGATGGCCAACACCGGCTGTCGCGTCCGGACGATCTGGCGCTGATCGGGACCGAGCTGGAGCGGCTCACCGGCAGTATTGCTGACGGACCAGCGCCCGGCTCCAGCCGCGCCGAAACAGCACAAGGATAATCATTCCAGGGACCGACAGAAGGGCCGCGACCAATCCAATGGCGCCCGCCAACGGCCATAGCAGGAATTCGGACGAGCGAGGATCGGCTAGGGCGCCGGGCACGTAGTGCTGTGCTGCTACCTGTATCGGGTCCGGTGCGGCGGGCCCGGTCATGGCGAGAAATTCCCTGGCCGCGAGCTCGAATAGAGGCACGCCGTCATGCCATAGAACCAACCCGTAGGACAGCATCAGAACCGATGGAATCAGCAGGATGCATCCGAACCCTCGTACCAAGGTCATGGGGCTATGGTCCTCGATTGCCAGATTGCGATACCGTGAGCTATCGGCCGCAATCAACAACGTTCGAACCCCGTCGCGCATTCCCAATTCTCAACCACAGTGTGAAGAGTAGGAGATTGTGCATTGAAATATAGACAACATCCAAAACAGTGACCGTGTCCCGACTGCTGGTTTCAGCGCATCAGCCGGCGGCGGCGGCGGCGGAACAGGCTGACAATCAGGATTCCGGGCAGCGCGAACATCACCGCGATCAGCCCGAGCCCCAAGGCGACCGGCCACAGCAGGATGTTCACCAGGAACGGATCCCAGATCGATGGGTGCAGGTAGCGCTGGATGATCGCCTGGGCGAGATTGAGGCTCTCGGAATGCGCCTTGAACCAATATTCGCCGCCGGTCTGTTCGAAGACCGGCACGCCGCCCTGCCAGATCACCGCTCCGTAAACAATCACCAGCACGGCAATCAACAGCAACGCCCAACCAATGCCGCGCAGAATGCCCATGGCCCGCCCCTGAATTATCCGACTCGGGCGCATTAGACATGAGGGAAGGACGCTTTGCAAAATCCGGGAACGATCCCGTAGCGAACCCGCCGCCAAACCGCGTGCAAGCAAATCTTGCGGAAGTCCCTTCGCGCCAGTATCGTGCCGCCGCTTTCTGGCTTGATATGAAGCCGACACCCGATTGCCGGGCATCGGCTCGTCAGGCTCAGCGGAGGGGTGGCCGAGTGGCTGAAGGCGCACGCTTGGAAAGCGTGTAGGGGCGAAAGCCTCTCGCGGGTTCGAATCCCGCTCCCTCCGCCACTAAGCCCTTGATATACAACCTGAACCGAGAAGGATTCGAACCGCCCGAACGGTTCGCGGCAGTCCGCGGGCATTTGCGGCTCAGCCCCATGGAATCGGGACCGAGAGGCAGCAGGAAACAGACTTCGTTGACGGAGCCGGGTCGGTTTTCTCTATTCGGCCATTGCGAGGTTCGCTTTCTCGGTCGGGTGGCGCGCCGCCAAACTGCCCAGCAAACCGGGACCACCTCGGCGAAAAGTTCGCTGAACAGTGACAATGCCCACCCTGCAGCTTCAAGCCGATTTGCGCTGACAATGCCCCCGCGGACGCATGGTGGTGCTCAGGCCCCGGCAACCTCCGCTACCGGCAGATCCAGGAAATCCGATATGGCCGCGTTGAAGGCCCCGGGCGCGTTGATGTTCGCCACATGCGCCGCATTCGGGATCTCGATGAAGCTGCCACCTGGCGTGGCATCGGCCATGGCGCGCATGACCTCTGGCGGCGCGCCCTTGTCCAGGCCGCCGCCGACATAGAGGATCGGCACCTTCGCGCGCCCCAGATGCCTGAGATAGTCCAGAGTCCTCAACGCCTGACAGCAGGCGATATAGCCGTCCGGACTGTTGTCCAAGATCATGCGGCGGATCGCCTCGACTCCGTCGGCATGGCATGCGCGCCAGTCGTCGGTCAGCCAGGTCGCCAGCGTTCCCTCGACGATCGCCGCCAAGCCGCCGGCGGAAACCTTCGCAATACGGTCGTCCCACATGGCTTTGAACGGCGGCGGCGCGTCGGCGCGCCCGTCGGCGCAGACGACCCGCTCGATCCGGTTGGCGTGATCGATGGCGAGGCCCAGCCCCGTCATGCCGCCCATGGACAACCCCATGAACGCGGCCTTGCCGATGCCGAGATGGTCGAGAAGCGCGATCACGTCGCCGGTCAGGTCGGCGAAGCCGTACGGACCAGGCGGCGTGGAACTGCCGCCATGGCCTCTTGTGTCGTACCGCAATACCCGGTAGCCGCGAGTCAGATGCGCGATCTGCGGATCCCACATCGACAGATCGGCGCCCAGGCTGTTCGACAGCACGATCCAGGGCGCATCGGCGGCCCCGTCGACGCGGGTGTTCAGCGTCACATCGGCGAGGTCGATCCGGCTCGTCATTCGGCGGCCCGTCTGGAGACGGCGATGGCGTCGTTGACGCGCGGCAGCACCTGCTCGGCCAGCAGGATCATGGACCGCCGCCCGAGCTCGCGATCCGCCCAATCCTTGCCGGCATAGAGCAGCGTGCCGAAATCGCCGACCGTCTCGTGGAAGGCGAGAAGATCCTCGGTCACCTTGTCCGGCGTGCCCCAGATGATCAGCGCGTCGCAGACCGCGTCCAGCGTCACCTCGTCGTCGGGCTGCTCGCGATATGTCTTGAAGAGTTCCAGCCGATTGTGCTTGCGCATCTTCGTGACGATCTGGTGGTAGTAATAGCGGTACGGGCTGTTCGGCCCCATGGCGTATTCGCGCGCGGTGTCCAGATCGTCGGCGACGAAGACGCTCTTCGCCACCCGCCAGTTCGCCGGATCGGCCGGGCGGCCGACCCGCTCGCAGCCCTCGACATATTTCGGCCAGTGGCTCTTGACCCATTGCGGCATCAGGAAGTTGGCGCTGATCGGCTCCCAGCCGCGGGCGGCGGCTTCCGTGACGCCTCTTGAGAAAGGCGCGACCGCGGTGACGATGATCGGCGGGTGCGGCCGTTGAAGCGGTTTGGGCATGACGCCCTGCCCGATCTCGGTGAGCTGGGTGCGCTCGGTCGAAATCGTCCAGTACTTGCCCTCAAGATTGTAAGGCGGCTCGCTCTCCCAGATCTTGAGCACCATGTTGATGCCCTCGAGGAACATCTCGTTGCGATTGCTGTCCAGGTTGCCGAACGCCTCGGCATCGGACATCAGGCCACCCGGCGAAATGCCGAAGTTGAAACGCCCGTCCAGCATATGATCCAGCATCGCGACCTGCGCGGCGACCGCCGCCGGGTGGCTGTTGGGCATGTTCACGGTGCCGGTGCCCAGGCGGATATTCTTGGTCGCCTCGGCCAGCGTCGCCAGGAACATCGCGCAGCTGGTGATGTTCTCGGCCTTGTCGGTGACGTGCTCTCCGCAATAGCCCTCGGTGAAGCCAAGCTCGTCGGCCAGGATGAAGGCCTCGCGATCCTCGCGCAGACATTGCCGCCAATCCTTCTCCAGCGGGTGGATCGGCATGGTGAAGAATCCGAGTTCCATCGTGACCTCCGGTGTCGTGACCGATTTGAGGATAGTTTCATCTTTGCGTCAGGAATAATTATTATGGATAACTGTCGCCATCAGAAAACTTGATGGAGGCGGCGTTGGTCTCGATCCACCAGATTCGGTCGCCTGCGCGCCGACCGCTGGCGCCGCCGGGCCATCTGTTCCTGGAAGAAATCCGCAAGGAAGTCGCGGCGCTGACAGGGATACCGTGACCAGTATGAGAATTGCGGGCTAACCGTTCGCCGCGAGGCCGAACGGTCCGAGCTGACCTTTGCCGACGACGAGAGGAACGAGGTCGGTGCATGCGTGGCTCAGCACTTCGCCGACAACGATCTCGTGATCGCCGCCCTCGTGGCGGCCATAAGTCCGGCATTCGAAGACCGCCGCACAACCGGCCAGCACCGGCGTGCCGCCAAGCCCCTTTCGCCACCGCAGCCCGTCGAACCGTTCCTCGACCGCGGTCGAGAAGGTCTTGGGCAGATCGGCCTGGTCGGCGGACAGCACATTGATGACGAACCAAGGGTTCTCGCGGAAATCCCCGAGGCTTCCGGCCTTCAGCGCGATGCTCCATACAATCAGCGGCGGATTCATCGACACCGAATTGAAGGAGCTGATCGTGAAGCCGATCGGCCTGCCGTCCCGGCCGATCGTCGTTACGATCGCAACACCGGTCGGAAAGCAGCTCAGGGATCTGCGCAGTTGCCTGGGATCGACCCGGTTGGTCGAAAGGATCGCCGGTGCGTTCATGGCCGCCTCCTAGTGACGGACCAAAGGTAGAGATTTGCTGCATCAGACCAAATTATAATATCTGATCTTTTCCATCAGGAATTCTTCTGATCGCCTCGACCATGCGGGCTCCGGCGCTTTCCACATGCGCGTTTCCGTGGTCCAGTCAGGCAAAGAGAAACAGTCGGGGCAACGACGATGAACCTGCGACAACTCGAAGCCTTCCGCGCGGTTCGCGAGACCGGATCGACCACGCGCGCCGCACAGCGCATCGGACTTACGCAGTCGACGGTAAGCCGTCTCATTCGTCAGCTCGAGGATCATGTGGGCTACCCGCTGTTCGACCGCGACGGCGGCAGCCTGACGCTCACCCCCGCCGGGCTGGACGTCTACGAGGTCGCCGAGCGCATCATGGGCGAGGTCGAGCGCATCGAGCAGATGGCGCGCAATATCCGCCAGCGCAGTACCTCGACCATCCGACTGGCGGCGATGCCGGCGATCGGCACCTGCATGATGCCGGCGCCGATCCGGCGCTTTCTCGACGCCAACCCGGCGGCCCATCTGAAGGTGGAGCTGAAATCCCGCGCGGAGGTCCAGGCGGCGGTGCGCGAAGGCCGCTGCGATGTCGGTCTTGTGACCCTGCCGCTCTCCGACGAGGGATTGTCGGTTGCGCCACTGTGCGAGGTGGAGACGGTGTGCATCCTGCCGCCCGGTCACCCGCTTGCGCAGCAGTCACATGTCGCGCTGTGCGACCTGGCGGATGAGCGGCTGGTCAGCATCTCCACCCAGACCATCCTGCGCTACCGGATCGAAGATGCGCTGAATGCCGCCGGCGTCACGCTAAGCTCGGTCTGCGAGGCCGAGTCGACCATCCTGGTCGGCAATCTGGTGGCCGAGGGGGCCGGCGTCGCCATCGTCCATCGGGTGGTCGCCGAGCATCTGGGTGACCGGGTGGTCGCCCGGCCGCTCTCGCCGACCATCACGCTCGGCTACGGCATCATCGAACGCAAGGGCGTGGCACGCCGTGCCCTGACCCAGCGCTTCGTCGACACAGTCAAGGAGACGCTGGGGCCGCCCGCTTGAGACTTGGTGTTAGGAGGTCATGTCCGCCGTCACCCCGGGAGGGAGGACAGAGTCGCGTCGTTGAGCGGCAGGGTCACCGGCTCGCCGCGTTCCGCCGAGCAGTCCGCGGCGATGTAGACCTCCATCACCTTGCGCGCCTGCTCCGCCGTCACCAGGACCGGCTTGTCCTGGGCGCAGGCGGAGATGAAATGGTGCGTCTCCGGCGCCATCGGGCCGGCATAGACGTGGTCGACATATTCGCCGGGCATCGACGACATGGGGAACTGGATGCCGTGTTCCGCGGTGTTGAGGATGACGTCCTTATGGCTGTCGTCGACCATCAGCGCACCCTTGGTCCCGACCATCTCGAGCGTCGTGGTCGAGTAGTTCTGATAGCCGAGCGGCAGGATCCATCCGGCCCCGATGGTGAAGGCGATGCCATTGTCCATGGTGACGATGATCCAGGTGCAGTCGGGCGCGTCGACCCCCTTGCCCCTCATGTAGCGATAGACGTTCTGGGCGTAGACCTTGACCGGCTTGGCCGGCTCCAGGCACCACAGCACGAAGTCGAGGTCGTGCGTCGCCTCCATCGCCGCCGGCGAGAGCTTGGTGCGGCCGGAGATCTTCGCGCCGAGGCTGCGCGTTATGTGCCGGCTGACCAGGGCCGAGACGGGCTCGCCGAGTGTCCCGTCGAGCAGGCTCTGGCGGATATAGGCGTATTTGGCGTTGAAACGCTGGGAATAGCCAATGGTGAATTTGACCCCTGCATCATTGGCGACGGCGATCAGCTGGTCGGCCTCGGCCAGGGTGATCGCGATCGGCTTCTCCAGGAAGACATGCTTGCCGGCCGACAGCGCGTCCAGTGCCATCGGGTAGTGCAGGTCCTCGGGTGTGGCCGAGATGATCACCGCGGAAACGTTCGGGTTGGCGAGGATCTCCCGGTAGTCGGCGGTTGCCGTGGCCGGCGCATAGCGGGTGCGCATCTCCGTCAGCCGCTCGGGCCGGGTCTCGGCGATGTGGATCGCGCCGACCTGCGCGTCGCGTTGCGCCGCCTCGATGCGAATACCGCCGCACCAGCCGGCGCCGATCACCCCAAGTTCGATCTGGTTCATGCTTTCCCACCCTTTTCGGCCCGCGACCGAACAAATGGTGGGCGGCACAACCGGCCAGGTAAAATTCGGATTTCGGCTGCAGCTATGCGAATCTTGCGGCCCAGAGCACGATGAGATGAGGTCAAGTGACCTCATCTCTATTTAGATCGTATGGACAGTGTTCCAAGTCAGCGTCAGATCGAGTTCTTCCTGGAGCATCGTCGCGAAGGCCTTGGCCGCTTCGCCCAGCGGTTGCGCCGTGGGCTCGATCCGTGCGTAGTCGACGTTCAGCGGTGGTTCGATGATGGGGTTGAGACGCCGTCGCCGTCCGTCTGCATCCGGTTCGCAGAGGATGCCCGGCAGGATGGTGAGCCAGTCCGACCGCGACACCATGTCGAGAGTTCCGAGCATCGCGTCGAGTTCGAGGATTTCGGTGACCTCGATCCCGTTCCCGGCGAGATAGTCGTCGATCCGCAGTCTGCGTGCGTTGGACCGGCTGGGCAGCACCAACTTGAGCGGCCCCAGATCGCCGAGCCGCACCGGCTCGAGGTGCCCGCCCCCTGGCGCGCGCACCAGATATTCGCGGTCGGTTCCCATATGCGTCGCCCGCACCGACACGGGATCGCTGACCGCCGGCACCACGGCGAAATCGAGCTTACCGCTCCCGACCTCGTTGGACAGCTGGAAGGAATAGGCTTCCAGAACCGACACGCGAACCATCGGGAATGAGCTGGTGAAGCGCAGGAGCGCCGGGCTCAGCACCGCCCGGGTGAAGGTCGGCATGAGGCCGACGCGGATATGCCCGGTCACCGAGCCGGAAATGCGATGCAGGATCTCTTCGGCCTCCGCCGACGCCCGCAGCACCCGCGTCGCCTGGGTATAGAACAGCTTGCCCGCCTCGGTCGGCTGCACGCCGGTGGAACTGCGCGTCAGCAGAGTCACGCCATAGCGCTCCTCGAGGTCGCGCACCTGCATGGACAACCCTGATTGGGTGGCGTTGATGCGTTGTGCCGCCGCCGAGAACGAGCCTTCTTCGAAGACCGCGACGAAGACCCGGAGCTGTTGCAGTTTCATTGGCGAGCGCCATCAAGGTTCCTGCTGCCGACTATCAATCATTATGAATTGATCTGAAAGCAATCAACCGCGGTAATCTTTGCGGAAATATGGCCGGGGAGGCTCCTAATGATCGCATATCAAGGGTTGGGGACCGACGCCTGATGTCGGAAAATCCGTTCCGCATGGCCGTTGCCGGGTTCGGCTGGTGGGGGCAGCACGTCGTGCGCCGATTGAAAGATCAGGCGCACTTCAAGGTGTTGGGCGTCGTCGAACCGGCTGTAGAGCGGCATGCCGATATCGCGGCAGCCGGCGTCACCGCTTTCGAGACCCTGGAAACGGTGCTTGCGCGCGACGACATCGATGCCGTGGTCCTGACGACGCCGAACACGCTGCACGAGGAGCAGGTGGTGCAGTGCGCCGAGGCCGGCAAGCACGTCTTCTGCGAGAAGCCGCTCGGCCTGACGGCTGCAAGCGCGCGTCGTTCGGTCGCCATGTGCGAGACCGCCGGCATCACCCTCGGCATCGGTCACGAGCGGCGGTTTGAGCCGGCCATGTTGGCGCTGAAACGCGCGATCGATGCGGGCGAACTCGGCACGATCATGCATGCCGAGGCCGCCTTCAGCCATGACAAGCTGATCGGCGTGCCGGCCGGCGACTGGCGCACCTCCAAGCGCGTATGCCCTGCAGCCGGGATGACGGCCATGGGCATCCATCTTACCGACCTCCTGATCTCGTTCTTCGGCCGGGTCGAGACGGTGCAGGCGATGACCGCCGACCGCTCGCTGGGCTGGGAAACCGGGGATCTGGTCACGGTGCAGCTCGGCTTCGAGGCCGGCATGACCGCGACGCTGAGCGCAATTCTGCACACGCCGCATTTCATCCGCATGCATGTCTTCGGGACGACGAAGTGGATCGAGGCGCGCAACGACAGCCATCCCGACACGCCGGGCGGCAAGGTGCGCTATGTCGAGGCGGTGACTGGGCAGGAGTACCGGGAAACCGTCCTGGACTGGACCGATTCCGTGGTGGCAAACCTGAGCGCCTTTCGCGCGGCTGCCTTGGGCGAGGCGGACTATCCGTTCACCCATGATCAGATGGTGCACAATATCGAGGTGCTGGAGGCGATCGCGATCTCCGCCGAGGACCGACATACCGTCCGCATCGCCGAGATCGTGTCGGCCGCGAGCCCGTGACCGGGTCATACCCCTGTCCCTTGGTGTCAGACCGTGTCTCCGGCCGACAGATGTGGAACGGTGACGCCGGTTTCAACGAAGGTGCGGGTCACCTCGCGGCCGCCATAGATCCACATGATCACCAGCCGCTGCTGCCCGGGATTGCGGAAGAAATGCGGATTGCCGGCCGGGGCGAAAGCCGTATCGCCGCGGCCGAGGCGGACGATCTGGCCACCGATGCTGGCCTCTGCCTCGCCCTCCAGGATCGTCACCTGCTCGTCGCAATTATGGGTGTGCATCGGCGCGCCGCATCCCGGCGGAAAGACCGTGGTTCCGCTGGTGAATGGCGTGGTCTCCGCGTTGCCCTTGCCGATCATCAGGCGGGTCTCGACCCCGTCGCCGCGGCTGAGGGGAGTGATTTCATCATACCGTACCGTCAGACCCATTGGCCTTCCCCTTCCGAATTTCGATGCGCCCGTGCCCGATAGGACCGGCACCATAGCGGCTGGGGTCGTCTCGTTCGACGCGCTTCAGGGATTTATCGCCCGTGCGCTGGGCGCAATCGGCATGCAAGCGGCGGACGCGTCGAGAGTGGCCGCGCTGATGGCGACGGCCGATCTGAGCGGCCAGGACGGTCACGGCGTCTTCCGCCTGCCGCAATACGTCCGGCGCATCAAGGCGGGCGGGATCAATCTGACGCCGCGCTTCCGGGTGATCGAGGACCGGCCGGCCACCGCTCTCATCGATGGCGATAACGGCTTCGGCCATCTCGTCATGAGCCATGCGGCCGACCGCGCGATCGAGAAGGCTCGCACCACCGGCATCGCCTGGGTTGGCGCGCGCATGTCGAACCATGCCGGCCCCGCGGCGCTCTATGCGATGCAGGCCCTGAAGCACGACATGATCGGGCTCTATGTCGCCGTCGGCAGCGCCAACCACCTGCCGCCCTGGGCGGGACCGAGATGCTTTTGTCCACCAACCCCATCGCGGTGGCCATCCCCTCTGCGACACGGCCGCCCATCGTGCTGGACATGGCGACGACGGTGGCCGCCTACGGCAAGGTCAAGACGGCGGCGCAAAGCGGCGAGATGATGCCCGAGGGCTGGATGATCGACCGGGAGGGCAAGCCGCTGCTTGACCCGGCGCGGGCCGGCGAAGGCTTCCTGCTTCCGATCGGCGGCGCCAAGGGCTATGGGCTCGCACTGATTTTCGGCATCTTGGCCGGGACGCTGAACGGAGCGGCATTCGGGCGCGACGTCGTGGATTTCAACGCCGACGCCAAATCGGTGACCAATACCGGTCATTTCATCCTGGCGCTCGACATCCGGGCCTTTGTGGACGTTACCGCCTTCAAGGCGGAGATCGACGCGATCTGGGAACAAATGAAATCCTCTCCGCGCCTGCCCGGATTCGGCGAAATCCGATTGCCCGGCGAGCGCCTGGCCCGGGTGCGGGCGGAGCGCATTGCCGGCGGCATCCCGGTGCCGGAATCGCTGCGCTCCGCGCTCGACACCGTGGCCGACGATCTGGGCGTGGAACGGCTCTAGATCAACCCTGGTCACGCCGCCGCGCGTGTCGCGCCGTTGATCGTCCAGGTCTCGGTCACCTTGCTCCCGGACATCTGAAGCATCTTGGACACCGCGCAATGGTGGCGCAGCTTGGTCACGACCGCGTCGATCCCGGTATCCGGTCCGGTCATGTCCGCCGTGATGTTGATCTTCACGTCGGGGAACGGCAGGTCGATGGGCTCGATCAGCCGCGTGCCGCGGCTGTCCATCCGGGTCACGACGTCGATCTCCATCGAGGTGATCTCGATGCCATTGGCCTTGGCGAGCTTGTTCGAGATGACATGGGTGCAGCCGACCAGCCCGGCGATCATGGTCTCGACGGGCATCGGCCCGAGATTGGTGCCGCCACGCTCGATCGGCTCGTCGATCACCAACTCCACGTCGCGTGACCGCACGACCGAGCGGGTCGCCGTCTCCTGCCGGCCGGTAACGCGGAACGTCCAGACAGGTTTCTCCTTGATCTTCATTGCGGGTCCTCTCCTGCAAATTCGGATGGAAGGGGCATGCGGGTGATGCGGCCGCCGCGGTCCAGCGGATCGGCAATTCCGTGGCGTCGCAGCGCGTACCAATAAGTCGCGGCATTGACCGAAACGACCGGGCGGCCGAGGTGCTCCTCGATTGCGTCCACGATGTCGATGATGCCAAGCGCACCGCCGACATGCAGGATCGTATCCACAGTGTCGTCGATCAGCTGTTCGAAGGCGGCCATGGCGGTTTCGGGCGTGACATCGATGATGCTTTCGGAGCGTGGGACCTCCAGCCAGGTGGTCCGCCGGACCTCGAAGCCCAACGCCTCGTAGTACCCCTGTACGCTCTTGGCATTGGCCTCGGACATAGGCGACAGCACTGCGATCCGCCGTGCGTCGAGGGTGCGCAGCGCCGCCTCGCAGGCATCCGTCGCGGTGACGACCGGAACGCCGGGAACCGCGTCGGCGATCTCGGTGCGGTAGCGCGCCTGTCGCTCGACGGACCAGTGCCGCATCTCCACCGAGTTGCCGCAGATCACCGTGTCGGGCCAGCAGAACCGCGTTCCCGGCAAGGCGCGCAGGACGGCCTCCGGCACCGCGTCCGCCTGCGAGATGTCGAAGCGATAGACCTGATTGCTGACGCCGTCGGGGCGCATCGCCTCGTATTCCGGCTGCATATTGGAGTTTTGCAGCGGGACCATGATCGCAAAAACGCCGCGCGGGCCGAAGCGGTCCGCCATGCTTTTTCCCTCCCTCGGCCGTGCCTTGCGAGGCAGTCAACTCATGATCGCCAGTCGGCAGCGATTTTCGGGAAACGGGGGCGCGAAGATCGCGCCCCGCCCCTGGCTCAGTTGGTGATCGACTCGACCAGCGCCTTGTAAGCGGTGTCCTGTTCCTCCCGCATGGCCTGGTATTCGTCGCCGGTCAGCAGCTCGATGTTCTCGCCGAGCCGGCCCATCATCCGCGTATAGGACCGATCCTCCTGAAGCGCCGTGAACGCGTCCTGGAGCTTCGCGACGACATCGTCCGGCGTTCCGGCCGGTGCCAGCACGACGCGGTGCATGAAGCCGATGTCGCCCTCGATCCCGGCCTCGGCGAAGGTCGGCACATCGTCATAGATCCGCTCAGCGCCGGCCGAGGCCAGCACGCGGATCTGGCCGGCATTCAGCAGCGAGCCGATGGTCGAAGGAAAGCCCATCGTCACGTCGGCATCGCCCGACAGCAGCGCCTGCATGGCCGGTCCACCGCCCTGGTACGGCACAAGATTGAAATCGGCTCCGGACGATTTCATGATCTGCGCCGCCGGCACGAAGAGCGCGCCCCAATTTCCGGAATGCGCCATGCGTACGCTGCCGGGGTTCGACGACGCCGCACCGATCAGATCGTCGAAGCTCTGATACGGGCTGTCGGCGCGCACGACCACCGCGATCGGCGCATAATTGACCCGCGCGATCGGCACGAAATCCGTCCGCGGATCGTAGGGCAGGTTCTCGACGTGCTGTTGCAGCATGTCGATGTAGTTGTGCGAGAACAGCAGGGTGTAGCCATCGGCGGCGGCGTTCGCCACTTCCTGCGTACCCTTCTGGCCACCCGCGCCCGGCGTCAGGCGCACGATCATCGCCTGTCCCAGATATTGCGGAATGGTCGAGGTGATGACCCGCGCGTTGAGGTCGTGCGAGCCGCCCGCGCCGAGCGGAATGACCAGCGTGATCGGCTTCTCGGGATATTCGGCAAGCGCCGGCGTCGCCGCCGCCAGGAATACCGCCGCGGCCGCGGCAACGGTTCGTCGCAATGTTTTCCAGAACATGACTTCGTTACTCCCTTTGCATCGTGTTGGTCTGTATTCGGGCTCATACGGGCGATGCTCCCGTGCCCCCTATCCGGTTGCAATGCTGCGCATTCTCCGTCTCAGCAAGATCGCGATGACCGGCGTCGCCACCAGCATCGCCAGCATGCCCACTCGCTCCCCGAAGAGGAAGCCGATCGGGTCGTTCTGGGACATCGCGACGGTCTGGCCGAATGCGTATTCCAGCCGAGGCCCGAGGATGAAGCCCATCACCATGGGCATGACGTCGAAGCGGGCGGCGCGCGCCGCGATGCCGAAGGCGCCGAACGCCACCAGCATCAGAAGATCGACCGTATCGGAGCGGAACACGAACGCTCCGGCGAAGGCGAACATGATGACGATCGGGATCAGCAGCGAATATTTGATCGTCACCAGCCGAGAGAAGAACGGCACCGACAGATACCCGATCACCAGGAACAGCAGATTGGCGAACACCATAGCGATCAGGATCGCGTAGACCGTGGCCCCCTGCTGCTCGAAAAGCTGTGGCCCGGGGCGCAGGCCCTGCGCCACGAAGGCGCCGAGCAGGATCGCGGTCACGTTGTCGCCCGGGATTCCCAAAGTCAGCAGCGGCACCAGCGTCGGTCCATTCACGGCGTTGTTGGCGGCCTCCGCGGCGGCGACGCCCTCGACCTCCCCCTTGCCGAAGCTGTCCGGGTCCTTGCTGGCGTTCTTCGCCGCCGAATAGCCCATCATGGCGGCCACGACCTGACCCAATCCGGGAATGATGCCGATCGCGGTGCCGATCGCGGTCGAGCGGCAGATCGTCCGGAAACATCGTCGGAACTCCGCGACGGTCAGCCTTGCGCCCATCAGCGCCGACAGCGCCCGGCCCTGGGTCGAGCGCATCACCGCCGTGGCGATCTCAGGGATGGCGAAGACGCCGATCAACATCGGCAACAGCGGGATGCCCGATTTCAGATCGAACAGGCCGAAGGTGAAACGCTCGACCCCGCCGAGCGGATCGGTCCCGACGAAGGACAGCGCAAGGCCCAACAGCATCATGAGGAGATGCCGTTTGATCGAATCGCCGCCCGACGTGGCCGCGATGATCACCAGCGACATGAGCAGGACCGCGAAGAGCTCCGGCGGACCGAACTGCATCACCAGGAAGGCGATCGGGAAGATCATCAGGATCGTGAAGATGTCTGACGCGGTGTCGCCGAAGACCGACGCGAACAGTGCCATGTCGAGCGCCTTGCGCGACTGGCCCTTCTTGGTGAGCTGGTAGCCGTCCCGCGTGGTCGCGACCGCGGCGCCGGTACCGGGCATCGATACCAGGATGGCCGGCACGCTGCCGCCGAATATGCCGCCCTTGTAAACACCCAGCAGGAACGGGATGCCGACCAGCGGATCCAGGAAGAACGAGATCGGCAGCAGGATCGCCATCGCCATGAGCGTGGTGAAGCCCGGCAGGGCGCCTACCAGCATGCCGCCAAACAGGCCCGCGCTCATCATCAGGATGGTGTCGAGCCGCAGCGCCATGCCGAAGCCCTCGGCGAACTGATCAAGCATGGCAGACCACCGTCATTGCACGCTCTGGAGGGCGGGAGCAGCCGTGGAGCCGAACTCGCCCAGCAGACGCGCATAGGCGAACTCGATGGCGGACAACTCCGGCAGCGATACCGCCAGAAGGCGGGTCGCCACAAGATAGAGGACGACCGGCGACAGCGCGGACACAAGGCCGATCTGGACGAGGCTCCGGTTTCCGACGAGGAAGGCGATCGCCGCCATCGACACGGCACTGGAAATCAGGAAGCCGACGGGCCCCATGGCAAGCGCATAAACGGTCATAATCGCAAACAGCCAGACCGCGCGGCGCTGGCCCGATGTTTGTGCCGCCCTTGGGACGCGAATGCCCTCCGGCCGCCGCAGGCGTTGAACGAGCAGGATCGCCGAAAGGATGGCGAGGCCGCCCAGGACGAGGGCCGGAAACAGGGTCGGCGGTATCGCGGTCAATGACCGCCCGAACAGGATTTTCGGCGGCGCGATCAACACTGCAATGAAGATCAGGCCGAGCGTGGAGAGCAGCAGCACCGCAGCGCCGACAACGATTTCCGGGTCGATGCGTTGCGGCGATTGAGTCACCGTATCCTCCCCTTACCGCAAGCAAAGGTTAGCCCGCATCTCACCAATCCGAAATGCGAACTTTCGATAGCTGAATGCATAACCTGCATATGCTATGCGTCCGACAGATCGGCATCGAACAGCGCCGTCAGCGCCGGGTCGAAAGCCGAACGCGTGATCTCGACCTCGGCCCGCGTCACGTCGGCGAACGCCGCGCGGGCATTCCGGTCGAGTTCGATGATCTCTACTCCCTCGGCGCACAGCTTGTCCGCGCAGATCGTATCGTCCTCCTCTGCGAACCGGCGCTGGGCCACGGTCGCCTCCGACACCGCCGCTTCGATCGCCGCGCGGCGGTCCGGCGGCCAACCCGCCACCCGTTCGGCATTGAACAGCACCAGCGCCACGCCGAGCAGATGGCGGGTCAGCGTGACGTGCCGGTGGGTCTCATGCAGGCCGAAATTGTAGATGTTGGTCAGCGGGTTCTCCTGGGCGTCGACCTGCCCGGAGCGCACCGCCTCGGGCAAATCGCGCACATCGATCGCCCGCGGCTCGAATCCCAGGGCCCGGAACACTCGTTGGTGGTCCGGGTTGGCCAGCGTGCGCAGCTTCAGCCCGGCGCAGTCGGATGGCCGATGGATCGCACGGGTGCTGGATATGTGCCGCAACCCGTTATCCCAATAACCGAGCACCTCGAAGCCGGTCGCGTCAGCCATTTCGGCCTTCAGCCGCGCGCCAACCCCGCCATCCAGCACCGCATAGGCGCGGCGGCGGTCCGGGACCACGAAATGCTGGTCGAAGAGACCGAGTTGCGGCACCCGCTTCGCCAGATAGCTGGAGGAGAAATAGCAGCCGTCGATTTGACCGCTCTCGGTCAGCGTCAGCAGGTCGGCGGCCTTGTGCCCGCGGGCGACGATATTCTCGTCGAAGACCAGTTCGACCGCGCCGGCCGTATTGCGCTTTACCGCCTCCGCCAGCACCCGCCCGCCCCGTGTGTGGACCGAGTTCTCGCCCTGATAGCCGCCGAACTTCAGCGTCTCCGCCATGTCGCCCCCATCTTCACGTCAGTTCCGCCATCAGCTCGTCCGGATCGGGCGGCAGCGGAACCGGCTCGCCGCGCTTGGCCGAGAGGTCCATCGCCATCGTGAGCAGAAGGTTGCGATGCCCGTCGGCCGCGGTGGCATGGGGCGTGCGCTGGCCGGTGTATAAGCGCTGGTACCAGGCGTTGGTCTCTTCGCGCATCGGCCCCCAGAGCTGCCCGTCATGCAAATCCCCCGGCGGATAGCTGGTCAGGAAGTCGACATGTCGCGGCGCGCCGGGGCTGAAGCCGTCCGGCGCATAGCCGGCCCCTTGCGCCACATTGCTGGCGAGCACCACGTCGCGATGGGTGTCCTCGATGTCGATGACGCCTTCGGACCCGACGATGCCGATCTCGATGCCGTAGACCGCGCCCGGCCAGACCTCGGGCAGCGACCAGGAGATGTTCATCGACCAGATCGTCCCGTCATCCATCGTGAAGATGCCGAAGGTCGAATCCTTGGTGCCCCATTTTCCCAGCACCTTGTCGGTGGAACAGGCATAGACGCTGACCGGGGTCTTCCCCTCCAGGAGCCAGAGCGACATGTCCAAGCTGTGGGTGCCGGACACGACCATCGGCGTGAGTGTCGCGCGGGCCTGGGTCCGGCGGACGGTCGCAATCGGCACCATGCGGTTCATGAAGGCGCGGGTGACGACGGAGTGAACGTCGCCGATCTGGCCGGTCGAGATCCGTTCCTTCACCGCGAGGAAGCGGCGGCGAAAGCGCTGCGTATAGCCGATCACGGCGTCGACACCCGCTTCCCCTATCGCCGCCAGGATCTCGGCCGATTGCCGGGCGTCGGTCGCAAGCGGCTTCTCGATGAACAGGTCGTGGCCGCGCTCGATCGCCGCCATGGTCGGCTCGAAGTGGAAATTCTCATCCGTCGCCACGATCGTCGCGGTGACCTCGGGCCGGGCCAGGAGCTCGCGGAAATCGTTGGTGAAGAAATCCGCGTCGACATCCTTGGCCAGCCGTTCCCCGATGTCGGATTTCAGGTCGCAAAGGCCGATCCAGCCCACGCCGGGATAGTCGCGGGCGAATTTCGCCCGGATGCGCCCGATGGTGCCGCAGCCGATAATGGCAAGACCGATCTCTCTTCGGGAATCACGGGCCAAGGGGCATTCCTTCCTTCACTTCGCGGGCACCGGTGTGTCCTGGGCGGTAGTCCTGTCGGCACGCGCTCCGCGCGACACCCGGATTACGCCCTCCACAAGGACGAAGGCGACCGAGACCATCAAGACCGTGCCGATCCACTGCGACAGGACGAAGCCCAACGATCTGTCTTCGAACAACAGCAGCGCGCGCCGCAGATTCTCGTCGGCGAGCGGTGCCAGGATCACACCCAGCACGATCGGCGCGACGGGGAAGCGGAAGATGTTCAGCACCCAGCCGAAGACACCGGCCCCGAACATGATCCAGACATCCGTCATGGACAGCTTCACCGCATAGGCGCCGATCACGCAGACCGGCAGAATGAGCGGCATCAGTATGCCGCGCGGCATACTGAAAAGCTTCACGCAAGGCGCGATCAGGGCGAAGGCAGCCAGATACATCAGGAAATTCGCGATGATCAGGGCCGCGTAGATGAAATAGATCAGGCCGGGATGGTCGAACTCGATCGTCGGGCCCACCACCACGTTCTTGAGCGTGAGCGCCGCCAGGAGCGCCGCGGCAGCGGCGTTGCCGGGGATGCCGAGTGCCAGCGTCGGCAACATCGAGCCGCCGATATTGGCGTTGTTGGCGGTCTCGGCGCAGACCAGCGCCTCGTAGCTGCCCCTACCCCAACGCGCCTTCTCTTCGGGCTTCGCACGGCGCCGGCCAATGTCATAGGCGAGGAACGAAGCGACGTTCGCGCCCGCCCCGGGGATCGCCCCGATGAAGGTGCCAAGGATGCCCGAGCGCAAGGCCGAGGGCGTGAACCGTGCCAAAAGGCGCAGCGGCGGGAACACACGGCCCACTTTCGACGGGATCGTGGGGGCGTCTTTCGACGGCAACGTGCGCAGGATCTCGGCCAGTCCGAACAATCCGATCAGCACCGCGACATAGGAGATCCCGTCGAACAGCGCGAGGGTCCCCAATGTGAAGCGCGGCACGGCATGGATCGCATCGAGACCGACGAAGGCGACCAGCATACCGAGCCCGCCTGAGATCCAGCCCTTGAGCGGCATCGACCCGGCGGCCATCGATCCCGCGACCATGATGCCGATGACGGCAAGCCAGAACATCTCCCAGGACTTGAAATTGAGCGCGAAGGAGAGGATAAGCGGGATCAGGCTGATCAGCAGGATGATCCCGATCCCGCCGCCGATGAACGACGCGGCGATGGCCATGCCGAGCGCCTGTCCGCCCTCGCCCTTCTGGGCGAGTTGGTGCCCCTCGATCATCGTCGGCACCGCGTCGGGAGTGCCCGGAATGTTGATCAGGACAGCGGAGATGGCCCCGCCGAAGACGCTGCCGGTATAGACCCCAAGCATGAAGCAGATCGCAACGTTCTGGTGCATACCGGCCGAGAGTCCGATCAAGAGCCCCATCGCCATGGTCGTCGAAAGCCCCGGCAGCGCGCCCCAGATGATGCCAAGGCAAACGCCCGCGAGCGTCATCGCCAGGAGCATGGGTGACAGGGCGAGCAGGAAACCGTCCACCATCAAAAGGCGCCCGGCAGCGGGATCCGGAAGACGTGCTGAAATATGGTCGAAAGGGTCGCGACCCAGAACAGCGAGATCGTCACGGTGACCCAGAGCGACCCACGCCAGGACATCTGAATGATCGCCGCGAGCGCCAAGACGGTCACCGGCTCGAACGCGGTCACGGTGTGCCGAATTCCGCCCAGGACGACGTCATACCGGAAGGCCAGAAGCTGGAGCGCCGCGATATAGACCGCCACGGCGACGGCAAGTGCCAGAGTCCGAAGATCGGTCGGCACGTCGCGGTCGGAGAACGCGCCGGCCTCGCCGCCGGTCCGGCGGCGCCGGAACGCCGTCGCCCCAAGACCAAGCGCCATCACAAGAAGTGAAGCCCCCACAAGAAACGGCAACAGCCCCGGCGCCGTCCGCAGATCTCCAGGGACCGGCAGCGCGAATGATGCGGCCATGACGAGAACCGCCAGCGCACAGAGGACACCGGTCGCGATGAGATCGAGGATCGGCGAGGCGTATCCCGTGCCCGCCTCCTCCCGTTCGAACCGCATCTGGTGCCCGGCATTCCCGGTCAAGTGATCCTCCCGCGCCGTTATCGACCGTTACTCGGACAGGCTCCTGAGGGGGCGTCGCTGCGCCCCCTCCCTGGTCGCGGATGCACGTCAGATCTTGATCGGCGGCGGGGTATAGCCCTCGGGCGGCCACCAAGCGTCGAAATCCTCGGGCGCGGGCAGGCCGAGCTCTTCCGCCGTCTTCACGTCGCTGCCGATCTGGTCCTGGAAGCGATTGAAGATATCGACGGTGATCGACTCCATCAGCGCACCCTCGCGGTCGGCCTCCTCACCGATCTTGATGTCGGACTGGAAGAACTTCGACGCCAGCAGCGCCTGGAACCCTTCGGAACTCGCCGCCGCGACAAACGCATCCGCGAGCTCCTGGAGGATTTCGGCCGGCAGATCGCGCTTGACCATGAAGTTATAGGTCGCACCCACCGGCAGGATCCGGCGGCTTTCGGGCAGCACGGTCGCGATCGACGGCAGCACCGTGCCATCGTCGAGCACGATGTCCTCGGCGCTGGTCTGGCAGAGGTTGCGCAACTCGCCCGCGCGGATCAGCTCGATATGCTCGTGCACGCCGCCGCCGGCGATGTCGGTCTCACCCTGGAGCCCGGCAAGCGTGGCCGGCCTGCCGCCCTGGTAGGGCACATATTTCAGCTCGATCCCGGCAATGTTCGCGACAATCAACGCCAATTCGTGCCAGACGCCGCCGGTACCCGATGTCGAGATCGTGAGGGACCCGGGATTGGCCTTGGCCGCGGCGATCGCGTCGCCGAAGGTCTGGAACGGGCTGTCCTTGCGGACCGACCATGAGGCCAGCGCGTTGCCTGCCTTGAACGGAAGCCAGTCTTCCCAGGGCACGAAGTTCGCGTGGCCGAGGACCCGGACGAAGCGGTTGTAGTTGGCCCCGCCGAGCACGGTGTACCCGTCCGAACGCGCCGCGCCGACGAATTGCGTGGCAACGCCGCCAACCGCGCCCGGCTTGTTGATCACGTTGACCGTCCAGCCTCTGGCGGTGGCCATCTCTTCGGCGAGCTTGCGCATGATCGTATCGGTGCCGCCGCCGGCTGAGTACATAACGACGAGGGTGATCGGCCGTTCCGGGTAATCGGCGGCCCGCGCACTGCCAGGAATGGTGATCTGCAGCGCCGCGAGGCCCGCGGCGGCGGCGGCCACAAATGCCCGCCGGCTCGGTCCTGATTTTATGTCACTCATGGCGTTCTCCCTGTTTATGTTTGGTATCGAGTGCCGGATATTTTTTGGCCGGTCACATCAGGACCCGGACGGTCCGTGGTAATTGCTACGGTCGATAAAGGACTTCACGCTGTCCTCGATGTCGGTCTCCATCAGCGCGTTCCATCGGTTGTTGAAACCAAATAACGCGATCACCGCGCCGATCTCGACGATTTGCGACGCATCGAAATGTTCGCGCAGAACCGCCATGTCCTCGGGCGATGCGTGGGACGGACATTGCCCGCCGGTCAGCGCCACGCGAAGCGCGGCCTTTTCTGCATCGTCGAACAGCGGGCTGGTCTCGAATTCCCACAGCGCCTCCAGCTTGTCCTGGGGAACCCCATTATCGGCACCGTTCTTGAAGGTATGGGCCGAGCAATACCGGCATCCGTTCGACAGGCTGGTCACATGGGCGACCATCCAGCGCAGCGCCGGATCGACCGTCCCATTCGGATTGCGCACCACCGCGCGGATGAGTCCCAGCACGGCCTGGGCGATCTCCGGCCGGTGGGAGAGCGTGAGCATCGAGTTGGCGACGAACCCGGTGCTCGAGGCCAGCCAGGCGATGTCGGCCTGCGCATCCTCGGTCTGATCGAGGGCCTTAGGCGCGATGTGAGGCATGTTGGATCCCCTTTAGGAGCCCGTGACCACTACTCGGACAGGCTCCTAGGTCCTGTTTTGTGCTCATTGCGGCATGATCGGTTCGGTCCCGAGCGGCGCGTGAATCATTTTTTCTGATGAGTCCTATCGGCAATCCTGAACCGCGACGGACGTCTGCGGGCTTGACCGATCCCGCCCCGCCGCTTCTACATCCGTCCGTGGCGTGCCTTGGCCTGCATTCGGCCAAAAAAAGGCGTTGAGGCCCGCGGCATTGGTCATCGGTTCGATAAATCGGAATCGCACCGTCGTCCCACCCAACGGGGCTGCGCTTACGCAGCCTCACCATGGCAATCCTGCCTAGATACGCTCGCATCGGGCCCTGTCTAAGGCAGGGGAACATCGTGCACGAATTTCGGTATGTGGTAGCCCTTCTGCACCGCCGGCCGCTCGGCAATGCGCAGGTACCAGTCGCGGACCTGCGGGTAGTCGGCCAGATCGACCTCCTGCCACTCGAAGCGCGAGATCCAGGGCCAGCAGGCCATGTCGGCGATCGAATAGTCGCCCCGACCCTCGCCGGCGATGTAGTCGCGGCCGTCCAGCTTGGCGTTGAGCACCTTGTAGAGCCGGTGCCCTTCCTTGGAATATCGCTCCTCGGCGTATTCGGATTTGCCGCGGTTGTACTTCACGAAGTGGTGCACCTGGCCCAGCATCGGGCCGAGCCCGCCCATCTGCCACATCAGCCACTCGATCGCGCGCCAGCGCTCGTCGCCATCCGGCATGAACTTCCCGTACCTTTCCGCCAGGTACATCATGATGGCGCCGGTCTCCATCATGTGCAGGCCGGTGTCATGGTCGACAATCGCCGGGATGCGATTGTTCGGCGCAATCTTCAGGAACTCGGGATCGAACTGATCGCCATTGGTGATGTCGATGGCGTGGGCCGCATAATCGACGCCGAGCTCTTCGAGCAGGATCGAGACCTTGCGCCCGTTCGGAGTTGTCCAAGTGTAAAGATCGATCATTCGGGGTCCTTATTACTAGGCATCCGGAAGCAGGGTGGCGCGGATCGATTTCAGATGGGCGCGCATCGCGGAATGCGCGCCGGCGCGGTCCCGGCGGTCGAGCGAGTCGAGGATCGCGCTATGTTCCGCGAAGGAATGATAGTCGGCCGGAGGCCCGCCTTCCGGCACGTCGAGGCGGGGCCAGACGACAGAGACGCGCACCGCGTTCAGGATCCGATGCAGCTCCGACAGCAGCGAGTTGCCCGCCGCCTCGGCGATTGCGCGGTGAAACTCCGCGTCAAGCCTCTCGTAGTCTTCCCAGCTTTGCGCGGCCCGCATGGCGTCGCCAAGCCGCCGTGCCTCGACGAGCTGCTTGGGCGTCGCGTGGATCGCGGCGAGCGCCGCCAACTCCGGCTCGAGCGTCAGCCGCGCCATCATCGCTTCGTGCGGGCTCGTCTGTTCGCAGACACGGACGACGTCCGACCCGGCAATCGTGCTTCTGTCCACATTTTGCAGATAGGTGCCGCGGCCGACATGACGCCGCAGAACGCCCTCGACCTCCAGGATCGCAAGCGCCTTGCGCAATTCCGACCGGGATACGCCGAGGGTCTCGCTGAGCTTCCGCTCCGGAGGCAGCCGGTCGCCCGGCGCGAAATCTCCGCTTGCCAACCAGTTCTGCGCCTTGTGCAGGGTCGACATTTCGGCATCTCTCACCAATGAAACCAAATTGGTTCACCTTTTCGAAAGGGCAGCCGTTGCAGGCAATTTCATTTCCGATTTTATCCCAATTTGGAAATATGCCTATGCATTTTTCGGGAGCCATGTCAGAATTTCAATCTGTTCGGCGTCAAATTGGTTGTCACAGCCATATTGGTCAACCATTGCGCGCCGCGTCGTGCCGATGCGCATCGGGGAGAATTGGCCCTTGGGATCGACTTTCTGTTCGCCGGGAGGCGGACGGTGAAGACCGCAGCGCACATGCCGGTGCCCGGCACCATGAAGGCCTGGGTCCTCGGCGATGCCGAGCAGCTCAGCCTCGTCGACAAGCCGGTCCCTACCCCCGGCCGTGCCGAGGCCCTGGTGCGGATCGACGCGGTCGCCATCTGCGCCACCGACCTGGAGATCCTGACCTACGGCACACCGGCGCTGATCGAGGGCGGCCCACCCTTCAACAAGGGGTTCACCCCCGGCCACGAGTATATGGGCACGGTCGCGGCACTCGGCCCCGGTGTGGACGAGTTCGAGATTGGCGACAGGGTCACCGTGGAAATCCACGCCGGCTGCGGCCAGTGCAAGCGTTGCCGGATGGGCATGTACACCTCGTGCCACAATTACGGCCTGAACTACGGCGAGCGTGACAAGGGCCACCGCGCGAACGGTTTCACGACCGATGGCGGTTTCGCCCAATACGCGGTCAACAACATCAACACCATGATCAAGGTGCCCGACACGATGTCGGACGAGGAGGCGACGCTGGTCGTCACCGCCGGCACGTCGATGTATGGGCTTACCGAGCTTGGCGGGTTGGTGGCCGGAGAAAGCGTCGTGGTGATCGGCCCGGGCCCGATCGGGCTGCTGGCCGTCGCTGTCGCCAAGGCGCTTGGCGCATCGCCCGTGGTCCTGGTCGGCACGCGGGAGAACCGCAACCGGATCGGCAGGGAGCTTGGGGCCGACATCACGATCGACGCGCTCAACGAAGACGCCCTGGCCCGGGTCATGGAGATCACCGGCGGCAAGGGTGCGGATTACGTGATCGACTGCGCCGGTGTCGAGACATCGGTCAACCAGGCGATCCACATGACCAACCGTGGCGGGCGCGTCTGCCTCGCGGCATTTCCGAAGAAGCCGGTCTCCTTCGATCTCGGCTACCTCGCGGTCAACAACATCTATTTGTACGGCATACGTGGCGAAGGGCGTTCGGCCACCCACCGGGCCATGGCATTGATGGCAGAGAAGCGCTTCGACGCCACCAAGGTCCACACCCATACCTTCCCGATGGAAGACCTGCCGACCGCGCTGCGCTATGCCCGCGAGCGGATCGACGATGCGATCAAGGTCGTCATCTCGATGCGGGAAAGCCACGCGGCGAACCGCTCGGCGGCGGAATGAGGAAATCCCGATGAGCAAAGCACGCCGCGGGATCTATGCCGCCGCGATCTCGCCCTTCACGGCGCAGGGGTCGCTGGATGCACAGAAGCTCGTCGCCTATTGCCGCTATCTGGTGACGGAGGGCGGCTGCGACGGCGTCGCGCCCACCGGCACGACGGGCGAAGGCAATTCGATCTCCATGAACGCGCGGCTTGCCCTTCCCGCCGCGTTCGCCGAGGGGGGTCTTGCCCCGGATCAGGTGATCTTCGGCACCGGGTCCTGCGCCACCGACGACGCGGTCGCCCTGTCGCGCGCGGCGCTGGACGCGGGCTTTCCCAACGTCCTGATCCTGCCGCCCTTCTATTACAAATCGGTCGGCGACGATGGGCTCTACGCCTATTTCGCCGGGCTGATAGACGGGGTCGGCGACCCTCGGCTGCGCGTCTACATCTATCACTTCCCGCAGATGTCGATGACGCCGATCTCGGTCGACCTGGTGATGCGGCTCAAGGGCACATTCGGACCGGTGGTCGCCGGGCTGAAGGATTCCAGCGGCGACTTCGAACAATCCCGCGCCTTCGCCGAGGCCACGGGTGGAGTCGACAGTGACTTCGACGTCTACCCGTCCAGCGAGGCGATGGTGTTCGAAGGCCTCGCCGCGGGATGCGCGGGCATCATCTCCGGCTCCACCAATGCGTTCGCGCGCAAGGTCCAGGCCGCGCTGGCGGCGTCGGGCGCCGGGCGCGAGGCGGCCTTCGAGGCAGTCAAGGCGGCGCGCGCCATGGCCGGAAACTATCCCCTGATTGCCGCCATGAAGCGGATCGAGGCGTGGCGGTCGGGCGACGACGAATGGCTGCGCATGGCGCCACCGCTTGTTCCGCTGACATCCGTGCAGGAGACCGCACTGCGCGCCGATCTCGACGCGCTGGAGCGTGCGCCCGAACGCGCCGCCGAGTGATACGAAGGAACGCAGAGATTGAGCACCGCACAGGCCCAGCCCCAAGGCCAGCCCCGAGGCCAGCCCCGAGGATCGAACCACATCGACCCGGCGGCTGCCTGAGCACTATCATCCCCGGCCCGGAAGGGGCCGGATGGTCAACGAAGTGGCAAACCGGAGCAAATACCGGACGGCCACATATAAAAACCTAGGGAGGACAGAGATGAAGTCACTTATCTGCAAGGCAGCGGCCACCCTGGCCATGTCGTCATTCGTCACGGCTGCGTCGGCCGAGGAGATCACGCTGCGCATCGGCTCCGGGCACCCGCCGGGCGTGGTTTATGCCGGGCTGATGATCGACTACTTCCAGCCCGAGTTGAAGCGCCGCGTGGAAGAGCGCACCGACCACACGGTCAATTTCGTCGAGGGCTATTCAGGATCCATCGTCAAGGTGACCGAAGTGCTCGAGGGCGTGCAGGACGGGATTCTCGACATCGGCGGCTTCTGCTATTGCTTCGAGCCCTCGAACCTGCCGCTTCATGCCTTCCAGGTGATGATGCCGTTCGGCACCATGGACCCGGTTCAGTCACTCGGGATCGCGCAGGACGTGTATGCCGAAGTTCCTTATCTGACAGAGGTTTTCGAAGACAAGTTCAACCAGATTCTGCTCTCACGGATCGCCGATGGCGGCTACAATCTGGGCACGTCGTTTCCCTGGGAGGATCTCTCGGATCTGAGGGACCAGAAGATCGCCGGCGCGGGCCTGAACCTGAACTGGCTGGAATATGCCGGTGTCTCGCCGGTGCAGTCGTCGCTGGCCACCGCCTACACCGAGATGAACACCCATGTCTACGAAGGCTGGATCATGTTCCCCTCGGCATGGGTGAACCTGAAGCTCTATGAGCCCGGCCCGTATTACACGCTGATCGGCTTCGGCTCGATGACGTGGCACGGCCTGACGATCAACCGCGACACCTATGACGAACTGCCGGACGACTTCAAGGAGGTGCTGCACGAGGTGGCGGCCGACTACGAAGAGCAGACCGGTAGCGTCAACAAGACGGAATACGACCGGCTGGTGAATGAGCTGCGCGAGATCATCACCGTGACGCAGATCGACCCCGCCGTGCGCGAGGCCTGGGCCGAAAGCCTTGCCTCCTGGCCACAGCAGATGGCCGACGATCTGGAGGGTCAGGGTCTGCCGGCCAAGACCGTGCTGAACCTGGTGCTCGACAAGGCGGAAGAGCGCGGCTACGTCTGGCCGGTCCGCTACCGGATCCAGTGACCGTTCCGGCGCGCCGTGCCCCGACCGGGTTCGGCGCGCCTTTTGTTGCCGGAGGGCGCGGCCGGCGCGCCCTTGCCGCTCGAGCCGGATAACCCGCCCATGATGCTTGTCCGCGCCGCCGATAGGTTGACCAGGCTCTTGATGATCCTGGCCGCCGCCTGGGCGTTCATCCTGTGCTTCTTCATCCTGGCGGACATCATCTTTCGCGCGCTCAACATGCCGCTGCAGGGCACCAAGGAGATCGTCGCGAACTCCGTGGTGATGATCATATTCCTGCAGGTCGGCTTCGCGGTCCGCTCGAACTCAATGCTCAAGGCCGATTTCCTGATCGCCGCCTTCGGGCCGCATGGCCGCCGGGTGATGCTGGTGCTGGGCCTCCTGCTCGGCGCGGCCTTCTTCCTCTTTCTCATGAAGGCGGGGGTCAAGCCGGCGCTCAGATCCTTCGCAAACGGCGAATTCGACGGCGAGGGCGCGCTGCGCGTTCCGGTCTGGCCGGCGCGGTTTACGATCGTGTTCGGCAGCGGCCTGGCCGGGCTGAACTATCTGATTCTCGCCGCGATCGAGGCCTTTGGTCTCTCGTCGCGCCTGGCGTTTCGATAGAACCAAGCCCGTGTTCGATTTCACCACCGCCACACTGATCATCGCGGCCCTGCTCGGACTGGTCCTGTTGGGCGTGCACGTCGCCGTCGCGCTCGGGGTCACCAGCATGCTTGGCATCTGGCTGGTCACCGGCAAATTGCGCATCGTCGAGGCGACCGTCGCCTCCACCGCCGCCGAGGCGATGCGGGACTTCACCTTTGCCGTCATCCCCCTGTTCATGCTGATGGGCGAGTTCATCGGCCGCTCCGGCGCGATCACCGACATATACATCGCGATCAACAAGGTCCTGAAACGCCTGCCCGCGCGCCTTGCGATCGCGACCGTGCTCGGCAACACGGTCTTCTCGTTCGTCACCGGCGTCTCGATCGCCTCGGCCGCCGCATTTTCGCGCATCGCCTATCCCGAGATGAAGGCGTTCAACTATTCACGCGGCTTCGCGCTCGGCTCCATCGCCGGATCGAGCTGCCTGGGCATGTTGATCCCGCCTTCGGTCCTGATGATCGTCTGGGGCATCCTGACCGAACAATCCATCGGCCGGTTGTTCCTCGCCGGGGTGCTGCCGGGCCTGATGTTGGCCACCATGTTCATGGTCTATATCGTCGGCGCAGTCCTGATCCGCCCCGAGTTGGCGGGCGAGGCCGGCCGTCACGCGCCGCCCCGCGAAGCGGAGGCCGACCGCATCCGGCTTCCCGTCGCCCGTCTGGGGGTCAGCTTCCTCGGCGTCATGGGCATCGTCGCCGCGGTTTTGGGCGGGATCTGGTTCGGCATCTTCACCCCGACGGAAGGTGCGGGCGCCGGCGCCGCTCTGGCCCTGCTTTTCGCGATCGCGAAAGGGATGAGATCCCGTGAATTCCGCGCCGCCGTCTACTCGGTCGGCAAGACCGCGGCGCCGATCCTGATCCTGCTGTTCGCCGCCGCGCTTTATTCCCGCACCCTGGCGATGACCGGCGTGACCACCGCGATCCGGGAATACTTCGCGGCCTCGGGGCTGGAGGCATGGCAGGTGCTGGCGATCATCATTGCCATCTGGTTCATCCTCGGCATGGTGATCGACAGCATCTCGATCATGCTCCTGACGGTCCCGATCCTGGAACCGGTCGCGGTCGCCTTCGGCTTCGACCGGCTGAGCTTCGCGATCGTCGGGATCCTGTCGATCGAGGCGGGGCTTCTGACCCCGCCATTCGGCCTTCTGGTCTATACGGTCAAGGCTGCCATCGAGGATGACGACGTCGGCGTGCAGGACATCTTTTGGAGCTCGGTGCCCTATTGGGGGATCATGCTGATCTGCGCGATCTGCCTGATCGTCTTTCCCGGCATCGCCAACTGGCTGCCCGAAACCCTTATGTAACGGTTCTAGAGGAGACGTCCCATGCCCGCCTATTGGGTGGCGAGATCGAAAATCAGCGATCCGTCGGAATACAAGAAATACACCGACCTCGTCCCGGCGATCATCGCGAAATACGGCGGCAAGGTGCTTGCCCGCGGCGGCAACTACGAGATCATGGAAGGCCCGGAATATTTCCACCGCTTCGTGGTGATCGAGTTCCCGACATTCGATCAGGGTGTCGCCTGTTTCCGGTCCGAAGAGTACGAGTCCGCCGCCCGGTTCCGGCGGGCCGCCGGCGCCGGCGAGGTGGAGACGGTGATCGTCGAATCCGGCGACGCGACGGTGTAGGGAATTTTCCGCTCACGCGGAATCGGCACCGGCCCTCTCCCCCGCCCGGCGACCCATGAGGATACTGGCCCAGCGGAGTCCGGGGGGTGGCCGGGCGGGGGAGAGGGCTGGTGCCGACTGAACAGAAAATGCGCTAGGGGACAACATCATGCAGGTCGACCGTATTGTCATGCATGCGCAGGGCGCGCCCGGCGTCATGGTGATGGAGCGGGCCGAGCTGGGACTGCCGGGTCCGGGAGAGGCCCAGGTCGAGCACACCGCGATCGGCCTCAACTACATGGATGTCTATCAGCGCTCCGGCCATTACCCGATGGAGCTGCCGAGCCCGCTTGGCCTCGAAGCGGCCGGCCGGGTGACCGCCATCGGCGACGGCGTCGCCGAGGTCGCGGTGGGTGACCGGGTGGTTTACGGCGGCGTTCTCGGCGCCTATTCGACGGCCCGCAACGGCCCGGCCGCCCGGATGATCCGGATACCCGACGGGATTGCCGACGATGTCGCCGCCGCGGTGCTGATGAAGGGCATGACGGTGGAGTACCTGCTGGAGCGCACCCGGCCGGTGAAGCCTGGCGAGGACGTGCTGTTTTTCGCCGCATCGGGCGGGGTCGGACAGCTTGCCGGCCAGTGGGGCAGGCATCTCGGCGCGCGTATGATCGGCGTGACGTCGGGTGCGGCGAATTGCGCCGCGATCCGCGAGCTCGGCTATGACGCAGCGATCGACCGCAAGAGCGAGGACATCGCCGCGCGGGTTCGGGAACTGACAGGCGGCAAGGGCGTGCCCGTGGTCTTCGACAGCGTCGGCAAGGCGACCTTCGAGGCTGCCATCGCCAGTCTCGCCACATACGGGATGTTCGTATCGTTCGGCGCGACGTCGGGCGAGGCCCCGCCGGTGCCGCCCAGCCTGCTGCAGAAATCCGGCTCGCTTTATTTCACCCGACCGACGCTCGCCGACACCATCAAGGCGCGCGACGATCTGGTGCACTCGGCCGGCCGCGTCTTCCAGTTGATCGGCGACGGCGTGCTCAAGGTGAACATCAACCAACGCTGCCGACTCTCAGAGGTCGCGGCCGCCCATGCGGCGCTGGAAGCCGGAGAAACCACCGGCTCGACGATCTTCACCCCCTAGATCGGGATTCAGATTTGTTCCAATGTTCTAGAGGACGGTTCAGAGATGAGGTCAATTGACCTCATCTCATCGTGCTCCAGTGGTCTGAATCAGACATAGGGTGCCCATAGGATCGTCTTTCCCGTTTCCTCGTCAGGAACGCGACGCTGTCGGGCGATTCATCCCTGATACTCCAAAATGAACAGACCGCCATTGTAGTCGTTGCTGTAGATCAGACCATCGGCGGACACCCAAACGTCACAGGACTGGATAATTCTAGGCCGGTTCGGGCGGTGGTCGACCAGTCGATTGGGCGCGGGTGGAACGAAAGCGGCGACTTCCTCGGGACGGTAGGCATTGCTTATGTCGAATACACGGATACCGGCGTTCTGATAGGTCGCAAAGATGGTTTCCGAGCTGACCAGACCATCCGGGCGGTTTTCATAGATATTGTGCGGCCCGAAATGGGCGCCCTTATTCGGATAGTCAGCCTCGCCCGGGGTTGGGAATGTCGAGATGCTGATCGGATTTGACGGCTCGCGGATGTCGAACATCCAGATATATTTGATGCCGTCTTCGCACTTGTCCAACACCGCCTCATCCGCCACGACCAACAACTCACGATCGGGCAGTGGAAGGCAGTTGTGCGTTCCGCCACCATAGGGCGGAGACCAGTTGCGATGAGTGATGAGACTGGGGGCCGTTCGGTCGGAAACATCCATCATCACCAGCCCCGCATCGCGCCAGGCACCATAGGCGGTATCGCCATGAACGATGGCGTGGTGCAATCCAGCGCGCCGTTCGCCTTCTTGCGGTACCTCCCCCGCCGCGACATTCATACCGGGCAACCAGTAACGTCCGGCCTCCTTGGGATTGGCCGGATCGGCCATATCAATGGTCATGAAGATATAATCGGTGAACCCGTCCAAGAGGACCGACGCGTATGCCCAGCGTCCGCCGGTGTACCAAAGACGGTGAATGCCCCCGCCCTCGACCGGCATGAAGGAGATCTGGCGCGGTTCCGCTGGGTTGGAAATGTCGTACACGCTCATTCCCGCAGTCCAGTCCCGTTCCCGCGCCTGATCTGCCGTTCCGACTTTCTTGCCGAGTGACCCCTTGTAGTATTCTGTCTCGTCCTGGAACTCAGCGGCCGCAAACATGTCCTTGGCGTTGATGACCAACAAAAGATCCTCGTGCGCCTGCAGGTGGATGTTCCAGGTGTTGGTCGGGGCCGGCACATATTTCACCGGTTTGGGATTGCGCGGATCGCGGACGTCGATGACGCTGAAACCCTTGGAAAACATGTGGCCCGTAATGGCGTAGCCCTTGTTCACCATCAATTGCACGCCATCCGGCCGACCGCCCTGATCGGAATGTCCGATCAATTTCATGTTCTTGGCAAAGTCCGGTTCGGGCAAATTCTGACTGGCCATTGGTGTCACTCCTGACATCGCGGGGCGCAAACCTCGCCCGGTCGAGTATAATTCGGATATTGGGCACGCTTGGCGATGCGGTTGTTGCCCATCACCGCTAAGATTTGAGGTTACTGCGGACAAATCCTGTGTATTGAGAGGTCCGCTGCGGACATCGTGCTCGATTGGCTCATGACGGGGTTCCCAATACGCGTCGCACATTGGTCACGGCGACGTTGCTGATGCGCTTGTTGGCGTCCTGGGTGACGCCGGCGATATGCGGGGTAAGGATGACGTTATCGATCCCAGCGAACAGCGCGCCGGTCACAGCGTCGATCGGTTCGGTTTCGAGGGTATCGAGTGCTGCGCCGCCGAGATGGCCGGACTTCAGTGCCGATGCACAGGCTGCTTCATCAACGATGCCGCCGCGCGCGGAATTGATTAATATCGCTCCTCGCTTCATGCGTGCCAATTCGGCGGGCCCGATCATGCCGCGCGTTTCGGGCGTCAGCGGACAGTGCAATGTGATGACGTCGGCCTCAGCGATCAGGCTGTCCAGATCGGTGCGTTTGGCGCCGCTCCATGCAGGAGCAGCTTCGGGCAGCACGGCGTCATAGGCCCTGACCTCCATGCCCATTGCCGTCGCCTTTGCGGCCATAACCTGGCCGATAGAGCCGAATCCGACGATGCCAAGCGTGCGCCCGGCCAGTTCCACGCCGCTGGCGAAGCGTTGACGGTCCCAAGCGCCGCCGACCACAGCTGCGGTACTGCGCAACGCTTGGCCGCGCAGCAGAATGAGTGCCGTGGCGATGACATACTCGGCTACCGACGCGGCATTGGCGCCAATGGCCGGGCAGACCTCGATACCGCGCGATTTGCAGGTTTCAAGATCAATATTGTCGAGACCAACACCGAGGCGGGCAACGACTTTCAATACGGGCGCGGCGGCAAGCAACTCGGCATCGACCTGGGTGGCGTTGCGCACGATGATGGCGCGGGCCTCGCCGATCTGCTCGATGAGGTCATCACGCTTGTCCCACAGCTCCGCGTCCCAGTGCACGTCATAGTCCGCCCTAAGCGCGGCAGCGGCGCCCTCGTCCATGAACTCGGGGATCAAAACGTCAGCCATCATGCTCCACTTTCAGGGGTTTGAAGTCCAACGGAACGAATACTTGCACCAAGCGACTGAACCGGTTTTGACCACCTCAATCCAGTGTCACCGTCAGCTTCACGCTGCCGCGACAGACTTCATCACAGATCCTTTCGCTCTTTGTTGTAGGGGTGATCTGGGTTGTAGCCATGGGCCGCGCGATAACCATCGTATCGTAGCCCTTTGTACTCCAGGACAATGCACAGCACGAGGATGGCCAGCCCGCTGATCAGAATGACGCCCGTCAGCACAGGCATTGGAAATTGCATCAAGCCGGAGGCCACCGCGCCGACGGCGAAAAAGCAGGCGAAATAGCCCGCGATCTTGTGATACGCCTCGAACCGCCGCCTTCGCGGGGTCATGTTGAAGTGATCGCCACGCCATGTCGAGGGATCGTCCGGATCGGCGTTGTGATCGAATCTTCCGCTGTGAGTCCCTCTGAGCCAGCCCGAAATAACCTGCAGACAACCCAAGGTTATCGTCGTGATGCCAAACACCGAATGCACGGAGCCACTGAAGCCTTTGCTGACGATCAATGCCACAGCCAAGCCCAAAAGTGACAGGCCGATCGCCAGGAAAAGCCCGTATTTATGAACGTTGAACCACCACCAGACCATGTTTTTGAGACTGACCTGTTGAATGATTCCATCGAGCGTAGGTTTCGGTTTGCCGAACCTGATCGTGATAATGCAGAGCGGAACCAGTACAAACCAGATCCCAACCATCAGGATGGCATGGTAATCCCAGTGAATTTCGAACGTTTCCCCCAGAAAATCGAGATGCACTTCCGTCGGAATATGGGATTGATTCTCGTTCATCGTCATCCAATCCGTGCGGCGCAGATCAGGCCGACGCGGCCATTTCGATTATCTGCAATCGTTCAAGTCGGAGGAGGGGCGCGCTATGTGCAGTGAAAAGCTATTCGCCTTGGGAGTGTCCGTGGTCAAAGTTTTCGGGACCCACGAGCATTTGATCTAAGAGATCTTCCAACCCATTTGTATTAGCTTCATGCATCGACTTCGACGTGTTGGCGTCGGCGCATCTCGATAGTATTTTTCTGATCTCATTTCTCCTATCTAGGATGCGTTGACCGCGTCCAAGGTAGACGTCAGCCGACGTGAGGTCGTCCGGGATCTCGTGATAATGACCTGCCCACAGCCAGTGGTCCGGTTGGAATGTTAGTGCAGCGTTGGCCGCATGGCTAGGCCGAGCGGGGGCCATCACAGCCGCTCCTACGAGTGCCGACGGCCACGCGCTGTCCGACGTTTGGCTGCCTTAGCAGGGCGGGCGACGTCACGGTTTTCGAATTCTCTGTTCCGCTGAATGAATTCCCTGTTCCCATTAAAGATTTCCCTGATCTCTTGGACTGCACCCCCTGTTTGAGACAGTAAACTAGCGACAGTTGGTGTTGAGCACCGTTGCCTGCCGGTTGGCGAGCGGCGCCGGGGCCGGTCACTCCAGGCGCAATCCGGTTGCGGGATCGAAGATGTGGCTGGTTCCCTCCTTGATGCCGAGGGAGAGAACGGCGCCGGGTTGAGCATCGATCCGCTCGCGCAGCAGGACAATAATTGGATCGCCCCCGAAATCGGCAACGATATGGGTCTCCGAGCCGGTCGGCTCCAGTACGGAGATGGTGGCGTCGATTCCGTCCCCCGCCGGTGCCACGAAAAGATGCTCGGGGCGGAGTCCGTAAATGACCTCCTGGTCCAGCCGGTTCGATGCAACGGTTTGGTCGACTGGCAGGCGTTGCCCGCCGGCGCCGGTGAAACAGCATTCATCCGCGCCCCGGGTAATCCGCCCCTTGATGAAATTCATCGCCGGCGATCCGATGAAGCTCGCCACGAAGATGTTCCTGGGCCGGTCGTAGATCTCCAGCGGCGCGCCGGTCTGCTCAACCAGCCCATCGCGCATGACGACAACCTGATCGGCCATGGTCATCGCTTCGATCTGGTCATGGGTAACGTAGATCGTCGTCGTCCTCAGGCGCTGGTGCAGGGCTTTCAGCTCGCCGCGCATCTGAACCCGCAGCTTCGCATCGAGGTTCGACAGCGGTTCGTCGAACAGGAACACCCGTGGGCTGCGCACCATGGCGCGTCCCATGGCGACCCGTTGCCGTTGTCCGCCCGAAAGCTGTTTGGGGTAGCGCTGAAGGTAGTCCTTCAGGCCCAGGATGCCGGCGGCATCCGCCACGCGCCGGTCGGTCTCTTCTTTCGGTTTGCGGGCCAGCCGCAGGGAGAAACCCATATTCTCGGCGACCGTCATATGGGGATAGAGAGCGTAGTTCTGGAAAACCATCGCGATATCGCGATGCTTGGGCTCGACGTCGTTGATGACCTGGCCGTCTATGCTGATCGTCCCGCTGGTGATCTCCTCCAGCCCGGCGATCATCCGCAAGAGGGTCGACTTGCCGCACCCGGACGGGCCGACAAGGACGACGAAGGCGCCGTCGGGAACCGTGACCGAGACGCCGTGGACCGTCTCGATCTTGCCGTAGGACTTGCGGACATTGTCTGTCAGGACTGTTGCCATCTTTGAACCAGACCGTTCTTCAGGACGATGCGGGGAAGGCTGCCGATTGCCGGTCCGCCACCTCGATCGCGGCGAGCAGGCTGAGGCCGGTGTGATAGCCAGGGTCGAGATCGGGGGTCGCCGGCACATAGTCGACCGCGCCCTCTTCGGACATTGTCTGATAGGCGATCGGCGGTTCGGTACGCCAGAAACGGTCGAAAAACGCATCGTGCGCTGGCGCCCAGACCTGCTGCATGGCGGCCGAGCCGGTTCTTTCATAACCCAGCGCCGCCGCGCGGATGGTTTCCGGCAGGGACCACCACGGGCACCGGAGATCGACCGGCTTCAGGGTCCGCACGTTGACCGTCAGGCAGAGGCCCGGTCCTTTGAATCCGGCCTGGAACGCCGTTTCGACGATCCCGCACATTCTGGCTGCAAGCGCGTCGGATATCCTTCCGCCCAGCGCGTCCAGGACGAAGCCCGCGAATTCGATGCCGTGGCCGATATTGCACAGATCGCCGCCCGGCGTGTCTGCGAGAAGCCCGCTTTCCTTGTCGAAATACCGTTCCAGGACGAAATCGATGAAACGCGTGGAGAAGCTTTCGCGTTCATGCAGCCCAAGCCGGTGGAGCAGGGCGGCGGCGCCCAGAACGATCATCCGGGGTCCGTAATCGTCCGGTTGGGTGGCGAGGACTTGGCTGTCTACGTGGCCTGCCTCTGAGATGACGAAGCGCCGGTCTTCGATCGCCTCGACGATGTCGTCGAGAAGGCCGAGATGCCGGGGCAGGTCTTCGGGCGCATAGCGCGCGGCCGCGGCGATCAGCCCCTTGGCGACGAAGGCATCGGAATAAGTCCTAAGTCCGGTCTCGCGGTTTTGCGGCGAAGGAACCGCAGCTGCGCCGGAGCACACGGGCTGGAACGAGGCGTCATAACAGAACGAGGCATGGCGGTGCTGCTGGAAGAGGGTATCGAGCGCGGGATAGAGGGTCTTGGCCTTGTCGTCGAGCCTGCGAGCGAGGGCCGGGTCCGTCCGTTCGAAATATGCCGCGTGGGTCGCCAGCGCCTCCAATCCACGGCCCTGTATCCAGCCGTAAAGGTATGAGGGGCCGCGCAGGCCGTCTTCGTCGGTGTAGTCGCGCAGGGTGATGCTGTTCTGCTTGGTGTCGATGAAGGGGCTGTCCGGCGCCATGCGGTCCAGAAGCCAGAGCAACGTCCTCCGGTTTGCATCGACGTAGTCCGCTCGAACGGTCTGCGGGTAGTGGCAGGGCGCACTCATTCCTTCAGCCCGCCGCTGGCGATGCCTTCCACGAAACTCTTCCTCAGCAGCACGAAGAGCGTTACCGAAGGCACCAGGACCAGCGCGGAGGCGGCGCTCAACCGCCCGAGATCGACGGTGTAGCCGGTCTGGAAGAGCGCGAGGCCTACCTCGACCGTGTAGGAATCGCGGGACGTCGCGACGATCAACGGCCATGCAAAGGCGGTCCAGGCCTGAAAGAAGGCGAGAACGGCGAGCGCTCCCAGGGCGCCGCGCAGCAGCGGCAGCACGATCCGGAAGAAAATCCAGATCTCGCCGGCGCCGTCGATCCGCGCCGCCTCCAGAAGTTCGTCGGGGATCGAATGGATGACGTTCTGGCGGATCAAAAAAATCCCGAAGCTCATCACCAGATAACCGATCAGCAGGCCGGTGGTCGAATTGAGCAGGCCGAGGCTCTGCACCTGGAAATACAGCGGGATCATATAGACCTCGAACGGCACGATCGCCGTCGCCAGGATCAAGGCGAAAATGACATTCAGGGTGCGAAAGCGGAATTTGCCAAGAATGTAACCGGCGATCGCCGAGGTGATGACGATGGCGATGGTCGACAGAACGGCGAAGACAACGCTGTTGGCAACCCAGCGCAAGAGCGGCGTGTCCAATAGGACCGATGAGATGTTCTCCAGCGTCGGCGCGTCGGGAATGACCGTCGGCGGCCAGGATAACAACTCCTGCGGCGATTTGAACGCGTTGGAGACCAGCAGGATGAGCGGCAGGATCATGAAAAGGCTGAAGATCAGCAGGAAGGCGTCGATCAGCGCATTGCTCAGCCGCGTGCTGCTAATGCCGGATGCGCGGGGCTTGCTCTCGGAAAATCCGGCCGGGCGGCTCATGCCTTGCCGCCCTTTTCGCGCAGCAGGGAGAACTGGATCAGGGTCAAAACCAGGACGATGACCAAAAGGACCACAGCCTCGGACGCGGCATAGCCGACACGGTAGTTCCGGAAGCTGTTCTCGATCATGTCCAGGACCAGCACCCGCACCTGGCGGCCAGGAGCGCCCTGGGAATCCGAAGCGAGGACATAGGCCTGGGCGTAGACGTTGAAGCCGGAGACCAGAGTCACGACGGACACGTAGAGCGTGATCGGCTTGAGAAGCGGGATCGACAGGAACCAGAACGACTGAACGCCCGACGCACCGTCCAGCTTGGCCGCCTCATAGAGGGAGTGCGGAAGGTTCTTGAACCCGACGATGTAGATCAGGACCGCGTATCCCAGCGCCTGCCAGGAACACAGGATGATGATCGAGACCACCGACAGGGCCGGGTCGAAAAGCCACGACAGGGGCTCGAAGCCGAACCAGACGATGACGGCGTTCAGCGGGCCGAGCTTGGCATCGAAAATCCATTTCCACGCCATCGCCGCCGGTACCAGAGAAACCACGTGCGGGATGAAAATCGCCGTTTCATAGAAGCCGGAAAAGCGCGACCGGGTGCGGTGGTAGATCAACGCCGCCAAGACCAGCGACAGGGGAATGGTGATCGCCAGAACTCCGAAAGCGATGATCGCGGTATTCATCAGGGCGTCCTGAAACAAATCGTCGCCCATCAACTCATAGAAGTTCTCCAGCCCTATGAAGGGCTTGTTCTTCGAAATGATGTCCCATTTGTGCAGGCTAAGCCGCAGGATTTCGGCAATCGGGCCGATCCGGACCCAGCCGTAGATGGCCAAGACCGGAAGGATCGCCGCGATGGCGAACAGGAACTTTCTGCGCTTGAGCAATTGTCGGTCTTCTGTCGAAGGGCGCCGGGAGCGGGCAGCCCGCTCCCGGTGATGAGACTACTCGGCCAAGAGCCCCTCGCGCTCGAGGATCTTGTTCACGTCCTCTTCCACATCCGCCAACACCGCATCGATCGCCGCGCTGTCGCCGGCAAGATCCGCATCGGCGAAGGAATCGGTCAGGGAGGCCGCCACCCGCGTCAGGATCTCCTCGATCGGCCCGATGGAGGGCAGGGTGAAGAACTCATAGCCCTCGGGATAGTCGACGAAGGCTCCGAAGGCGGGCTGTTTGCCGGTCACCGGGGAGTAGTCGACACCGTTGCGGTTGGGCAGCCAGCCGACATTGTCCAGCAGCCACACCAGGTTTTCCGGCTTGTTGGTGGCCAGGGCGAAGGTCCAGGCCGCGTCGGCCTCGTCGCCTTCCGCGCTGACATAGAGGTTGGCGGGTAGCGCGATCGATCCCACGGGAAGCGGGGCGGTGGCATAGTTCAGGTTGGGCGCCTTGGCGGCAATGTCGCCGATGACCCAGGATTCGCGGATGAACATGGCCGTCTGCTCGCGCTCGAAGGCCTCCGCATCGGCGGGCATCTCCACCGTCACGTTCTTCAGCGCGTGGACGTTTTCAATATATTGCGTAAACGCATTGTGGCCGGCCTCATTGGCGATACTCGCCCGCCATTTCCCGCCCTCGCCCTCTTCAAGCAGATTGCCGCCATACTGGAACATGTTGATCCAGAATTTCTCGGCGATGCCCTGGCCGCCGCCGGAGAGCCGCAGGCTCCAGCCCGAGACGGTCGGATTGCCATTGGCATCGCGCTCGGTCAGCTTGCTGGCGTAGTCGGTGTATTCCTCCATGGTGGTCGGAGGCCCGCTCAGCCCGGCCTTCTCGAACATGTCGATATTGTAGAACAGGGCGCCCTGGCCGCGGAAAAGCGGAACGCCGTATACCGACCCGCCGATGCTGGCGGCGTCGATGAAAAACGGTCCATAATTCGCGGGATCGCTGACGAAGCCGGCGACATTCGCCGGAGCCTGCGTCAGCAGATCGTTTTCCAGATACCGCGTCGCCGTCGATTTCGGCAGTTCGACGACAACCGCGCCGGCGGAACCGGAGCTCAATCCCAGCGCGACGCGCCTTTCATGTTCGCGCAGGGGGATCGCCTCGACCGTCACGGTGATGCCCGGGTGGTCGCTGCGCATTCCCTCGGCGACATGTTCGTAGAAGGCCGCCAATTCGGGGTAGCCGCTCCACACCTTGACGTCCTGAGCGGACGCGACGGCGGTGCCCGTCAGGATGCTCACGCTCGTCGCGGCCACGGTCAGCGCGATCCGCCTGGGGTTCCATAAAGATTGTCTCGGCATGTTCGGTTCCTCCCAGCTTGGTATTCCGGATGGGTTTTTCTGTCGTCCCAGCGACGGAAATCCCAATACTTCCATTGAAATCAAGCGTTCCATGCAACCGGTTGCGTGTCAAGCCGGTAAATGCATCCGACTTTCGAGCCGACCCGCCCGATCTCTGCTTTGGTCAGGCCCTTCATGGCCGCCATCTAGCCTTACGGTCGGAGTGTCGTCAGCCGTTCGACCGCCGACAGAAGTCGCGGGATGGAGTCCGGGGCGAAGGTCGCCGGAACACCGTAATACCGGTGCGCCTCGTCAACCTCGTAGCCGCCATGGGCGAATTCGGCCTCCGGCGGTATGTATCCCGGATTGCCGTCGGCGTATCCCAAAACGAATGAGGGGAGCCGCGGAGGGGAAAGGGCGCGGATGGCGTGGGCGGTCTCGGCGAAGATCTCGCCCGGCAGGGCGGTCACGCGCAATTCGCCCCAATTCAGAACGCTGACCCGCGCATTCCACGGCTCCGGCGTTTTCGGTGCGACGGTCTCCGCCCAGAATATCCATTCCGCCAGCAGGGCGGCTTCGGCCGGTTCGGCCGATTTGAGGCCCGCCTTCCATTTCGCGGCGAGCGATTTGGGGGGGTCCGTCTCCCGGCGCAGGAACCCAAGGGTAACCAGCTCGTTTCGAACCGACACGCTCTGCCCGGCATCCCGCAGCACGGCCTCGGTCGCGCAGGCCGCGATATGCCGGCCGATCCGCTCCGCCTCGGGGAAACTGCGCCGGGAGTTGGCCGCGAGAGACACCGACGCCCGGGCCGAATGGCCGGAATTCGCGTCCCCCGCCGCACCGGTCATGAACAGGGCGATGGAGCCGGGGTTCCCTTCTTCCAGGCCGAGCCGGACATAGTGCGGAAAATCGGCCGTGTAGAGCCGATTGTCGGCGCCGAGAACGACTGGATGGCAGGCATAGGACACAAGCACCGAGACCACCGTTCCGTCCTCGGCCACGATCTTCGCCACCGGCAGGCTGTCATCGACGATGCCGCCTTCGTGCCGGCGGTTTCTGGCGATGGCGGGAGGCCGGCCGGTTCCCATGAGCAACCTGCAGGGCCGGGCGCGTTCCCTAGCCATCGCGATCGCGCTCACGCAGGCGTCTTCAAGCTGCTTCAGGAAGGCTGGCGACGCATCGCGTCCGCCCCGGCCGGGCATGGAGACCGGCGCGCCATGGGTATGCAGCGCCGCGACGATAACGTTCCCGGCCGGCATTACGCAGCGTGCGCGAATGCGGGCGCTCATCTCCTCATGCACGCCCAGCACGTCGCAGACCACCAGCGCGGTTTCCTCGACGACGATGGCTCGCACGGTCAGCGGATCGTGGGTGCCGACGGCCGGTTCGGTCCGCGCCACGAAGCCCGACATGGCCAACCCCGGGCCGGGCATAATATCGATCACGGCGGCGCCGGCGCGCATCATCCCTCGTAGACCTTCTCGCCGCGCAGATAGCTCTGGCGAATGGCCAGGCTTCGTGCGCCTTCGTGCCAGTCGAACAGGATGAAGTCGGCGTCGGCGCCAACCTCCAACCGACCGCGCCCTTTTGCAAAGCGGCCCGGGTTCGACGTGGCAAGTCCAAGCGCATCCGCCAGCGATAGGCCCGCCATGGCGATGGCGGTCGCCACACCGTCGCACAAGGGGCGGGCAGCGCCTGCCAGATAGGGCGTGCCTTCGATGCCGAGCCTGCCATCGGCGGTGAGGACCACGCGGCCGCCGATCGGCTGATCGTAGGTTCCCGGTGAGAGCCCGCCCAGCGCCGCCATGTCCGATATCAGCACCGATCGTTCCAGGCCCTTTGCCCGCAACATGGCCTTCAGGGTCTCGGCCGGCAAATGATGGCCATCCGCGATGAATGTCGCCGTCAGGCGGTCATCCGCCAGTTGGCTCCAGATCAGGTTTGGGTGACGCGGCAACACGGCCGAGGCCCCGTTGCCCAGATGGGTCGACAGCGCCGCGCCGGACTGCACCGCCTGCGCGATCTGATCGTGGTTCGCATCGCTGTGGCCGATGGCGACATGCACGCCTTGGGAGGAAACCGCGCGGATGAATTCCGGCGCCTCGGGCCAGTGCGGAGACAGCGTCACCATGCCGACCAAGCCGCCGCATGCCTCTTGCCATCGATTGAGCTCGGACAGGTCGGGCGGGCGCACCTGGTCCGCCGGATGGGCGCCCCGCGGTCCGTCCGCCGGCGAGATGAAGGGCCCTTCCACATGCATGAAGGGGATCATGTGGGCGAGTAAAGGGACGCTTTTGAGCGCCCCGGCGATGACCCCCAGCGTGTCGACGATCCGCTGCTCGCTGGCGGTGATCACCGTTGGCAGGAATGTGGTGACACCGCATGCCAGGAGCCTGCGGGCAAGGGCCGTGACCGACTTGGGCGTGACCGCCCCGTCATTGAGGTCGATGCCCGCATAGCCGTTGATTTGGAGGTCGATCAGCCCGGCGCAAAGATAGGATTGTCCGGCTGGCTCGGTGTACTCGATCGCGGCAATTCGGCCGCCTTCCGCCGTGACTGTTATGCCCTGTCCTGTCGCCGGGTCGCGGCCGCTGATTACAGGCATGGTTACAAGGCCCGCACCCTGTGTCGGAAGCGCCCGATGAACTTCGCGTTGGCTTCATCGCCGCCCGGCGCGTTGCCGCTGCGCCAGACCGGTGGCTCGATTCCGCGCTCCAGCAGCTTCGCCACGGTGCGGATGACGAGGCAGTTGAGCGCATAGGCGTTGGCGAAGGTGGAGGCCGCCGCGATGCGCTCGCTCATGCCGTCGAGCGATACCAGCGCGTCGCCGACACCGACCTTGCAGTCGATGGCGATGTCGACGAGATCCTGCAGGTTCTGTTTCGTTGGATGGCGGGCCGGATGATCCGCGGCGGTGTTGCGCGCATGTTCGTGTGAGTTCACGCCGATCAGAAAGACGCCGCGCGATTTCGCCTCCAGCGCGGCATCGATCAGGGCTGCATTCATGCCGTAGGCGTTGACCAGGATCAGCAGATCGTCGGCGCCGAGTTCCCGGTCCCGGATCACGATCCGGCCGTATCCGGGCGTGCGCTCGATCTCCATGGAGCGCAAGGCGCCGTTCGACAAAAGCGTGCCTTCATCCAGTATCGCGCTGACATGCATCAGCCCGCCGGCGCGGAAGAAAAGTTCCTGGGTGGCCAGGTTCGAATGTCCGCCGGGGCCGAAGACATGCACGAGGCGATCGTTCGCGATCTGGTCGGCCATGCGGTCCGCCGCCTGATCCAGGGAGCCAGATTCCTCGTTCAGGATGCGCTGCATCAGCGCATGGGTCTGCTCGAGATAGTCGGCGCACAGGGCATCGGCATCGAAGCGGGCCGGCAGGTCAGGCATCGGGATCGGACTCCGGATCGAGATATATCGTGCAATCGGCGTGGGTCCGCAAAATGCTCGCCGGGCAGGCCGTGGAGATCGGCCCCGTGAGGGCGGCCCTGACGGCATCCCGTTTTCGGCCTCCGGGCACCGCGCAGAACAGCCGCCGGGCCCGCATCAATGCCGGAATGGTCAGGGTGATCGCGCGATACGGCACGTCGGAGAGCCGGTCGAAGCACTTGTCGTCGACCTGCTGCTGCCGGCTGATCGGGTCGAGCGTGACGGTCCTGACGCTCGCCGGATCGTCGAAATCGGCAAGCGGCGGATCGTTGAAGGCGATGTGGCCGTTCACGCCGATGCCGAGGCAGACGAAATCGATATCGCCGTCCGCGAGGAGGCGGGCATAGGCCTTCGCCTCGACATCCGGGTCGCCCTCCGGATCGATGAGATGCACCGCGCCGATATCGACGTGATCGAACAGATGGGCCTTCAGCCAGGAGCCGAAACGCTGCGGCGCCTCCGCCGGCAGACCGACATATTCGTCCATGTGAAAGGCCGTCACCCGCCGCCAGTCGATGCCCGGTGCCGTCGCCAGCGCGGCGAGGGTTTCGGCCTGGCTGGGCGCGCTGGCGAAGATCATGTGCACCCGGTTCTGCCTTTGCAGGGTCTCGCGAAGCGCCGCCGCGATGTCATGCGCCGCCGCCGCCCCCAACCGCTCGCGGTCGGGAAGGGTCCTGACAATGAGATGACCGGCGTGTCGTTCGTCGTTGAATTGGAGGACCATGTTCCCTGCTCAGAACGTTGGCGCTGGGCGTTTTGGCGACAGTATCGCCAGTGCGGATTTCCGACTTCGATAACAATTCTATGCAACCGGTTGCATGTCAAGTCTCTTGCGATAAGATGCCGTGATCGTGTGACCGCCTGGGATGAAGTCAGGCGGGGCCCCCGGGACATCAGGAATGACCGACAAACCGAACCACCGATCGTCGCCCACGATCAGCCAGGTCGCCGCCGCGGCCGGGTGTCGCGCTCGACCGTGTCGCGGGTCTTCAGCCGTCCGGACAGCATCAGTCAGGAGACGATCCGAAGGGTGAAGTCGATTGCCGAGCAGCTCGGCTACATGCCGAACCAGACCGCCCGGGCGTTGAGCACGGGCCGTCACCGCAACATCGCCGTCATCGTCCCGGATGTCGCAAATCCGTTTTTCCCGCCGTTGATCGCCGCCACCCAGGACGAAGCCGACCGCCACGACTATTGCGTCTTTCTCGGGAATTCGGGCGAGAGCGCCGGGCGGGAGGACAAGCTGGTGAGCCGTCTGGGCGGTCAGGTCGAAGGCCTGATCCTGGTTTCATCGCGCATGAGCGATCAGCGGATCGCCAGCCTCGCAGAACGGAGACCGCTGGTCCTGGTGAACCGCGATCTGGCCAACATTCCCCGCGTTCTCATCGACAGCGCCAAGGGAACACAGGCGTCGGTCGAGCATCTGGCGTCGCTGGGCCACAAGACTGTCGTCTATGTGAGCGGGCCCGGCGCGTCCTGGTCGAACCGGCAACGGCGCAACGCGGTGCGCCGGGCCGCGGCGGCAAACAAGATGAAGATGAGAACCGTCGCCTGCCAAACGCCGACTTTCGAGTCCGGCAGGCGGGTGGTGCCTCAGATCTCGGCCAGCGGCGCCCGGGCGGTGATCGCTTTCGACGATCTGGTGGCCCAGGGCATCCTGGCGGGGTTTGCCGAGAACGGCATCGGTGTGCCGCGCGATTTCAGCGTTGTTGGCTGTGACGACGTGCTGGGAGCTGCGACCTATCCGGCTTTGACGACGGTTTCGAACTGTTCCGAAGAGGCCGGCAGGGTGGCCTGCAAGGTTCTGATGGAGATGCTGGAAGCCCACACCTTCGCGGATGTCCGATATGTCATGGACACCCACCTCGTCTTCCGCGATACGACTGGGCCGGCAGCGAACAGATAGCGCTTTGTCCGCGAATTTTCGCGCAGCCCCCTCACCTTGCCACGGCTTCGCCGCGGGTCCCTCCCTCTCCCGCGAGGGGAGAAGGGTAGAAGAAAGACCGCTCAGTTTTGATCCCTCTCCCCACGTGGGAGAGGGAGGGACCCGCGGCGAAGCGTCGGGAGGGTGAGGGGCTGCGTAAACTTGATCGTAGATCTCTCTAAAGGAACGACCCTGCGCGGCTCGTGATGACCGGTGTCGGGAATGCCCAATCGCGGATCAGCGGGGTGGTTCACCCCAGCCGCCGCCATTGGCCGTCGATATCAGGATTTCGTCGCCCGGCTCGATGACGAGGCCGCTTGTGAAGGCATAGTCCTCGCGGGTTCCGTTGCCGCGCAGGACCGACAGCCCGTTGGTGCCGCCTTCCTCGCCGCCGGCAAGTCCCCAGACCGGCTGGCGGTTACGGCTGTATCCGGCCGAGAGGATCGCCTGGCCGCGCGGCCGATAGCTGGTCGACAGGCCGCGCCCGCCCCGATGCCTGCCATCGCCCTCGGCGGTCTCGTTCAGGCGCTTCCAGCCGACATCGATGCCGTAGCGCGCCTCGCAGATCTCCACCGGGCAGTTGAAGGTCTCGCCATGGCTGGCGGAATACATGGCGTCGAGTCCGTCGCGGCTCGCGGTCCCGCCCCAGCCGCCCATCTGCGGCTCGACCATGGTGTATCGGCGGCCGGTGTCCGGATGATCGCCGGCGAGCACGGTTCCGCAGATCGAGGCGAAATGACCCGCCGGCAGCCGGTCGGGCAGCGCGCGCGCCAGGCACTGCCAAAGCATGTCGTACAGGCGGATGCGGGTCTCGAAATAATAGCCATGCGGTGCGGTGCCGGTGGCATGGAAGATCGTGCCCGGCTCGGTGATCACCTCCAGGGCCCGGAACGAGCCCGCATTGGCGAACAGCGTCGGATCGGTGAGGGCCTTGAAGATCATCTGGGCTGAGATCACAGCCCCGTCGCGGCTGGTGTTGTAGGGCGCGTCGCGCTGTTTCGGGTTGCCGGTCAGATCGACCGTGAAGCGCTCCGGCGACACCCGGATGGTCGCCCGCCAGACCGCGCCGTCATCCTGCTCCTCCTGAATCGCGTACTCCCCCGCCGGGAGTGCGGAGAGGCCGGCGAGGCCGCGCTTCCCGCCCTCCTCGAACAGCGCCGACAGGGCCGCCCGATAGGCGTCGATGCCATAGCTCCCAACCAGTTGCTGAATGCGGCTCTCCGCACGCCGGCTGGCGGCGATCTGCGCCCAGAGGTCGCCGTGCACGAAATCCGGCAACCGCGAATTCGCGGCGATGATGTCGAAGACGGCGGCGATCGGATCGCCACGGTCGATAAGCCGGACCGCCGGCAGGCGCAGGCCCTCCTGGAAGATCTCCGAGACCTCGGTCGACATGGAACCGGGCGTCATGCCGCCGACATCGTTCCAATGGGCGATTGAGGCGGCCCAGGCGACGCAGTCCCCGCCGGCGAAGACCGGCAGGGCGATCACCACGTCGTTGAGATGCGTCACGCCGCCGTAATAGGGATCGTTGGTGATGAAGAGGTCGCCCGGGTGGACGGTGTCCGGCCCGTGGATCTCGATGATGCGTTTCACCGCCTTGTCGAGCACCCCGACGAAGGTCGGGATTCCGGCGCCGGAGCTGACCAATTCGCCATGGCCATCGGTGATGCCGGTGCCAACGTCCAGCACCTCATAGATGATCGGGCTCATCGCGGTCTTTTTCAGCACCGCGAACATCTCATCCGCTGCCGCGACAAGGCCGGATTGGATGACCGAATGGGTGAAGCGGTCTTCGGCGGACATCTCCGGCTACCGGGTGGTGTACAGGGTGCGCGGCAGGCCGGACAGGATCTCCGCGCCGTCATTCCGCAGGATGACGATATCCTCCAGCCGGATGCCGAAACGGCCGGGCAGATAGATGCCGGGCTCGATCGAGAACACCATGCCCTCTTCCAGAACGGTCTCCGAGGTGGCGGTGATATAGGGCGGCTCGTGCCCTTCGATGCCCATGCCATGGCCGGTGCGGTGGACGAAGAACTCGCCATAGCCGGCATCGGCGATGACCGTGCGGGCGGCGGCGTCGACCTCTTTCGCCATGACCCCGGGACGGGAGGCTGCCATTGCCGCCTGCACAGCCTGTTCGACGATGTCGTGGATCTCGCCATAGCCGTCCGGCGGCCGTCCGATCGCGACCATCCGGGTGATATCGCTGGGATAGCCATCCTTGCGCCCGCCGATATCGATCACCACCGCGTCGCCTTCGGATAGAATCCGATCGCCGGTTTGATAATGCGGGAAGGCACCGTTCGGACCGCCGCCGACTATCCAGAACGCCGGGGCCGCGCCCTCGCTGGCGAAATGATCGCGAATGACCTGCGCCAACGCCAATTCGCTCATCCCGGCCCGGATCGCGGCGAAGGCTGCCTGCATGGCACGGTCGGCGATGCCCGCATTCATCTTCAGCAGCGCGAATTCGGCTCGGTCCTTGCACATCCTCAGCCGGCCGATCGTATCGTCGGTGAACCTGTGCGCGGCATTCGGCAGCATGCCGAGCAGCAGCAGCGCGAAATCGGCGCGCATGGTCTCGTCGAGCACCACACTCGCGGCCTCGTGGCCGCCGACAGCGGTGAGCGCATCGGCCAAGGCGTGATCCGGGCCGATGTCATCGCTCCAGGTATGGAAGGCGATGTCTGTGCGCTCGCGCGACCCCTCGGCGTTCAGAACCGGCATGAGAAAGGCCTCCGACTCCGGTCCGATCAATAGCAGGCAGGGCCGCTCATCCGCATGGGGGTGAAAGTCCAAGAGCCATTGCATATGAGCGCCGGGCCCCAGAGCCACCAACTGCACGCTGGCTTGCCGCATACCCCCGCGCAGGGATGCGAACCGCGTCTCAACCATGGTGCTGTCCATTGCCTACCTCATCACGCTGACGGTGGGATCGCCGGTTTCAGGGTCACGCGGCCCGGAGTTCCGGGGCATCGGCATCCGCCTCGATCACGATCCGGCTTCCGAATATTGCGCCGCCGTCGAAGCCGCCGAAGCGGGCGATCTCGTCTTCCGGCGGTGCCTCGCAGGACCATTTGCGACTGGGCTTCCAGCCGCATTGACGCTTCAGCAGTGCGCCGTATTCCGCGCGCTTCAACGCGGCGATCGAGGGGTCGATGACCGGGACTCCCAGCGTCGCTTCCAGATCCCGGTGGAAACCGACCTCCAGGGTGCAGCCGAGGATCAGGGACTCGGCAAAGTCCTGCTCGACGGCCCGGCGGCCGGCCGAGGTCAGCAGATCATTGGTTCTTTCGTGATCGGTCTGGAAGTCGTTCACACCCAGCTCGACATGGTAGAAGCCGGATAGCCGTGGCCCCTGCCCGATGTCGTGTACGGTGGCGGACATCTGATCCACCCATTTGCGCCGCCCGACGATGACCCCGAAGCGGTTCGAGAGGCTGGTGGCGATTTCCACCGCCGCCACGCAGGGCGCCGTCACGATCATCTCGCCGGAAATCTCCCGCGCGTCGTGCAGGGCGGTGTCGTAGAAGCACCCGATCGCCAGGGCGTCGAAGCCCTCGCGCGCCGCCGCCCGGGTGGCGCGGATGATGCCGCGGGTCACCATGGCCTCGTAGGCGCGGAACTCGATATGGGTGAAGGTGCCGTCCTCGGGGGGCAGCGAGGTGACATGAACCTCGGTGTTCGGCAGCTTGTGGGATCTCGCCATGTCGGCGAAGACACTGTCATACGCGTCATTCCCTACCGGGCTGAGATACATGACCTTCAGCGGATGCCTGGTACTCATCTCTCCCTCCCTTTTGGATTGCTCTATTCCGATACGCCGTAGATTTCCCGCGCCCGCTCCGGGGTCAAAAGACCGTTGCGGATATCCTGCCGGACCAGCTCCGGGTCGCGCTCTTTCGGATCGCCGATACCGCCACCATTGCCGGTGACCACCCGGATCACGTCGTCGGTGTGGGTGGTCAGGCCGGAGACGAAGGAAAAGCGCTCGCTCTCACCGTCCTTGCGGATGACTTCGACATAGTTGGGCGAGCCTTCATGGCCGCCATCCAGCGTCCAGGGCGGAAACTTCGAGCGCGTGTAGCCGGCGGTCAGGAAGCCGTTATCGGCGCGGATGCGGTAATCCATGCGGATGCCGCGCCCTCCGGTGAAACGCCCCTCACCGCCGGGCTCCTGATTCAGTTCCATGCGGTCGACCAGCAGCCCGTTGCGCGCCTCGTTGATCTCCGCCGGGCAATTGTAAGTCTCGCCGTGGAAGCCGCAGAAGATGGCGCTGTTGCCGTCGCCATGCTGGCTGGCGCCCCAGCCGCCGAGCTGGGGCTCGATGATGGTGTATTGCCGGCCGGTATCGGGATGGATGCCGCCGATGAAGGTGCCGCAGACCGAAGCGAAATGCCCGGCGGCGAGGCGCTCGGGCATATGCTGGGCAAGGCATCGCCAGATCAGGTCGTAAACCCGGAGCTCGATCTCATAGTAGAAGCCGACCGGTGCGGGCTCCTTGGCATGGAAGACCGATCCTTCACGGGTCAGCAGGGTGATCGGTCGGAACGATCCCTCATTGCAGGGGGAATAGGGATCGGTCAGGGATTTGAAGATCATCTGCGCGGCGACCATCACGCCGTCGCGGCTGGTGTTGACCGGATTGCTCGCCTGGTCGGGGTTGTCCCGCAGATCGACCAGGAATTCGTCATCGGAGATGGCGATCTTGACGTTGAAGACCCGGCCGTCATCCTGTTCCTCGGAGAGTTCGTAGCTCCCCTTGGGCAGCTTGGCGAGTTCGGCCCGCGAAACCTGTTCGCCGAAATCCATGAACGACGCCATGGCGTTCCCGAAGGTCGTCACGCCGTATTTTTCGGCCAGCTCGACCAGCCGTCTGGCGCCGATCCGGACCGAGGCGATCGCCGCCCAGACATCGCCCTCCAGCACGTCGGGCATGCGCGAATTGACCTTGATGATGTCCATCACCGACCGGATCGGCTCGCCCTGGGAGATCATCTTGATCGCCGGCAGCCGCAATCCTTCCTGGAAGATCTCGGTCGCATCGCCGGTCAGCGATCCGGGCGCCATGCCGCCGACATCGGAGTTGTGGGCGATGTTGGCGGTCCAGGCGATCAGGCGGCCGTCGGCAAAGACCGGCATGGCGACGATGATATCGTTGAGATGGGTGACGCCGCCGTAATAGGGATCGTTGGTGGCGAAGACGTCGCCGGGCTGCACGTCGCCAGGCTGATCGAACTTCTTCACGATCACCTTCACCGCTTTGTCCAGCACGCCGATGAAAGCCGGGATGCCGGCCCCGGATGACGCCAGTTCCCCTCGCGCGTCGAGGATGCCGGTGCCCATGTCGAGCACCTCGTAGATGATCGAGCTCATCGCCGTCTTCTTCATCGCGGCGAACATCTCATCGGCGGTGGCCTGAAGCGAGTTCTGGATGATCTCCAGCGTGATCGGGTCGTTGGGCAGATGTGTCATGTCGCCCCTCCTATTGCTGGATCTGAATATGGATATTGCCGTAGCCGTCGATTTCGGCCCGGTTGCCGGGGTGCACGACGATCGTGGTGCCGGGGTCCTCGATGATGGCCGGGCCGTCGAACGTCATTCCCGGTTCCAGCCTCGCGCCGTCGTAGAGCGCCGACTCCCGGACACCCTCGAGCGCGTAATCGACGTCCCGGCGGCCCTTGAGGGCGGGCTCGGCGTCGGCTCCGGCCGGCTCGCGCTTTGCCATGGTGAGCTTGCCGACTTCCGCCGACGCCACCAGATGGATGCCGACCATTTCGACCGGCGCGGCGAGGCGGTAGGTGTATTCGCGCTCATAGGTCTCGTGGAATGAGCCCTCGATGGCGGCGATCCCTGCATCGGTTATCGCGCCGCTCTCCAGAAGCACCTCGGTGGTGTGCTCCTGGTTCTGGTAGCGGAATTTGCCGAAGCGCAGGAATTTGACGCTCGCCGGATCGATACCCTCCGCCTCGAACTGGCCTCGGGCCTGGGCCTCGGTCTCGGCGAACAGCTCTTCGATCCCGGCGGCGGCCCCCGGCTTGAGATCGGCCAGTCGGGTCACGAAATAGTCGCGCCGGAGATCCGACATCATCATGCCCCAGGCGGAAAACACCGATGCGCCGGCCGGCACGACCACCTTCTTCACGCCGAGTTCCTGGGCCAGCGCGGCCGCATGCATGGCGCCGCCGCCGCCGAAGGCGACCAGGGTGAAGTCGCGGGGGTCGAAGCCGCGGTTGAGCGACACCAGCTTCAGGGCGTTGACCATGTTGTTGTTGGCGATGCGGATGATGCCGCGCGCCGCCTCGTCTGCATCGACGCCCAGCCGGGCGCCGACCGCCTCGATGGCCGCCTTCGCCGAATCCATGTCGGCGTCGATCTCACCGCCGCAGAAATAGTCGCGATTGATGCGCCCGAGCCAGAGATTGGCGTCGGTGGTCGTCGCCTCCGTGCCGCCCTTGCCATAGGCGGCCGGCCCCGGCACGGCCCCGGCGGATTGCGGCCCGACATGGAGTTTTCCGAAATCGTCGACCCAGGCGATCGAGCCGCCGCCATTGCCGATCTCCACCAGATCGACCACTGGCACCATGATCGGATAGCCGGCCGAGGTGCGGTCCCGCTCGATCCAGTAATCGGTCATGATCCGGACCTGACCGTCCTCGATCAGGGCGCATTTGGCGGTGGTTCCGCCGATATCAAGCGCCAGAACGTTGGGCTCGCCGATCAGCTTGCCGATTTCCGCTGCGCCCCAGACCCCGGAGGCCGGCCCGGATTCCACCATGGTGATCGGAATACGCGACACCGCCTCCAGCGAGTCGACGCCGCAATTGGATTGCATGATGTAGGGACTGCCGGTGAAGCCCTTCTCCCTCAGCCCGGCATCCAGACGCCTGAGGTAGCGTTCCGCCACCGGCTGGACATAGGCCGACAGCACCGCCGTGTTGGTCCGCTCGTATTCGCGCCATTCGCGGGTGATCTGGTGCGACGACACCGTGGCGATCTCGGGCCAGAGACGTTTCAACTCGGCCAGGGTCGCCTGCTCGTGGGACGGGTCGGCGTAGGAATGCAGGAAGCAAATGGCGACCGCCTCCACACCATCAGTCTTGAAGTCCTCGACGATGGCCGACAGGCCGCCGAGGTCGAGCGGTTTCAGCTCCTCACCCTTGTAGCTCATGCGCCCGGGCAGTTCGCGGCGTAGATAGCGCGGCACGAAGGGCTTGGGCTTCTCATAGTGCAGATTGAAGAAATCCGGCCGGTTGCCTCGCGCGATCTCCAGGGTATCTCGGAATCCTTCGGTGGTGATCAGGCCCACCGTCACGCCCTTGCGTTCGGTCAGCGCGTTGATGACGACCGTGGTGCCATGGGCCAGAAAGCCAATGCCGGCCGGGTCGACATCCCCTTTGGCGAGAACGTTGAGAACGCCCTCCTCGAAGTTCGGCGGGGTGGTGTCGGTTTTGGCGGTGCGGATCACTGATTCGCCGGTGACGGGATCTGTCTCGAAGCAAACCAGATCGGTGAAGGTCCCGCCGACATCGGTGGCGACGCGGGTTGATTTTTCAGACACTTTCGGCCTCCTTGGCGAGCGAATTGCGCAGCGCCAGTTCGTCTTGCGTGATCACGGGCACCGCGCTGATCAGGCGGCGCGTATAGGGGTGTTTGGGGCCGGAGAAGATTTCCTCGGTCCGGCCGAGTTCGACCAGCCGGCCCTTTTCGAACACCGCGACCCGGTCGGCGATGTTGCGGACGACGGACAGATCGTGGGTGATGAAGATGTAGGTGAGGCCGCGCCGGGGCCTGAGATCGGCCAACAGCTTCAGGACCCGCGCCTGGACCAGCACGTCCAGCGCCGATGTCGGTTCGTCGAGCACCACAAGCTCGGAGTCGCAGGCGAGCGCGCGGGCGATCGCGACGCGCTGGCGCTGTCCGCCGGACAGGGCGGATGGCGGCCGATCGGCGAAGTCGGGTGGCAGCCCGACCTCCTCCAGAAGCTCTCCGACCCGTTGCCCGCGTGTGGATCGGTCGCCGATCTTGTGGACTTCGAGCGCCAGCCTCAGCGACGCGCCGACGGAGCGTTTCGGGTTGAGCGAGGAGAGCGGGTTCTGCTGCACGAGCTGAATGGCCCGCCGATCGGCCAGAGTGCGCCGTGCCGGCAGTGGCTCTCCGCGAAACACCAGATCGCCGGAGGTCGGCGGATAGATGCCGAGCACCATATTCGCGATGGTGCTCTTGCCGGACCCGGATTCCCCGACGATGGCGAGGCATTCGCCCTGGCCGACCTCGAAGGAGATGTCGACTGCGGCGCGGATCTCATGCCCGCCTTGGCTGAAGACCTTCGATAGGTTCCTGACGGAGAGTAGAGGCGTGTCCATCAGCCGCGCCCCTATCCATGCACGACGAGCGGAGCGGAGAAATCCGCCGACTCGTCATCGATGTCGGGGATGCCGCCGCCAGTGATACGCGGCACCGCCGCCATCAAGGCGCGGGTGTAGGGATGGCGCGGCTGCTCGAAGATCGCCGCCGCCGGGCCCTCTTCGACCATCCGCCCCTTGTAGATCACATAGACCCGGTCGGCGAACTCGCGGACAACGCCGAGATTGTGGGAGATGAACAGCACCGAAGTGTGGTGGTCCGCCACCAGCCGCCGCATGAGCGCCAGCGTCTGTGCCTGGACGGTGACGTCGAGGGCGGTGCCCGGCTCATCGGCGATCAGCAGCGCCGGCTCGTTGGCCAGCGCCATGGCGATCATCACCCGCTGGTTCAAACCACCGGAGAGCTGGAACGGATAGGCGTTCAGCACGCGATCCGCATCGTCGATCGACACTTCCGACAGGATGGCCGTCGCCCGGTCATGGGCCTGGTCTTCGGAGATCGCCGGATCCATGCGCCGCAGCACGTCGTGGAACTGGGTGCCGATCCTGTAGACCGGATTGAGCGACGAGGTCGGGTCCTGGAAGATCATCGTCATGCGCGTGCCGCGCAGCCGGTGGCGCTCTTTCGCCGGCATGGCGTTGAGGTCGGCGCCCTCGAATTCGAGGGCGCCGGAAATGTGCGACGAGCGAAGCGATTGCAGCAGGCCAAGGATGATACGGGCGGTGACGGATTTTCCGGAACCGGACTCGCCGACCAGCGCAACCCGCTCGCCTGGAGCGATCGACAGAGAGATGCCGTGCAGGACTTCCGTGTAGCCGGTGTAACCCTTGAAGCCGAGCTTCAGGTCGCGGATCGCCAAGGTCGGAACACTGGTTGGAACCGTCATTGGTCCGCCCCCAGAACGTCGCGCAACGCGTCGCCGATCAGGTTGAAGCCGAATACCGCGACCAGGATCGCCAGCCCGGGAAAGACC
>CBDEGD010000015.1:0-33387 GCA_965237625.1 Inquilinaceae bacterium
GCACCCGCTGGGCCGGGTCGGCCGCATCGCAGAGGTGGCGGAGCTGATCGCCTTCCTGTCCGGCTCCCGCTCAAGCTTCTGTTCCGGCGGCGAATACAAGGTCGATGGCGGGCTGATGGCCAAGCTTGCGGCGGTGCTGCCGGAATAAAGTTGCGGCGGGGTGTGCTTGCTTCCCGTTATCGGCTTGCGCCACCATCACCCAACGACAAGACGATGCGGGGAGGCGGGGGCGATGTCGGATGAGGTGCGGTGCGTTCAGCAGGCCAATGCGATCCTGGGAGAAGGACCGCTGTGGTGCCCTCGGGAGCAGGCGCTCTATTGGCTCGATATCAAGCGGCCGGCGGTGTATCGCTGCGATCCCGCGGGCGGGCAATCGGCGCACTGGCCGATGCCGTCCGATATCGGCTGCATGGCACTCAGGGAGTCCGGCGGCATGGTTGTCGGTCTTCGGTCGGGCTTCGCGGCCCTGGATTTCGAAACCGGCGCCGTAACGCCGATCGCCGATCCTGAGGTCGATCGACCGGATAACCGCATCAATGACGGCAAGGTCGACCGGCAGGGGCGGTTCTGGGCCGGCACCCTGAACGATGCCGAGGCCGATCCGCTGGGCAGCCTCTATCGGCTCGACCCCGATCGCACCGTGACCTTGATGCAGGACGGGGCGGTGGTGTCGAACGGGATCGGGTGGAGCCCCGATGACCGCATCCTGTATTTCACCGATTCCGTGGTGCGGACCATCTGGGCTTACGATTTCGATGCCCCGAGCGGCGCCATCTCCAATCGCCGGGTCTTTGTTGAGATGCCGGAGGGCACCGGCTATCCGGACGGGCTGACGGTCGATTCCGAGGGCTACATCTGGTCGGCGGTCTGGGATGGCTGGCGCGTGGTGCGGTACGACCCGTCCGGGCGCATCGACCGCGAGGTGGTCATGCCGGTCCAGCGGCCGACCAGCTGCATGCTCGGCGGCGGCGATCTGAAGACACTTTTTGTGACCTCGGCGTCGATCCATCTGGACGCTGTCGCACTGGCCAAAGGCCCATTGGCCGGCGGGGTTTTTGCCCTCGATGTGAATGTCGCCGGACTGCCGGAACCGCGCTTCGCGGGTTAACGATGATCGATTTTCGGCACGCACCCCGTTGCCCATTGAAACGTTTTAACGGTATCATCCGTCGGTTTCATGGCACCCGGCGCCAGATAATTAGAAAACGAAGACCGAAACCGACATAGGCCGAACGTGGCCGGTTTGGACCGTTTAGGGAGGGTCGCATGCAGCTCAGCAGGGAAGATCTGCTCAAAGCTTACACCGCCATGCGCACGATCCGCGAATTCGAGGATCGGGTGCACACGGAATTCGCCACGGGCGAGATACCGGGATTTGTCCATTTGTATGCCGGCGAAGAGGCTTCGGCCGTCGGGTTCTGCCTGCAGCTCGACGATCGCGACCGGATCGCCAGCACCCATCGCGGCCATGGCCATTGCATCGCCAAGGGATGCGATGTGGACGGCATGATGAAGGAGATCTATGGCCGTAAGGATGGGCTGTGCGGCGGCAAGGGCGGCTCCATGCACATCGCCGATCTGTCCAAGGGCATGATGGGCGCCAACGGCATCGTCGGCGGCGGCCCGCCGTTGATCTGTGGTGCGGCGCTGTCGGCAAAGACGCTCGGCACCGGTGGCGTGGCGATCGCCTTCGTCGGCGATGGCGGTTCCAACCAAGGCACGACGTTCGAGGCGATGAATTTGGCTTCGGTCTGGGATCTGCCGGCGGTATTCGTGTTCGAGAACAATGGCTATGCGGAATCGACCGCCAGCAGCTGGTCCGTGTCGTCCGGCGACATCGTCAAGCGCGCCGAGGCATTCGGCATGCCCGGCCACCAGGTCGACGGCCATGATTTCTTCGCGGTCAACGAGGTCGCGCGGGAAGTCATCGACCGGGCCCGGTCCGGCGGCGGCCCCAGCTTGGTCGAGGTCAAGCTGAACCGCTATTACGGCCATTTCGAAGGCGACGCCCAGACCTATCGGGGCGAAGGCGAGGTCGACCAACTCCGCGCCGCCGTCGATTGCATGGATATCTTCCGCCGACGGGTGACCGAGGCGGGGCTGCTGGAAGCGGAACAGCTGGACAGTATCGATGCCGAGTTGAAGGCGGCGATCGACCAGTCGGTGGTGGACGCCAAGGCGGCGGACATGCCGACCCGGGCGGACCTGCTGACCGAACGTCTACTCTTCGTACTAAACGCGGCACCCCAATAGACGGGGCCGATTTCGCCGCGACCGAATTCACGAGGACAAGATCATGGCCAAGAAATCCTATCGTCAGGCGGTCAACGAAGCGCTGGCACAGGAGATGGAACGCGACCCGACGGTCGTGCTGATGGGTGAGGATGTCGCCGGCGGCATGGGCGCCGCGGGCGAAGACGACGCCTGGGGCGGCCCGCTGGGCGTCACCAAGGGGCTGGAGGCGAAGTTCGGCCGCGGCCGGGTGCTCGACACGCCGATCTCCGAATCCGGCTTTATCGGCGCCGCCGCCGGCGCCGCCGCGACCGGCCTGCGTCCGGTCGCCGAGCTGATGTTCGTCGATTTCATGGGGGTCTGCTTCGACCAGATCTACAATCAGGCCGCCAAGTTCCGCTATATGTTCGGCGGCAAGGCGGTGACGCCATTGGTAATCCGCACGATGATCGGCGCAGGCTTCCGCGCCGCCGCCCAGCACAGCCAGTGCCTGTATCCGGTCTTCACCCATATCCCCGGGCTTAAATGCGTCATGCCGTCGGGGCCGTATGAGGCCAAGGGGCTGCTGATCCAGGCGATCCGCGACGACGATCCGGTGATCTTCTTCGAGCACAAAATGCTCTACGACATGGAAGAAGAAGTGCCGGACGAGGCCTATACGATCCCCTTCGGCGAGGCGAACATCGTCCGCGATGGCGACGACGTGACCATTGTCGCCATTTCGCGCATGGTCCATGTGGCCATGGAGGCGGCCGAGGCGCTGTCGAAGAAGGGCATCGAATGCGAGGTGATCGATCCGCGCACGACCTCGCCGCTCGACATGGATACGATCCTGGAGAGCGTGGAGAACACCGGCCGGCTGGTGGTGGTGGACGAGGCCAGCCCACGCTGCAACATGGCCACCGATATCGTGGCCCAGGTCGCCCAGGACGGCTTCAAGTTCCTGAAGGCCCCCGCCCGAATGGTCAGCCCGCCGCATGTCCCGGTGCCGTTCTCCTCGGCGCTTGAGGATCTGTACATCCCCAACGCCTCCACGGTCGCCGAGGCGGTCGCGGAGATCATGCCGGACAAGGTGTCGGCGTGAGAAGCATGACATGAGAGTCGGGGCATGAGCGAGATCCACGCCATCACCATGCCGAAATGGGGCCTTGCCATGACCGAGGGCAAGGTCGCCGGCTGGGCCGTCGGCGAAGGCGATGCGGTGTCGCCGGGGACCGAGATCCTCGACATCGAGACCAGCAAGATCACCAACGCGGTGGAGAATGAGCATTCCGGCATACTGCGGCGGGTCTGCGCCCAGGAGGACGAGACCCTGCCGGTCGGCGCCCTGCTGGGCATCATCGCTCCGGAATCCGTCAGCGACGAGGCCATCGACGCCTTTGTCGAAGGATTCCAGGCCGAGATGGCGGCGGTGGAGGCCGTGGAGGAGATCGCGGCTGCCGAGCCGGAGTCGGTCGATGTTGGCGGCCGGTCGATCCGCTATCTGAAGATCGGCGATGAGGGACCGCCGATCCTGATGATCCATGGGTTCGGCGGCGATCTGAACAATTGGATGTTCAACCAGCCCATGCTGGCGGAAAAACATGTCGTCTATGCGATCGACCTGCCGGGTCATGGCGGTTCCTCCAAGGACGTCGGCGCCGGCGATGTCGATGCGCTGGCCGTTGTCGTGGACGGATTCATGGAGGCGGTCGGGTTGGAATCGGCTCATCTGGTCGGCCATTCCCTCGGCGGCGCCGTCGCCATGGAACTGGCCCTGGCCCATCCCGGGCGGGTCTCGTCGCTGACTTTGGTGTGCAGCGCCGGCCTCGGCTATGAGATCGCCAGCGACTACATCACCGGCTTCATGACCGCCGCGCGGCGCAAGGACATCAAGCCGGTGATCCAGATGCTGTTCGCCGACCCGTCCCTGGTCAGCCGCGACATGCTGGAGGACATCCTTCGATACAAGCGGCTGGACGGTGTCGATGCGGCTTTGGGAGCCATCGCCGGGGCGGTGTTCGCCGACGGCCGGCAGGCCTGGGTGGTGCGCGACCGGCTGGGTGAGATCACGGTCCCGATCCAGGCGATCTGGGGCCGCGAGGACCGGATCGTTCCGGTCTCTCATAGCGATGGGCTGCCGGGGCCGGTGGGCGTGCATGTATTCGAAGGCAAGGGCCACATGGTCCATATGGAGGCGGCGCCGGAGGCGAACCGGCTGATCGAGCAGATCGCGACGGGAGGGGCGTCGGCGTGACCGTCGGAGAATTGATGCGTCCGAACGTCGACGCATGCGGCGTCGGCAGTCGACTCCGTGCAGCTATTGTTGCGGCGTTGCCGACCTCACCCTTCGACAGGCTCAGGATGAGGGCTCTTGTGGCGATTTCTCCACCTAGCACCCTCACCCTGAGCCTGTCGAAGGGCGAGGTTGGCAACGCCAGTACCGGCATCGCTCGGACAGGCCGTGGTTGACGAAAGGACGGAAGAGGAAACCCGAAGACGGGCGCCAAGAACGCGCCCAAATCAACGAAACCCCGACCCGAACGGGCGGGATAATGGGAGGAGGACAGATGTCTGTAATCAGGACACTACTGATGGCCACGGCGGCAACCGCGCTTTGCGCGGTGTCGGCGTCGGCCCAGACCGTCAATTGGCGGCCCGATGGCGGTGCCGATCTTATTCTCGACGACGGTGCGGTAATCGCCACGGAGCCGGGTGAGTTGGGCGACCTGTTCGGCCCGGGCGAGAAACCCTTCGATGGCGCCGAGATCACCGTGACGGTGAACAATAGCGGCCCCAAGGGCGGCATTTCCGGCCCGCTTTATACCTTCCGGCCGATCTGGGAAGAGCTGACCGGCGGCAAGCTGAACATCGTCGAACTGCCTTTCGGCGAGCATTACACCAAGATGATGCTGGATCTGCGAAACGGCGTTGGCCAGTACGACGCCTTCATGGTCGGCGCGTTCTGGTATGGCGATATCGCCGTGGGCAATTACGGCTTCCCGATCAACGATCTCATGGAAAGCGGCGAATATCCGAAATGGACCCTGGACGACATGCCGCCCTCTCTGCAGGCGCTGCATGTCTGGGGCGATGATGTCCTTGGCACCTTGAACGATGCCGACGGCCAAGTCCTGTACTATCGCAAGGATGTGCTGACCGACCCGTCCTGGAACAGCCAGTTCAAGGCCGAGTACGGCTACGACATCCCGGTGCCGCCGACGACCTGGCAGCAGGTGCTTGAGGTCTCCAACTTCTTCAACGGCAAGAACTGGGACAGCAACGATTCCGATCCGGATTCCGGCACGGTGTTGCATCTGAAGGTAGGCGAGCAGGGCCATTATCACTTCCAATCCCTGTCGGCATCCTTCGTGCTCAACCCGGGCGACGAAGTCACCCAGCACGACAATGTCTATTGGTTCGACCCGACCGACATGACCCCGCTGATCAACGGCCCGGGCCATATCGCGGCGCTGGAGTTCCTGCAGGAACTGCACAAGACCGGACCGTCGGCGCAAGTCGGCTGGAGCCTCGGTGAGGCGTGGGACTATTTCCTGCGCGGCAAGTCCATCTTCGTCTTCAGCTGGGGCGATGTGGGCTCGCTGGTGCAGGATGAAGACCGCTCCCTGATCAAGGGACGGCTCGGCTCCTCGATCCTGCCGATCTCCGAGCAGTATTGGGATCTCGACACCGAGGCCTGGGTCGATGCGGAAGCGGGCCGGACGGTGGGCAACACCACCGGCGGCTCCTGGCACGGCGTGGTCTCGGCCTATTCGGAGAATCCGGAGGCGACCTATTCCCTGCTGGCGCTGATGGCGATCAAGCCGGTGTCCATGTGGAATGCCAGCTATGGCTGGACCGGCGTCGATCCCGGATATTCCTATCAGTTCCTGGAGCCCCTGGGGCAGGCCAAGGTCGAGGACTATGTCGCGGCCGACTGGGACGCTGGCGATGTGGTGGACTACACCCAGGCCTATTACGACACTTTCTATGCACCGGTCATGATGCCTTATCTCAGGATTCCCGGCACCTTCGAGTACTGGGATATCCTGGATAAGAACCTGTCGGCGACCATGGCCGGCGAGTTCGAGGCCAAGCAGGCCCTGGACGCCACCGCGGCGGCCTGGGAAGAGGTCACCGACCGGCTGGGCCGGGCGGAGCAGCTGCGTCTCTATCAGGACGCTATCGGCTACGGGGGATAATGGGCTCGAACGCCCATCCGGCCGGGGCATCGCGCCCCGGCCGGCCCTTCCGATCACCTACGTAATTGCACCCTCACACCACACCTAGGTCGTAACGCCGATGTGGAGCCGTCCCGTACGCTTCCTGTTCTTGCTGCCGGCCGTGGTCTGGGTGCTGGTCTTCACCATTTTTCCGCTCGGCTATTCGCTTGGCCTCAGCTTCTCCAAGGTCGAAGACCGCATGGAGGTGAGCCGCGAGCGGGTGCCGATGTTGGACGAGGCCGGCAACCCGGTGCTCAACACCCGTGGCCAACCGCGCCTTCGGACCGTGATCGAGCGCGAGAATATCCGGACATGGACCTACCAGGGCTTCGACAATTTCACCCGCATCTTCCGGGACGGTCAGGCGCGGTCGGCGGTCCGCGTGACAACGATCTTCGTGATTGCCGCCGTTACCATCCAATTGGTGCTGGGCATGGGTCTGGCGGTGCTGTTCAACCGCAAACTGCCGGCGCGCGGGTTGTTGCGGTCGGTGATGATCCTGCCGATCTTCGCGACTCCGATCGCCGCGGGGTACCTGTTCTTCACGATCTTCTATGAAGTGGGCGGGCCGCTTAGCTTCACCGGGATTCCGTGGCTGTCCAATCCCAGTTGGGCCCTGGTTTCGGTCATCCTGGTCGATGTCTGGCAATGGACGCCCTTTGCCTTCCTGGTCTTTCTCGCCGCCCTGCAGGGCATTGACGAGGAGTTGCTGGATGCGGCAAAGCTGGAAACCGAATCCGGCTGGCGGATATTCTTCCATGTGGTCCTGCCGCTGATGCAGCCGGTGATCATCATCGTCCTGCTGCTGCGGCTGGCCGAGGCGATGAAGCTGTTCGATATTCCGTACGCGCTGACCGGCGGCGGGCCGGGGGTCGCGACCCAATCCTATTCGTTCCTCGCCTTCCGGACCGGGCTTCGATATTTCGACGTCGGCTACGCCTCGGCGATGGCGTACTGCATGCTGATCGTGGTGATGATCATCGTCACCCTCTTCTTCAATCGACTGCGGCGGATCTACTGATGGGCGGGGGCAGGTCATGGCGGCGGTAACCGGGAAAAACAGCTATCGGGACGCGTTCTATTCGCTGCTGGCGATCTTCGTTGCGATGGCCTTTTTTTTCCCGCTCTACTGGGCGGCATCGACCAGCCTGCGCAATCCGGTAGACACGTTCACGGTCAGCGGGATCGGGGTACCGTGGCTGGATTTCGATCCGACCCTGAAGAACTGGATCGACCAGCTCTCGACCGCGGAAACGGCCAATGCGCTGGCCAATTCGACGATCATCTCGATCTGCGCGACCCTGCTGGCAATCGCGCTGGGCCTGCCGGCCGCCTATGCGCTGGCGCGGTTCCGTTTCAAGCGCATACCCAACAAGGATCTGACCGTCTGGTTCCTGTCCCAGCGGGTGCTGCCACCGGTCGCCACCGTGATCCCGTTCTTCCTGATCGTGCAGACGCTGGGTCTCTACGACACGAAATTCGCGCTGATCCTGATCAATGCGACCTTCATCCTGCCATTCGTCGTCGTCATCGTGCGCCAGACCTTCCTCGATCTGCCGATCGAGTTGGAGGAGGCGGCCTTCGTCGACGGGGCGACCTTCCTGCAGGCATTTCTGCGCATCGCCCTGCCGCTGGCGCTGCCGGCGGTCGCTGCCACTGGGCTTATCATCTTCGCCTTCTCATGGAACGAGTTCCTGTTCGCCATCACCCTGGCCGACCGAGACGCAAAGACCATCCCGGTCCACATGGCCGGTGCCGTGGACACCCGCGGCGTGCAGTTCTGGTTCATGTCGGTGCGCGCGCTTGTCGCCATGATCCCGCCGGTGGTCATCGCCCTGCTAGCCCAGCGCTACATCGTGCGCGGCCTGACCCTGGGCGCGGTTAAGGGATAGCGCCAAGCCAAATCGACCATTGGTTGTGGCGGAGTGGACCTGGGTCCTCCGAGGCTTCATGATCCGACGATGCTGAATGACCTTCCCGTCGGTTCGGTTTCCTGATGCTGCAGAAGCACCCGGTCCTGCGCGTCGGCGCGGTTGCGGTCCTGGCATTCGGCGCGCTTGTCGCCTTGGAGGTGAGCCAGGATTTCGAGTCCATGACGCCGGCCAAGCTGGTGCTTGAACTCCTGGAAACGGCGCTGCTGGCCGCGGCAGTGGTGGCGACCGCCGCTGTCAGCGTCGAGGCGAAGCGCCATCGCGAAGACCGGGCGACGCTGCTGCGGGACCTTGAAAGGGCGCGCGCCCAGGGGCAGCAATGGCGGCAGGAGGCGCGCGCCCATCTCGACGGGCTTGCCGCGGCGATCCATCGCCAATTCGAGGATTGGCGGCTGTCCGAGGCGGAGCAGGATGTCGGCCTGCTGATGCTCAAAGGGTTGTCTCACAAGGAAATCGCCCATCTGCGGCAGACCAGCGAAGCAACAGTCCGCCAGCAGGCGCGGGCGCTTTACGACAAGGCCGGCCTCAACGGCCGTTCGGCGCTGTCGGCGTTTTTCCTGGAGGACCTTTTGGCGCCGCCACCGGGATAGGCCGGCGATTGCCGCATTGCACATATGTGGCATGCAGGCCGACAACTCCCTGAAAACACGGCGATATTCACGGTTTCACACTAAGTGGATAGCCTTGCGGAGTCGTCCCTGCGCGTCTTCATGGCCGCAATCCTGCGTCATATGGAGACCATCGAGATGAAAAATTCGACCTGCATGTTTGCCCTGAGCGCCCTGTTGGCGCTTCCCGCCATTCCGGCATACGCGGAAAGTTTCGAATCCGCTTCGATCATACTGGAGCGCAATGTCACCGACGACGACGCCGAGGTGGTCATCTTCGCCAAGGGCGGGGATGGAGGCCTGGTGAGATTGTCGGTGCTTGCCCCGGACGGTACCGCCGTGGCGGATTTCTCGGCGCCGGGAGATGAGGCGCTCGGCCTGCGCGAATTCCTGCTGGAGTCACCGGAACCTGGTATCGAGACGATCCAATCGGCATACCCTCAGGGCCGATATACCATGATCGGCGTTACGGCCGGCGGCGAAGAGCTGCGGGCCGATATTTCCTTCTCCCACGAAATGCCGGCGGCGACCGGGCCGACGATCACGGCCCGGGACGGCACCGGTCTGGTGGTGAGTTGGGAACCGGTGAAGTCGGCGACCCGGTATTTGCTGGAGATCGAGAACGACGAACTCGGTTTCACCGTTCAGGCGACGCTACCCGGCAGTGTCTCGAGCCTGGATGTTCCGAGGAGCTGGCTGGTGCCCGGAATGGAGTATGAACTCGGACTTGCGACGGTGAACGAGGCGGGTAACGTTTCCTTTGCCGAGTCCGAGTTCGAAGCCGAATAGGGTGACGGGCGGCGGGCTGTTTCGTGGGTCCGCCGCTTCTTTCGGGATGATGGTTTGTGTACCATTTGCTTGGCCTCCGGGCATGGTCCTGGGCATGACAGATTGAATAAGACGTCAGGGAGACCGCGACAATGACCACCGACCTTGCGGTACTTGAGCGCCGGTTTGCCGAACGCGGCTACAGCTTCGGCATCTTTGTCGATCCGCCGGGCCAGGAATGGCTCGGCTTCGTGCACGATGTCGATGAGATCGTTGTGCCGTTGGAGGGATCGGTGACGATCACCGTCGCCGGGAAGGTGCGCCGGCCGACTGTCGGGGAAGAAGTTTTCATCCCGGCTAATGCGGTGCATGACGTCGTGACAGATAATGATGGCGGTAGCCGCTGGGCGTATGGGTACCGGCGACGCTAATGCCAGACGGTCGGATTGTTCGGGGGTACGAACCCCAACTCCTGGTCCTGGAACCGGCGCGCCTCCGGCGTCATGCGATCGCGCAACACATAGATGCTGAACCCGCCATACAGCGTGTCGTCGGTGATGGCCGCCCAATCGATGACCTGGTCCAATGGCGTCGACACACGATCGCCGTGCGACCAGCTGGGATGGTTCAGCGGGATGCTCGCCAGTGACCCGGTGAACCGGTCTCCGTCGAAAACCGGATCATTCATCCACACTTGCTCGATTTCGCCACGTTCGGTCAGCGGGAACTTGACGCTCGTTCGCGCACCGTCGGCACGCAGATCCGGCAGCCGCTCGATGAACCCTCCGATGGAGGCCTTGGCCATTGTCCTGGCGGCACTCAGTTCCGGATCGTTCTCATACACCGAGGTCACGTTCGGATGAGATCGCTTGCCGATCCCACCGCCATCGTGATCGCCTGTGACGACCAGGACGATGCTGACGAAGGCAAAGACGATGAGCGCAAATAGGATCCTCGCTTGCGACATGCGGCCCTCCGAATCCGGGAAATCGCGATCCTAGACGGGGGTTCGTGAACGACCTGTAAAGCATGCCGCTGGGCCAATCTCGTGAGGTGCTGTTCGGTGCGGTTTCCGACACGTCCAGCGCGGTGTAGGTTCGGGATACGAGAAAACCCTTGGAGTGTTTGAAATGCCCGATGCGCCGACGCTGACAATCCGGCTGAACGCGGCTGACAACGTGGTGGTTGCGCGTGCCGACATTTTACCGGCCACGGAGGTCCCGGACGAAGGCGTGACCGCCACGGCTCATATCCCCGCCGGCCACAAGCTGGCGACGGCGGCCATCGCGGCTGGAGAGCCGGTGCGCAAATACGATCAGATCATCGGTTTCGCCGCCGAGGCCATCGCGGCCGGCGACCATGTGCATGTGCACAATGTCGAGCTGCATGATTTCAAACGCGACTATGCGTTCGGCCAGGAGGCGCGGCCGACCGAATTCGTGCCGGAGGCCGAGCGGGCGACCTTCCAGGGCTATCGGCGTTCGAACGGCAAGGTCGGCACCCGCAACTATATCGGCGTGCTGACCAGCGTGAACTGCTCCGCCACCGTGGCCCGCTACATCGCCAAGGCCTGCGAGGATCAGGTGCTGGACCAGTACCCGAATGTCGACGGGGTGGTGGCGCTGACCCATTCGACCGGCTGCGGCATGGCGGATTCCGGCGAGGGCTACGAGAACCTGCAGCGGGTGCTGTGGGGATATGCCCGGCATCCGAATTTCGCCGGCGTGCTGATGGTCGGGCTCGGCTGCGAGGTCAACCAGATCGACTTCCTGCTGGAGGCCTATGGGATCCAACGCGGCCCCTTGTTCCAGACCATGAATATCCAATCCTCCGGCGGCACAAGGCAGACCGTCGATCGCGGCGTGGCGATGATCCAGGAAATGCTGCCGGTGGCGAATGAAGCGCGGCGCGAGACGGTGCCGGCGAGCGAGCTTACCATCGCCCTGCAATGCGGTGGCTCGGACGCCTATTCCGGCATCACCGCCAACCCGGCGCTGGGCGTGGCGTCGGACATGCTGGCGCGCCATGGCGGCACGACGATCCTGGCGGAGACCCCGGAGATCTATGGGGCGGAGCATCTGTTGACCCGGCGCGCGGTCAGCCGGGAGGTGGGCGAGACACTGATCGAGCGTATCCGCTGGTGGGAGGCGTATACCGCGCGCAATGGCGGCGAGATGAACAACAACCCGTCGCCGGGCAACAAGCGCGGCGGGCTGACGACGATCCTGGAGAAATCCCTCGGCGCCGCGGCGAAGGGCGGGACGGGCAACCTGACCGGCGTTTACAAATACGCGGCACCGGTGACCGCCAAGGGCTTCACCTTCATGGACAGCCCCGGATACGACCCCTGCTCGGTGACCGGCCAAGTCGCCAGCGGCGCCAATCTGGTCTGTTTCACCACCGGCCGCGGCTCGGTCTCCGGCTTCAAGCCCGCGCCCTGCATCAAGCTGGCGACGAACGGCACGATGTACGAGCGCATGTCCGAGGACATGGACATCAATTGCGGCGCCATCGTCGACCAGGGCGTGTCCATGGACGAGATGGGCCGGCAGATCTTCGAGCTGGCGCTGGCCGTCGCGTCGGGCGAAGCGACCAAGAGCGAGGCCCAGGGCTTCGGCGATTCCGAATTCATCCCCTGGCAGATCGGCGCGGTGATGTAGGCTCGAGGGCGGGGTCGTCGTGCTATTCGCGGATCCCACCGAGCCTTTGACAGGCGACCGGATTCGTACAGATCGTCGGTAGCGTCCTGTTCACGAGACCAACAGCTAGCGTCGATCCATTCCGGTCGTCCACGGTTCCTCAATGGGACAGACGCTATGCGGACAAAGCAGAAGCTCATTTCTCAGGGATGTAATCGCCTTCGAATTTCTTCAAGTCATCAACGATCTCATACCAATCAGGTTTTGACGCTGTATGGATATGAGCCATCGGCCGTATTTTTGGATCATCGTCTAGGGCGGAGGCCGCGATCACATATACATCACCAGTAGCCATGTCGCCCAAAGATGTGCCGCATTCCTTGCAAAAACAGCGCTCAAACTTCCATTCTGATCCAGGCGTGAATTTGGCTATCTCATCTTGTCCTTCTGTAATCAGAAGATCATCGGCATTCCCGACCAGAACCGCGGAAAATACGCCCGCAACTTTGCGGCATCTTGAACAGTGGCAATAGCTCAATGAAAATGGTTCGCCCGAAATTTGAAACTTCACTTTTCCACAGAGGCAGCTTCCCTTGATCATTCAATGTCCTACTTTTTCAACTTTCAATGATTCAGAACATATCATGAACACTTGATGTCCGCAAGAGAAGAATGTTTCTTTTGACAATGTCTTACTCGGACTCAAAGCAGCCATAGCTTGTCCAGAAAAAGACGTCTCCTTCGGGCTGCGAACGAACCGTCGACTCTTCTGCTAAAGGAGAGTGCCAGACCGCTACCGCCGGCTGGCACGTGGCCGATGCATTCGAAGCTATCCTATTCGGCCGGCGCCACCACATGTGTCACTGGCGTCCGGATGCGCCGATTCCAGGGCATGAATCCCAGGATCGTGGCCATGGCGCAGGTGTTGCTGACACCGGCGAAGACCAGGCCGGAGCCGACGAAGGCGGAGAGCGCCATGAACCAGGGCGATACCAGCAGCGACAGCACGATGCCGAGCACGACCATGGAGCCGGCGGTAATCTGAACCTGCCGCATGATGCTGATCGGCGCTTTGCGGTTGAGGTCCACGGGCAGGCCGGCCGCCTTCCAGGCATTGAGTCCACCCTCCAGGTGATAGACTTCCTGGAAGCCGGCGCCCAAAATCTGCGGCGCCGCTTGGCAGGTGCGGGTGCCGGTGTTGCAGTGGAACACGGCGATCTTGTCATGGTCCCTGGGAAAGTCAGCCCGGTCGAAGCCCGACAGCGGCACCAGGCGCGAGCCGGGAATGTGCTCGCGGGCGTATTCGTCGGAGTCGCGAATGTCGATCAGAAGCGCCTTGTCTTCATCGATCCAACGTTTCAGGGTCTGGGGATCGACGTCCCGAATGGAGGTGGTGTTCATGACGGGCAAAGCTCCTCTTCTCGGCAGGCCGGCTGGGCGCTGCAATAGGTTGCGTACAGAAACGCCATCAGGTCTTTCACATCGGCTCGGTCCAAGGCGTAGTAGATGGTCTGCCCATCGCGCCTTGTCGCCACCAGCCCGTCATGGCGCAGGAGCGCCAGATGCTGGGACATGCCGGCTTCGCGGACGCCCAACAGCCGGGCAAGGTCTCCGACCGACCGTTCTCCATCCACCAGCTGGCACAGGATCAGCAGCCGGGTCCGGTTGGACAGAACCTTCATCAAGCCGCAGACTTGGCAGGCGGTGGTGTGCATATCTTGTATATTCATTCTTGCGAATATACGAAGATACTAATATGTATTCAAGGGCAATCGTATTCCGGAGGGAATCATGACGCCGGACGTAAAGACGTTCTTCGACGAGACGACCAACACCGCGTCCCATGTGGTGTCCGATCCCGGGACCGGGCACTGCGTCATCATCGACTCGGTGGTCGGCTTCGATCCCGTGTCGGGTCGGACCGATGCCTCGCCAGCGGACCGGATCATCGCCGATTTGCAGGCGGGCGGATTGACCGTGGACTGGATCCTGGAGACCCATGTCCACGCGGATCATCTAAGCGGCGCGCCCTATCTGAAAGAACGGCTGGGCGGGCAGATCGGCATCGGTCAGCATATTTCCGATGTGCAGACGGTCTTCAAGACCGTATTCAACGCGGAGCCCTCGTTCAGCACCGATGGACGGCAATTCGACCATCTGTTCGCCGATGAGGAGAAGTTCCGGGTCGGCGAATTGGAGGGCTGGGTGATGCCGACGCCGGGCCATACCCCGGCTTGCGTGACCTATATCATCGGCGACGCGGCCTTTGTCGGCGACACCATGTTCATGCCGGATTTCGGCACCGCCCGGGCGGATTTCCCCGGCGGAGACGCGGCCGCCTTGTACCGCTCGATCCAGCGCATCCTGTTGCTGCCGCCGGAAACCCGGCTGTTCATGTGCCATGACTACAAGGCGCCCGACCGCGATCACTTCGCCTGGGAGACCAGCGTCGCCGAGCAGAAGGCGAATAATGTGCATGTGGGCGGCGGAGTCGACGAGGCCGCCTTCGTGAAGATGCGCACCGAGCGCGACCAGGCGCTCGGCATGCCGAAGCTGCTGCTGCCGTCGATCCAGGTGAACATGCGTGCCGGCAAATTACCGCCGCCGGAGGATGACGGTGTTTCCTATCTGAAAGTGCCGGTCGACCGGCTGTAATTGGTCCGAAAAAACACGCACGAAGGCAAATCCTTAATCGAACCTAAAGGGTTCCCATACGACGATCCGATCTGCAATTCGGCGACAACCCAGAGTTTCAGCGGATCACGGAATGACCAAGACGGAAGCCAAGCGGATTATCGGAGAAATGCGGCAGGGTCGGTTCTTTGCAGGGCCTTGTTCGGGTAAGGATTGGCAGGTCATACCGCTGCCCGGCGGCAGCTTCGTTCGGATCGGCAAGGCGCCGGACCAGGAAGAGCAAAGCGTGATCTCGGAAACCGAGGCGATCGCGTTCTTCGTATCGCTGCCCTTCGGCGCCACGCAGTCGATGTTGCGCTAGGTTTCAGTCCGAGGACGGATTTCACGCACCAACCCGATCGTCATTCCCGCGAAGGCGCACTGCTGTCCGGGATTTTTTGTGTGAGCGACTGTGCACGGCAGACCCAGCCTGTGTTTTGGGCTAGAAATCATGTGTCCAAACATCGATTTCGGAGGTCTGCCGTGCCCCATCTTCGTACCGCGTTTCATCGTCTTTTGGAACCGCTGGATCGCCGAGTCGTGAACCGGATCGTCACCACGCATGACGGCAATCGCGGCGTCGGGGGTGGCGACAATGCCTGGACCTGCCAGCGCCATCTCAAAGGCCTGTTGTTCGCTCAGTTCGCCGGGCTGGACAGCCTGCGGGTGATCGAGCAGGGGCTCGCCGCCCGGCCGGCGGCGCTGTATCATCTGGGCTTGCGTCCGCCGTGCCGCTCGACCCTGAGCGATGCCCTGGCGGCGCGGCCATCGGCGGTCTTCCGCGATCTCTGCCAGTATCTGATGAGCACCCTGGCGCGCGCCAAGCGGGCCGAGGGCGCGGAGCTGATACAGCTGCTCGACGCCTCGCCGATCCGTCTCAAGGACAGCCGTTTCGGCTGGGCCGAGGCTGACGCCCGGGTCCGCGGCCTCAAGCTCCATTTGGTCCATGATCCCCGCGCCGACCGACCCACCCGCTTCTGTGTCACCTCGCCGAAATCCAGCGACATCGCCGTCGCCCGCACCCTGCCGCTGGAGCCCGGCGTCACCTACGTCTTCGACAAGGGCTTTACCGACTATGGCTGGTGGCAGGACATCCACGAGGCCGGCGCGGTCTTCGTCACCCGCCTGAAAGCCAACGCCCACCGTCGAGACATCCGGCCCCAAGAGGTGCATGCCGACCCCATCGAGGCGGATCACCGGGTCAAGATCGGCCACAAGAAGCCACGCGGCAAAGCCGTCAACACGCTCTGGGATACTGAACTGCGTGAGATCACCGTCGCCCGCGAAGGCAAGAAACCGATGCATCTCATCACCAACGATCTCACCCGCCCGGCGACCGAGATCGCCGACCTCTACAAGGAACGCTGGCAGATCGAGCTGTTCTTCAAGTGGATCAAGCAGAACCTCAAGATCAAGACCTTCCTCGGACGCTCCGAAAACGCCGTCAGGACCCAGATCTATGTGGCGCTGATCGCCTTTCTCCTGCTGCGGGTCTTCAAAAACACCCATGCCAAAGGCCACACCGATGGCCCCAAGGCCTTGCTGGCGCGCCTCAAGGTCGCACTGTTCGATCAATTCGACCTCACCGGACATGCCAAACCACCCCCCAAACCCCCGCATCTAAGAAAACCGCAACCGCAACTCGCACTCCCACTCCCATGCTGAAATCACGTAATAAAATTACGGACAGCAATGCGCGAAGGCGGGAATCCAGTCGGTGCTGTCCTGACCGCTTCACCTGTGTGACATCTGGATTCCCGCCTTCGCGGGAATGACGACGGTTTTTTGCCGGGGCATCGACCGGCCCGTCCCACCACCCTCAATAGATACTCTGCAACGTATCCAATAGATCCTGGGTCGCCTGGCCGGTTTGCGGCAGGCGGCGTTCGCGCTGGAAGTCGTGGATGGCGTCCCGTGTCGCGGGGCCGATCTGCCCGTCGACGCTGCCCGGGTCGTAGCCCAGGCTCTGGAGCAGCGACTGGATCTGGAAGACCAGGCTGGACGGCGCAGAGATGCCCCGGCAATCCTTGGTATCCGTTCCGGCCATGCAGTTGCCCGTGCCGATCCCCGGCTCGTCGCATTCACCATCGTCGGCGAAGGTGCAGCTATCCGGGCCGCCGGCCAGAGCGCGGCGACGGCAATCCGCGGTGTCGGTCCCGACCGAGCACACGCCGGTGCCCGATCCGGTTTCGTCGCACTCCCCGTCGAAAGCGAATTTGCAACTGTTCGGCCCGGCCACGTCACGCGGGCCGCAATCACTGGCATCGGTGCCGGTTTCGCACAGATCGGTGCCGGTCGGATCGTCGCAGATATCGTTGAAGGCGTGTTCGCAGCTATTGGCGACCGGGATGCAGTCGTTGCTGTCGGTGCCGGCGGAACAAAGCCCGGTGCCGATGATCGGCTCGTCGCATTCCCCGTCGAGGGAGAATTGGCAGGATTCCGCCTCAGACTGGCAGTCGGCGACATCGGTTCCCCGGGCGCAGAGGCCGCTGCCGATCCCCGGCTCGTCGCATTCGCCATCGAAAGACCATTGGCATTCGTTGGTCTGCGCCCGCACTGGGCCCGCGGCAAACGGTGCGGCCAGCAACAGGACGAGCATGGCCATCGGTATGATGACGGTGTCGATGTTCACGCCCCGCGGCATCGGGCGTCACCTTTCCTTATCGAGTTGGGACCGGTCCGGAAGCGTCCGTGACGGTCATCGCAGAGGTTATGCCAGACTTTTACTGGCAATTTCGTAAACATCGGGCGAAATCCCTTCTTTCGCCAGAATCCGCTCCAACGCCTCCTTCATCAGAACCTGCCGGCCGGTATCCTGACGGCGCCAGCGGCCGAGCGGGGTCAGCAGCCGGGCGGCGAGTTGCGGATTCAGCGCCTCGACGGTCACGACGCTGTCGGCCAGCAACGCGTATCCTCCGCCATCGGCCCCATGGAACCGGTATTGGTTGCCGGTGGCGAAGGCAGCGATCAGGGACCGCACCCGGTTCGGATTGCGCCAGTCGAAATCCGCATGGCCCGTGAGTCCGGTCACCGCGGACAGGGTGCCCGGAAGGCTCGACATCGCCTGCAACGAGAACCAGGTGTCGATGACCAGCGGATCGTGCCGCCACTTTTCGTAGAACGCCGCGATGGCTTCGCTTCGAGCCGGAGCATCCACGTCGCGGAGCGTCGCCAGGGCGGCCTGGACATCGGTCATGTTGTTGCCGTCGCGGAACTGCGCTGTTGCCAGTGCGACGGCGTCTTCATCCTCCGACCGCGACACGAGATAGGAGAGGCAGAGGTTTTTGAGGGCGCGGCGCCCGGTCGCGGTCGGGTTCAACTGGTAGGGTCCGTCATCCCGATGAGCCGCATAGGCGGCGCGCAGCCTGTCGCCGAGCCGGGCGGCGATTTCCCGGCGGGCGAATTCGCGCGCCGCATGGATCGCCTCCACGTCCACCGTCGCCATCTGATCGGCCAGGAAGGCCTCGCCCGGCAGCATCAGCGCCTCGGCGACGAAGGCCCGGTCGAGGCTGTCGTCGTCAAGGATGCGCGCGAAGGCGTCGGTGAAATCACTATCCAAGGCCAGCGCCTCACCGCGCTGATGGGTGGCGATCATGTCCCCCAGGATCTGCGATGCCAATTGCTGGCCCGCCTCCCAGCGCGCGAAGGGGTCGCTGTCATGGGCGAACAGGAACGCCAGCCTTTCGCGCGGCTGAGCCATCAGCTTCACCGGCGCGGAAAATCCGCGCAGCAGGGAGGGCACCGGCGCGCTCGGCAGGCCTTCAAAGCGGAAGGATTGCTCCGCCTCGGTCACGGTAAGGACAATCGTGCCCTCGGCCGGCTCGCCGTCGATGCTGGCCGTCACCGGACCGCCGGATTGGTCGAGCAGGCCGACCGCCAGAGGGATGGTCAGCGGCTGTTTGCCATCCTGGCCGGGGGTCGGCGGGGTGTGCTGCCGGACGGTCAGGGTGTAGGTGCCTGTGGCCGGGTCGTGAGTATCTTCCACGGTGATTTCCGGCGTGCCGGCCTGGGCGTACCAGCGGCGGAACCGGGCAAGGTCGATGCCGCTGGCATCTTCCATCGCCGCGACGAAATCCTCGATAGTGACGGCCTGCCCGTCATGGCGCTCGAAATACAGATCGCAGCCGGCGCGGAACGCCGTGGCCCCGATCAGGGTGTGGATCATGCGCACCACCTCCGCACCCTTCACGTAGACCGTCGGGGTGTAGAAGTTGTTGATCTCGATATAGCTTTCCGGGCGAACCGGATGGGCGGTCGGGCCCGAATCCTCCGGGAACTGGGTGGCCCGCAGCCTGCGCACATCGTGGATGCGCTTGACCGCGGCGCTGCCCATATCGGCGGAGAATTCCTGATCGCGGAAGACCGTCAGCCCCTCCTTCAGGGAGAGCTGGAACCAGTCGCGGCAGGTGACCCGGTTGCCGGTCCAGTTGTGGAAATACTCATGGCCGATGATGCCCTCGATATTGTCGTAGTCGCTGTCGGTGGCGGTCTCGGAGCTGGCCAGCACATATTTGGAATTGAAGACATTGAGACCCTTGTTCTCCATCGCCCCCATGTTGAAGTCGCTCACGGCCACGATCATGAAGCGATCCAGATCGTATTCCAGCCCGTAGACCTCCTCGTCCCAGGCCATGGATTTCTGCAGCGAGCGCATGGCGTGCTCGCATTTGTCCTGATCGCCCTCGCGGACATAGATCTCCAGCGGCACCTCGCGGCCCGAACGGGTGGTGAAGCTGTCTCGATAGGGCACGAGATCGCCGGCGACCAAAGCGAACAGGTAGGACGGCTTGGGCCAGGGATCGTCCCATTTCGCCCAATGGCGCCCGCCTCCGGCATCGCCGGTCTCCGCCAGATTGCCGTTTGACAGCAGCACCGGGTTCCGCGCCCGGTCGGCGATGATCGTGGTGGTGTAGCGCGCCATCACGTCGGGCCGATCGAGGAAATAGGTGATCCGCCGGAACCCCTCGGCCTCGCATTGGGTGCAGAAATTGCCGCCGGAGATGTAGAGGCCTTCCAGCGCGGTGTTCTTCTGCGGCTCGATCCGGGTGACGATGTCCAGGGAGAATTGGTCCGGCAAATCGGGCAGGGCCAGGGTGTCGGCATCGATTTTGTAGCGGTTGCCGCCCAGCGCCTCGCCCTCCAGCGCCACCGACACCAGTTCCAGATGCTGGCCGTCCAGCACCAGCGGTGCTGTGCGGCGGTCGGAGTCCGGGTTTCGCCGGATCGCCAGCTTGGAGGTGACCGTCGCGCCGTCTTCGAACAGGTCGAAGGTCAGATCGACCGTATCGATCAGGAAATCGGGGACGCGGTAATCCTCAAGGCGGATCGTCTGCGGGGCGCTGTCGGGCATGGGGGTTCCGGTGTCGGCTTTGGAGGGGCTGCAGAGGTTCTAGCCCAGTGGCGATAACCGGGAAACCCGGCGGCTGTATGGCGGAACGAAAGAATTTCGCCCATGGGTCCGACGACGTGCCGGCCCGAACGGTCGTTCTGCCGAGAAGATCGCATGGCGTCTCTGTGTTCGTGTCACTTGTGGCCCGGAATAGCCGGTGCTATTCGCATTCCAGGTCTTCGAGATTCTCCGAATTTCACATCAGGGTGGGACATGGCTCCGACGCGGTACGCCATCATCGGCTCAGGGAATATGGGCCAGGAGCATATACGCAATCTGGCGCTGATCCCGGATACCGTGGTGAGCGCCATCGCCGATCCCGACCCCGGCATGCGCGATGCGGCGGCGGCGCTGGCCAGTCCTGGTATCCGCGTTTTCGACGATCCGCGCGACCTGCTGGCGGCGGGTATCGCCGATGCGCTGGTGATCGCCACGCCGAACCACACCCATGTGGATTTCATGATCCCGGCACTGGCATCCGGCCTTCCGATTCTTGTCGAGAAGCCGCTCTGCACCACCCTGGATGATTGCCACCGGGTGATCGATGCGGCGAAGGGGCGCGCAGCGCCGGTCTTCGTCGCCATGGAGTATCGCTATATGCCGCCGGTTGCCCGGTTGATCGAGGAGGTGCGGGCCGGGACCATCGGGCGGCTACGTATGCTGGCCATCCGCGAGCACCGATTTCCGTTCCTCACCAAGGTCGGCGACTGGAACCGCTTCGCGCGCAACACCGGCGGCACCATGGTCGAGAAATGCTGCCACTTTTTCGATTTGATGCGCCTGATCGCCGATGCCGAGCCGGTGCGGGTCTTCGCCAGCGGCGCGCAGGACGTGAACCATCTGGACGAGCGCTACGATGGCGAGACCCCGGACATGATCGACAACGCCTATGTGATCGTCGATTTCGAGGGCGGTGCGCGGGCGCTGCTCGATCTGTGCATGTTCGCGGAAATCTCCCGCGACCAGGAGGAGATCGCGGCGGTCGGCGACCGCGGCAAGGTCGAGGCCGGGATTCCCTCCTCGACCCTGTTCGTCGGGCTGAGGGACAGCACCGAACAGCGGACCGAGACGGTCCCGGTCGATGCCGACATCCTGGCGGCCGGCAACCACCACGGCTCGACCTATTACGAGCATCTGGCATTCCGCAAGTCGGTGCTGGAGGGCACGGTCCCGGAGGTCGGTCTGGTCGACGGGCTGAAGGCGGTGGCGGTGGGGGTTGCCGCCGAACGCTCGATCGCGGAACGGCGGCCGGTCGACATGTCGGAGCTCGGGCTGGGCTAAACGACCTGGGCACCGGCCCTCCGATCAAAACACGTTGTCATTCCCGCGAAGGCGGGAATCCAGTAATCCCGTTCGTGACAGCGGTGCCATCGCGTATTCTGGATTCCCGCCTTCGCGGGAATGACAATGTGATTTGATCGGATGCGCGAACCGACATTTTGGATTGGACCTTGTCGACACCGCGTGAACAATCAGCCCGACTACCTGGATACTGCGCATCAATTCTGACGCCGATCCACACCTTTACAGACGCCTCTGGAAAACCGAGAGTGGGGGCAGAAAGCCCGCTCGAACGGGCCTTGGGGAGGTTGCTCGATGGCGCTGGTGAGACTTGCGCTCCTGCCATTCCAGACTTGGAATGACTATGCACTGCGCATTGGCTGGTGGATTTCGGTCGTTGCCATCGGCCTGATGGTCCTGTCGATCCTATGCCAAGTGTTCTTCCGCTATGTGCTGGGCAGCCCGCTTGCCTGGTCGGAAGAGGCGGCGCGCTTCTGCATGCTGTGGATGACCGGGTTCATGGCGCCGCTGGCCTACCGCCAGGGCGGTTTCGTCGCGATCGACATGCTGGTCCAGGCGCTGCCCAGGCGGGTGGCCGAGATCCTCTCTTTCATTCTGCTGATCATTCCCCTGGTCGTGCTGATCGTCGCGCTTCCGATCGGCTGGGGCGAAGTGACCGGGTTTTCCGCCAAATTCGCGACGGCCTCGCTCTACTATCCGGACTTCCAGGGCGGATGGATCAAGATGCCGCGGTCCTGGATGGGCTGGTCGCTCCTGGTCTGTGTGGTGCTCATGCTGACCGTGAATATCGAGTTGATGCTACGATCGATCATCTCGTTCTTCGGCGGACACGAAACTTTGCGGCCGATCCCCGGCGCAGCGATGGCCGGAGACCAGTGAGATGCTGATCTGGTTCCTGCCGGTCTTCCTCATTCTTTCTCGCAATCGGCCTGCCGATCGTCTTCGGGCTCGTGGCGGCGCCCGGCATTCTGCTCTACCTCGATGGTCAGGAGCGGGCTATCAACCTGCTGTACCGCAACGTCTACAACGGTATGGACAGTTTCCCCCTGATGGCGATCCCGTTCTTCATGCTGGCGGGCGAGCTCATGAATAAGGGCGGTATCACCACCCGGCTGGTCGAATTCGCCCAGGCGCTGATGGGGCATCTTCGAGGCGGGCTGGCGCATGTGAACGTGCTCTCCTCGATGCTTTTTGCCGGGCTGTCCGGTTCGGCGGTGGCCGATACGTCGGCGCTGGGCTCCATGCTGATCCCGGCGATGGAAAAACAGGGCTACACCCGCCGCTTCGCCGCCGCGATCACCGCAGCGTCTTCGGTCATCGGGCCGATCATCCCGCCATCGGGGATCATGATCATCTACGCCTATGTCATGGGCGAGAGCGTCGCGGCCTTGTTCCTGGCCGGAATCGTACCCGGCGTCCTGGTGGGCGTGGGGCTTATGGCGGTGATCCGGGTCATGGCGGATCGCTACGATTTGCCCAAGGCCGAGCGGATCGTGCACAAGAACCAGACCATATCGAAGGTCGAATACTGGTTCTCCTTCGCCCTGGCGCGCATAAATCTGGGTGGGCTGATCTACGTCCTGCTGCCCCTTGGCGAGGCGGCTTCCTCCTTGACGAAGCTTCTGGTTCTCGGCGGGTCGCTGCTGGCCACCCACGCCCTGCTGCTGGGACTGCGTCGCTTCATCAGCCACGATTTCCGGATGGTCTGTAAACGCGCCGTGGTCCCGTTGCAGACTCCGATCCTGATCCTGGGCGGCATCCTGGTCGGCGTCTTTACGCCGACCGAGGCTGCCGCCGTTGCCGTGGCCTATGCGCTTCTGGTCGCCTTCTTCATCCTGCACACGATGAAGGTCGGAGACCTTCCACAGATTTTCGCTCGCTCGGCGATGACCTCGGCCGTCGTCCTGCTGCTGGTCGGTGCGGCGATCGCCTTCAAGACCGTGGTGTCGCTCTCCTACGCGCCGCAGACCCTGGCCGCGTTCATCCTGTCGCTGTCCGACAATCCGTTGATCCTCCTGTTCCTGATCAACATGCTGCTCTTCCTCGTCGGTATGTTCCTGGATGCCGGGCCGGCCATCATCATTCTGGGACCCATTCTCGGACCGATCTTCATCGATCTGGGCGTGCACCCGGTGCATTTCGCGATCATCATGAGCGTGAACCTGACAGTGGGGCTGGCGACGCCGCCCATGGGGCTTGTGCTGTTCGTGGCGTCTTCCGTGTCAGGTGAACGGGTCGAGACAATCGCGAAGGCGATCCTGCCGTTCCTGGCCGTGGAGGTATTCGTGATCTTCCTGATCACCTACATCCCGGCGATTTCCATGACGATTCCGAGACTTACGGGATTCGTGACTAACTAAAACGTTGATATCCAATTGGGAGGACTAAATGCGTAAGGAAATACTGGTGTCTTTGCTGGCGGCGACCATGCTGGCAGGGGCGCCGCTGGCGGCGTCGGCGGCGGACTTTTCGATCCGCGCGACCGCCAATTCGAATGAGAATGACGAGGACTATGACGGCCTGATCGTCTTCAAGAACTATGTCGAGCAGGCGTCGAACGGCGCCATCGAGGTGGAGCTCTTCATCGGTACCCAGCTGTGCTCGAACGGCTCGGAATGTCTCGCCGGCGTGGCCGATGGCAATATCGACGTGGTCATCCAGACCTCCGGCGGCACGGCGAACATCTTCCCCTTCGTCCAGGTTCTCGATCTGCCCTATCTGATGGCCGATGACCGGGTGGCCGAAGCCGTGCTCGAATCCGGCTCGACATTCGTCACCACGATGCAGGAGATGGTGTTCGACGCTTCCGACGGCGCGGTCCGGCTGATGACCATCGGCAATACGGGCGGCTGGCGCAACTTCGCCAACACCCAGCGTCGCGTCCAGTCGCCTGACGACCTTGACGGCCTGAAGATCCGGACGGTCGTCGCCGACCTGCCGCAGGAACTTGTGCGGGCGGTTGGCGCATCTCCGACTCCGATACCGTGGCCGGAGCTCTTCACCTCGTTTCAGACCGGTGTCGTCGAGGGCTCCAAGAACGGCATCACCGACATCATGGGCATGAAATTCCCCGATGCCGGGCTTCAGTACATAACGCTCGACGGCCACGCCTACATGGGCGCGCTGTGGTTCATGAACAACGACAAGTTCCAGTCCATGCCGGAGGAACTGCGCTACGTCGTCGTCGACGGTTTCTACGCTCTGCAGCAGGCCACCTTCGCCTCGCCCAAGCGCAAGTCGATCGACGCCTATCAGGAGTTCGCGGCTGGTGGCGGCGACATCTACGTGCCGAACCCGGAAGAGAAGGCGGCGTTCCGCGACGCCGCGGCACCGGTCTATGACTGGTTCAAGAACAATGTCGAGGGAGGCGAAGATGTGTTCGACGCCCTGACCGCTTCCGTCGCCGAGGCGGAAGAGGAAATCGCGGCACAACGCGCCGCCGACATGAACTGAATACTGTTGGCTGAACGGATGGAGGGCCCCGTCGATCGGGGTCCTCTTGCCTTTGGGCCGACCGAATTTCATCGGAACGGATACATCCAAACCCGGTAGTCATCGATCAGCAGATGCGCTTTCTCGATCTCCTCCGCCGTCATCTTCTTGACCACCTCCTCCTGACTGATCGCCGCGTCCGGATCGCCGCCGATCGCCGACAGCACATACCAGGTATAGGCCCGGACCAGATCGGGGGCCGGCATGCCGAGGCCCAACTCGTAATACCAGCCGACACCGGACTGGGCGCCCGGATGGCCCTTCATCGCGGATCTGAGATACCACTCGAAGGCACGGGTCGGGTCGGCCTCGACCCCGAGGCCGAGAGCGTAGATGACGCCGATCAGTTCTTCCGCGTCGGCATTCCCGGAACGCGCCGCCGGCCACAGCGCCTCGCGCGCCTGGGTGTAGAGACCCGCTTCCATCAGATCGCGGCCCTCTTCCACATCGGCCCGAACCGGAAAGGCGGCGAGAACCACCGCCAGGAACGCCCCCAGAAACGGCGCGCAAATCCAGCTTTGATTGCCCATGTCGTGTGCTTCTTCCTTCTCGGCGCCATCGGTGCGTCGGCGGCCGACGATCCGGCCCGGCTGGGCGCGGAGGACTTCCTCCCTGTCGACCCGGCAAGAGCGAGGATCGGACAGCTTCTATTCTACGACAAGATCCTCTCGGGCAACCGCAACATCGCCTGCGGCACCTGCCATCACCACGATCATGCCGGAACCGACGGGCTCTCGCTCGGCATCGGCGAGGGCGGGGTGGGCTTGGGACCGGAGCGGACAGCCGGTACCGATCCCGACCGGATCGCCAAGCGCATCCCGCGCAATGCGCCGGCCCTTTGGAACCTTGGGCACCGATCGGTGCGGGTGCTCTTTCACGATGGGCGGCTGTCGGAATCGGATCTCTACGGCAACGGGTTCAATTCACCGGCCGAGGAGTGGCTGCCGGATGGACTTGAGAGCATCGTCGCCGCACAGGCGCTCTTTCCCCTCGTCGCCCAGTTCGAGATGGCCGGGAACCCGAAGGAGAACGAAATCGCCGGCGCCGTTCACGACCGGATCGACGCGGCCTGGCCGATCCTGGCCGGACGGGTGCGGGCGATACCGGCATATGGCGAGATGTTCGTCGATGGCTTCGATACGGTCGACAGGCCCGAGGATGTGACCATCGTCGAGATCGCCAATGCGATCGGCGCCTTTGTCGCCAGCGAATGGCAAAGTTTCGACAGCCCCTTCGATGCATGGCTCGCCGGAGCAGCATCTCTGTCCGTGGAGGCCGAGCGCGGCCGGGCGCTCTTCTTCGGCTCGGCAGGCTGCGCCGCCTGTCATTCAGGGCCGCTGTTTTCGGATCAATCCTTTCACGCGCTGGGTTTGCCGGCATTCGGACCTGGACGCACCCGACCCTTCGATCCGTATTCGCGCGATGTCGGGCGCATGGGCGAAAGCGATGTGCTGGAGGACGCCTATCGGTTTCGCACCCCCTCGCTGCGCAATGTCGCGCTTACCGCGCCCTACGGACACAACGGCGCCTGGCCGACGCTCGGCGGCATGATCCGGCAGCATCTCGATCCGGTCGCGGCGCGCGCCTCGTGGGCGCCCGAGACGGCCAATCTGCCAAGGGCGCCCTGGCTGGCGCCGATCGATTTCGTGATCCGGCAGGATGCGCGTGAGATGGCGCGGCAGGCGGCAAGTGTCGATATCGATCTTGCCGCTCTTGGCGATGGCGAGATCGCGGATCTCATCGCCTTCCTGAATGCCCTCACCGGAGAGACAGCGAATTCGCGCCCCCTGGGTCGACCGGAGGCCGTGCCTAGCGGGTTGCCGGTTGACTAGCTTCTTTCCAGTTAGGTTGCGCAAGCCCCCTCACTCAGCTCCGACTAAGGCGCGGCTTCAGGCCGCGCCATAGCTGGGTGAGGGGGATCTGCGTCTGCCAATTCGAAACTCGCTCCCGCGATGTTCCTCAACAAATCTCCAATACCGGCAGGTCGAGCGATGCCGCCATGGCCCTCAGCGCTGGCCGATGATCGCCATAGGCGATGACGTAATGGTGCTCCAGACCTTCGGCCAGGATGGTGTCGAGCACCGCGCCGGCCGGGCGGTCGAAGCGGGCGACCCCGGCGGTGCCCGAGAAGGCCAGCGGCGCCGACAGCATCTCGCCGCCGCCGAAGGTCAGTTTGGGCTCGTTGCGGGCCTGGCTGATGCGGGCGATGGTGATCCGCCCTGGCTTCAGCGGGAACTCCATCAGCAGCGGCTTCTTGCGGTTGGAATGCACGGTCGCGCGCGGCGCGACATCCAAGTCGGCCATATCAATCGGCGCCAGGCCGCAATGCCAGAACACAGCGCTGTCGTCCTCGGTGTCGATATCGACGAGGTCGGCCATGAATACGGGCGCATCCGCCAGGGATTGCATGGCTAGGGTGGTGAGGGTTCCGTAGACATCGGCCTCACAGCCGCAGGGCGTCATCTCATGGTTCAACATCGACATGGCGCCGCAGGCGGCACAGCCCGACTCGGTGAAGAATTCCGGCCAGCAACGCACAGCAAACCCGTCGATGCGTTTGTCCGCCGCGATCTCCCTAAGAGCTGCATAGACCCGCATGGTGCCGTCGACCGGCTCGGGCTCCATCTCATCGAGCCCGTCGAGCACGCTGGCGACCTTGTCCCGCGCCTCGGCCACGACAGTTTCGGGCTGTGACTGCGCAACGGCGAAGACCTGCGCCAGGGCGAAGGGCTCGACCTCGGCCCCGGTCAACGCCTTCAGCGCTGCCGGATCGTAGGTGCAGGTGACGAAACCGTCCGGATGGGCGCCGACAAGCCCGATCCGGCTTTGCGAAAGCCGGTCCACGGCCGCGCCGGCCGCCGCAACGGCACTCGGCGCTTCGGCGCCATCGATCCGTCTTGCGCCGGATGACCTCGTCGTAGGTGGGTTCGCGAGGATTGCCAGGATGTCGTCGAGCGCCGCCGGATCGTCCGCCGCACGGTGCAGATAGCCGTAGGGGCGGCCGGCGCGACCCAACGCATGGGCCGCGAGATTGACGCCGCAGAGAGAGTTGAGCCGCAAGCGGCCACCGGTGCGCGCTTCCGGGAAGGACCAGAAGGCGATAGGCGCATCGATGGCTTCGGCTGCGGCTTCCGCCATGCCGGCATCGGCGAAGGTCACTTGCAGGATCAGCAGCAGGTCGAGCGCCTGGGCGCGTAGATCGGCGAGCGCCGCCTTCGTGGTGGCCGGATCGAACAGCAGGGCCGGCGGACCGAACAGCTCCGCGTCCAGAGCCTCCAGATTGGCCGAGGCCGATGCGGCGGTTGCCTCTGCGTAGGGGACGTCAAAGGTCGGCCGGGCCAGTGGCAGCACGCCGATGCGCGGTCGGGCCATGTCAGCCGGTCCTGCCATAGGCGCTGTTGAAGCCCGGTCCGGCATCGGCCAGGGTCACGCCGTCCGGGAAGGCCGGATGATCGTGCCAGGGCGTCGCCGCTGCATAGGTCAGGGCGTTCAGCTCGCGCATATAGGGCACGCTGTCCTGCAGCAGCGCCTGGTTCATGCGCGCCAGATCCGGGAAGTGCTGGGCCGCGTCGAGCCAGATCGCCCGGCCGGCCAGATAGCCGCTGGCCCCGGCGCGGTAGGCATAAGTGAGAATCTGGCGGAAGGCGTCCTTGCCGGCGCCGGCCGACAGCATTACCCAGGGGCGCGGGCAGGCGGCGCCGATGGCGTCGAACCAACCCTGGATCTCGTCCGATCCGTCGGCGCCGGGCTGTACCAGCCGGTCGGCGGCAACCGGGCTCTCCAGTTTGAAGATGTCGACGCCGTATTTGGGATCGGCGAATTCGACCACGCTGTCGACCACCAGTTGAGGCCGCTTGGCGGCATGTTCGACATACTCGGTGGTTTGGCCTTCTTCACCGGCCAGGGGATAGACCAGCATCTCCAGCAGGAAGCAGATGTCGTGGTCTCGGCAGGCCCTGCCGACTGACTCCACGAAGGCCTTCTGATGGGCCAAGATCTCTCGATCGGCGTCGGGCCGGTACCAGGCCAGCAGCTTCACGCCGTCGGCGCCCAGCCGGCTGATCTTCTCCACGCTCCAATCGGAGATCGCGCTGGATCGACGGCCGCCAGGGGTATCCTCGAAGACGGAATCCTCAAGGGTCAGCAGCAGGCCCTGGCTGGGCTTGATGTGCCCGATCGCGGCCGGATAGGCGAAGTAGGGGTCAAGCAGCATGGCCGAGCTCATCGGCGACAGCGCGCCGGCCAGGGCGGCCTTGAACTCGCAGACATCCTCGAACGAGGCGTCGCCCGGCCCAGCCATCCCGCGCTTCTGCGCGATCAGCGACTTGATCGGCGGTCGCTGGTCGACCGCTGTCATCTTGAAGCGGCCGGTCTCATCCGCCATCCGGCGATAACCCCACAGCTTTCCCGCCGATAATTCCACTACGCAGCCTCCTGTAAAAGAGCTTCGACCTCGGCCCGGGCCGGAATGCCGGCACGGCCGCCGAGGCGGGTACATTTAAGCGCCGCGGCGGCGCTGGCGAAACGAATGGCGGCCTCGGCCGGTCGGCCTTCCGCAATTGCCAGGGCAAGGGCGCCGTGAAAGACGTCGCCCGCCCCCAGAGTATCGCGCACGGTGACCGGAAATACCGGGATATGTACAAGCCGCCCGCCATCGCGCCAATAGCAGCCCTTGTCGCCGGCGGTGACGGCCACCCAACCATCGGTCAGGTCGGCGGCGCGGGCAAGACCCTCCGACGGATCCTCGGTCCCGGTGATCTGCGCCAGCCCGGCGGTGGAGAAGGCGATATGGCTTGCCAACGGCATTAGGGCTCGCGCTGCGTCATCCGGCGTGGCGTCAGCGTCCAAGACGCTGGGAATGCCATGCGCCTTTGCCGCGGACAGCACGCTTTGCGACCCTTGAGGCCAGCGTGCATCGACCATCACCGCGTCCAGTCCGGCCACGGCGTCGAGCGGCAGCCAGTCGGGCGATGGATCGAGTTCCGCATCCGCAAAGGCAATGATCATCCGCTCGCCCGTATCGTCGACGACCACGGCGGAGACGGGCGAGCGGGCATCCGGGCACAGTTTCGCGTGCCAGACATCGACCCCCCATTCACCCAGCTCGGCCAGGATACGCCCGCCGGTGGCGTCGTCGCCGACCCGCCCCCAGAAATGGGCGGTGCCGCCCAATCGCGCGATCGCGACGGCGGCCGTCGCCGCCGGCCCTCCGCCGACTTCCAGATAGCCCGAGGCGAAATGCTTGCCGCCGCCCTTTGGGAACGAGGTCGTCGTGAAGACATGATCGAGCACGGCGATGCCCGTGCAGGCGATGACGGGAGCCGTCTTTGTCATGCGGAACATTTCCTGCCGTCCAGTGGCGGCATTGTTCTGCGCCAATGCCGGAAACTCGTGCGCGGGGTCGCACGATTCATCGATATTCCCCCTCGCCGCGCTCGCCGGGCGGGTGTCGTTAGGGGCCGATTTTCCGCGGCGCGCGGAACCGAAACCTACGCATTGTCATCCGCCGGCGTCAATCCAAAGCATAATTCTTCTATAAGACATATCATCTATAAGACCTAGTCAGATCAGCTCGCTGAGATAGGCCAGCCGGTCGGTCAGGCAGCGGCTGAGACGCCATTCCACCGGGTGGTCGTCCAAATCGAATGCGATGCGGTCGACCTCGAGCACCGGCGTGCCGGCCGCGACCCCAAGGTGCGCGGCATCTTCCGGTGTCGCCAGGATTGCCCGCAGCCGTTCTGTGGCACGGCCCACCGTGACGCCGTAATGCTTCTGATAGAAATCATAGAGTGTGTTCGGCAATTCTTCCCCGCCCTGATCGTCAAGATTTGGGAACAGGGTCTGAGGCACGGCAATCCGCTCCACGAGGGCGGGGTGGCCGGCGATGAGCCGGCGCCGGTCGATCCGCACGACGAGCGCTCCGGGGCGAAGCCGCAATGCCTCAGCTTCCCGCGGGCCGGCGATCCCGCGCCGGAAATCCAGCAACTCGCTTTCCGGCATCTGACGCTCGCCGGTCTCGTCGACCAGATGGAAGAAATGAAACAGTGCGGTGTCCGGCGAATGCGCTGCCACGAAGGTGCCCCGACCCTGGCGGCGGACCACCAGTTTCTGGGCCGCCATTTCATCCAGCGCCTTGCGGACCGTTCCCTGGCTTACCCCCAGCTCGGCCGCCAGCCGGCCCTCGCTGGGCAGCACCTCGTCCGGCCGCCAGGTGCCGTCGACGATGCGTCGGCGCAGCAGATCCTTGACCTGCTGATAGAGCGGCCGGTAGCCGGGCACCTCGGGCGAAAGAGGGGCGGGGGGCGCGGGGGGCGTCGGGTCCATGGGGCCTCCACGAAGCAGCGTCTCGCGACGAGTAGTCTTATATAAGACATAACTATCCTTGACATCCAGCCTCTTTCGGATTTAGCGTTTAGGGACAGGGCCGAAGGCTGCTGTGCATCTCAATCGATAATCTGGGGAAGTCAGGCAATGCAGCCGCATTTTCTCGTGCATGAAACCGCCGACACGGTCGGCGTTGTGGTGGTGGAGGGGGTCGCCGCCGGCGCCGAGCTCTCCGGCTGGGTGATGGATACCGACGACACGATCACCCTGAAGGCGGTGGACGCTATTCCGCTCGGCCACAAGATCGCGCTGGCGGCAACCGCCGACGGCGACACGATCATCAAATACGGCAACGATGTTGGCCGAATGATCGCAGCGGTCGGGGCCGGCGGCCACGTCCATGTGCATAACGCCAAAACCAAAAGATGGTAGGGCCAATGAGGGTAGGGATTGAGGGATGACCGCTCAGCGTGAATTCATGGGGTACCGGCGCGAAAACGGTCGCGTGGGCATCCGCAACCACGTCATCGTCCTGCCGGTCGACGACATCTCCAACGCGGCCTGCGAGGCGGTGGCAAAGAACATCCAGGGCGTTCAGGCCCTGCCGCACGCCTATGGCCGGCTGCAATTCGGCGCCGATCTGGAACTGACGTTCCGGACGCTGATCGGCATCGGCTCCAACCCGAATGTGGCGGCGGTGATCGTCATCGGCATCGAGCCCGGCTGGACCAAGCGCATCGTCGACGGCATCGCCGCCACCGGCAAGCCGGCGGAAGGTTTCTCCATCGAGGAGAATGGAGACATCGCGACCATCGCCAAGGCGTCATGGAAGGCCAAGGAATTCGCGCAATGGGCGACCGAATTGCAGCGCGAGGAAGCGTCCATCGACGAGTTGTTCATCGCCACGAAATGCGGTGAATCCGACACCACTTCGGGGCTCGGTTCCTGTCCGACCGTCGGCAATCTGATCGACAAGGTCGACGCGCTGGGCGCCACCACCTGTTTCGGCGAGACGTCGGAGCTGACCGGGGCGGAGAAGATCTGCGCGGACCCGTGCGGCGACGCCGGAGGCGGCGAGCAAGTTCATGGCGACCTGGAACGCCTATAACGACTTCATCAACGAGAACAAGACCAACGATCTGTCCGAAAGCCAGCCGACCAAGGGCAACATCGCCGGCGGCCTGACCACCATCGAGGAAAAGGCATTCGGCAATCTGCAGAAGATCGGCAAGACAGCGAAGTTCATCGACGTGCTGGAGCCGGCCGAGGCGCCGGCCAAGGGCGCCGGGCTCTACTTCATGGACACCTCCTCGGCGGCGGCGGAATGCAACACCTTGCAGGCGGCGGCGGGGTACGTGGTGCATCTGTTCCCGACCGGCCAGGGCAACATCATCGGTAATCCGGTGATGCCGGTGATCAAACTGACCGCCAATCCGAAAACGGCGCGGACCATGTCCGAGCATATCGACCTGGACGTGTCGGGACTGCTGCGCCGGGAGATGAACCTGGACCAGGCCGGTGACGCGCTGATCGATATCACCTTGAGGACCTGCAACGGCCGGCTGACCGCCGCCGAGGCCCTGGGACATCGGGAGTTCGTGATCACGAAGCTGTACCGGAGCGCATGACCGACATCGTCATCTCCGAATTCATGGACGAGGGGGCCGTTGCCTCTTTGTCCGCCGAATTCTCGGTACTCTACGACCGCACCCTGATCGACCGGCCCGACGATCTGGCGGCGGCGCTTGCCGATGCCCGGGCGTTGATCGTGCGTAACCGCACCCAGGTGCGTGGCGACCTGCTGGCGAACGCAGAACGGCTGGAGGC
>CBDEGD010000016.1:0-93826 GCA_965237625.1 Inquilinaceae bacterium
AACAGCGCCCCACGGCACCTTCCTGATCTCGGACTGGATGCCGAGCTCGGCGAAATTCGCCTGCATCAGAAGCGCGAATCGCTCCTCCAACGGCACCTCCGCGATCCAGGAAATCTGCAGATTGATGTCGCCGGCCGCATAGCTGCACGCCGCCAGATGCCGCTTTGCCGCCTCCAGGTCGCGGCTGAGGATCTGATCGTCCGGGTTGGCGCCCATCATGCCCTTGGGGATGGCGCCGGTCGGCGCGCTGCCCTGGGAGACGTCATCGGTGATGGCGATCATTTGCACCGCGGCGCCATAGTCGAACGCGTTGGACAGGGCCGAGGCGGCAATTCACGTCGTCCAGGGGCGGCTGGGTGGTGTTCATCTTCACATAGAAGGCGCCGGTGCCGCTCTCGGACAGAAGCTGCGCGCCGTCCTCGGCAAGCGCCCGGATCACCTCCGGCGGCAGCCATTGCGACGAGATGTCGTGCTCGCCCCGGGCGATCAGCGTGCGCACTGTTGCCGCCTCCAACCCGTAACGGAGGCGCACCACGTCAGGCGCGCTCTCGCCGACGCCCAGGAAGTAAGCCGGGTTCTTCGCCATCACCGTCTCTTCCTGCGGATTATGCGACGTGACCGTGTAGGCGCCGGTGCCGGCCCCGTTCGACGACAGGTAGGTCTCTCCCCAGTCTTTCATCTCGCCTTCGCCCTCGCCGAGGTTCTGCATGACGAGCGCCCGGTCGACGATCGGCAGCCGGAGAAGCGAAGCGACGAACGGCGCGTAGGGCTTGGACAGGGTGAACCGGACCGTATGGGCATCGACGGCCTCCGCGCTCTCCACATCGGTGAAGAGATAGGACAGGCCTTTGCCGATCGCCTTCATGCGGTCCAGCGAGAACACCACATCCTCGGCGGTCAGCGGATTGCCGCTCTGGAACGCCACGTCGTCGCGCAGGGTGAAGACGTAGCTGTCGCCGTCCGCCTCCCAACTTGCCGCGAGATGCGGCACCAGGCCCGGCCCGCCCTGTCGCGGCAAGACCAGCGTGTCGTAGAGGTTGAACATCAGGATCGAGTCGGCGTAGTCGGATGCCTTGGCCGGGTCGATCTCGCCGACCGCCACCTCGTCGAGGCGCAGGGTGGTTTCGGCGGTGGCAAGGCCGGTCGCCGATACCAGGGTCGCGGCCGCGAACGCCGCGGAGACGCAAGGTTTCAGGAATTCTCTCATCATGTCTTCCTCCCTTTGGACGACCGCTTATGGCGCGGTCTGATGGCTTGCATGGATCGGTCGGGCTTCAAAGCCGTCGGATCTCCTCGCCGACATGCTCACCGAACAGATCCATGGTCCCGACCCACAGCAGCACGGCCCGGCTTTTCGGTGTGGTTCCACAGGCAATGGCGTTTGCTCGACGGATGAGTGAACGGAATCCCCGACCTGCAGGACGACTGTCTTGCCCTCGAGCTCCGACGTCACCGTCCCTTCAAGGACGAATTCCATTTCCTCGCCTTCATGGACGATCGGTTCCGATCGATATCCCGGCGGCATATTGATGATCACTGAATGCATCGTCTGGCCGGGAAATGAGGACGAGACCCGTTCGTAGGCAACGCTCCGGTCTTCGATCGAATAGGTCTGGCGCTGGTCGTGCCTTGTATAGCTGGCACGTACCCTCGGCTGCTCCAGAAACGACCCGATCTCCGTCTTCAGGACGCCGGAGATCGAGACCAGGGATGAGAGCGACGGGGCGGTCAGTCCGCGTTCGACCTGCGAGATAAAGCCAACGGACAGGCCGGCGCTGTCGGCGACCTCCTTGAGGGTCAGGCCGAGTTCATGGCGCCGGGGCGCGCAAGCGCTGGCCAAGCGGATCGTCCGCCGCCATCTCGTCCGACTTCTCGAGGGCTTCTCCCGCCACGTCGAGCCATCCTCCCCTTTTTTAGTATTTCTAAAATCGTGGATCATCGCGACCCGGCAGTCAACGATTTATACAAATACTAAAAACCGCTTATCCAATTCCAGGCTGCCCATTCGTCCAGCGTCAACACGGCATTCTTGGAATTTCATTCCATGAACAGCACCAAGAAAGCAATATAATTTTGCTGCGTAGATTTGACACTTATTTTCCTATCATTCACGCTCAAGAAGCCTAAGAAAATTTCAGCGGGGAGGCTGATATGAGTTTCAGGAAAATGGCCCCGGCGCTGGCGACCGCGTGCGCCGCTATGGCCATCGTCGTGTCGCCTGCGGCGGCTCAGCAGAATGTCGTGACCATGAACACGGTCCAGATCGTCGGGACGATCGATCCGGCCAAGATCACCGACTACACCGAATACATGGCGGCGGTGAACCTCTATGACGGCTTGGTGACCGTTGACGCCGCCGGCCAGATCGTCCCCCAACTGGCCGAGAGCTGGGAGGTCTCGGACGATTCCACCGTCTTCACATTCACCATCCGCGGGGATGCGGTTTTCTCGGATGGCAGCCCGGTGACGGCGGAGGATGTGGTCTATTCGATGGAGCGCCTGTTGCGCATCAATCAGGGGCCTGCCTATCTGTTCGGCGATGTGCTCGATGACGGCGCCGTCGCGGCGGTCGACGATCGAACCGTCCGCTTCACGCTGAACAAGACCTATTCGCCTTTCCTGGCGACCGTACCGTCGATCATGATCCTCAACGCCGAACTGGTTCAGGCGAATGAGGGCGGCGATGACGGGCAGGCCTTCCTCGCCAGCAACGTAGCCGGCGCCGGCCCTTATCTGCTCCAGAGCTGGGAACGTGGCAGCCGGATGACCATCGTCGCCAGCGAGAACTACTACCAGGGTTGGTCCGACGGCGCGATCGACGAGGTGCGCTGGATGGTTACGAATGACGAGGCGACCGTGCGCTCGCTGGCGGCTTCGGGCGAATTGACCATGACCAGTCAGTATCAGGCCTCGGAGACCTATGACGCGCTCAATGAGATGGAGCGGTTCCGCGTTGTCGCCGAAGATACCGCGACCGCGTTCTACTACAAGCTCAACACCCAGGCGCCGCCGACGGACGACGTGCATATTCGCCGGGCGATCGCCTGCGCCACCGACTATGAGACCGATCCGCGAAGTGATCCTGCCGGGCGGTGAGCTCAGGACGCCGTTGCCGCCGCTGTTTGCCGAATTCCATTGGGATGAAGCGGCCGGCGCCGGTCTTCGACCTGGCCTGTGCCGAGGAGGAGATCGCCAAGAGCCGTTATGGTGGTGGAGGGCGGATCCCGATCGTGCATTCCTACGTTGCCGGCACCGCCTTCGAGGAAGAGATCGCGCTGCTGTTCCAGGCAACCATGGAGCCGCTGGGGCTTCGACGTCACCTTGCAGCCGGAACCCTGGAACCGGGTCACCGAGCTTGCCTCGGAGGTCGGGACCACGCCGAACATCACCCAGGTGTTCTTCGGCCCGACCTACCCCTCGCCGGATTCGATGTTCTTCACCCAATACCATTCCGATGCGGCGGGCACCTGGGCGTCGATGGAATGGGTGCTGAGCGACGAGATCGACGGCTTGATCGCGGCCGCGCGGCAGACCGCCGACCCGGGCGAGCAGGCGGAGATCTATATTGATCTGCAGAAGCGGCTGGTCGATCTGCAGCCGGATGTTTTCCTGCTGACCCAGAAGGTCCGGCACGCCATGGATGTCTGCCTGGAGGGCTTCGCGGCGGTGCCGATGCAGTCCTTCGACTACGATTTCTACCGGTATCGCTGGACCTGTGAGCCGAATGGCTGACATGGGCCGGACGGGGCGGCGCCGATCGGAGCCGCCCCGTCTCCCAATTCCGCATGGAGTTCCTGTATTTCATTGTCCGGCGGCTGCTGTGGTCGCTGCTGGTTCTGTTCGGCCTGTCGATGGTGATCTTCACGATCGCGCGGGTGGTGCCGGGCGACCCGGCGCGCATCGCGCTTGGGCCGTTGGCGACGCCCGGACAGATCGAACAGCTACGTTCCGAGATGGGCCTCGACCTGCCGATCTGGGAACAGTACGGACGTTTCGCCGGCGGGCTGATGCAGGGCGATCTGGGCCAGTCGCTGTTGACCCAGCGCTCGGTCAACCAGGATATCGCCCAAACCTTCGGCGCGACCTTCGAGCTGGTCTGCGCCACGATCCTGCTGAGCCTTGTGATCGGTGTGCCGATGGGGGTGCTGGCGGCGCGCAACAAAGACCGGTGGATCGACAATACCAGCCGTCTCGTGGCCCTCCTGGGGGTCGTCACGCCCAGCTTCTTCCTGGCCATCCTTCTGCAATTGCTCGCCGGTTACGTGCTCAATATCCTGCCGGTATCGGGCCGGCTGCCGGCCGGGCTGCCGTTCCAGGCCGATCTGACCGGGCTGCTGTTGATCGACTCCCTGATCGGCGGCCGCCTGGACGTTTTCGGCGAGTCGCTGCGTCATCTGCTGCTGCCGACCATCGCCCTCTCTGCGGCCACGATCGGACAGATCACCCGCATCACCCGGTCCAGCATGATCGACGTCGCCCGGCAGGATTATATCGAGGCGGCCCGGGCCTTCGGCATTCCCGATTGGGTGCGGACCTTCAAGTACATGTTGCGGCCCAGCTTCGTACCGCCGCTGACCATCCTGGGGCTCGAATTCGCCTCCCTGATCGGCAACGCCTTCGTGGTTGAGCTGGTATTCGGCTGGCCCGGCATGGCGAGCTATGGCGTGCGCACCATCCTGCAGAAGGACCTCAACGCGGTGATGGGCGTGGTGATGATCTCCGGGCTGTTCTTCGTCGCGGTCAACCTGCTGATCGACATCCTGGTCGGCCAGGTCGATCCGCGGGTGCGTATCCGGGGCAGCCGATGAGCCAGGATTCCACCGCTGCGCTCGAGGCACGGGAGACGGTCGCCGCCGCCGCAATCTCCAGCCGGTACAAGACCTGGTACCGCTTTCGCCGGAACCCGACCGCGATCATCGGCGCGCTGATCGTGATCAGCGTCGTCATCGCGGCCATTTTCGCCCCGCTGATCGCCCCCTACCCGGAACAGATCGGCGCCTTTGTCGACTTTCGCGCGCGCCACCTGCCACCCAGCTTCGAGCATTGGTTCGGCACCGACAATGTGGGCCGCGACGTCCTCACCAGGGTGATCTATGGCTATCGGGTCTCGCTGCTCCTGGTCGTCGTGGTGCTCGGCCTGTCGGTTCCGTTCGGCATCGTGCTGGGCCTGTTCGCCGGCTATGCCGGGGGCTGGGCGGAAATCGTGGTGATGCGGCTGACCGACATAGCGCTGGCGATCCCGCCGCTGGTGATGGCCCTGGCGATCATGGCGGTGCTGTCGCCCAATCTGCTCAATGCCATGATCGCCATCTCGATCCTATGGTGGACCTGGCACACAAGGCTGATCTATTCGATCACCCGCACCTTGAAGCATCAGGAATTTATCGAGGCGGCGGAGATCGCCGGCGCCAGCCGGTTCCACATCCTGTTCCGCGAGCTGCTGCCGAACTGCGTCTCGGCGATCTCCGTCAAGGTGACGCTGGATGCCGGTTTTGTCATCCTGATCGGCGCGTCGCTGAGTTTCCTCGGCCTCGGCGTGCAGCCGCCGACGCCCGACCTCGGCACCATGGTCTCCAACGGCGCCGATTACCTGCCCGACCAATGGTGGCAGTCGGTGCTGCCGGGCACGGCGATCCTCTATGCCATTCTGGGCTTCAACCTTCTCGGGGACGGGCTGCGCGATCTCTTCGATGTCCAGGAGGCCCGATGACCGAGCCGGTGCTGGAGGTCGAGAACCTCTCCGTCCATTTCGACACATACGGCCGCGCGGCCAAGGTGCTGGAGGATGTCAACCTGACCATCCGCGCCGGCCAGCACGTCGCCCTGGTCGGCGAGACCGGCTGCGGAAAGTCGGTCACCCTGCGGGCGATCATGGGCATCCTGCATAGCCCGCCGGCGCGCATCGTCTCCGGTGCGATCCGGTTCGAGGGTCGGGATCTGGTGACCATGCCGCGGCGCGAGCGCGATGCGCTGAAGGGCACGGCGATGTCGATGATCTTTCAGGATCCGATGACCGCTTTGAACCCGGTCTTCACCATCGGCGACCAGATGGGCTCGATCGTGAAATACGCCGACCGGCGTCTCGGGCGAAAGCGCAATGCCGCGGCCCGCCGCGCCCGTGTCATCGAAGTGCTGGGCCAGGTGCGCATGCCCGACCCGGCCCGCATCGTCGAGGCCTATCCGATCATGCTGTCCGGCGGCATGCGGCAGCGGGTGCTGATCGCCATGGCGCTGCTCAACGAACCGCGCCTGCTGATCGCCGACGAGCCGGGCACGGCGCTGGACGTGACTACCCAGGACGAGATCCTCCGGTTGCTCGACGATCTGGTCGCCGAGCGGAACCTGGCGTTGCTGATGATCACCCATAATCTGGGCGTCGTGCGCGAGATGGCCGACGACGCATATGTCATGTACGCCGGCACCATCGTCGAACATGCCTCGACCCGCGACCTGTTCGACAAGCCCAAGCACCCCTACACAAAGGCACTGATCGATTGCGTGCCCAAGCTGTCCGGCGACACGACCTTCCGGGGGATCGACGGCACCATCCCGGATTATGTCGATCCGCCGCCCGGCTGCCGCTTCGCGCCCCGCTGTCCACGGTGTTTCGCGCCGTGCGACCGGACGCCCGGACGGGTCCCGACCGGTGAAGGGCGGACCGCCGCCTGCTGGCTCTATGCGGAGGATGCAGGGGCGGACGTCCAGACCGCGGGGGCCGTGCCATGATTGCGGCGTCGCAGGGATCGCTGTTGGAGGTCCAGGGGCTGACCAAGCACTTTCCGATCCGGGGCGGCCCACTGCAGACCGTTCGGGCCCAGGTACGGGCGGTCGATGGCGTCGATTTCGCGATCCCACGCAAATCGGTCTATGGACTGGCCGGGGAGAGCGGGTCGGGCAAATCGACCATCGCCCGCATGATCATGGGGCTCAGCCGGCCGACCGGCGGGACCATCCGTTTCGACGGGCAGGATGTCGGCGGGATGATCGGCACGCGGGCGTATTACCGGCAGGTCCAGATGGTGTTTCAGAACCCGGGCTCCTCGCTCAATCCTCGGCGCAGCATCGGCGCCAACGTCTCGGTGCCGCTGGGGTTCCTCAAGCAGGACCGCGCCGGGATCGAAAAGCGGGTGGCGGAGTTGCTGGAGCTGGTGGAACTGCCGGCCGGCTTCGCGGAGCGCTTTCCGCACGAACTTTCCGGCGGGCAGAAGCAGCGCGTCGCCATCGCCCGGGCGCTCGCGGTCGAACCGCAGTTGGTCATCCTGGACGAGCCGACCTCGGCGCTGGATGTTTCCGTCCAGGCCAAGATCATCGAGTTGCTGAACGGCCTCGCCGACGACCAGGGGCTGACGTTTCTGTTCATCTCCCACGACCTCAGCCTGATGCGCAATTTCGCGAGTGATGTCGGCATCCTCTATCTCGGCCGTCTGGTCGAGAGCGGGCCGACCGCAGAGGTGTTCGACCGGCCGAGCCATCCCTATGCGCAGAGCCTGATCGCCGCGGTGCCGGTGATCTCCGATGCCGAGGCGGCGCTGAAACCCGATATCCCGCCGCTCCGTGGCGAGATCCCGAGCCCGACGCGCATTCCGCCGGGATGCAGCTTCCATACCCGCTGCCCAAGGGTCTTCGATCGCTGTCGCATCGACGATCCGGTCTTTCATGGGGCCGGCCCCGGTCATGGGGCGCGCTGTCACCTGTTCGACACCGTCGACGGGGGCAGCCCCGGCCCAACCAGTAACGCTGAAGAAGGAGTGAACTGACCGTGCTACGGATTGGCGTCGATGTCGGTGGGACGAATACCGACGCGGTGGTGATGGACGGCCGCTCCGTCGTCGCCGGTACCAAGGCGGCCACGACCAAGGATGTGATGGGCGGCGTGGTCGCCGCGGTGGAAGGCGTGCTCGAGAAATCGGGCGTCGCCGCCGGTGATATCGACGTGGTGATGATCGGCACCACCCATTTCACCAACGCCGTGGTCCAACACCGGGACTTGGCGCCCACGGCGGCGGTCCGACTCGGCCTGCCGGCCACCGCGTCGCTTCCGCCGATGGTCGATTGGCCGGAGGAATTGCGATCGGCGATCGGAAACCATGTGTACATGGCCCATGGCGGGAACGAGTTCGACGGCAGGATCATTTCCCCGCTCGATCCCGATGAGCTGCGCGGCATTGGCGCCGACATTACCGCCAAGGGCATCCGGTCGATCGCCGTCTCTTCGGTTTTCAGCCCGGTCAACACGGAGATGGAAGAGCAGGCCGAGCAGGTGCTGGCCGAGGCCGTGCCCGGCGCCCACATCACCCGGTCCGCCGATATCGGCCGGATCAGCCTGTTGGAGCGTGAGAACGCGGCGATCATGAACGCCTGCCTGCGGGATCTGTCGGCGCATGTGATGACCGCCTTCCGCGGCGCGCTCGACCGATGCGGCATCAAGGGCCGGTTTTTCCTGACCCAGAATGACGGCACCCTGATGGACGCCGCCTTCGCCGAACGGTTCCCGGTCCTGACCTTCGCCAGCGGGCCGACCAACTCGATGCGCGGCGCGGCCTTCCTGTCCGGCGTCGAGGAGGCGATCGTCGTCGATATCGGCGGCACGACCACGGATGTGGGCGCCCTGCACAAGGGCTTTCCGCGCCCGGCCTCGGTCGCGGTCGAGGTCGGCGGGGTGCGCACGAACTTCCGCATGCCGGACGTTTTCTCGATCGGGCTTGGCGGCGGTTCGCTCGTGGTCGAGAGTTCCGACAGCAAGGTCACCGTCGGCCCGCGCTCGGTCGGCTATCGGCTGACCGAGGATGCGCTGTGTTTCGGCGGCGATACGCTGACCACCACCGATGTGGTCGTCGCCGCCGGCGGGGCCGAGATCGGCGAACGGGGGCTGGTCGGCGCCCTCGACGCCGGGCTGATCGAGCGCACCAGGGTGGAGATCGCCCGCATGCTCGAACTGGCGGTCGAACGGTCGCGGCTGTCTCCGGAACCCTTGCCGGTCATCGTGGTCGGCGGCGGCAGCATCCTGACTGGGGACAGGATCGGCGAACTCACGGTCGTCAAGCCGGAACACTACGCCGTCGCCAACGCGGTCGGCGCGGCCATCGCCCAGGTTAGCGGCGAGGTCGACCGGGTGTACGCCCTTGCCGAAATGGGCCGATCGGAGGCGCTGGACGACGCCAAGCAGCGGGCGACGGAGGCGGCGATCGCGGCCGGCGCGCGGCCGGAGACGATCAACATCGTCGATGTCGAGGATGTGCCGCTGGCCTATCTGCCGGGCAACGCCACCCGCATCAGGGTCAAGGCGGTGGGAGAGCTTCATGTCTGATGCCTGGCGCCTGACCGAAGCGGATCTGAAGCCCCTGGCTCTCGGGGCGGCGTTGCTCGGTACCGGCGGCGGGGGCAGCCCCTATATCGGCATGCTGAGGACACGGGAACTGATGCGCCGTGGCGCCGTCGTCGACGTGCTGCCGCTTGGGGCATTGCCGGACGATGCGCCGGTCGCCAGTGTCGGCGGGATCGGCGCGCCGGTGGTCGGGGTGGAGAAATTCGAGGAGGGCGAGGAGTGCCTGCGTGCTCTGCGTGCGCTGGAGGCGACGGTGGAGCGGCCCATGGCCGCGTTGATCGCCGCGGAGATCGGTGGCGCCAATTCCATGGAGCCGATGCTGACGGCGGCCCAGGCCGGCATCCCGGTGCTCGATGCCGACGGCATGGGCCGGGCCTTTCCCGAAGTCCAGATGACGACCTTCTTCATCTATGGCCAATCGCCCGCGCCGGCCGCGATCTCCGACGACAAGGGCAATACGATCGTCTTCAAGGACATCGTCGACATGTACTGGCTGGAGCGCTTCGCCCGGTCGGTCGCCGTCGACATGGGCGCCGGGGCGGGGCTGGCGACGGCGCCGATGCCGGCCGGATTCCTCGCCACCCATGCGATCCCGGACACGGTCACCCAGGCGCTTACCATCGGCCGGGCCATCGAGGATGCGCGCGCCCGTCGCCGGGATGTGGTCGACGCGGTGCTGACGGCCACCGGCGCCAAGCTGGTGTTCACCGGCAAGGTGGTCGATGTCCGCCGCGACCTGAAGGGCGGCTTCGCGGTCGGCGAGACGTTGCTGCACGGTCTTCACGACCATAGCGGCGAAAGCGCGCGGATCGACATCCAGAACGAAAACCTGGTGTTCTGGCGTGACGGTGCGGTGGAGGTGACCGTGCCCGATCTGATCATCAACATCGAGCTGGATACCGGCGAGCCGATCACCACCGAGATGCTGCGCTACGGCCAGCATCTGGCGACCATCGCGATGCCGGCCCATGACCTGCTGCGCACCGAGCGGGCGTTGGAAGTCGTCGGCCCGGCCGCCTTCGGCTACCCCGAACTTGCCTATCAGCCATTGGCTGTCTGACTTCGAGAGGAATAACCATGCGTTTGATCGACATCGATGACATGGACGACATCGCCATCGGCGGGGCCATTCTGGGCACCGGCGGCGGCGGCGATCCCTATGTGGGCAAGCTGATGGCCAAGGAGGCGATCCGGCGCAACGCGCCGGTCCGGCTGGTCGACGTCGATCAACTGCCCGACGATGCCTGGATCGTGCCGGCCTGCATGATGGGCGCGCCGACGGTGATGACCGAGAAGCTGCCCCAGGGCGAAGAGATCGTCCTGGCATTCCGCAAGCTGGAGGAACTCCTGGGCGAACCGATCGGCGCCGTACTGTGTGCGGAGGCTGGCGGTCTCAACTCCACCACGCCGTTCATCGTGGCCGCGGAAACCGGCCTGCCGCTGGTCGATGGCGACGGCATGGGGCGGGCTTTTCCCGAACTGCAGATGGTCACCTTCACCCTGCACGGTGTCGCCGCCACGCCGATGGTGCTGGCCGACGACAAGGGCAATTCGATCATCCTCGATACCGTCGACAACCTCTGGACCGAACGGCTGGCCCGGGCGGCGACCATCGAGATGGGCGGATCGGCCCTTCTGGCCTTCTATCCGATGCGCGGGGCCATTGCGAAGAAGGCCATCGTCAAGGGAACCCTGACTCTGGCGGCCGATCTCGGCCGGACCTTGCGCCGCAGCCGCGCCAAGCACGCCGATCCGGTCATCACCATGCAGGACCGTCTGGGCGCCTTCGCCCTGTTCCGGGGCCGCGTCCAGGATGTCGAGCGCCGGACCATCGGCGGCTTCGCCCGTGGTGAAACCGAGATCGAAGGGGTCGACCAGTTCCGTGGGCGCACGCTTCGGCTCAGCTTCCAGAACGAGTTTCTGATCGCGTATCTGGACGATGAGCCGGTCGTGACCACGCCCGATCTGATCACGCTCCTCGACATCGACACCGGTGAGCCGATCACCACCGAGTCGCTGCGCTTCGGATTGCGGGTCGCGGCGCTGGCGATCCCCTGCAATCCGCAGTGGCGTACGGCGGAGGGGCTGGAACTCGTCGGCCCGCGCTACTTCGGATATGACGTCGACTATCACCCGGTGGAGAAGGCGCTGCTCCGCGAACCACCGGCGGCACCGGTCGATACGGCAGGCGCGCCTTAGGCTCTACCGGCGAATTCGGCGCCGGTTTCCCGGCAGCAGGCTCGCCAGATCTCAGAGTCTCTCAATCTGACAATCCGCTTGCACATTTGGCGTCAGTAGGTCGCCCGTCCGCCGGACAGGTCGAAAGTGCTGCCGGTAGAGAAGCTGTTTTCGGCCGATGCGAGCCAGGCGATCATCGCCGCCGCCTCGTCGAGTTCGAGAAATCGGCCGCGCGGGATCTTTGAGAGCATGTAGTCGATATGCTGCTGGGTAATCTGCTCGAAGATCCGGGTGCGGGCGGCCGCGGGCGTCACGCAATTGACCGCAACGTTCACATCGGCAAGTTCTTTGCCGAGGGATTTGGTCAATCCGATAACGCCCGCCTTCGATGCGGAATAGGCCGATGCATTGGGATTGCCTTCCTTGCCCGCTACCGAAGCGATGTTGACGATGCGGCCGTAATTCTGCACCCGCATGGTGGCGACCACTGCCTTGTTGACGTGGAAGGTGCCGAGCAGGTTGATCTCCACGACCCGGCGGAATTCCTCGACCGAATAATCGGCGACGGTGGCGTTCGACCCGGCGATGCCCGCCGAATTGACCACGACGTCGACCCGGCCGCATTCCGACATGGTCCGCGCGAAGGCAGTCTCGACGCTGACCCAGTCGGCGACGTCGACCTCGATGGCCAGGGCGCCGACGCCGAGCGCCGCGGCGGTTTCCCGCGCCAGGGGCAGATCCATATCCCAGAGCGCCACCCGCGCGCCACTGTGTCCGAGCCGTTCGGCCACCGCACGGCCGATCCCCTGGGCGCCCCCGGTGACGACCGCGACTTGGCCGCTGAAGTCCAATTGGTTCATGGTTGCAGCCTTCCCTGTAGTTCGATAATTCTCGTTGCGCAGCCAAGCGATCGAAGGCGACGGCCGCAACTCAAAAGATGCCGATCACTATCTGCCGCATGAACGACAATACATGTGGCAGGACCAGCCCGCTGGTTGGCATGCTAATCGGACCGGCGCCAATCACGGTTCCAAATTTCATCCCATGACAAAATTGGACTGGCGTCGATTTCCCCCAACGTCGTCAGGCGGCGCTTCGGACGGTCAGAGCAGACAATATGCGGACTCCTCGATTCATTGAATGCTACGATGTAGTTAGATCGTCTGGGTTGCGCCCGGTGGGTTGCGCTTAAATGGTGCTGCGACCTGTCGGCAGCCAAGCGACCCAGACAATGATGGTATGGGGCGATCGGTGAGCGATTCAAAACGGTCAGAACTCGGGCAGGCTTTCTCCGCATGTAGCGGATCGTTGATGATGACGGGCTTTTTCAGCTTCTTCATCAACATGCTGATGCTGACGGCTCCCCTCTACATGCTGCAGATCTATGACCGGGTGCTGACCAGTCGCAGTGACGCCACTTTGATCGCGATCACCGTGCTTGCCGGCTCTCTGCTGGTGATCATGGGGGTGCTCGATTTAGTGCGTTCGAGGGTTTTGGTTCGGGTCGGCAATCGGATCGATCAGCAGCTGAACGCCAGGGTGTTCGCCGCCGTCTTTGCCCGCATGGTGCGTGGCGTTCGGTCCGAGCGGTCGCTGGCGCTGCGGGATTTGGATTCGGTTCGACAGTTCCTGACTGGTCCGGGGCCGTTCGCATTCTTCGACGCGCCCTGGGTACCGTTCTATATCGGCGTGGTGTACCTGTTTCACCCGATCCTCGGATTCATCGCATTGGGTGGTGCGGTGTTCCTATTCATGCTGGCGCTGTTGAGCGAGGTGCTGACCCGCAATCCGCTGCAGACAGCAGGGGCGGAGGTCGCTTCGGCATACGCTTTCGCCGACGCCAGCCTGCGCAATGCCGAGCCGTTGGAGGCCATGGGCATGCTCGAAGGGCTGCGCCGGCGCTGGGCCTCACAGCATGGCCGCGGCCTCGCTCTGCAGGCCCGCGCCAGCGACCGGGCCGGCATGCTGACCGCCACGTCGAAGGTGGCGCGGATGTTCCTTCAGGTGGCGATCCTGGGCGCCGGTGCGGCGCTGGCGATCCGGCAGGAGATCACCCCGGGCGTCATGATCGCGGCGTCGATCCTGATGGGCCGTGCGCTGGCCCCGGTGGAGCAGGCGATCGGTTCATGGCGACAATTCGTCGGCGCCCGAACCTCCTATCGCCGCCTGCGCAATTTGCTCGACGATAGCCCGGTCTCACAGCAACGCCTGCAACTTCCAGCCGCCACCGGGCGTATTGAACTGGAAAATGTGGTCGCCGCCCCGCCGGGGGCGAAAAAGCCGGTACTCAAAGGCATATCCTTCACGCTGATGCCCGGTGAGGCGCTGGGTGTGATCGGACCCAGCGCGGTAGGCAAATCGACCCTGGCGCGCGTGCTGGTGGGCGTGTGGCCGACTAATGCCGGCGCTGTACGGCTGGACGGCGCCGAGATTCAGCATTGGGACCGGGAGGCCCTAGGGCCGCAGATCGGCTATCTGCCGCAAGATGTTGAGCTGTTCGGCGGCAGCGTGACGGAAAACATCTCTCGACTCTACCCCGATCCACCGGATGAGGCGGTCGTGGCGGCGGCCCAGCTGGCCGGAGTCCACGAAATGGTGCTCGGCTTCCCGGATGGTTATGAGACCCAGATCGGTGACGATGGTGGATTTCTGTCCGGCGGCCAACGGCAGCGGGTCGGCTTGGCGCGGGCGTTGTATGGGCCGCCAGCGCTTGTGGTCTTGGACGAACCAAATTCGAACCTCGATAACGCCGGCGATCAGGCCCTGATGAAGGCGATCCTCGCCCTCAAGCAGTGCGGCACGACCGTTATCGTAATGGCCCACCGACCAAGCGCGATTGCCGCCGTCGACAAGATCCTCATGCTCAATGACGGGCGGGTAGCGGCGTTTGGGCCGAAGGACGAGGTGCTGTCCAAGGTCACCCAATTGACCCCGGCATCGCTCGGTGCTGGCACCGGTGGTGACTAAGGCTGGGCGGCACCCGGTCGGTTGCCGCGCAGCGGATCAATCTTCCCTGAACACGTGTGCCAGGCTGTCGGTGAGCGGCTTCAACAGATAACTCAGCGCGGTCCGCTCGCCGGTCTGGATGAAGACCTCCGCCGGCATCCCCGGGATCAGGATCAGCCCGTCATCCAAACGGTCCAGCTCACTTTCCGGAATGCGGACGCTCACCTGATAATAGGGCATCCCGTTCACCTGATCGATCAGACGGTCCGCCGAGGCGGCGTAGACGCTGCCGTTCAGCTCCGGCGTGGTGCGGGTATTGAAGGCGGACAGCCGGACGACCGCGTCCAGCCCGGCGGCGATCTTGTCGATGTCCTGCGGTGCGACCTGGGCCTCGACGACCAGTTCATCCTCGTCCGGTACGATGTCCATGAGAGGCTGGCCCGGCGTGACCACGCCGCCGACCGTATGCACGCCCAGCCCGACCACGGAGCCGGCTTTCGGCGCGCGAATGTCGAGGCGTATCAATTCGTCCGCTGCGGCGGCCCGACGCTGTTCAAGGTCGAAGATCTGGGCCTGCACATCGCGAAGCTGCTCGACCGCCTGCTCTACGAAATTCCGCTGCAACTGGATGACCTGCAGCCTGGTCTCGCCGATCTGGGTGCCGACACGCGCGATCTCCGCGATATGCTCTCCGACTTCGCCGTTCAGGCGCTCGGCGGCGCGCTGGAGTTCGAGGACCCGGGTGCGTGGCGCGTAGCCCTGCCGGTACAACCGCTCCAACCCTTCCAACTCTTCGCCCAGCAGTGCAATCTGCCGCTCCTTGGCGGTTTGCTGGGCTTCTACGCCTTGGGTTTGGTCGCCAAGCTGGGCAACGCGCTGTATCAGGATTTCGGTCTCGCCATCCAATGCCTGCTGGCGCGCCTTGAACAGCTCGATCTGCCCATTGAGGATGTCCGCAGTGGCGGGTTCGGCGGCCCGCTCTGTCAGGCTGGCCGATACCTCCATGGAGTCGAGGCCGTCACGCTCGGCGGCCAACCGCGCGGCCTGTGCATGAAGCAGGTCAAGCCGGCCGTCGATAATCCTCAGCGTTGCCTTGGCGCGGGTGTCGTCGAGCCGGATCAGCAGCTGTCCGGCCTCGACCGCCTCATTGTCCCGGACCAACAGTTCGGAAACGATGCCGCCTTCCAGATGCTGGACGGTCTGCCGCTTGAGTGAGCCGGCCACGACGGCGGGCGCGATCACCGCCCCGCTCAACTTCGCCACCGCCGCCCAGGTGCCCAGCCCGCCAAACAACACCAGGACGACAGCCAAACCGAAAAGGATATAGGGCTTGGCGGTGCCCGCGGGCCGAATTGCCGGTTCAGTCATAGGTTCCCCATTTCACAGGCATATCGCCTCTCAAAGGGAGCCGCCTCCGAGTTGGAACACGAAATTTGTCTTCCGGTCAGGATCCGGCCACCACCGTGAGATGATCATCTTACCGTGTCGCATATCGATGGGTCATGCCAAATCGAGACTTGGGCCGGGCGGTTCAACCCCTCATGGCGAGTCTACAGGCTGTTGCTGTGTTGGATTGAAGAACCGATCTCACCGGCCAGTTCGATCAGCTTCTTGCCCAGGGATCTGCGGCGTTTCGAGTCGAACCGGCGTATTGATCCGATCGTGCCGACGCTGAAGACGGCGCCGAGCTTATCGATCTGCACCGGTGCGGCGACGCTTGAGACGCCGACTTCTATCTCCTCGACGCATTCGGCGAAGCCCGCCTTGCGAATATCCAGGAACTCGCTCTCGAGCGCCTCCCGGGTCGTACGGGTATGCTCGGTGTACGGCTTCATGGGGCCGTTCAGGATCAACTCGCAAAATTGACCGTCGGCGAAGGCGGCAATGGCCTTCGAGCAGGAACAGGCATGCATGGGCCGATTGCCCAGGCCCGGATGAATATAGGAAATCGACGGGTCGGCCGGCGTCTCCACATGGATGATGCCGACACCGTTCTTGCGAAAACGTGAGAGGAATACGGCCTCTCCGAAGTCGATGGCGGCCTCCTTCAGGGCCGGCGCCGTCACGCCGCGCACATCCGCATCGGTCTTCGCCAGCAGCGCGATGCGCACCAGCCTGTCGCCGATGACAAATCGGGATTTGGACTCCGGATTGTCCAGCAGACGCCGTTCCGCCAACATCTGCAGCTGGCGATAGCAGGTCGGCAGCGGCAGGCCCGTCATCTCCCGAAGATCCGAGGCGGAGACTGGACGGCCGGCAATCGCGATGGCTTCAAGAACGGATACAAGGCGGTCAAGCAGCATGCTTGGATTCTCACTTTACAGAATATTTTATCACTCTACGATAAACGACAGGACAGGGCAATTTATTGCCGCCCCTCATTCCGGAGAGCCAGATGACTGACCTACCCTGCTGCGGGCCCGGCTATGCCTCTCCGGCGGAGGCGATGAAGGCGCCGCGCGAAAAGCTGCTCTATACCATCGCGATCTATGTCGGCACGGGCATTCAGAAGCCCGACTATCTGGCGACCATCGATGCCGATCCGGACAGCCCGACCTACTCCCAGGTCATCGGCCGGTGCGAGATGCCGGGTATCGGCGACGAGTTGCACCACATGGGCTGGAACGCCTGCTCTTCCTGCCATGGCGATGGCGATATGGAGCGGCGCTATCTGATCGTGCCGGGTGTCCGCAGCTCGAACCTGCATATCGTCGATTGCGGGGCGGATCCGAGAAACCCGACGATCCACAAGGTGATCTCCGGCGACGAGATCAAGGCGAAGACCGATCTGTCGGCGCCGCATACCGTGCATTGCCTGGGGTCCGACATCATCATCTCGATGCTGGGCGACGCCAAGGGCGAGGCGCCGGGCGGGTTCCTGCATCTCAACAAGGATTTCGAGATCGTCGGCCGTTGGGAGAACGATCTGGGCGGGATGAAGTTCAACTATGATTTCTGGTACCAGCCGCGCCACAACGTGATGGTGTCCAGCGAGTGGGCGGCCCCCAACACCTTCATGCCGGGCTTCGATCTGGAAGAGGTCGGTCTGCTGAAATACGGCCGCGAAATCCACTTCTGGGACTTCGAGAAGAAGCGGGTGGAGAACAGTGTCTATCTGGGCGAGGACGGGCTGGTGCCGCTGGAGGTCCGCTTCCACCACGATCCGGACTCGACCCACGGATTCGTCGGCGCGGCGATGTCGTCCAACATCATCCACTGGTACAAAAAAGACCAAGAGTGGATCGTCGAGAAAATCATCGACGTCGAGAACGAAAAGCACCCGGAATGGCCGATCCCCCTGCCGGGGTTGATCACCGTCATCCTGATCTCGATGGATGACCGGTTCCTGTATTTCTGCAACTGGCTGCACGGGGATATCCGCCAGTACGATATCACCGATCCCGATAACCCGAAAATGTCCGGGCAGGTCTGGATGGGCGGGCTGCTGAGACGTGCGCCGACGGTCAACGGGGTGGATATCGCCGGCGGTCCGCAGATGATCCAGCTCAGCCTCGACGGCAAGCGACTCTATGTGACCACGTCGCTGTTTTCGACCTGGGACAATCAGTTCTATCCGGAGATCCGTCACAAGGGCGGGGTGATGCTGATGGTGGATTGCAACACCGAACAGGGCGGTATGGAGATCAACAAGGATTTCATCGTCGACTTCGGAAAAGAGCCGGGCGGCCCGGCACGATGCCATGAGACCCGCTATCCCGGCGGCGACTGCACCTCCGATATCTGGATTTAGGGAGAACGCACCGATGAACCATCAAGAGGATTATCCGGCGGACTATCTGGCCGACATCCTGCGCGAGGTGAAGACCATCGGCATGGTCGGGGCGAGCCCGGATCCGACCAAGTTCAGCTATGGGGTCCTCCGGGTGCTGCATGAACAGGGCTACAACATGAAGCCGGTGAACCCGGCCGAGGCGGGCAATGAGATCCGCGGCCTCAAGGTCTACGAATCCCTCGCCGCCATCGATGAGCCGGTGGATATGGTGCAGGTCTTCCGGGCCTCGGAAGCGCTGCCCGGCATCGCCCGGGAGGCCATCGATATCGGCGCCAAGGTGCTCTGGGGCCAGATTGGCGTCTATGACGAGGGAGCGGCGAAGCTAGCCGAAGATGCCGGGCTGCGCGTGGTGATGAACCGCTGCCCGAAGATCGAGCTGTTCCGCCCGTTCTGGAAGCCGAAGCTCGGCCAGCAGATTTGATGCAGCCCAAATATAAGGTCGAGTTGCGCAACAGCGGCGTGACCCTGCAGGTCGGCGCCGACGAGCCGATCTATCAGGCCGCCCTGGATGCGGGCATCCAACTGCCCATCGGATGCAATTACGGCGGCTGCATCACCTGCGCGGCCAAGCTGGTCTCCGGCAGCGTTCGCCAGCCGGGGGCCACGGCCCTCAACAAACGCCAGTCGAAGGCCGGCTATGTGCTGCTCTGCGTGGCGCGACCCACAGCCGACTGCGTGATCGAGGACGGCGTCGAATCCCATGACGAGCTGTACCGGAACCCGTTCCTCGGCGTGCAGGCGGGTTCCTGGAAGCCCTAAGCGCCGGCTGATCGGCTGCCGCCGGCAAATGAAAGCCTCCCCCCTTTGTCGTCCCCGGACTTGATCCGGGGACCCATCATGCCCCCCGCGCTGGAGCCAGCCATGGACTAAACTCCTGGTAGCCAGTGTCTGGATTCCAGCGGTTCGTGGCTGCGGAGGCGTGGGTCCTCGGATCAAGTCCGAGGACGACGCGGTGAGGGGGTGTGCGGCAAATGGGAAAGACGTGTTGGTCGCCGAGCGCCATGTCCGCAGGCCGGCCCCACATGCTTAGAGAACGCCCCGACCGTCTCTACAGATCAAGATCAGGGACAGCGGGCGGTCTCCTCCTTCTGCCATCGGCTCGATCAGATCCTGCAGCACCAGACCCGCATCGCCGACCTCGGACAGCCAGGAGTCCAGAGTGCGGAAATACCAGGGCATGGGCTTCCAGCCCGGAGCGTCGAAGGCCGAGAAATCCTCGGTGCGCCAGCCGTCGCGGTAGCCTCCGTCCTGCGTCCAGGGATGAAGGGTCTGGATGAAGACGCGCCCCCTCGCCGACAGAAGCGGCCTGATCGCGGCCACCAGTGGAGACGCCTTTTCGTCGAGGATCGCATGGTTGAAGACGATGGCATCGAAGCCGCCGCCCAGGGCTGTGGCGTCGTCAATCAACCCGTCATATCCGAAGGCCCGGTAGTCGCTCTTCGAGTCGGCCTGGGCGGCATCGGCGATGAGCGCCTCGGACCCGTCGATCCCGACGGCCTCGCATTCGGCGGATTGCAGGATACGTCGGATCAGCCATCCCTCGCCGCAGCCAACATCGAGCAGGCGGGACGGCTCGTTGTTCAGGATCGCAGTGACGATCGCGTCGTCGGTGCCAGCGCGCCGGGACGGTATCTGTCCTTCGCGCACCGCCTTGGTCCAGTTGCCGGCGTTACCGTCCCAGGATTTCGAGAGCGTCTTCGATCGATCCATCAAACCGGCTCCTCTGTCTCCGCGCGGACCCTGTGGTCCTGTTCGAGTTGTCGCCAATGCGCCCGCGGTGGCTCATAGTCTACCGGCCGCAGAAGCGATGGCGGCTCGCTGGTGTCCAGCGCGAAATGCCGGCCACGGTGCGCTCGATCCACACTCGGCACCGCAGCGATCAGGCGCCTCGTATAGGAATGCGCCGGTTGGGCGAGCACCTGGGCGGCGGAACCGAATTCGACGATCTGGCCCGCATACATCACCATCACCTGGTGGGCCACGCGCTCCACCACCGCCATGTCGTGGGAGATGAACAGATAGGCAAGGCCGCGCTCCGCCTGCAAATCCATCAGCAGGTCGAGCACCTGGGCCTGGATCGACACGTCGAGGGCCGAGACCGCCTCGTCGAGCACGACGATCCGGGGGTCGGTCATTAGGGCGCGGGCGATGCACAGCCGTTGGCGTTCGCCGCCTGAGAATTGGTGCGGGTAGCGGTCCAGGCTGTCCTCCGGCATGCCGACGCGTTGCAGCAGCTCGGCCATCCTGCGGATTTCCGCATCGCCTATCCTGGTGCCGCCGGCGATCACCGGCTCGGCGAGCAGGCTGCGCACGGTAAGGCGCGGGTTCAGCGATGCGAAGGGGTCCTGGAACACCATCTGCACGGGCTTGTCCGCCGTCGTTCCGGTGCCTGCGGGCGTGATCGCGATGTCGCCCCCGGCGTGCTGCGCCAGGCCGAGGATGGTGCGGGCGATGGTGGTCTTGCCGCAGCCGCTTTCGCCGACGATCGCCAGGGTCTCTCCGGCGGCCAGATCGAAATCGACGCCGTCCACCGCGCGCACCACACCGACGATCCGGCGGAACAGCCCGTCGCGCATGGGAAAGCGCACCGACAGGTCGCGGACCGACAGGATCGGGGTTCGCGCCCCGCCGTCGGAGGCGGTTTCAACCGCAGCCTCCTGTTTGCTGTCCCGTGGCGTCCTCACCGTCTGCCCATGGCGGAAATGGGGAACCGCGTTCAGCAATGCCTGGGTGTAGGGATGTGACGGCCGGTCGAACACGTCGTCCAACGCGCCGCTCTCCACCACCCTGCCATGGCGCATGACCAGCACCCGGTCCGCCACTTCGGCGACCAGCCCCATATCGTGGGTGATGAAGATGACCGACATGCCGATCTCGTCGCGAAGCTGGGCCAGCAGCGCCACGATCTGCGCCTGGATGGTCACGTCCAGGGCCGTGGTCGGCTCGTCGGCGATCAGCAGCCGGGGGGTGCAGGCCAGGGCGATGGCGATCATGACACGCTGCCGCATGCCGCCGGAGAGCTGGTGCGGGTAGTCGCGCATGCGCCGCGCCGCATCGGGAATCCGCACCCGGTCCAGCGCCTCGCGCGCTTTCGCCATGGCCGCCTTCGTCGACAGGCCCTGATGCAGCATGAAGGATTCCGCGACTTGATGGCCGATCTGATGCACCGGGTTCAGCGAGGTCATCGGCTCCTGGAAGACCATGCCGATCTCCGCCCCCCGGATACGGCGCATCGCATCCGGCGAGGCCCGGGCAAGATCCAGCTCGGTCTCGTCCTCCCGCCGGAACAGCATCCGGCCGTGCAGGATCCGGCCGCCGGCATGGTCGATCAGCCGGTTGATCGAGAGGGCCGTCACCGATTTGCCGGAACCGGACTCACCGACGATGGCCAGGGTTTCGCCTGGCTGCAGGTCGAAACCGACGTCCTTCACCACCGGGTCGCTCCCGAACCCGACGGTGAGATCGCGCACAGAGAGGATCGGTGTGGCGGTCATGCCGGCGCCTTCCGGCTTCGGGGGTCGATCACATCCCGCAGCGCATCGCCGAGCAGGTTGAAGCCGAGTACGCCGAGCATGATCGCCAGCCCGGGAAACGCCAGCAGCCAGGGCGCGAATTCCATAAGGTTGCGGCTCTCGCTCAGCATCTGGCCGAGAGACGGCGCCGGCGGCTGGGTGCCCAGGCCGAGGAAGCTGAGCGCCGCCTCGGTCAACAGCGCCCAGGACAGCGCCAGGGTCGCCTGCACCGTCAGCGGGGCGGCCAGGTTCAACAGCAGATGCCGGGTCAGGATGTAGGATTGTCCGCTGCCGAAGGTGCGCGCCGCGTCGACGAATTCCCGCGCCTTGATCGACAGCGCCGGCCCGCGGGCGACCCGGGCGAAGATCGGCGTGTAGACCACGGCGATGGCCAGGATGGTGGTCAGGGTCCCCGGCCCGGCGACGGTCACCACCAGCAGGGCCAGCAGGATCGCCGGGAAGGCCAGGAAGACATCCATGAAGCGCATCAGCACGGAATCGCGCCAGCCGCCCCACCACGCCGCCACCAGTCCGATCAGGGTGCCGGCGAGGCCGGCAAGGGCTACCGATGCCACGGCGATGACGAAGGAGGTGCGCACGCCGACCGCCATGCGGCTGAACACGTCGCGGCCGAACAGATCGGTGCCCATGATATGCGCCGTGCCCGGCGCCTGCAGCCGCGCCGCCGGAGACATCGCCAGCGGATCGTAGGGCACCAGCGACAGCAGGCCGGCCAGGGCCAACAGCAGATAGACGAACAGGATCAGCCCGCCGATCCGGCCGCCGGGACTCGACAGCAAGTCGCGCAGCGCCCTCACTGCTTGCTGCCCAGGCGGATGCGCGGGTCGAGCGCGGCATAGGCCAAATCGACCGCCAAATTCACCGCCATGAAGTTGAAGGCGATGAACAGCACCGCGCCCTGCACCAGGGCGTAGTCGCGCTGAGTGATGGCGTTCAGCACCAGCCGGCCGATGCCGGGCAGGGCGAACAGCTCCTCGACGATCACGGCACCGCCGAGCAGATAGCCGAGTTCGACCCCGGTCAGGGTGACCACCGGGATCAGCGCGTTGGGGAAGGCGTGCCTCCACACCACGCCCGGCTCGGCCACGCCCTTGCTGCGCGCGGTGCGCACGAAATCGTCGCCCAGCACATCCAGCATCATCGACCGGGTGGTGCGCATCACCGACGCCGCGAAGGCCGAGCCCAGGGTGATGGCCGGCAGGATCATCTCGCGCAGATTGGCCAGCGGGTCCTCGAAGAACGGCACATGCACCCCGATATTCGGTGAAATTCCGAACCCGACCGACAGCACGAAGATCAGCACCAGCCCGAGCAGGAAGTTCGGCGTCGACTGCCCCAGCATCGCCAGCACGCGGGTGGCCAGATCGATCGGCCGGTCCTGATGGCTGGCCGCGATGACCCCGGCCGGCAAGCCGATGGCGAGCGCAACCGCCATCGACAGCAGCGCCAGTTCCAGGGTCAGCGGGAAGCGCTCCAGGATGATGTCCATGACCGGCCGGCCATGGATCACCGACAGCCCCACATCGCCCCGCACCACCCCGGAGATCCAGTGGGCGTATTGCGCCGGCCAGGGCCGGTCGATGCCGAAATAGGCGGCGAGCGACGCGCGCTGGTCGGGCGTCAGCAGCCCCGCCTCGGTGCCCAGCATCGCGGTGATCGCATCGCCGGGCACCATGCGGATCGCCACGAAGACCAGGATCGAGACGCCGAGCAGGATCGGCGGAAACAGGATCAGCCGGCGTAGGGCATAGTTCATGGGGAGCTACTGATCGCGGGTCGGTGCGCTACCGCGATCCGACATTGGCGAGACGCACGGATTGCGCCCGCCCTCACCCTCCCAACGCTTCGCGTCGGCCCCCTCCCTCTGGGAGAGGGAGGGGCCCGCGAAGCGGGAGGGTGAGGGCAGAGCGCTGTTGCCACCTACATCACCGGTTCGGCGCTAGGAGCCAGAATCCAGGATCGCGCACCTATTTCTTCACACCCCACCTCACCGGTTCAGGCTGACCCGGCTCAACCCGTACAGCGAGTCGTTGGGCATTGGCACGAAGCCTTCGACGTAGGGCTGCTGTGCGGTGTATTCGAAGCCGTTATACAGCCAGACCCACGGCGCCATCTCCGCCAGATGGCTGCCGAACTCGGCGAAAATCTGCTGTCTCGCCTGCGGCGCGGTCTCCACCCGTCCCCGCGCCATCAGCGAATCCAGCGTGTCGTCGATATAGTTGGAGACCTTCTGCAGATTGCCGTCCCGGGTCCAGTAACGGGAATACATGGTGTAGGGATCGGCCCGTCCGCCATTATGCGCCACCGCCCCGTCGAAATCGGCCTTCAGCCAGCGGTCGATATAGACGTTGAGCTCGAGCATCTCGATCTCGACCTTGATGCCCGCCTCGCCGAGCTGCGCCTGGATCACCTGCGCTTCGGCCGCCGCGGTCGGGGGCTCGCCCCGTGCGCCGATGATGGTCAGGGTGACGTCGTCCGCATGGCCGGCCTCGGCCAGCAGGGCCTTGGCCCGATCCACGTCGCGCTGGTAGCAGAACAGATCGTCCGTATCCGCCGCGTAGGCCGGGATCGTCAGCGGCCCGGTCACCTGCCCCTCGCCCAGGGATGCGGTGTCGAGTATTTGCTGACGATCGATGGCGCAGGCGATGGCTTGGCGCACGGCCAGATTGTCCATCGGCGGCCGCGAGGCGTTGAGCTGCAGCACGTGGTAGGAGATCGCCGGTGCCCGGTTCAGCACCAGCTTGCTTTCCATCGCCACCAGCGACGCCACCAGCGGATCGTTGAGCAGTGCGAAGTCGATGGCACCGGTGCGCAGCGCCGCCAGGATCGCTGATTCGTCCGGCATCACCCGGATCTCGATGCCGTCGATCGCCGGCCTGTCGCCCCACCAACCGGCGCTCGCCGTCAGCGAGGACAGCTCGTTGGGCCGCCAGCTTTCCAGTTGGAATGGCCCCGAGCCGATGGCCTCGGTGCCGACCGTGCCGGCGGCGATTTCACCCGCCGGAACGATGGCCGCGTTGAGATCGGTCATCGCCGTCAGCATCGGTACGTCCTGGCGCGACAGGTTGAACACCACATTCTGCGCATTCGGTGTGTCAATGCTCTCGATGGATAGGAAATTCGCACGGGTCGCCGCACCGGTCGCCTCGTCCAGGATGCGCTCGTAGGACGCCTTCACGTCGTCGGAAGTCACTGGCGATCCGTTGTGGAATTTGGCGCCGGCACGCAGGGTGAATGTGAGCTTGGTGCCGTTGTCGGAGAACGCCCAACTTTCCGCCAGTGCCGGCTGGATCTGCAGATCGGCGTCCAGCGTCACCAGGGGCTCGTACACCAGTTCCAGCAGGCGGATCGACGCAAACGCCGTCTGCTTGTGCGGATCGAGCCCGGTGGCATCCGTCGCCCAGGCCATCACCAGTGTGTTGCCGTCCGCCTTGGCGGGCTGCAGGCCCAGCGACAGCACCATGGCGGCAGCGAGCATTATTCCGTGAATGCGTTTCATTGCTTCCTCCCCATATTGGCCAGCAATTCTGATCGACCGGCGGCCTAGCCTAGCCTTCTATCTCGATAGTCGCCACGGTCTGGGCGGTGACGCGCCACAGATAATTTGTCCGGAATTCCAACTCTCTCTGTGATTGAGGCGGGATTGGCGCTGCCCTCACCCTCCCGCGGCGAGGCCGCGGGAGGGTGAGGGCAAGTGCTGACTCTCCAAAACGAACCGGTCATCCGCCCCTATTGCGGCTTGTAGGCGATGGCCTCGATCTCGACCTTGATGTCGATCATAAGCCGCGATTCCGCCGTCGTCCGCGCCGGCGGATTCTGCGGGAAATGCTTGGCGTAGACCGCGTTGAAGCCGCCGAAATCACGGGCGTCCTCCAGCCAGACGGTGGTCTTGACCACGTCGTCCATGGTGCAGCCGGCCAGCGCCAGCGCCGCTTTGACGTTCTGCAGAACCTGTTCGGTCTGCTCGGCGATGCCGCCTTGGACGACAGCGCCGCCGGGACCGGCCGGGACCTGACCGGAGGTGAACACAAAATCGCCGGCGCGCACGGCCGGCGACAGCGGGACATGGGACGTGCCGAAACATTCCTTGGGCATGGCTTGCTCCTGTCTTGAAGGTTATTTGACCGCGCCGATCGCCAGGCCGCGCACAAGATAGCGTTGAAGCCATACGAAGACGATGGCGACGGGGATGGTGGCGACGAAGGCTGCGGCCATCACATGATGCCATTCGACCGTATAGCGCCCGGCCACCAGCGAGAAGATCTGGATCGGCAGCGTATAGCTTTCCTGGCGCCGCAGCATGGTGAGGGCGATGACGAATTCGTTCCAGGCGTTGATGAAGGAGAAGATCGCCGTGACGGTGATGGCCGGCAGGGCCAGCGGCAGGAACACCATGGTCAGCGACTTCCAGGGGCTGGCGCCCTCGATCCACGCCGCCTCCTCGAGGTCCTGGGGGACGGTCGAGAAATAGTTCTGCAGCATCCAGACCGTGAAGGCGACGTTAAATGCGGCATAGACGAAGACGATCGAGTTGATGTTATCGAGCAGGCCGAGCCAGACCACCAGCCCAAACAGCCCGATGACGAGCACGATCGGCGACAGCATCTGGGAGACCAACAGGAACTGACGGAAGAAACCGCGGCCGGCGAAGCGGTAGCGGCTGAGCGCATAGGCGGCTGCCATCGCCACAGCCTCCGCCCGCTTCGGCCGACCGCGCCGCGAGTGCAGCGCAAACGCGCCGCCAGAGCGGAATGCATCCCGCCACCGGTAAAGCAGCTCTCGCTTCTCCGCCAACTCCACCGCCAGCGCAGACACGTTCTCGCCAGCCTCCATCCGGTCGATCGCCTTCAGCTTGAAGTCCCGGCTGAAGCTCCGGCGCATATTCTCGGACATGCGTTCTCCCTATCGAGAACTGTCCCTCTTGTTACCAACTCAATCCAGGGGTTCACTCCAGTTCCCATCCTCCCTTTTTTTGTTTTCCCGCCCCCCCCCTTTCGCGGAAATGGCGTCTGCATCAGACAGAATTTCCGGAGGATGCGTTCCGTAATATTTTTACATATTGACGATGTTTGCTAGAGAATTCTCAAGAAAATGTTGCTTTATTACAGATGTCCTGCGTGCTGTAATGAACCAGCGAGGGGCAGAGCCTCTTTGCCGAAAGACGGCATCGCGGTTCAACCAGAACCGGCCCGACCAAAACAGAATTGTCTGCGGGATGATCGACTTTAGTGGCCATAGGGTGGTGATTACAGGGGCGGCTGGTGGCGTCGGCCGGGCCCTGGTGGAGACCTTCGCGGCCTACGGTGCCGGTGTGGTCGCCTGCGATCTGCCGGGCGCCGATTTTGCCGGGATGGCGGTCGCCGAGACCCATCATTTCGATCTGCTGGACGATGCGGCAATGCAGCGATCGATTGCCGCGATTGTTTCCGCTGGCGCTCCCATTGCGGTGATATCCAACGCCGGATGGACGCGCGCGGAAACGCTGGCGGACGTCACGCCGGAGGCCTTGTCCCACGAACTCGACCTCAATTTTCGCAGCGCCGCGTCCTTGTCCCAGGCATTCCTGCCGTGCATGCGCGGTCGTCCGGATGGCACCGCCTTCGTCTTCATTTCATCGGTCAACGCCGTCAGCCATTTCGGTAATCCGGCCTATGCGGCGGCGAAAGCCGGGCTTGAGGCCTGGATGCGGGCCATCGCCACCGAGGAAGGCGTGCATGGCGTGCGCGCCAACGCGATCGCACCGGGCTCCATTCGAACCGCCGCGTGGGTTGACCGCATCGAACGCGATCCGACGATCTTGGAGAAAGTATCCCGGTTCTACCCGCTCGGACGGCTGGTCGAGCCGGTCGAGGTGGCGCGGGCGGCCGCTTTTCTGGCGTCTCCGCTGGCCAGCGGCATCACCGGGGCCACCCTGCCGGTCGATGCCGGGGTGACGGCCGGGAATTTGCAATTCATCGAACAGATCGCCGGTTGAGGAACCCTGCCCATGGCCGCATTGGAACTGACCCATATCGCCAAAAGCTACGGTGCCGTGAGGGTGATCGAGGATCTGTCGCTTGCCATCGAGAACGGCGAGTTCGTGGTGCTGGTCGGCCCGTCGGGCTGTGGCAAGTCCACGCTTCTTCGCATGATCGCCGGGCTGGAGAGCATCTCCGGCGGGGATTTGCTGGTCGACGGCAAACGAACCAACGATGTGTCTCCCCGGCGCCGCGACATGTCGATGGTTTTCCAATCCTACGCCCTGTTCCCGCACATGGACGTGCGCAACAACACCAGCTTCGGTCCGCGGGTGCGCGGAGAGCCGAAGGACGAGACCGAGACGCGCATCGGAAAGGCCTCGCGGATTCTCAATCTCGAGGACACGCTCGAGCGGCGGCCGGGACAGCTCTCCGGCGGGCAGCGGCAGCGCGTCGCCATGGGCCGCTCGATCGTGCGCGATCCGAAGGTGCTTCTGTTCGATGAGCCGCTGTCGAACCTGGACGCCAAGCTGCGCGTGCAGATGCGCACCGAGATCAAGGCCCTGCACCAGACCCTGGAAACCACCATCGTCTACGTGACCCATGATCAGATCGAGGCCATGACCATGGCCGACTGGATCGTCGTGATGAATCACGGCCATATCGAGCATGTCGGCACGCCGCTGGAACTCTACGACCGGCCGGCGAACCGCTTCGTCGCCGGCTTCATCGGCTCGCCGACGATGAGTTTCCTGGACGGGCGCTATCGCCTTGGCGGCGACGCCCCCGGCGTCGAACTGTCGGACGGCAGTCTGCTGCCCGTCGCGGATTGCAGAATGCGGGACAGCGACAGGGTCGTGGTCGGCATTCGCCCGGAAACCTATGTGCGCGACGAGCAGGGCCCGCTGGCCCTCGGCGCCGAAGTGGTCGAACCGACGGGCCCGGAAATCCATGTCTTCGGTAGCCTTTCCGGTACGCCGGTACGCTGCGTGTTCCGGGACCGGTTGCTGCCCGAGCCGGGCGACACCATCCGCCTGTCCGTACCGACCGAGCATGTCCATCTCTTCGATGCAGTGGACGGGGGCAGGCTCGGCGCATGAGCGGCGATCTGCAAATTGCCGACCGGCATGTCGACATTATCGCCCGGCTGCAGAGCCGGTTGGAGCTTGGCCGCGGCGCGGAAAAGCGGCTGGTGGAGAGCATTCTTTCCGACCTGCAATTCGCCACCCACGCCCCCATCGCGCAGATCGCCGAGCGCGCATCGGTCAGCCAGCCGACCTTTACCCGCCTCGCCCGCGCGCTCGGATTTCCGGGTACGCGGGAGATGCGGGTGCATCTGGCGCAGTCCCTGGCGATCGGCGGGGCCTATCTGCGGTCGACGCCCGGCACGGGGCCCGGCAAGGCTGAGGAAGAACAGCCACCGTTCAGCCAGATCATCGCCAAGGTTTCAGGGGGCGCCCATGCGGCGTTGGAGCTGATGTGCGTCGCCCTGGCCGAAATCGATCTGGAGGACATCTCACGATCCGTCAGCAAGGCCAGCCAGGTTCTCATTTACGGTACCGGCGGCTCGTCCTCCATGGCCGCTGTCGAATTGCAGAACCGGCTCTTCCGACTGGGAATTCACGCCAGCGCCTATACCGATCCGCATCTACAACGGATGAGCGCGTCGGTGCTCAAACCGAAGGCCGTCGTCATCGGATTCTCCATATCCGGGCAGGCCCGTTCGGTCATCGACGCGGTGTCGATCGCCCGGCAATACGGCGCCCGCAGCATTGTCGTGACCACGCCGGGATCGCCGCTCGCCAACGCTGGCAGCGCCCTGCTGCCGCTCACCTTCAAGGAGGATGGCGACCTCTATAAGCCGTCCTCCACACGGTATGCGCTGCTGGCGGCGGTCGACATCCTGGCCATGGGCACGGCGGAAGCCATCGGGCCGAATGTGCTCGAGCAGTTGCGCCGCGTCCGCCAGAGCCTGGCCAGCCAGGACATCAAGAATCCAAACCTGCCGATCGGAGACTGATCGAATGACCCCAACGATTTACGCCGAGAATCCCTTTCCCGAGGCCGATGGCGACCGTCATGCGATTTGGGAAATGCTGATGCGCCGGGATTTCGATGCGTTCCTGGCGCAGGACTGGGCCATGGTGGAAGGCGACTTCATCGCCGAGGGATTTTTTGGCCTCCATGCCCACGGCCTGTCCAACCCCGACTCCTGGAAGCTCGGTTTTCCAAGCCTCGCGGTGTATCGCGACGAATGGCTTCGTCAGGCCGCCGAGACGGCCAAGACCGAGTTTGCCGAGCCGTTGGGCGAAGCCCTGTATCGCGTGGCGACCCTGCGCGACATCGATATCGGCGACGGCGTCGCGGTGGCCCGGAAGAAATTCGACGGGCGCGTCGCCAAGGCCGATGGCACCACGGACCACCTCAATTGGCAGACGCTCTATTTCTGCGCCAAGCGGAATGGCGTCTGGAAGATTTCCAGCTTCGTCGGATACATGCCACATCCCATGGGCGGTTAGCCAAGGGTGATTGCCTGGCCTGACAACGCCACGGAGACGGTCAGCGAGCCTTCATTGATCAGCCACCGGCGCAAGGTGAAGCTGCGCTTGCCGTCGCGGTGCATCGGGTCAGCCTCGGCCAGAGCCCGCGCCTCGTCCAGGGAGCCAGCGCGGTAGATGATCAGGCCGCCGCCGGACATCGCCTCGCCGCTGGCGTCGGACAGCGGGCCGGCGAACACCAGCGCGCCTTCCGCCTCAAGCGATTTCTGATAGTCGAGATGGGCCGGAAGGCTTTCCCCAAGCGATTCCGGCGGGGCGATCGGGGATGATTCGACCACGAACACCTCGAACGCCAAGGCGCCGCGAGACCGGGCGATCTGCTTGTATTCGGAGAAACTGGGCATGGTGGCTCCTTCTCAGACCCGACTGACATCCTCACATTCATCCATAATTATGCGCATCGGCCAGAAAAATCGATATTATTTGACAGGCTTTCATCATCCTATGCATTCTGTCCCGGGCGCGGCGAGTCCCAGTGCCCAGGGGAGCCGATAGGAGTACGGATGCGGTTTATTGTCGGGAAGGCCGGAGACGGTACGGCCGTTTATGCGGTCGAGGGTCAGGAGGCGGTCAATCTCACGGCGTCGATGCCTGAGTTGGGGGGCGATCTTGCGGCCCTGATCCAACTGGGCGAGGCCGGACTTGAGCGGGCTGCGGCGGCCGCTGCCGGCGGAAATCGCCTACCCTTGGATGAGCTGCGGCCCGCCCTGCCACTCTTTCATCCCGGGAAGATCGTCTGTCTGGGCCTCAACTACGTGGAGCACGCCAAAGAGGGTGGCTACGAGGTCCCCGACTACCCAGCGATGTTCATGCGGCCGGCGACCTCGATTATCGCCGCCGGGGCGCCGTTGGTGCGTCCGGACTGTTCGGAGACCCTCGACTACGAGGCCGAGCTCATGGTGATCGTCGGGCAGGGCGGACGGCATATCGCCGAGGCCGACGCGCTGAACCATGTCTTCGGCTACACCGTCTTCAACGATGGGTCGGTGCGCGAATACCAGCGCAAGACCCATCAATGGGCGCCGGGCAAGATGTTCGACGGGACCGGTGCTGTCGGGCCGGTGGTGGTCACGCCCGACGAAGTGCCGGAAGGGGCCTCGGGATTGCGGATCGCCACGCACCTGAACGGGGTCACCATGCAGGATTCCAACACCGAAAACATGATGTTCCCGGTGGCGAAGACCATCGCGATCCTGTCGGAGTTCACCACGCTCGAGCCGGGCGACATGATCGCGCTCGGCACGCCGCCGGGTGTCGGGCATGCCCGTAAGCCGCCGGTTTGGATGAAGCCAGGCGACGTCGTCGAGGTCGAGATCGAGGGCATCGGGCTGTGCCGCAATCCCATCGTGGCCGAAAGCGGTGGAGCCATGACAGAGGCGGCACAATGAGCGCACGGGCCGAGCCGGGAGATGTCGGCCTGGACGAGGCGCGGACGCGCGCGCAGCAGGCGGTGCGCGACATGCGTGCGCGATCCCGGCGCCTCGGCGATGACGGCCTCGATCTGATCCTGCGGGAGGCGCGCTCGCATTATGCCTGGACGGATCAGCCGATCTCCGAAGCCGAGATCCGCACGCTTTACGATGCGGTAAAAATGGGCCCGACCAGCATGAATGGCTGCCCGGCCCGGTTCATCTTCGTGACCACTCAGGACTCGCGAGACCGGCTCGCACCCTGTCTGAAACCGGGCAATGTCGCCAAGATGATGTCGGCGCCGCTGACCGTGATCGTGGCCCATGATGTGGAGTTCTGGCGGCACCTGGCGACGCTGCATCCCCATGACGACATGAGCGCCATGTTCCGCGACGACCCGGCCAAGGCCGAGACCGCGGCCTTCCGCAATGCGACGCTGCAGGGCGCCTATCTGATCATCGCGGCGCGGGCTATGGGCTACGATGTCGGCGCCATGTCCGGATTTTCAAATGAGAAGGTCGACGCCGAGTATTTCGCCGGAACCAGTTGGCGGTCGAACTTCCTGTGCAACATCGGATATGCCGATGAGACGGCGCTGTTCCAGCGCCTGCCGCGATTTGCCTTCGAAGACGCCTGCGAGATCATCTGACCGGAGGGAAAGCTGATGGCTGCCATCAAGATGAAGACCACGGTCAAGCTGAGAGCGGACGCGGACTGCCCGTCCCATTCCCGCGCCGATATCAAGATCCGTGATGTCTCCTTCGCGATCGACGAACCGATCGAGCGTGGCGGAACCAACGCCGGCCCGACGCCGACCGATGCGGCGCTGGCAGCGCTGGTCGGCTGCACCAATGTGATCGGCCACAAATGCGCCAAGGCGCTCGGGATCGATATCGGCCATCTTCGGATCAGCGCCGCCTGCGATTTCGACCGGCGCGGCGTGACCCTGACCGAAGAAGTCGATAGGCCGTTCGAGCGCATTGTGCTGGAGGTGGTTGCCGACGGCCCGGCTACCGACGATGAATTGGCCCGGGTCGCGGCTGAGGTGCTGAAATTCTGCCCGCTATCGAAACTGTTCCGGGGTGCCGGAACCGAGATCGCCGAGAATTGGCGCCGCGAGGCATAAGCGGCGCGAAAGAAAACAATAAATCAGAACAAGGGAGACGACCATGCTCAGGAAATTGACCAACCGTCTGGCGCCGATGCTGGCGGCCGCGCTGTTCGCGGCCGGGCTGATTACACCCGCAGCGGCGGCCGAGGCCATTCGAATGGTCGCCATCGATGGCTACCCGGCCCGGGCCATGTGGGTGCGAGAGTTCAGCGGATTCTTCATCCCCGAGGTGAACCGGCGGCTGGCCGAGTCCGGCAATTATGAGATCGAATGGCAGGAGGCCTATGGCGGCACCATCGTCAAGCCGCGCGGCGTGCTCGAAGGCATCCGGCTCGGGCTCGGCGATATCGGCATCGTCACCACGATCTTCCACAATTCGGCTTTGCCCAGCCAGGCGATGTCCGCGGTGACGCCCTTCATCTCGACGGACGCCCGCATTGTTGCCAGGGCGGTCGACGAGATCGCCAAGGAGTTCCCGCAGATCGAAGCCGAGTTCGCCGCCCAAAACCAGGTCTATCTGGCGACCGGCGTCGTTCTCGACACCTATCAGGTCTTCAGCCGTGAGCCGATCTCCAGCCTCGACGACCTGCCGGGCGGCAAGATGGCCGGCGCCGGTTATAATTTGCGCTATCTGGAAGGGCTGGAAGATGTGGCCGGTGTGCGCGGCGGCCTGACCGACTTTTACAACATGCTTCAAACCGGTGTCGTCGATCACGCCATGCTGTGGCCGGAAGCGGCAATGACCTTCAAGATCTATGAGGTCGCGCCGTACATGCTGCGGGCCAATATCGGCGCCGTGAACTCCAAGACCGTCACCGTGAACAAGGATGTTTGGGAGGCCCTGCCCGGCGAGGTGCAGCAGGTGTTGCGGGATGTCGCGGTGGCCTATCGCGATCACATCGCCGCCGTGGCCATGGAGCGGGCCGCCGACAGCGTCGCGGCGTTCCAGGCCGCCGGCGGCACGGTGGTCGATCTGTCGGCGGCGGATCGCGCCGCCTGGGCCGCGTCGATGCCCAACATCTCCCTGGAATGGGCGGCCGGCATCGATGCCAATGGTGGCCCTGGATCGGACATGCTGACCGCCTATGTGGCCAAATTGCGCGATGCGGGCGAGGTGCCGGTCCGCGACTGGGCGGCGGAACTGACGAACTGACGAAGTGTCGGTTTTGTTGAGTGCTGCCCCCTCACCTTCCCACGGCTTTGCCGCGGGCCCCTTCCTCTCCCGCAAGGGGAGAGGAGTAACAACCGGCGCCCAATTGAGACCCTCTCCCCTCGCGGGAGAGGGAGGGGCCCGTCGCCAACGGCGATGGGAGGGTGAGGGGGCTCAAAGAAATCCAGGGTCCCGAACGACCAATTGCCGGGGAGCCGCCGCACGTGCCCGATAGCCGGCAAACTTGGACCGGCCGTATCGCCACGGCGCTCACCTGGATCGCCGTGGCGGCGAATGTGGTCGGGACCATCGTGGTCCTGCTGCTGGTGGTGGCGGTCAATACGGATGTGGTGGCGCGCGGCGTGTTCAGCGCGCCGTTTCGCGGCACCGTGGAAGTCGTCCAGTTCTCCATGGTGCTGATCGTTTTCCTGCAGCTGCCCGACGTGGTACGGGTCGATCGTCTGACCCGGTCTGACGGTTTCCTCGCCGTGCTGGGCGACCGCCGGCCGCGTTTGGGTCGATGGCTGGCGCGGATCGTGGACGGTGTGTCGGCGGTGATGATGGGGCTGATCTCCATTGCCATGTGGCCGGAATTCGTGATCGCCTGGATGCATGACGACTTCTTCGGCACGCCGGGTATCTTCACCGCGCCCTGGTGGCCGGTGCGGCTGGCGATCGTGTTCAGCGCCGCAACCTGCTGCCTGATCCTGGCGATGAAATCCGTCACCGGCCGCCGCGTCATCGAGCATGTGCCTAAGGGCGCCGGCGCGCGATGAAGAGAGCGAATCCCTGATGTCGCCGGTGGAGATCGGGGCCGTCTCGGTCGTGGCGATCGTGGTGCTGATCTATCTTGGCCTCTATATTCCGATCGCCCTGGCGCTGGTCTCCTTCGTCGGCATCTGGCTGATGCGGGACAATTTCCAGCTCGCCATGAACCTGCTGAAGATCGCCATCGGCGACAGCGTCACCGAATACGCCTTCGCCACGGTGCCGCTTTTCACCTTCATGGGGATATTGGTCTCCAAGGCCGGTCTTGGCGCCGATATCTATCAGGTGATGAACATCTCGTTCCGCCGGGTGAAGGGCGGGATCGGCATGGCGACCGTCGGCGCCAATGCGGTGTTCGCCGCGATCACCGGCTCCTCGATCGCCTCGGCCTCGGTGTTCACAAGGGTCTCGGTGCCGGAGATGCTGCGCTTCTCCTACAATCCGCGTTTCGCGGTCGGGGTGGTGGCGGGATCGTCGGTGCTGGGCATGATCATTCCGCCCAGCGCTATGCTGATCATCTATTCGATCGTCGCGGAGCAGTCGATCGGCCAGATGTTCCTGGCCGGCGTGGTGCCCGGCCTCATGCTGGCGCTGGCCTATATCGTGGCGATCGTGGTGATGGGACGACTGACGCCGGGCTTCATCGGCGGTGTCGAGCCCGACAGCGACGAATATGTGTCGCTGAGTTTTGCGGATCTTGTCGGCAAGACCGCGCCGGTGCTGATCCTGGTCTCGGTCGTTCTGGGCGGCATCTATGCCGGCTGGCTGACGCCGGTCGAGGCCGGGGCGGCCGGCTCCGCCGTGGCGGTCTTGATCGCGCTTGTGCGGCGGCGGCTGAGCCTGCGCGGCTTCTGGGAGTCGCTGATCGAGACCGGGCACATCACCGCCAGTATCCTCTTCCTGATCACCGCCGCGTCGATGTACAGCCGAATGCTGGGGTTCGCCGGCCTGCCGAATGAGCTGAGCGCGCTGTTGTCGGCCAGCCAGTTCGACTTCGTGGTGGTGATGATCGTCTATGTGGCGCTGATGCTGTTCCTGGGCACCCTGCTGGACACCGCATCGATCATCCTGATCGTCGTGCCGCTGTTCCTGCCGATCGTGGAGCCGATGGGGCTGAGCCTGGTCTGGTTCGGCATCGTGACGGTGGTGGGGGCCGAGATCGGCCTGCTGACGCCGCCCCTGGGCATCTCATGCTTCGTCATCAAGGCGACGCTGGACGATCCCCGGATCACGTTGAAAGATGTTTTTCTGGGCGCCCTGCCCTTCGCCGCCATCATGCTGCTGGTGCTGATCCTGATCATCCGCTTCCCGGCGCTCAGCATCGCGATCTTGAACTGAACGGACAAACGGGGACCACGATGAGAACCGTGACCAAGGACACCCTGACCGAGACCTTCCTCGGCTATTGCGCTGACGACACCGATCCCCGCATGCGTCTGGTTCTGGAGCGGCTCGCCCATCATCTGCATGCTTTCACACAGGAGGTCGGCCTGACCCATGCCGAATGGCGCAAGGGCATCGAACTGCTGGTGAAGGCGGGCGAGATCAGCGATGCCAGCCGCAACGAATTCGTGCTGTTCTCCGATGTGCTGGGGCTGTCATCGCTGGTCGACATGGTCAATTCGCCGGATGGCGCCACGCCGTCCAGCGTGCTGGGGCCCTTCCACATCCGCGGAGCGCCCGAGCTTGCGGTCGGCGGCGATCTGAAACAGGACAATGATGGCGCGACCGTCGTCGTGGCAGGCCAGGTCCGGGACATGGCCGGCCGGCCGATTCCCGGCGCTGTGCTTGAGATCTGGCAGACCGCCGATAACGGGCTCTATTCGAACCAGGATCCGGCCCAGGCCGAATACAGCCTGCGCGGCCGGATGACCGTCGGCGCCGACGGGCGCTACGGGTTCACCACCGTCCGGCCGGCCCCCTATACGGTGCCGGAGGATGGTCCGGTGGGCGAGTTGCTGCGCGCCACCGGGCGGCATCCGTGGCGGCCGTCGCATCTGCATTTCATCGTTGAGGCGGAAGGCTTCCGCACCCTGGTGACCGAGGTGTTCCCCGACGACGACCCGTATCTCGACCTGGACGCCGTGTTCGGCGTCCGCGAGGATCTGGTGATGAAGTATGTGCGCCACGACGATCTGGCCGAACTGCCACCCGGGCTGGAGGCTGCGGGCCGTATCGCGACGCCATTCTTCACCGTCGATTTCGATTTCACTTTGGCGCCCGAAGGCAACGGGTAGCGGTCACAGCCAGGCGGGCCAACCCGCCGCATTTGGGAGGACGACTATGCGCGCGATTTTTGTTGGGGCGGCATGCCTCGCACTGCTTTTTACTTTGTCCGTCGTCCCGGCGCGGGCACAGGATGATTTCTCGGTCACCCTGCTCGGCACCGGCACGCCGCCGCCGCTGATGGCCCGTTTCGGGCCGTCGACCCTGGTCGAGGTCGGCGGCAGGATGTTCCTGTTCGATGCTGGGCGCGGCGCGACTCAGCGCATGTGGCAACTCCGAAAGCCGTTCGGCAAGCTCGACGCTCTGATCCTGACCCACCTGCATTCCGACCATGTTGTCGGGGTCCCGGACATCTGGCTCACCGGCTGGCTCAGGGGACCCTACGGACGGCGCGACGAGCCGCTGTTGGTCATGGGGCCGGAAGGCACCGAGAACCTGATGGACAATCTCCAGGAAGCCTATGCCTGGGACGTCGACACCAGGGTCGAAGACCAGGGCATGTCACGGTCGGCCGCTGGGATCGCGGCAACGAATATTGGTGCCGGAGTGGTTTATGAGCAGGACGGGATCACCATCACCGCGTTTAACAACAATCACGGCGAACTGATCGACCCAAGTCTCGGCTACAGGATCGATTATGACGGGCGTTCGGTGGTGATCTCAGGCGACACCAAGCGCGTCGCTAGCCTGAGCGAGTTGTCCCGAGGGGTCGATCTGCTGGTGCACTCAATCGGCGCGGCGCGACAGGATTTGCTGGACAGCGCGCCGATCTGGCAGAGGATCATGGATCACCACATCGAGCCCGAGAATGCCGGCCGTGTCTTCGCCGAGACCCGGCCCAAGATGGCGGTCTTCACCCATGTGGTCGCCCTGACCAACGGCCAGATCCCGCCGGTCGGCGCGGATGAGATCATGGCCCGCATGCGCACCACCTATGACGGGCCGGTGACCATGGGACAGGACCTCATGCGGATATCCATCGCTGCGGATGGCGTGACCGTCACTCCTTGGCAGCAGTAACTCGTAGATCTGTTTTCTCGAAGCCGCTTATCTGACCATGGATTGCATGTTCGAGAGCCCAACTGTCGTTAGCCCCAATCCTGGAGATTGTCGTCGTTACCGACCGGCCGCTGAAGGGCCGATCCGGTTGGTTAGGAAGGCGCCGGTCTTGCCGTAATGGGCGGTGAGGCGTTCCACGGCGAGATCGGCGTCGCGGTCGAGCGCGGCGCTGACGATCTCCTCGTGCTCCTTGTTCACATCGCGCTTCGGGTAAGCCGTGGAGCCGGCAAGGTTCCGATAGCGGATATTCTCGTCGTAAAGCTGTTCGCAGAACCGCATCAGGGTCGCCGAACCACAGGCTGAGATCAGCGTTCTGTGAAACAGCCGGTGCAGGGTTTCCCACTCGGCGTTGGCGGTAAAGGCTTTGGGCGTCGTCGATCGCGGCGTGCGGGACAGGCGGTAATGGGCGAGGACGACGCCTTCCTCCCACTCCTTGCCGCCGTGGGCGACCGACTCGCGCAGCGCCCGGTCCTCCAACCAGCAACGGGTCTTCAGCAGTTCCCGGAACGCCCCGGCGCTGACATGCGCCACGCGGAAGCCGCGCTGCTCGAACCGCTCGACCAGCCGATCGGACGTCAGCAGGCTCAGTGCCTCTCTGACCGGGCTGGCGCCGGTTCCGTATGATTGCCGCAGCTCCTCGATCTTCAGTTTAAGTCCGGGCTCCAGCGTGCCGATGATGATATCCGATCGGATGCGATCGTAGATTTGGCTGGTCAGGGATGTCGGCGGCCCTTCGGCGGCTGGCTTGATGTCGACTTTCTGATCCATGATCCAGCCTTCGAAACGGGATGCGGGTCGGGGCCGAGTCGACCAATGCGGACGACGCGCGAAAAACCGAGATGTCGGACGTTCTATTAAATAAATCGATTTTTCCGACGTTTCAACGCGAACCTTGGTCGACTTGGCTTCGCCGCCCCATTTCCAGCGCCAACCGCGCGGCGGCCTGAGCGGGATCGACTACGATCAGCTTGGCGTCGGGCGATGCGAGGGCTCGATCGAAAGTGTCGAAGATCGCCGGGTGCAGGGCGGCGGCACGGCCGGTCAGGACAACCGGCTTGAGTCCGACACGGCCGATCAGCGCCAGGGCGAGTTCGGCGAGCGCCTTGCCCGCCTCCTCCAGGATGGACAGCGAGACGGGATCGTTCGCCTTGGCGGCGTCGGCGACCGCGAGCGCCAGCGCGGCGACCCGGCCGCGAGGCTCGACATAGACATGTGCCCGGATCACGTCCCAATCGCGGCCGCCAATCCGGTCGCACAGGGCCGAGGCGAGCGCGCCAGACGGAAATTCGCCGGTCCTGTCCACCTGGCGCATCATCCAGCGCAATGCCTGCTGACCAATCCAGAAGCCCGAGCCGACATCGTCGATCGCGATGCCGCGTCCGCCGGCGCGCCAGGCCTGGCCCCCGGTGTCGATATGGCAGGCGGCGCACCCGCTGCCGGAATACACCAGGATACCCTCGCCAGGCTGGAAGGCAGCGTGATAGGCGAGCCACAAATCGTCATTGATCTTGATTCGGCCGGCCGGTATTTCCAGGAACCCGGCCAGAGTATCGGCCAGCACGCCGCCCTCGGGGCCATCCGGCGTCAGGCCGGTAATGCCGGCCACCAGGGCATCGATCGGGGCGCCATCGATCGGGACGGCGGCGGCACGAATGTCCCGGCACAGCGTCCGCAGGGACGACATGGCGACATCGCGCTCCGCCGGATCGAAGATGTGGCCCGACAGCCGCGGGCCGGTGCCGCGCGCGATGGTTTGCCCCTCGCCATCCAATAGCAGCCAGCGGCTCTCGCTGCCGCCGCAATCGAGCCCGAGGGCGGTCACGGGGCTGTCTCCGCGCTGCAGGCGGCGGCGAAGGTGCGGGTGATCTCGCGGGGATTGGTGATGGCGGTGCCGACCACCACCCCGTGGGCGCCCATCGCGAAGGCCAACCGCACCTGCTCCGGCGTCTGGTAGCGGCCCTCGGCCAAGACCGGCGCTTCCAGTCGTGCCGAAAGCCGCTGGACCAAACCGATATCCGGTTCCGGCCCTTCGGGAGAGTCCCGTGTGTAGCCGGACAAGGTAGTCGCGACGTAGTCGGCCCCGGCGGCTTCCGCCGCAAACCCCTCGGCCTCGGTCGCGATGTCGGCCAGCACCGCATGGCCGAGCTCCCTTTTGATGAATTCGATCAAGTCGCCCGGCGGCGGGCCGGTTCGCCGACGGGCCGTCGCGTCGATCGCGATGATGTCGGCGCCGGCATCGGCTGCCTCCCGCGCCGCCTCCGCATCCGGGGTGATGTATACGCTTTCGCCATCGCGCCAGCGCTTGACCAAGCCGATGATCGGCAGCGCCGTCACCCGCCGGATCGCGGCGATATCGGCTGCGCCATTGGCGCGAATGCCGGCCGCGCCACCCTGTTCCGCTGCCATGGCCATGGCGGCCATGAAGTCGGGGCCGTGAAGGGGATTGTCGGCCCGCGCTTGGCAGGACACCACGAGCGCGCCCTTCGGAATCCGCCGATTCATTTCACCGCACCCGAGGTCAGCCCGGCAATGAATTGCCGCGACAGCACCATGTATACCAGGATGATCGGCAGGGCCGACAGGGTCAGCCCGGCGAAGAGCGCGCCCCAATCTGTGCTGAACTCGCCCATGAAGACGGTGAGCCCCTGGGGCAGGGTCTTGCGGCCGTCGGTGTGGATGAAAACCAGCGGGAAGAAGAAATCGTTCCAGATCGGCACCGCGTTGTGGATGCCGGCGATGACCATGGCCGGGCGGGTCAGCGGCAGCATGATCGACACCATGATCCGCGGTTCGCTGGCGCCGTCGATGCGCGCCGCGTCCTCCAGCTCCTGTGGCAGGGTGCGGATGAATCCGGTCATGATGAACACCGTGGAGGGCAGCCCCATGGCGGTGTAGAGCAGGATCAGGCTGAACCTTGTGTCGAGCAGGCCGAGGTCTCGGAACTGAATGAACAGCGGGATGATCGCCAGCTTCAAGGGCACCATCAGCCCGGCCAGGAAGAACAGGAAGATGAAGGCCGCCCCTGGGAAGCGGTACCGGCCGATCGCGTAGGCGGCCATGCTGCCCAGGGTCAGGATCGACAGGATCGACAGGCCGGTGACCAGGAACGAGTTGGCCAGATAGGTCGGAAAGCTGGTCTCGGTCAGGATGCGGGCGAAATTGTCGATGTGTCGGATGTCGGGGATCGAGAACGGGCTGTTATAGATCTCCGCCGTCGGCTTGAAGGCGGAGAACACCATCACCAGGATCGGGTACAGCATCAGGATCGAATTGCCGATCAGCAGGATCTGTACCAGCCCGACGCGGAGGTGTTGGCCTGCCAGGTTTGGTTTGGCGGCGAGCGGTCTTGCCGACCCGGCATAGGAAACGCTCACAGCTCGACCTCCCGCCGCCGCAGATACAGCACCCAGGCGGTCGCCACCGCCAGGATGAAGGCGAAGATCATCACCGCCAGCGCGCTGCCCTTGCCGAAATCCTGAATTCCGGCGCTCTGATTTCCGAAGGCCGTCCGGTAGAAATACAGGCCCAGCACATCGGTCGAGCCGAAGGGCGAGCCGTCCAGCCCGGCCATGATGTAGGGCAGCTCGAACCAGTTGAAGGCGCCGATGAAGGTCAGCACGAATATGATCGTGGTGCTGGGCGCGACCAGCGGCCAGATCACATGGCGGATCATGCCCCAGGTCCGCGCGCCTTCCAGCCGCGCCGCGTCGATCAGATCGTCGGAGATGCGCTGCATGCCGGTCAGGTAGATCAGCGTCGGGAAACCGACGAAGTGCCAGGCATTGGCGAAGATCAGCGCGCCCAAAGCGGTGCGCGAATCTCCGAGCCAGGGGAGCGCCATCCCGTCGAGACCGACCGCCAGCAGGGCCTGGTTCACGATACCGAAAAGCGGATGCAGAAACAGCTTCCACAGGAATCCGACGATCACCGTCGACAGGATCACTGGCAGGAAGACAGCGGTGCGGTGGAAGCGATGGCCGAAGGGCCGGCGGAAGATCGCGTATGCCAGGAAGAACCCGGTGCCGTTCTGCACGACCATGATGGCGCAGAAGACGATCACATTGTGCCGGAAGGCGTTCCAGGTCCAGGAACTGAACGGCTCCTGCAGCAGGATCTTGCGGAAGTTCTCGAACCAGACGAACTCGCCCCGGGCCAGCCCGTTCCAATCATACAGGCTGTAGGTCAGCGCGCTGACCATCGGCACCACCACGAAGGCCAGCATCACCGCCATCGGCGGCACGATCAGAAACCCGATCCAGGCGGCGCGCCTCAGACGATGGCGGTTGGGCATTATTTTTGGGCTCTGGCCGAACGCCGCGCCGGACGGCCGGAGGTTTTCGGAAGCCCCCTCACCTTCCCATGGCTTCGCCACGGGCCCCTTCCTCTCCCACAAGGGGAGAGGAGTAACAATCCGACGCCACTGATGAGACCCCTCTCCCCTTGTGGGAGAGGGAGGGACCCGACGCGCAGCGTTGGGAGGGTGAGGGGGCTTTGGTCACGGCGTCCTGTTCCGCAGCGGGTGTCAGTTCCGGAACGGCGCGTGGTAGGTGGCGATGCCCTGTGTGACCTCGGCGGCCACCTCTTGCGGTGTCGCCTGGCCGGCCATCATCTTCTGCACGCCTTGCTGCAGCAGCACAGATCCGCTCGGCTCCTCATAGCGGAAATGCACCAGCATCAGATAGGAGGCGGCGCTTTGGTTGAACGCGGCGACCTTGCTGAGCAGCGGGTCGTCGAAAGCGACGCCGGGCACCGGTGACACATTGCCGAGCAGGGATACGAGCTTGTTGCCGAACGGTTTGGAGGCCGCATAGCGCAGGAATGCCAAGGCCTCCTCCTCATGCTCGCTATTGGCGTTGATCGCATAGCCGCCGTCGAAGAAGGTCGAGACCAGCCGTGGTGCCCCGGCGGCGGGCGCCGGGCTCGGCATGATGTCGAAGTTCAGATCCGGGTTCTGACGACGAAAATTGGCGATCTCCCAGGACCCGCCGGCGAACATGGCGGCCCGTTCGGTGAGGAAAAGCTGCTGGGCGCTGCCATAGTCGATGCCGGTATAGCCGGTCGGCAGGTAGTCGCGGATCTCCAGCAGTTTTTCCAGGGCGCCGACGAAACGGTCGTCTTCGAAGGTCGCGGTGCCGGCCACGATATCGGCCTCGAACTGGGCGCCATAGAAGCTCGGCACCACGGTTCCGACCAGGATCTCATTCTGCCAGGCGGTGGCGGTGCCATTGGCCATGGGGATCACCCCGGCATCCTTCAGGGCGGCCAGGGTGGCCAGGAAACCGTCCCAATCCTCCGGCGCCGACAGCCCGTTGGCGGCGAAAATATCGGTGTTGTAGTAGATCACCAGGGTCTGCGAGGCGAAGGGAACGGCATAGAGATTGCCGTCGGACCGCATGGTCTCGGCCTGGATCGACGCTTCCGGGAAAGCCGCCAGGGCCGGTATCTCGCCATCGGCGATCGGCCGCAGATAGCCAGGCGCCGCCGCGGTTTCCAGATTGCCATAGGCCCGGACATGAACGATGTCGGGGCCGCTGCCGGCGGCAAGCGCCGTCGAAAGGACAGTCTGGTAGTTCTGCGCCTCGAAGGCTTCGAAGGTCACGCTGGTGCCGGGATGGCTCGCCTCGAAATCGGCGATGATCTCCTCATAGGCGGCCTTGTCCTCCTGCCGCCAGCTCCAGAACGTCAGATCCGCCGCCTGGGCGACACCGCCGGCCAGAAACAGCCCGGCCAGGGCGGCCGCCGTCGCCGCTGTCTTGAATGAAGTATGCATTGTCTTCCTCCCGTCGCTCCGGCCGCCATGCCTGGGGCCGTTTCCAAGAGGATATGGGATTTTCGCGGGTTGCATAAGGGTGTCGGTCGTCGGCCGCGCAGACCGCCACGATAAGAAATACCTTGCTGGACGGCGTTGCGCTTCATTACTGCGATGTCGGGATATTCCAAACAGAGTAGTTTTCAGCATGGTCGAGAAAGCAACACGCAATCGGTCCTATCTTGAACTCCTCAGGTTCGCTCGGAGAGTGAGCAAGCGTGTCGATGAGGCCGAAGACCTTCTTCAGACAGTCTTGCTCGCGGCTGTCGAGGCAGGCCGCGCCGATATGTCTTGCGCCGATAACCGGCGTTGGTTGCACGGTGCGTTGCGAAAAAGAGCGCTCTTCGACGCGCGGTCTGCGGTCAGGCGAAGGAACCGCGAGGCTTCAGCCATTTGGATGGACGGTTTCCAGTCCGAGGACGCAATTCTGGTCACGGATTTTGCCAGAAGTCTGCCGAAGCGACTTCGCACCACCGCGCTCTTGGCCTTGACCGGTCATACCAAAGCGGAGATTTCTTGGTTGCTGAACATATCCGATACCGCTCTGCGCCAGCGCATCGTCCAGATCAAACGGCGTTGGCGCGATGCCGGAGGTGGTTGCGTAACAGGGTTTCCGGGTTTGAATGGCACGCTCGCCTTTGGTCGCATCAGGCGAGCGTTGCTACAGATTGCTTGGCACAAAGACGTGGTGTTTGCCAGCCATGACCCGGACGGGAATCTTTTTATGGTGACCTCACAAGACGGGAGGCCGCGGCAACAGAGGGTTACAGAACCATCTTCCAAGGAGTGAAAACATGCTGGGAAAAAGCAAGGTCGACGCCATTTCGTACTACGTCAGTGACATCGACAAGACCGAGGCATTTTATCGCGATGTGCTTGGTCTGGATATTCAGCGGATGGGCGATGACGGCGAGGGCAACGATTGGCTCATGGCCAACATGGCGAACGACGTAAGTCTGGTTTTCTTCAAACAGGAGCCCCGCCCGGGAAACTCACCAGTGGTCGTTTTCGATATCCCCGAAGGAGGAATAGACGACATTGTTTCAACGCTATCGGAGAAAGGTGTCAAGATCGTCACACCCGTGAGCCATGCGCCGGGTGGCTGGACCGCAGATATCGCTGATCCGGATGAACATCACATATCATTCTACCAGTCGGAAGACCTGCCGCGTTCGCTCAATTGATCCCAACGATCGGGGACAAAGCGAGCCAGGTCGAGAAATAATGCCCTACCGCAGGTAGTCGCCGACCAGGAGGCGGTAGGGCGGCTCGTCTTCCTCGATCTCCGGGAAGCGGCCGACCGGCTCGTGGAAACGATTGTCGTTGGCGTCGTCATTGACCACCGAGACCTCGCCGAACAGCACCCGCCCGTCGTGACCCCAGAGCCGGTGGTAGCAATAGGGCATCAGGGTGATGCTCTCGCCGGTGCCCAGCAGGATTGTCTCGCCGGCGGCGACGGTGCGGCGGACGCCGTCCATGCTGACCGTGACGTCGGTCTCGGCGAAGGATCCGTCCTCATTGCCGTTGTGGAGTTGGATCGCCAGGGTGCCGCCGCCGCGATTGATGATGTCCTCCACCTTGACCCAGTGATGATGGGATGGGCAGTCCTGATCGCGGTCGATGACGGCGATCTTCTCGCAATAGGTCTTGCCGGTGCCGGTCTTCACATTCTCCGGCGATCCGTTGCGGATGGTGAATAGCACCAGGCCGGAGCGCCGGAAATCGCCGCGCCCGAAATCGGTGATGTCCCAGCCGAGCCGGTGGTCGATGATCTCCGAAATCTCTTCGCCCTTGCCGGCCCAATCCTCTGCGTTCCAGCGCCCGAAAGGGGGCAGGTGAAAATTCTGTTCGGCCAGGAAGGCCTCGGTGTCGCGCATGATGGTGTTTATCTCGGAGCGTTTCATGATCTGTCTCCCCAGATGGGCCGGCCACCGCAAGCCGACTGTGACCGCCCTCTTCGCCTATCCTACTCACAATCCGGCGCCTGTCTGCCCGACGCTGGGACGGTGGGATATAAGGCCCGACGACCCTGTCATCCACCTGTAGTGAAATCGCAACATTTGAGGCGTAATATCACGAGATAGCGCATATTCGCTTACACTGCGCAACATATGTGCGGTTGTGCACCATCGGGCATTTCGGTAGTATGCGGCCGCCGCCTACAGTCGAGAGCTGTACAGCCGGCCTCGGCCGGGCGCCTCGGCCATGCAATGGAGTTTCCACGATGGCCCAGATTTCCGCCGCTTCCGAGCCGGTGCTGTCGCGCGGCCTGGCTGACCGCGAATCGCTGATCCAACGCTTCCAATCCGCCCGCGCCGCTACCGAATCCCTGACCGCCGATCTGGCGCCGGAGGATCAGGTGGTGCAGTCCATGGAGGATGCCAGCCCGAGCAAATGGCATCTGGCGCACACGACCTGGTTCTTCGAGACGTTCCTGCTGACCGAATTCGCCGACTCCTATCGGCAGTTCCATCCGGATTTTGCGTTTCTGTTCAACTCATATTATGAGACCGCCGGCCCCAGGCACGCCCGGCCGCGGCGCGGCATGGTGACGCGGCCGGCGGTGCATGAGGTGATGGCCTATCGGGCCCATGTCACCGCAACCATGGCCGAACTGATGGCGACTGCCGATGCGAAGGACTGGCCGTCCATCGCCACCCTGGTCGAGCTCGGAATCAATCATGAGCAGCAGCATCAGGAGTTGTTGCTGACCGACATCCTGCATGCCTTCTCGTGCAATCCGATCCGCCCGGCCTATGGCCCGTATCGGCCGGCCTCGGCCGGGGTGTCTGAGCCGCTGTCCTGGGCCTCGTTCGAGGGCGGGATCCGCCAAATCGGACATGATGGCCGGGGCTTCGCCTTCGACAGCGAAGGGCCGCGCCACGAGATCCTGTTGCGGCCCTACCGGCTGGCCACCCGGGTGGTCACCAATGCCGAGTGGACGGGTTTCGTCGAGGATGGCGGCTACACGGTGCCGCAGCTCTGGCTGTCCGATGGCTGGGCGACGGTGCAGCGCGAGGGCTGGGAGGCGCCGGGCTATTGGGAACGGCGTGATGGTGCCTGGCATACCATGACCCTGGCCGGCATGCAGCCGGGTGGAAGCCGACGCGCCGGTCTGCCATGTCAGCTTCTATGAAGCCGAAGCCTTTGCCCGATGGGCCGGCTATCGTCTGCCAACCGAAGCCGAGTGGGAAGTGGCCGCCGCCGACTTGCCGGTGATCGGCAATTTCGTCGGCAGCGGATTGCTGCGTCCATTGCCCGATCCGGGCGGCGGCGGGCCGCGCCAGATGTATGGCGATGTGTGGCAGTGGACCCAGACTCCCTATGCCCCCTATCCGGGCTTCAAGCCGCCGGAAGGCGCGGTCGGTGAGTACAACGGCAAGTTCATGTGCAATCAGATGATCCTGCGCGGCGGCTCCTGTGCCACGGCGACCGACCATACAAGGGCCACATATCGGAACTTCTTTTACCCGCATCAGCGCTGGCAGTTCATGGGCCTGCGCCTGGCGGAGGATGCATGATGCGGGCAACGGCAATGGACCTTGGGCAATTGCACGGCTTCCACGATCTGGAGCCGGCGGTGGAGGAATTCCGCGCCGCGGTGCTGGGCGGGCTCTCCGGCCCGCAGAAGCGCCTGCCGGCGAAATTCTTCTACGATTCGGAAGGCTCGCAGCTGTTCGACGATATCTGCGAACTTCCGGAATATTATCCGACCCGGACCGAGATCGGCATCCTGCGAGAGAACGCCGGTGAGATCGCCGAGGCGATCGGGCCGGACGCGACCCTGGTCGAATTCGGCAGCGGGTCCAGCGTCAAGATCCGCATCCTGGTGGATGCGCTGAGTTCGCTGTCGGCCTATGTGCCGATCGACATCTCGCGGGATCATCTGGTCGCGGCGGCTCGGGCGCTTGCGGACGACTATGAGGGATTGGCGGTGGTGCCGGTCTGCGCCGATTACAGCGGGCCTGTGCTTTTGCCGCCGGACCTGCCGGGCGGCCGGCTGACCGGTTTCTTCCCCGGGTCCACCATCGGCAATTTCGCCCCGACCCAGGCGGCGGCGTTCCTGAAGCAGGTAGCGAGGCTGTTGGGCGCGGGGAGCGGATTGCTGATCGGCGTCGATCTGCAGAAGGACGCCGCGATTCTCAACGCGGCCTACAATGATTCCCGTGGCGTGACGGCGGAGTTCAACCTGAACATCCTCGCCCGGATCAATCGCGAGCTGGACGGCGATTTCGCGCTCGACGGCTTCGCCCACCACGCCTGCTACAACGCCGCGCGGGCTTGTATCGAGATGCACCTTGTCAGCAACCGGCATCAGAGGGTCACGATCGCCGGCCAACCCTTCGAGTTCCAGCACGGCGAGACGATCCATACCGAGGACTCGCACAAATACACGGTCGAGACCTTCCACGCCCTGGCCGCCGCCGCCGGCTGGCGGGCTGAGTCGGTGTGGACCGATGCGGACCGACTGTTCAACGTGCACTATCTGGTGGCTGGGTAATTACAATCGACTGCAATGGTCACCTCTCCCCTTGCGGGAGAGGTCGGATCGCCTTGCGATCCGGGTGAGGGGTCTCGCGGCGGAGCCGCGCGAAGCCTTTATTTCAGCCCCCTCACCCTCCCACGCTGATGCGCGGGTCCCTCCCTCTCCCGCAAGGGGAGAGGGGTATTTCGTTCAATCCCCGCCTTCTAAAACGGCGTATCCAGCGCTTTGGTCAGGAACCGCATCAGCGGTGTCGATGAGCGGAAGGCATGCTCGACCCGGTCGGCGAAATCCGGCCGCATCGCCTCGGCGGCATCGGTGTGATGCATGGCGAAAAAGCTTTCGCGCTTGATGTCCTCGATATAGGGGTGTTCGGGTTCGAAGCCCCTGGGCGGGCGTTTGAGCCCGCTGCCCTTGACCGCGCCGAAGCAGTCGACCAGCGCCCTGTCCTCGACCACCTTGCGCCATCCGCCGTGATTGTCGGCGATCGCCTTTCGAATGCGCTCCAGCTCCGGTCTCGGCGGCTTCCAGGTGCCGCCTCCAAAGACCACCTCGTCAGGCGCCATATGCACATAGAAGCCGGGCGCATGGGCGTCCTTGCCGGCCTCGTGGCGGAACTGGCACGCGCCATGTTCCTTGTAGGGCCGTTTGTCCTTTGAGAAGCGGACGTCGCGATAGATGCGGAACATCGACCCGCCATTAGGGCGCGGGTCGGCCACGTAGTGCCGGGAAATCTTGGCCAGCCGAGGCGCCATCTCTTCGATGAAACCGCAGATTGGATCGACCACGGTGGCGCGGTACCGGTCCTTGTTCTCGGCGAACCACTCCCGGTTGTTGTTCTTCGACAGATCGGTGAAGAAACCGAAGAAATCCTTCGAGAATCCGGCGAATTTGCTCATCGATGCTCACTCCTTGGCAGGTGCCGATCCAAGTTAGTCAGGTGCCGGGTATGGCGTCCGGTTGGGTCTCGAAGGCCATCAACGCCGGGTCAATGCGATCCCAGGGCTGGGACGTCCCCGTGTAGACGACCATCGTTGGCCGAAACAGGCCCGGGTCGTCAAGACTGGCCGCCCGCAGGAAGCCATGGTCGGGAAACCCGCTATTGTGCGACAGGACCGGCGAACCGCAGGTCGGACAGAAGCCTCTGCTGACCATGTTGCCGCTGTCGGCCGGCGAATCGTAGAACCGCACTTCGCCACGAACCGTCAGGGCGTCCTTTGGCACCATGATGTGGGAGGCATGGCCGGTACCGCTGGCATGCTGGCAGGCGCGGCACTGACAGTGGCCGGCGACCATCGGGTCGGATGTGCTGTCGTAGCGCACCGCGCCGCAGGCGCAGCCGCCGGAAAAGACAGTCGTCATGCCCGGATCCCTCTACTCGGTTTCAGGTGGCTTCGGGTCGGCAAATCGATGCCGACCCGAAGCAGTAACAAAGCCGATCCTACGAGGACGGGCCCCGTTTAGCCGTCCTTGGGCTCATAGGTGATCATGGAGATCGCCGCACCGCCGGGATCGGCGATGGTGGCCATGCGCCCGACGCCCGGCACGGTCATGGCCGGCATCAACAACTCACCGCCCGCTGCCTGTGCCTGCTCGATGCGCTTGTCGACATCGTCGACGGTGATATAGCTCATCCAATGGGCCGGCGCCCCGGGCACCGGGTTGGCCATGATGCCGCCGATCGGCTGGCCGCCGACCTTCAGCACCGTATAGACGCCGTTCCCCATATCCATGGCCTCGGTCTCCCAGCCCAGAACGCTGGTGTAGAACGCCTTCGCCGCGTCGGCGTCGGCCGCCCGCAACTCGCACCAGCTGAAGGCACCGTGGGTCTGCATCGCATCGCTCATCTCGTCTTCTCCCTTAATGTTCAGAGTTGTCCCAATCGTGCCGGCACCAATCGACGCCGATACTCACTAGACGAACGCGGCTGGCGATTGCCGACAGGGCATGATAATTATCGCAAAGCCGCTTTCTTGGAGCGGATAAACGCGCGCTCGCTAGGATTCTGGATCAGCGCCAGGGCCCGGTCATAGGCGGCGGCGGCATCTTTAGGGTGGCCGCTTTCGGCCAACAGCGCGGCCATCGCGCCGTGAAAATACGAATAGCGCTGCATGTCCGGTGAGTCCTCGAGAGTCCGCAGCAGCGCGATCCCGGCCTCCGGCCCATCGGCCTTGGCGACCGCCACGGCGCGGTTCAGGGTGACGACCGGGGAGAATTGGTGGTGCTCCAACGCGGCGTAGAGGGACGCGATTTCCTGCCAGTCGGTGTCCTCGGCCCGTGCGGCGCTGCAATGCACCGCGGCGATCGCCGCCTGGATTTGATACGGCCCGGGCTGCCGGCGTCGCAGCGCCCGCTCGGCCAACGCGCGGCCCTCGGCGATGGCGGCCTTGTCCCACAAGGTCCGGTCCTGGTCGTCGAGCGTGACGATGCCGTCGTCTTCGTCGAGCCGGGCGCGCCGCCGCGAGTGATGCAGCAGCATCAACGCCAGCAGCCCCTCGACCTCGGGCTCGGCGCGGAACAGGCGCACCAGAAGCCGGCCGAGGCCGATCGCCTCGTTACACACCTCGGCCCGGATCAGCCGGTCGCCGGCCGAAGAACTGTAGCCCTCGTTGAAGATCAGATAGACGACCGCCAGGGCCGCGCCGAGGCGTTCGGGCAGTTTCGCCGGAGGCGGCACCTCGTAAGGGATGCCGGCGACGCTGATCTTGCGCTTGGCGCGGGTCAGCCGCTGTTCCATGGTCTTCGGCGCGGCCAGGAAGGCGTTGGCGATCTCCTCCACCGACAGCCCGGCAATGGTCTTCAGGGTCAGGGCGATCTGGGCTTCCGGCGCCAGGGCCGGGTGGCAGCAGGTGAAGATCAGCCGCAGCAGATCGTCTTCCACATGGCCGCGCAGCAAGTCTTCCGGGCCGTCGCCGGCTGTATGCTGGGGCGCCTCGGCGATCAGCGATTCCACATGGCGCGCCTCCAGCGACCGGCGGCGGATCTGATCGACGGTGTGGTTGCGCCCGGTGGTCACCAGCCAAGCCACCGGATTGTCCGGCACGCCGCGCTTGGGCCAGACCTCCAGCGCCCGGGCGAAGGCCTCCTGCAGGGCATCCTCGGCCATATCGATACTGCCGAGCAGGCGGATCAGGGTCGCCAGCGCCTTGGGCTGGGCCGCGCGTAGTCGTGCCGCTTCGGTCTGCATGCCGGCCATAACAGGCGCCTAACCTTTCGACGGTCCTTCGAAATAGGAAATCGGCCGGATCTCGATGCAGCCTTCGCCCAGCAGGGGGATGTCCTTGGCGTAGTCGATCGCCTCGTCGAGGCTGCCGCACTCCATCACATACAGCCCCATGAGCTGTTCCTTGGTCTCGGCGAACGGCCCGTCGATGATCATCGGCTTGCCGTCCGACCATCGCACCGTTGTGGCCGCGTCGACGGAGACCAGCTCATTGGCCGCCCGAAAGGCGTCGCTGGATTTACTGCGCTCCTGCAGCTTGCGATGGCCGGCATAGCACGCCTGCTGGTCCTCGTCGGTAACGGACGCCGCCACATCGCCGGCCTGATAGATCAACATGGTGTAGAGCATGGCCGTTTCCCCCGCGAAAGTCGTCGTCTGTGTAGATTAGACGAACTGGGCGGGCGGTTCCCGACACAAATGTACGAGGCGGGGGCGCCGCTCATCCGGCGGGTCCGGTCAGACAGGTGATTTCGGATCTGGCCCTAGGCAGCAAGCGGAATGCAGCGGCGTGCCCAGACATCGTTGAGCGCCGCCGCCAGGCGGTCGATCGCCGCGTCGTCATGGAGCGGTGACGGCGTGAAGCGCAGGCGTTCGGTACCGTGCGGCACGGTCGGGTAATTGATCGGTTGGACGTAGATCCTATGGTCGGCAAGCAGTTCATCGCTGATCTGCCTGCAAAGCCCAGCGTCACCCACCAGAACCGGGACGATGTGAGAGGTCGATGGCAACACCGGAATGGAAATGGCGCGCAGAGCCGCTTTCAGGCGCTGTGCCCGTTCCTGGTGACGTTTTCGAATTGCCTGGTTGTTCCGCAGCAATCGTATGCTGGTCAAGGCACCTGCCGCGAGGGCCGGCGGCAGGGCTGTCGTGAAGATGAAGCCCGATCCACAAGACCGCACAAAGTCGACCAAATTGGCCGACGCGGCGATATAGCCGCCCAGGACACCAAAGGCCTTCGCCAACGTGCCTTGGATCACGTCGATCCGATCCGCGACGCCATCCCGCTCGGCGATACCGGCCCCGGACGCTCCGTACATCCCGACAGCGTGGACTTCGTCGAGATAGGTAAGCGCGCCGTATCGTCGGGCGACGTCGCAGATCTCGGCGATCGGCGCGATATCGCCATCCATCGAATAGACCGACTCGAAGACGACGATTTTCGGCCGACCGGGGTCGACCTCATTGAGCAGCCGCTCCAGATCGCTCGGATCGTTGTGCCGAAAGATGAATTTCTCCGCCCTGCCATGCCGGATGCCCTCGATCATCGATGCGTGGTTCATGGCGTCCGAGAAAACCGCGCAATTGGGTATCTGTGCCGATAGCGTGCTCAGCGCGGTCATATTCGCAACATAGCCCGACGTGAACAGCAGGGCCGACTCCTTGCCATGGAGATCGGCAATCTCGCGTTCTAGTTGGACGTGATGGTGATTGGTGCCCGAGATGTTTCGTGTGCCGCCCGCACCGGCGCCACAGGCATACATGGCCTCGGCCATCGCAGCCAGGACATCGGGATTCTGCCCCATGCCCAGATAGTCATTGCTGCACCAGACAGTGACATCGTCGAGCCGGTCATCGTTGTGGTAGCACGCGGTTGGGAAGTTTCCGGCTTGCCGCTCCAAATCAGCGAAGATGCGGTAACGCCCTTCCTGGCGGAGGTCATTCAAATGATCGGCGAAGAATTGATCGTAGTGCATGACAAGCTCCTTTAACGGAGAAGGAAATGGCGGGCCGCGGACACTGTCGCGGCCCAGGTCACGGGAAGGAAATCCATCGGCCTTTCGGTATTGAGCAATCGTCGGCGCGAATGCGGTCGGACTTTCTCTGCTGCGGATTGGACGCGTGATACCGCGTCGTCCCATTGACAGAGCACTGGCCGTGAACCCGACTACATCAGGTCTTCAACTTCCACGATGCCGGGCCGGAGGGTGGCGACAATCGCCAGGAGCTCCTGCATCTCCCTTTCGGGAACTTCGAAACTGTTGAGGCTGTCGACCAGATGGTTGACCACGATGTTGAACTCGCTTGCCTTGATACCCAGCCCGCCATGGGTCACGGCGGCAGGACGGCTGATGATCTGGCAGGGACCGCCGGTGGCTCTGCACATGAGGTTCTTGTTCTTCTGTCGGAAGCCCTCGCGCGAATCGTCGCTCATGCCAAAGAATCGACTGCCGACGACCGGATCGGTGAAAAGTTTGCCGGCGAAATCGTCGACGACCGCGGAAATGGCGTCATACCCACCCAGTCGCTCATAGAGCGTCATTTCCTGGGCATAGGCGGTTGGAGGCGATGCGATGGCAAATGTGAGTAGGGCGATTGAGGCGAAGAATGCCGATCTGGACAGGAATATTTGAAACTTCATGGACTTAGCTCCTTGGCGGGTGTTGCGGGGTAGCCCGAGTTCGAAGCTCGACAGATGGCCCCGCAGGGACAGTCGGCGCATATGGCCGCACTGCTCGGAAACGCGTCTCGCCAAATGACAAAAATGGATTGCCGCACCGTTGTTGTAGTGCTTGCGAGATGAAACGATCCGAGTGAGCTAGTGTGGCTTTGGCCCGCCAGTAAAGGGAAATGCCAATGGCAAATCGTTTGCATACGCGCCTTGTATAGGTTCCAATATCCGATCGAATTTCGGGGGCGGATATGGAGCTCTACCAGATCCGCTATTTTCTGGCGGCGGCAGATACCTTGAATTTCACCAAGGCCGCCGAGCAGTGCTTCGTCACCCAACCGACCCTGACCCGGGCGATCAAGAAACTCGAGGACGATCTTGGCGGCCCGCTATTTCATCGGGAGCGCCGCCATATGCAGTTGACCGAGTTGGGTCGCGAGATGCGCACGCGCTTCACATTCATCAGCCAGCAAACCCACGAGGCGCGGAAGGCGGCGCGGCAGCTACTCAACCTTGAGAAAGCGACCCTCAATATTGGGGTCATGTGCACCATCGGCCCGGCCCGTGTCATGGGCGTGCTGGCGTCGTTTCAGAGGAACAACCCCGGGGTCGAGATCAATCTGCACGAAACCTCGCCGGATGAGATGACCGACGGCCTGCTGAACGGCACCCTCGATGTCTCGCTCCTGGGATTGCCGGTTCCGCTGCACGAACGCTTCGACGCGCTCTATCTCTACACCGAGCGGATGGTGGTGGCCTTCGCACCGGGCCACCGTTTTGCCAAGATGCGCCGGGTTGCGATCTCGGCCTTCGACGGCGAGGCCTATCTCGACCGGCTCAACTGCGAATTTCGAAGCATCTGGTTCGACCTGCTCGAGGAGCGCGGGGTCGAGATCGAAGTGGCATACAGGAGCGCCCGCGAGGATTGGATCCAGAACATGGTGCGGGGCGGTCTCGGCGTGTGCCTGGTCCCGGAGCATTCGATCAGCGTTGATGGTGTGGAGTCCCGACCGACACGCGACCCGGAAATCCAGCGGACCGTCGAGCTGGTCACGGTTGGCGGCCGGCGCCGATCAGCGGCGTTAGGCGCATTCATGGAGGCCGCCAATTCTCTGTCTTGGTCGACATAGACGTCGCGTATTTTTTTGAGCCAATCGAAAATCCGGACATGTCGCGGGCATAGCCGGATCGGGCTCTAGGACCCCGGACGAGAAAACGGCCGCCCGAAGGCGACCGTAGTATGGGCCCGACCAAACGGGCGCTTTTTAGCCACCAACAGAAATCATCTGGAATCGAGCGGTCACCGCCAACTGCTGACATCCTCTATTTGCACATGGGGCATTTGCACTGAAGTTGAAGACGAGGAGCGACACCTGTCCAGTTCGCTGCTCAAGCGGGCTGAAAGAGTTCGATCGGGTTTCCGGAGGGATCCTCGCACAGGATTTGGCTCCCACCCGGCCCCACGACTATCTCATTGCGGAACTTGACACCTTCAACACGAAGTTTCGTGACGATATCAGCCAAGTCCTCCACGTCGATGACGATCCGGCTCCAGCCACCAGATGCAGGCTTGGAGCCATCAGGCATAGGCCTCGACGCCGATGCCTTCGGGCCAGCGACCAAAAGGTGAAATTCTTCACGCTGCAGTATCGCCAAGGCCGGTCCGAACTGCTGCTCAAGGCGAAATCCAAGATGCGACGTGTAGAAGGCGACGGCTTGATTCACGTCGTTGACAATGTAGCGAAATCTGATCATGTCCCCACCTCTATGAGATTGCTCGAAAATCGTACTTTGGCACCGCGAAAAATGACAGAGCCGCTGATCTGGTGGGACGGCCAGACGGCCGGCCACATTGCGGACGCTCAGAGTACAGAAAGGCTCCCCGACCTTCGGTTGGGGTCGCCAGCGGTTCTGGGCGCCCTCTGATAGCGGGTCCGCAGCCAGAGAGTAAGTCGACGCAATCAGATGAGAAGCTGACGTTTCGGTTCGAAAGTCGGCTTGCCGCAGAGCGGCCATGCTCGCGTGCGGCCGTTGAGGCGTGCTGATAGCCATGAGGCGACATTGAATACGATCATCGTCGCCTCAGAATGCGATCAGAGATTCAGAACACTCTCGGGCGCCAGCCCCGGCCCTTCGATCGGATCCGAGGCAAACTCGCTTCCACGGCACCTTAGCGGCAGCGGGCTGAACGATGACAGTCGCTACTCGTGCAGCACCGGATAGCCGCGAACGTAGACCCAGTCGTCCATTTTGGCGGGACATGTCGGGGCCAGGGCCATCGGCTTGACAAATCGCCGTTGCTGTAGGTCCACCGCACCCACGGTTCACAGGCACATTAGAGCTTTCAGTATTGGGGTTTATTCGGATAATCCGGCGGTCCTTGCCTGTGGCGCGGCGATCCTGCCGGCAACCAGCGTTGATCAAATCCTGGCCGAAGCTGCCCAGATCGAGCAAAATCAGGCCGAGTTCGTCAAACATATCCGTGACGCCGACCGCGAGCGCGTTTTGAAGGATAGTAGCGGAGAATCTTGGCGTTCGCCCTTCGCTGCGCGATGCGAGCCATTGATCCAGCCGGACCGGCCACCATAGGGAGGATACTTAGCATGTCGGACAAGTCTCTTTACCAACGCCTGGGCGGGTATGACGCCATCGCGGCCGTCGTAGCCGCATTGATGGTGCGGATCAAAGGTGACGACAAGCTGCGCCGTTTCTACGACCACAGGGGCGCGGACGGGATCGCGCGCGAGGAACAATTGCTGGTCGATTTTCTGTGCGCGTCGTTGGGCGGACCGATGGTTTACACGGGCCGTGACATGAAGCCCGTGCATGTTGGCATGCGCCTCGACGAAGATGACTGGAAGCGCGCGATGACCCATCTGACCGAGACCCTGGAGTCCTTCGGAGTGCCGGAGCAGGAAAAAGGCGAAGTGATGAGCTTTCACGAGAAGCTGAAGTCAGAGATCGTCGAAATCCCTTGAGGGAATTACGCCGGCGATGCTCGGCCTCGCCGGGCCCGGCTTTGGACCACGGAAGAGGACGTTCCGCGCAAGGATGTGCGACCATGGGGGAGCAAAACGCCATGACCACGGCACGAGACAGCATCGAGGCGATACTCAAGACATTTTCGAAGAGCCTGAACGGCGGCGACGCGGCGGCTGTGGCTGCTCACTACACAGATGACGCCGCCTTGCTGCCGCCCGATGCAGCGAGGATCAATGGCCGCGAAGGAATTCAAGGCGCCTGGCAAGCACTCATTGATGCGGACGTCCGCGATGTAATGCTGACCACGCAGGAGGTCGATGTTTTCGGCGATGTGGCTAACGAGGTAGGCACCATCCGTGCGACAGTCCCTGGCGAGAACGGTGGCCGCGTGCAGTGGACCGGCAAGTATGTGTCGGTGTGGAAGCGCGGGGGCGACGGCACCTGGCGGCTGCACCGCGATATCTGGAACTTCGATGCGTAGCTGAGAGAACCGGCAGGGGCACCACGCTCCGATCGACGCTGCCAAGCCCGTCGGCACCCAATAGCCAAGCGGATTTGGTTCGGCTGGTCCTGTCGGAGACGGCATGCTGTCCCTTGGTATTGACCCCCGGTCGGAGCTTATTTCGCCGCGTATTCGGGTGCGACGAGGGTGAACAACTCCTGGGGCTCGGGGATTCCCCGCAGGACATACCGGCCTATGGAGACGATCCGCTTGCGTTCGCGCACCGCCGATCCGGCCATGGCAGCGGAGATGATCAGGTCCTGTTCCAGGGGGCGGCACATGGCCTGAATGCGCGATGTCATGTTGACCGCGGGCCCGATCACAGTGAAGTCGAGACGGTCCTCGGCGCCGATATTGCCGTACATCAAGTCGCCAATGTGAAGCGCGAGGCTGAAATTGGTGAGAACCAAGTCCTCCGCCCGGCGACGGTCGTTGATCGTCGCCATGGTGCCGAGTAGTTCATCCGCGGCGGCAATCGCCCGCGAGCAGCAGGCACTGTCGTCGTCGGCGAACTTGAAGATTGCGAGAAGCCCGTCTCCCATGAACTTGAGCACGTCGCCGCCGTAGGCTTCCACAGCCCCGACGACGGCGCCGAAATAATCGTTCAGCATGGCGATCATCAGGTCGCCGGGCGTCGTTTCGGCGAGCTTGGTGAAGGCCCGCAAGTCGAAATACCAGATGACCGCGCGGATGGTGTCGAGCGAGCCCCGCTGGATATCTCCCGACAGCACCCGCTCTCCGGCGTCACGACCGAGATACACGGCAAGAAGATCATGGGCAGTCCGGTAGCTCGACGCTGACTTCAGGGCAAGACCCAGTACCGGCAGCAGTTCCTTTATCGTGCCGATGTCGCTATCCGAAAATCCGTTGGGCGCGTCGCTGGTCCAGGACGAGATCATGCCCTCAGGAGGATCGTCCGGGTCGGTGCCTGGACCGGTCGTCGCCTGCCCAAAGAAGATTGCCGAGGCGAGATAATCGGTCGCGCCTTGGGCACGGAATTCCTCCAGAACGGGAAACCGGGTAGGTTCGTTTCCGTCAAACAGGCGTTCGCGCAGTTCCGAAATGCCCTTTTGGAGCATGTAGTAGAAAGGACTTGTGAGCCACCCGTCGTGTGGCTCGGAAACGCGAGCATACTCCTCCCGGGTGGCTCGACCATCTTCGCGGTGCCAGTCGAAGCCCACCGCCCCGAACACGGGATGGAGCGCGCGTTGGGATGCGTGCGCGCGCTGAAGGGGGATACCGGCAGCAACAAGCCTCTCACAGAAACCCTGTAGCAAGGCGGTCTGTGTCGCCCCTCTTAGGCCCTCTTTCACTAGCCAAGCAGAGATATTGGCCGTATCTCCAGTTGTCCCGTGCTCGCGTTCGGACCGGTTCGACATGTCCAGGTTAATCCCCCAACCGCCGCCGGATTCCAATCGTGCCGACGCCATTCCCGCTCAGCAGAACAATCCTCGCCCGCCAGACATGCTTTGGTACGCTGATTCTCGACACGAGCACGGCCTTGAGCCGCTCACGGTACACACATCCTATATTCTGGGCTCCCTTCACGCTAGTCGGCGAGCGCGGCTGCACTGGCCTTGACCAATGTCGGCTCAGGGTCACGAACGGTCCATCACGCTCTGCTTCTGATGGGTCGGTTGTTGGGCTCATAGTGGCTGCGCTGCAGACCATCCTTTGTGTCAATCGTCTGCTTCCTGGTCGGCATGGCCGTGACTATTTTCGGGGCATAGTTCAACCTACCGGACGCGGCGAGATTACGGCCTTGCCAAACCCGGACAAGAAAACGGCCGCCCGAAGGCGACCGTAGTATAGGCCCGACCGGTTGACCCCGGTCCAGTCGGACCTTTCGCTGTGTTCCTTGTTCGGATGTCCCCCGTTTAGATGTCCTTTGCCGTCATGCGTTCGGCGAGGTAGTCGGCCTGCCGGATCGCCAGGGTGACGATGGTCAGGGTCGGATTCTCCGCAGCACCGGTGGTGAACTGGCTGCCGTCGGAGACGAACAGATTGGCGATGTCGTGGGACTGGCCCCACTTGTTGACGACGCCGTCCGCCGCCCGCTCGCTCATCCGGTTGGTGCCCAGATTGTGGGTCGACGGGTAGGGCGGAGTGTGGAAGTTGCGCACGGCCCCGACCGCATCGTACACGGCCGAGCCCTGGCCATAGGCGTGCTCGCGCATGGCGATGTCGTTCGGGTGATCGGTGAAGTGCACATCGGGGATGGGCATGCCGAATTGGTCCTTCAACTCGGGATGCAGGGTCACGCCGTTGCTTTCCTGCGGCATGTCCTCGCCGACCAGCCACATGCCGGCCATGTGATCGAAGCCGTCCATCGCGCTGGCGAATTCCCGGCCCCAGGCGCCCGGATCGAGGAACGCCGCCATGAACGGCAGCCCCAGGGACAGGGTCTCCATCTCATAGCCGCCGGCGAAACCCCGCGACGTGTCGTGGACCGACTCGTCCTGGATGATCCCGGCCATGGTCGTGCCGCGATACATGTAGACCGGCTTGTCGAAGATGCCGTAGACGCTGCCGGTCATGTGCCGCATGTAGTTGCGGCCGACTTGGCCGGAGGAATTGGCCAGCCCGTCCGGGAACATCGACGATCCGGAGTTGAGCAGCAGCCGCGGCGACTCGATCGAGTTGCCGGCCACCGCGACGACCCGCGCCTTCTGCCGTTGCGTCGCCCCGCTGGCATCGGCGTAGACCACGCCGGTGACCTTGCCGGCATCGTCGTGCTCGATCTGCAGCACCTGGGCGCCGGACCGGACCTCGAGATGGCCGGTCTCCTCGCCCTTGGGAATCTCCGTATAGAGAGTCGACCATTTCGCCCCGGACATGCAGCCCTGGAAGCAGAAGCCGATCTGCTGGCAGCTGCCGCGCCCGTCGCGGGGCTGCGAGTTGATCGCCATATTGCCGGAGTGGTAGCGCTTGTAGCCCAGCTTCTCCGCGCCCTTGGCAAGCACCTTGTAGTTGTTGTTGCCGGGCAGGCGCGGGATGCCGTTGGTCCCGGTCACCCCCATCTTGTCCTCGGCGCGGGAGTAGTAGGGCTCTAATTCCGCCAGGGTGAGCGGCCAGTCCAGCAGATTGGCGCCGGCGATCTCGCCATAGTTGGTGCGGGCCTTGAACTCATGCTCCTGGATGCGCAGGGATGCGCCGGCCCAGTGCACGGTCGAGCCGCCGACCCCCTTGACGATCCAGGCCGGCAGATTGGGGAAGTCCCGTGAGACTCGCCAATCGCCGGAAGTGGTGCGGTTGTCCAGCCAGGCCGTCTTCACGAACATCGGCCATTCGTCGTTCTCGAAATCGTCGATTTCGTTGCGCGGGCCCGCCTCCAGGATCACCGTGTCGATGCCCTTCTGGGCCAATTCATTGCCCAGAGTGCCGCCGCCGGCGCCGGAGCCGATGATGACGACGACGCTGTCGTCGGTCAGATCATATGGTGCAGTCATGGTTCAATCCCTCCCAAGTACCCCCCATCATGAATGGCTGACACGACCCTCCGGGCGACCTTGCAGCCCCTTCGGACGGCGTCGCGCAGCCCTTGTGATGCGCTGCATCACGGCGGACCATTCTCCTGGCCGAAGGGGCTGCAAGATCGTCATACGTGTCATCCATTCATAATGGTGGGTACTAAACCTGATCCAGCCAGTCGATATCGTCGAAGCCGCGGTCGATGTATCCGCCATGTTCGACCGACGAGCCCTCATATCCGAATTTCGGCCACAGCTCCTTGTTGTTGTAGAGCCCGGTGACCAGACCGCCGCGGACCTTCTGGAAGAACGGCGTGGACTGCAGGTCGCGCAGGATCATCACCCGGTCCAACTCGGTGTTCACCTCAACATAGCGGGCGCGGTCATAACGCCCGGCGGCGGTGGAATCGAGTTGGGAGACGCCGTCTTCCAGCAATTCCTTAAGCGCCGGATCGTCCCCGGCGGCGGCGTCATAGGGCATCACCGCGGCGACGTAGAAGCGGTCGGCGAGCCGGTCATGCGGGTAGACGTCACGCGCCATTTGAATCAGGGTCCCCATGGTTTCCGGCTTCAGATTGCTGACCTCGACCGCCCAGGCCGCGTCCGGACCGATCACCATGCCGCCCGATAGCATCATGGCGCCGAAGGCCGTGGCGCCGCCGGCGGCAAGGAATGTCCGTCTTGGGACGGATGGTCCCCTTTCCAGTTTCCGCATGGGTTCTAGTTTCCGCATGGGTTCCTCCCTTGGTTCTTTTCTTTGTTTCTTTGTCGGTCTCATTGCGCGAGCGGTCAGCCGTAGCGGCCGTGCCGTTGCAGCACCTCGATCTTGTAGCCGTCCGGATCCTGAACGAAGAAAAAGCGGGCCATCAGCGCGCCGTCGCGATGGAAGTCCTTGATCGCCGTCGGCGCCAGGCCGAGTTCCGCGAAGCGCCGGTGTTCGCTGGGCAGATCGCCCACGGCCACCGCCAGATGCCCATATCCGGAGCCATGGGTATAGGGTTCGGTCTGGCCGTGATTGACGGTCAGCTCGATCTCGAAATTCGTGTCGTCATTGCGCAGATAGACCAGCGTGAAATCGTCGAAGCCGAAGCGGTCGGCGGTCTCCAGGCCGAAGGCGCGCCGATAGAACGCGACCGCCCGGTCCTCGTCGAGGACCCTGATCATTGAGTGAATGGCCTTGGCCACCGTCACCCTCCCATCTGCTCGGCGGCTTATTGTCATTGCCGGCCCCAACTCCGGTGGAAACTTTCCGCGGGAGTCTCGGGCCGTGCTGCCGCTCGATGCCGGCGGGTATCGATGTGCCGAGGGCACACGCTACCGCACCAACCAAAAGCGTAACGCTTTCCGCCATGCGGGTGGTGTTATTCGAATACTACAGGCCTATTCGGCACCCTCTCGGGCGGTCCGGCCGGTCGGTCGAATCGTTGCCCTGCGGCGGTTCTATGCGGCGCTGGCGATCATCCGGTCCTTGGCTTCGCCGCTCAAATAAACCAGGCAGGCGCAGCGCAGCAACGATGCGAAGTTGCCGACATTGCCATGGATTTCCAGCGCCTCGTCATAAAGCTGCGACAGGAATTTCGACATCGGCAGATCCTGCACCGCCGCGACCTCTTCCAGGATCGTCCAGAACTTGGCTTCCAGCCGGATGCTGGTGCTGTGCCCACCCAGCCGCACAGAGCGGGTGTGGTAGGCGTAGGAATCCGGATCCTGTCCGGCGAAGACGTAGCACATGGGGTCGTTTCCTCCTGTTCGGGTTCTTTTTCTTGTTGCTTACCATGGTGCACCACTCGCCGGGCCGGAGGCAATTATTAGAATTATTCCAGTATTTGGCGGACATTCGGCCTTGCCGGACAATGGCCCTGCCCTTATGAACGGGCTCGACCAATGGCGTTGCAAGCCGTTGACGATCGGGGGAGCGCGATGAACGGGGCGGATACTGCGTGGATGCTGACATCCACGGTGCTGGTGCTTTTCATGACATTGCCGGGGCTGGCGCTGTTCTATGCCGGGCTGGTGAGGGCGAGCAACGTGTTGTCGGTGATGATGCATTGCTTTGCGTTGGCCTGCCTGATGTCGATCCTCTGGCTCCTGCTTGGCTACAGCTTCGCCTTCGGCGATGGCGGCGGGGCGCAGGCGATCTATGGCGGGTTCGGAAAGGCGGCGCTGCTCAGCGTTGGCCGCGACTCGCTGTCGGGCACCATCCCCGAGACCGTGTTCTTCATGTTCCAGATGACCTTCGCGATCATCACGCCGGCGCTGATCGTCGGCGCCTATCCGGAGCGGGTGCGCTTTCCCTTCGTGCTGGCCTTCAGCGCCGTCTGGCTGCTGGTGGTCTATGCGCCGGTGACCCATTGGGTGTGGGGCGGCGGCTGGCTCGGCGGCATGGGCGTGATGGATTTCGCCGGCGGCATCGTGGTCCATACCACTGCCGGCATCTCTGCCCTGCTGATCGCCCGTGAGCTCGGCCCCCGGCGCGGTTTCCCGAGGGAGCTGAAACCGCCGCACAATCCCGGCCTGACGATGATCGGCGCGGCCATGCTGTGGGTCGGCTGGTTCGGCTTCAATGCCGGCAGCCAGCTCGCCGCCGATGGCGGGGCCGGCATGGCCATGACCGTCACCCATATCTCGGCCGCCGCGGCGTCGCTCACCTGGGCCGGATATGAATGGGTGCGCTATGGCAAGCCGAGCTTGATCGGCATCGTCACCGGCATGGTGGCCGGTCTGGCCACGATCACCCCGGCCTCGGGCTTCGTCGGCCCGCTGGGCGCCTTGATCCTCGGAGGTGTGGCCGGTCTGCTTTGCCAATTCGCGGTCGGCTGGGTGAAGAATTTGATCAAAATCGACGATTCGCTCGATGTGTTCGCGGTCCATGGCGTCGGCGGTATTCTCGGCACCCTGGCGGCGCCGTTCCTTGCCCTCGAGGCGCTTGGCGGCGGCGGGCTGGCCGAAGGCGCGACGGTCGCCTCCCAATTCGGTGTGCAGCTTCTGGGCGTCGGCTCGGTCGTCGCCTGGACCGCCATCGCGACCTTCGTGATCATCAAGATCCTGAAGCCGATCACCAGATTGCGGGTCGATACCGAAACCGAGATCGAAGGCCTCGACCTCAACGCCCATGGCGAACGGGGATATTACGAGATCGGCTGACGGGCCAATCCGGTGGTCTCCGTCAGATCCGGGGACTCGATCGGTGTCGGCGGTACGCCGGTACTCTATTCGCGGGTGGTGGCAGACACATTTCCTTCAGATTTGGCGGAGATAATTGCGGGAATCAGATCGAAACGTTCCGGCGGAGCGATCTGATGCCCATCCTGCCGGGCGTAGATGAGATGCGACCGCATCACAGTCGACGCCGGCGAAGCGCCAGTGAGGGATCGCCGCAGCCATGATCAGCGGATCATTCGCAAGTCATTTCATGACGCCGTTCGCGGCGACAGCGACCTTGTTGGCGCTGATCGCGACCGGCCTTTGGGTCGCCCTCTTGGGGGGCAAGGAGAAATGGCGGGTGCCGCTGGCGATGCTTGTCGGTCTGGCGGCCGGCACGGTCCTGCCGAAACTCGGTATGGCCTTGCCGTATCCCGGCTGGGTACTGCCTGGCTCGGTGATCGTGCTCGGGCTTCTGGTGGCGCTGGACGTGGTGATCGGCTCATGGATGGCCTTCGCGATTGTTGCGGCGATTTTTGCCTATCACGGCAGCGCCATTGCCCCACGCGGCAGCGATTTGCTGGCGTGGCTCGGATTCGCGGTCGGCGCGGTGACGGCTTTGGCGGCTGGCATCGGTTTTGACTCGATGATCGTACATGCGACCTCAAGCCGCGGTGTCCGCATCTTTGGCGGGATCATCGCGGCGGCAGGGGCGTGGCTGCTCTATAGAGCCCTATAGCGGATGGTGCCAACTGGTCAGGAAGCATGATCCACCGGTGCCGATCACGATTGGATCACTGTGCGGAACAGAACGTTCGTGGTGTAATGACTCGGTAACAGGAGGCGATCCGGCAATGAAGCCCGATACGCACCAGCGAACCGCCAAATACAATTTCGCCCTATGGCGCGGTGTGCCGATCGCGATTGCGATATCGCTGTTGATTGCGGCGTCCTTCGTCTTCGCATCGAGCGGCATGATTGGCGCGGCGGCGCAGGAATTACGGTTCTTCAGCATCGGCACCGGATCGACCGGCGGTACCTATTTTCCGATCGGCGGGATGATTGCCAGCTCCATCTCTGGCCCGCCGGGCGCGCCGCCTTGCGAGCGTGGCGGCAGTTGCGGGGTCCCCGGCCTCATCGCCGTCGCCCAGGCAAGCTCCGGATCGGTCGAGAATCTGGAGAATATCCGGTCCGGTTTCATCGATTCCGGCCTTGCCCAATCCGACACCTCCTTCTGGGCCTATACCGGAACCGGGCTTTACGAGAACATCGAGCCGATCAGCGACCTCAGGGCCATTTCGCATTTATATGCCGAGCAGGTGCATGTGGTGGTGCGGGGCGAGAGCGAAATCAATTCGGTCTCCGACCTTCGCGGCCGACGCGTCTCGCTCGGTAAAGAGGGCTCCGGCACGCTGATCGACGCGCGCATTGTCATGGGCGCATTCGGGCTGGCGGATGAGGATGTCGAGGCCTTCTACCTGAGCCCAGAACCCTCAAGCGACATGATCCTCAATGAAGAGCTGGACGCCTTCTTCATTGTTGGTGGCGCACCGTTCCTGGCGGTCGAGGACTTGGCGCGTCGCGTGCCAATCCGACTTCTGCCGCTTGAAGGGCCTGAGATCGAGCAGCTCTTGAACGAGCGTCCATTCTTCTCCAACGCCGTTCTTCAGGAAGGCACCTATCCCGGTGTCGATGAGGCTGCGACGATCGCCGTCGGCGCCGATTGGCTGGCCTCGGCATCGCTGGACGAGGAACTGGTCTATGGACTGACCCGGGCCCTGTGGCACCCGACCACCCGAATCCTGCTCGACAACGGCCATGCAAGAGGCGCCGAGATCCAGCTCGAACACGCCCTGAGAGGCCTGGCCGTACCCCTGCATCCCGGCGCCGCCCGCTATTACCGGGAAATCGGTCTGCTGCCCCTGGAGTTCTCGACTCCGAACTGAGAGCACTTCACGGCGCCGAGATGACCCAAGGTTCGGCCTTGCCGGCCTCAGTCCATTTCCGCATCGCCGGAAATTCCAGGATCGCCTCGACATAATCGGCGCAGAGGGCGTCGAGTTTCACTCCGTAAGTCCGCAGGCGGCTGGCTACCGGTGCATACATCGCATCGGCAATCCCGAAGGCGCCGAACAGGAACGGTCCGTCCGCGCCAAACCGGGTCCTGCCATCAGTCCAGATGTCAGTGATGCGCGCGACATCCGCCAACGCTTCCGGGGTGTGGCCTTCCCCCGGATGGTCTTGCTTCAGATCCATCGGCATCTCCCGGCGCAGCGCCTCGAAGCCCGAATGCATTTCCGCCGAGATTGACCGCGCAACCGCCCGCGCCCGGGTATCGGCGGGCCACAGCCGGGCACCCGGATTGCGCTCGGCCAGGAACTCGCCAATCGCCAGGCTGTCCCAAATCGCCAGGCCGTTTATTTGGAGTATCGGGACCCTGCCGGCCGGCGATTGGGCCAGAATGGCTTGCCGGCTCTCCGGTCGATCGAGGGGAATGACGATTTCGTCGAACGGTTCGCCGCTCGCCTCCACCATCAGCCACCCTCGCAGTGACCACGAGGAATAGGCCTTGTTTCCAACGACGATGGTGAGCTCGGACATGACGATCCTTCGGCTTAGATGTTTTCAGTGGGCCGCACGCCGCTTGCCGATGCTTGGCAAATCCGCGACTTTGCCCCATCGTTAATGCCATTCGCCCAGCCCGACAAGGAGCCGTGTTACTTGCTGCGCCACCTTATTGAGTCAAACGCCGCCGAATCCGTTCCGATTACCATTCTGGCCAAAGAAGGGCTGGCGGCCTGGCTGGCCGGCCAGGAGGAACGGGTCACGACCTGGGTCGAAAGCGTCGGCTTTGAAGCCCGGCCCGACCAAACGGCGCTGGTTCCCGGGGCCGATGGCGGGCTTGGCGCGGTCTTGTTGGGGCAGAACGACTCGGCCGGAATGTGGAGCCTGTCAGGGCTGCCTGGAACGCTGCCGCCGGGTGATTATCATCTGGATGGTGTCGACGATCCCGATCGGGCGACGAAGGCCGCATTGGGCTGGGTGCTGGGCTGTTACCGGTTCACCCGATATCGCTCCGCCGGCCCCGCGCCGGCCAATCTGGTCTGGCCGGAAGCCGCTGAGCGTGGCGCGGTCGAGGGCGCCGCGACGGCGACGCAACTGGTCCGCGACCTGGTGAACACGCCCGCCGGAGACATGGGACCCGAGGAGTTGGCCGCATCCGCCGAGCAGCTTGCCGCTGAATTCGACGCCCACGCTTCCGTGCTGACCGGCGACGCTCTGCTGGTGAACAACTACCCGACGATCCATGCGGTGGGCCGGGGCAGCAGCAAGGCGCCGCGCCTGATCGACCTGACTTGGGGCAAGGCGGATGCGCCAAAAGTCACAATTGTCGGCAAGGGGGTCTGCTTCGATTCCGGCGGGTTGGACCTCAAGCCCTCCCAAGGCATGCTGATCATGAAGAAGGATATGGGCGGCAGCGCTCATGCACTCGGTCTCGCCCGCATGATCATGATGGCCGAACTGCCGGTGCGCCTGCGGGTTTTGATCCCTGCGGTCGAGAACATGGTGTCCGGTGACTCGTTCAAGCCGCTCGACGTGATACGCACCCGAAAGGGCATTACGGTCGAGGTCGGCAACACCGATGCCGAAGGGCGCCTTGTCCTTTGCGATGCGCTGGCCGAGGCCGCCGATCAGGAGCCAGCATTGATCGTCGATTTTGCGACCCTGACCGGTGCTGCCCGGGTAGCGCTGGGGCCGGATTTGCCCGCGATGTATTGCAACGACGAGGCCACGGCCGCCGCCTTGACCGCGGCCGCCGAGCGCGTCGACGACCCGCTATGGCGGATGCCGCTGTGGCAGCCTTACGCCAAATCCCTGAAATCCACGGTGGCGGATTGTAACAATATCAGCGACGGGCCGTTTGGCGGCTCGATCACCGCGGCGCTGTTCCTGGAAAAATTCGTGCCGTCCAACATCCCCTGGGTGCATCTGGACATCTATGCCTGGAACCCGTCCGCGCGTCCCGGACGTCCCAAGGGCGGAGAGGCGATGTCGATGCGGGCTGTCTTCGCCATGATCGCCGAGCGGTTCGGCGGCGGCTGACCGAACTGGATGGGCCGGACACTCGATCCCAATGTGAACGCCTTCCGGCCGGATATCGCCTCCGCCCGATTGCGCGGCGTGGTCACGGCGAAACGCTATATTGAAGGGAAGCGCCAGCAGGCCCGGATCGGCACGGTGCCGCTTCGCGAGGCGCCTGAGGGTGAGGCCCGTCAGATCAGCGAGCTTCTCTTCGGCGAGGAGTTCGTGGTCTACGAAACGCGCAACGGCTGGACCTGGGGACAATGCGTTGCCGACGATTATGTCGGCTATGCGCGTGCCGACGATCTGCGTCCCGATCCCCATGTCCCTACCCACAAGACCGGTGCGGTGCGGGCCCATGTATTTTCCGAGCCGGACCTGAAATCCCGGCCGCAGGACCAGGTGAGCCTTGGGTCTCGGGTCTCGGTGGTTGAATTGTCCGGAAGCTATGCCCGGCTTGCCGATGGCGGCTGGTTGCACCGGGTAGCCTTGGCGCCTCTGGACGCGGTCGAGCCCGATTTCGTGGCGACGGCGCTCTGCTTCATGGGCGTGCCCTATCTCTGGGGCGGCCGTTCGTCCCTGGGACTCGATTGTTCGGCGCTGGCCCAGATCGCGCTGGCCGAGGCCGGTATCGCCTGCCCGCGCGACACCTATATGCAGATCGACGCCGTCGGCGATCCCGTTCCGTTGGATGGCCCTTACCGCCGTGGCGATCTGGTCGCGTTCCCCAACCATTGCGGGCTGATGCTGGACGGGACCGTGATAGTGCACGCCAATGCCACCGCCATGTGCGTATCGCAAGATCCGCTGTCCCGGGTGGTCGAAATCGTCAAAGGTGAATCGGGCGGCGTAGGCATTACCGGGGTGCGGAGGATCGGCGGCTAGGACGACGTTCCACTGTATCGTGAGGATGGCAACGCAGGCGCTCAAAATGGCAGACAAACCGTGCTAATAGCCGCGGTCCAAATCCACCACATACGCTAGCGACTCTCCGGCCTCGATCCGGCGGATACTGGCGGCAATGCTTTTTGCGGCAGTGCGGGCGTGGGTATCGCTGGCCACATGTGGGCTGATGGTGATGCGGGGATCACGCCAGAACGGGTGGTCGCCGGGCAGCGGTTCCTGGGCGAAAACATCAAGCGTAGCGCCGGCCAGTTGCCCACTGCCAAGCGCCGCGAGCAAATCAGCCTCGACCAGGTGGCCGCCGCGCGCCGCGTTGATCACATAGGCGCCTCTTGGCAGGCGGGCGAAGGTCTTGCCGCCTAGAACGCCTATTGTGTCCGGGGTCAGCGGCAAAAGGCACACCAGCACGTCGGAGCGTGCCAGGAAGTGGTCGAGGCCCTGCCCAAGGCCGTGGAAACAGGTGATCCCGTCGATGCTCCTGGGAGTCCGGCTCCACCCGGAAACGTCGAAGTTGAGGGCGGCGAGCGCGCCTGCGACGGCGCGGCCCAATTCGCCCAGTCCCATCACTCCAGCCTTGCGTTCTCGGGCCAAAGCCTGGGGCTGCGGCCGCCATAGGGCCTTTCGCTGCTGACCACGATAGACCGGTCCCTGCCGGTGCCAGTCCAGGACCTGCCAGACCACGAAGTCGACCATGCCTTCGGTCAGGCTGTCGTCGACCATGCGGATCAGGGGCACGTCCCGGGGCATAGTCGGATCGGAAAGAATCCCGTCCACGCCGGCGCCGAGCGACAGTATTGCCTTCAGGTTGGGAAGGCTTGCCAACAAGCCCGGTTTCGGTTTCCAGGCCAGGGCGTAGTCGATATCCGCCGGGTCCCCGATTTCTGGCCACACCCGGATGTCAAGGCCGGGAACCTCGGGCATCAGGGCCGAAACCCAGTCTTCCGGGTGGTTGAGTTCGGCGGCGATGAGCAGCGCCATCAGGTCCGACCGCTCAGAAATCTCAGGACAACAAACCCCAGGACCGCCGACAGCAGCGACCCGCTGATGACACCGATCCGTACATCGGCGGCGAATGCCGGGTCGGTGAAGGCCAGGGTGCCGATGAACAAGCTCATGGTGAATCCGACGCCCGTCAGCAACGCCACCCCATACAGGTGAATCCAGGTTGCTCCAGCCGGCAACCGGCACCAGCCAAGCCGGATCGCCGCGGCGGCGCAGCCGAAAACCCCGATCTGTTTTCCGAGAAACAGCCCGGCGGTGATGCCCAGCGGCACCGGGGAGAACAAGTCCGAGACCGACAGCCCTGTCAATGACACGCCGGCATTGGCGAAAGCGAAGGCCGGCAGGAGGCCGAACGCCACCCAGGGGTGGAGCGCATGCTCGAGGTCCCTCAGTGGAGATTCGTCATGGGAACGGGTGCCGCCCAGCGGGATGCAGAAGGCGACGGCGACTCCGGCGAGGGTGGCGTGGATGCCGGATTTCAGAACACATACCCACACCGCGATGCCGATCAGGATGTAGCCGGCAAGCTTCATCACGCCGAGCCGGTTCAAGACGATCAGCGCGGCGATGCCAATCAGCGCCAGGCCAAGCGACAGCAATGACAAATCGCCGGCGTAGAACAGCGCGATGATCAGGATCGCGCCGATATCGTCCATGATCGCCAGGGCCAGCAGGAAGATCTTAAGCGATGCCGGCACCCGGGATCCGACAAGGGCCAGCAGACCCAGCGCGAAGGCGATATCCGTCGCTGCCGGAATTGCCCAGCCGCGCATAGCGACCGCGTCGCCGGCGGTCAGAATCATGTAGATGGCGATCGGCACCACCATTCCGCCCAGCGCGCCGGCCGCCGGCAAGGCGGTCTGCCGCAGCGACGACAACTCGCCTTCCAGGAACTCGCGCTTGATCTCCAGCCCGACCAGGAAAAAGAAGACCGCCATCAACCCGTCATTCACCCAGAGCAGCAGCGGCTTGGCGAGGATCAGGCCGCCGACTTGCACGACCACCGGCGTTGCCAGCAGCCCGTTATAGAGCCAGGCAAGGGGAGAGTTCGCCAGCAGGATGGCGACCGTCGCAGCGGCCACCAGCACAATGCCGCCGGCGGCCTCAAGCCTCAGAAATTCGCGAATCGCCGTCAGCGGAACCATTGTCTGTCCTGTGCGGGGAGCGTCATCTGCGCCGCACTATCGTTGGATCGGCGGCCAGGTTCAACCTTTTCGGGCGGTCCTCCGGTCAACGTGCCATAGCAATCCGCAACGGCAATCCAGCGTCGGAAAGAATTGCAAATAAGAATCACTATCACTACCGTGATTTCGGATGATCACGACCTCGGATGGACCGGAGATGATGGATCAGAAGCAGCGGCGAGCGAGTTTGCATGACATGCCCGATCCCGAAAGGCTGGTCGTCTGGGCCATGCGGGTCTGGGCCATGCGGGTCCGCGAGCGGATCTCGATTGACGAGGCGCTGCGCGGTGTGCTTGCCCGGCCGGCGCGCCACGGGCCCTGCCCGTGCTGGACAATATGATGGCGGTGATCGCTGGCGGCGCTGCCCGGGTCATCGATGTCGCCTGCGTATGCCATGAAGAGACTAGTGCCGATGAGCGGACGATCCTCGACGTGATCGCCCTCTTCCAGGCCGGCGACACGCTTGAGACGCCTTTGATGCTGCGGTCTTTCCTGACTCCCCAAGCCGCATTGTCCGTCGCGCCGCTGATAGAGCGCTTGGCCCGGAATTAACCGATCCCGGTTTGATATTGCGGACCCAGCCGTCGCCGGCCCGCCGCCATGCGATCTCCGCCGATTCGGGCGTCGTGGGATGGGCAGGGTCGATGACGATCCACCGAAACGGGTTCTGCAATCTCCTACGGAGATCAATCGTTTCTCAGTCCCCTCACCTTCCCATGGCTTCGCCACGGGCCCCTTCCTCTCCCGCAAGGCGAGAGGGGTCCTATGGGCCAGCGTTGTTTAAGACTCCTTGCGGGAGAGGGAGGGACCCAACGCGTCGCGTTGGGAGGGTGAGGGGACTCACGCAATAACGCGAACCCGTATCGACATGGGCCGGTGCCGGCGGGTTAGAGGCTGGCAAGAAATGCCAGGAGCGCCTCACGCTCGGTCCGTGCCATGGCGGTGAAGGCGGTTCTTGCGGCTTCCGCCTCGCCGCCGTGCCACAAGACGGCTTCTGCCAGGTTTCGGGCGCGGCCGTCATGCAGGAATTCGGTGTGGCCGTTGACGGTCTCGACCAGGCCGATCCCCCAGAGCGGCGGCGTCCGCCACTCCCGTTCGTCGGCCAGGAAGTCGGGGCGCCCATCCGCCAGCCCGTCGCCCATATCGTGCAGCAGCAGATCGGTGAAGGGGTGGATCGTCTGGCCCGTCAGCGCCGGCACCGGATGATCGCCAGTGACCAGGGTCGGCATATGGCAGGAGGCGCATCCCGCCGCGCGGAACAGCGCCTCGCCCTGGACGACCGCCGGGTCCAACGCGTCACGCCGATCCGGCACCGCGAGCACCCGTGTGTAAAAGGTCAGCCGGTCCAGGAACCGGTCCGACAGCTCGGGACCTTCATGGATGGCGGCAGCGTCACAAGCCTCCTGCGCCGATGCGCAATTGTCGTTCGGGAACAGTGTCGAGGTGATCCCGATATCGCCATTCGCCGCCCCGGCATTCTGCTGCCGCAGGCTCGGCGTGTTGGCCTTCCAGCCGAACCGGCCCAACGCCGGGGCCCCGGCGATGGTGTCCCACGGCCAGTTGGGCCGACCTGAGATGCCATCGCCGTCCGTATCGTCGGGGTCGGCCAGGGCCAGGATCGTTTCTTTCGGCACTGCCTCCAGCAGGCCCAGCCCGATGACCGCCGGCGCCACCCGCGGCGAGATCATGATGTCATCGCCCAGCGGCCCGAAGGCCGGATCCTCGAAGCGGTAGGACGGCGCCCGCAGCGAGTAGGGCTCACCATCCTCATAGTGGCCGGGGGTCTCGGAATAGGTGATCGCGACCTGGCCCTCCGCCGGGACATTGAGGATCGACCGGTCGTTCAACTGGTCGCCATAGGCCGGATGCGGCCGGGGCCCACCGGTCTCGGACGTGCCGGGTACGCTGAGCCGTACCAGCATGGACAGCATCGGCGCGCCTTCGCTCTCCGGCGGCCGGCCTCTTCCATCCAGCAGATGACAGCCGGAGCATGAGACCCGGTTGAACACCGGCCCGAGCCCGTCGAAGATCTCGACCGAGCCCGGTGCCTGGGTCCAATTCGTGTTGAACAGCCGATTGCCGAAGAAAAAGGCCCGCTGGTCGCCCCGATCCAGATTGGCGATCGGGAAGGTGAAGGCGCGGTCATGGCTGAGCGGGCGCGAACCGGCGCCGCCAAGGTCGCCCCGAGCGGCTGTGCCAGCAGCCAGTCCCGGTCGGTCACCGGGGCGTGCGGCGTCTCTGACTCGGCGCCGGCGACCCGATTGGCGCCGCCGCCGGCCAGCACCAGCCCGGCCGCCAGCCCGGCCGCGATAAGACTACGATGGTTGCTCATGGCTGTTGCCGCGACGACGGCGCGAGATCAGGTCGGCAGCAGAACAAGCACGCCAAGCCGGACCCCCACATCCACAAAGCCCTGGGAGAGATCCGACAGGGCGTCGACCGCCGCCTCGGCCTCGGCCCGCGCCAGGCTGCCTTCGGGTGTGGCGAGCACGCTGTCGAAGGGCTGGTCGACATCGGCGAACGCCGCCTCCGCCACATGGAGAAGGGCGGTGATGCGGTCGTCCAGGGCCGGGTCGATGCTGCGCACAAGTTCGTTCAGCCCGGCCCCGATCGTGCCGCCGACATCGCCGGAATAGACGTTCCGGATGCCGCGCAGATCATAGATGAAGTCGTTGCGCGTATTGTCGCTGAAGCAGGAATGCTCATCTTCCTGGTCGCCGGAATCGAGGGCGACGCCCAGCCGTTCGCCCATCATCTCGAACCCTGCCAGGATCGCAATACCGTTCAGGATCCTGCCCAGCGACTCGTACTGATCCATGCCGCGCAGCCTGGCCGCGAAATTGTCTGTGCTGTCGGGCGCCCATTGCCCGGCGAGGTCGTTCAGGTCGTCGACCAGCAGCTGGGTGACGACCCGCAGATAGTCGCGGCGGCGGTCATTGTTGCCGACCCCCGGCCGATAGTCTGAGACCGGCCGGTCGCCCGGGCCGGACAGGCTGAAATCCTGACCCCACAGCAAGAACTCGATGGCATGCCAGCCGGTGGTCACATCGGATTCGTCGGTCACCTGATCGTGGCGCAGCACGGTGCCGAGGGACACGGTGAGCGCGATGTTGTTGACCACGCCGACCTCGGGCGCGCCGCGCACATAATCGATGAAACCCTCGTTCAGCGGCCAGGCGTTGATGCGGTCCTCGATCGCCTCGACCGGGCCGTCATAGAACCGGAACGCCTCGGTCTGCAGATAGGCGACCCTTGCATTCAGCCAGGCATGGCGGGCGGCCGCCAGGGTCTGCTCGGTCGGTTCGGCCAGCAGCGCCGTAATGGAATTCTGCATCGAGGCGGCATCATCCGCCGCCTTGCTGTAGCTGCGGAAGACAAGCTGGGCATAGGCGTCGATCTGCGCCGAGGCGTCGTAATCGGCCGGGCCCTGGTGCAACCGGTAGGTGGAAGGCAGGCCCTCGGTCTCGACGACCGACGCCGAGGCCGCGTAATCGGCCGGCCACGGCCCCGTCAGCCCCAGCGCCAACACGCCGGCCAAGCCCGACCCAAGTACCAATCCCAACCGCTGTTTCGGCCACATGGCAGCCCGTCCCTTCCTGATCGTTTTCATGCGGACGCCAAGCTGCCACGGCGAAACACAAGATGCAACTCATTCTCATTCGCGATCCATGGTTATGCTTTGTCAGGTCCATTAGGTCGCTCTGGACGCTAGATGTATGGCTTGGAGTAAATGAACATGGCGATGCCGATCAGGCCGGCTCCGAGTATGACCGTGGCGGAACCCAGGGACAGATAGAGCGGCAGTCGCGGGTTTTTCAGACCGATCCATCGGAATAGCGGCCTGTTCGCGATGAACATGCCCGACACAAGGATGGCCGTCGCGATGCAGACGATCGCGAACTTCTTGCCCCCAGCGACCCACCAATCGAATTCTGTCGCGTGGAAAGCGAAGTTGTCCGACTCCATGAATACGGTGAAGAGGAACGACATGAATACGGCGTAGGCTAAGAGCGCGGCTTCCAGGAGAAGCACCATTCCGCAGACGACCCGCTTCTCAGTCCGAGGGCGCCCGGAGGGCGCGAGAGAAGTCCCCAACTCGGTCATCGGCGCTCGCCGCAATGACGGTATTTGGCAGGGTCGGACATTATCGCCTTTCGGGCAGCGATATCGGGCGGACCGCAGTCTTTGCCTACATGTTGACCACGCCCGCCTCGGCGGTGGCGATCTCAAACGCCGCCTTCAGCAGCGCCTTGGTGTAGGGCTCGCGCGGGTTGTCGAAGATCTGCTCGCGGGTGCCGTGTTCGACCACCTTGCCGTCCTTCATGACGATCACCTCGTCGGACAGGGCGCGGACGACCTTCAGATCGTGGCTGATGAACAGATAGGCCAGCCGGTGCTTGACCTGCAGGTCGCGCAGCAGGTCGACGATCTGCGCCTGGACCGACATATCCAGGGCCGAGGTCGGCTCGTCCAGCACCACGAAGCGGGGCTTGAGCACCATGGCCCGGGCGATGGCGATGCGCTGGCGCTGGCCGCCGGAGAATTCATGGGGGTAGCGGTGCCGGCTGGCCGGGTCGATGCCGACCTCCTCCAGCGCTTCCACGATCCTCTCTTCGCGCTCGGCGGCGTCGGCGCCGATCTTATGGACTTGCAGCCCCTCGGCGACGATCTCGGACACCGACATGCGCGGGCTCAGCGAGCCGTAGGGGTCCTGGAAGACGACCTGCATCTCCCGGCGCAAGGGCCGGATCTCCTTGAATTGCAGGCCCTGGATCACCTGCCCGCGGAACTGGATATCGCCATTGGAGGAGATCAGCCGCAGCAGCGCCAGGCCGAGCGTGGTCTTGCCGGACCCGCTCTCGCCGACGACGCCGACGGTGTGGCCCTCGCGGACGGTGACATCAATGCCATCGACCGCCTTCACATGGTCGACTGTGCGGCGCAGGACGCCCTTCTTGATCGGGAACCAGACCTTGATCTGGCTGCCCCGCATGATCTCGGCCGCATTGGTAGGCGGTTCGGCCGGATTGCCCTTGGGCTCGGATTCCAGCAGCTTGCGGGTATAGGCGTGCTGCGGCGATGAGAACAGCGCGCCGGCGTCATTATGCTCGACGATCTCGCCGTCGTTCATCACGCAGACCCGGTCGGCCATCTTGCGCACCACCCCCAGATCATGGGTGATCAACAGGACGGCCATGCCGAAGCGTTTTTGCAGGTCCTGTAGCAATTCCAGAATCTGCGCCTGGATGGTGACGTCGAGTGCGGTAGTCGGCTCGTCGGCGATCAGCAGCTCCGGCTCATTGGCCAGGGCCATGGCGATCATCACCCGCTGGCGCTGGCCGCCGGACAGCTCGTGCGGGAAGGCGGCCAGGCGTTTCTCGGCCTCGGGCAGGCCGACCAGGCGCAGCAATTCCAAGGTGCGGGCGCGGGCCTGAGCCGGGTTCAGCCCCTTATGGATGAACAGCACCTCATTGATCTGCTTCTCCACCGCGTGCAGCGGGTTGAGCGAGGTCATCGGTTCCTGGAACACCATCGAAATGGCGTTGCCGCGCACGGTGCGCAGGGAGCGTTCGCCGGCGCCGACCATCTCGGTGTCGCGGAAGCGGATGCTGCCGGTGGGATGGCTGGCCACTGGATAGGGCAGAAGCTGCAGGATCGACAGCGCCGTGACCGACTTGCCCGACCCGCTCTCGCCGACCAGCGCCAGGGTCTCGCCCTTCTTGATGTCGAAGGACACGTTGCGTACCGCCTTGACCGTGGTGCCGGGCATGGCGAATTCGACCGAGAGGTCCTTGACCTTGAGCAGGGCGGCGCCCGTGGGCTTGGGCCTGGCCTTCTTGTCCATCACTACTGCCGTGTCGGTCATTCGGCCGCCGCCCTTGGTTCCGCTTCACGCAGGCTCTCCGCCGCCGGTCCTGAATCCTTCTTCGAGATCGGCCCGACCGCCTTGCGGGGGTCGAAGGCGTCGCGCACGCCTTCGCCGATGAACACCAGCAGGCTGAGCATGATGGCAATCGAGAAGAAGGCTGTGAAACCCAGCCAAGGGGCCTGCAAATTCGCCTTGCCCTGCTGCAGCAACTCGCCAAGCGACGGAGACCCCGGTGGTAACCCGAATCCCAGGAAGTCCAGGCTTGTGAGCATACCGATGCCACTGTTCAGGATGAACGGCATCAGCGTGACCGTGGCGACCATCGCGTTGGGGAGCACGTGCTTGAACATGATCACCCGGTCCGGCTGGCCCAGGGCGCGCGCCGCACGGACGTAATCGAAGTTACGCGCACGGAGGAATTCGGCGCGCACGACGCCAATAAGCGCCATCCAACTGAACAGCAACATCAGCAAGAGCAACGGCCAGAATCCCGGCGTGATGATGCTGGCCATGATGATGATCAGGAACAGCGTGGGCATGCTCGACCAAATCTCAATGAAACGCTGAAACAGCAGGTCCACAAGGCCGCCGAAATACCCCTGCACCGCGCCCGCGGCGACGCCGATGATCGAACTGAAGAAGGTCAGGATCAGGCCGAATAGGATGGAAATCCGGAAACCGTAGATAACCCGGGCGACGACATCGCGTCCCTGGTCGTCGGTTCCGAGCCAATTGACGTCGTCCGGCGGTGACGGGGCGGGTTGCTTGAGGTCGTAGTTGATCGTGTCGTATGAGAAGCGGATAAGCGGCCAGATCATCCAACCATTTTCGTTGATCAGGTCCGCCACGAACGGATCCCTATATTCCGCCTCGGTTTCGAATTCTCCGCCGAAAGCCGTCTCCGGGTATGAGGCAAAGATCGGCACATAGAGGCCGCCATCGTAGGAGATCAGAATCGGCTTGTCGTTGGCAACGAATTCGCCGCACAGCGCGATCACAAACAGAACAAGGAATAGCCAGGTCGCGGTCAAAGCACGCCGGTTGGCCCGGAAGTTGTGAAGCCGGCGGCGGTTCAGCGGGGAGATATTGATGCGGGGCAGCCTCGGCGGCTTTGTCGGCTTTTGCGGCACGATCAGACCTGCCTGGCTTCGAAATCGATCCGCGGATCGATGATCGTATACATCACATCGCCGATGATGCCGAGAATGAGCCCAAGGAGGGAGAACATGAAGAGTGTGCCGAACATGATCGGGTAGTCACGTTTGATAACCGCCTCGAATCCAAGCAACCCGAGCCCGTCCAGCGAGAAGATCGCCTCGATCAGAATCGACCCGGTAAACAGCACGGTAATGAAGGTTGCGGGAAATCCGGCAATGATGATCAGCATCGCGTTGCGGAACACGTGGCCGTACAGGACCTGGGAACTCGTCAGCCCCTTCGCCTTGGCCGACAGCACATAGACCTTGTTGATCTCATCCAGGAAAGAATTCTTGGTCAGCATGGTCAGGCCGGCGAAACCGCTGATCACCATCGCCGATATGGGCAGGGCGATGTGCCACAGGTAGTCAACGATCCGGTCGAACCAGTTCATGGCATCCCAGCCATCGGATGTCAGGCCGCGCAACGGGAAGATATCAAAGTAGCGACCGCCGGCGAAAATCACGATGAGCAGGATCGCGAACAGGAATCCCGGGATGGCATAGCCGACAATGACCGCCGCGCTGGTCCAGACATCGAACTTCGAACCGTCGGTGACCGCTTTGCGGATGCCCAGCGGTATCGATATCAGATAGACCAGAAAAGTGGTCCATAGCCCTAGAGAGATAGAAACCGGCATTTTCTCGATGATCAGATCGACCACCTTCCGATCCCGGAAATAGCTTTCGCCAAAGTCGAGAGTGGCGTAGTTGCCGATCATTAGCAGGAAACGCTCATGCGCCGGTTTGTCGAACCCGAACTGGCGCTCGATTTCCGCGATGAATTGCGGATCGAGCCCCTGCGCGCCGCGGTATTTGCTTTCCCCGCCGCCGCCCTCGAGCGTCGAGGGGTCTTGCCCCGCGCTAAAATCACCGCCGCCGCCCCCGGTAAAGCGGTCAGTGGCGCCGGTAGCGGTTCCCTGGAGTTCGGCGATCAGCTGTTCCACCGGCCCGCCGGGCGCGAACTGGATCACCACGAAGTTGATCACCATGATCCCGAGCAGGGTCGGGATGATCAGCAGCAGACGCCGGATGATGTATGCGAGCACGTTTGGGTAAGCCTATCCGACGGTTCCGGCGCCGGTCATTGACCGGCACCCCCGATTGAAAACCACGGCCACTACCGGTTCTCCCTCAGCGCGTTCGGGTTTGAGGGGTCGAACCACCAGGTGCTGGTCAGGCCGATGCCGAAGCGCGGCCGGGTCTCCGGACGGTCGAACATATCCCAATAGGCGATCCGATCCGCGTCGTTGTAATAGAGCGGGATCGAGACATGCAAATGCCGCAGATACCGGTCGAACGCCCGGGCGGCGGCGACCCTCTCATCCCAGCTATCGGACCGGACGACCAATTCGATCAGCTCGTCCAGAACCTCGTCCCGGACGCCCGACAGATTCTGGCTGCCCTCACGCTCGACGGTCGCCGAGCCGAAGAAGTCACGAAGCTCACCGCCGGGCGGATACAGCGCCGGCAGGAATCCCAGGATCAGATCGTAGTTGTTATCCAGGAAAATATTGCCCCATTGCGCGCCATCGACGAAGCGCACATCGACATCGATGCCGGCTCGCTCCAAATTTTGCTTGTAGGCCAGCAGCATCGCTTCCGCCACCGGTGAGCCGTAGATGATCTCGAAAGACAGCCTCTCCCCGCTGGCGACATTGGTCATCCGGCCATCCCGCGCCTCCCAGCCGGACTCCCGCAGAAGCCCGAGCGCCTGCCGAAGACTGGCGCGGATGTTGCCGTCGCCGGCGGTGACCGGCAGCACCGGCTCGACGGTGAACACCTCGTCCGGCAGCCGGTCTCGGAACTGCTCGAGGATTTCCAACTCGCGCCCATCAGGCAAGTCTCGGGCGCCGAATTCGCTGTTCGGGAAATAGCTGTTGGTGCGCCGATAGAGGCCGAAAAGCGTCGTTCGCTGTATCGTCTCGAAGTCGAACAATACACTCAGGGCGTGACGGATCCGCAGATCCTGGAACAGAGGGCGGCGGGTGTTCATGAACATCGCCTGATAGAATTCCGGTTCCGACGACTCGATCTCCTGGAGGATCAGATTACCCTCGTCATAACCATCGATCCCCTGGAACCCGGTCATCCATTCCTTGGCGCTGTTGACCACAAAGTAGTCGAACCGCCCGGCCTTGAAGGCTTCGACGCGCACCGTGTTGTCGAGGTAATAATCGAAGTGGATGCGATCGAAATTGAAGACGCCGGTGTTGCGCGGCAGGGCGGCGCCCCACCAGTCGCGCACCCGCTCATAGGTGATCGAGCGGCCCCCGTCGATGTCGGCGATCCGGTATTCGCCGCTGCCCAGCGGCGGCTCCATGGTCAGCCGGTCGAAGTCGCGCCCTTCCCAGTAATGTTTGGGCAGAACGGTCAGTCCGGCCAGGAAATGGGGCGTTTCCGGGTTTTGCGCCGATGAGAAGCGGACCAGGACGGTGCTGTCATCCAACGCCTCCACGGTATCGACGTCGGCGAAAAGCTGGATGCGGTAGGACGGGCTGCCCTCGTCGCGCAGGATCTCGTAGCTGAAGACGACATCTTCGGAAGTGATCGGATGTTGGTCGTGGAAGTAGATGTTGTCGCGCAGATTTATCACCAGGGTCAGCCGGTCTTCGGACAGCTCATAGCTCTCCGCCAGGCTGCCATAGGTCGATGTCACCTCGTCGCTACCGCCCGTGCCCAGGCTGCTGTAGATCAGGCCGAGCCCGGATGCCTGGTCGCCTCTTGTGGTGAACTGGTTCAAGGTGTCGAAGCTGCCGAACGTCCCAACGACGATGTTGCCGCCTTGCGGAGCATTTGCATTCACATAGTTCCAGCGTTCGAAGCCGTCAGGATAGAGCGGCGGGTCGCCGAAGGTGGTGATGGCGTAGGTCGGCGTCAGGCGCACGATGTCGGCTGCGGTGGCGACCGTCGCGATCAGGCCGGCGGACAGGCCGGCGACGACGGCCCAGGTGGTTGCGATTATCCGTGAATTCACAGGCTATCGAGCCTCCGTCAGCATCAGGTCTTTCTCCGGGTCGATCCACCAGCTCGGCTGGAAGCCGACAGAATTGGGCAGACCGAAATCATAGGTCGGGTGGTTGTCCGGGAACCCGAACCGGTCCCAATAGGCGATCCAGGCCGTGTCGTTGTTCCAGTGCGGGATGACGTAGTGGCCGCGCATCATCACCCGGTCGAGGGCCCGGGCGGTGGCCTGCTTGTTCTCCAGGTCGGGGGCAACGACCACCATCTCGATCAACTCGTCCAGCACCGGATCGCGGATCCCGATCAGGTTCGCCGAGCCGTCAACATTCGCTGCCGCAGACCCGAAGCGCGAGCGCATCTCCGACCCAGGTGGCGGATAGAACGTATAGGCGAAAGAGATCATATCGAAATCACGATCCTGGTAGCGGCGCTGGTACTGCGCCGAATCCACCACCCGGATCGATGCCTCGATGCCCAGCCGTTCCAGATTGCGGACCAGGGGCTGGGTATGCGGCTCCAGGCTGGATGAACGAAGCAGGATCTCGAAGACCAGGCTTTCGCCGGTCGCCTGGTTCACCATCCGGCCGTCGGTGACCTCCCAGCCCGCCTCGCGCATCAGGGCGATGGCGGCGCGTAGATTGGACCGGTTGACGTTGGGTTCGTTGTTGGTCGGCAGGTGGAACGGCTCGGTGAACACCGTCTGGGGAATGCGCCCGCGGAATCCCTCCAGAATTTCAAGCTCCTGGCCCTCGGGCAGGCCCGACGCACCATAGGGCGAATTCGGGAAATAGCTCTCGGTCCGCTTGTACAGGCCGAACATGATGTTCGTATTCACCCATTCGAACGGGTACAGATACTGTAGCGCCTCACGCACCCGAACATCGTCGAACGGCGCCCGGCGGGTGTTCATGAAGAACCCCTGTATGCCGCTGAAATTGACGGTCGGGAATTGTTCCTGCTTCAGCCGGCCATCCGCGACCGCCGGAAGGTCGTAGCCGGTCGCCCAGTTCCGCGATGTGAATTCCCGGCGGAAATCGTACGCCTGCGCCTTGAAGGCTTCGAACAGAATGCCGCGGTCGCGATAGTAGTTGTAGACGATCCGGTCGAAATTATAGAAACCCCGGCGAACCGGCAGATCGGCCGCCCAGTAATCCTCCAACCGCTCATAGGCCAAATCGCGTCCCGGCTCCACCGACACCAGCCGGTAGGGGCCGCTGCCCAAGGGCGGATCGACCGTACCCCGAGTGATGTCGCGGCCTTCGGACGTCCAATAGTGTTTCGGCCACACGGTCATCGCCGCAATCCGCACCAGCGGCTGCATGATGTTGCGGGTGGAAACGTCGAAGCGGATGCGGCGCGGGCTTTCGACAACGGCACCGGTGACGTTCTCATAGAATGATTTCAGGAACGGCCGGCCATGCTCTTGGATCATTTCCAAGGTCCAGGCGACGTCCTCGGCGGTGATCGGCGTGCCGTCGTGGAAGCGCGCCTCCGGCCGCAAGTTGAAGGCGATCCAACTTTGGTCTTCCGGATATTCGACGGTTTCCGCGATCAGCCCGTAATAGACCGACAATTCGTCCTGCGGCTCAACCATCAGGGAGTCGTAGAGCAGACTGACGCTTCGAGCGTACTCGCCGATCAGCGGCAAAGTATTCAGGCTGTCGAAGCTGCCGCTGGTGCCGACGGTTACTGTGCCGCCTTTCGGCGCGTCCGGATTGGCATAGTCGAAATGGGTGAAATCGGGGCGGTGATTGGGCTCGCCGAACTCGGCAATGGCGTGCGAGATGGTGACGCCGTCGGCCAGCGCCCCCAAGGGCGACAGGACGGCGAAAATTGCTGCCAGTGGGGCTGCCAGGGCGGCTGCGGCAAGGCGCATGAACAAACTCCGCGGCGGGAACGAATCGGTCCCGTCGCAATAATGGGCGACTTTCTGCGGCTATCAAGGGCATTGAACATGGCGGCAGCATGGCAACTCCCGCGCCGCGCCGCCGTAGTCCTGGCCGATTCCAGTATGGCGGAGCTACTCGGGCAGCGCGGCCGGGCTATCGCTCAGGCTACGCAGCCAGACGATCAAATCGGCGCGGTCCTCGGCGCTGCGCATGCCGGCAAAACTCATCTTGGTGCCGGACGCCCATTCCTTCGGTGCGGTCAGAAAGCCGTCGAGTGCCTCATAGGACCAATCGCCGCCCCTGTCGCTCAGCGCGGAGGAGTAGTTGAAACCATCGGTGCTCGCCAAGGAGCGGTTGACCACATCCCAGAGATTCGGCCCGATCCGGTTGGCGCCGCCCTTGTCGAAGGTGTGGCAGGAACTACAGGCCCTCGACAGCCCTTGCCCGGCACCGGCATCGGCGGCGGCCAGCAACGTACCGATCGGCGGAGTCTCGACCACCGCGACCTCGACCACGGATTCAGCCGCTGTGCCCAGATCGACCACATAGGCATTCTGCTCAAGCGGCGTCGGGCTGACCGTGCCCCTGGCGATAAAACCGGCGACCATGGCGATGATGCCGGCGATAAGCACGGCCATTGCCATCTTGTTGAATTCCAGGCTGGACATGGTGATCCTCGAACGGTGAGCGGCGGCAAGATAGCGGTGAGTCGGGCGATTGTCGATGGCGTCGGCGTTGCATTCTCGACGTCATGGTTGTCCCGGGCGTCGTCGGAATCGGCCCTCGTTGGGTCTTGACCTTGACCGCTGAATAGCGCACCAGACCGCCATGTCCAAGGGTACTGCCTCCAATACTGTCGTTGTCATACCATCCCGGCTGGCGGCGACGCGTTTGCCGAACAAACCGCTGGCGCCAATTCACGGCGTGCCGATGATCGTCCATGTGCTGCGGCGGGCGCAGGAGGCCGATGTCGGCCCGGTGCTGGTGGCCGCCGCCGATCGGGAGATCGTCGACGTGATCGAGGCGGCCGGCGGCACGGCGATGCTGACCGACCCGAACCACCCCTCCGGCTCCGATCGCATCCATGAAGCGCTGGAGCGTTTCGATCCCGACGGGCGTTATCAGACCGTGGTCAATCTCCAAGGCGATCTGCCGACCATCGACCCGGCCTCGATTCGCGCCGCGCTACGGGCGCTCGACGATCCAGCAGTGGATATCGGCACCCTGGCGGTTGAGATCCAGACCGAGGAGGAGCGGCGGGAGCCCGGCGTCGTGAAGGCGGTGGTGGAATTCCCTGCCGGCGGATCTGTCGGCCGGGCGCTTTATTTCACCCGCCTGCCGGCGCCGTCGGGCGACGGTCCCCTGCTGCATCATATCGGGCTCTATGCCTATCGCCGCTCGGCGCTCGCCGCGTTCGTCAGCCTTCCGCCTTCGGCGCTGGAGTTGCGCGAGCGGCTGGAACAGCTGCGCGCCCTGGCCAATGGCATGCGCATCGATGTGGCGATGGTCGACACCGTCCCGCTGGGAGTCGATACGCCCGCGGACCTTGATCGGGCGGCCCGCCTGCTGGCACCCTAGGCCGGCTTAACGCAGTATCGATATGCGGCGCCAACGTGAAACCGACAGGACGTCTCCGGATTACAGCCATGGCAGCCAGAACGATTTCCTTCCAGGGTTGGCTCGGCGCCAACTCCGACCTCGCCTGCCGGCAGGTCTTTCCGGACCACACGACGCTGCCCTGCGCCTCGTTCGCGGAGACCATTGCCGCGGTGCACGAGGGACGGGCCGACGCCGCCATGATCCCGATCGAGAATTCGGTTGCCGGCCGTGTCGCCGATATCCACCACATGCTTCCGGGCTCGGGGCTGCATATCAATGGCGAGCATTTTCAGCGGGTGAACCATCATCTGCTAGGCGTTCCCGGCGCCACCATCGACGGGCTGAAGACCATCTACAGCCACGTCCACGCGCTGGGCCAGTGCAAGGCGCTGATCGCTGAGCTCGGCGTCGAGGCGGTGGTCCACGCCGATACCGCCGGCGCCGCAAAAATGGTCGCGGAGGCCGGCGACCTGAGCAAGGCGTCGATCAGCTCGGCCCTGGCGGCGGAGATGTATGGGCTGGTCAGTCTGCGGGCGGATATCGAGGATGCCGACCACAACACCACCCGGTTCCTGATCATGGAGCGCGAGGCGAAGCCGCCGCCTGCCGGGTCCGGCCCGACCATCACCAGCTTCGTCTTCGAGGTGCGGAGCGTGCCGGCCGCGCTCTACAAGGCCATGGGCGGGTTCGCCACCAATGGCGTCAACATGACCAAGCTGGAAAGCTACATGGTCGGCGGCCGCTTCGCCCAGGCGCAGTTCTACGCCGATGTCGAAGGCCACCCCGAAGACCGGCCGCTCAAGCTGGCCTTCGAGGAGCTGGCCTTTTTCTCCCGGCATTCCCGGGTGCTCGGCGTCTACCCGGCACACCCGTTCCGCCGCGACCCCAGCCAGGCCATCGGCGACGACTGATCGCCTCGGGGCGATCCAGGAGGGCCAGGAATAAGTCGCCGCTGCGCATTGCGTCAGCCAATGGGCAGGAAGACGACCGGCCGGCCGAAGAATCGCGAAGCCACCGAATCGGGCGCACCGTCCGACCGGGTCGTCAGAAACCGGACGACGCCGCCCGACACCGAACGCTCGTCGAACTCAGGATGCCGCGCCAGATAGGCGGCCAGGCTGTCGGCGACGATTTTTGGTTGCTGAAGGATCGGCAGGCCATCCGGCAGGGCGCGCGCGAAGGCGTCCGCCACCAGCGGGTAATGGGTGCAGCCGAGCACCGCGGAATCGATCCGCCCATCGGGAGCGCCGGCCAATAAATCGACAACATATTCATCGATCAGGCGTTGGATCGTTTCGTTCGTCGCCCCCGACTCGATCTCGGCGACCAGAGTCGGGCAGGCCTGTTGCACGACCCGCACCGATGGCGCGCGCAGCCCGACCTCGTAAAGATAGGCGCCGGTCTCCACGGTCGACCGCGTGGCGAATACGCCAATCGTCGCCGGCGGGGCCGGTTTCCCCGGAGGCGGCGCCTGGATCTGCCAGGGGACACGGGTTATCGCCTCGACCATGGGCACCAGGACCCCCAGCACCCGCCGATCCGGCGCCGCCTTGGGCAGCCAATTCTGCTGCAGGCGCCGCAAGGCCACGGCGGAAGCCGTGTTGCAGGCCAGGAGAACAAGCCGGCAACCCTCTTGGAACAGCCGGTCGACACTCTCGATCGTCAGTTGGTAGATCTCTTCAGCCGGCCGATCGCCATAGGGTGTGTTGGCGTGGTCTCCGAGATAGGTGAGATGCCGACCCGGCAGTTTTTCGACCAGATCGTGCAGGATGGTCAGGCCTCCGGTGCCGGAATCGAAGATGCCGATCACCGACGTTGGTGCCTGCAGACGGACTCGGCGACTGTGCGATTCAGGGGCGATATCGGCACGGACGGGGCCTCTCGGGCTCCGGTAGTGTTCGAGTTGGACCCGTTGATGCCCTTTGATCCGGGCATTTCTTCGGCAACCAAATTCGTCTCGATAATGTCACACAACCGGTTTGGCCGGTTTTGCTAAATTTCGTCTTGCCGCCTCACTTGCGTTGAGTAGGCAGGTCGTACGATGCATGCCGAATTCATTCGGAATGCCGCATTCGAAGACAGGGTCCGGTCCTGGCTCCTTTTGGTTGCCTGCGGCCTTGCCATCCTGGCACCCGGTGCCTGTGACAGGGTCAAGCCGCCATCGGATCCTTTGGTCGCGGCGGGCCGGGACCTCTTTTTCAATGAGACCTTCGGTGGGAATGGTCGGACTTGTGGCACCTGTCATCGGGAAGACAACAATTTCGCCATCGACCCGGCCTTTATCGCCACACTGCCTGATGACGATCCGCTGTTCGTCGCAGAATTCACGCCGGCGCTCGCGGAGAATTTCGAGAAGCCGCGATTGATGCGCGAATTCGGGCTGATCGTGGAAAATCTGGATGGGTTCGGCGATCTGGAAAACCGTTTCGTGCTGCGCGGCGTACCGCATGTCCTGGCCCAGCGCAATTCCATCGACAGTGCCGCTGGGCCGCGCACCGGCTGGTCCGGCGATGGCGCGCCCGGCGACGGGAGTTTGCGATCCTTTGCCACCGGCGCCGTCATCCAGCACTTCACCAGGACCCTGGAGCGGGTCCCGGGCGTCGATTTCCGCCTGCCGACCGCCGACGAGCTCGATGCGCTGGAGGCATTTCAACTGTCTCTCGGTCGGCAGGAGGATCTGCAACTGCCTCTCGCCTTGAGAGCGACCACGGCGGCGCGGGGCCAGGAAATCTTCCTCGACAATACCTTGGGCAAGTGCAACGCCTGCCATGCGAATGCCGGCGCGAACGGCGACCCGCAAATCTTCGGCGAGGGCGCCGGCAATCTGAATTTCAACACCGGTGTCGAGGATCTGCCGGATCAGCCTGCCGACCTGACCGGCGAGTTGGTACCGCCGGATGACGGGTTCGGCATTCCGGGAAACGGCGAGTTCAATACGCCGTCGCTGGTTGAGGCCGCCGATACCGGGCCGTTCTTCCACAACAACTCGGTCGAAACCATCGAGGGCGCGGTGGCGTTCTACAATGGCGACGCCTTCAACAACTCGCCGGCCGGCCAACTGATAGTCGGCGCGACCGGCAGCGGCATCAATCTGGACGGGACGCAGGTGGTCGAGGTTGCCGCATTCCTTCGGGTGATCAATGCGCTGGAGAACATCCGGGTGTCGATAGAGCGCCTGGAACAGGCCGCCGAGAGTGCGCGCGCGCCGGCCAAGCAGGTCTTGCGGTTTGCCCTCGCGGAGACCGACGACAGTATCGCGGTTTTATCCGGTGGCGGGCTTCAGCCCGAGGCGGTGGCGCATCTTCGGGAAGCGCGCCGTCTTACCGAGCGGGCGGCGGGAAGCCTGTTCCGGCGTGGCAGCTTTATCCGCGACGCTATCGTGGAGCAGGAGCGCGCACGGGCGGAGATTCAGGAGGAACGATGATGAGATGGCCACTGCGCAGACGAAACCGGGCGCTGATGGGTAGGACGGTAGAGGTCGTCTTCACTGCGGCGGCGGCCTTGCTCATAGCCACCGGAGCGGCACAGAGTCAGCGGTCGACCGAACAGTTCATTCCCCTCGGGCAATCTCCCGGCATCTCCGGAATTGTCACCTTTTTGGGCGAGATTACCGGCGTCGACCCGGTCGGACGTAGTGTCACCATGAGCCGCACCGCCGAGCCGGGCATGGTTACCCTGACCGTTGCCCGGCAAACGCAGATCTGGCTGGACCGTTCGCTGATCAAGCGGCCAACTTTGACCGGCACATTTGCCGATCTGGTCCCAGGCAGCGCCGTTGAGGTCCACTTTCAGGATCCAGAGCGCCGTCAAGTCGCCGACTGGATCAAGATCCAGTCGGATCGGCCCAACTGACGCCGTCGCGAGATTCTTGTCAGCCGTCGCCGGCGATCCACTCATCGACCAGACGCCGGGCAATACTGTCCCGCCGCGGCAGCCGGAAAATCTCATCCTCCGGCGAGGCCCGCAATTGATCGCGGTGATACCAGGCGGCGTCTTCCAACTCGTCCTGAGCGATGCTGATCTCGGTCGAGGTGGCGCGGGCGGTGAAGCCGATCATCAGCGATTGCGGGAAGGGCCAGGGCTGGGACGAGTGATAGCGGATATCGGTCAGAGTGATCCGCGACTCTTCCCAGATTTCACGGGCCACCGCAGCCTCCAGGTTCTCACCCCGGCTCGACGAATCCGGCCAGGACCGAATGCATGCCCGGCGGCCAGATCGCCTGGCGGCCCAGCAGACACCGGTCGCCATCATGGACCAGGACGATGACCGCCGGATCCGTGCGCGGAAAGTGTCTGGTATCGCAGTTCCCGTTGACACAGCGGCGCTGGTGGCCGGCCTCGATGCTCTCGGTCGCATAACCGCAGACTCCACAGAACCGATGGCGCTGGTGCCACCAGACCAGACCCCTTGCATAGGCGAGCAGCGAGCCGTCCTCTTGGCTCAACAGCGGGCCGGTTGTCCGCAGATCGACGAAGGATCCAGCGTTCGACCAAGCCGTGTCGCTGTCGGGGTCTTCCACCGCGCTGACATCGATGGCCAGATGGGCGTTGCCGTCGACGACACCAAGAAAGACGATCTCCGACGCCGAATTGCGCCACCACGATTCGGAAGCGGGGAGCGTCACCGGCCGGGGCGCGTCACGCGGTCCGGAGATGAGGTTCTTTGAACGCCAGACCGGCAGCACAAGCGTGCCGGGCTTTGCGAGATGTCCGTCCAGGAACGCATCCTCACCGCGTCGTTCGGCGCATCGGTCCAGGGTGCGGTGAATGTAGAAATTGCGATCGGGCATGGAGCGTCACGGTGACATGCGGCCGGTGGGGACGCAACTGGATGCGCCGTCGCCGCTGGGGATCACCGGAATACATATGAGCCGCGACCAATGGCCGCATGATTATTCGGCGCGCCGGGGCGGGTGGGATGCATATCGCGGGTATTACCGACTAAACTCTCCCGCATAAATCGCCGCTGAGAAATCATTTTTGTCGTTTGATCATTGTCTGCGCGGGGAGCCTTAGTCATGAGTCAGGATCTTGAAGACATTGCTGTGCTCGAAGCCACTCTGACGGCCGCCCTTGAGGACGCCGCCGGCCGGCCGGAATTCGACGACCGGCGGAAACGTGTCTACGAGGAGCTCAGGCGCGGCGACGCGCGTTTGAAGCAACTCTGCGACTATCTGCGCACGGAAGAGGTGCCTCCGACGATCAAGGGAGGATCGGCACCGTTCGGTGCGATCCCCGCGCTGGCGAAGTTCGGGCCTCGCTGGCTGCCGGACAAGAAATGGGTCAGGGCGGCTTGGAAGCTCGCAGTGGCTTGGCTGATCAAACACGACATTCTTCCGCCGTCGACCCTTGATCGCAGCGATTGGGACCTGTTGTGGGAAAAGGCTGGCATGGGTGAGGCGGTCGACGCCGACGGCAGCATCTTCGGCAAGATGCAGTACAACCAGCTCGACGCGCTGTGGATCCTCTCGCTCTACAACTCCTTCACGGCGCCGGAGCGCCCCGACTTTGGAACGAAGCCCTGTATTGGCGAGCTTGCGTCCGAGTGCCGGATCGGCGTGCTGGGAGATTGGGGCACCGGCACCCACAACAAGCATGGGCCAACGCCGGCGCAAAATGTGATGACGGCGGTGCTCGATCAGAAGGTCGACATCCTTATCCATCTTGGGGACGTCTACTACTCGGGAACGCCCAAATTTCATCGCAAGCATCCGAAATTCCTCCCTCCCAATGAATACCGGGATCATTTTCTCAATGGCTGGCCTAAGGGCCGTGAACCCAAGAGCTTCACCCTCAACGCCAACCACGACATGTACAGCCATGGACGGGGTTATTTCACAGACATCCTCGCCGCCGATCCGTTCAAGCATCAGAACGCGACCAGCTATTTCCTGCTGCAGAACGAGCACTGGCAGATCTTCGGTCTCGATACCGCCTATCACGACAAGCCGCCTTTGTATGAGGACGGGACGCTCGATCCGGTTCAGCGGCAATTTTTGCAGGACAACTACGATCCGGGCCGGAAGGTCATGCTGATGTCGCACCACAATGCGTTATCCCTGGACGGCACCACCGTATCGGCTCTGTGGTCCGATGCCGCCGGAGCCCTCGGCGCCCAGCCGGACTACTGGTACTGGGGACACCTCCATAACGGCGTCGTCTACAGGGAGACCGGGCGGACCCCGCCGGAGACCAACGCCACCAAGGCGCGCTGCGTCGGCCACAGCGCCATCCCATTCGGCTTCGCCTGGGGCCTGACCAAGAGCGAAAGCCTGCTCGGCGTGGCGCCCGGGGCACGGCCGCCATCCGTCGACCCGCTGGACACCATTGCGTATTTCGCCAACGAGGAGGCCCATGACCCGCACGCGCCGGGTCGTATGAGGAACGGGTTCGCCGTGCTGGAGATCGACGGACCCAATATCCGGGAAACGTTCCACGATGAGTGCGGAATTGTGCGGTGGGATTCCCAGGCGGACTCGTGACGGCGCCATTGGGCACGAGTGTGATCGGGTGATCAGAGCGGCAAGGCATTAGCCCGGTTGATGCCCTCCGGCAGTCGGATCGGGGATTGCCGGCCGGATCAACCAGCAGTTAACCTCATCTGTGTGATGTTCAGCCATTGGCTGTCGAATTTCGGGGCGGTGTCACGCAATGCCGGTTCTTGTTGCCGTTGAGTTGGGGCTGCAGTTCATCTGCGCCGTGCACGTGCTGCGCACCGGCCGGCCGACGCAATGGCTGTTCGTCATCATGCTGCTGCCGGTCGTCGGATGCCTGGCCTATCTGTTCCTGGAAGTGCTGCCGGAAGTGAAGCACAGCCATACGGCGCGGCGCGTCACCAAGGATGTAGGCGCGGTCATCAATCCAGACGGCGAATTGCGGCGTCTCACCAAGGAGGCGATGCGCACCGATTCGGTGCAGAACAAGTACGACCTCGCCAAGGAATGCATTGGCCGGGCCCGTTATTCCGAGGCCCGGGAGCTGTTGGAGCAATGCCTGACCGGGCTCCATGCCGACGATCCCCACATCATGATGGCCATGGCCCGCGCCCAATTCGGCGACGAGGACTTCCCCGGCTGCATAGGCACTATGGACCGGCTTCGCGAGTCCAATCCGGATTTCCAATCCTCCGAGGGGCATCTGATTTATGCCCAGGCCAAAGAGGGGCAGGGTCTGGACGGTGAGGCCCTGGCCGAATACGACGCGCTGTCGACCTACTATCCGGGTGAGGAGGCGCGCTGCCGCCATGGGCTGCTGCTGCATAAGACCGGCCAACTCGATCAGGCGGAAGCGGCATTCCGCAAGGTGGTCGGGTCCGTTGATACCGGCAGCAAGGCGTATTTCCGGGCCCAACGGGAATGGTACGAGCTGGCGCGGCAGCATCTGAGCCTCTGACCTGCGGCGGACTTAACGGATCAGCACGGTCCGCTTGTTCTTGCATCGCCGACCGCAGGGGCGATATATAGCGGCAGGGAGGCTGGTGATGGACGGATCCCTCGCCAACCCGGTCAGGTCCGGAAGGAAGCAGCCGTAACGAGTTTCGATCCGGGTCGTTGTCCAGTCTCCCGCCCGGCTTTCCCTATATCCGAAATGAATGGCAGCGGCCGGTCGCATCGGTCAGCTGCATGCGCCCCTTGGAGCCCGAGGCGACGACGCCTATCATCCGCCCCGGCATGACAGACACGACCTCCACGGACGCCGTTTACCGCGTATTGGCCCGTAAGTACCGGCCGATGACCTTCTCCGACATGGTCGGCCAGGAGGCGATGGTCCGCACCCTGAGCAACGCCATGAAGTCGGGCCGGCTGGCCCACGCCTTCATCCTGACCGGAGTGCGCGGCGTCGGCAAGACGACGACGGCCCGGATCATCGCCCGGGCGCTGAACTGCGTCGGGCCGGACGGCACCGGAGACGCCACTATCGAACCCTGCGGGCAGTGCGATCCCTGCCGGACCATTGCCGCCGACCGCAATGTCGATGTGATGGAGATGGATGCCGCGTCGCGGACCGGCGTCGACGACATTCGCGAGATCATCGACGGGGTGCGTTACGCCCCGGTTTCCGCGCGGTACAAGGTCTACATCATCGACGAAGTGCACATGCTGTCGAAGAACGCCTTCAACGCCCTGTTGAAGACGCTCGAAGAACCGCCGCCGCATGTGAAGTTCATCTTCGCCACCACCGAGATCCGCAAGGTCCCGGTGACCGTCCTGTCGCGCTGCCAGCGCTTCGATCTGCGCCGCATCGACGCCGAGGTGCTGGCCGAGTATTTCGCCTCCATCGCCAAGACGGAAAAGGTCGAGATCGAGGCCGATGCCCTGTCGCTGATCGCCCGCGCCGCCGACGGCTCGGTCCGGGACGGGCTCAGCCTGCTCGATCAGGCGATCGCCCAGGGTGCGGTGAGCGATGGCGGTTCGATCTCGGCCGATCAGGTTCGCGCCATGCTGGGGCTGGCCGACCGGACCGCGATCATCGATCTGTTCGAGGCGCTGCTCAAGGGCGCCGCGCCGCCGGCCCTGAACCTGCTGGCCGATCTGTATCGCGATGGCGCCGACCCGCTGGTCGTGCTGCAGGATCTTCTGGATTTCACCCATTTCCTCACCCGGGTGAAGCTGGTCCCCAGCGTCGCCAAGCAGGCCGGAACCGCCGAGGCGGAGCGGGTCCGCGGCACCGCGCTGGCCGGGACATTGAGCATGCCGGTGCTGAGCCGGGCGTGGCAGATGCTGCTGAAGGGAGTCGGCGAGGTGCAGACCGCGCCCTCGCCGCAGGCGGCGCTTGAGATGGTGCTGATCCGTCTAATGCACGCCTCAGGGCTGCCGACTCCGGGCGAGGTCATCGCCAAGCTGGAGGCCGGCGGCTATTCCGGCGCATCCGCGGCCCAGGCCCCAGCCGGTTCGACCGGCCCTGCGCCGTCAATGGCGGCACCGCCTCCGACCAACGGTCCCGGCTCTGCACCTAGCGCCAGCGAAACCACCGGCCCAGCCAAGGTGCGGGCGTCGGAACGGTCAAGCCCGGAGCCTGGACAGGCTGGCGCATCCATGGCAACGGCACCCGCAATGCCGGAGCCGGTCGCCGAGCACGCCCCCGGCCCGCATGCGGCGGAGCTGGTGCCAGTGCCCGCCGATTT
>CBDEGD010000017.1:0-15214 GCA_965237625.1 Inquilinaceae bacterium
TGGCCGCCAGCATCGAAATCGCCAGAAATGCCACAAACCGAATGCAACATTCCGTTACACGCAATTTGTTGACATGCTTGGCCGCTGCGCCATCTAGGCTGGAGTGTCTTTGTCGTTGCCAGGGAAACATGCGGTGCTCGATATTGCCGGTGATCGCGAGGCCATCATAGACCTCCGGGACGTCCATCTAGAATTGGAGAGTGCAGCCGGCCCGGTCAATATCTTGCGCGGAATTGATCTTGAGGTCGGCCGTGGCGAGCGGGTCAGCGTGGTCGGACCGTCCGGCTCCGGCAAGTCGACCATGATGATGCTCATCGGCGGCCTGGAACGGCCATCCTCGGGCGGCATCATGGTTGCCGGGCACGATCTGGTCAGTCTGGATGAAGACGAGTTGGCCCTGTTCCGCCGCGACCATGTCGGCATCGTGTTTCAGAATTTCCATCTGGTGCCGACCATGACGGCGCTTGAAAACGTGGCCATTCCTCTCGAGTTCGCCGGCCGGCGCGACGCTTTCGATCGCTCCGAGGAAGGGCTGAAGGCGGTCGGACTTGGTCACCGGCTGACCCACTACCCGGGTCAGCTCTCCGGCGGCGAGCAGCAGCGCGTCGCCCTGGCCCGGGCTTTCGCGGCGCAGCCCGCGCTGATCCTGGCCGACGAGCCGACCGGCAATCTCGACGGCCATACCGGCGAACAGGTAATCGATCTGATGTTCGGCCTCTCCCGGGACCAGGGCGCTACCTTGCTGCTGATCACCCATGACCCGGCCTTGGCCGGGCACTGCGATCGGCAGATACAGCTTGTCGACGGGCTGATCGTCGATCACGGGCAAGCTAGCGAAACTGCCCTAACCGCCCTGGTCGCCGAGTAATGCGCTGGCCGGTTCCGATCCGTCTGGCCCGGCGGGAGCTGCGCGGCGGCCTCACCGGCTTCCGCATCTTTCTCGCCTGCCTGACCCTGGGCGTCGCGGCGATCGCCACGGTGCAGTCTGTTTCCAGCGGCGTGCTGGAAGGGCTGCAACGAGACGGCCAGTCGATCCTCGGCGGCGATATTTCCGTGCGCCGCGTCTATCGCCCGGCGGAAGGCCCGGAACTCGACCATTTTCTGGCGACCGCCACCTTGTCCACCATGGCCGAGATGCGCTCAATGGCGCGCACCGCCGGTGGCGATGCAACGCTGGTGGAGCTGAAATCGGTCGACGAAGCCTACCCGCTCTACGGCGAGATGCGCCTGCGCGAAGGCGGCGCCCTGTCCGAAACGCTTGCGCAGCAGGACGGCGTCTGGGGCGCGGCGATCGAGGAAACGCTGCTGACCCGCCTGGCGATCGGCGTCGGCGACCGGATCGAGGTCGGCGATGTGTCGCTGGAGGTCCGCGCGGTCATCGCGCATGAGCCGGACCGGATCGGCGGCGGATTCAGCCTCGGCCCGCGGGTCATGGTGACCCCGGACGCGCTCGCCGAGAGCGGGCTGGTCCGCGAGGGCAGCCAGATCCGCTATCACATGAAGCTGCGGCTGCCGCCCGGCGGCGACGTGGAGGCCTACGGGGCGGATTTGCGGGAACGATTCCCGGATGCCGGCTGGCGGATCCGCGATTACACCGACGCCGCACCGTCCCTGGAACGCGCGATCCGCAGACTGACCCAGTTCCTGACCCTGGTCGGGCTGACGGCGCTGCTGGTCGGCGGGGTCGGGGTCGGCAATGCGGTCAAATCCTATCTCGACAGCCGGCTGTCGACGATCGCCACGCTGAAATGCCTGGGCGGCTCCGGCCGTCTGGTGTTCCAAACCTATTTCGCCCAGATCCTGATCCTGTCAGCCGTCGGTATCGTCCTGGGGTTGGCGATCGGGTCGGCGGCGCCGATGGCGGTCAACTCCATCGTCTCGGACCTGCTGCAGGTAAGCGCCCGGACCGGCATGTTCCCGGCGGCCCTGGCCACCGCAGCCGGGTTTGGCGTGCTGACCGCGCTGACCTTCTCCCTGTGGCCGTTGGCCCGGGCCCGCGACATCTCGGCCGCGGATCTGTTCCGCGATGTGGTCGCGCCCAGTCATCGCTGGCCCCGGGCGCCCTTTGTCATCGCCACCGGGCTGGCCGCCGCGGCGCTGGCCGGGCTGGCGATCGCGACCGCCGATGCAAAGCTGTTTGCCGTATGGTTTGTCGTCGGCGCCATCGCCACCATCTTCCTGTTCCGCCTGGCAGCCAGTCTCGTGGTCGCCGGCGCCCGCCGGATCGGCCGGCCACGCTGGCCTGGCATGCGGCTGGCGCTCGCCAATCTGTGCCGGCCCGGCGCGCCGACGGCCAGCGTGGTGCTGTCCCTCGGCCTCGGCCTGACCGTGCTGGTGGCGATCGCGCTGATCGAAGGCAACATGTCGCGGCAGATCACCGACAGTCTGCCGGAAGAGGCGCCGGCGTTCTTTTTCGTCGACATCCAGCGCGACCAGATGGCGCCCTTCGCCGAGCTTGTGACCAATCTGGACGGGGCGAGCAATCTGGACCGGGTGCCGATGCTGCGCGGCCGCATCGTCTCCGTGAACGATACCCCGGCGGCCGATGCGCTGGTCAACCGGGAGCATTCCTGGATCCTGCGCGGCGATCGCGGCCTCACCTTCGCCGCCGAATCCCGGCCCGAGCACAATGTCATCGAGGGCGACTGGTGGCCGGCGGATTATGCCGGCCCGCCGCTGATTTCGATCGACATCGACGTGGCCGACGGCTTTGCCATCGGGATCGGCGATCGTCTCTCGGTCAATGTGTTAGGCCGGGAAATTGAGGCGGAAGTTGCGAATATTCGGGAAATCGATTGGGGATCAATGGGAATCAACTTCGTGTTGGTCTTCTCGCCCAGTCCGCTGAATGCGGCGCCGCATACCTTCCTGGCCACGCTACAGGCGGACGATGCGGTCGAGGGCACCGTCCAGCGCGTGGTCACCCGGCAATTCCCGAACGTAACGACGGTGCGGATCAAGGATGCGCTGGAGATGGTCAACGATATCCTGCGTAAGATCGGCACCGCTGTGCGCGCGACCGCCGGGATCACGCTGTTCGCCGGCACCCTGGTCCTGGCCGGGGCGGTTGCCGCCGGCCATCGCCGCCGGGTCTACGATGCCGTCGTATTCAAGGTGCTGGGCGCCACCCGCGCGGTCGTGCTGCGGGCATTCCTGGTCGAATACGGGCTGCTCGGACTGATCACCGCCGCCATTGCCGCCGGGATCGGATCGATCGCCGCCTGGGCGGTCCTCACCTGGGTGATGGAAATCGACTTTGTGTTCATCCCCGGTGCGGTGGCCATGACCACGCTGTTGTGCACGGTAATCACCATCGCCTTCGGTTTCTTCGGCACCTGGCAGGCCCTGGGCCAGAAGGCAGCGCCGCTTCTGCGCAACGAATAGTCGAGTATCGCCACGGTTCCTTAACCGTCAGAGGCGTAATAAGCGGTCGAATAAGGTTGACCTGACCCGGTGAAGCGCCAATATCTCCGGGTGAATTCTCCATACTCAGGGGTGAGATAAACGATGGCATTGGATCCGCAAAACCGCGCAACCGGTTATGCCGGCGGGCAGACCGTAGACCGCGCTGCAATCGACGAGGGTCTGCGGCAGCATATGCTGCGGATCTACAACTACATGGCGTCCGGCCTGGCGATCAGCGGCCTGGTGGCCATGGCGATCTTCTCGGTGCCGGCTTTCGGAAATCTGTTCTTCCAGTATGTCGCGGTACCTGGCGGCTTTATGCTGCAGGCGACAACACTAGGCTGGATCGGCATGTTCGCGCCGCTCGGCATCCTGCTGCTGGCGTCGTTCGGCATGCGCAATGCCAGCGCGGCGGCGACCCAGGTGATGTACTGGGCCTTTGTATCGCTCCAGGGCATCGGCATCGCGACTCTGCTGTTCATCTATACCGGCGACAGCGTGGTCCGGGTGTTCTTCATCACCGCGGCGGCGTTCGCCGGGCTGAGCCTGTGGGGATACACCACCAAGCGCAGCCTCTCCGGGATGGGCAGTTTCATGATCATGGGGCTGATCGGCCTGATCATCGCCTCGATCGTGAACATCTTCTTCGCCAGCGGCATGCTGCAATTCGTCATTTCGGCGGCCGGCGTGCTGATCTTCTCAGGCCTGATCGCATACGACACCCAGCGCCTGAAGGATGAGTACAGTGCGGGCATGGGCAGCGAGATGGCGACCAAGCGCGCCGTCTGGGGCGCCCTACACCTCTACCTCAACTTCCTGAACCTGTTCCAGTTCCTGCTGTATTTCCTCGGTTCGCGAGACTAGCAGGCACGGATATCGGACTGTAATTAGGCCGCCCGGCGGGGTTCCGCCGGGCGGTTTTCTTTTGCCTGTGGTGCTGTCCACCTAGCGCAGGAGTCCGCTCAGAAGCGCGCCGTGTTTGGCGTTGTTCTTCCAGTTGAGCGGGCGCAGATTTGAGAGCGAATCGTCACCGCCGAGTGCGGCTGCGACAGGGTAGTGATCGAATTCCCAGCCGAATTCGGACGACCGGTTTCCGTAATCAGAATAGCGCATTACCGACCCTTTATCGTCGTGTCGCCAGACAGCAGGGTCATAATTTTCGATGACGCGGCCTTTGGCCCAAATCGCGAGTTTGCGCTGTTCCTGAATCTGCGATGGTGTTAGATAACTCATGCTGTGTTTCCTACTTCATCTGTTGAGGCACAGTTTCGACCCCCAGCATGTACCAGATGCTGGGGGTCTCCTTCTCTATGGCACAACATCTATACCGAGTCCACTGGACTCTTTTTGCGCCTTTTTTATTCTTGTTTTGTTTTCATCCAGCCCGGCCAGAGTGATCGATATTTGCGCATGATCGTCATCCTGGGAAGCTTTGCTATGCGCACCGCCCGCCATCGATCTCCAAGGCCGCTCCGGTGATGAACGAGGCCTCGTCCGACGCCAGATAGAGCGCCGCCCCGGCGACGTCGGCGGCCGTGCTCATGCGGCCGAGTGGAATAGTGGCGACGAATTGCGCGCGTTTCTCCGGCGTGTCGCCGCCCATGAAGGTGCCGGCCAGGGGCGTGTCGCCCAGGACCGGGCACAGCGCATTGACCCGGATGTTCTGCGGCGCCAGCTCGCCGGCCAGGGATTTCGTCGCCGTCACCACCGCGCCCTTGGAGGAATTGTACCAGGTCAGCCCCGGCCTGGGGCGCAGCGCCGCCGTCGACGCGGTGCTGATGATCGACCCGCCGCCGCGTGCGGCCATCAATGGCACCGCATGGCGCACCGCATGGAAGATCGACTTCACATTGACCCGGAAGACCCGGTCGAATTCGGCCTCCTCGATCTGCAGTAGCGGCTTGTTGTCGTGGCTGACGCCGGCATTGTTGACCAGAATATCCAGCCCGCCAAAGGCCTCCGACGCGGTCTCGACCATGCGTTTCGACGACGGCCCGTCGCCCACATCGGTTTCCACGAACACCGCGGCGCCGGGATGGTCGGCATTGATCGCCTCGGCGACGCGCATCCCGCCATCGGCATTGATGTCGGCGACGACGACTTTCGCGCCCTCCCGCGCAAAGGTGGCGGCGATGCCCTCGCCAAATCCCGATCCGGCCCCGGTAACGATGGCGATCTTGCCTGCTAGCCGCATGATTTTGTTTCCTTCATTGAATTGATTGCCAACGGGTTTTCAGTCATCAGCCCCCTCACCCTCCCAACGCTTCGCGTTGGGTCCCTCCCTCTCCCGCGAGGGGAGAGGAGTTCAAGATGCGCCCCCTAAGTTTCCTCTCCCCTCGCGGGAGAGGAAGGGCCCCGCGGCGAAGCCGTGGGAAGGTGAGGGGGCTATATGAAAATTCCTTGTTCCGATCTAGCCGTGGCGGATGGCGATGGTCTTGGTTGAGGTGAAATGGTCCAGGGCCTCGAAGCCCTTCTCGCGGCCGAAACCGCTTTTCTTGACGCCGCCGAAGGGCAGCTCGACACCGCCGCCGGCGCCGAAATTGTTGACGAAGACCTGACCGGCCTTGAGCCGGCGGGCGCAGCGCATCTGGCGCCCGCCATCCTGGGTCCAGACTCCTGCGACCAAGCCGAATTCGCTGTCATTGGCGAGACGGATCGCGTCTTCCTCGCTGGCGAAGCGGAAGACCGACAGCACCGGGCCGAAGATCTCCTCGCGGGCCAGAGCGTGGTCCGGCGGCACATCGCCGATCAAGGTCGGGGCGACATAAAAGCCGCCATCCGGCACGTTGGCGGCGATCCGGCCCTCGGCCAGGATCGGCAATCCGTCGGCGGCGGCGTTGTCCAGGAAGTCCTGGACACGGTCGCGCTGTTTCCGGCTGATCAGCGGGCCGCAATCCAAATCGCGGTCCGAGGGGCCGGCCTCCAGGCCTCCGAAACGCTCGGCCACCGCGCCGACGAAATCCTCCGCCACGCCGTCCTGCACCAGTAGCCGGCTGCCTGCAGAGCAGGTCTGGCCGGTATTCTGGATGATCGCATTGGCGATGAAGGGCAGGGCGGCGTCCAGATCGGCATCGTCAAACACCAGCTGCGGCGATTTCCCGCCCAGCTCCATGGTCACCGGCCGGTTGTGGGCTGCCGAGGCGGCCTGAACCAGGGCGCCGGTCGCCGGCGAACCGGTGAAGGAGATGTGGTCGATGCCGGAATGTGCGGCCAGCGCCGCCCCCGCCTCGCCACCCAGCCCGGTGACCACGTTCAGCGCCCCCTCCGGCAGCCCGGCCTCCAGCGCCAGGGCGGCCAGCCGCAAGGGTGTCTGGCAGGCTTCCTCCGCCGGCTTCAGCACGCAGGCATTGCCGGCCGCCAGCGAGCCGCCGATGGTGCGGCCGAAGATCTGCGCCGGATAGTTCCACGGGATGATATGGCCGGTGACGCCGTAGGGCTCTTTCACCGTGAACACCGTGAAGCCGTCCTGATAGGGGATCGACAGCCCGTGATGCTTGTCGGCCGCGCCGCCGTAATACTCGAAATATCGGGCGCAGGCGGTGATGTCGGCCCGGGCCTGTTTCAGCGGCTTGCCGGTGTCACGGGCCTCCAGGCCAACCAGGTTTTCGTAATCGTCGCCGATGGCGCGGGACAGCCGGGTGAGAATGCGCCCGCGCTCCGCCGCCGGCATGCGGCCCCAGGGGCCGTCATCGAAGGCGGTGCGGGCGGCAGATACCGCCGCCGCCACATCCTCGGCGCCCCCTCGGGCCAGTGCTGCGAAGGCCTCGCCGGTCGATGGATCGAGCACCGACAGGGTGTCGCCGTCAACGGACGCCCGCCAGAAACCGTTGATCAGAATTGTAAGGTTGCTGGAGCTCACTGCTGCCGTCCACTCGCTGCGCTGTGACCGACTGTAGCGCGCGGATCGGGGATCGGCCACGGCCGGAATTTCGGGCGCCCCTTCGTGAGCCGGAGCCGCCTTAACGATCGGGAAATTCGGTTGCCGCATGCTGAGGTCAAGGTCACCGCGCATGGTCAGGGGTCAACCGCGTGTTCGAGTCACTCACCTCCATGGCGACATCCCTTGGTCTCGGCGCCGTCGCCTGGTCCACCTGGCTGGCCTTCGCGGCGGGCATCATCGCCCTCGGCTATGGCCTGCGCGGATTTGCGACGTACCATCGCTCGGTATTCTGGAAAGGCGCCATCGGCACGGTCACCGAGGTAATCGAGCATCGCCATGGCGAATTCGGAATGCCGACTTTCCGGGCCGCGGTCCGCTTTCAGGATGACGCTGGCCGCCGTCACAGCTTTGTAAACCGGCGTCACGTCAACGACGCCGTCCACTATTTCGCCGGCGACGAGGTGGCGATCGTCTACAACCCCCGGAATCCGTCGCGGGGGTTGATCGAAGATGACCTTCCCTCGCTCCTCGCGCTGGATATGGCCGCCATCGTGGTCGGCCTGTGCTTCCTGTACCGGGCCGCCGGGGCCTTCTTCGGCGGATCATGAAGAGGAAAAAGCGTCGGACAGGAGACGGCGCATCAAGCGGCAAGTTCATCCCGTAGCGTCCGCAGATAGGTAGGCACATCTGTCGGCTGGATCACCGCGCCGCGGATCAGCCCGTCGAAATGCTGGGTCAGGGTGCGGATGTGCTCGGTGGAGGTGAACACCATGTACATCTGCCCGACATAAATCGCGGCCCGAAGCGGGCCGAAGATCGTGACCGGGATCGAGAAGCGCTGCAGCCCGTCGAACAGGAACCAGCGGAAAGTCGGGTACAGCTCCTCCACCAGATCGATCATGTTATCGAGCTGGGCCCGACGGGCATCGCGGTCCAGGCCGCGCCAGATGCCCTCGCCCCGGGCGAAACCTGCGATGGACTGCAGCGAGCTGCAGGCCTCCATGTCGGTTTCCGGGCGGCGCTGATAGGCAAGGCGGACCGCCGTCTTCTCGATGGCCTGTTCCGGGCGGGCGGTGGCGAAATAGCCGAGCTCGTACCGCGCCACGTCCTCGGTGCGCAGCAAATCGGGCAGGCTGGATGGGACATAGCGAATCTTATAACCGATCGATTCCGTCTGCCACCCGACAATCATTGCGTCGGCTTCCGAGAGCACGTCCCGGCGGATGCTGATCTGCTCTTCGACGATATCCGCGCCCAGCTGCCCCTGCTGACTCAGCCCCAGAAGCCAGTCGATGCTGACCTGCCAGCGCGCCGCGATCGCCGCCAGGGTCTCGACCCTGGGCAGCCGGTCATTCGATGCCGACAGCAGCTGGGACAGGGTCGAGCGGTCCATCCCGGCCTCCGTCGCGAAGGCGCTGCGGCTCAGCCCGGATTCGGAAATGACCGTCTCCAGCCGGTCGCGAAACTGCTCCAGGAAGTCGCGGCGGTCCATCCAAGCCTCGTGATCTTTATCAGCGATGGTGTACCTACACACCAATTGCTGCATTTAGTCAACGAACGAGCATGTTGATGAGCGTTCGCTACGACTTGTGCGCGTTCCCGCGTTGCCTGGAGGTGGGAATTGGTCTGAACTGTCAGCAATGACAAAGTCTTATCGACAACATGGACATGATGCCGCCGCTGGTTCGTTACCCCGTTTCGAGGCGCCTACCTGGGCAGTGATCATTGCAGTATATGGCGGCTGGGGTCTTCTGACCTGGTTCCATGCCGCCGTTCCCCTTTGGATGCTGGTGCCTGCCGGGGCGCTGCTGATCGCCTGGCATGGCTCCGTGCAGCACGAAACCATTCACGGCCATCCGACCGGAAAGCGTTGGTTGAACACGGCGCTCGGCTGGCCGCCGCTCGGATTGTGGCTGCCCTATGCCATCTATCGGGAAAGCCATCTGCTGCACCACAACAACCGGCAGCTCACCGAACCCGGTGCCGATCCTGAGAGTTTCTATCTGACTGCGGAGGGCTGGGCCCGGCTGGGTAGGCCGGCGAAGTTGCTGCACATGGCCAACCAGACCCTGCTCGGTCGCCTGACCATTGGGCCGGCCCTGGTGATTTGCGGCTTTGCGGCCGGCGAAATTCGCCGAATGGCGGAAGGGGATCTTCGGCATGCGGGGATCTGGATCCGCCATGGTCTCGGCATGGCGGCGGTCCTGTTGTGGGTCGCCGTGATATGCGACATCCCGGTCTGGCTCTATCTGATCGGGTTCAGCTATCCGGGGCTGTCGCTCACTTTGCTCCGCTCATTCGCCGAGCATCGCGCGGCGCCGGATCCTTCGGCGCGCACGGCGGTGGTGCATACGGTTCCGCTGATCGGCCTTTTGTTCCTCAATAATAATCTGCACGTTGCCCATCACGCCCGCCCGGCGCTGCCCTGGTATCGGCTGCCTGACTTCAACCGGCGGATCGGCGGCGACCGGCAGGCGGAGCGGGGCGCCGGGCTCTATGCCGGTTATGGCGCATTGGCGTGGCGCTATCTGCTGCGACCGATCGACCATCCGGTTCGAGAGCCCGTGGACAATGCGGCCGAGGCTGCGCAATGGCGTTGACCGCGAGCCTGCCGATGTACGATCTGCCGGAATTGCGGCCGGCGACAGAGGCGGTTTGGCGGTCGTTGGCCCGCTCGCTTCGAAACAACGGTGTTGAAGGCGTGCCGGCGCGATTGACCTGGGCTCCACCGCGCGATCTGTGGTGCGACCGGGACCTGCTGTTCAGCCAGACCTGCGGCCATCCGCTGGTGCATGGCTTTGCCGGGCGCCTGCGTCCGGTGGCGACGCCGCATTACGACGCCGAAGGCTGCGACGGGCCGCGATACAGAAGCGCGATCGTCGTGCGCAGGGATGCGGTTTTCCGGACGCTTAGCGATTGCCGGGACCGGGTGTGCGCCGTGAACGGCTGGGATTCCCTGTCCGGCTGGCATGCGCTGGCGGCCTTGGCGGCGCCCCTTGCCGAAGACGGCCGGTTCTTCGGCGCGGCGCGGCTGTCCGGCGGCCATCTGGCCAGCGCGAAGGCCGTTGCGGCCGGTGAAGCCGATCTGGCGGCCATCGACGCGATCTGCTGGGCCCACTTCAAGCGCCACCGGCCTGCCGTGGCGGAAGGGTTGCGGGTTCTCGCCTGGACCGATCCGGCGCCCGGACTTCCCTTCGTAACGTCAGCCGACGCAGAAGACCATCTGGTCAACCGGTTGCGCGATGCGGTCTTCGCGATGCTGGCCGATGAAAAGGTCGCCGAGCATCGCAGCACCCTGCTGCTTGGCGGCGCCGATGTGCTGGAGATCGGTGACTATGCGTGCCTGCGCCGGCTTGCCGAGAGGGCGTCGGCCATCATACAGCCGGCGGTGTGAACCCCCGCGCCGGCATTGCCGGATCCCGCTGCAGCCAGTTATCCGCCGGGTAGTGGCACGCGCCGTCGATGACATGCAGGGTATAGGCATGCCGTGACCGCTCGGATCGGTTCGGGCCGCTCAGATGGGGCAGGGCCCCGTGCAGCGCGATCAGCGTGCCACGCGGCACTTCCAAGGGCACAACACCGGTGTCCGGGAACGGCGTCGGATCGAGAGAGTCGGACGTCACGCCGCCCTTGCCGTCGCGGCGGAAGCGGCTTTTCAGGCCCAGCCTGTGGCCGCCGGGCAGCGCCTGCAGGCAACCATTCTCAAGCGTCGCGTCCTGGAGCGCGAACCACAGGCCGATGACGCTTGGCGGGTCGGTGTAGAGGAAGGTGGAATCCTGGTGGCAGATAACCTCGCCGCCGATCCGGGGCTGCTTGAAGATGTACATGGATTGCAGCAGCAGCGGCTGGGCAATCCCCAGGCCGGTGGCGATGTCGGCCAGGGCGGGCGCCCGGGAAAACGCGTCGAACACCGGATCCAGATCGTGAAGGGCATGGCCGATCTTATTGATCGACAACGATTTGTCACGCAAGAGCTGGCCATTTGGGCCATGGGCCTCCTCTTCGAAGAAGAAGCGGATCTTGTCGCCGGAGGTCAGGAAATAATCGTCGGTCGTGTGGGTCTGCTCGGTGGTCGAGAACACCGACCGCACCGATTCCGGATCGAAAGCCTCGACCAACGCCCCGGCCCGTGCGATCAGGCGGTCACAGGTGTCCGCGTCCGTAAAGCCCTCGACGACCAGAAATCCATCCCGGTCGAAATCGGCCTTTTGAGCGTCAGTCAGGGGCATTCGGTCACTCCGCAGGACGTACGCAGCCTACCCACCGCGCCACCCGCCCGGCAAGGGCGCCGCGCCCGAACAATCCGATAAATCTGTTCTGAAACGAGGTCGGGAGCCGGTCTGGCGATGACGGCTCCCGCTTCTCTTGCGTCCCGACTTGTCCCACCCGCGGTAGTGAGCTCTGCCGGAAGTCACCGCAGGGCACTGCGGCGGCTGTGTCGTCGCCGGCTCGCCGGCCACGTGAGTTAAACCTGCGCCTCCTGAATGCCGGCGTCAACCGGGTTTCGGCGCATGGCATCAAGGCGGGAGCGGCGTGTGCCATGCGCCCGACGAAGGGTCGTCACCCTCAGGCGGCGTGCCGGATGTGTGGTGTATCAAGCCCTTGGCAGGATCGGCGTCGAACCCACCTCCGCACGAGGCCGTCACCGCCGACATTTTCCAGGGCATTCGGCGCCAACTCTGCGACCAAGAGTCGCTCCAGCCCCTCGTCAGGCATGACGATGCCATATGGCGCGGCCAACCGAAATCCGAACTGCCCGTAATAGTCCAGCGGCCCAACCAGCAAGACGATGCCGTGGCCTCGCATCTGCGCCAGATCGAGCGATTGTTGTATCAGCGCCCGGCCGATTCCCTCGCCGCTGCGATCCGGGTGCACCGCCAGCGGCCCCAGCAGCAATGCCGGTGTTTCGGCACCGATGCCGATCGGCCAGAAGCGGTTCGATCCGGCCAGCTCATCGGCACTCCGTGTGGCGTTCGTACTGTTCGCGTGGCGATCCAGGGCGACCAGGCCCAGCTCCGGAATTGGCGCGATCCCGCCGCGGTAACGATAGGCGGTCTTCTTGAGCCGGTCGGCCCCGAATGCTTTGTCGAGAAGGGTTTCGATCGCGGCGGCGTCGTTCGGCCGTTCGGCTGAGATCACAAACATGGAGTCCGGTTCCTTGATAACGGGGCGACAACGATTTTTGGAGAGGCCGTCCGGACCGCCGGCCCTCCCGGGGCGTGGGTGCGGTCGTCAGCCGGCGCGGCGCCAGAGCGCCCCGCATCGTCGTCGCAGTGTCGATCGCCAATTCGATTGCAGAATCGTGGCCACCGGAAGTCTCCCATCAAGGTTCGTCTTGATTATCAGATCGATGGCTCGAGTCAATCCATCATGACGATCGACCCTCGCGGAAATGGCGAATTCCCTTCGAGCGACGCCGGTGCCGGGCCTATCCTATCGGGACTCACAACCGGGAGACGACCCATGGCGATGGACCGACAGGAAATCGAGGCCGCATTGTCGCTGCTGCTCAACGAGATGGAGGGCGAGTGGGGCGATCGGCATGAGGTCTTCTTGCGCATCGGGCAGACCCTGGAACAGATGCGCGCCATGGGAATGCCGCTGCCCGAAGATCTGGTGCGCATGGAAGAGGACCTGGCCGCTGAGTTTGCGGCGGATGCGAAGGACGCCTAGCCACGCCGGGCGTTCCGTCCAATTGGTGCCGGATCACATTCAGGAGCGCTTCCAGGGGGGCTTCGATGGGCAAAATTATATGGGTCTCTCCGCGGGGCGGCGACCGCCAGATTGACGGCAACACGGAGCCAACGCTTCGTCTGCAGGAGGCGATCGACGAGGCCAAGGCCGGCACGACGATCAGGCTGCTGCCCGGAATCTATGACGAGCCTGCAGTGTTCAACAAGAAATCGGGAAGCCGGAATAAGCCCATCGTTCTGGAAGGCGATGGCGGTGTGACGCTCGATGGTGGACGCATGCCCTTCCGGCCTCCGGACGATCATCCGAAATTCGACAGTCCCGCCTTCCTGAAGATCAAGGATTCCAGCTGGATCGTTATCCACGACCTTGCGATCCAGAATGCCTGGCCCACGGCGATCTATGTGCAGAACAGCCAGCATCTCAACTTCGGCCGACTCAATTTCCATGGCGGAACTTTCGCCTTCTTTTGCCGCGGCAAGGAGACCAGTGATGTGCTCATCCGCCATTGCGCATGGTCTCAGAACCCTGAGATCTGGCAGGGCATACTGTGGAAAGACATTCATGTGCCGCCGCGGCCCCGCAAGGAGCTGGATGGCGACTTCCTGCGAACCGTCGATGTCTACGGCCGGTTCCGGATCACCAACAATCTTATCGCCAACGCCTTCAATGGCATCCATTTCTTCGCCGACGAGGAAGCGGCGCTCGGTGAGGTCAACAACGACGTCGTCATCGCCGACAACACGTTCACGCATATCCGCGACAATGCGGTGGAATCCGAATATCAGGCCAGCAATTGGTGGGTCTATGGCAACCGGATTCACAACTGCCATAGCTGGTTCGCCTTCGAAAACAGCCAGGGCGGGCATTGGTATGTGTTTGCGAACACAGGCCGGTTCGACAGCAAACCCGGGCCGCCGGGAGATGAATTTCAGCGGCGGCGGCGTTCTGAAGACCACGAAGAAGACCGCACATCTGAACGCCGGTCCGTTCTATATGTTTCACAACAGCTGGTATCTCCGCAGCGCCTACCTGAAAAAGGGGCTGCTGGACAACTTTCACCATTTCAACAATGCGGTGGAGTATTGCGATCCGGCCCATCTCGCGGCCGGGGTGGGTCATCCTTGCCGGCGAATGTTCGCACCGGCGGATGCGGACCGGGAAACGGCCGGACTCTTCGAGTTCGTGCGCAGTTTCCAGGACAATTGGCGCGACGGTGTCAAGGACAAGTCCGCCGGCAAGTGTCGGAAGCTGGCCATCCCGGTTTGAGAACGACATCTGCAATCACACCGACCTCGCCCATCTATCGGGCGCGCCGGGTTTCGAGGTGCGTGACATCCATCTTTCGGCCTACCTCGAAACCCGCGAAGCAGGGTTTTGGACCCGTCGAAGGCGGCACTGCTCAATCGGAGCATCGGCTATGACGTCGCCCTTGCGAATGGCGGGCAATGGAAGCTCCCGGCGGGGCTCAATATTGGGGCGATGGGCGGCGAGGGAACGAAAGAAGTGCCGTTCTTCGAATACGGGCCGGGCGATTTTGGCTGCCCAACCGGCGCCGTCCCGACGGTGGAGGTCCCGGCCCACCGACGCAAGACCTCCGATCTCGACGAAGAGTGCGAGAAGGTGAGCTAGGGCTGACGCCGGCCGGGCGAAGCCTTGTCGCCGGCCGGCTGTTCCTCCGCGTCGAGCGCATCGGCGAGACGGGTGGTGGCGCTGCCCGGCCTCAGCGGCTTGGGCTGGCTCTCATGAGGCGCCCAGCCGAGCAGGTGGATGACCCGAAAACTGGCCGGGATGCGGCCATCCGGCTCGGCGAAGGCCTCGGCATAGCGGCGTGCGGTCTCCGACCACAGGGCGCGGGGCGGCGGGGCCGGATTGCGGGCGATCGTGGCATTGGTCTCGCCCATGCCGCGCAAATCGGCCAACAGCCGGAAGGCGTTCTCGTAACTCACGGTCACCGGCTCGATATCCGCCACCGGCAGAGCGAATCCGGCTCGCTGCAGCAGGCCGGCGGCGTCACGCAGATCGGCGAAGGGGGACAGCCGGGGGCTGACGCCGCCCGAAATGTCCAACTCCGCCGCCATCACCGCCTGGCGCAGCTCCGCCAGGGTGCCTTCGCCCAGCATCGCGCCCAGGAACAGCCCGTCCGGCTTCAGCACCCGGCGGATCTGGATCAGCGCGCCGGGCAGATCGTTGACCCAATGCAGGCTGAGATTGCTGACCACCAGATCGAATGTGAAC
>CBDEGD010000018.1:0-190994 GCA_965237625.1 Inquilinaceae bacterium
AACCGGCCATCCGCCAGTTGCCAAAGCTGCTCCCGGCCATCGCGGTAGTATTGCCGGTCGTTGCTGACCCGAAGGTCCGGAACCCCGTCACGATTCCAGTCGCTGAACAGAATGGACAGTGCGCAGAAGCCGGGCCGCAGTGCCTGCATCGCGCCGTACCCGCCTCCGTCGGCCGGGCGCAGAACCTGATTGTCATGGCACGCGCCGAAGGGACCGCCCGGCTGACCGCGGTCGACATAATTGCGAAAACCAAGGTCGGCCAGGTGTTGCCCGGTTCCCAGGCCGCGCTGAACGCCGTTGTCCATGCACCGCCGCCATCAACTCCCCATAAGGTATTGGCGGGGTTCGAAACGGCAATCGCCCCGCCCACGATAAAGCTGATTTCCGCCGACCCGCAGCACCGCCAGGTCCAGGATGCCGTCACTGTCGATATCCAGCGGATAGGCGCCGGACACTCCGGATTCGCCTGACGGCGCGTCCGCAAATCTCGGAAAACACCAACGGGCCGCCGAGGTCGCCGGTATTGCGGTACAGCTTGGCCGGACCGGTGCCGCCGGCGAAGTAGAGTCGGGGAAGCCGTTGCCGTCACAATCGAGACCGCGACACCGCCGCCGACGAAATGCTCCCAGCCCCGGTATAGGCCACCTCGATGCCGGCGCTCTGGGCCTCATTGACAAAGACCGCGTATCGATAGCGGCCGCCGGCCGGGCGAAACCGCCCGCCAGGGCAAAAAAAGCCAGGACAAAAAGGGCCAGCGCCATGCCACGGCGGATCATCGGGCCGGCTCGGCGTGCCGGCCCGACCCTTGTGGTCCTGTCGGGATCTGCAGCTCTTGAGAAATTCGATGATGGCCGCACGGTCGGCCTCGGCCAGCGCGTCGAAACTCGCGCACCTCCGCCGCCTCGCCGCCATGGTGGGCGATCGCTTCGGCCAGGGTCCCCAGATCGCCGCGGTGGCCATAGGGCGCCGTCGATCCCACCCCCCACAGCGGCGGGGTCCGGAACCGATCGCGGGCCACGAAGTTCTGGGTGATCTGCTCATTGGCGAAACGCGGTGTCTCAGGATCCGCGATTTGATGCCGCTTCAAATCGGTATAAGCCCGGACGATCACCCGACCATCATCGGTGGTTTCAAGTCGGTCACCCCAGAACGCCGCCAAATCGACGGCCACCGTACCGTCGCCATCGCGGTCACGCAGCGTTCCGGCCGGGTTGAACGGCCCCGGTTCAACAAACACCGCCGTACCGAGTTCCAGGGCCGGGATGTGGCAGGATCCGCAGCCGACCTCGTTGAACAACGATTGGCCTCGGGCAACCGCCTCTCTCAACGCCGGGTGCTCGGGCATTGCGATGATGGGCGGCGGCAGAGTTGCTTGAAACAGCACGGCTGCGGTGACGTCGCCCTCGGTCAACTCCAGCGCTATTCCATCCTGATCGAAATCCGCCTCGCCGGTCCAGCGAGCGCCGAAACGCTCTGCCGGCTGCATTCCGTGATGCTGATTGAACGCGGTGACGCTGAATTGCCGGAGCGAGATGGTAACGGCCTTCTGGCCGAATGGCTTCACCACCAGATCAGGGTGGATACCGGCGACTTCCTCGGTATCGACGATGCCATCCGGACGCGCCGTCAGCCAGCCGAACGGGACACCCTTTGCGGACAGCGCGACACGGATCGGCTCGCCACCTTCCCGCGCCGCCGCCACCGCCAGATCGCGTTGACCATGTAATTCCACGGTCATCTCGCGGGCCAGCAATTCGAGCAACCCGGAGCCGTGCAACGACACCGTACCGCGCTCCATGCTCAAATCCGGCGCAACACTTTCGAAATCGTATTCGATGTCCTGTGGCGCGACGAAAACATTGGCGACGAAATCGCCGGCGCCGCCGGCCTCCGGTTGGTTATGGCTTCCGCTGCAGGCGCTGGCGTCAGGGCCTGAAGTGCGCAGCATCCCCAAAGTTGCGCCGACCGGTCGCCGGGTTGGCACTTCCGCCGCTGTCGCCGCAGGCCGGCCCGCGCCATCCAGATGGGTGGAAGCGCGCCACAAAAAGCCGGCGCCCGGCCTCGATCACATCGGAAAGCTCGATGCGGCCAGCGACGATCTCCGCATGGGACAGGTGTCGGTCGAACGCCCGCTCGTCACCAACCATTGGTCCGTCCGCCACGGGCCGGTACGATCAGCAACACAAACGCGAGACCGGACAGAGCCCATCGAAAGTCCGCAAATAGGTGGATCGACGGTGAGCAATCATGCCTGTGCCTGGGAGAACTGGCCCTTCAGAACGCGATAGAGTTCCCGATACCGAGACCATTTCGCCTGGTAGACGTCGTGCAATGCATGAATGGGGCTCTACCACGACATCCGCCGGAGGCCGGGTGCAGATTGCGACAGGATCTTCCCCGCTGGCCGCAAGCCGGCCAAGCCTCGCCGCACCAAAGGCCGGCCCCACCCTCGCCGCCCTTGTGATAGGTCAGCGGCTTCCCCAGGGCCGATGCCAGGATTTCTCCCCAGAATTGCGAGCGGGCACCGCCGCCGATCACGGACATCACACCGATTTCCGTGCCAGCCGCTTCCAGCGCCGCCTGCCCGTCAGCGAAAGCAAAGGCCACACCTTCCAGCACCGCACGGGTCATATCCGCACGCTCGCGGGGCCAGTGAGTCCAAAAAATACGCCCATGGCATTCGGGTCGTTATGCGGTGTCCGCTCGCCGGTCAGGTAGGGCAGAAATATCAGATTGCCGGTATCGCGATCCGCAGTGGCCACTTCATCCATCAACGCCGGCACTTCGGTTCCGAGAACCCCGGATAGCCATGTGAGGCAGGAGGCGGCGCTCAAAATCACCGACATCTGATGCCAGGTGTCAGGCAAGCAATGGCAAAACGCATGGACTGCCTGCTCCGGGTTAGGGCGTAGCCCGCATTGGAGACAAACAGGACACCCGACGTTCCCAGCGACAGGAATGCCGCGCCCGGCTCGACAACGCCCACGCCGACCGCGCCGCAGCGTTGTCGCCGGCACCCCGGCCACCACCGCCGACGCCGGCACGCCCCATTCGGCAGCAATCTCGGGACGCAGGGTGCCGGTCGACTGCGAGCCTTCGAACAGCGTCGGCATCGCGGACTCCGGCAGCCCTGTGGCCGCCAGCATCTCACCCGACCACCGACGGTGCGCGACATCAGCCACAGGGTGCCAGCGCTGTCGGACATATCGGAGGCACAATCGCCGGTCATGCGAAGCCGCACATAATCCTTCGGCAGCAGCACTTTGGCGACCCTTGAAAAGATATCGGCTCATGATTGGCGACCCAGAGGAGTTTGGGAGCGGTGAAGCCCGGCATCGCCAGATTGCCCGTGATACGCCGGCTATCCGGCACCCGGCGTTCGAGCTCCGCGCATTCCGCCGCCGACCTGCCGTCATTCCAGAGGATCGCCGGGCGCAGCCACCCTGTTCCCGGCATCCACAAGTGTTGCGCCATGCATCTGAACCGGACAGGCCGATACCCTTGACGGCGCCCATTTTCGTTGGCCTGCCCGCTTTCAACTCGGACATGGCAGCGCGTGTCGCGCGCCACCAGGACTCCGGATCCTGCTCCGACCAGAGCGGCTGCGGTCGGTCTACCTCCAACGGGGCGCTTGCCTGATCGATGACGGTCTGGTCGTCATCGACAGCACCGCCTTGACACCTGACGTGCCCAGATCGATGCCCAGATACATGCGGCCTATGCCCCCCTATATTGCCCACCGGATTCATCTGTCCCGATCGCGTCATTATATCCAGAGTTGCAGGATCAAATCCTGGCTGGGATGCACCGGATCTTACCATGTTCTGATGCCGGCATCGGACGGCTATGCAGGCTATGCCAACAATGTACCGTCCGGCAACCAGCCCCGTGAAACAGGCCTCCAGGCCGCCGCGGTGGCCGATATCGAACCTTTTCCGAAAAGTTAAGCGAACCTTAACAAATTTCAGCGACTCTCCGGACCAGACGGGGAACCCAAATACGAACAAGAGGTCACCGTTTCAGCGGACAGGTTTCCGCGCCAAAAAACAACCGGCGCGCGAAGCATCGACATGGACACGGTTTGCCATTCTGCGGGGCCCGCTCGCAGATTGACGACTGTTGATTGCCGCGCATATCTTCGGCCGACCGGCCCTGACACGACGCAGGACTCGAGAGGACAGTGTGCCGCAATCCCCTAAGGTGATCTCCGCCGTTCTCGACGGGCTTCGCCGGATGTCGAACCCTTGGCGTGCCGAGGGATCGGCGGCCGACAGCGTCGCTGCGCGCACGACCCCGGATCCCGAAACGACCGATCCTTCTGGAGACGGTCAGAAACGTCTGTCGATCCGCTGGAAGCTTCTTGTCGCGTTCGTCTGCATGGCGGCGATCACGTTCTTCCTCGGCGCCTACGCCGTCATCAAGATCACGGATATGAGCCGGCTGGTCGCCGAGACCTATGACCGCCCGCTGATGATGATCAATTTTACCCGCAAGGCGTTGTACGACTTCTCCCTAATGGATGGGCATCTGGGCCGCCAGGCTTTGGCCAAGACCGCGTCGATCGCCGCGCGCAATCGCATGGAGATGCAGCGCAGCACCGAAATCTTTTTCGAGGATCTGGGCCTCGCATTGGGGCGTTCGGGGTCCGAGGAATCCGTCGCGCTGATCGACGAGATCGAGGTTCTTGTACGCGTCTGGTCCGATAAAAGACAGATCGCCTACAACCAAGGGCTTACGCCGGAGCGCTGGCAGGAGATGGACAACATTTCCGCCCAAGTCACCCAACGGTTTGATGAGCTGATCGAGATCGCTGCCGGGGAGGGGTTCGACCAACGTCAGCGTGTCACCGATGCCATCCAGGATTCGCGCGGAACCGCCGCGATCATGACGGTGATCGCGCTGATCGCCTCGGCGGTCGTGACTATCGCGCTAGCCGGGGTCATCACCCGGCCGCTCTCGATCGCCGCCAATGCCGCGAGGCGTATCGCCGATGGCGACATGGATGCCGAAATCCCGGAAGCGGCCGATGAAGAAACCGGCGTTCTGCTTAATACGATGCGGGTCATGCAGCAGAATATCCGCGAGATGATGCAGCGCGAGGTGGCTCAGCGAAAATCGGCTCAGACCCGGCTGATCGAAGCCATCGAGAAATCGAGCGAGGCGGTCGTGCTGTTGGATTCGGACAACCGCATCTTGATTGCCAACAGCCAGATCCGTGACTTCTTCCCGAAATGCGCGGATGTCGATTTGACGGGAACCACCTTCGACGCCTTTCAGACACTGGTCGAGGATCCCGGCAGCGCAACGGTCAAGAAGGGCGGCAAGGGCCTCAAAGGTCGCAAGCCGACCGAACAAAGACTGCCGGACGGGCGCTGGGTGCGGAGCAGTGGCAGCGCCACCAACGATGGCGGCGCGATCATGTTCTGGACCGACATCACCGCGCTGAAACGGCGCGAGGCCACGCTGCAAGCCGCCAAGAAACAGGCGGAAGCCGCCAGCGAGGCAAAGACCGCCTTCCTCACCAATATGAGCCACGAGCTACGCACGCCACTGAACGCCATCATCGGATTCTCCGAGGCGATCGCGACCGAAACCTTCGGCCCCATCGGTCAGCCGCGTTATAAGGAGTACGCCAACGACGTGCTGCGCAGCAGCCACCATCTGCTCGACGTGATCAACGACATCCTCGACATCTCGAAGAGCGAAGCGGCCAAGCTGCAGGTGAAACAGGAGACAGTCGTCGTGTCCGAGGTGATCGATGACAGCCGGCACATCGTGCGCGACTGGTTCGAGCGCTCGGATGTGGAAATCTCCGTCAACACGCCGGACTCCGGACTGAAGGTCAGTGGCGATGCCGCGAGGCTGCGCCAGGTCCTGCTGAACATCCTGTCCAACGCTGTCAAATTCACCGACCCGGGTGGCACCGTCACCATCTCATCAGAACGCCGCGGCGGCCTGGCGGTTATCAAAGTCGTCGACACCGGCATTGGCATGCGCCCCAAGGATATCCCGACCGCAATGTCGATGTTCGGCCAGATCGACAGCACCCTGGCCCGCAAATACGAAGGCACCGGCCTCGGCATTCCTCTGTCGAATGCCATCATCGAACTGCATGATGGCACGCTGGACATCACCAGCACGCTGGGCGAAGGCACCACGGTCACCATCACCCTGCCCTTGGTGCGATCGAAAGCCGTTCCCGACGGCGGCCGCAAGAAATCCGGATCTGGCCGGGTCACATCCAAACGGGGCGACGTGAAGACCATCGCCGCGGAGTGACCGCGGGCGCCAACTGCCTAGTGTCATGGTTTCGAAGATCGGCACATAAAATGTGCCGAACTTCAGAACCATCACACTAGAGTGACAGCGACGCGTCCACCCAGGCACCGTTTTTGCGACTCGACTCGACCACCGCCTCAATGAATTTCACGCCACGCGCGCCATCCTCGACAGTCGGCACAAGCCCGGCCATAGGGTCGGGACTGCGCTGCTCGATCCGAGCGGTGATCTGCTCCGCCAAATCCGCATAGAGCTGCGCGAAGCCTTCCAGATACCCCTCCGGGTGTCCCGGCGGTATCCGGCTGGCATGCGCCGCCGCAGCTCCGGCACCGGCGCCTGCCCGGCTTATCAACCGGGGCGGCTCGCCAAATGGCGTGAAATGCAGATGGTTCGGCTGCTCCTGGAACCACTCCAGCCCGCCCTTTTCGCCATAGACCCGGATATGCAGGGCGTTCTCATTGCCCGGCGCGACCTGGCTCGCCCACAGCATGCCCCGCGCGCCGCCCTGATAGCGCAGCATCATATGGGCGTTGTCGTCGAGCCGGCGGCCAGGGACGAAGGTCGTCAGATCGGCGGCAACGGATTCCAAATCCAGCCCGGTGATGAACGCCGCCAGGTTGAAGGCGTGGGTGCCGATATCGCCGGTACAGCCGGCCGGGCCGCTGCGCGCCGGGTCGGTACGCCATTCGGCCTGCTTCTGGCCCTCATTCTCCAATCGCGTGGTCAGCCAATCCTGCGGGTATTCCGCCTGCACGACCCGGATCGCGCCCAATTCGCCGGAAGCGACCATCTCGCGAGCGTGACGCACCATCGGATAGCCGGTGTAATTGTGGGTCAAGCCGAAGACCTGTCCGGTCCGCCGCACTGTTTCAACAAGATCGAGCGCCGAATCCAGCGAGATCGTCATCGGCTTGTCGCAGATCACATGGATACCGGCCTCCAGGAACGTCTTGGCGGCGGCGTGATGAACATGGTTCGGCGTCACCACCGCTACCGCATCGATACCGTCTTCCCGTGCCGCCTCGGCCTCAGCCATTTCGGCAAAGCTGCCATAGGCCCGGTCCTCGGCGATGCGCAACTCTACAGCAGAGGCCCGCGCTCGATCCGGATCGGAAGACAAAGCCCCGGCCACGAGCTCAAAGTGATCGTCGATCCGCGAAGCGATCCGGTGCACGCCACCAATAAACGCCCCCTGACCGCCGCCGACCATGCCCAACCGCAAGCGGCGTTTCACGCTTCCCTCCGCCTTACCCTCGATCGCCATGTATTTCCTCCCGGTTTCTTGAGCGTATTTATCTAGGCAGCGCCGTCTTCGTCGCTCTCCCCTCGTGGGAGAGGGAGGGACCCGTTGCGTAAGCAAGGGGAGGCTGAGGGGGCCAACGGAATTCTTGTGCACGGCGGACGCCGCGCGACCCCTCACCCGGATTGCTCAGCAATCCGACCTCTCCCACAAGGGGAGAGGTGGTTCACAATCTCGCGAAGCCCCCTATTCGATGCCGAGCATACGGCGGTTGGCGGCCTCGTCGGTGCCGGTATCGGCGAAATCGTCGAAGGCGCGTTCGGTGACCTGGATGATGTGCGCATCGATGAACGGCGCACCCTCCGCCGCGCCGACCTCGGGATGCTTCAGGCAGCATTCCCATTCCAGCACCGCCCAGCCGTCGAAATCGTAAGCCGCCAGCTTGGAGAAGATGGCGGCGAAATCGACCTGGCCGTCACCGAGCGACCGGAACCGCCCGGCCCGATCGAGCCAGCTCTGATAGCCGGAATAGACCCCCTGCCGGCCGCTCGGATTGAACTCCGCATCCTTGACGTGGAACATTTTTATGCGGTCGTGATAGAGGTCGATATAGGCCAGATAGTCGAGTTGCTGGAGCACGAAATGGCTGGGATCGTACAGGATGTTGCAGCGCGGATGTCCGCCGACCCGCTCCAGGAACATCTCGAAGGTGACGCCGTCGTGCAGATCCTCGCCGGGATGGATCTCATAGCAAACGTCGACCCCGGCCTCGTCGAAGGCATCCAGGATTGGCCGCCAGCGTTTGGCAAGCTCATCGAAAGCCGTCTCGACCAGCCCCGCCGGCCGCTGCGGCCAGGGATAGAGATAGGGCCAGGCCAACGCGCCGGAGAAGGTCGCATGGGCCGTAAGCCCCAGATTCTGCGATGCTTTGGCGGCGAGCCGCATCTGCCCGACCGCCCATTCCTGGCGCGCCTTGGGATTGCCGCGCACTTCCGGCGCGGCGAAACCATCGAACGCTTCGTCATAGGCCGGATGCACGGCGACCAGTTGGCCCTGCAGATGGGTCGATAGCTCGGTGACGGAAAGCCCATGCGCCGCCAGCGTGCCTTTCACTTCGTCGCAGTAGCCGGTGCTCTCAGCCGCCTTGGCAAGATCGAACAGCCTGGCGTCCCAACTCGGTATCTGCACGCCGGTGTATCCCAGCCCGGCGGCCCATTCGCCGATGGCATCCAAGCTGTTGAACGGCGCTTCATCCCCGGCGAACTGCGCCAGAAAAATCGCCGGCCCCCTCATCGTCTTCATCGACGTTGCCTCCCCATGGCCCGTTTGATTGGTGCTCTATGAGAGTTTAGGACAGCGGACGGCGGTTTTCACGGACCTATTCCTACTGCGAGCACTCGTGCCAGCCTCCCGGATTTACCGAAGCAGGATCTCCCCGGTACCCGCCGCGATCATCCGCCTCGTGCCTTCGGTTATCCTGAGCAGGGTGAACTCACCGCGATAGGTGCCGGCCGGCCACAGATCGCCGCGGCGGCGGCGGCCTAGATAGCCGAACCATTGCGCCTTGCGGCGGTCGAGCGCCTGTTGCTGTTCAGCAACGGTGGAACCGTCCGGCGCGATCAGCCGCGCCTCGATGACATCGCCGGCCTGCACGCCGTACAGGTTGAACCAAAACAACAGAGCCGGCGCATCGCGGGGCAGGGTTTCGGCAACCAAACCGCCGCGCTTGATCGCCGCGAATTCCGGAACCTCCGTGGCAAACCCCTGGCTCAGCAGCCCACCGGCCGAGTAGCGAAGGGCATCGAGGGCGGCGACGTTCCACAGTGGCGACGCGCCGACGCCGCACCCGGCCGGTTCCGCCAACCCGACAAACGGATCGACCCGCCGATCGGCCAGCCGGATCTCGAAATGCACATGGGGGAATTCGGCCAGTCCGGACATGCCGATCACGCCGAGCGTCTGCCCAGCGACGACCTGGTCACCGGGCGCCACGATCACGCTGCCCCGGCGCAGATGGCTGTACTGGCTCTCCCACCCGCCGCCATGCTCGACGACCACGGCATTGCCGGCCTCGCGGCCTTCGATTTCGGCCTCGTCGACCTCGCGCGCATCGATGTCCGGCATGCTGTCGCGGATCGCCCGGACCCGGCCGGCGGCGGCGGCGATCACCGGCACGCCCCGGGCCATGGCGGCCAGATCCGGAACCCGGATATCGGTGCCCCGATGACCGTCATAGGTGAGGTCGCCGCAGGAATAGTCCTCGGCCTGCGGGCCGGCATCATGGTCGAAATAGTTCTGGATCGTGCACAGTTTTCCGATGTCACACGCCACCGGCAGCCCGAAGGATGGCGGCGGTGCCTCTTGCGAGGAGGCGGCCGAACCCGGAAGGGCGCCGAGCGCCACAAGCAGGGCGGCCCAGCCGGCGCGGCGAAATCCGATGAATACGGTCAGCAATCCGGCACCGTCCCCAAACGTCGACAACTCCCGGTTTAGGAGCGCACGATCCTTGAACGGAACGCCGTCGTCAAGAGGCGGTCGGGCAACCGGCGCCAGCGCATTTTCCGATCATACGGCACCGGCCCGCTCCCCCGCCCGGCCACCCAGCGCCAGTATCCTCAGTGGGTGGCCGGGCGGGGGAGCGGGCCGGTGCCGATTCCGCGTGAGCGGAAAATGCACTAGTGTCATGGTTTCGAAGTTCGGCACATTTCATGTGCCGGATTTCGGAAGCTGAATGACACTAGAATCATACAGTTAGTGTCCCTTTGATACTGCAATTCGCTCATGCGTATTTCAGAATCGGGACACTAGGCCAGCAGCGCGACGCCGGAGGTGCTGCTGATTAATAGGGACATCCGCATCCGATCAGGGACAGTGCGGCCGGTCCCTTCCTGGGCTGCCGGAAGGCCGGTCTATTTCCGTGCCCTGGCTCCCCATGGCCAGAATTTGCCGAACACCGCCGCCAGGGCCGGCAGGACCAGGATCGCCGCGGCCATGTTGACCAGGAACATGAAGGCCAGCAGCACACCCATATCGGCCTGGAACTTCAGCGCCGACCAAGCCCAGGTGCTGACCGCGGCGGCCAGGGTCAGGCCGGTGACGACGACCGCGCTGCCGGTTTCCTTCAGAGTGCGGAAATAGGCTTCCGGCAGCGGCTCGCCTTCGTCCAGATGCACCTTCAGCCGGCTGAAGATGTAGATGCCGTAGTCGACGCCGATGCCCACGCCCAATGCCGCCACCGGCAGGGTCGAGACCTTGAGGCCGATGCCGACCTTGGCCATCAGCGCATAGGCCAGCACCGAGACCAGGCTGAGCGGCAGCACCGTGCAGAGGGTCGCCCGTAGCGATCGGAAAGTCAGCAGGCACAAGATGACGATCGCGCCATAGACCCAGAGAAGGATTTCGAACTGTGCCGCCCCGACTGCTTCGTTGGTCGCCGCCATCACGCCGACATTGCCGGTCGCAAGACGGAAGTTCACATTCTCAGACGGGTTGTCGGCGACATAGGATTTGGTGGCATCGACGACCCGGATCAGGGTGCCTTCCTTGTGGTCCTCGGTGAACACAAGCACCGGCATCACCGAGCAATCGGCATTCAGCAGGCCGGTCGAGGTTTCCACCGGCGTCACCGCCTGCACCAGCACCTGTGGATTGCGCGACAGTACCCGCCAGGCCGGATTGCCCTCGTTCCAGCCCGCATTGATGATCTTCATCACCGCCGGCAGCGACAGGGTCGACTGCACCCCCTCGACATTGCGCATATGCCATTCGAAATCGTCGATCTGGCGCACCACGTCGTAATCGATGCAGCCATCGGCCGGAGCCTCGGCGATCACCTGGATGATGTCGACGCCGATGGCGAACCGGTCGGCGATCACCGCGGTGTCCCGGTTGTAGCGGCTGTCCGGCCAGAGTTCCGGCACCCCGGCCTCCTGATCGCCGATCGGCACCTCGCGCCCTTCCCAGGCCCCCCAGCCGAGCAGAACCAGCGCCACCAGCAGCGTGGGCACCGCCACCCGCATCCGGGCAAAGTTCGCCAACAGCCGCCAAAGTGCCTCACGCCGCTCCATCACCCGGCCGATCCGCTGGCGATAGCTGTCGTTCAGGGTCAGATAGCTGAGCAACACCGGCAGCAGGAACAGATTGGTCAGGATGATCACCGCGACACCCAGGCTGGCGGTGATCGCCAACTCCTGGATGATCGGTATCTCGATCAGCAGGATGGTCAGGAATCCGGCTGTGTCGGTCGCCAGCGCCACGCTGCCGGGGATGAACAGGCGGCGAAAGCAGATGCGCGCCGCATCGGAGCAATCCTCGCCGTCGCACACGTGCCCTTTCAAGGCGTTGATCATCTGGACGCCGTGGGAGACGCCGATGGCGAAGACCAGGAACGGCACCAGGATCGACAGCGGGTCGATGCCGAAGCCGAACAGCACCAGCAGCCCGAGCTGCCAGATGACCGCCACCAGCGAGCAGATCAGCGGCAGGATCGTCAGCCGCCAGGAACGCGAATACAGATAGACCAGGATCGCCGTCATCACCAAAGCCATGGCGAAGAACAGCAGCACCCCGATGGCGCCGTCGGCGATGTCGCCGACCACCTTGGCGAAGCCGATGATGTGCACATCGATGGCGTCGGTCCGGTACTTGTCGCGGATCGATTCCTCGAGCTGCCGGGCGACGGCGATATAGTCGAGCCGCTCTCCGGTGCGGGCATCCCGCTCCAGCAGTTGGGCGCTGATGATCGCGGCGCTGAAATCCTCCGCCACCAGCCGGCCGACCTGGCCGGATTTCAGGATGTTCTCACGAACTTCCTCCAACCGCTCCGGGGTCGGCTCGAAATCGGCCGGAATCACATTGCCGCCGGCAAACCCGTCCTCGACGATCTCGATAAACCGGACATTCGGGGTGAAGATCGAGCGCACTCCGGCCCGGTCGACGCCGTCGATGAAGAAGACCTCGTCGGTAACCTTCTTCAGGGTGTCGAAGAATTCGGCCGTGAAGATGTCGCCCTCGGTCGCCCGAAGCGCGATCAGCACCCGGTTGGCGCCGCCGAATTGCTCCTGGTACTCCAGGAAGGTCTGCATATAGGGGTGCTTGATCGGCAACTGCTTCTCGAACCCGGCATCGATCCGCAGCTGCGCGGCCAGCACCGCCATCGCAACCGTGACCAAGGCGAAGATCGCCAACACCACCGGCCGCGCCGAAAAGACGATCTCGGCGATCGTCCGGACGAGACGCGGCGCGTCGTGCCGTTCCGTCTCGGCCCCGGTCACCGCGTCACCTCGGCGCCGACGAGGCCTGAGATCAGATCCGGTTCAACGCGGGTAACGCCGCCCTCGCCGACCAACACCAATTCCCCGTCCGGCGCCTGGATGACGCCAGACAACGCGGAGCGGTCGGTACGCCGGCTGAGCCTGACGCTGAGGCCGTCATCGTCGCTGATCAGAACGGCCCCGCTCAACCCGACGATGACGATGCGGCCGCTGGACAGGACCGTCCCGGCCACCAGCACCGAGGTCGTCCCGGTATCGATTTGCTGCCAGCTTTCGCCACCATCGTCGCTTCGGTACAGATTGCCCTGCAGGCCGAATACCAGCAATTCGCCACCGCGCAAGGTGAGCGCGCCGAAGAAGGAGCCTTCATAGGGCGTGTCCAATACCTGCCATTCCTGACCGCCATCGTCGCTTCGATAGAGGCCGCCGAATTCTCCGGCCATAAACCATTGCCCCGGTGCCGGGTTCAGGATGGCATTGAAATGGATCTCCTCTTCGGTGACCCAGCGCTGCTCCCAGCTATCACCGCCATCGGTGGTTTCGAGGAAAAGTCCGTAGGCGCCGACCGCGAAACCGTTGTTGGAATCGGCGAAGCGCACATCCATCAAAGGCGTCTCGAGCTCCGGGTCGGCATACTGCACATCCCAGCTGTCGCCACCATCGCCGGTGTGCAGCACGACCGCATCATGGCCGACCGCCCAGCCGGTGGCCGTATCGGTAAAATCCACGGCGGTCAGGAAGGCGCGGGTCGGTGTGGCGACCTGCCGCCAGCTCTCGCCGCTATCATCGGACAAAAGGATATGGCCGCGTTCGCCAACCGCGACCAGCCGCTCACCAACCCTCTCGATGTCGAGCAGCAGCGACGACGGCGCGAGCCGAGCCGGCACGGAAGCATCTTGGGCGACGGCCGTGGACGGCCATCCTGCGAGAACCACCAGCGTGGTCACGACAGCGACACCTGCCGCCCGGCAAAGTCGGAGATACGTTTCAATCATTGCGGAGACCGCGTTGAGACGATCCAAGCGCCGGCGGCGGGCGGCGCACAATACTGGCCGCCCGCCGCCATTGGCTTGCTAGCGCCGACCGGCGCGGCGCAGCGCATTTGGCGTGAAGTCACCGGAGTCGAGATCGGCCGTGAACGAGTACATCGGCTCCTGATTATCGAACCCGTTGGCGGTGTAGCGCCCGGCCTGCAGATCGTAGATCGCGTCGAGCGTGGTCCAAAAGGTCGGCAGCTCATAGTAGTTGATGCCGTGGGCCTCGCCGACCCGCCACATCTGTCCGCGGCTGTCGTAATGATCGACGGCGACGATCTGCCAGCTATCCTCATCCAGATAGAAGGTCCGCCGTGCGTAGATATGGCTGGTGCCCTCGCGTAGCCGGGCATCGACCACCCAGACCCTGTGCAGCTCATAGCGCAGGTGCTCCGGGTTCAAATGGCCCGGGTGGATGAGATCGTCGTATTGCACCGAGTCACTGTGCAACCTGTACGCGTTGTACGGCACATACATCTCGCGGCGGCCGACCAATTCCCAGGTATAGCGATCCGGGGCGCCGTTGAAGATGTCCAGATTATCGCTGGTGCGCAGCCCGTCGGCCGCGGTGCCCGGATTGTCGTAGGCGATATTCGGCGCGCGCCGCACCCGGCGCTGCCCCGGGTTGTAGGTCCAGGCCTGGCGGGGCTCGGCGATCTGGTCGATGGTTTCATGGACCAGCAGGATCTGGCCGGCCAGCCGCGCCGGGGCGGTGACCTCCTGGCGGAACAGCACCGAGATGTTGCCGGTCTCGCCCATGGCATAGGGGAACAGGACGTTTTCGTCGATCTTGACCATCGTGTACGAACCGCCGGCTGTCGGGCTGGCCTGGCCGTACCGGCGGTGAACGGTCTCGCCGCGATAGCGCAGCAGATGGTTCCAGATCGCCTCCAGCCCGTTCTCGGGGATCGGGAAAGGGATGCCGACAGAGGCCCCCGCGACGCCGTTGCCGCTTTCGATGAGCTGGGCGCTGGACGCGTTGGCGATGGTGGCGTCGTAGATCCGCTGCGGCGCCGAGGCGCTGCGCCGGGTCGGGTAAATGTTCATGGAGAAAGTCGGGTAGCGCTGCAGCATCGCCAGATGGCCGGCGGTCAGCTTGTCGGCGAATTGCGCCGCATTGCCGGCATTGATGGTGAACTGGACCCGGTCGCCCGCGAACGGGTCGGGATGATGGTCGCCCACCGAATACCCGGCCGGCGGCGAGGTCACACCGCCGGTCCAGGCCGGGATACTGCCATCGACATTGCCAGCCCTTGTAGCGCCGAACGGCGTCAGCGGCCCGCCAAGCTGCGCCGCGCTCTGCGCCGCCGCCGGCAGCGCCGACAGGGCGATGAACGCCCCCGTCATCGCGCCGGCGAACAGGGCGCCGGTGATCTTGTTCATGAGAGTATCCTCCATGTCCTATGACGCCTCTGACGGGCTAGAACGAGTATTTGACGTTGAGCGAAATGAAATCGCGGTCGCTAAGCATGTTGAACTCGTCATCGCCGATGGCGAAGAAGTTCGTATACTGAATACCCGCCGACCATTGCTCCAGATAAGTCGCGTTCAACCCGATGCTGACCGAGGCGCGATCCTCAATAAAATTGCCCAGCGGCAATGGAGTCGTGCCACTGACATCGTGATTGAACCCGATCACCGGGAACAGATTGACTGGCCCAACCGCATTGAGCATGTCGAAGCGAGCTCGGATGCGATATCCCCACGAAAATTCGTCGGCGAAACCGTCGGTCTGAAGGGGCACACCGGCGGGTAGAGCGGCGGGATTCCCGGAGCGCGGTGTATTTGGCCCATCGAACCTGAGAACACTCTTGTCCGGAAGGTCATGCACGTAGGTCGCGCCCACCTCTCCAACCAACACCCATTGATCGATCCCGAGGGACTGGATCGGGTTGAACACCTGAGTCAGCGTGAATTGGGTCTGCGAAACGTCAAACTCCCGAAAACCGGACAGTTCGCTGCCAATCAGCGCAGCGTATTCAGGCGCCGTATCGACCCCGAGATCCGCCAGCACCTGGTTGCCGACGCCATTCGCACTTGCAACCGCACCTGCGGTCGCGCCCGGCCCAAGAGCGTCGATTGTCACCGCCACTTGGCCGGCGAGTTGGACGGCGTTGAGCAACTCATTGTCATCGATCTGCAAAGGCTGATCAATACGATACGAGTATTCACCTTGTAGCGAGGCCCCACCGGGCAGCTGCGTGTTGAAGCTGGCGCCAACAAGCTGAATGTCTTCCGGATACTCGGTGAAGTATTCCGTGGACGCAAAGAAGTTCGGAGTCGCCGCGTCGGCCGTGCCGGTGCCGACCCGCGCAGAGATGATCGGCGTTCTGCTGTGATAGTTCAAATAATACAAGCCAAACTCGGTATCGGCCAACTGCTCCGCATAATAGCGGGCGGCGAAACCGAACTGCCCGGAATCCGACGGCTCGTCCGTCGCGCCACGGGGCGCGGCCAGGCCGAGAAACGGCGGCGTCGGCGCCGGCGGCGTCGGCAGTGTTCCGATTAGATTGTTTGGCGCGGCTAAAGCACCGGTTGCGGTCGCTTCTGGAACCCTCCCATCCAGAAAAAGAATACTGCCGCCCGGCGATGCGAAGTCGTTGGTGCTGAAGTACGTCCCGGACGCGTCGATTTCCGTCTCTTCCCAATTAAGCTGATAAAATCCCTCTATGCTGAAGTTGTCGGTAAAGCTGGCATCGACGTCGATAATCGCGACCGGCAGCAACGCGTCCCGCACTTCGGACCCGGGGATGCGGATGGCATTGACATCGACCGGGTTGATCACGTTGATGCCGTTCTGGATGAACGTGCTTTCTCCCCAACTCAGGACCTGTTTTCCGAAGCGGAAATCGACCGGCACATCTCCCAGATCTACCCCGCCGTAAACATAGGCGTCCAGGAGGCTAAAATCCTTGCCGACACGATCTACCGATCGGTCCGGCAAATCCTTGAACTCGGTGTTGTCACCGTCGGCGTTCTCGAAGTCGTAGAAATAGGTGGCGCGGCTGAAAATGCCGAACCCGTTATAGTCGAGCAGGAGTTCGTGTGTGCCTCTCAAGGCGTTCGAGATCAACCCGGTATCGTAATTGAGATTGCCGTCGTCGCCATTGACCGAGAACCTGTTGCCGCCATTGGCGATGCCCACCAGATCATTATCCCGGTCGGCGACCCGGAAGCTGAGGCCGTAGGTAAAGGTCGTATCGAAACTGCCGCTGAGTTCGCCATAGTTGAATTCCAGTGCCCTCGCCGGCGTCGCCGCCATCATCGGCGCCGCCAGGGGCGATCATGCTGACGCCGGCCATCCAGCCGGCTTGTTTGGCGCGGCGTCCCTCTGTCGTCGGATGACGCATACGTGAAACTCCCATCTCTGGCCGGGTTTGGACCCGGATTCGTTGCGAATTGCCGAGGGCCGCGGGCGCGGCTTCGGATTTCATTCGACCTGATTATTCTGATTGGAACCGATTGGGCGGCGTCGCGCGTCCGGTGCTGTCCCGGAGGACAACCGATGATCGGACAACCGGTGATTCGCTCCGGCACGCCGCGTCGGGCATGATCCGCCGTGGGTCACGGCACAGTCTCCCTCCCGCCTTCTTATTAATTGCATATTCGCCGAGGCTGCGGCGTTTAACAAGCATTTGGCACAAACGCGCGTTGACGCTGGGCCGTGGGGATGGGGTTTTAGATGACGTTTACGTAAACGTCAAGTACATGGAAAGCTTGTGTAATCCGGCCCACCGTCGAAGCGGCAAAGTTCGCAACCTCGGCGCGCCCTGGTTGACATAAGAATCGACCTGGGATAGATTTATGAGAATAAATTCATATATTTTTGAGCCGATGCCACAGCGCACGGTCGCGATTTGCAGAGGGGCAAAGTCATGCAGGGGCTGAGGAACACATCCCGCTCTGCCACCCTTGCCGGCCTCCTTTTCACTGCGGCCTGCGCCCTCTGGTTCGTGCCCGAATCCCGCAGCCGCGGGCACATCTTCGATGAGGCCGTCCGGGGGGTTACTCAATTGGATGGGCACGAGGGAGGGCAGTTTGTCGACCGTGTCATCCGCCAGACTTTTCCGCTCGGCACCCCCCTGATCAATGTGATTGGGCACATCGAGGACGCCGGCGGCATCTGTCACGAAACGACGAGGAGCGAGGTGAAGCCCGGCCACGCGGCGACGACCTGCAACTACGAAAGCACCAACTACTTCGCGCAGGCATACATGGGCATGGGAGAGCCGACATATGTGCGGGCCGAGAACGAATGGATGATTTCTATTCGGCATTTCGATGGCGTGACCACCGGCTATCTCGTGGAGAGTCGGGCGACCTTCGACTATCCCAATCGGGAAGATTATCTGGACGGCATCGACCGCCAGCAGGCGGCGGCGGATCGATTCCGGCAAACAGATGTGGAGAACTAATACATCATGGACGAATGGACGATCAGTTCGAGGACCTATGCAATAGATGTCGGCGGTGGCGCCGTGCATGCCTACATAGTGATCGAGGACAATAGCGGTCGGGTGATCGCCGAATATCATGGCTTTCCCTACAGTCGCGAAACCGGTGAGTATGAGGGCAATAATCCATTGGCCTTCACGCCACTCAGCAATTTTCGACTGCGACCAAGGCGGCTAGCCGGCGAAAGCGGCATGTCTAGGGAGGTCGCCCGGGTCCATGAAGACGAGGTGTTTCGTGGTCCTCGCAGTCAGGTCCTGCAAATCCAATCTGCGATTGACGATGCCATGATGGAGATCGATCGACAGGACATCGACTATGGCGGGGGTGCATTTTCTGTCCGAGTCGCGGAACAGCAATTCGGTTTACGGCACGTTGATGCGAGTGGCCAACGACGAAGCGCAATCGATCGGCGCCGGGCAGATAGCGATCCACGACCGGTTGCTGCGGGATGACATGGCATTCGACAACCAAAGCCGGTCGTCCTGGGCGCCAGGGATACACCGGGACCTGTTGCCCGATGGACTTCCGGTATCGACAAAGAAGAAAGCATCGCCCTTATTTTGGGAACAAATAATGAACATCAAGTCGACACTACTTTCAGATATGTGGCGATGTCGAGGCGTTCTCCTCATCCTTTAAGCTCGTCAACAGATTGTCCTCCTGCTCAGGCCCGCGAGGCCGAGGGGCGCGAGGCCAGCCCATCGTTCACGGTGACAGTAACCGAATTGAAGTCGGCTCCTAGAACCTAGCCTTCTCTTCATTATCCTGCGCCGCACTCCAACACGTAATTCGGTTACTGGCACCGTAATGCGCCGTAATGCGGTTGTCTCGGCCCGTCGAGCCCTTCTGGTCCGGCCGACCGATGATCAGTGGTGCGATCCGCTCCCAAGACCCGTCGCTCAGCACCAAACGATCCATAACGCCCAAGACTGCCTCCCAAAAAGTAGTCTTGAATCACAATTCGCCCCCAATGGGAATCCCTAGAGTCCACAGGTCCTAGTGCCGTTTACGTAAACGACAAGACGACGAATCGCCGATTACTGCAGTGAGTTGGCGGCCGCCCGGAGGCCGTTGCCGAGGCCTGCCTTGGTTGACAATCGACCCTGACACAGATACGATCTTAGGATTATATTCGTATCAATCGAGAATTTCAGCGAGGCTGTGTGCACCCACGATCAAATGGAGCGAGATGATGCGCGGGCTTCGATCAGCGGCTCACTGTATCGCCTTAGGATGCATCCTGCTGACGACGGCCTGCGCCGTCTGGTTTGTGCCCGAGTCTCGGGACCGTGGCCACATTTTCGACGATGCCAGCCGGGGTGCGCCACAAGGCGGCGTCAATGACGGCCAGCGGCGGCTCGACATTGCCATCAGGCGCGAATTTCCGCCCGGAACACACCTCGCCGACCTGATCCGGCACATTGAGGACGCCGGTGGCATCTGCACGGGTGCACTTCAGAGTGTTGATAATCCGAGCAGGCAAATGACGGTCTGCCGCTACGAGAGCATCACCTATTTTGCATTCGCATTCATGAGCCTGGGCGAACCAAGTCTTCACCAAGGCGACAACACATGGACCCTGGCCATTTTCCACTCCAATGGTCTGATCGACAGATACGACGTAAGAGGGCTGACGCACACGACGCAACTCAGCAAGGAAGAATATTTGGAACGCCTCGCCCGCCAAATGGAGGAGGAGGAAGCGCAGATGGAAAACTCGGGAGATTGATTTATGGAAAGATGGACGATTAGTTCAAGGACCTATGCCCTGCCTATCGGCGGCGGCGCGGTACATGCCTATATCGCCATCAAGGATGACACCGGACAGGTGGTTGCGGAATATCATGGTTTTCAGGTCGATCCAGATACCGGGAAACTCGCAGTTGGCGACTCGAGTTCCTACTTTCCAGGCAGCGACTTCACGCTGCAGGCGCGGCAATTTACAGAGGAGTATTGGCAGCCGCGAACGAACCTTAGGGTCCATGATGAGGAGGTCTTTCGTGGCTCCCGAGAGCAGGTCGCTCAGATCCGAGTTGAATTGGATCAGGCGGCCAAAGACATCAACGATCAGGGGCTCCGTTACGAGGCCGCCAAAATCTTCTCGGAGTCCCAGAACAGCAACTCGGTCTATCGCACGCTGATGGAGGTGGCGGGCAACAAGGCGGAGGAAATCGGAGCGGCCCCGATCATGATACCAGGGAAGCTCCTGCAGGACGATATCGTGTTCGACGGTCAGAGCCGCTCGTCATGGGCACCAGGGATCGGCCTCAACCTGTTGCCCAAAGGAACATCCTCGTCACCGAAGAAACAGCCGCCACCGCTATTTGAGAACAAATCATGAACGAATTCAAATAGTGCAGCGCCGAGACATTGCGTCCACCTCTGCTCCGTGAAGGCGCAATTGTCATCGTACCCGTGGCGACAATCTCGTGGTGGCAACCCGGCGATGGGCGCGGTATCACCTTGGGCATCTTTCCTTTAGTTGAATCGCGCCTGGATTGCCCCGCCCAAACGACAATACGCACGCCCCCTTCTCCTCCCCCCGCGCCGCCTTCTGGGGCGCGGCCAGGGAGGCGTTCGGAGCCCCGGCGCTGGTTTTGGGGGCGAGCTTCGTCGGCTTCGGGTCGCTGGTCCGGGTCAGCGGCCTGACCGCGGGCATGGGGCTGTTCTCGACCGTCACCTCCTGGGCGCTGCCGGGGCAGATCGCCCTGGTCGAGCTATATGCCGCCGGGGTCTCGCTGGCCTCGCTGGCGGCGGCGGTGGCGCTGACCAACGTCCGGTTGATGCCCATGGTGGCGGCGCTGATGCCGCAGTTGGCCCGGCCTGATCTGCCGCGCTGGAAACTCTACGCGGCCGCCCATCTGGTGGCGGTGACCGGCTGGGTCGCGGCCATGCGGCGCTGTCCGTCCCTCCCCCGGGACCAGCGGCTGTCCTATCTGATCGGCTTCTCGGGCACGCTGTGGGTGACCACCATGGCCTGCACGCTCGCCGGTTTCCTGCTGGCCGATTCGGTGCCGCCATACGTCACGCTGGGGCTGGTCTTCCTCAACCCGATCTACTTCATGCTGGTGCTGAGCGCCGATCTGAACAACCGCCGGCGCATGCTGGCCTTGGTGTTCGGCGCCGCCTGCGGCCCGGTATTCCACCTGATGACCCCGGAATGGGGACTGCTGATCACCGGCGTGGTCGCCGGCACCCTGGCCTATGTCGCCGGGCGCGAACGGGCCCCCTCATGAGCGAATTGCCCGCCGATCTGCCGCCGCCCTATCTGGTGCTGTTGATCGGCGGCGCCGTGACCTATGTCTGGCGTGCACTCGGCGTGGCGCTTGCCGGCCGGGTCAAGGCCGACAGCGCGGCGCTGGAATGGATTGGCTGTGTCGCCTATGCGCTGTTGGCCGGGCTGATCGCCCGGATGATCGTGCTGCCCATCGGCCCGTTGGCGGAGACCGCGCTGGCCGCCCGGATCGCCGCCGCGGTGGTGGCGCTGGCGATCTTCTTCCTGATGCGCCGCAACGTCATCCTCGGCGTCACCGCCGGCGCCGGCGCCCTGGCACTGCTGAGCTGGGCAGGCATAGGCGCGCCCTGACCGTCAGCGCGCGATGCTGTACGCCGCGCGCAGCAGATCGATCACATCGAAGACCCGCGCCGCATAGTGGTCGCGCACCGCGTACCGGCTGTCGCCGATGCCGGTCAGCTCGCATTCCAGGGAATCGACCATCAGGTTCAGCCGGCGATGGTGCAGGCCGAGCTGCCGTTGCAGCGGGTCGGTCAGCATGCCGGAGAACGCCGCCAGCACCGAAGCGGCCGCCAGCAGCCCTCCGGTCACCCCGACGACAAGCCCGGTCGATGCCACGCTCGGCACTAGGCCATACCAAAGCCCGCCCATACCCGCGCCCAAGGGAAAGCTGGCGATTGCCGATTGATGCACCAGCGCCTGGGCGATCATCGGCCCCAGCGAGATCGCGCCGGGGGTCAACTGCTTGAAGGTCAGCGCCCCGACACCGGCCGCGATCAACGCGTTGGCCAGATCGGCGGCGGCGATCCGGCTGCCGGTATAAGTCGCAATGGCTTCGGCAAGCCAGGCCGCGAAACGCGGATCGTCGGCGCGCCGGCCGACAGCCTCCAGGCTCTGCCGCATCGCCGCCGACACCCGCGGGTCGGCGAATATCTCCTCGGCCAGGGCATCGCGATGAAAGCTCCGCTCCTCCTGGGCATAGGGCAATTCCAGCAATTCGGTGAAGATCCGCCATTCCACTTCGCGCGCCACATTGGAGGCGAAGAACAGATTGGCCCGGTCCAGGCGGATCGCCAGCCGTCCGGCACCGGCCGCCCGGCTGCCGAGCGCGCCGAGCCTGATCAGCACATGAGGCAGGGCCAGCGCCAGGTTGACCGGCGCTCGGACCACATCCCAGCCGATCGCCTTGCGATGCATACGGGCCGATCCGACCAGGCTGTAATTGCGATCGACGAATGCCGGCACCTGGTCACGCCGCGCCGCCACGTATCGGCTGATCGCATCGTCCACCACCGACCGGATCAAATCCGTGTCGACGATGGCAAGGGCACCGCCAGTGGGACTGCCCATGGGGCCGCCTGTGGGGCCGCCTGTGGGGCCGCCTGTGGGGCCGATCTCAGAATTCCGCGGGTCCATATCCATGGTGCCCAATAGATAGGTGATGCGGGACAAGCCGCCAAAGAAAAACGCCCCTTCTCAACACGAGGAATATGGCGCAAACGAAACTCTTGACATGCTACAATAAAACCACAAATCGTGGATGAGAAACACAAATATAACAACAGTAATTGCATAGGTATAAACAGACAAAATGGTTCAGATATAAATATGAACAGGTGTTCATATTTCCACCGCGCCTACTGGGCCTCGCTCGCCGACCCGTCCGTGCTGGCGACACTGCCGCGCGAGGTCGTGTCGCTGTCGATCGTGACAGCGATGATCTTTCTGGCGATTGCCCTGTTCTTCAAGGAGTTGGAGATCGTCTCCTTCGATCCCGATCTGGCAACCAGCCTGGGCATTCCCGCCAGGACCGTGAGCATCGGGTTGATCGCCCTGGTGGCGGTGGCGGTGGCGGTGGCGGTGGCGGTGGCGGTGGCGGTGGCGGTGGCCGTAATGAGCGGTGTCGCCGGATATTTCCTGGCGGCCTTCGGGCCGCTCTGGCTCGGCAGCGCCGACTCCCTCAACGCCGCCGGCATGATCGCGGTGATGGCCGGCGGCCTGCAATTGTTGGCAATGCTGTTCGCCCCGCGCTATGGGTTCCTGTCGCGCTTGCTTCGGCGTCGCCGGATGCGCGAGGCGGCCTGAGAATCGACCGGAAGTGCGGCACCGGCCCGGTGCCGCGTCCACGCAAGTGGACCACATGACAAAGTTTCATCGATTGTACATCTTGCGGCGACATGGTGTGGTGTCGCCGGAAAGCGCCTGACCCGCCATGTCCTATTTGCAGTTCATCCTTCGAAATCGCCGCTTCCTCGCCTTCGGCGTGCTGATGACCATGGCGTCGAGTTTCGGCCAGACCTATTTCGTGTCCCTGTTCGGCGCCGACATCCGCGCCGAATTCGGCCTTGGCCATGGCAGTTTCGGCCTCATCTATTCGGTCGCCACGGTGGTCAGCGCCGCCTGCCTGATCTGGGTCGGCCGGCTGATCGACGAAATGCCGCTGCGCCGCTATGCGGTGCTGGTCTGCGTCGGTTTGATCCTTGCCACCTTCGCCCTGGCTTTCGCCGAGACGGTCCTCTTCCTGTTCCTCGCCTTGTTCGCCTTGCGCCTGACCGGCCAGGGGCTGATGACCCACACCGCGATCACCGGCATGGTCCGCGGCTTCTCAGCCGCCCGGGGCAAGGCGATCAGCATCGCCAATCTGGGCATGCCCTTTGCCGAGGGCACGTTTCCGATCATGGCCGTCGCCATTACCGCGACCCTGGGCTGGCGGGATTCCTGGATGGTGTTCGGAATCGCCCTATCGGTGTTGCTGGTCCCGACCGTGATGTGGCTGCTCAAGGGCCATGACCGCACGGTGCCGGCCGATGCCGCTGTGGAGCATCCGGCCGAGCCCGTCGCCCGCCGCTGGACCCGAAGCGACGTCTTGCACGATCCGCGCTTTTATCTGGTTTTGCCGGCAGTGCTGGCGCCCTCTTTCATCATCACCGGCATGTTCTTCCATCAGGTGCATTTGGCCGGATCGAAGGGCTGGAGCCTCGCCCTGCTGGCGACCGCCTTCATCGGCTTCTCCGTGTCCCATTCGCTGACCGGCATCGCCACGGGCCCCGCCATCGACCGGTTCGGCGCCACCCGCTTGATGCCTTACGTGTTACTGCCCTTGGGAGGCGGATTGCTACTCCTGTCCCTATCGAACCACCCGGCGATCGCCTTCGGCTACATGATTGTCGCCGGGATCAGCGCTGGGGTCGCCTCGACTGCCGTGGCGGCGATGTGGGCGGAGGTTTACGGCCTGACCCATCTGGGCGCGATCCGGGCTCTGACGACCTCTCTGGGAGTGCTGTCGAGCGCCTTGTCCCCGGTGTTGTTCGGATGGATGATCGACCGTGGCATCTCGATGGACCGGCTGGCGCTGATGAATCTGGTCTATGTGCTGCTTGCCTCGGCACTGGCGCCCCTCGCCTTTCGCCGCTCGGTGGCGGCCCGGCCGGTCTGATTAGCGACGGAGATCGACATGGCGGACGCCGTGCAGACGACTGCGCTCGGCCTGATGAGCGGCACATCGATGGACGGTATCGACGCCGCCATCGTGATCACCGATGGTAAGCGGGTTCTGTCCACCGGGCATTGGGCCACCTATCCCTATGATCCGGCGCTAAGGACAGATCTTGGCGCTGCCGTGACGGCCGCAGAGGCTGCAGACGCGGGCACGCTGAGGACTCTCGAGAGCAGACTGACCGATGCCAATGCGGACGCCGTCCTGGCCTTGCTACGGAAGAGCGGCCTGTCGCCGAACGATATCGACGTGATCGGCTTTCATGGCCAGACGGTCTTGCACCGGCCGGAGCGCCGCCTGACCCGGCAGCTAGGTGACGGCGCCCGGCTGGCCCAACTCACCGGGATCGATGTGGTCAACGACTTCCGAAGCGCCGATGTGGCGGCCGGCGGACAGGGCGCACCGTTCGCGCCGCTCTATCACCTGGCGCTGGCCGAGCCGCTCGAACGGCCGTTGGCGGTGCTGAATGTGGGCGGTGTCGGCAATGTGACCTATATCGGCGCCGACGGTCCGGATGACATCCTCGCCTTCGACACCGGGCCCGGCAACGCCATGATCGATGATTGGGTAGCGCGTCACACCGGGCAGGCCTGCGACGAAGGCGGGCGACTGGCCGCCGGTGGCAACGCTGAGCCATCCCGGCTCGGCCGCCTGCTCGCCCATGGCTATTTCGACCTGACGCCGCCGAAATCCCTGGATCGTAACGACTTCCCGTTGGACGCGGTCGAGGGGATATCGCTGGAAGACGGTGCGGCAACTCTGGTGGCATTCACCGCGCAGTCGGTGGCCCGTGGGTTGGAACACCTGCCCGCAATGCCGCGCCGCTGGCTGGTCACCGGCGGCGGCCGCCACAATCCGACCCTCATGGCGGCCCTGGCCGACGCCGTTGGCGCACCGGTGCAACCGGTGGAGGATGTCGGATGGCAGGGTGATGCGCTGGAAGCACAGGCATTTGGCTTCCTGGCGGTCCGCGCTCTCAGGGGCCTGCCGCTCAGCATTCCGGCGACCACCGGCGTGCCTGCGCCGATGCCCGGAGGCCAATTCCACTCAGCCAACCAGGCGGCATGACGGGACACGATTCATGAGTGCACGACTGGACACCGTCGCCGATAAGGCCTTCGCCCCGGTTATCGAAACGGTGAATGCCGGCCGCATTCCGGGCGCCGCGCTGGGGCTCGTCACGCCCGACGGCGACCGTGCGATCCGCTGGGCAGGCCAGGCAATGATCACGCCGGCCTCGGTACCGCTGGAGCGCGACACCCTGTTCGACCTCGCCAGCCTGACCAAGGTCATGGTGACGACGCCGGAGATCCTGCGGCTGGTGGAAGATGGCCTGGTCGACCTCGATGACCCGCTATCCCGCCACCTTCCGGAAATGTGCGCCGATGATCCGAAAGCGCCGGCCGGCAAGGCGACGATCCGCGCCTTCCTGACCCATCATGCCAGTGTCCCGCCGCTCGAGAAGATCCAGCTTTGGGGAGACGACCCGGTCAAGCTGAAGGAGCGCGTCATCCGAACCGTTTGGCCGGTCGGGCGCCCGGCCTATTCCGACATCGGATTCATTCTGCTGGGACTGCTGGTCGAGAGTCTGCGCGGCGGCATTCTCGCGGACCGGCCGCCGCACGCCGATCCGACCTCAGCGCTGACATTCCGACCGGACCCGGACAAATGCGCGGCCACCGAAGACTGTCCCTGGCGCGGCCGGGTCCTGCGCGGCGAAATCCATGACGAGAACGCCTTTGCCCTGGAAGGCGCCGGCCATTCCGGGCTGTTCGGCAATATCGCCGGGGTGCTGGACTTTGCCCGCGACCTGATGGCCGGCACCCTCATGAGCGCCGCGGCGCTAGACGAAATGCGCCGGCCGCAGACCGCCACCCGCGCTCTGGGATGGCAATTCCGACACACCAAATCGGACATGGATGAACCGAGCTGGGTGGGCGGCAATCTTTGCTCGCCGGAAACGATCGGGCACACCGGCTTCACCGGTACCGGGCTGTGGATCGACTTCGACAAAGAACTGGCATGGTCGCTACTGACGAACCGGGTGCACCCTTCCCGGCATATCGAAACCGGCATCCAGACATTGCGGCGCACGGTCGGAAACATCGTCGCAGCCGCCGGTTGAAACCACCCGCCCGACGGTCGCTGGTAAGGCAATGTTAACCTTGTTCGTGCGAAACGGAGAGCTGCATCTCGTGATGTCCTGCTGTCCGGAGTTCCCCCATGCAATCGATCGTCAGGCTGTGTGTCGGTATCGCTTTCACCGGCCTTTTCGCTTTCCCCGCACATGCCGATGAAGGGCTCTATCTGCGCCTCGCAGGGGGTGCAAGCCACATTGACGAGGACGTGTTCTCCGATGTCGATTTCGACCTTGGCTACATGGGATCCGCGGCGATCGGCTATAATTGGTTTTTTCCAGAGTCGATAGCGGATCTGCGGATCGAGCTGGAAGGCTCCTATCGATATAACGAAACCGACACCCTCAACAATGGCCTCGGCGGTGTGCCTCTGGACGGTGAGGCAGAGGCCTTTACCGCCATGGTGAACGGCTATTTCGATTTTCGCACCACCTGGCCGGTCGTCCCCTATCTCGGAGCCGGAATCGGCGCCTCAAGGGTCAGTTACCAGGATGACGGTGGGGGCGGCGCCATCGATCCGATCGATGCCACTGATACCAAGTTCGCCTATCAGGTCATGGGCGGGTTCAACTATGATCTCGGGTCCAATCTCGCGCTTGGAGTCGAATACCGGTATCTTGAGGTCGAACGGCTCGATATGCGCGATGTTATGGGTATCGCGATCAACCCGGAATACCAACAGCACGCCGTGCTGCTGACGATGACTCTGGGCTTCTGACGCCCTGCCCGGCGCAGCGCATTTTCAGACCGTCTAATCAAGTGTCGCGAGGGCTTGCCGCAGGTCGCCCCCTGCGCTGACCAGCCGCGCCCTGGCGTCCTCCGGGCTCAGCCCGCGAACGACCAGCACCGCCGTCTTCACATGACCATCGCAACGGGCGAGCGCGTCTCGTGCCGCCGCCTCGTCGGCGCCCGTCAGAGCAATCAGCATTTCCCGGCTGCGGCGGACCAGCTTGGCATTGCTGGCGATCACGTCGACCATGTAGCCGTCAAAGACGTGGCCAAGCTTGATCATCACCAGCGATGAAAACAGGTTCAACATCACCTTCTGGGACGTACCCGCCTTCATGCGCGTCGACCCGCCGATGGCCTCCGCACCGGTGTCCAGCAACACCGGATACTCCGCCGCCTCAAGCAGTGGCGTCGCGGCATTGTTGGCGACACCGATCGTCAGAGCGCCACGTTCCCGGGAGCGTTGTATAACGGCAATCGTGTACGGCGTGGTGCCGCTGGCGGCGAGCCCCAGAACCACGTCGTCCGATCCGACTGCCGCCGCCTCGACCTCGGCAATTGCCGCATCGGCATCATCCTCCGCCCCTTCGACCGATTCGGTCAGTGCCTGAAATCCGCCCGCCATCAGATAGACCAGCCGGTCGGACGGCCAACCGAAGGTTGGTGTCAGCTCAACCCCGTCCTGAAGGGCAATCCGGCCGGAAGTGCCGGCGCCGGCGTAGATCAGCCGGCCGCCGCGTTTCAAACGTGCCACCGCCTGGTCCGCCGCATCGTCCATGACCGGCAGCGCCGCGCGCACGGCCTCCACCGCCGCAAGCTTGCCGTCGAGCATCGCTTCGAGGATCTTGGTCCCCGGCCAGGTATCGATGCCCCGGAATGCCTCGCTGACGGATTCCGTTCCCATGGGAGTCGGTCCTTCTCAGATCATCGCCGCGCCGGCCTCGGCTGGCAGTCGCATTATTGGTATCGTCTGGCGACCGCAATGGCGAGAGCGTTCGATGGCCCGTAGGACGACGATCAATGCCGGTGTTGACCGGATCGCAACGCACGCCTCCCTATTCGAGGGTCGTCGACTCGGCCTCGTCGCCAACCAATCCAGTTGCGACCGTGACCTGACGCCGACCTGGCGAAGGCTGGCGGATTTGAAGTCGGTCCGCCTGATCCGGCTGTTCGCCCCGGAACACGGGGTTTCCGGGTCAGTTGCCGCCGGTGAACATCTGACCGACGGAATCGATGCGGCGAGCGGCCTTCCGGTCGTCGCCCTCTATGGCCCCCGAAAACGGCCGGCCGCCGAACACCTTGCCGATCTCGACGCGGTGGTCTTCGACATCGCCGATGCCGGCTGTCGCGCTTTCACTTACCTGTCGACGCTGATCGAGCTCTGCGCCGCCACGGCGAAGGCCGGTCTGCCGCTGATCGTGCTGGACCGCCCGAACCCGGCCGGCGGCCGCATCGAGGGCGGCGGTGTCGTGGCCGGCGCCGAGAACTTCGTGGCCGCCTATGATCTTCCGCTCAGGCATGGGCTGACATTGGGAGAGGCCGCCCTGCTCTATTGCGCCGAGCAGGGACTGCAGGCGCCCGTGATCGTGCCCTGCGCCGGCTGGGCGCGCGAGCCGGCCGAGCCGGACTGTGTCTGGATCGCACCGTCGCCGAACCTGCCCAGCCCCGCATCAGCGCTGGCCTATTGCGGGACCGTGCTGATCGAAGGCACGGCACTCAGCGAGGGGCGTGGCACGACCCGACCGTTCACGATGATCGGCGCACCGGACCTCGACGCAGAAGGGCTTGCCTGCCACCTGCGCCAGCAGAGTTTGCCTGGGACTATGGTCCGGCCGGTAGAATTCCGACCGGTGACGTCCAAGCACGCCGGTCAAATCTGCTCCGGCATCGAGTTGCATATTCACGACCCGACATCATTTCTCGCCCTGCCGGTCATCCTGGCGATTCTCGGTTTTCTTCGGGACATCCAGCCTGATCTTCTAAAGCCGACCGATTTTCTCGACTGTCTGGCGGGCGGCCCCACAATGCGGGAGTGGTGCTACACTGCGGGTGCCGATCCGGCCGAACTGCTCGCGGATTGCTCGGCCGGACATGACACGTACCACGCGCGAATCGCGCCACATTTGCTGTATTGAGAGCGCCCATGAGCGAACCTTTCTTTCTTGGAGTCGATGGCGGCGCGACGACCTGTCGGGCCCGGATCGTCGATGGCGAAGGCAGCACCCTTGGCGAAGGGCGCGCCGGCACCGCCAATCCGCGATATGGGCTGGAAGCGGCGTTCGGTGAAATCTTGACGGCGACCGGACTGGCGCTGGCGGATGCCGGCTTGACGGACACCGCCATCGCCAAGCTCCATGCGGGTCTGGGGCTTGCTGGAACCGGCCAAAGACACGACCGCGAGGCGGTGCTGGCCTACCCGCATCCATTTGCCTCGGTCGCACTGGAGACCGATGCTCATGCCGCCTGCCTCGGCGCCCATGCGGGAGGGAACGGCGCGATCCTGATCCTCGGTACCGGGTCCTGCGGATGGGCGATCATGGATGGACGGCCCTATCGGGTCGGCGGGCTGGGCTTTCCCATTTCCGACCATGGCAGCGGCGCCTGGCTGGGACTGTCGACGATCCGGCGGACACTGCTGGCCCATGACGGCGTCAAGCCGGCAACACCGCTGTCGAAGGCGGTCATGACCCGGTTCGACAACGACACCGACGCAGTTGTCTCCTGGCAAGGTACCGCCCAGCCCAGGGACTATGCCGCTTTGGCCCCGCTGGTCATCGAGCACGCCGGGTCCGGCGACAAACTGGCCATCGAGCTGATGCGATCCACCGCCGCCGATGCCACGATCCTGGCCGAAGCATTGCTGGCGACCGGCGTTACGCGATTGGTGCTGATGGGTGGGCTGGCGCCGCATCTGCAGCCCTGGCTATCGGCTACCTTGCAGTCGAAGATCGTTGAGCCGGTCGGCGATGCCCTGGACGGCGCGATTCTTCTGGCGCGAAATGGCCTCAACAGGATGGACAGTCAGTGACCACACCGGACAACAAAGCCACCGCACCGATGATGTTGCGCGAGGCCGAGCAGGCACCCGAGGCCATCGCGGCTCAGCTGAGGCAAAATCTCGAAGCCGTTACATCGCTGGCCGCGACCCTGAAGTCCGGCGACTATCGCTTCGTCGTCACCAGCGCGCGAGGCAGCTCGGCCCATGCGGCCACCTTCGGCAAGTACCTGATCGAAACCAGGCTGGGCCTCGTCACCGCCGCCGCCGCCCCCTCGGTGGCGACGCTGTATGGCGCGCAGCTCGACATGACTAAGGCGGTCTTCCTGGCGGTCTCGCAATCGGGCCGCAGTCCGGATCTGGTGCGCCAGGCGGAAGCCGCCCGCAAGGCCGGTGCCTTCACCATCGCCCTGGTCAATGTGCCCGACTCGCCGCTGGAGGCGGCCTGCGAAGCGACGCTGCCATTGCATGCCGGCGAGGAACAGAGTGTCGCGGCCACCAAGACTTTCATTGCCTCGTTGACCGCGCAGGCCCAGCTGGTCGCCCATTGGAGTGAAGATGCCGAGCTGTTGTCGGCACTCGACAGGCTTCCCGGGCAGTTGGACCGCGCCGCCACTCTTGATTGGGGAGCGGCGCTGGAACCGTTGGCCGATGTCCACGATATGCTGGTGGTCGGACGCGGCTATGGGTTCGCCATCGCCAACGAGGCGGCGCTGAAGATGAAGGAGACCTGTGCACTGCACGCCGAATCCTTCAGCGCGGCGGAGCTTCAGCACGGGCCCGTCACGCTGGTGGACGCTGACTACCCGGTGCTGGTGTTCAGCCAGGAAGATGAGACCCGGAAAGGCGTACTTGAGTTGATCGAACAATTGCGGGCTCGCCGCGCCAATCTATTTGTGGCGGAATCAGGCGAACCGGCAGCCGGCCGCCTGCCCGTGGCACCGCCAGTGCATCCGGTCTGCGATCCGATCGCCATGGTGCAGAGCTTCTATGGCTTCGCCGCCCGGCTGGCCGTCCGCCGCGGCCTTAACCCGGATCAGCCGCGACATTTGCGCAAGGTCACCCTGACCCGATGACCGCTTCCTCCAATTTGCTGGCCCTGACCGAGTGCCGGGTCTTCACCGGCGACGAGATGCTGGAACGGCACGCGGTGCTAATCGACGATGGGCGGATCGCGGACGTCGTCGCGGAAAACGCGGTTCCCGGCGATGCCGACCGCCGGGCGCTTGGCGGCGCATTGCTGGCGCCCGGATTTGTCGATTTACAGGTGAATGGCGGCGGTGGCGTCATGTTCAACGACACCCTGTCGGTTGAGGGCATCCGGGCCATCGGCGGCGCCCATCGCCAGTTCGGCACCACCGGCTTCCTGCCGACCCTGATCAGCGACAAGCCGGGCACGATCCCCGCCGCCATCGGCGCGGTCCGACAGGCCATCGAGCAGGGCGTGCCAGGCGTGCTGGGCATCCACATTGAGGGACCGTTCCTCAATGTCGCGCGCAAGGGCGTGCATGACCCCTCGGTGATCCGACGCGCCGAGCCGGGCGACATCGCCGACCTCAAATCCCTTGGCATCGGCCGCACCCTGGTGACGCTGGCGCCGGAGACCGCGCCGGACGGCATGATCCGCGATCTGGCCGATGCCGGAATCCGCGTTGCGGCGGGCCATACCGCCGCCAGCTACGAGCAGATCCAGACGGCCTTCGAACAGGGCCTCACCGGCTTCACCCATCTGTTCAACGCCATGACACCGATGGAGAGCCGGGCGCCGGGCGTCGTCGGCGCCGCGCTCGACCACCCGTCGAGCTGGTGCGGGCTGATCGCCGACGGCATCCATGTCCACCCGGCCAGCCTGCGGGTCGCCATCGCCGCCAAGCCGCGCGGGACGATGTTCCTGGTCACCGACGCCATGGCGACCATCGGCGCGACGGATAAATCCTTCCAGCTCAACGGCGAGACGATCACTGAAATCGACGGCCGGCTGGCCACAGCCGACGGGACCCTTGCCGGCTGTGCGCTCGACATGGCCTCGGCGGTGCGAAACGCCGTCCGGCTGCTGCATCAGCCGTTGGAGGAGGCGCTGCGCATGGCGTCCCTCTGCCCGGCAACATTCATAGGTCTTCAAGACCGGCACGGCAGAATTGCGCCCGGATATCAGGCCGATCTCGTCCTGCTGGACGACGACTTGGTGGTGCGACAGACGTGGATTGGCGGCGATACGCGCTGACCGGTCGACGCAGAGAGGTATTACGCGACCTGCGAGTGTTGAAGGACTGCATATTGTGACTAAAGCGATTTCCGTTCTACTTTCCGCCGCCATGCTGCTTGCCACGCCCTCAGCGTCGGCGCAGTGGCTGTTCGGCGGGGATGATTTCGCCTTCATCGCCATTGGCGATCTGCCCTATTACCGCGGCGGCGCCCGAGCGGAAAACTACCAACGGCTTGTGGACGCAGTGAATGGGGCGCAGCCCGAATTCGTGATCCATGTCGGCGACTTCAAATCCGGCAGTTCCCCCTGCAGCGACGAGCGTTTCGCCACCGAGCGGGACCGGATGAACAGCATCGACGCCGCCGTGATCTACACGCCCGGCGACAATGAATGGACCGACTGCCATCGCAGCAATGCCGGCAGCCACGATCCCAATGAGCGTTTGGCCAGGCTGCGCGCCATGTTCTTCGCCAACGGCCGCAGCCTCGGCGGGCAACCGATCGATTTGCTGCGCCAACCCTCGGTCGATAGAGGAGCCCCGACCCCAGAAAATGCCTTCTGGTGGCACAATGATATCGCCTTCGCCACGGTCCATGTGGTGGGCAGCAAGAACAATGTCGACGATGCCTCGGAATTCACCGGTCGGGACGCCGCCAACACCGCCTGGATCGGCCGCGCCTTCGCCGAGGCTTCGGCGGCGCGCAGCCCGGCGGTGGTGCTGGCGTTGCATGCCGACATGTTCGGATCGGACCGCCGGAGCGCGGGCTTCCGCGCCACGCTTGCCGCAATCGGCGCCGGCGCCCGGGCTTTTGGCGGGCCGGTGCTGTTGATCCATGGGGATAGTCATCGCTTCATCGTCGACCAAGCGATGATGGATATTGCCCCGGACCTGGACAACGTTACGCGGCTTCAGGTTTTCGGCGATTCCGAAGTGCATGCGGTGCGCATCCTGGTGGACCCCGCCGCGCCCGGAGTCTTCACCTTTCAGCCGATGATGATCCCCGGCAACACCCGGTCGTCGCGCGGCGGCTGAACCTTCGGCCATCCAGGCCGCCATCCAGCGTTGACAGCCGGTCGCGTACGGCCTGCAATCGCTACAACGAGAATGTCGGGGGAGAGACGCCGTGGCGGACAAGGTGCGGGTGCTGGTGGTTGGGCTGGGGCATATGGGCCTGTCCCACGCCAAGGCCTATCACAATCTGGACGGGTTCGAGCTTGCCGGGCTGTGCACGAGGAGCGTCAAGAGCCGGACCGACCTGCCGGCAGAATACGCCGATGTGCCGCGGTTCGAGGATTACGCCGAGGCGCTGGTAACAGCGAAGCCCGATGCTGTGTCGATCAATACCTGGTCCAACACCCATGCGGATTTTGCGGTCGCCGCCATGGAGGCCGGCGCCCATGTCTTCATCGAGAAGCCGCTGGCCGAGACCGTTGCCGACGCCGAGCGCGTGGTCGCGACCGCCGAGCGGACCGGCCGCAAGGTCGTGGTCGGCTATATTCTGCGCCACCACCCCTCCTGGACCAAGCTGGTGGAACTGGCCCGGACGCTCGGCAAGCCGCTTGCCATGCGGATGAACCTGAACCAGCAGAGCACCGGCGAGGCCTGGGGCTGGCACAAGAATCTGATGAAGTCGCTGTCGCCGATCGTCGATTGCGGGGTGCACTACGTCGACATCATGTGCCTGATCACCGGGGCCAAGCCGGTTCGGGTGCATGGCATCGGCGCCCGGCTGTCAGACGAGATCGCGCCGGACATGTACAATTACGGCCAGCTTCAGGTCACATTCGACGATGGCTCGGTGGGTTGGTACGAGGCCGCCTGGGGCCCGATGATCAGCGAAGTCGCGTTCTTCGTGAAGGACATCATGGGCCCGAAAGGCTGCGTCAGCATCGTCATGTCGGAGGACGAGGGCGGGTCTGCCGATATGGAGACCCACACCAAGACCAGCGCCATCCGCCTGCACCACTCGGCACTTTCTAAAGACGGCGCTTTGGAAAAGCCGGATGAGGTGATCTCAATGTCCGACGAGCCCGACCATGACGAGCTCTGCGAGCGCGAGCAGGCTTATTTTCTAAAGGCGATCCTTGAGAATATCGACCTGTCGGATCACATGGCCGACGCCGTCAACAGCCTGCGCATCGTGCTGGCGGCGGACCAATCGATCCGGGAACAGCGGGTGGTGGAGCTGTAGAGCGGATTCCAACAGGACAGCGCGGGCTCAGTCGGCGACCCGACCGCCCTGGACATAGGCGGCGACCCAACGGACGAGATCGTTGACCGTACGCAGTTCGTCGAGCGTTTCCTCATCGATTTCGTGGGTAACGATATCGAAATGGTCCTCGATGCCGATCTGGGTCTGGATCAGCGCCAGGGAATCGACTCCAAGCCCGTCTTCAAGATGCGACTCAAGACCGATCGTTCCGGCGGGCCTCTCGAGAATCTGTGCCAAGATATCGCACACCCCCTCCCTGATGTCGTCGATGCGCAAATCCCATTCCTTGTAGAGCGTTAGGGTCATTGGTCTGTTCCACTCGATCTTGCGGCGCCACCCGCGTGTCTGACGTCGAGCTTATTTAGATCGCCCCTCTCACGACTTTCTCTCCTATTTTGACTCGAACCCGTGGCCTTGTGACCGCCTCCCGGGGCACCGTAACGAGGCATGAACCTACGATGGGAACCACGCCGTGACGAATACACCGAAGCAACTCGTTCGCACCCATGACCTCGATACCGCCGACGCGATGCACATCAAGCATCCGTTTAATCCTAAGTCCGAAGTGTTCATGCACCGGCTCGGCGACCGGGTCGGCATGCAGCGGGCGCATCTCAGCCTGGCCAGGGTCCCGCCCGGCAAGGAGAGCTTCATCCCCCACGCCCACAGCGTTCAGGAGGAATTCCTGTTCATCCTCGAGGGCCGGGGAACGGCGGAAATCGATGGCGAGCGGTTCGCCGTCGGGCCGGGCGATTATCTCGGCTTCCCGACCGACGGCGCGGTGCATCATCTGATCAATGGCGGGACCGACGACCTCGTGTACCTGATGGGCGGCGAGCGGTCCGACGTCGAAGTGGCGCGGTTCCCGTCGGTCGGGAAGGTCGGAATCATCATGAATGATGGTGTGCAAATGCTCGACGAATCCGGTTCCGATACCCTGCCGTTCAGCGCATGGATCGCCGACCAAGAGTGAGGAACGCGGACCTCGGGCCGAGAATCGCAGGCAAAACTGAGCCGCGACATTCGCGCACGACAGCAACGCAGTCCTATACCCCCTTGAAGCCGACCCGGCACTCCATCGTCGCCGTCTCCACCGCGGCATCCTGACGCGCTGCGGCCCGCTTGTACCGCCATTGGCCGAACTGCGCGATCGCGATGCCGCCGAGGATGACCAGCCCGCCGATCAGTTCCGGAAAGCCCGGTCGCTCGCCGAGCAGGGCGAAGGCGAACAGGACCCCGAAGACCGGCGAGAACGATGTCGCCAGGGACACATCCGACGACCGGCTGTTCGGCAGACCGGTGAACCAGAGAAACTGGCCGCCGACGACGATGAGAGCGCCATAGACCACCATCCACTGCCAGAGGAACGGGCTGAACGCGTCCATGAAATGGCCGATGCCAAAGAGGTAGGTGGCCGCGGCGAAGAAGAAGACCGTGCCGATAGCGGTACGAAACATCATGAAAACGCCGACCGGAATCGTCTTCAACCGCTTCTTCGACAGCACGGTGGAACCGGCGAGGATCAGCGCCCCGAGCGCCGCGTAGACCTCACCGCGCCCAAACATCACGCCCGATACGGAGGATTGCAGGGCGAGCATCACGGCCACGCCGGTGAAGGAAACCGCCGCGCCGAGCAGGGTCCAGCGATCGGGCCGTTCTCCGAGCAGAAGCGCCGAAAAGGCCAGGAAAAGCGGCGGTTCGATCCGGCCGACCAGCACCACATTGGTGACCGTCGTCGTCTCCAGGGCCAGGAAGATCAGCGACGGCGCCAGGGCGCTCGACAACGGCGCCACGATGGCCAGGCTGATCCAGTCGCCCCGGCTCAGGCGCCGCAGCGTCTCCGCGGTCCAGCTCCGCCGGTACACGATGGCGATGGTCAGCGCGGCGCAGAGATTTCCGACGAACAATACGTTGCAGAAGCTGATGGCGTTGCGCCCCTCGATGGGATGCGCGGCACCGATCTCGTGGAGCAGCCGAACGACCGCATTGGACGCCGCGAAGATGACGACGGCGCCCCAGACCAGTAACCAGCCGTATCGAGTCATCAAATCTCCGCCCACTGTGCAGCCCTCCGCAGCAATCTGCCACCATGGCGCACGGGGTCACAATGGCGCGGCCACCGTTCCCCGCGCACAGGCCATCACTTAATGGCGAGAATCGCGGACCGGATCGCCAAACGGCACCTGCCCGATGCTTTGCCGGCGTTGCGCGTTGGACGTACCCTGGACGTCGATCGCAAAACGGCACGGAGGGGCATCATGCAAGGGCGGGGGTTGAGTTTTTGGGCGCTGCAGGGGCCAGGCGGGCTGATGCTGCTCTATCTTGTCTACGCACAGGGCATACCGGCATTCGACTATGATCTCGGCGTCGCAATGGGCACCCAGGAGCCGGCTGAGACCGTCACCGAAGTGGGCACAGCCTTTTGGTGGGGTTTCGCTTTCGGCGATCTAGTCTTCTACATCCCGCTACTCGCGATCGGTCTGGCCGGGCATCTGGCGTCCAAGCCGTGGGGACAGGTCCCGCTTGCCGCCGCGCTGGGAATTTCCGCCTATTGGCCGATCGCGGCACTGTCGACCGTCGCGGCGGCGCGCGATGCGGCGGGGTGGAGCCTGCCGAAGGAATCGGAATACTGGGTCGTCTTGCCGCTCATCACGGCATGGGGCGTATGGGGCCTCTGCCACATGGCAATGAATTCCGGCCGTCCGGAACGATATGCGGCTGGCTGCAGTCCACGGGCCGGGAATATGATCTTCCGCCATGGTATGATCGCGCGGGATTGAGAGGGGAGTTTCCACATGGTGGTCGTGCGAAAGACCGATCTGGCGAAAGACAGCCGGCTCCATGGCTTTGTCGGAAAGAGCGATTTCCTGGATTGCTATTCCGTGGATATCGGCCGCGCCGATGTGCCGCTGATCGAGGTCGCGCAGCGGATCTTCACGGGCCTGCCGTGCTGGATCAATTCGCTACTGGCGGCGCGGGATATCGGGGTCGGTTTCGTTGGCCTGAAAAAAACGTCGAGCCTGCCGAGAAACGACGTCATCAGGCCCTCCGTCGAAGTCGGAGAGCCGATCAATTTCTTCCGCGTGCGCAGCATTGACGAGAACGAGGTCATCCTTGGCGAAGACGACCGGCATCTGGACTTCAAGATTGCCGTTCACCGGGACTGCGAGCGGCCCAGCCGCATCTCCCTCGCCACCTGGGTCCACACCCATAACCCGCTCGGCGATGCTTATCTGCGCATGATATCGGCGTTCCACGTCCTGATCGTCAATGCAAGGCTGGCGGCGCTGGCGCGGCACTTCGCCCGGTAGCAACGCCTATCGGGCGACGACGAGGATTTCCGGCTCGGCCGGTCCGAAGGGCCGGCGGTCCCAATGGCCGAACAGTTCGATTTCCGTGAAGCCGGCATCGCTCAGATGACCCAGCACCGCCTCCCGGCTAAGGAACCGCAGCGTGCTGGGCCGGGCCAATGTCTCGCCATCCGGAATTATGAAATGCGTGTCGAAGGTGGCCTCCCCGCCGGCCGCCGAGCGCAGCACGAAGCGCACCTCCACACAGCCGATTCCCGGGACCTCGGCTGGGGACAGCGGGTGGGTATGCGTCCAATCCTCCCACCGCACCGGATCCGGGTTTCTGGTGTCGAAGGAAAGCCGGGCGCCGGGCGCCAGATGCCGGCGCAGGGATGTGAGGGCGGCGTGAATCTCCTCCTCCTCGCGGAAGATCTGAAAGACGTGGCCGGCCATGGTGATCAGGTCGAACCGATCATCGAGGTTGAGCCCGGCAGCATCCGATTGCACCCAGGTGACCCGCTCGCTGCCTAGCCGGCTGCACGCGATCTCCAGCATGGCGGCGGCGGGATCGGCTCCGGTGACCTGATGGCCGCGCTCCGCGAAAGCACGGGCCTGCTGCCCGGTCCCGCACCCCATGTCGAGCACTCGGCAGGGTGTGTCTCCGGCCAGATCGACGAAAAAGACAGTATCGGCCGCCGGCGGATTGAAGATTTCGTAGACCGCCGCAAGGCGAGCATCCGTGTAGATCGCATCGGGCATGGATGCAGCCTATCACCGCCGATCGGACATGGCAGCGATCAGGATCAGGCCCCTACTTCACCGCCCCTGAGGTCAGCCCGCGGATGAGCTGTCGGGAGAAGATCATGTAGAGCACGACGATCGGCACGATCGCCATGGTCAGCGAGGCCAGAACGGCGTTCCAGTCGGTGACGTATTGGCCGATGAATTGCTGCACGCCCAATGTGATGGTCCGAGTTTCCTCGGCCGGCGCCAGGATCAGCGGGAACCACAGATCGTTCCAGATCGGGATCATGGTGAAGACCGCGACCGTGGCGATCGCCGGCCGGGTAAGCGGCAGAACGATACGGAAGAAGATCCAGTATTCGGTGACCCCGTCGACGCGCGCCGCCTCCTTCAGCTCCTTGGGGATCTGGCGCATGAACTCCGACAGGATGAAGATCGCCAGCGGCAGGCCCATCGCGGTGTAGACCAGCACCAGGGCGGTCAACGTGTTGATCAGGTTGAGATCGACCACCAGGCGCAGGATGCTGACGGTGCCCAGGCGGATCGGGATCATGATGCCCAGCGCCAGATAGATCGACAGCAGCGTGTTGCCGCGGAACTTGTATTCCGACAGCGCCCAGGCCGCCATGGCGCCGAACAGCAGCACGAAGAACAGGGAGACCAGGGTCACGATCAGGCTGTTGGAGAAATACGTATCGAAGGCCGAGCGCTGCCACACCGTGGTAAAGCCGATTGTGGTGAAACTATCGGGAGTCGGCAGCGCCATCGGATCGCTGAAGATCGCCCGGCGACTCTTGAACGAATTGCTCAGCACCATGAAGATCGGAAACAGCGCGATGAGCGTGTAGCCGCCGAGCACGGTGTGCATCGCAACCGTATTGGGGACGGATTGGGTGGGTCTCGCCATGGTCCTCTGCCCCCGTTACAGCTCGTAGCGCTGCAAGCGCCGTTGGACGATGAAAAAATAGATCATTACGCCAACCAGAATGATCAGGAACATCAGGGTTGCCACCGTCGCCCCCATGGTCGGGTTGCCGAGTTGAAGCTGGTAGCCGAAGAAAGTGCGGTAGAACAGCGTGCCCATGATGTCGGTAGCGAAGTTCGGCCCGGCAAGCGCGCCCTTGACCGCGTAGATCAAATCGAAGGCGTTGAAATTGCCGACGAAGGTCAGGATCGACACGATTCCGATCGTCGGCCAAATCAGCGGCAGCTTGATGCGCCAGAACACGTCGTACTGGTTGGCACCGTCAACGGTGGCGGCGTCGATCAGATCATCAGGGATGTTCAGCAAAGCGGCATAGATCAGCATCATCGGGATGCCGACAAACTGCCAGACCGAGATCAGCGCCAGGGTAATCAGCGCGGTGCCATCCAAACCGAGCCATGGCGCGAACAGGCTGTCCAGCCAGACCCATCCCATCATCGTCTCAGCGACACCCCATAACGGGCTCAGGATCAGCTGCCAGACGAAGCCGATGATCACCACTGACAGCATGGTCGGGACGAAGATCAGCGTACGGTATGCATTGCGGGCAAAGAGCACGCGCGAGCTCAGAAGCGCCGCCAGCAACAGGCCGATCGGGTTCTGCACCAGCATATGGATCACGAAGAAGACGAAGTTGTTCTTCAGCGCGCCCCAGAACCGATCCGACCAGAGCGGGTCGCTCAGCAGGGTCACATAGTTGGCGATCCCGACGAACACCTCGCCGCCGCCCTCGACCGGGCCGAACAGGCTGAGCCGCAGGCTGTCGGCCAGCGGATAGACCATGAACAGGCTGTAGATCAGGCTCGCCGGCGCCAGGAAGACGACGATGTGATACGGGAACGGTTTGCGTCGGCGTCGAACCGGCTGGGACATGCCACGCTCCGATACAGAGGAAGGATCGCGCGATCGATGGTGGGGCGGCACTGCACGGCGCCGCCCCGACTTCGGCCTATTGTTGGGGCGGGTACCAGTTCGCCAAGCCTGCCTGGACCTCGGCGGCCGCCTGTTCAGGAGTCAACGTGCCGTTGATCACCTGGGCGCTGACGTTCCACAGCTGGTTCTCCAGGTTCGGCTCGCCGCGCGACAGGATCTGATAGGAGTTGCGGATCGTCGACTCGCACTCCCCGCGCCAGCTGAGGAACTCGTTCGCCAATGGATCCTCAAGCGTCACCGCGTGGCTCGACAGCGAGAAGAACCCGGGCAGCGCGTTGGAATAGATCGCGGCGAATTCTTCGCTGGCCATCCAGGTCAGCAATGTCCGTGCCGCCTCTTTCTGAGTGGATTCGGCGTTGACGGCCAGGGCGATGTCAGTGTGATCGCTGATATAGCAGGTGTCCTGTCCGTCGGGCACCGGCGGCGAGAAGGCGCCCATCTCGAAAAACGCCTGGTTGTTGAATACCGAAATGTCCCAGGACCCCGCCGGATAGATCGCCGCCCGACCGAGCGAAAACAGGTTCTGCGAATCCGGATAGGATTGCGCCTCGAACCCGCGCGCCAGATAGGGCTTCCAGGCTGCGAGCGCCTTGAACGTTTCGACATAGGCGGCATCGGTCAGATGGCCCCCACCACTGATCAGGGCGAGGCGCCCGGCCTCGCCGTCCCAATAGTTCGGGCCAATGTTCTGGAAGCCCATGGTCGCCGATTCCCATTGATCGGCGGTGCCCATCGAAATCGGTGCGTAGTTGCCGTCTTCCTTGAGCGCATCCAAAACCGCGTTGAATTCGGAGACGGTGGTCGGAGCAGCAAGGCCAAGCTCGTCGAACGCCTCCTTGTTGTAGATGAAGCCGTGAATCACCGAAGCCATCGGCAGACAGAACACGGTCGAACCGTCATCGGTGACCCAGGCGCTTTTGGCGACGTCGGAAAAATTCTCCATGCCCGGCAAGCCGTTCAACGATCCCAGGCGGCCGTCCAGGAACAGCGCCAGAGAAGCGTCGAAGGGCCGGCAGGTGATCAGATCGCCGGCGGTTCCGGCCTCCAGCTTGGCGTTCAATGCGGCGTTGTACTCGGCCGGCGCGGAGGGCGCGAACACCACTTCGATGTCCGGAAAGTGGGCGTTGAACGCGGGAATGATCTGATCCTCCCAGATGATCAGATCGTCGTTCCGCCAGCTCTCGATAATCAGTGGCTCGGCCGCGGCCTGGCCTGCCGGCAACGTCAGGGCGATGGCCGCCAGCGCCCATCTGAAGCCGGGCCGGCTTCGCCGCGACTCGCCGACAAATTCTGCCTCGCGCATGTTCGTTCCTCCCAATATGTGTTTTTTATCTTTACGGCCCGACTCGCACGCCAGGACGACGTCCGCGGGTCTTAAGGTCATCGTGCGGCGGCGGTGGTAGGCGAGTCAAGTGAGGGCCGGCGGCGGCGCAGGGCAATCGCTTCAGGTTAACGCCGTTTGTTGCTGGCGGGCTGTTCGCGGGCGGTGTTATGTGATTCATGGAGGGCTTCGTTGACTCACGAGGCCTGACAATGACCCGATCACAGCCGACCCGGCCCCTTCTTGATCATTTCTCGGCGCTGGACGATCCCCGCGAGGACTGGCGGGTGATGTATCCGCTGCCTGAGATCCTGCTTGTGGTGCTGTGTGCGACGCTGAGCGGGATGGAGGATTTCGTCGAGATCAAGCTGTGGGGCGAGCTGCGGATCGCCTTTCTGCGCCGCTTTTTGGCCTATGAGCGCGGCATCCCCTCCCACGATACCCTGAACGACGTGATGAACGCTCTCGACCCGGAGCTGTTCAAGGCCTGCTTCACCGCCTGGGTGGCGGGGCTGCGCGAGACGGAACCCGACATCATCGCCATAGACGGCAAAACCTCCAGGCGCAGCCATGCCCGCTCCAAGGGGCGCGAGCCGCTGCATCTCCTCTCCGCCTGGGCCTGCCGCCAGCGCCTGGTGCTGGGTCAGGAGGCGGTCGCTGACAAGTCCAATGAGATCACCGCGATCCCGCTCTTGCTGGAGCGCCTGGCCCTGACCGGCGCGCTGGTCACCATCGATGCGATCGGCACCCAGACCACGATCGCCGAGACCATCGTTGGCCGCGGCGGCGACTATCTGCTCGCCCTGAAGGCCAACCGGCCTCTCCTGTTCAGCGATGTCGCAGCCTTCTTCGCCGACCCCCAGACCGCAGGTTGCGAGGGCTTTGACACCTTCGACACCACCGACGCCGACCATGGCCGCATCGAAATCCGCCGCCATGCCGTCTGCCACCACGTCGACTGGCTGTTCTCCGACCGCCGCTATACCGGCGAGCCGGCTTTCCCCCACCTCGCCACCATCGCCATGGTCGAGACCGAGGTCGAACGCAACTCCAAGATCGAACGCGAAAAGCGCTACTACCTCTCCTCCGCCACCCTCGACGCCGAAACCTTCGCCCGCGCCGTGCGCGCCCATTGGGGCATCGAAAACCGCCTCCACTGGGTCCTCGACGTCGTCTTCCATGACGACCTCGCCCGACTGCGCTCCGGCTACGGCCCCGAAAACATGGCCGTCGTCAAACACATGGCCATGAACCTGGTCCGCAAACCAAAAGACCGACACAGCCTCAAAGTCCGCCGAAAACTCGCCAACCTCAACCCGGACTACCTCGAAACACTGCTCCGACAGAACTCCGCGTTAACCTGAAGCGATTCCCCTGGGCGGCGGCGGGGCGACCTGACCGTGGTCACCGCGCCCCTGCGGCCGCTCTGATAGGATCGCCCACATTAATACAAAGGGTTTTGATAGTGAGCGCACGGAAAAGCAGGCCCGACATGCCAATAATGCAGCGTTCAATGCCCGTGATCGAGGTTGCCGACGTCGAAAAAAGCGCCGCCTTTTACCGTGACAAGCTCGGCTTCTCGCCCGGCCCATTCTTCGGCAAGCCGCCGGCGTTCTGTATCGTTGGCCGTAACACCGTGACGATCGCGCTCGACCGGAGCCGGGATCAGGGCCGGTCACCACAGAATCAGTATTGGGCCGCCTATGTCTACGTGGACGATGTCGACGCCCTGGCCGGAGAACTGCGGAAAAAGGGCGTGGAGATCGTTCGCGGGCCGGTGGACCAGCCCTATGGCTGCCGGGATTTCGACGTCAGGGACCCGGACGGCCATATCATTGGCTTCGGTCAGGATCTACAGCCATCGGCCACCGGACCGGGGCTCTAGAAGGGTACCTGTTCCTGAATGGCGAAAGGGCCCACAGGCAATGGCCGGCGGGCCCTTCCATAAGGTCCATTCGTCGCGTGCTAACGACCGCCGGATTTGCCGTCGAGGCTGAGCGGCCCTGCCCCATTGGCCATGACCAGCAGCAGGCCGCCGACGATCGCCAGGTTCTTCATGAACATGATCTGCTGGGTCTGCATCTGCTCCGGATCGACTGCCCAGTATGCGTGGAAGATGAGCGTCGTCGGGATCGTGAACACGATGAGCGCCAGGGCGCCCCAGCGCGCCTTGAACCCAAACATGACCGACAGGCCGCCACCGATCTCCAGCACGATTGCGCCGATCAGGAACACGGTGACCATGGGCATGCCCATGAACTCCATGTACCCGGCAGTGCCTTCCCAATTTGGAATCTTCATGACGCCGGACACTAGAAAGATGAGCGCGAGCAAGACCCGGCCCAATGCAGGGCCGAACTTTTCAACAGCTTGCATGAGAGTCCCCTAGACTGCCTCTTGGACGGCCGAATGGCCAGCGGGCATTCTGTCGGCAAGAGTGTTGCGCAACAAACATTACGGGTGGCGGGCCCGCCCCCTCGCGGATTCGTGATCGTGCCCATCGGCCCTAAAAAAGCACAAAAAATCCCGGTTTCCGGGCTATTCGGCCAACAATCCGGTCAACAACGGCTCCAGAACCTGCAACCCGAACAAGCGCCGTCCACGCTCGAAATTTGCCGCAACGGCGGTGTCTCGGCCCGACGAATCGGTCAGAAACCGAATCGCCGTCTCGGCTGCCGCGTCCAATCGTTCCGGCTTGGCCTGCACCAGACCATGGCTGTCGCGACCGGCGGTTTCCGAGCCAAGCGACGCCACTTCGAAGCCGTGCTGCAGCAGATCGGAGACGAAGACCGGATATTCGAAGAGGACAATCGGCTTGCGGGCGAATATGGCCTCGAGGAACTGGTTGCCCCAGCCTTCCAACAGGCTGGGATAGCTGATCAGATCGGCATGGGCGTAACAGTCCCACAGGGAATAGACCTTGCCGCCATCCCACCAGCCGCGCTCGGCCGACACCCGGTCGCCGGCCAGGACCAGGGTTACCCCCATCCGCTCGGCCCGCGCCTTCAGGGCCTCCAGATAGACCGGGGCGCATTCCACCAGCCCGGCCAGCACCAGCACGATACGCCCGCTCCAGGCCCGGCCGTCATATAGGCCCGCTGCTCGAAGGGTCTCCTGATGAGCCGGCCGTTGCATCGCGGCGACCAGCTCAATGGCCATCTCTATGCCTTTGCGCTCGACCACGCGGGTGGCCTGGAGGACGCAGATATCGTCATCCTCCAGTTCCAGCACCTCGCGGAAGTCGCTGTTGTAGTCGTCGCGCTCCCAGGCCGGGGCGTCGAAATCAAACACGTTGGGCACAATGGTCGCGGCCTGCCCGGTGCGGCGCAGCAAGGTATCGCGCGCCAGGCTGTTGATCACCGCGTGGCGCACCGAGGGGATGCGCGGCGGGAACGCCAGATCCAGAACGTCCTGCACGAAACCGCAGGTCGGATGGGCATACCGGTCGCGTTCCCAATGGAAATCGTGGTGGTGGCCGATGGCGCGCTTGCCGGTCGCCTCCACCGCTTCCATGAAGCCGAGCCCGGCGGCCAGGCTCCAGCCCAGCGACCACAAATTGTTCGGCACCAGGATATCGATGGCATGGCGCTCGATGGCGCGGCGAACCTGGCGTCCGATCGAGCCCGACACAGCATCGACCGCTTCGCGCAGCGCGGTCTCGTCGGCATAATCCGCCAGGCTGCCAAAGGCATTGGCGGTCAGCGTGATGTTGAACTCATCGGCATAGTGCAGTTCGGGGATGACGATGGTCTCCGCCCCGCCCGCATTGCCGGCAATATAGACGACTTCGTGGCCCAGCCCTTCCAGCGCCCGGCGCCATTTCTCCATCTCCAACGAGACGCCGTCGGTCTCGCCGGTCCGGAAGTGACAAAGGGCGATCTTGCTCATGGTGCGGGATCAAGGACAGGAAGCGCGGGCACGGGAGTCCCATTCTGGCTTTGGGGCCGAACACGAATCGACCAATTCCATGCTAACGCATTTTTCGTATCGACGGCACCGGCCGGCGGTCCGCCGATCTTTCAGGATCTTACGGTCGAGAACTCCTATTTGGTCCACCTGCATATCGGAGAGTCGGCGTATCCCCCTCACCTTCCCGCGGCGAAGCCGTGGGAGGGTGAGGGGGAGCGCTGCTCTCGCAGGTCTTCCAAAACCAGGTTTTCGCAAAGCGGAAATCCTAGAACGAACGCGGCAAGTCCAGCACGTGTTCGGCGATGTAGGAGAGGATCAGATTGGTGGAGATCGGTGCGACCTGGTACAGCCGGGTTTCGCGGAATTTGCGTTCCACGTCGTATTCGGTGGCGAAGCCGAAGCCGCCATGGGTCTGCAGGCATGTATCGGCCGCCCGCCAGGACGATTCCGAGGCCAGCAGCTTGGCCAGATTGGCGTCCTCGCCGCAGGGCCTGCCGGCATCGAACAACGCCGCCGCCCGGTAGACCAGAAGCCGGGCCGCCTTCAGCTCCGCGTAGTTGCGGGCGATCGGAAACTGGACGCCCTGATTCTGGCCGATCGGACGGTCGAAGACGATACGCTCGCGGGCATAGGCGCTCGCTTTGTCGATGAACCAGCGGCTGTCGCCCAGGCATTCCGACGCGATCAAGATGCGCTCGGCGTTCATGCCATCGAGCACGTAGCGAAAGCCCTTGCCCTCCTCGCCGATCAGATTGGCCGCCGGGATACGCAGGTCGTTGAAGAAGACCTCCGTGGCCGCATGGTTGATCATGGCCGGGATCGGGCGGATTTCCAGCGCCCCTTCCGACGCGGATTTGAGATCGACGAGAAAAACCGAGAGCCCTTCGGTTTTCTTGGCGACCCGATCCTTCGGCGTCGTCCGCGCCAGTAGGATCATCAAATCGGACTGGGCGGCACGGCTGGTCCAGACCTTTTGGCCGTTCACGACATAGCTGTCGCCATCCCGCACGGCTGTGGTTGCGATCGACAGGGTATCGGTGCCCGCAGAGGGTTCGGTCACGCCGAACGCCTGCAGGCGTAACGCGCCCGACGCGATCTTCGGCAACCAGTGCCGCTTCTGTGCATCGCTGCCATGCCGCAGCAATATGCCCATGGTGTACATCTGGGCATGGCAGGCGCCGCCATTGCAGCCGCTCGCATGGACCTCTTCGAGGATCGCGGCGGCGGCGGCGAGCGGCATGCCGCTGCCGCCATACTCCTCGGGGATCAGCGCGGCCAGCAGGCCGGCATCGCTCATGGCGGCGACAAAGGCTTCCGGATAGGCGTCCTCGCGGTCGAGGGACCGCCAGTACTCGCCGGGAAAGCCGGCGCACAGGCTCCGTACGGTCTGGCGGACCTGGCCGGTCAGTTCGTCGTCCTCGTCGCGAATTTCCTGTTCAAGAATCATCGATGCCTCTTCGGATGTGACTTACGCCGCATCGTCGCCGGACGCGAATTCCGCGCGCAGGCTGGTATCGTGCTCGCCGAGCGCAGGGACCCGAAGCACCGTCGGCTGCGCCCCCTCGATCTGCGCGCCCGACGCCAGAAGGCGAACGGCGCCGTTCTCGTCGATCGCGTCACGGTAGCGGTTCTGCGGGTGTCCGGCGACATCCTCGAGCGAGGACAGCCGCCCGTATGCGATGCCGGCCGCCTCCAGCCGCGCAATCGCATCGTCCCGGGTCAGCGTCGAGAAGAGCCGATTGATGATGTCGTCGAGCGCCGGTCGGTTGGTGATCCGGTCCGGGTTGGTTGCGAAACGGCTGTCGGTGGCGATCTCCGGATCTCCCAGGGCGATGCCGCAGAATCGCGTCCATTCGCGCTCGTTCTGGATGGAAAGCAGGATCGCGCGTCCGTCGGCGCACGCGTAGGTGCCATAGGGTGCGATGGTCGGGTGAGCGAGTCCGGCGCGGGCCGGGGTGTGCCCGCCATAGACGTGCTGGAGGTACGGCACGTTCATCCAGTCGGCCATGGCGTGAAACAGCGAGACCTTGATCGCCCGGCCTTCGCCGCTAACCCCGCGTCCGATCAGGGCCTGGAGGATCGACTGATAGGCGGTCATGCCGGCGGCGATATCGCAGACTGAAACGCCGACACGGCCGGGGCTTTCCGGAATGCCGGTGAGTGTGGCGAGGCCACTCTCGGCCTGGACCAGGAGGTCGTACGCCTTCTGATCCCGGTACGGCCCATCCTCGCCATAGCCGGATATGTCGCAGGTAATGAGCCGCGGATCCCGGCGGCGCAGTGTGTCGGCACCGAACCCCATACGATCGATGGCGCCCGGCACCAAATTCTGGATGAAGATATCGGCAATGGAGACCATCCGGCGGAGAACGCCGAGATCCTCGTCCGATTTCAAGTCGAGCCGTATCGACTCCTTGCCCTGGTTGAGCCAGACGAAATAGGCGCTGGAACCGTTGACATAGCGGTCGTACCGGCGGGCGAAGTCGCCCTCGGGGCGTTCGACCTTGATGACCCGGGCACCGGCGGCGGCAAGTCGGCCCGACGCATAGGGCGCGGCGACCGCCTGTTCGACGGAGACCACCAACAACCCCTGCAGATCGTTCATTCTTTATGTCCGGTTATGGGTTTCGCGGCCCGGCGGGAATACTGGCGAGTAAATCCTACAGGAACCACGCATGGTCGTCCCTGCCAAGCAATCCTCCCGGCGTCGTGCCCGGACTTGTTCCGGGCATCCATTCCTCCACCGTCGCGAACCAGGGCGCCTCGAGCAGTGTTGGCGGCCACATTTCCTTTCGACGGGTCCCGGCGGCCCACTCGGCACAATGGGTGCCCGGATCAAGTCCGGGCACAACGCAAGGAATGAATCGCCAGAATCAACTAGCGGTGCGCATTCCTGCCACCGCCGGGTCGTCCAGCCAAGCCAGCCACATCGCCGCCGTCCAGGAGAATGCCGCGCCGCCGGAACCCGCTCCGGTGATCGGATCGAAATACTCGTGGAATCCGAATTCGGAGATCGCCTTTGCGGTGCACGCCGCGAGCCGCGCCGCGCGGTCGTCAAACCCATAGTCCCGCAGCCCTTGGGCAATCATATAGCTGACGATCGCCCAGGCCGGGCCGCGCCAATAGCGCCGGCTGTCAAATCCGGGATCGTCGGCGGCGACCGTCGGCAGGCCGAACGGTGCGGGCGCGAGCCAATGGTCGAAATGCCCGGCCAGCGCCTCGGCCTGTTGCGCACTGGCAGCACCGCCATAGAGCCCCAGGAATCCTGCGGAGGTGGTTGCCGGCACAAGCGATCCAGTGATCAGATCGCGGGAGACGAACATCCCTCGATCCGCGTTCCAGAGACGCTGAAAACCTTGTTCGCCGAGTGTGATCCAGGCTTCGATATCGGAACGCATGCCGGTCTCACCGAACCGGTCGGCCAGCCAGGCGAGGTCGCGATCGGCACGCAGGAGGATGGCGTTGATGGACGCGTCGGCGACGCGGAACGGCACCTCCCGATACAGGATCTCCGGGTCGTAGCGGTTCTCCCGCATGATCTTGACCAGGGTCAGATAGCGGTCGTAGTCGAGCTTGGTCGGCCGCTGGTCGGCATCCACATGGCCGGTGTCGAGCCGTGTGTAGGGCGGCAGATCGGCGACCGGAATCCCCGCCATCGGGACATCCCAGGCCGGCGAGTTGTCCATGCCGGATTCCCAGGGATGCAGAATCGCCACCAGCCCCAGCCCATCCGGATCGCGCGCGGTCCGAAACCACCGATGCCAAGCCAGCAATTTCGGCAACAGGTTCCGCGCGGCACGCTCCGCCAGATCGCGATCCCGGGCATCTTCCACCAGGCGGCGCACCACACTGGCGGCAACCGGAGGCTGGGTGATCCCCGATGAGGCCAGTTTCCGGCCGGTGTCCCAAGCATGCGGACCGGGGAAGTAACCCGGATCGTCGCGATGGAAGACGATATGCGGCACCATCCCGTCATCCCATTGGGCCGAAAACAGGGAGTCGATCTCCTGCCACGCCCGGCCTTCGTCAAACGTGGCCCAGCCCAGGGCGACAAGGCAGGAATCCCAATTCCATTGGAACGGATACAATCCATCGGTCGGCACGGTGTAGCCACCCCGGTCGTTGTGCCGCAGGATTTTCCGGGCATCCTCGGTCAGCGTCGCCGAGACCGCGTCCTGCGGGATTTCCTTGTCCATGGACCGGTTATCCTTTGACCGCGCCGGCGGTCAGGCCGGTAACCAGATAGCGCTCGAACCACAGGAAAACGGCCATGATCGGCACCGTGACGATGACCGCCCCGGCCATCAGGAACTGACGCGGGACTTCCGAGCTGTTGAGCGATACGACGCCGCGCGACAGGGTGAAGATGCGCGGATCGTCGAGGAACATGAAGGCGAACAGGAACTCGTTCCAGGCGATCATGAACACGTAGAGGCCGACCGAGGCCAGCGCCGGCAGGCTGAGCGGCAGGGTGATCTTGAGGATCACCTGCCAGCGCGAGCAGCCATCGATGATGCCGGCCTCCTCGAGCTCCGCCGGCAGACCGCGGAAATAGCCCTGCAACATGTAGAGCGCCACTGGCAGGGTGGTCGCCGGATAGACGATCAGCAACCCGATCAGGCTGTTGCGCAGGCCGAGCTGGCTGAACACCGTATAGAGCGGGATCACCAGAACGATGGCCGGAAACATATAGATCAGCAGGATCGACTGGGACAGCACCACCCGGCCCGGGAACCGCAGCCGCGCCACCGCATAGGCGCCGGGGATCGCCAGGGCCAGGGTGATCACCACGGTCAGCACCGACACCAGCGTGCTGACGCCGATATACCGGCCGAAATGGAACTCGGTGAGCACCTGCCCATAGCTGGCGAACAGCTCGACAAACCCCTTGCTGAAGTCGATCGCCAGATCCAGCGGATTGGCCAGCAATTCCGACTGCTTCTTCAGGCTGGTCACCACCATCACGTAGAATGGGAATGCCGCCGAAATCGTGAAGAACGCAATGCCGAACCCGCGCAACAGGCGGATGACGATCGTCTCGATCTCAATCCGCCGAAACACCGATGTGTTGAGATTGTGGAAGGCGGCGCGGATCATCAGTCCCACACAGGCGAATACGATGAAGCTGCCGATATGGCCCCAGAAGAACGACACATTGGCCGAGATGCCGAACGGGCTACCGCCGGACAAAGCCAGAAAGACCAGCAGCCCGGCGAGTCCCGAAATCAACAGGGCCGGCCGCTCTCTGGCAATCCAGGATCGAAGGAGCAGGAAGCCTACCGATTGCAGTGCCCCGGCGATGGTGGCGATGCTGAGCGGGAGGGTCGCTTCCTGGCCGCCGGCCACGGTCGCGATCAGGCTCCAGACGCCGCAGGCCAGCATCGCCGCCAGGGCGCCGACAACGACGGAGATGGCAAGGCCGATCGGAGAGTCGGACCTTGTCATCAGGACGTGTCCTCTTTCGGCATGAAGATGAAATAGAACACCATGAACACGGCCAGCACGCAGAACGTCACCACCGATGCGGCGGAGCCGGCGCCCAGATTGGACAGCGCGAAACCCTGCTCATAGACATTCACCGTCAGCGTCCGGGTGCCGGCGGCGCCGCCGGTCATCAGGAAGATGTCGTCGAATTTGTTGAAGGTCCAAATGAACCGCAACATGAACAGGATCGACAGGATGCCGATCAGCTGTGGCAGGGTGATGAAGCGGAATTGCTGCAACGGCGTCGCGCCATCCATCTCCGCGGCCTCGTACAGGTCGCTGGGCAGCGCCTGCAAGCGCGCCAGGATGAACAGGAACGATAGCGGGAAGTACCGCCAAGCTTCGAAGACGATGACCGTGGCCAGCGCCAGCGGGAATTCGAAGGTCAGCCCCAGGAATTCGATCGGGATACTGCGCGTGCCGAGGAAATTGATCGGCGCATCGACCACGCCGTAGTGGGCGCCCAGCGCGTTGAGCACCCCGCTGAACGGGTCCAGGAAGAACACCCATGTGAATGCCACCGCGATCACTGGCGACACGTAGGGGAACAGGAAGAGACCGCGCAGGAAGGTGCGCCCACGAAAACTCTGATTGAGCAGTAGGGCGGCGAACAGACCCAGGAACAGGGCGCCCAGTGTACCGAAGACGGTGTAGTAGATGGTGATCTTCAGGACGTCCCAGAACTCCCGCTGCTCGATCACCCGGCGGAAATTATCGAGGGTGAAGTTGAGCGTGGTCAGCGGGTTCACCGAAACGCCGGTGAGGATCGGGTCGCTGTCCTTGAGATCGGTTCCGGCGGCGAAGAACCCGGCGGGCGAGTCGAAGACGAGGGTCAGCCGCTCCCGGAACCCGGCCTCCCAGTCGCCGAACTCGCAGTTCAGGGCTTCACCGTCGACGCGGCACCGACCGTCGCCGTCGCGCAGGCTGAACCCGGCCACCAGCATGTCCGTCATAACGACGTCGGAGATGGCGCTGCGAGCCGAGCTGTTACGCAGCCGGTACAGAACTTCGACCGTGCCGTCGGCTTCGTTCAGCGTCACCCGTTCCCGGGCGACCGCCTCCGGGGCCCTGAGATCGGCGAGTTCGACCGGCTTGAAACTGATCCAGAAATTGGCCAGGACCGGAAAGATGACGATCACGGCGACGATCAGGAGCGGCGGCAGCAGCATCATATATGCCAGCCGTATTTCCTGGGCCTTCAACGACGATTTCATGGGAAGCCACCCGATACCCTGGACGAATCGGTGGATAGGAGAGCGGCTGGCGGGCGCCCGGACATCGCCCGAGTGCCCGCCAGCCGTCGGGCCTACTGGATCGTGGCCAGCTCTTCGCGGAGAACGGCAACGGTCTCAGCCGCCGACCGTTCGCCGTCGATATACTCGCGAACCAGCCGGTTGAAGACCTGGCTGTTGATGATCTTCGACGCCAGCGAGAGCTGCCCCTCGTTGACGCCCCAGCGGTTCGCCGTCTCCAAACCAGCGACGATCTCCTCGATCACCTCTGCTGGATACAGCTCGCTCAGCGGCGCCTTGCGGTCGACGCCGACCGGCAGCAGGCTCCACGCCTCGGTGAACCGGTCCGGATCGTCCGCGGTGCCGCGTCGCACCGGGAACTTGCCTTCCGGCGCGATCGCCAGGGTGCTCGTATAGCCCTCGTTCATCGAGTATTTGACGAACTCGATCGCCGCGTCGGTATCCGCATCGGCGGTGATGCCGAGGTAGCGGACATCGCCCCAGGCGGCACCGGATGGATTGCTCGGGCCGGAGACCGTCGTGATGATGCCGGTCCTGCCGGCAAGCTCACGGGAGGTCGGATCGGCGTTGATGGTCGGCGGTGCGGAATCCCGCAGCCCGGCCAGTTCGTCGAGGATGAACGGCGACCAGATGATCATCGCCGTCTGCCCGGCGAAGTACATCTCGCGGGACTGTTTCCAGTAGAGCTCGCCCGGAGGGCTGGCCTGGGCCAGAGCCTTGTAGAAATCAAGCGCCTCGACGGTCGCCTGCTCGTCCAGCGCCACCGAACCGTCGGCCCGGACCGGGCTCACGCCGTTGGCCAGGAAGACATGCTTCAGGACCTGGCTCATGAAGTTCTCATCGACCTTGGTGGCGGCGACGAAGCCGTACATCTCCGGCGGGTTGTGCAGCTTTTCGATCGCGGCGACGATATTGGCGTAGGAATCCGGCGCGGCGAGGCCGTTCTCCTCGAACAGATCCCGGCGATAGATGATCATCTGCGTCCAGCCATCGACCGGTACCGCGGCGATGTCGCCCTCATAGCTCGCCATCTCCAGGGCGCCCGGCGCGAATGTGCCGGCGCCCAGATCCTCGACGACCTCATCGGCGGCGCCGGTGTCCAGGATCCCGGCCTCACTCCAGGGCAGGACATATTGCAGGGTGTGGTAGATCACGTCAGGCAGATCATTGGCGGCGAAGGCCGCGGTCGCCCGGGTTCCGAGTTGGTTTTCCGATACCGGGATGACTTCCACGCTGATCCCGGTCTTGGCCTCGAAATCAGCCGCCATGGCCTCCTGCCTGGCCAGCCTTTCGGGTTGCTCCTCGGTGGTCCAGAAGCGCAGCTCCTGGGCCCCGGCCGTCACCGACGCCATGCAGACGGCAAGCGCCGTCAGTGTCGGCACTAAAAGTTTGTTCATCAGATACCTCCCTTTTGGTTCGTTGGCCGGACGGCGCCATCTCGCCCATGCCGGCACGGGTAAAGTCTTCAGTGCCGCCTAGGCGGCCGATCGGGCTCTAAACGGCCCGTCGGAGTCGCGGACGATCAATTCCGGCCGCCATAATTCCTGCAACTCGGCAGCCGGCGTGCCGGCCAGCAACGCCAGCAGCTTCTCGGCGAGAGACCGGCCGGCCTTCCGAATGGGTTGTCGCAAGGTGGTGAGCGGCGGTTCGGTGAACCCGCTCATCTGCAGATCGTCGTAGCCGGTGATCGACACATCGCCGGGCACGCTAAAACCAAGTTGCTTCGCCGCCCGCAACGCACCGACCGCCATCGTGTCGTTGGCGCAGACCAGCGCCGTCGGCGGCTGCTCGAGGGCGAGCAATTGACCGGCGACGTCATGGCCGCCCTGCTCCGTCATGTCGCCGGTGACGACCAGCGCGGCCTCTCCGCCAAGGCCGTCCTCGGCGAGGGCGCGCATATAGCCGGCGCGGCGCAGACGGGCGAGGTTCAGCTCCTCCGGGCCGTTGATCAACGCCAGGCAACGGTGGCCGAGGCCGGTCAGCCGTCGGCAGAGCTCAAAGAAGCCCTGCTCGTGATCCATGTCGAGATAGGCATAGGGGCGGTCGGTCTCGGTTCGGCCATGGGCGACGAAGGGGAACCCACGCTCAATCAGATAGTCGATGCGCTCGTCTCGGCGCCGGGTCCGGCCCACCACCATCGCATCGACCCGCCGGCCCTCGACCATGCGGCGATACGCGACAAGTTCTTCCGGTCCGGACGGCGCCGCTGTGACCATGAGGTCGAGATCGTCCTGATGCAGCCGCTCGCCAAGCCCCACCAGCAATTCCGAAAAGAACGGATCGGTGAAATGACCGAATTGCAACGGCAGCACAATACCGACCGCCTCGGTGCGGCCCCTTTGCAGGCTGCGGGCAAGCCGGTTCGGCACATAGCCGTATTCCCGGGTAGCCTCGACCACGCGCAGACGTGTCGCCTCTTTGACTTCCGGGAAGCCATTGAGGGCACGCGACACCGTGGTCACCGACAGATTGAGTCGGCGGGCGAGCTCCCTGAGGTCTATTATTACTCTTCAAAACGTTTCGAAAGACATTAACGGAAAGGTTTTCCGACGTCTATTACAAAGCGACAGGCGGCATTCCGACGGCGGACCCCACCGCAGGGCGAGATTCCGGTGCGTCTGCGTCGGCGCGTCGGCTCAACATCTAGATGTCCTGCCAAGCCTACTACAACCACCAAGTAAAGGCTGATCGTCCTGGCGGCTGCCGGAAATTGAGAGAGTCAGCCCACACATCATTGATGAAACAACTTCTGGCCCGCCTCCCCCGGCTGTGTATTTTCCATCAATAGCAATGGCTTACCTTTTGGCTACTCAAATATTGACTGAAGGAAATTCTCGCCTAATTGGAGTAACTCGCCCTTAACCACTTGCCGCCAAGAATGTGGCGCACGCGGACAACAAGACAAAGCTCTGCCGCGAGGGAATATTCCTGGCTTGGAGAATGCCAATGAGGGCGAAGATGATTTTCGGCGTCGCGATGGTCGGCGTCATGGCTGCGGGCGCAGCCTTCTTCATGTTGAACAAGGCGGAACCCAAACGCGTCTTGTTCATCGACTCCTACCACGCCGGCTATGAATGGAGCGATGGCATCACTGCTGGTGTCCAGCAGGTTCTTGCCGAGGAGAACATCCAGCTTCGCATCCACCGGATGGATACGAAAAACAACACGTCGGAAGAGTTCAAGCAGCGCGCCGGCCTTCTGGCCAAGGCCGTGATCGACGAATTCCAGCCCGACATCGTGATCGCGACCGATGACAACGCGCAGAAATATCTGATTGCGCCGTATTATCGGAACAGCGACCTGCCCGTCGTATTCGCGGGTGTGAACTGGGATGCCTCGGTCTACGGCTATCCGGCCGACAACATCACCGGGATGATCGAGGTCAGCGCGGTTCCGGAGATGCTCGGCCTGATCCGCCGCATCACCCCGGGTCAACGGGTCGGGTCGGTCTCCGGCGACACCGAGACCGTCCGTAAGGAGATCAAGAACTACACCGACGTTCTGGATCTTCAGTTCGACGCGGACCGCCGGGTCAGCACCTTCGATGAGTGGAAGGCCGCGTTCCTGGAAATGCAGGACAGCGTCGACATTCTCTATATGTACAACAATGCCGGCATCGCTGGCTGGGATGATGACGAAGCAAATCGCTTCGTCATGGAAAACGCCCGCATCCCCAGCGGGTCGGTCCAGCCCTGGATGGCGCCTTATGTGCTGGTGACCTTCACCAAGGATCCCTATGAGCAGGGCGAATACGCCGCCCGGACCGCTCTGAGGATCCTGAACGGCGAGTCGCCCCGGGACATTCCGCTGGTGACCAACCAGCGCGGCAGGGTTCTGTTGAATTCGGAACTGGCCCGTGCGCTGGGCCTTTCCATTCCGTCGGAAATGCTGGAAACGTCCAATATTCTGACGAACTGACCGACGTTTGGATCGAAACCTGTCACACGGAATGAAAGGGCGGCTTCGGCCGCCCTTTCTGCTTTCTTGATCCCGTCGCGACCGAGGGCCAACATGGGGCGCTGAATCGCTGCCCTCTGGGTATTGCCCCGAGACCTCCAGCGGCGGCACACTCCCTTCCCTCACCTAGGCCCGACCGATGGCACCCTCCGACACCACCACCGCCAACCGCCGCACCATCCGCGCGCCGCATGGGACCGAGCTATCGGCCAAGAGCTGGCTGACCGAAGCCCCTTTGCGCATGCTGATGAACAATCTCGATCCGGATGTGGCGGAGAACCCGGACGAGTTGGTGGTCTATGGCGGCATCGGCAAGGCGGCGCGGAATTGGGAGTGTTTCGACGCCCTGACCGCGACCCTGAAAGAGCTCGGCGACGACGAAACACTGCTGGTGCAGTCCGGCAAGCCGGTCGGCGTCTTCCGCACCCATGCCGATGCGCCCCGCGTCCTGATCGCCAATTCCAACCTGGTGCCCCATTGGGCCACTTGGGACGATTTCCGCGAACTCGATGCCAAGGGGCTGATGATGTACGGCCAGATGACCGCCGGCTCGTGGATCTATATCGGCAGCCAGGGCATCGTTCAGGGCACCTATGAGACCTTCGTGGAGATCGGCCGCCGGCACTATGGCGGCGATCTTGCCGGCAAATGGATCCTGACCGGCGGGCTGGGCGGCATGGGTGGCGCCCAGCCCCTGGCCGCAACCATGGCCGGCGCCTCGATGCTGGCGGTGGAATGCCAGGCGAGCAGTATCGAGCGTCGACTGGCCACCCGTTATGTCGACCGCCGCTGCGACAGCCTGGACGAGGCGCTGGCGCAAATCCACGAGGCCACGGAGAAGGGCGAGGCGATCTCCATCGCTCTGCTCGGCAACGCGGCGGAGATCTTCCCGGAACTGGCGAAGCGCGCCGCCGACGACCCCACCTGCCGGCCCCATGCGGTGACCGACCAGACCAGCGCTCACGACCCGCTGAACGGATACCTGCCGGCCGGCTGGACCTGGGACGAGGCGGAACGCCGCCGGCTCACCGAGCCGGATGTCGTGGTTGCCGCGGCAAAGGAATCCATGGCGGTGCAGGTGCGCGCCATGCTGGATTTCCATGCCATGGGCGTGCCGACCCTGGATTACGGCAACAATATCCGTCAGATGGCGCAGGATATGGGGGTCGAGAACGCCTTCGACTTCCCCGGCTTCGTGCCGGCCTATGTCCGGCCCCTGTTCTGCCGAGGCATCGGGCCATTCCGCTGGGCCGCCCTGTCCGGCGATCCGGAAGACATCTACCGCACCGATGAACGGGTGAAGGAGCTGATCCCGGACAATCCGCATCTGCACAACTGGCTCGACATGGCCCGAACCCGCATCCAGTTCCAGGGCCTGCCGGCCCGGATCTGCTGGGTCGGGTTGGGCGACCGGGCCAGGCTCGGCCTCGCCTTCAACGAGATGGTGGCGTCCGGCGAACTGAAGGCGCCCATCGTCATCGGCCGCGACCATCTGGATTCCGGCTCCGTCGCCAGTCCGAACCGGGAGACCGAGGGCATGGCCGACGGCTCCGACGCCGTGTCCGACTGGCCGCTGCTGAACGCCCTGCTGAACTGCGCCAGCGGCGCCACCTGGGTCTCGCTGCACCATGGCGGCGGGGTCGGCATGGGATATTCCCAGCATGCCGGCATGGTGGTCGTCGCCGACGGCACCGAGGCCGCCGCCCGCCGGCTGGACCGGGTGCTGACCAACGACCCCGGCACCGGCGTCATGCGCCACGCCGACGCCGGCTACGACATCGCCGTCGACTGCGCCAAGGAGCAGGGCTTGAACCTGCCGATGGTGGGGCGGTAGGCAAAATTATGTCGGTTTGTACCGCCTTGAGACAGACGCCGACTGAACCCCTCACCCCGACCCTCTCCCACGAGGGGAGAGGGAGAATACGTCGCGTCTTCGCGGCCGGAGCCATTGTCCGATGACCAAGTCCGAACGCGCGATAACGCTCCGCCCAGGCCGGGTCGGATTGGCCGATTTGCGTGCCATCGCATTTGCAGACGCACCGCTGTCACTCGACCCGTCTTGCCGGGCAGGCGTCGAGGCGGGGGCGAAGACAGTCGCGGACATCGTCGCTGCAGGGCAGACGGTCTATGGCGTCAACACCGGTTTCGGCAAGCTGGCCCAGACCCGGATCGAGAAAGATCACCAGGCGGAATTGCAGCGCAATATCGTGCTGTCCCATGCGGCGGGCACAGGTGCATTGCTCGACGACCGAGCCGTCCGGCTGACCATGGTGCTGAAGGTGCTGAGCCTGGCGCGCGGGCATTCCGGTGTGCGTTGGGAGTTGATCGAGGCGCTGCTGCGGCTGATCGAGCATCAGGTATATCCCTGCATTCCCTCGAAAGGGTCGGTCGGCGCGTCCGGCGATCTGGCGCCGCTGGCCCATATGTCGGCGATCCTGCTCGGCGTCGGCGAGGCGCGGGTCGAGGGCAAGATCATTCCGGCGGCCGATGCGCTGGCGCGTGCCGGGCTTGAGCCGATTGCGCTGGCCCCGAAGGAGGGGCTGGCGCTGCTGAATGGCACCCAGGTGTCCACCGCACTTGCCCTGCTCGGCCTGTTCGCGGCGGAAGACGTGTTTGCGTCGGCCGTCGTCGCCGGCGCGATGTCGGTCGATGCGGCGCTGGGCAGCGATGCGCCGTTCGATGCACGGCTTCAGGAACTGCGCGGCCAGGCCGGACAGATCACCGTGGCCGGCGAACTTCGGCGGCTGCTGAACGGCAGCGAGATCCGCCACTCCCATCTTGATTGCGACCGGGTTCAGGACCCCTACAGCCTGCGCTGCCAGCCCCAGGTGATGGGGGCCTGCCTCGACCAGATTCGCCATTCCGCCGAAATCCTGGCTATTGAAGCGGCAGCGGTGACGGACAACCCGCTGGTCTTCCCGGATACCGGCGAGGTGCTGTCAGGGGGCAACTTCCATGCCGAGCCGATCGCCATGGCCGCCGATGTGCTGGCGATCGCCATCGCCGAAATCGGCGCCCTGTCAGAACGCCGTATGGCCCTGCTGATCGACAGCAACCTTTCCGGCCTGCCGCCTTTCCTGACCGCCGATCCGGGGCTGAATTCCGGGTTCATGATGGCCCAGGTCACCGCCGCCGCCCTGGCCAGCGAGAACAAATCCCTGGCCCATCCGGCCAGCGTCGACAGCCTGCCGACCTCCGCCAACCAGGAGGACCATGTGAGCATGGCGACCTATGCCGCCCGCCGCCTCGGCGACATGGCCGACAACACCGCCGGCATCGTCGCCATCGAGCTGCTGGCCGCCGCCCAGGGGCTGGATTTCCGCAAGCCGCTCTCCACCAGCCCGGCCCTGAAGTCGGCCTATGAGGCGATCCGGTCGGTGGCGCCGGCATTGGAGGGGGACCGTTTCATGGCGCCGGATATCGCGGCGGTGAAGCAGCTTGTCACCGATGGCGTCTTTACGCCCTTGGCGGCTGATCTTCTGCCGTCCAAAGAGTAGCAAGAGGCGATTCCATGGAGCCCTTCCACCTGACCCGGGGCAAGACCCCGCTGCTGCTGAGCGTGCCCCATTCCGGCATCCATGTCCCCGACGACATCGCCGGATCGCTGACCGACGAAGCGCGTGATCTGCCGGACACGGACTGGCATGTGGACCGGCTCTACGACTGCGCCGAGGATTTGGGCGCCGGCATGCTGACGGCCACCCATTCCCGCTATGTGATCGATCTCAACCGCGACCCGGACGGCAAGCCGCTCTATCCCGGCGCCGACAATACCGAGTTGTGCCCGACCACCATGTTCGACAGCCAGCCGATCTACCGCGATGGCGCGACGCCGGACGAAGCGGAAATCGAGCGGCGGCTAGCCGCCTATTGGCGGCCCTATCATCAGGTGCTGGCCACCGAGATCGAGCGGCTCAAGCGGGAGCACGGCTATGCCCTGCTGTACGACGCCCACTCGATCGGCAGCGAGGTTCCGCGTTTCTTCGAGGGCACATTGCCGGATCTCAATATCGGCACCGGTGGCGGCGGCTCGGCCGAACCGGCCCTGACCATCCGCCTCGCCCTGCTCTGCCAGGACAGCCATGATTACGAGACGGCGGTCAACGGCCGGTTCAAAGGCGGCTATATCACCCGGCATTATGGCGACCCGGCCAATGCCGTGCATGCGGTGCAGATGGAGCTATCGCAACGGACCTACATGGTCGAGGGGCCGCCCTACGCCCTTGATGAGGAAAAGGCCGGCACGCTCCGACCGTTATTGACGGCGGTGCTTGAGAAGATGATCGAATGGGGCGCCAAACGATACGGCTGACCTGCCGGCGATAACCGGTTGCCAGCGCTCCATTATCCCATGCGCTGCAGCGCCCTGACCTCGCTGGCGATTGCCACAAGCGCCCGGTCCTGGATTCCGGCCGAGGCCAGGGCGCCGACCAACTCGTAGACATAGTCGCAGCCGCGCCCGAGCATGCCCTGCGCGGTGGCCAGCGTGTCGACGATCTCCGCTCGCGGCAGCCGTCCGGCATACATCGGGTGGGTCTTGTTCATCACGAAGGTGATGGCGCGACGATCCGGTCCGGCGCCATCCACCACGACCCAGCGCGGCTCGTAGCTGCCGACGATCATCTCGCGCTTCCACAAGATCCAGCTTTCCTGCGCCACATCCTCGGCCGGAATTCGATAGGCGACCCCGGTACAGGATCCGCCGGCTTCAAGCCCCAGCATCAGCCCCGGCCGATCCGGCGTGCCCCGGCCGAGATGAGTGCGCAGACAAAAACGGCGGTGGTATCCATGCAGGCGTGCCGGACGGCGTTCCGCATGGTGAAAGGCCGGATTCCAGATCAGCGAGCCATAGGCGAACACCCAAAGATCCTGACCGGCACGATCGGCGAGCAGCCCATCCCGGGAGCGCTTCAATTCGGCGTCGCTCAGGATACGGGTCTCGGGATCGACGGTGCGGATCATTTCCGCCAGCTGCCCCGACAGAATCGACTCCCGGGTCAGCGGCACGGTGGCAATTTTTGTCATTCAACTTTGCGGGTGCTGGTTATCGGGTGACGCGGACCATCGCCCGCAGGGACCATTGTTGGCAACAAAGATCACTGCGCGAACTCAACCGATTGCCCGCCGCATATGATCCCGGCGCACGGATTGAAGCCGATCCGGTACGACAGTTCCGCCGGCACCGCAATGTCCCAGAGGACAAAATCCGCCGCAAGGCCGGGTGCCAGCCGGCCGCATTCATCCTCCAGCCCAAGGGCCGCCGCGGCGTTCCGGGTCACCCCGGCCAATGCCTCCTCCGGCGTCAGGCGAAACAGGGTGCAGGCCATGTTGAGCATCAAGAGCAAAGAGGTGACCGGCGCGCTGCCGGGATTGCAATCGGTGGCGATGGCTATCGGAACGCCGTGGCGCCGGAACAGGTCGACCGGCGGCAGCTTCGTCTCGCGAAGGAAGTAGAACGCACCCGGCAGCAGGACCGCGACCGTGCCGGCCTCGGCCATCGCCTCCACGGATTTCTCGGAGGTGAATTCCAGATGGTCGGCGGACAGGGCATCATACGCGGCCGCCAATCCGCCGCCATTCTGATCGGTAAGCTGGTCTGCGTGCAGGCGTACGGGCAGCCTGAGTTCGGCAGCCGCCTCAAAGACCCGGGCGACCTGTTTCGGGCTAAACGCAATCTTCTCGCCAAACGCATCGACCGCGTCCACCAGCCCTTCGGCCGCGATATGAGGCATTACCTGGCGGCACACCAGATCGAGATAGCCATCGGCATCGCCCTTGTATTCTGGCGGCAACGCATGCGCCCCGAGAAACGTACGACGTACGCGTACGCCCAATCGTTCGCCCAGGCGCCCGGCGACCTGAAGCATCCGCCTCTCGGTCTCCAGGTCCAGCCCGTAGCCGGACTTGATCTCGACTGTCGTCACCCCTTCGCGGCGCAAAGCATCGAACCGCGTTCGGGCGGATTGGAACAGGGTCTCCGCATCGGCGGCACGGGTGGCCGCGACCGTGGACAGGATACCCCCGCCGGCACGGGCGATCTCTTCATATGTCGCGCCTTTGAGCCGCAGGGCAAACTCGTTCGCGCGATCTCCGCCGTAGACGAGATGGGTGTGGCAGTCGATCAGTCCCGGCGTGATCCAACGGCCGCCGCAATCATGCACCGACCGGGCAAGTTCCTCCGGCGCGGCGGACAAGTCGGCGCGGCGGCCGACCCAGGCGATCCGTCTGTCCCGCACGCCGACCGCCCCGTCCAGGACCGCGCCGTACCCGCCGTCGTCGACAAGGTCCGGCGCCATAGTGGCGAGGTGGGCGTTCAGCCATAACGCATCCCACATGGCGTTGTCCCTCAGTCTGGGTTACGGTCCGGCGACCGGTCTTCACCGGTTATCGTCCACCCGCGCCGAGACTGGCAAGCCCCGCGATGACCGCCTATTTCGCTCCGACCGCCCTGCTACCCGATGGCTGGGCCGACGCCGTCCGCATCGAGGCCGACGCCACTGGCGCCATCACCGCGGTCACGGCGAAGTCCGAATCCCGGAACGCCTCCATTCTGACCGGCCCGGTCGTGCCGGGCATGCCGAACCTGCATAGCCACGCATTCCAACGCGCCATGGCCGGTTGGGCCGAGCGCGCCGGCAGCGGCGGCGACTTCTGGGGCTGGCGTGAGACCATGTACCGGTTCCTGGCCCGGCTCGGCCCGGATGAGCTCGAAGCCGTCGCAGCCCAGCTCTATATCGAGATGCTGAAGGCCGGTTATACGGCGGTTGGCGAGTTCCACTACGTCCACAGGGATCCGACGGGCGCTTCCTATGAGGCGCCGTCGGAGATGTCGAACCGCCTCATCGCCGCTGCGACCCGGGCCGGCATCGGTCTGACTTTGTTGCCGGTGCTCTACGCCCAGGGCGGCTTCGATGGGCAGCCGACCGGCGACGGGCAGCGCCGCTTCGCAGGCGACCCGGACAGCCTGCTCTCGATCGCCTCGATCCTGCGCCGCACCCATGCCGACGACCCGCAAATCCGTATCGGCGTCGCGCCGCATAGTCTGCGGGCCGTATCGCCGGAAGCGTTGGCAGCGCTGGTCGCCGGGATCCAGTCGGAAGACGGAATGGCGCCGATCCACATCCATGTGGCCGAACAGCAACGCGAGGTCGAGGACTGTCTTGCCTGGTCCGGCGCCCGGCCGGTCGAGTGGCTCCTCGGCCATGCGCCGGTCGATGGTCGCTGGTGCCTGGTGCACGCCACCCATATGACGGAGTCCGAGAGCCGGGCGCTGGCGGCCAGCGACGCCGTTGCCGGTCTGTGCCCGACCACCGAGGCAAATCTCGGCGATGGCCTGTTTCCTTTGCCGGATTTTCTCTCTTCCGGCGGCAAACTTGGTATCGGATCGGACAGCAATGTCTCGATCAGCCCGGTCGAGGAGTTGCGCTGGCTCGAATACGGCCAACGGCTCACACGCCGCGAGCGGCTGGTCGCCGCTTCGGAGGGCATACCGTCCACCGGCGCCCGGCTCTTTACCCATTCTCTGGCCGGCGGGGCACAGGCGCTCGGCCGACCGACCGGCCGCATTGAGGTAGGATCTCGCGCCGATTTTCTGGTCCTGGACCCAAACAACCCGACATTGATCGACCGGTCAGCCGATGGGCTGTTGGACAGCCTCGTCTTCGCCGGCAACCAAAACCCGGTCAAGGATGTGGTCGTTGGCGGCCGAAAGGTCATCCGCGACGGCAGGCACGCGGCGGAAGAGGCGGCTCTTCACGACTTTCGCGAAGCGCTGGCCGCGCTATCTGCGTAGAGGCGTCTCAGACGGTTTGCCCATCGCTCCGATCTCGTGGAGGTCGGCTGTGGCCCTGCCATCCTCATACTTCGACAGGCTCAGCATGAGGGCGCTGGCATAGAACCACCGGCGCAACAAGAACCCTCATGCTGAGCCTGTCGAAGTATGAGGATGGCAGGGCCGGTTTCTGGGCAGCGTTCCCACAGCGCTGAAATCACCCTGGATCAGCGCCATGCCCGGATGCATCTCGGTGAATTCTTGGGGATCGCCGGCGATAGTGGACTTCAGATTGTCCTCGGTGCTGCCGATCGGCTGGCGGAGAACTGTGCCCTCGGTTTCTTTCGGTCTTATTGAGGTCACCTGACTTCATCTCATCGTCCTACCCCATAATCGCGAGCGCAGGCGACGCGATCCAGTGTGTGGCTGGATTGCCACGTCGCCGGCGCTCCTCACAAAGACGCATTGGGGTCATTGGGGTATCCGCACCCGTTCAATACACCTCCGGCACGAAAGTCTGATCCGACTTGGGCGGGCGCACATATCCCTGGTCTTTCTGGCGCGGCGGCAGGGTGATCGGATCCGGCGTCAAATCCTCGTACGGGATCATGCTCAGCAGATGGCTGATGCAATTGAGCCGTGCCTTCTTCTTGACCTCCGCATTGACCACGTACCAGGGCGCCTGCTTGATGTCGGTATGGGCGAACATGTCGTCTTTGGCACGGGAGTACTCGACCCAGCGGCTGCGCGACTGCAGATCCATCGGGCTCAATTTCCAGCGCTTGGTCGGCGTCCCGATCCGCCCCTGGAACCGGCGCTCCTGCTCGTCATCGCTGACTGAGAACCAGTATTTGATCAGGATGATCCCGGAGCGGACCAGCATGCACTCGAACTCCGGACAACTGCGCAGGAATTCCCGGTACTCCTCGTCAGTGCAGAACCCCATGACGCGCTCGACGCCAGCTCGATTGTACCAACTACGGTCGAACAGGACGATTTCGCCGGCCGACGGCAGCTCCGCCACATAGCGCTCAAAGTACCATTGTGTCTTTTCGCGTTCCGTGGGTGTGCCCAGTGCCACGACACGGCAGACCCGGGGATTCAGGCTCTCGGTGATGCGTTTGATCGTGCCGCCCTTCCCTGCGGCGTCGCGGCCCTCGAACAGGACGACAACCTTGAGCCCGGTATACTTGATCCACTCCTGGAGCTTGACCAACTCGATATGCAGGCCTGCGAGCGCCTTCTCGTATTCCTTCATGCCGAGCTTCTTGGTCGGCTCGGCATCCTTCGCCGGCACATTTTTCAACTTTGCGCTCATCTGCAGCCCTTCCCCTGTCCAGCCTTCCGGTCGAAATTCGTACAACAACGATACCGGCCATCGCCGCCACCAATTGTGCAGCCCGCGCGACTATAGCCCCTTGATCCAGATCATGGAGATCGGTCGGGACTCGCATCAGCATGACAGCCTGCCGACGTCGCGCAAGCATACGGACGGCCCGAGGCGCCCCCCGAGGGCCGAGAGACCGCAGTCGCGGCGGCAAAGGGAGCGCACCGCATGCCATTCGACACGATCGAAAAAACCAGCGCCAATGCCGGCCCGACCCCAAATCTTGGGGATTACGAGGCGGCGCGCGGAGCCTTCACATGGGATGCCGTGCGCGCCGAGCTTTCCGGGCTGCCTGGCGGCGGCCTCAACATCGCTTTCGAGGCGCTGGACCGGCATCTTGCCGCCGGGCGCGGCGACCGTCTGGCGCTGCGCTGGATCGGCAAGGACGACCGCATCCGCGATTTCACCTATGCGGAACTGACAAATGCGGTGAACCGCTTCGCCAATGTCGTGACCGATCTCGGCCTGAACCGGGGCGACCGGGTGTTCTGCCTGGCCAGCCGGCTGCCGGAATTGTACATCGCCGCCCTGGGCACGCTGAAGGCCGGCTGTGTGTTTTCGCCCCTGTTCTCCGCATTCGGGCCGGAACCGGTGCGCTCCCGCATGGAGATCGGCGATGCCCGCGCCCTGGTCACCACCGAGGCGCTATATCGCCGTAAGGTGGCGCCTTGGAGGGACGGGATGCCGGGGCTGAAACACGTCCTGCTGATCGGCGCCACATCCGGCGGTTTTCCAGGCACGACCGGTGTCGATCAATTGGTCGCCGAAGCGAGCGACCGGTTCGAAACTGCCGAGACAGGTCCCGAGGACATGGCGCTGCTGCATTTCACCAGCGGCACCACCGGCAAGCCGAAAGGTGCGATCCATGTGCACGCGGCCGTGGCGCATCACTATCTGACCGGCAAATACGCCCTGGACCTACATCCGGACGATGTCTTCTGGTGCACCGCCGATCCCGGCTGGGTCACCGGTACCTCTTACGGGATCATCGCGCCACTGCTTCATGGCGTGACCATGATCGTCGACGAGGCGGAATTCGACGCCGAGCGCTGGTACCGCATTCTGCAAGAGCAGGCGGTCACCGTCTGGTACACCGCGCCAACCGCCATCCGCATGCTGATGAAGCTGGGCGGTGATATCGCGGCGAAATACGATCTATCGGCCCTGCGCTTCCTGGCCAGCGTCGGCGAGCCGCTCAATCCCGAAGCCGTCATGTGGTCGACCGAGGTGTTTGGCCGGCCGTTCCACGACAACTGGTGGCAAACCGAAACCGGCGGCATCATGATCGCCAACTACGCCTCCGAGCCGGTCAAGCCGGGCTCCATGGGCCGTCCGCTGCCTGGCATCGAGGCGGCGATCATGGCCCGCCGCGACGATGGCGGCGTCGATCCGGTCGAGACGGCCGGCGAGCAGGGCGAACTGGCGCTGAAGACCGGCTGGCCATCGATGTTCAGGGGCTACCTGCACGAAGAGGAGCGCTATCGCAAATGCTTCGCCGATAGCTGGTACCTGACCGGCGATCTGGCGATGCGCGATGCCGGCGGCTATTTCTGGTTCGTCGGCCGGGCCGACGATCTGATCAAATCCGCCGGCCATCTGATCGGTCCATTCGAGGTCGAGAGCGCTTTGATGGAGCATCCGGCGATTGCCGAGGCGGGCGTGATCGGCATCCCCGATCCGGTCATGGGCGAGGCGGTGAAGGCCTTCGTCGCCCTGAAGCCCGGATACGAGCCCAGCGAGGCGCTCAACAAGGAACTGCGCGGCCATGCCAGGAAGCGCCTCGGTCCTGCCGTGGCGCCCAAGGAAATCGATTTCCGTACCAACCTGCCCAAGACCCGCAGCGGCAAGATCATGCGCCGGCTGCTGAAGGCGCGGGAATTGGGCCTTGCCGAGGGCGACATCTCCACCCTGGAAAGCGACGAGAAATGACTGGTACCGCACACAAACCCCGCCTCAGCCGCGAGCATTTGTTGGATTTGCTGTACGAGATGCTGCGCATCCGGCGGTTCGAAGAAAAATGCGCCGAGCTCTACACCCAGCAGAAAATCCGCGGCTTCCTGCATCTCTATATCGGTGAGGAGGCGGTTTCGGTCGGCATCATGCGCGCCCTCAAGCCGCAGGATTCCGTCGTCGCCACCTATCGGGAGCACGGCCAGGCCCTGTCCCGCGGCGTGCCGATGACAACCGTGATGGCGGAGATGTATGGCAAGCAGGAGGGTTGCAGCGGCGGGCGCGGCGGCTCGATGCATATCTTCGATGCCGAAACCCGGTTTTATGGCGGAAACGCCATCGTCGGCGGCGGCCTGCCGATGGCCATCGGCGTCGCGCTGGCGGACAAGCTGGCCGGCCGCGATGCGGTGACCGCCTGCTTCTTCGGCGACGGCGCAGTGGCGGAAGGCGAATTCCATGAAAGCCTGAACCTGGCGGCGCTCTGGGGTCTGCCGGTCCTGTTCCTGTGCGAAAACAACCAATACGCCATGGGCACGGCGATCCGATACACCGAGTCCGAGCAGGACATCCACGAGAAGGCGGCGGGCTACAACATGGCGTCGGAGCTGGTCGACGGCATGGATGTGGTCGCCGTCGAAGCGGCCGCCATGCGAGCCGTGGACACCATCCGCGAAACCGGCAAACCCTATTTCATCGAGGCCAAGACCTACCGCTTCCGCGCCCATTCGATGTTCGACGCCCAAGCCTACCGCGACAAGTCGGAGATCGAGGAATGGAAGAAGCACGGGCCGGTGCTGCGGTTCCGCGAATGGATGCAGTCTACCGGCGTGCTGCATGACGACGATCTGGCCGCCATCGAAACCCGGGTGGCCGCGGAGGTCGACGAGGCGGTGGCCTTTGCCGAAGCCGGAACGTTGGAGCCGGTCGAGACGCTGACCCGCCATGTCTATACTGAGGAGGCGCGGGCATGAGTGTCGAAACCCTGGCCGAGCCGGCCGCCGATACGGTCGAAACCACCTATCGCGACTGCTGCAAGCAGGCGATTCGCGGCGCCTTCATCCGCGATCCACGGGTCTTTATGATGGGCGAGGATATCGGCCATTACGGCGGCTGCTATGCAGTCACCAAGGGCTTGCTGGACGAATTCGGTGAGGACCGGCTGCGCGACACGCCGCTGTCTGAATCCGCTTTTGTCGGGGCGGGCGTCGGTGCGGCGCTGAACGGCATGCGGCCGATCGTCGAGATCATGACGGTCAACTTCAGTCTGCTTGCGCTCGACCAGATACTCAACAACGCGGCGACCCTGCGCCATATGTCCGGCGGCCAGTTCAACGTGCCGCTGGTGATCCGAATGGCGACCGGCGCCGGCCGACAACTCGCGGCACAGCACAGCCACAGCCTGGAGGGCTGGTACACCCACATCCCCGGCATCAAGGTGCTGGCCCCGGCGACGCTGGAGGACGCCCGTGGCATGCTGTGGACGGCGTTGGAGGACCCGGACCCGGTGCTGATCTTCGAGCATGTCATGCTCTACAACATGAAAGGCCGGATCGCTGCCGATGCCGGGCCGGTGGCGATAGACAAGGCCGCGATCCGGCGGCCGGGCACCGATGTCAGCCTGATCACCTATGGCGGCACCCTGGGTAAGACCCTGGAGGCAGCCGAGGCCCTTGCCGGGGACGGTATCTCCGCCGAAGTGATCGATTTGCGCACCCTGCGCCCGCTTGATAACGAGACGATCCTGGGTTCAGTCACGAAGACCCGGCGGGCGGTGGTGATCGACGAGGGCTGGCGCAGCTTGAGCCTGTCGGCGGAGATCAGCGCCCGCATCATGGATCATGCCTTCTGGTCGCTGGACGCGCCGGTCGAGCGGGTCTGCACCGCCGAGGTGCCGATCCCCTATCCGGAGCATCTGGAACAGGCCGCCCTGCCGCAGGCCCCGGCGATCGTCGCCGCGGCAAAGAAATCGCTGGCAAGATGACGGGCAACCGCTGATGGGACAGTTCCTGATGCCCTCGCTGGGCTCCGACATGGAGGCCGGCACCCTGGTCGAATGGCTTAAGCAGCCCGGCGACGAGGTTCATCGCGGCGACATTATCGCCGTGGTCGAAACCCAGAAGGGCGCCATCGAGGTCGAGATATTCGAGGACGGCGTGCTGGACGGCCTGCTGGTCGAACTGGGCACGGAAGTGCCGGTCGGCGCGCCGATGGCCTATGTGCGAAGCCCGGGTGAGGCGGAGGCTGAAAAACTAGAGGAGACAGCCGGCGAGGTCGGGACCAGCCCCCTCACCCTCCCCACGCTGGCGCCCGGGTCCCCTCCCTCTCCCCAAGGAGAGGGAATTTCAGCGGCACCCGAGTTCACCCCTCTCCTCGGGGAGAGGGAGGGACCCGCGGCGAAGCCGTGCGAGGGTGAGGGGGTGGCTCCGCCTTCACCGGCAATGGACGCGCGGCGCCCGACGGCGTCCCCCGCCGCCCGCCGGCTGGCGGCGGAGAAAGGCGTCGATCTATCGACCGTGTCGGGCAGCGGGCCTGGCGGCGCCATCGTGACCACTGATGTGCTGGCCGGCGCGAAGCCAGCGCCGCCTGTCAGTAGGAAACAGCGCGGCAAAGGCCTCGATTTCGCCGAGATGCGCAAGGCGATCGCGTCCGCCATGGCACGGTCCAAACGCGAGATTCCGCATTATTATCTGAGCACGACGATCGACCTGCGGGCCGCTACGGACTGGCTGGAGGCGGCCAATGCAGAGCGCCCGCCGACCGAGCGCATATTGCCGCCGATCCTACTGATGAAGGCGACGGCGCTGGTGCTGAAGAAGATGCCGGAATTCAACGGATTTCATTCCGATGACAGGTTCATGCCCAGCGAGCATGTCCATCTCGGCACGGCGGTGGCGATCCGCGGCGGCGGCCTGATTGCCCCGGCGATCCATGATGCCGACCGGCTCGGCCTCGACGCATTGATGGCGGCCCTGAGAGACCTCGTCGCGCGGGTGCGCGGCGGCGGCCTGCGCAGCTCCGAAATGACCGATCCGACCGTGACCGTCACGAGCTTGGGCGACCGTGGCGTCGAGACGGTCTTCGGCGCGATCTACCCGCCGCAGGTCGCCATTATCGGCTTCGGCAAGGCCGTCGAGCGGCCCTGGGTCGTCGATGGCCAAGTGGTCGCGCGGCCGCTGGTGACGGCGACGCTCTCGGCCGACCATCGGGTCAGTGACGGCCATAAAGGTGCGCTGATGCTGAATGAGATCGACAATTTACTGCAAGCACCGGAGGCACTATGACGGACCCGGATCTGAAATACATCGTGGTGGAAGAGCTGATTAACATAGCGCCGGAATTGGAACCGGACGAAATCGACCCCGAGGCCGATTTGCGTGATGAAATGGACATCGACTCTATGGACTTTCTGAACTTCGTGATCGCGCTGCACAAGAAGCTGTCGGTCGAAATCCCCGAAACGGACTACCCAAAGCTGTTCACCGTCAATGGCGCCGTTGACTACCTTGCAGCGAAGACCGCCGGCTGACCGGCCCAACGATCACGCCGACCCTGCCGAGGCATCCGCCGAACGGCCGCTGACCCATGCCGACGCCGACAGGCCCGGCATGCCGCCCCATGCCAGGCCCGCCGAATCTGTGCTGGTGGCGCTTGCAGTCACCCCGACCGACGGTCTGACCGACGCCGAGGTTGTCCGGCGCCGCGCCAAATTCGGCCCCAACCTGCTGCGCCGCACCCGCCGCCGGAGCGTTCTGGCGATCCTGGCCGACCAGTTCCGCAGCGTCATCGTGTGGTTGCTCGCCGGCGCCGCGGTACTGTCTTTCCTGTTCGGCGAACTGAACGAAACCCTGGCCATCATCGCGGTCATCGTCATCAATGCCGCAATCGGCTTCGGTACGGAGCTGAAGGCCCTGCGCTCCATGGAGGCCCTCGGTCGGATCGCCCGGGTCGCCGCCAATGTCCGCCGAAACGGCCACATCGTTGAGATCGCGGCCCAGGATTTAGTGCCCGGGGACATCCTGCTGCTCGATGGCGGCGATGTGATCACGGCGGATGTGCGCATCATCCAGGCGGCGAAGCTGCAGGCCGACGAGTCGATCCTGACCGGCGAGTCGCTGCCGGTCTCCAAATCCGTCGCGCCGGTGACCGAAACAGCGCTGCTGGCCGAGCGCAGATGCATGCTGTTCAAGGGCACGGCAGTGACCCGGGGCACCGGCGAGGCGGTCGTGGTGGCGACCGGTATGGCCACCGAACTCGGCCGCATCTCCTCGCTGGTCGAGGAGGCCGAGGCGGAGACTTCGCCCCTGGAGAAACGCCTCGACCGGTTGAGCGGGCAGCTTGCCTGGGTGACCATCCTGATCGCCGCCCTGATCACCGGCGCCGGCGTGCTGGCAGGGCGCGACATCGTGCTGATGATCGAGATGGGCGTAGCCCTGGCGGTGGCGGCCGTGCCGGAGGGCCTGCCGATCGTCGCCACCATGGCGCTGGCCCGCGGCATGTGGCGCATGGCCAAGCGCAACGTGCTCATCGAGCGGCTGTCGGCGGTGGAGACCCTGGGTGCGACCACGGTGATCGTCACCGACAAAACCGGCACGCTGACCGAAAATCGGATGACCGTCACCTCGCTTCTGCTGCCGTCGGGGCGGGTGGAGGTCGGCCGGCATGCAGGCGAATTCCTGGTCGACGGCACGCCGGTCAATCCCCGCGGCGATACCCGCCTGGCCCAGGCGCTCGAGATCCTGGTGCTGTGCAACAATGCCGGGCTGGCGCCAGGGTCTGACGGTGTCGACACGACCGGCTCTGTCGGCGACCCGATGGAGGTCGCGTTGCTGGCCGCTGCCGCCAAGGCCGGGATGCACCGGCCGGAAATCGCCCGGGAACGGCCGGAGCTGCGCGAAGACGCCTTCGACTCCGAACTGAAGCTGATGGCGACGTGGCATGCGGCGACCGATGGCGGAGTCGGCTATCTGGTCGCGGTCAAAGGGGCGCCGGAAGCGGTGCTAGCCCACGCCACCTTGATGGCCGGGGAGACGGATGATGTGCCGCTCGACGAAGCGACCCGCCGTATTTGGCTGGGACGGAACGACGCGCTTGCCGGTGGCGGGCTGCGGGTACTGGGCCTGGCGACAAAGCGGGCCGAACTGCTGGAGGCGCCGGCTTACGAAGATCTGACTTTCCTCGGGCTGGTCGGTCTCATCGACCCGCCGCGAGCCGATGTGCCGGCGGCGATGGCCGCCTGCGCCCATGCCGGCATCCGCGTGGTCATGGCGACCGGCGATCAGGCGCCGACCGCGCGCACGATCGCCGAGGCGGTCGGCTGGGGCAATGACGCCACCGCCTTGGAGGGGCGCGAACTCAATTCTCCGCCCGGCTTCACCCCGGCCGAGCGGGAGCGATTGCTACACACCGATATCTTCGCCCGGGTAAATCCGGAGCAGAAGCTCGACCTGATCAGCCTGCACCAGCAGTCGGGCGCCGTGGTGGCGATGACCGGCGACGGCGTTAACGATGCGCCGGCCCTGAAGAAGGCCGATATCGGCATCGCCATGGGGCTGCGCGGATCGCAGGTCGCGCGCGAGGCGGCGGACATGGTGCTGCGCGACGATGCGTTTACTTCCATTGTCGCCGCCGTCGAACAGGGACGGATCATCTTCAGCAACGTCCGCAAGATGGTTCTCTATCTCCTGTCGTGCAATTTCAGTGAAATCCTGGTGGTGAGCCTCGCGGCGGTCGGCGGTCTGCCCTTGCCGCTGCTGCCGCTTCAGATCCTCTATCTGAACCTCGTCACGGACGTGTTCCCGGCCTTTGCCCTGGGCGCCGGCGAGGGGGAGGCCGGCGGGATGCGCCGGCCGCCGCGCGATCCGGCGGAGTCGATCATGACGCGGCGCCATTGGCTGACCGTCGTCGGCTATGGATCAGTGATCGCCGCCGCGACGTTGGGGGCATTCGGCCTGGCGCTGGGATGGCTCGGGCTCGGCGAGGCGGAAGCCGTGACCATCTCCTTCCTGACCCTGGCCCTGGCGCAGCTTTGGCATGTCTTCAACATGCGCGACCCAGGAACGGCGCTGTTGGCCAACGAAGTCACCCGCAACCCCTATGTCTGGGCTGCGCTGGTGTTGTGCATCGGGCTGATCGGGATCGCGTACGCCGCCCCGCCTCTGGCGGACGTGCTGCGATTGGACCCGTTGGATGGGACCGCCTGGACCCTGGTGATCGGCATGAGCCTGGTGCCTTGGCTGTTCGGTCAGGTGTTGAAGCTCAGATCGACAGCCGCTTGAAGATCCGTTCCGGGATCGACTTGATGATGGTCATGATGCCCCACCAGAACCACGGCACGTAGCGCACCTCAGCGCCGGCATTGGCATAGCGCAGGCAGGCGCTCGCACACTCCTTCGGAGACGCCACCAGGAACAATCCGGGCTGCCCCCAGGTCATCGCGGTGTCGATGAAGCCGGGCTTGATGGTCGTGACCGAGACACCGGCCCGGGACAACCGCGCCCGCAGCCCCTGCACGAAGGCGTGCAGCCCGGCCTTGGCCGAGCCGTAGATGTAGTTCTTGATCCGGCCGCGGTCGCCGGCGACCGACCCGATCACCACGATCTGCCCCGCGCCCTGCTCCTCGAACACCGGAGCGGCGGCGGAGAGGATCGAGGCGGCGCCCAGATAGGTGGCTTCGATGGCCCGCCGGGCGAGGGCGAAATCCTGCTCCATCTCCGACTGCTCGGGCATCAGGGCGAAGGCCAGGAACAGGTTCATGGTGCCATCCGAGACCTTCCTGCAAGCGTCCATGAATTCCGGATGGCGGTCATAGTCGACGGCGTCGAAGGCCATGGCGTGAGCGGCGACCCCATGCCGGATCGCGACATCCGCGGCACTCTGCTGTAGATCTTCCAGGTCACGTCCGGCCAGGACGACCCCATGGCCGGCGGCAGCCGCCTCATGGGCGAAGGCGTTGGCGATCGCCGATGAGCCGCCGAGGACGAGCCAGGTTTGGCCGGTCATGATGATGTGCCCTTCAGACCAAGCCGACGCGCCATATCGGATTGAAAGCGGCCTTTCGGATCGATTTCGGACAGCACGGCCCGAAAAGCGTCGAGCTGGGGATACATGCCGGCGAAACCTTCCGGCGACAGCATTGCGTCCTTCGCCAGATAGACCCGCCCGCCATGGTCCAGAGTGATGCGCTCCAGCCGCTCCATCAGCGCCTCGGTGCCGTTGCGACGGGGGAAGTCGAGCGCCAGGGTGTAGCCGCGCATGGGGAAGGACAGCAGCCCCCTGCCCTCACCGCCGAGGGTCTTCAGCACCGCCAGGAACGAGGCCGACCGGGCGGCGCTGATCTCTTCCAAAGCGCGCCGGATGCCGTCCCGGGCAGACGCATCCGGGATCACGCATTGGAACTGATAGAAGCCCCGCTTGCCGTAGATCTTGTTCCAGTCCTGCACGGCATCCAGCGGGTAGAAGAATTGCCGGGCGGGCAGGGTCTGGTCCCGCCCCTTCGACGGGACACGCCGGTAGTACCCGCTATTGAAGGCGCCGACAGTCAGCGAGTTCAGCGCCAGACCAGGGAAGTCGAGTGGAACCCGGCGCTGCTTGTCCTTCTGTGGCTTGGCAGGATCGGCATCTGCGAAGGAGGCGGTCTCCAGAATGCCGCGCCCAAGCCGTTTGCCGCGCGCCAGCCCGTCGATCCAGCCCACCGAGAAGTCTGCAACGCTCCGAATCTCCTCGAAGGCCTGGAAGAAGCTGTCGAGATCGGGAATGCGGCGTTCACGCAAATCGATGCTGCCGGACGGAACCCGGATCATCCGGAAACAAAGGGACACGATGATCCCGGTCAGCCCCATGCCGCCGATGGTCGCCGCGAACAGCTCCGGCCGCTCCTCCGGCGAGACCCGAACCGTCTCGCCATCGGCGGTAAGCAGATCGATCCACTCAAGATGATCCCCGAGGCTGCCGACCCGATCGTGGTTCTTGCCGTGCACATCGGTGGCCACGGCGCCTCCGAGGGTGGCGAAGGCGGTGCCGGGGGTGACCGGCACGCAGAAACCGCGCGGCAGGAATACGTCCATCAGATCGGCGAAGGTGACGCCCGCCTCGCAGACCAGCCGGCCGGTCGCCTCGTCGAAGGACAACAGGCGGGCCAGCCGCTGGGTGAGGATCGCCCTGCCGCCCTCATTAAGCGCTGCGTCGCCATAGCTGCGCCCAGCGCCATGGATCACGACGCTGGTGCCATTGGTGTCCGCCAGCAACGTTGCCAGATCCCGTGGCCGCTCGGGCCGCCCAACCTCCATCGCCGCTTCGGAGCTGCGGCCCCAGCCGGTCAGGGTCTGCGGGTTCCACATCATGCGCGGCTATCCAATTCGGTTACCAGGATCGTCGGCCCACGAGCCATGCGCAGTGCAGCCGGCAGGACCGCCGCGCCCAGCACAACGGCGAACCATAGGGTGGCCGCCCGGTTGACCGCTGTCGCTGCCAGCGCGATATCCGGCGGCACATCGGCGAGGGTAAGCAGGCCGAACATCGTCGCCTCGGTGCTGCCAAGCCCTCCCGGCAGCATCGAAACCGCCCCGACGAGCAGGGAGAACGCAAAAACGAAGACCGCACCCTGCAAGCTGATCGCCGCGCCCATGACGTTGACCAGCCAGTAGAGCCCGAAGCATTCCGCCAGCCATCCGATACCACCCAGGGCCAGCACGGAGAACACCAGCGATGGGTTGAACAGGCGCGCCGTCTGACGCACCGCGTGGCGGGCGGACGCGAACAGCCTCGGCCACCGTGCGACGACCCTGTAGGCCACGCCGATCATCTTGAGCAACGGCCCGGTTCGGGCGAGTAGTACGGCGAGCAGCAGCACGGCGGCCACCGCGATCATCGTAGCTTCCGCATACCCGGCATAAGCGCCGACACCGAACAGGCACAGCGCCAGCACCGCCACCATGTCGCCGACCCGGTCACCGATCATCACCGCTGTGGTGCGGGCATAACGAAACCCGTAGGCCCGTTCCAGAAGCCACAACCGCAGCGCCTCGCCGAGCTTGCCCGGAGTCGGCGTCATGGCGAACCCGGCGACGTAGATCAGGGCGGTCCGGCCGAAATGAGGAGAAACGCCGAGACGCTGGCCGAACAGATGCCAACGGCCGGTTCTGCAGGCGTAATTCACCAGCGAGAGTGCCAATAGACCCGCGATCAGTTCGGGGGATAGCTGGGCCAAACGAGCCAGCACATCCTCAGAGCCGACGAAGATGCTCGACACGGCGATCCCCGCCACGAACAGGACCGCGACGGCGATACCCCAGAACTCCGCCTTGCGGAGTTGCTGCCTGCCAATGCCGGTCATCCGTAAATCAGCGCCGCGAAGGTGGCGATCCAACCGACAATGGTGACGATCATGAACCGGTCGGTCAGCACTATCGCGGTCGGCGACCCGGAACGCTCCTCGACCAAGGCGATCTGCAAGTATCGCATGATGCCGGCCAGGACGAAGGGCACCGTCAGGTACAGCCGCTCGCTGCCGAGCCGGGCCATGACCTCGCCATCCGTGGTGTAGATCGCGTAGGACACCAGCAGGGCGCCGAGCACCATGGTCGCGGCGACATCCAGGTATTGGGTCGTATATCCCTGCAGGCTGGGTCGGTGCTCGGTTCCGATATCCTTGACCAGATCGTCCCGACGCTTGGCGATCGCCAGGAACAGAGCCAGAAAGCCGGTGCAGATCAGGATCCATTCGCTGGGCTGGACGTGGATCAACAGGGCGCCGGCATCAACCCGCAACACGAAACCCGCGGAAACCGTCAGCAGATCGACGATCGGCCGATGCTTCAGGCCGAACGAATAGGCGATGTTGAGCGAGAAATAGAGCGACAGCACCAAAGCGAAGGAGCCGGACAAGGCGTAAGCGCCCAAGAGCCCCGCGATCGACAGCGCCACCAGCAGCAGCACGGCCTCGGCGGTCGACACTGTCCCGGCGGCGAGCGGTCGCAGGCATTTCTTCGGATGTCGACGATCCGCCTCGCGGTCGCTCAGATCATTGATGATGTAGACACTGCTGGAAACGATGCAAAAACACAGCATCCCCAGCAGAACGCGGATGATCGTCTGCTCCGACACCGCCTGCGGCGTGAAAAACAACGGTGCCAGAACAAAGCCGTTCTTGACCCATTGGTGGAGGCGCAACAGCGACAGGATCGCCCGTGCTTTGGCAATCGGCCCCTGCCTTGCTGTGACACCGTCGGCCAGATTTTCGGACGGAACGGTCATCCACGTGATCCCTGCGGAACCGGCATCCCGCCGGCCTCTTCTGAGACGCGGAGTGTGTCACCCGACTTGTAAACCTCGGCTTAACGATAATCAGTCGTAGCAATCCCGGAATTTGGCTAGAGGAAGCAGCAACCCTGGGAGGAGACGCGCCAGCCCATGAAAACGGAATCGGTCCGGCGGCGTCAGGGGCACCGGCAGATCGCCCGGATCGCCGCCTGCCGCCAGTTCGGCCAGCGCCGCGCCAAGTGATGTGGTCATGCCGATTCCACGGCCATTGCAGCCGATCAGGGCGGTCAGGCCCGGGCCCAACTCGAACAATCGCGGCAGCAAATTCGGCGTCAGCGCCGCGGTGCGATGCCAAGCGAAGTCGAACGCCACCGGCCCCAGCTCCGGCAACATGCGTGACAAGCGTCGGGCCAGCGGTTTCTTCAAGCGGTCCAAAGCGCCAGTCTGGAAAGCAGCCATGCCGCCGGTGATCAGGCGTCCCTCGGCATCGAGACGGTAGGAGAACAGGTCTCGCCTGGTGTCGGATACCGAATGGCCTTCCGGCAGGATCGCCTGCCGTTGGTCCGGGTCGAGCGGTGCCGTGGCCATCTGATAGACCTCCAGCGGCAGCGTGCTCCGGGTCACAGGGGGTGAGAGCGAGCCGGTCAGGGCATTGGTGCACAGAAACACCCGGTCCGCCGACACCGTCCCGGCGCCGCATCCAAGCCGCCACCCATAGCTGCTTCGCGCAATCGATCGAACCGGTGTTCGACCATGTACCGCAGCGCCAAGCGCCATCGCCCGCGCCGCCAATCCGCGCACATAGGCTAGTGGATTCAAATGCCCGCCGGTTGGCGCCAGTAACGCGCCGTGAAACCGGTCCGAGCCGGTCAGCCGCGCCGTCTCTGGCCGATCCAACAGCTGGACCGGATGCCCGGCATCACGCCATTGCCGGTGAAGGGACTCCAGCCAAGGGATTTTCGAGGCCGCATGGGCCGGGTGCAGCCAGCCTGCCTGTAAGGCGTCGCAAGAAATGCCATGTCTGCGAATGAGATCGAAAACCAGATCCGCCGAGCCACCGACAAGCCGCACCAGCCGGTCTCCCGCCTCAGCCCCCAACCGGGCGCGGACGCCATCCGGGTCCCAGCGCGCGAAGGCCGGCACCACCAGCCCGCCATTGTGCCCGGATGCACCAAAGCCCGGCTGCTCGGCCTCCAGCACGACAACCCTGATGCCACGCTCAGCCATATGCAACGCCGCCGACAGTCCGGCGAATCCGGCCCCGACAACCGCTACATCGCAATCAGCATCGCCGGCAAGCGGCGGTGTTTCCGGCGGCGGCGGTGCGGTCGCCGCCCAAAGCGAGGGTGGGAATGTGTCCGGCGCCATGGATCGAGTTGGCCTTCCGATGTCGGTGCCGCACGAGACCGGCGTTCGGACCAGGCGGAAAAGTCAGGCGATGGCCCGAACACCGCGCTCCCCCCTCACCCTCCCACGGCTTCGCCGCGGGTCCCTCCCTCTCCCCTAGGAGAGGGTTTCAACGGCCGCCGGCAAAAAACCTCTCCTAGGGGAGAGGGAGGGACCCGGCGCGAAGCGCTGGGAGGGTGAGGGGGACCACTGACTCTCCACATCGGGGAAAATGACAAGGGCGGCGGCCTACCCGCCGCCGCCCGATCTTCATCGCCGACGCCTCAATTGGCGATCGCCGCCTTGATGGCGTCGACGGCCTCGGTGGTCATCTCGCCTGCCGTCACGACCTCGCCATCCTGGATGCGCCACAGCCGGAACGGCCCGGCGATATCGCCCAGCGCATCGAACCCGACCGGGCCGATGACGCCGACATAACGGATCGCCGCGCCCCGCGCGATGAATTCGAGGCCCTTGCGGAACTGCACCTCACCGGCATAGATCGGCTCACCCGCCGGGTCGAGCACAGCGCGGATGCTGTCGCGGATCGCCGCCGGCTCGGCGCTGCCGGCATGGGCGATGGCCAACGCCACGATTGCCGCCGCGTCATAGGAACGGTCGGCGGCCGGCGACTGCCAATCGAAATCGGAGAATTTGTTGTACTCCGCAGCGAAATACTCGGTGGACGGGGTCTCGACCGTGCCCGAGGAGGTGCCATAAGCGTTATTGAGATAAGAGGGGCCCACATCGGTGATGAAATCGGCGCTGTTCATGCCGTCGTTCAGCAGGAAAGTCTGCGGTCCGCCCTGGGAGATCCAGGTCCGCGCGACCGTGGTGCCATCGCCCGGATAGGCCACCAGATACAGCGATTGCGGGTTGCCGGACAGCGCCTCGGTAACTTCCGAGGCATAGGAGGCCTGGTTCTGGTTGTATGGCGTTGCCGAGGTGATTGTACCGCCCAACGCCTCATAGGCGCGGGTGAATTCCCGGACCAGGTTGACGCCGAAATCATTGTTCACATGGATGATTGCCAGGTTGTCGAGGCCGCTATCCATGGCGTATTGCGCCGCGGCAACCCCTTGCAGGGCGTCCGATGTGATGGTGCGGAACCAGAAACCGCCGGTCTTGCCGTCCTCCGCCAAAGCGGTGAAGCTCGGCGATGACGAGGCCGGAGAGACCTGGACCACGCCGGCCGGCGCGGTGACCGATGTGAGGATCGGCATCGACACCGATGAAATGATCCCGCCGATGATGACCGGCACACCGTTGATATCGACCAGTTGTCGGGCCGCGTCCGCGGCGACGGAGCCCTGGGTCTGGGCATCGCGGAATTCCACCTGAATGGTGCAGCCCATCACACCGCCCGCCGCGTTCACGTCGCGGAAGGCAAGCTCGATCGACTTCGACGCCGCCTGGCCGAACTGGCCGGCAGCACCGGTCAGGGACATGACCGATCCGATGGTGACCTTGCATTCCTGCGCCATGGCTGTTCCGGCGCTCAGGCACATCGCGACAGCGATGGCCGAGGCCGACCCCACAATTCCTAACTTCATGCTGATGGCTCCCTCATTCTTGGTTTGCGCCGTCCTGGCGGATTGGCCACCGGCCGGCCTTGGTTTCTCCCTTGGTAACGTTAGCGCCCTTTAGCCGCCTTCGCTATCCGTGCTGGCTTCCGCCTTAATCCACGTCTCGTGTACATGCAGCCACTCGACCCCATTGGGTCCACCTGTGCGGTTCCGGAACATCGCCGTGGACCGGCGGGCGGTGGGCTGTCCTCGCACTGTCTGGCGCTCAACATAGGTCACGAGACACAGGGTGTCGGAAACGGTCCGCGCCCGGGACTCCTCGATCCGGATGTCGAATGGCCGTTCGGAATCTTCGTGCTTGCCCTTGGCCGTGCCGAGCGCCTGGAGCAGCGGATCGCGGTCGATAACCGTGCCGTCCGGCTCGACGATCTGGAAACCCGGCCCCAGCGCCGCCTCGCAACGGGCAAAATCGGCCTCTTCCTCGCCGCCCATCCAGGCCACGAAGAAGCTGTGCAAATCGTCGACTTCGGCCAGGCATCGCCGGCTCAGATCGTTTTCGGATGACGTGGTCACGCGCCTGCCGCCTGGTTGAGATTGTATTTCATGATCGTTCCGTGCCGTCCTGTCCTGTCGCGCTCAAGATCGTAGACATCGCCCGACGGTCCTGTGCCGTCGCGCAGAACGTCATCGATCCGGTCGCGATCCGTTGCATCCAATACGAGGTCGAAGACCGCCAGCGTCTCGGGCAAGCGGTCGGCATACCGCGCCCCGACGATCGCCCCTGCCACCTGTGGCCGGTCCAGTACGAAGCGGGTGGCGACTGCCGGTATGCTGCTTTGATGCCGGTCGGCGATTTGCTTCAATGCCCGCAGCAGCCGCTGATACAGCGACCAACCGCCGAACTCGTCGATGATCAGCTTGTACTTCACGTGCGACCGGTTCTCCAGCGGTTCCTGGGGCTCCGGCGCATCCAACCAATGCTCGCTCAGCAGGCCGCCGGCCAGGGTGCCATAGCACAGCAGCGACATGCCGCTCCGGGCGGATAGATCCGTCATGGCGTTTTCCGGGCGTCGGTCGAGCAGCGAGTACTGAACCTGCATCGACACCAGATCGACGCCGCTATCAATGATCTCAGCGGCGCGGGGGCCGTCGAAATTCGTCCCGCCCAGCCGGTCGATCTTGCCGGCTTGCTGAAGCTCCTTCAGAAAATGGGCGGCGTCGATGTAACGCGGAATGCCGTAATCCCACCAGTGGAACTGCACCAAATCGAGCCGCTCTACACCAAGTCGCAAGAGCGAACGATCGACGATGCGCTCCACATAGGCGCGGTCCAGCGTGGGCAGAGCGCCAAGGTCCGGTACGAATTTGGTGTGTACCTTGATCGTCGATGCGGCATCGGCGCCCTTGTCGCGGCGGAATTGGCGCAGGAACTCACCGATCATCTCCTCGGCACCGGCATAGATATCGGCGCAATCGAAGGCGATGAGACCGGCCTCGACGAACGCGCCCATATCGGCGATTGCCCGCTCCCGATCCACAGAACCGTGGCCGCCGGCGAGTTGCCAGCCGCCCTTGAGAATGCGAGAAATCGTATAGCCGGGGGCGAGTTGGACCGTCTCGACGGTCACGACCGGGCTCCACCGCCATCCGACGGATTTGGCAGGGGCACCAAGGTCGTCTCGGAGTGCCGGAAGACCCGGGTACCGGTTCTGGTGATCCGGAACAGCGCACCGCAATGGGGGTCCGGGCAGGCGATGTCGGTATCGGTGGTCATCCAGTCATTCATGTCGGTCATCCGCTGCTTCGCCGGCAGCAGGGGCAACAGCGCCGCCAGCGGGTACAGCGGAAAGGTCTGGCCAGACGGGAAGGAGAGATTCTCACCCGACAGCAGAAAGTGATCGCCCTCCTGGTGATTGCAGACCATCGGCCGGTCGGTGGCGATCACCTCGACCTTGAGGTCGTACAGGGTGAACTCATCGCCCGCCATCACTCATCCACCCGTTCCAGGGTCATCACGCAGGCACCATTTCGGCGAATCGCCGTGCAGGCCTCCGCCGCGCCGGGCAGATCGTCGGGAACGATTTGGGCGCACAGGCTGGCGGCGACCCAGCCGATCGGCAGCAACATGCGGCCGCCGGAGCCATAGAACAGGCCGATATCGAAGACCGGCGCCGGTATCCCACCCCAGGCGCGCGGCGGCACATAGGCCAGCAGGATGTCACCGGCCGCCGGAAAGGTCGTGCCGTTCTCAAGCGGCAACCCGACATCGCGATCCGCCGCCGGAACCTCCGCATCGGGGATCGGGCAAGAGATTTCCGGCCCGGTCCACATGGCGTGCAACGAGGGAATCTCCCGTGAGCGGTCCAAATAGCGCCAAAGGAAGTCGCAGCTCGCCGGCGCCTTGTCGTCCAGCAGGACGGCCCGCGCCGACAGGCCGGAGCGCGCTTCGCCGAAGCGGATTGTTTTGGCCATGAACGTTCCAGCATCCCAGGGAATTGGTTTAGGGTTAAGGCATCTTGGCCGAGCGGGGGCGGTCGGGCAACGCCGATGGGTGGGGCCGACGCGCCCTTAGTGCGGCCCGCCTCAACCATTTCGGCCGCCGCATGCTGCAAGCCATCGATTTGAGCAAGTCCTTCGGTGGGGTGCGTGCGGTCGATGGTGTGTCCTTCACCCTGGAGGCCGGCACCATCACCGGGCTGATCGGCCCGAACGGCGCCGGCAAGACCACGCTGTTCAACCTGATCGCCGGGGCCCATCGGCGGAGCAGCGGGCAGTTGCTGCTGGATGGCGCGCGGATCGACGGCGCGCGGCCGGACCGCATCTTCCGGATGGGTCTGGCCCGGACCTTCCAGATCCCGCGTCCATTCCCGGAGATGACGGTGCTGGAGAACGTCATGCTGGCGGTCTCGGGACAGATCGGCGAGCGGTTCTGGACCAATTGGATGCCCGGCGGCGCCGTGGCGGCCCAGGAACGCGCCTTGCGCGACCGGGCCCGGCATTGGCTCGATTTCGTCGGGCTGGACAGGCTGGCCCAGGATCTCGCCCGCACCCTTTCCGGCGGCCAGCGAAAACTGTTGGAATTGGCGCGGGTGCTGATGGCGGACCCGAAGATCATCCTGCTCGACGAACCGGGCGCCGGGGTCAACCCGGCCCTGCTGGCGACCATCATCGACAAGATCGCCGAGATCAACGCCGGCGGAATCACCTTCCTGATCATCGAGCACAACATGGATCTGGTGATGAACCTCTGCCGGCCGATCCTGGTCATGGCCGACGGCAGACTGCTGCTGTCCGGCACGGCGGAGGAAGTCCGCGCCGACCCGCGGGTGGTCGATGCCTATCTCGGCGGGGTGGCCGCGTGACGGCCGCCAATCCACCATCACTTGCCCTCGAAATCCGCGATCTGGTGGCCGGCTATGAACCGGGCCTGCCGATCCTGCACGGCGCCTCGATCGATGTGACGACCGGGACCATCGTCTCCATCCTGGGGCCGAACGGGGCCGGCAAGTCGACCCTCGTCAAGGCGGTCATCGGGCTGGTGCCGGTAGAATCCGGCAGTGCGCTGCTGGAGGGTCGGGACATCCTCGGCGTGCCGGCACACCGCAAAGTGCGGCACGGTCTGGCCTATGTGCCGCAAACAGAGAACATATTCGGCACGCTGACGGTGCATGAGAACCTTCAACTCGCCGGCTTCTTCCTCGAGAAGCAGCGGCACCAGGAGCGGCTGGAGGCGTCCTACGCCCTGTTCCCCGATTTGGCCCGGCAACGGCGGCTGGCGGCGGGCCGGCTGTCCGGCGGCCAGCGCCAGATGTTGGCGGTGGCGAGGGCGCTGATCGTCGATCCAAGGGTGCTGATCCTGGATGAACCCTCCGCCGGCCTGTCCCCGAAGCTGGTCGCGGAAGTGTTCGAGAAGCTGCAGGAGGTACGAGACCAGGGTGTGACGGTCCTGATGGTGGAACAGAACGTCAAGGCGGCCTTGGCGATCTCCGACCATGCCTATGTGCTGGTCGAGGGCCGCAACCGGCTCGGCGCGCCGGCCGCCGAACTGGCCGCGCGGGACGATCTTGCCGCCCTGTTCCTCGGCGGTCCTGACGGCAACACCCGAGACGGGGATCCCGGCCGATGATGCAATACATCGCCGACGGGCTGATCCAGGGCTCGATGATCGGTCTCGGCGCCATCGGGCTGACCCTGGTCTATTCGATCCTGCGTTTCGCCAATTTTGCCCATGGCGATCTGATCGGCTGGGGCGCCTATCTGACCCTGACATTCGTCGGCGTTTTCGCGATCGCCGCCGGCGCAGCGGACCACCGGTTCGGCCCGCTTTCCTTCGGCTGGCCCTTGGTGGCGGCGCTGGCGGTATCGGCCCTGTTGACCGGGGCTATCGCACTGCTGCTGGACCGCGCGCTGTTCCGCAGCCTGCGCCGCCACGGCGCCGCGATCACCATGGTAATCGCCAGCTTCGGCGCCTCGCTGGCGTTGAGGAACCTGATCGTCTTCCTCTACGGGCCGAGGCCCGACTATTACAGCCGCGACATCCAGATCGCGATACCGCTGGCCGGGGTGCGGATCACTCCGGACCAGATCTTCGTGCTGGGGCTGGCGGCGACCCTGGTGCTGGCGCTGCATCTGCTGCTGACCCGGACCACGCTGGGCCGGTCCATGCGCGCCACTAGCGAGAACCCGGCCCTGGCGCGGGTGACCGGCATCGATGTGGAGGCGGTGTTGCGCTGGACCTGGCTGATCGGCGGCGGGCTGGCGGCGGTGTCCGGCACCTTCTTCGGCCTGACGGTTCAGATCCGGCCGCAGATGGGTTTCGATTTGCTCCTGCCGCTATTCGCCGCCGCTATCCTGGGCGGGATCGGCAGCGTCTATGGCGCCATTCTGGGCGGGCTGATCATCGGCCTGGCTGAGAGCCTGTCGGTCCCGCTGATCGGCGCGGAATACCGCCAGGCGGTTTCCTTCCTGATGCTGCTGGCGATCCTCCTGGTCCGCCCCAACGGGTTGTTCGGGGACAAGGCGTGATGTGGCGTTTCACAAGTCCTCGGCGTGGCCCCCTAACCCTCTCCCACGGTGCTTGATATCGCCGCCTATCTGGTCTTCTTCCTGGTGATTGCCCTCACCTATTCGATGATCTGCCTGGGGCTGAACCTGCAATGGGGGTTCACCGGCCTTTTTAATGTGGGCGTCGCCGGGTTCTTCGCGGTCGGCGCCTACGCCTCGGCGATCCTCACCGGGCCCGACTATCCCGGCCAGATCGGCGGCTTCGGGCTGCCAGTGGTGGTCGGCTGGCTGGGGGCGCTGCTGGCCGCGGGACTGTGCGGCGCCATCGTCGCCATTCCGACGCTGCGGCTGCGCCACGATTATCTGGCGATCAGCACATTCGGCGTCGCGGTCACACTGCAACTCCTGGCCCTCAATGTGGAACGGCTGACCGGCGGCCCGTTCGGGCTCAACTTCATCCCGCGCCCTTTCGCCGGCTCCACCGAGAGCAGCCTGGCCGGCAATGCCGCCTATCTGGCGGTGGTGATGGGACTTACCCTGCTGGTTTTCTTCGCACTGGAGCGGCTGGTGCGCAGCCCTTGGGGCCGGGTGCTGAAGGCGATCCGCGAGGACGAGCAGGCGGCGGCCTCGCTCGGCAAGAACCCGTTCGCCTTCCGGCTCCAGGCCTTCGTCATGGGCTCGGCGATCATCGGGCTGGCCGGGGCGCTCTATGCCCATTTCCTGGGCTTCATCGCGCCGGAGGACTTCCTGCCGATCCTGACCTTCCAGGCCTGGACCATGCTGATCATCGGAGGATCCGGCAACAATCGCGGCGCCATTCTGGGCGGCATCGTGGTTTGGGCGATCTGGAGCGCCAGCGGCGCCCTGCTGACCGCCATCCTGCCGCCGGAATATCAGGCCCGAGGCGCGGCGCTGCAGATCATCCTGATCGGCGTGGCGTTAGCGGCGGTGCTGGTGTTGCGGCCACGTGGATTGCTGGGCGAGGAGGCGGTCGTGTCGCGGCACGTGAAGGATTAGCAGCTGGCCGATAGCGTGACCATTCTCCACACGACGGTCCTGAGCCCATTTCCTCCGAATTCATGACCCCAGTGTTGAATGTATCAATCATTTCGGCGGACGAATCTCTGTCTTGCTCGCGTAAGTTCCGCTGGGTCGTGCAAGTCAATACCTGACAATTCATCCTCCACAATATGGAACTGAATTTCTCGATAGGTAATCTCGCCATTGGCACCGTCGTCCCCGGGCGTGCCATCACTCCCGTCGGCGCCACGAGAACGAGACGCTTGGCTCCCGCCCAGTCCTGTGCATCCGGCGCCCCCACTGCCGCCTTTTCCACCAGTTCCTCTCGCTCCCCCGTCGCCGCCGGTCACATTGGGCGCGGGAAACCCATCGAGCGCGGAAAGAAGCAGAATCACTTCACCGCCATTTCCACCCGACCCGCCGTCACCGCCATCCAAGGCAATGCCGCCGGCTTGCGCCGCTTCCCAGGCTCCAAAGCCGCCACAATTGCCGTCTTGGCCATCTGGACCGTCCGTGCCGCCCATTCCATCAAGTCCTCCTCCCCCGGACGCATTTACACGCGTCTGTTCGATACGAGCAGCCGCGACAAATATAAACCCCGCGTCGATATGGGTAGGTTCGCTTTCCGTGGCTGCCTGACCTGAAGCGTCAATCAATCCGCCGGAAATGCGTGTCGCAAAGATCGTAACCTCACGCGCTCGTATCTTGCCCGATTCTCCCATGTCTAGATGATTTGCGACGATGAACAGCGGTTGGTCTGAGAACAGTTCACCATCGAGGCGCAGTACGTCTCCGATTAGCGGATTTGGCAAGATTGCCTGGTCCCCATTGATCACCGGAGCGGACTCTGCCGGTCCCACCAAGCGGATTTCGTGGTCGGGCTTGGGCGGAAAAATGTACGGCCAAAGGGCTACCATTGCCGAAGCAAATCCAACTGCCGCTACGGCAAAACCAACGATGCGTTTTGCATGCTTTTTCATGAAATTGCCTCATTGAATCGAACATCAGTTTTATCGAATCGAACACAATAATCAATCTCTAGTTGTAGATGAATTCTGCTGAGCCTACAATCCGAATTCCTGAACAATGCCGCATTTGGGGAATTCGCAGATCAATCTCGCAGAGTGGGCCCCACCCCCGCGCCTTCGCACTTGCACTCCGCCAAAACTCTCACTCGCGTTCTGATGGTTCGAGCCCGAATACTACGCCTATCAGGACATTGCCTTCGGCAGCCGCTCCAGCAGGCGGTCGACGTCCGAATCATCCTGGTACAGGCCGAACCCGAACCGCAGACGGTCGTTCCGGTGATCGGTAACGATGTTGGCGTCCATCAGGCGTTGGAAAAGGGCGTCCGCCTCGGCGGTCTCGAAGGTCAGGAACTGGCCTCGGTCGCGCTCGGCCAGCGGCACAATCAGTTGGTTCGGACCAAGCGACGGCAGGCCCAGCTCGGCCAAGCCCGCCACGAAGCGCTGTTGCAGGCGGTGGGCATGGGTGCGGATATCGGCCACCGAGATCTTGTGCGCCCGAAGCATGTCGATGACCGCTTCCAACCGATACAGCCCCGACGGGTCGAAAGTGGCACCGAGAAAGCGGGCGCCATCGGTGGGATAGGCAACGCCGCCCTGGGGTTGCTCCAGGGCCGAAAAGGAGGCCAGCCAGCCGGTATCCGGCGGGCGGGCGGCGAAGCCCGGCGGCGCGTGGATGAAACAGGCGCCCTCGCCGGCCATGGCGTACTTATATCCGCCGGCGAGATAGAAGGCGCGGTCCCGGACCCGAGACAGGCTGGTCGGCACGCCGAGGAACCCGTGATAGCCGTCGATCACGACCAAAGTCTCCGGGTCGGTCACCGCCGCGACGATCGCCGGCAGATCGCGCACCAGATATCCAGAGTTGAAGAAGACCTGGCTGAAGAACACCAGATCGTATCGGCCGCTGGCGATCGCCTCGATGAAACGCAGGGTGAAGCTGCCATGGGGCCGCGCCGGAATGCGCTCGACCGCCGCCCGGCCGTCTTCCTCCAGCCGGTCGATTTGCCGGGTGAAGCTGTGGAACTCGCTGTCGGTGGTCAGGATCCGGATCGGCCGGTCCCAGGGCTGACCGGGCGGCAGGCAGGACAGCAGCCGCACGATGAAGCCATGCGTATTGGGGCCAAAGGCGAGCGTATCGGGGCCGCCCAAATCCACGATGCGGGCGATCTTCGCCTGAAGCCGCGGCACCATCTCACCGAAGATCATGCCCCATTTGCGATCCGCCAGCCGTGCCGCGTCCATCCAGCACTGCTTCTGGGCCTCGAAACTGACATCCGGCCACAGATGATGGCTGTGGGCGGCGAAATGCAGCCGGTCGGGATCGGCCTCCAGGGCCAGTTTGAAGTGTTCCTTGAAACTCACGGGGTCGGGCTCTCCACATAGCGGTAATCCATCGCCCGGCGCAGTTCGTCCGGCAGCGGCGGCAACGCCGAGCGCGGGATGAAGAAGGTCGACAGGGCGAACAGATCGCCGAACACCCGATGCCGGTCCGCCGTCATCCGCAGATAATCGTGGCCGGACGATCCGCCGGTGCCCAGCTTCATGCCGATCATGCGCTGAACCATCAGGGCGTGGCGATAGCGCCAGGTGGTCATGGTCTCATCCAGATCCATCAGTCCGCTCAACAGCCGGAACGGTATCTGCAGCGCCGGCTCATCACGATAGAGGTTGATCAGCAGAGCCGCCTGCAAGGATTTCCAGGAAAAGCGCCAGGCCCCCTGCTCGGCCCGCCTGCCGTGCTTCTTTTCGTCGAAGATTTCCGCGAAGCGCTTCTTGGCGGCCGCCAGCGAGGCCAGTTCCGCCTTGCGTTCCGCCTCGTCCACCGCCGGATTCTCGCGCACATAGGCGGCGTCCCCGTCGAGCATTTCGGCAACCGCCTGGCGATACGCCTCCTGGAATTTGTAGCCGCTGATCTCGACAAAGGGAGTCCGGCCCAGCCAGTTATCGATCTGGTCGCTCAGGCTCGGGGCGCCTTCCACCGCGTTCAATCGCGCCCGATCGTCCTCGTTGAGCCGGGCGTCGAAGGGCAGCTTGTCGAAGGTCAAACGATCTTCGCGGCGCAGACCCAGGCGGGTCTCGATGAGACGGAACTGCAGGCTTTGAAACCCGGATGACGGAAACAGCAAATCGCGGAAATCGAGGAAATCCAAAGGTGTCATGGTCTCCAGCACATCGAGTTGGCCGATGACCAGCTTGAGGATCTCGGCGATCCGGCCAAGCCCGCTGACGGCCTGGCCGACCTCGCGTTCTTCGACGATGTCGCCGGCGAAGATCTCTTGCACCGCATCCAGTTCGAACAGCACCTGCTTGAACCAGAGCTCATAGGCCTGGTGCACGATGATGAACAGCATCTCGTCATGGGCCGGCCGGCCCAGGGCCACGCTTTTCCGATCCTGGCAGGAGAGTAGCCGGTCGAGCTGCAAATATTCGCCGTAGTAGACGTCGGGTCCGCGGTTCGTCATGGGATCATCCAAGATGTTGCGGTGTTGTGGCGGACATCGGCGGCCCCTCGGGCGCCGGCCCGAATCTCCGATAGAGCTTATACCAAGCAGGATCGGCAGGTCAGGCTGTGCTTGACACCCGCGATACAAATCGCTTGCCTGCGCCGGTGATGGGCAGCGTCATTTACCGATCATCCCGCCTGCGGTGCGCGCTATGGATGGCCGCCACGGCGGTTATCTCCGGCTGCGGCGATTCGGGTGGCGGCTCACCCTCCGGGGGCGCCGCCTCATCTGCGGAGGCCGGTCAGATGATGGTCGAATCCAGCTCGGCGACCCGCCAAGGTCCATTCCGCGTCACCTGCTACAAGGACGAAGCGATCGTGTTCGAACATGGCACGATCTACCGGGTCCATCAGCCCGACGGCGAGGATGCGGGCTGGAGCTATGAGACCGGCGACGGGCTGAAATTCCGCGGAAGAATCGGCGAAAACGTGAACTGCGTCTGGCAGGCTCGATAGCAGGACCCGTGGGCCGGTGCCGTGGGCCGGAGCCGGAGCCGGCGCGGGTCGCAAACCGCAATTATGCCATAAATTCGGGTCCAAATCGGCCTGCCTAAGAACCGCCGACCAAGTCGGCAGCCGGGAAGAATGCGGCGATTTCGATCAGCTCGCACAGCGCCGGTTTGGCACGTTTCGGGTCCTGGTTACGAAAAATTTACTCATTCGCGGTCGCATCGCTGATCACCAAGTCTCCTGGAGAACCGATGATTGGGACACCGCGAGGCCGCCATTTCTGGCGGATCAAATCCGCGTTTGCACTGGGCCTCTTCATGCTTGCCGCGGCAATTGGGCCCGCGGCGGCACAATCACTGACCGACGCCGTGCGTTTGGCGATCGAAACCAATCCCGAGGTGGCGCAGGCAAGCGCCGGCCGACAGGTGGTCGATCATGAGCTGCGCCAGGCGCGTGGTCTCTACTTCCCTCAGGTCGATCTGGACGGGTTCATAGGCCCGCAATGGACCGACAGGCCGTCGTCCGTGGTGCCCGGCGATAGAGACAATCGGTTCTACCCGCACCAGCTTTCCATCGTATTGCAGCAGCTGGTGTTCGACGGCTTCGGAACCGACAACGAAGTCGAGCGCCAAGCATCTCGCCTGGACGCAGCGGCCTACCGGGTGCTGGAGACCGCTGAGTTGGTTGGGCTGGACGTGGTCCAGGCCTATCTGGACGTTCTGCGGCAGATCGAACTAGTCGAATTGGCCAACGCAAATGTCGCCGTCCACGTGCAGACTCTCAGCGACGTGCGCCAGCGGCAGCGGGCCGGACGCAGCAGTATCGCCGATGTCCAACAAGCTTCTGAGCGGCTATTTGCCGCCCGAACCACCCTGGTCGATTTCGAAAACAATCTGGAAAACGCCCGGATCACCTATGAGCGCCTGGTCGGTCAGCCGGTCGGCTTGCTGACCCGGCCGATCTCGATCGCCGGCGAACTGCCGATCAATGTCGAGGCCGCCCTCGGCGACGCGATACGCGCCAACCCGGTCCTGCTGGCGGCGCGCGCCGATCTCGATACCGCCGCCGCCGGCTACCGTGGCGCCGCCGCGCCCTATTATCCGCAGATCACCTTGGAAAGCCGGGCCACAATTGGCGAGGATCTAAGCGGCGTCGAGGGCAGGAGCGAAGCCTACGACGTTCTACTGGTCGCCCGCTACAATCTGTTCCGCGGCGGCATCGACGCCGCAAACCGGCGCGAACAAATCAGCCGCGTCCGCGAGCTGCGCAATCGGTTGCTGGCGCTCGACCGCAGCGTCGAGGAGTTGGTCCGCCAATCCTGGAACGAAATGCAAAGCGCCATCCGCCGGCTTGATCTGCTGGATCAGCAAGTCACCTCAAGCCAGCAGGTCAGGCGATCCTATCGGCAGCAATTCAATATCGGCCAGCGAACGCTGCTGGATCTGCTGGATTCCGAGACAGCATTGTTCAATGCCCGGTCCAGACGAGCCACCGTCGACTTTGCGCTGATCTTTGCCCGCTACGGTGTGATCGCGGCGACCGGCAATCTGCTCCGCGCGATCAATATCAATCCGCCAGCGACGGCTCAGGCGGATGCGCGGCGCCGAGCCGGGGCGCCGGTCACACAATAGCGTGGGCAATTGGCGCCGATTACCCCCGGATGATTCACCATTGGCGGGCGTTCTTTCCCTTGAGGTTAACGGATACGACGGTAGCTATGCGTTAACGTTCGCCCGTTAAGTTTTCCGCCGGATTCAGGCATGGGCCCAATGTCCCAACCAACGGTTCAAGAGGAGTCTGGAGAACGCCAATGGCAACTGCGCCCAGAGGAGGTCGCGGCCAGCCACTTGGATTCTCTATTGGCCTGCCTCGTCACGCTGACAAAGCACTTCGACCGGCCGATGTCGCCCGACGCGCTGACATCGGGCCTGCCGTTGGTCGACGACCAGTTGACGCCGGCTTTGTTCATCCGCTCCGCGGCGCGTGCCGGGTTAAGCGCCAAACTGGTCAAGCGGCCGCTGGCCAAGATCTCGCCGATGGTTCTGCCGGCGGTGCTGCTGCTCAAGAACGAACGCGCCTGCGTCCTCACCGAATTCAAGGACAAGAAAGACGTCAGCATCGTCGTGCCGGAAGCCGATTCCGGGGCCAGCACGGTGCCACTCAAGCAGCTGGAGGACGAGTATTCCGGCTTCGCCCTTTTCGTAAAGCCGGAATACGAGTTCGACAAACGGTCCCAGACCGACGACGATTTGCCGCGGCCGAAAAATTGGTTCTGGGGCACCATCGCCAATATGTGGCCGGCCTATGTCGAGGTCGTGCTGTGCGCCGCCATCATCAACATGCTGGCCCTGGCCTCGCCACTGTTCATCATGAACGTCTACGACCGTGTCCTGCCGAACCAGGCGATCGCGACCCTGTGGGTCCTGTTCGCGGGCATGGGGATCGCGCTGCTGTTCGACTTCCTGCTGCGGAATTTGCGCAGCGCGCTGATCGATACCGTGGGACGGCGCGCAGATGTGCTGTTGGCGGCCCGAATATTCGAGCAGGTTCTGAACCTGCAGATGAAAGCGCGGCCCTCCTCGACCGGCGCCTTCGCCAATCATCTGCGTGAGTTCGAGACGGTCAGGGACTTCTTCACCTCCGCCACCTTGGCGACCCTGACCGACCTGCTGTTCATCGGCATGTTCATCTTCATCATCTCGCTGATCGCCGGGCCGCTGTTCTGGGTCCCGACCATCGCGGTGATCTTCGCCATCACCACGGGCCTGCTGATCCAGTGGCCGCTGGCTCGGGCGGTTCGCCAGACCCAGCGCGAGGCGGCCCAGAAGCACGCCATCCTGATCGAGACGGTCAGTTCCCTGGACACGATCAAAAGTCTGGGTGCGGAAGGCCGCATGCAGCGTTCCTGGGAACACTTCGTGGGCATGACCTCCCGCACGGCCCAGAAATCACGGTTTTTCTCGACCGTCGGGGTGAATCTGACGACCTTGACGACTCAGCTGGTCTCGGTGTGCACGGTGGTCGGCGGCGTCTATCTGGTGGCCGATGGCCAGATGACCATGGGCGCTATTATCGCCGCGGTTATCCTGGGCGGCCGGGCGGTGGCGCCGCTGGGCGGCGTCGCCAACACCCTGGCCCGCTATCACCAGTCCCGCACCGCGCTCCAGACCCTGAACCGGCTGATGGAACTGCCGGTCGAACGCCCGGCAGAGAAACGCTATGTCAGCCGCCCGATCCAGCATGGCCGGATAGAGTTCCGCGACGTGACCTTCGCCTACCCGGGCGGTGACGTTCCGGCCCTGTCGAATACCTCATTCCGGATCGACCCCGGCGAACGGGTCGGCATCATCGGCCGCATCGGCTCAGGCAAGACCACGATCGGCCGACTGCTCATCAACCTATACCAGCCCGATGAGGGCGCCACGTTGATCGACAGTGTCGATCTGCGCCAATACCACCCGTCGGACATCCGGCGCGGCATCGGCTTCGTCATGCAGGACGTGGTGTTGTTCTATGGCACGGTGCGCGACAACATTGCGCTGGGCCATCCCAAGGCCGATGACGCACTCATCCTGCGCGCCGCGAAGCTGGCCGGAGTCGATGATTTCGTCGGTTCCCACCCGCTTGGCTACAATATGGAGGTCGCCGAGCGCGGCCAGAACCTGTCCGGCGGGCAACGCCAGGCCATCGCGCTGGCCCGCGCACTGTTGATGGATCCCCAGATCCTGATGCTGGACGAGCCGACCAGCGCCATGGACAACACCTCAGAGCAGGTGTTCATGCGCCGGCTGGGCACGGTGCTCAACACCGGGCGCACGCTGCTGCTGACAACGCACCGGATGACCCTGCTGCGCATGGTCAGCCGTCTGATCATCCTGGATCGCGGCATCATCATAGCCGATGGCCCTCGCGACGAAGTCCTGAGCCAATTGAAGGACGGCCAGATCCGGACCGCCGATGGCCACGGTCGGATCGCCGATGAGCAGACGGGGTCTGAGGCGGAGTTGGGCCGGCCGGCACCGGCACTTCAGGCCGACCGGCAGCCAGAGCCATCAGCGACCGAAGACACGCAAATGGCCGACGGCCAGGCAGAAGTCGCCACAGCCGCCCCCCATCGACCCGCACCCGACGACCAGTCCCGGCTCGACACCGGGGACGAAGCGCCGTTGTGGGACGACGGGCCGAAGAACCAATCGTAGGACAGCGAGATGTTCGCCAACGACCGGGAGGATTTCGACTACGCGTCGGAGGTCCAAAAGGCCCTTCACCAAGGGCCTCGGCGGAGCACCCATATCTTCTTGTTCACCATCATCGCGATGTTCGCCGCGGCCCTGTTCTGGGCCGACCGGGCGTTGGTGGACGAGGTGACCAGGGGCGATGGCCGGGTGATCCCCTCGACTCAGTTGCAGGTGATCCAGACCCTCGACAGCGGTATCCTTGAGGAAATCCTGGTTCGCGAGGGCGAGATCGTCGAGACCGGTCAGATTCTGCTGCGCATCGACGATACCAACTTCTCCTCCCGTGCCGGCGAATTGGAGGCCCAAAGACGCAGCCTGCTCGCCCAGATCGCCCGACTGGAAACCGAGGTCAATGGCGACACCGAAATCGGATTTCCGCCGGAACTGATCGACGATTTTCCGGAAATCGCCGCCAGCGAATTCGCCCTGTTTCTGGCGCGCCAGGAGGGCTTGCGGTCGCAGATGGCGATCCTGGAGCAACAATTGCAACAACGTCGGCAGGAGGCGGAAGAACTTCGGGTCGCCGAAACCCAGGTTGCCGGCAGCCTTGACCTGGCACAGCAGGAATTGGCGATCTATGAGCCGCTGGCGTTGACCGGTGTCGTCGCCGAGGTCGAAGTGCTGCGATTGCGCCGGGAGGTGAACGACCTCGACGGCCGGCTCCAGGCAACGCGGCTCGCGCTGCCCCGCGTCGAATCCTCCATCCAGGAAGCGCGCGACCGGCTGCGGGAAGGCGCCCTGACCTTTCGCTCGGTCGCACAGGCGGATCTCAATCAGCGCCGGTCGGAATTGTCGGTGATCGACCAGACGCTCCGCGCCGCGCAGGATCGGGTCTCGCGCACGGATATAAGGTCGCCGGTACACGGCATCGTCAACTCGCTGAGCCTGACCACCATAGGCGGCGTGGTGCAAGCCGGCAGCGAGCTGATGCAGATCGTTCCGCTGGACGACACCCTCCTGGTCGAGGCCCGCATCCGGCCGGGCGATGTCGCATTCCTGAGCCCCGGACTGCCGGCGACGGTCAAGATCACCGCCTATGACTTCTCGATCTATGGCGGCCTTCGCGGCACCGTGGAGCGCATCAGCGCCGACACCCTGGCCAACCCCGACGATGGCGAGGCCTATTACGAGATCATCGTCAGAACGGACCGCAATTTTCTGGGAACCGTCGAAGCGCCGCTGGCGATCATTCCTGGAATGGTCGCATCGGTCGACATCCTGACCGGAGAGAAAAGCATTCTGGATTACTTGCTCAAACCGCTGACCAAGGCCCGGGACGAAGCCCTGCGCGAGCGGTAGACGCCGTGGCGCCGCCCCGCGGTCAGCTACGCAGATGCATCCGCCGGATTCCCCAGAACATCATGACCGCCAGAATGAACAGCGCCGGCACCAGATAGGCGCCGATCTCCCGCCAGGCATAGAAGTCGAAGAGGCCGGTCCACAAAGACCACAAATCCCAAACGACCGACAGCGCACCGGCCAGCCAGCCCTCTTGATCCGTCTGTCCGTCCAATGGGTGCTCCCTTCAGTGCCCGCATCGGCACATGGCGTCGAGACTCTATCGGCGGGAGCGCGAGCAAGCCAGGCCGGCCGGGGCTCACGATCCATCAGACCGATGAGCCGCCTTGTCGCATATCGGCGAGGAATTCTGCAAATATCGCCGTGAGCGCCCGGTTGAACGCCGCCACCGACGTATCGACTGTCGAATCCGCACAGTCGATCTCCGCAGAATAAGTGTCGACGACGCGGAGCCGGTCATCGTTACGGTCGACCAGGGCAAGGTCCAGGGACACGACGACGCTCGGACCTGAGCGACCAATCAGGCGCTCGAACCGCCGGACCGTGCCAACCACCTCGAAGTCGGGCCGAATCCGCAGTTCCGGTGTCACCACCGATCGTGCAATGCCGGCCGATCTCAAATACTGCACCAGTTCCACCTGCAGCAGCCGGGCCGGCGGCTCGATCCAATAATCGTATTCATGTTGAGCCAGGGACAGGGCGCCATCATCGTCGCTGTAGACCACCGGCCGTTCGCGCATCAGGCCATCGGCGTCAAGCCGGCCGACCTGGACCGTGCCCGGCAGGCTGACCCCCATCGCATCCGGCGCCGGAATTGCGACCCGGTAGAACCGATCGACCGGCGCCGGACCCGGCGCGCTTTGGCAGCCCGCCAAAACCAAGGCCAAGATCAGCGCGAGGATGCCGGTTCTCATTGCGGCACCGTTACGGGATAAGCGGCTTCGTTGCGCCAGGGCATGTCGAACAAGGCACCCGGATCCTGCCGAATCTGCCGGCTGAACTCGTTCATGTTCCGCGCCGATCCTTCCAGATCGTGGCTGATGGAATCGATGCTCTGCGCCACCGTGCGCAGGACATAGGCGGCATTCCCCAGCGAATCCGACACTTCGCCTTCGTTTTCCGCGACCATCTGATCCAGCCGTGTGATCAGACCGTCCAACTGCGCGGCGGTCCCGTCCAACCGTCCGCTCATACCGACAAAGCTGGCCGACACCGTCTCGGCGTTGCGAACGGTATCGCCGATGCTTTCGACGATCTCCGGCGTCATCAAGCTCTGAACCGCCGATACCGTCGAGTCGAGTTCTGTCGTCATCGAATCGAGGCTCGCCAGAATTGTCGGTATCCGGTTTTCCGCGTCGCCGGCGACGGATGCCAGGCTCGAGGTGATCTGCCCCACATCGCTCCGGATGAGGGAATCGATCTCGGCAACCACCCCGCCGACCTGATCGATCAACGGGCGCAAACTGTCGCGGTTGAGGTCGCCCAACTCACCGGCCAGGGAAGACATCGCGGCGAAGACATCGCTGGGCGCGGCGCCGGGGATGGGTCCTCCGACCGCGATAATCGTGTCGCGTTGCCCGGCGGTAATGTCGACGGTCTTATTTGCCAGAAGGTTGGAGCTGCCGATCCGAGCGACACTGTCGGCGGGAATGCGCCAACCGCGCTCGACGCTCAGTTCGACCCGAAAGACCATGCTGGCGCCTGCAGGTTCGGGCACGATGCGTTGGATCTGGCCGACCGGATAGCCTTCATACCGGACGACGGTTCCGAAACGGATATCGGCGACGTTCTCCAGAATCACATGATATTCATCGTGCGGCCCCGAGCCGCCGGCGAGCATGGCACCGCCGGCCACAGCAGCGGCCAGCATGGCCAGGACAAATGCGCCGACGGCGGCATAGTTCAGATTAAGTGTTCGCATCTTATCTTCCGGGCTCCGCCTGTCCCATCACGCCGCGCCGGTCAGGCGCTTCAGATACATATCCGCATCGACTTGCGCGCTGGTCGAGCGCCGGTTCAGCAGATTCTGGATGCGTTCGTTGTCGCAGCCGCGGATCTCGTCGGTGGTGCCGGTCATGAGCACGCGGCCCTGGTCCAGAACGGTGATGCGATCGGCGATTCCGAACGCACTCTCCAACTCATGGGTGACCACGACGACGCTCATCTCCATGGCGTCGCGCAATTGCCGGATCAGATCGTCGAGCGCGGCGGACACCACCGGATCCAGCCCCGCCGACGGTTCATCGAAGAATAGCAGCTGCGGATCGGTCACGATGGCCCGCGCCACGGCGGCCCGCTTGAGCATCCCACCCGACAGCTCGGACGGCATCAAATCGCCGAAGCCAGGAAGGTCGACCACCTCCAGCTTCATGCGCGCCATGATCTCCATGGTCTTGCGGTCGAGGCGGGTGTGCTCTCGCAGGGGCAGCATGATGTTCTCGGCCACGCTCATGGAGCTGAACAGAGCGCCCCCCTGGAAGGCGACGCCGATCCGCCGGCGCAACTCCTGCATCTGCATGGCGCCCAGGGTTCCGATGTCCTGGCCGAGCAGCCGAATGGCTCCGCTGACCGGCGCGTTGAGTCCGACCAGGTGCCGGAGCAGCGTGCTCTTGCCCGATCCGCTGCCGCCCATGATCACCATGATCTCGCCGCGGCGCACGGTCAGGTCGACGTCGAACAGGATTTGCCGGGCGCCGTAAAACGCATTCAGGCCACGAACTTCGATCACCGGCTCAGCGTCCGAGACGGCATCGATGGCCACAGTGTTGCTCTGGGTCGCCATGTTATTGGGTCGCCAGGAATGCAAAGATCATGTCGGCGATGACGATGGCGGCGATGCCCTGCACCACGGCCTGGGTCGTCGAACGTCCGATCCCTTCGGCCCCGCCGCGGATCATCGTCCCGTTGACCGCCCCGATCAGCACCACCAGCAAGGCAAACAGCGCGCTCTTCGCCAGGCCATGAGTGAGGTCGCCGAGCACCAGCGCATCCATCACATCGGCCGCGAACGCCGCCATGGAGGTGTCGAGCTGGGCCGTCGTATAGGCACCTGCGGAAAGCAGCGCGACCAGGTTCGCCCACATGGTCAGCGCCGGAACCATCACCAGCATCGCAACCAGCGTCGGCGCCAGAAGGTACCGCACCGGGCTGACCCCGATGACGCGGAGCGCGTCGATCTCCTGATTGGCCTCCATGGTGCCCAGCCGCGCGGCCAGGGCCGACCCGGATCGTCCGGCGACCAGGATGCCGATGATCAGGGGCGAGAACTCGCGCACCACCGACAGGGCGATGCCATAGGGAGCAAAGGATTCCGCGCCGAACAAACCGAGTGTGTAGTGGCCCTGGATCGCCAGCATCATGCCAATCGTGGCCGACAAGATCGTCGCTATGGGAATCGCCAGCAGGCCGGTTTCCACCATCTGGAGGACGACCGGTCCCATTCGCACCGGCTGCCGGCGACGGCTGCCGGCGACGATCCAGAACGCGCTCTCCGCCAGCAGCACCGCAGCCAAGCCGATCCGGTCGAACCCGCCGATGGTGCGACGACCAATCTGTTCCAATGCCCGCATCGCGCCGTTTCCGAATTCGTCAGCTGGCCGCGGCTTCGGGATCGAGGATTGTGAACACGGTGTCGAGCCTCGCCAGCTTGAGTACCCGCAACGCCTGGGCGCTGACCGCAGCCAGGACAAAGGCGGTCCCATTCTCCTTGGCCAGTTGGAAGGCCTCGACCAGGGTGGCGATGCCTGAGCTGTCGATATAGTCGACGGCGGCGAGACTGACCTTGATATCGCATTTCTTCTCGATGCAGCCGAGGAGGGCCGCGCGCACACCGTCGGCGTGCTCCAGATCGACATGGCCTTGCAAATCAACCAGCAACGATCCGTCCTGTTCTCTCACATCACAACTCATCGGAAGGTCCTATTTTCTTGGTCAGTTGCAGCAAATTGCCCTCGCCGCCCGGAGGTGGCAGGAATTCCGCGGAATCCATGATTTCGCGAATGAAATGGGTGCCCAGGCCGCCGGGAATGATGTGTTCCAGATCCCGTGGGCGCATCGATTCCGGATCCGTCGGCGAGGCGAAGTCGCGCAGGCGGATCACCATGGCGTTGGAACGGCGCAGTATCTCAAGCTCAATGGCCTCGCCTTCCCGGCCACCATAGGCGTGCAGAATGACATTCTGGCCCGCCTCGGCAACAGCGAGCACCACATCAGCCGTGGTCTCGTCATCGAGCCCGCATAGACCGGCCGCCCCGGCCACCGCACCGCGCACCAGCCGCATTCGGTCGACCTGCGCCGGCAGGCGAAGATAGGCCAGACATTCAACACCGGACTCGACCGGGCTGGGACCCATCAAATTGGAGAGCCTGCCGCCGCAGGAAGGAAAGGCAATCGCGCGGTTTGCCTTTGCATCGTCGATAGCCAAAACGGTCAGATCGTCCCGCGCCGTCCAGCCGTCTCCATCCAGATCCTCTAGAATACGATTCAGCCTGTCCTCCACGGGACGATCGGCCATCGATTCGAGCATCTGGATCAGCCCGTCGACGCCCAGTTCTTCGCTATCGCCGTGCTGAAACTCGGTCAGCCCGTCGGTGAAAATGTAGAATTCGCCGCCATCCAGCTGCGCGACCTGGGTTTCGCAATCCAGTTCGGCCAACACCCCCAGCGGCGGCGCGTCAGCGGGAAACTCCTGATAGCTTCTGTCTACCCGGCGTAGCAGAGGTGGCAGATGGCCGGCATTGGCAAACCGGATCTCGCCGGTCGCCGGCGTATAAACACCGGCCACCATGGTCACGAACATTCCCCGGCTGGCAGTTTCCCGAATTTCCCGATTGATCAGCGCCAGAAGCTGCGCCGGATCGTCCAGCGCCTTTCCCAGGCAGTGGAACAGGCTGGCGGTCTTCGCCATCAGCAGCGCGGCGTTCATGCCTTTGCCGGAAACGTCGCCAAGGGCGAACCGGATACGGCCATCCGGCATCGGGAAATAGTCGAAGAAATCGCCGGACACTTTTCGCGCAGGGCGATTGAGGCCGATCATTGTCGATCCGCCATGATCTTTGCCGGGCAGCAAGTTGCGCTGAATTTCCGCCGCGAGCTCGATGTCCCGGTTCTGGCTATCGTGCTCAGCGATCGAGGCCGACAGGCGAATATTCGCGATTGCCAATGACGTCGCGCCGATGATTGCGCTCAGTTCAGCCTGGCGCTCATCGCCCAGCATCCCGAGCCCGTCCGGCGCCCCCAGAACAATCGTGCCCAGTGGGCGATCCCGATACGACAATGGCATGATCTCAGCAGTATCGATCGCCACTCCCTTGCCGCGCAGCCATTGCAGCAGCCCCCCTTCCAACCAAGCGCCAACCGCCGCCGACTCAACCGCTACCGCCAGGCCGGTCAACGCTACCGGGCCAAGGCTGGCATGGCAGACGATTTGCCCTGCGGAAGGGTCCCAGAACATGACAACACCGGTTTCGGCGCCGGTGAGCGCCTGGGCTTCTATCAGAGCAGCTTCAGCGATCGACCGGGGCTCGGCCGCTTCAACAATGCGTAGGATGGACGCCGTCAAGCGTCGCGGCAGTCCGTGTTCCGCCACCGACCGCGTCTCGTCCGAAATATCCCTGGCAGGTTCAGCCATCGCCGATGCTCATAGCGGCCACAGGGCGACCGCCCTCTTCTGAATTCGGGCCGCGCAAAGTTCCGGAATCGACAAAACTGGGTCTCCAGCCTAGGCACGGTGGGCCGCAAAATAGCGACCCTGCCAATCACCCTAGACCGGACCTCTCAAGCCTTTCTTAAAACCATAACGCGCATCAAATGTGCGAAAACAACTTTACAATTATTTGGAAAGGAAACGCCCGGCCGGCGACAATCAACGGTTTAGCCCCGTGCCATACACCGAACCTCCGAACGCCAAATGGGGGTCAGACCGCTAGATCGATCGGATCGCCCCGCCATCCACACGAACCACATGGCCGGTGATGTACCCGGCGGGCGCGCTGACCAGGAATGCGGCGGTGCTGGCGAATTCCTCCACGGTGCCGTAGCGACCAGTCGGTATCGCGGCTTCGGAGCTTCGGCGCACATCGGCGATCGGCCGGCCATCTCGTTCCGCCACCCGGCCATCGATTTCCGCCACACGTTCGGTGTCGATCCGGCCGGGTAGGATGACATTGGCAGTGATGCCGTCGGATGCGACCTCGCCGGCCAGAGTCTTTGAGAACGCGACCAGGCTGGATCGCAAGGTGTTGGAGATGCCCAGGGTCGGGATCGGCTGAACCACGCCGGATGAGGCGATGGTCAAAATGCGCCCCCAGCCCTTTGCCCGCATCGGGCCGACAGCCGCCTCGGTCAAGGTGATGAGGCCCAGCACCATGGATTCGAAATGGCCGCGCCACTGATCCTTCGACACGCCCAGCGCGCCGGAGGGCGGCGGGCCGCCGCTGTTGTTGATCAGAATGTCGACGCCCTCGCTGGCCAGGAATTCGGCGAGCGCGTCCACCGATGTTGAATCTCCCAGATCGAGTTTGCGTGGGGTCACCTTGGCGCCATGGTTGGCCCGCAGTCCCTTCGCGTCCTCCTCCAGCCGCTCGATATTGCGGGCGGCTGTCACAATTTCGCAGCCCTCCGCTGCCAGGATCCGCGCGATTCCGCGACCGATGCCTCGTGATGCGCCCATCACCAATGCCCGCCTGCCCGTCAAACCCAAATCCATGTCGTGTCCTCTCGCGCCTCGCCATTTTGAATGCCGGGATCGTAGCGCCCCATGGCGGCCTGTCGCCAGACAATCCGGCAACCTGGTGAGACGCCGACGCCGTCAGGCCGACTGGTCGACCAGATGCACGAACGACCCCATGACCATACGGTGCCGACGGCCAAGCGGACCCAACCCGGCGCCGATGGCATCGCAACCGTCAAATAACGGATCCCCGTCCGCCTCCTCCACCGCCGTTGCATAGTGGAACTCATGCCCACGGTATCGTTGCCCAACCGGCCCGAGCGGACCCGCTCCGCAGGTCGTAACCGCCCGATAGCCGAGCGACAGGCGCGGCTTAGCGAACGAGCACTCCAGCGGCAGCATTTCGGCCATGCGATGCCGATTGCCTTCGGCATCCTCCAACCCCCGGCCAAGGACGATGTAGCCGCCGCACTCTCCGTACACCACTGCGCCACGCGCGCCGGCATCGCGAAGGCCGTCGAGAAATTGGCTGCTCGCCGCCAGCCGTCCGGCATGCAGTTCGGGATAGCCGCCGGGCAGAAACACCGCGTCGGCGGCGGCATCCGGGGCGGCGTCAGCGAGCGGAGAGAACGGCACGATCTCGGCACCCGCATGTCGCCACCGCGCAATCATCGCCGGGTAGGCGAACGCAAATGCGGTGTCATCCGCCAGGGCGATGCGCTGGCCAAGCGGCGGCACCATGCCGCCAGGATCGGCGGTCTCGATCCGTCCCGGCCGGGCCAGGGCGCGTAGGGTGGCGATGTCGATATGGGCGGCCACCCGATCGGCCGCCATGGCCAGAAACGCTTCGAGGTCACTATGCTCCGACGCCTGGACCAATCCGAGATGGCGGTCAGGCAGGGACAATTCCGCGTCCCGAGGCACAAACCCCAGTATCGGGATGCCCAGCCCGGCGCAGGCCTCCTCCAGAATCTGCCGATGGCGGCCTGCCCCCACACGATTAAAAATCACCCCGGCGATGGGCACGTCGTCGCGGTGCCGGGCAAAGCCCGACAGGGTCGCCGCCGCCGAGGCGGCCTGCCCCCGGACATCCATGACCAGCACCACCGGCCAGCCGGTCAGCGCCGCCATATCGGCGGTCGATCCGGTGCCCTCGGCCTGATCGGTGGCGGCGCCGTCGAACAGGCCCATCACCCCCTCGCCCAACAGCAGGTCCGCACCGGCGCCGGCCTGGACTACCAGCGCCGCGATGGTGGCCGGCCGCATCGCCCAGCCATCGATGTTGAGACAGGGCCGGCCGCTTGCCGCTGTGTGAAAAGCCGGGTCGATGAAGTCCGGGCCGATTTTGACCGAAGAAACGGCGCATCCGAGATCACGCAGATGACGCAGAAGCGCCAGGGTGATCGTGGTCTTGCCGCTGCCGGAAGCCGGCGCGGCGATCAGCAGGCCGGGCGCCGCCATATGCCGCTCAACCGGCCCGCGGCCGTGAGCGATTACCCAGCGGATCTGGCTGGAGCGTCTTTCCGTCCAGCGCGCCTCGCCAGTCCAAGGCCGAACGCAGCCGCACCACCTCGCCGACCACCACCATGGCCGGCGGCTCAAGGTTCTCCCGTTCGGCATCCCGGTGACAATTCTCCAATGTCGTCTCCAAGACGATCTGGTCTGGCGTCGTTGCCTTGCTGATCAGGGCGACCGGCTCATCCGGGAGGCGACCGGCGGAAATCAGCCGGCTGGCGATCTCCTCCAGATGCTTCATGGCCATGAAGAACACCAGCACCGGCGATGCCTTGGCGATCGCGGGCCAATCGAACTGGTCGGGCACCACGCCGGCGACATTGTGGCCGGTCAGGAAGGTCACGGCGGAATTGGTGTCCCTATGGGTCAGCGGGATGCCGGCATAGGCCAGGGCGCCGACACCGGCGGAGATGCCCGGCATGACGCGGAACGGTATGCCGGCCGCGACCAGGGTCAGTGCCTCCTCGCCGCCCCGGCCGAAGACGAACGGGTCGCCGCCCTTCAGCCGCAGGACCCTCTTTTCGGCCCGCGCCAGGCGAATCAGCCGCTGGCTGATATCCGCCTGGGTCGGTGACGGCCGGCCGCCGCGCTTGCCGGCATACTCCAGCGACGCAGCCGGATGCGCCAGGGCGAGTATCTCTGGACTGACCAAAGCGTCGTAGATCACCACATCGGCTGTCCTGAGGCCGTGCAAGGCATGCAGGGTCACCAGCCCCGGGTCGCCCGGCCCGGCTCCGGCCAGCCATACCCAGCCCGGCTTGAAATCCGGTAGATTGAAAGAAAGCCTGTCCATCGCCTGTCATTATCCGCCGCCCCCCGTCGACCGCTAGCCAAAAAACGTCTCGGGCCGATAAAGTGACGTCATGAGTCATCGTCCAGAGGGTCCTCTGCGCCGGGGTTGGACCACCGGCGCCTGCGCCACGGCGGCCACCCGTGCGGCCTATACGGCATTGCTGACCGGCCGGTTCCCGGACCCGGTGGCGATCACCTTGCCGAAAGGCCAGACCCCCAGCTTTCCCCTGGCCCAAAGCCGGCGCGACAGCGCGATGGCCGAGGCCGGCATCATCAAGGATGCCGGCGACGATCCGGACGTCACCCATGGCGCCCTGATCCTGGCGCGCATCCGACGCGGACCGGAAGGCAGCGGTGTGACCTTCCGGGCCGGTGAGGGTGTCGGGACGGTGACCCGGCCGGGGCTCGAACTGGCGGTCGGCGAGCCGGCGATCAACCCGGTGCCGCGCCGGATGATGACCGAGACCGTGCGCGAGGTGGCCGAGGCCCATGACGAAACCGGCGACGTCGAGATCGAGATCGCCATCCCCGGCGGCGAGGAAATGGCGCGCAACACCCTGAACGGCCGGCTGGGCATTATCGGCGGGCTGTCGGTGCTCGGCACCACCGGGATCGTCACGCCCTATTCCTGCTCATCCTGGATCCATTCGATCCATCGCGGTATCGACGTAGCCCGCGCCATGGGGATGGATCATGCCGCAGCCGCCACAGGCTCGGTTTCGGAGACGGCGGTGCAGGCGCTCTACGGATTGCCCGAGACCGCCCTGCTGGACATGGGCGACTTTGCCGGCGGCCTGCTGAAATACCTGCGCAAGCACCCGGTTCCAAAGGTCACGATCGCCGGCGGCTTCGCCAAGCTCGCCAAGCTCGCCCAGGGACACATGGATTTACATTCCGGCCGCAGCCAACTCGATCTGGCGAAGCTGGCGGAGATGGCCCGTGCAGCGGGTGGCGACGCAGACCTCGCGGGCCGGATCGCCGTGGCGAATACCGGCCGCCATGCCCTCGACCTTGCCCAGCAGGCCGGCATCTCATTGGCCGATCCCATCGCGGAAGCTACGCGCAAAATAGCCCAAAAAACTGCCGGAAAAGACAGCCGGATCGAGGTCCTGGTCTTCGACCGTGCCGGTAGGTTGACTGGCGCCAGCGAGTTCCGCTTTGGCGCCTAGGCGCATCCTCATCCTTGGAGGAACGGTAGAGGCCGCGCAGCTGGCGACAAGCCTGGACGGCGCCCCGGCTTTCGAACCAATCAGCTCCCTGGCCGGACGCACCCGCGAGCCAGCACCATTGCCCGGCGCCGTTCGCACCGGTGGATTTGGCGGCGCCGAAGGACTGGAGCATTACTTGAGAACCAACGAAATCGACACGGTAATCGACGCCACCCATCCCTTCGCCGAGCAGATATCCCGCAACACCGTCGCGGCGTGTGGAATGGCCGGCGTGCCTTGCCTGCGGTTAGAACGGCCCGCCTGGAAGCCAGGGCCCGGCGATAACTGGATCGAGGTCGCTGATGCGACCGAGGCCTCCCGCCGGCTTGTCGGACACGGCAAGCGGGTATTCCTGTCGATCGGCCGCCAGAAACTGGCGCCGTTCGAAGCCCTGACGGAAATCTGGTTCCTGCTGCGCATGATCGACCCGCCATCGAAGCGGATACCCTTGGCGCGCCACGAGCTGATCCTCGGCCGTGGCCCATTCGATGCCGATGCCGAAGTCGAACTCCTGGCCGGTCATCGTATCGATATGATCGTCAGCAAAAACAGCGGCGGCGATGCCACTTACGGGAAGATTGCCGCGGCACGTCGGCTCCGACTACCGGTGGTGATGATCGACAGGCCGGTGGTGGGGGCGGGCGATCTGGTCGAGACCGTTGCCGCCGCCCTGGACTGGCTTGTGACGCCGCGCGTTTGAGGGCCTGTCAGCCCAACTTGCCGCGCTTTGGCCGAAGCACATGCACATGGGTCGGGTCGTAGAGCCTGCTGTCGTCGAACGCCTCCGGTGCCAGCACCCGTCCGACGAGGATCAACGCCGTGCGGGTAATCTTGGCGGCCCTCACCTTGGCACGGACGTCGGTGAGCGTGCCCTCGATCACCAGTTCATCCGGCCAGCTCGCCCGGTAAACCACGGCCACCGGACAGTCGGCGCCGTAATGCGGTGTGAGCCTCTCGATCACATGCTTCAGGTTGCGGACAGACAGGTGGATCGCCAGCGTCGCCCCGGACGCGCCGAGCGTCGCGAGATCCTCGCCGGCGGGCATCGCCGAGGCCTTCATGGCGGTGCGGGTCAGGACCACGGTCTGGGCGATCCCCGGCAGGGTCAATTCGCGCTTCAGGGTCGCCGCTGCCGCCGCGTAGGCCGGCACGCCGGGCGTGATGTCGTAGGCGATGCCGAGATCGTCGAGCCGGCGCATCTGCTCGGCAATCGCGCCATAGAGCGAGGGGTCGCCGGAATGGACGCGGGCCACATCCAGCCCCTTCGTCTCGGCCGTCTCCATCTCGGCGATGATCTGATCGAGGGTCATCGGCGCGGTATCGATAACCCGGGCGCCGTCGGGCGCATGAGCCACCACCTCCGGCGGCACCAGCGAGCCGGCGTAGAGTACCACCGGGCTCTTGGCGATCAGGTCGCGGCCCCTCAAGGTCAGCAGGTCCGGCGCACCGGGGCCGGCGCCGATGAAATGCACGGTCATTCGGCGGCGTCCTCGCGTTTGGCGGCATAGCCCCGCGGCGTATACATCCAGCCCCCTGCCACGCCGGCCATGGCGCGGCTGCTGGTCGCGCCGATCAGCACGACGGTCAGCATGTCCACCCTGTCGGCGGACAGGTCGGACAGGGTGATGATCTCCACCTTCTCATTATCCCGGCCAAGATTGCGGGCCAGCACCACCGGCGTGTCCGACGGCCGCTGGGCTGCCAGGATGTCCTTCGCAATGCCGAGTTGGTGCGTGCGTCGCCGCGATACCGGATTGTAGAGGGCGACCACGAAATCCCCTTCCGCCGCAGCGCGCAGCCGGCGCTCGATGGCCTGCCAGGGGGTCAGCAGATCGGAGAGCGAGATGGCGCAGAAATCATGTCCCAACGGCGCGCCGACACGGGCCGCTGCCGCCTGCAGCGCGGAGATGCCCGGCACCACTGTCAGCGCCACCCGCCGCCAATCGGGGCGATCCTCCCGGTCCAGCAATTCGAAGACCAGCGCCGCCATGGCATAGATGCCGGGATCGCCGGAAGAGATCAGCGCGACCGAACGGCCTTCGGCTGCCAGATCGAGGGCCAATCGGCAGCGGGCCTCTTCCTCGCCCAAGGCGTAGTCGTGCCGCGCCTTCCCCTTTACCGCCGGGCCCAGCAGGTCGAGATAGAGGCCATAGCCCACCAGATCGGTTGCCGACCGCACGGCGGCATCGGCCTCCGGCGTTCGCCAATCGTCAGCGCCCGGGCCTATGCCGACGATGGACAATCGCCCGCGCGGACGGCCGATTGTTTCCGTATCGAGCACACCTGATGCCCGGGCAATTGCGCAGGTGGCACGCGGGCTTTTGTTCTTGACGACGATCAGCGCGCCATCCGGCCCGACCGCCGCCAGCGCCGCGCCCTCGGACACCCCATGGCAGCCGACCTCGCGGAAAACCAGATCCGACGGGGTCTGCAGCCTCGGCGTTTCCGCCTCCAGGGTGGCGGCGTCGAAGAATCGGGCCGGTACGCCGAGATCGGCGGCGACCGTATGAACCGCGGTCTCATCGGCCTTGAGGTCGACCGAGAACACGCCAGCCACCGACGCCAACGCCAGACCATTGTCCAGCAGCGTTCGTCGGACCAATTCGGCCAGTTCAGCCGGATCGGTCCCACGTTCGCATCCGACGCCCAATGCCAGCCGTGCCGGGTGATACACCAGCCGTTCGGAAGTCGGCTCGACGGTTTGATCGGTGATGGAGATGGTCAGATCGCCATCGTCCGAGAACGGTAGCCGGCTATCGCGAAGCCAGGACGCTTCTCCGTCCAGCCGGACAGTGCCGCCATCCAGCAGCGCCGCCGCGAACGCCTTTACCGGCGCTACGTCGGCAAGCCGCAATCCCGTCGGCGGATCGTCGAGAGCAATGCCGAAACGCAAATCCCCGGCGGTGGTGATGGCCGGTTCGATCTCCAGCAATTCGGCGATCTGTCGCGCCAGCCAGTTCCCACCGTGATGACCGCCCAGCAGCGGCACCACCGCCGAGCCATCCTCGGCCACCGCCAGCACCGGCGGTTCGTCGCGCTTGTCGGACAATACGGGTGCCAGCGACCGGATCAGAGCGCCAGCGGCGCAGAGGCCAACTATCGGCCGGCCGGCTGAAAACAGTCCTTGAACATGTTCGGACAAGCTTTCGAAACGCACCGGGGCATCCGGCACCCGCGAGGCCAGCCCGTGAATATCCGATCCCGGAACGCTCTCGGCGATCCGGGCCGCCAGGGCCAACCCTTTCGCCGTCAGCACAACAAAGACTGGCGCTGCTTCTACCGCCATGCCTGCCCCCGCCGATGAACCAGGATCATCGAGAAATACGGCACCGCATCCGGCGGCACCTCGTCCAGTGGCAGCACGATCTGGTTTTCCATGGTGGCATGCTGCACATAGCGCGCCTGCCCGGTGAGCCCGAGAGATTCCAGGACATTGCGGACTTTGGGGAAATGCCGCCCGACCTTGATCAGCGCGGCGGCATCCACATCGGTCAGCCGCGCCGCCAGAACATCCGCCGACAGCGTCGCCGGAATTACGGTCAGCACGTCGTCACGGGCCGCCAGCGGTGCCCCCAGCGCTGCCGCGCAAGCGGTGAGCGACGACACACCAGGAACCACCTCGACTGTCACATCGGCCGCCATGCGTCCGAACAGATACATGAAGGACCCATAGAAGAACGGGTCTCCCTCGCACAGCACCGCCACATCGCGGCCCGACGCCAGATGATCGCCGATCTCCATCGCCGCCTGGTCATAGACCTCCTGTGCCGGAAAACGGCTGGCTACCATAGGCATCCGCATGACGATCTCGACCTGCCCGCCGGGCAAATGCGGCGCGACGATCGCCCGCGCCAGACTGTCGCCCTGTTCCGGTGCCGGATAGGCGACAACCGGCACCGCCTGCAGCAGGCGCAGCGCCTTCAGGGTGATCAGCTCCGGATCACCGGGGCCCACGCCGAGCCCAAAGAGGGTGCCGTGCGAGCTGTCAGCCATCAGCCGTTAGCTCTAGAATGCGGGGTGGCAACATCCGCTTGACCTCTTCAACGTCGCTTGCAAGACGTCGGCATGTGGTCTCATTAACAAACTGAGGGCAGGAGTGTCTTGGTGTGACAAAGAGCCTGCGGCTCTGTTGGGACGGACGGAAGCGCTCCCCCCTCACCCTCCCACGGCTTCGCCGCGGGTCCCTCCCTCTCCCCCAGGAGAGGAGAACCAAGGATCGCCCCATTGATCCCTCTTGTTGGGGAGAGGGAGGGACCCGCGGCGAAGCCGTGGGAGGGTGAGGGGGTAATCCCGCCCTGTAGGTCTGGAGCACAAAACGATGCGCCCTTCCCCAGACAAGAAGCTTGCGGAAGTCCTTCATTGGCGCCCGTCAGCCTTACTGCTGACCGCTGATGGCTTGCGAACTGCCCATTGAGTCACCGGCATCAAGGGCCGCCAGCCGTGATAGGGGCCGACCGGCTCGGCGCGGGATATTGCGATCCGGGTCAGCGAACCGCCATGGTGCCCATGCAGGGCAAGGAGTTGGGTTTCGCCTTCCAGCGTGACCACATTGGCCACCAATCGACCGCCCGGGCCTAGCGCCTCCCAGCAGCGTTCGAACAGCCCATCCGTGGTGAGTCCGCCGCCGATGAAAACCGCGTCAGGTGCTTCCAGGCCGTCCAGCGCATCAGGCGCGCCGCCCTCCACAATCTGGAGCCTGGGCGCGCCGAGCGCGGCGGCGTTGTCGGCGATCAGGACGAGGCGCTCCGGGTGACGCTCGATGGCGATGGCGCTGGAATGGCGCGCCGCGCGCATCCATTCGATGCCGATCGACCCGCAGCCGGCGCCGACATCCCACAGGCGCTGGCCGGGGATCGGCGCCAGGGCCGCCAGGGTCGCGGCGCGAACCTCACGCTTGGTCAGTTGCCCGTCATGGCGGAACGCCTCATCGGGCAGGCCGGGCACCCTAGGCAGCAGCGCTGTATCCGGCCCGGCGACACACTCGATCGCCAGCGTATTGAGATCGGCGCAGCGGCGGTCGGCCCAATCCGACGCGGTCCCGGTCACCGAATTCTCCTCCGCGCCACCGAGATGCTCCAATACCGTCATGCGGCTCTCGCCATAGCCGGCGTCGCGCAGCAATTCGGCAGCCTGAACTGGCGTTCCGCCATCCTCGGTCAGCGCCAGCAGCCGGGCACCGGGAAACAAATAGGCACCCAGGGTTTCTGGCGGACGGCCATGTAAAGTCAGGGTCTCGATGTCCGGCAGCGACCAGCCGAGCCGGGCGCAGGCGAGGCTGAAGGCCGATTGCGCCGGGATCACCCGGATCTCCTCTCGATCGAACCAGCGATGAAGCCTTGTGCCGACTCCGTAGCAAAGTGGATCGCCAGTCGCCAAAACGCAGACCGCTTGTCCGCGCCGGGCCTCCAGCAGAGGCCGGGCCTCGGACATTGGGCTCGGCCAGGCGATCCGCTCGCGCCCATCCTCGGCCACCATGGCGAGGTGCCGGGCTCCACCGACCAGGATCTTCGCGCTGTCCACAATCGTCCTGGCCGCCGGGCTCAGGCTATCCAGCCCGCCATCGCCGATCCCGACAATGCTGAGCCACCGGCTCATGCGGCCTCTCCCGCCAGCGCATTGACCGCCGCCGCCGCCATGGCGCTGCCGCCGCGCCGGCCGCGCAGGGTGAGATAGGGCACATCCAGGGACAGACCGATCAGCGCCTGTTTCGACTCCGCGGCGCCGATGAAGCCGACCGGAAAGGCGAGGATCGCCGCCGGGCGCGGGCAACCTTCGGCGAGCAGTTCCAGCAACCTGAACAGCGCGGTCGGCGCATTGCCGATCGCCACCACAGCACCCTCAAGCATGGGTCGCCACAAATCCACGGCGGCGGCCGATCGGGTCGTGCCAAGTTGCCTAGCGCGACCCGCGACTTCAGGCTCGGACAGTGGACACAGTACACGATTGCCAGCCGGCAGCCGGTCGGCGATCACCCCATCCGCCACCATCCTGGCATCCACCAGGATTGGCGCTCCGCCGTCTAGCGCCCGCCGTCCGGCGCCTGCTGGATCACCATGCCAGGCGAGCTCGCCAACGATGTCCAGCATGCCGCACGCATGGATCAGGCGAACGGCGATCCCTTCCAACGCCGCCGGCACCGCCGACAGATCGGCCTCTGCCCGCACCGTCGCGAAGGACCGCCGGTAGATCTCCGCCGGGTCGCGGATGTAGTCCGGCAGCACATCTGTGGGCCGATCCGTCAATCCCCCGCCGCCCGCTTCTTCATGCTGACCGGGCCATGCGGATGGTCGGCATGGGGATATGGGAAATGGGTGTGGGTATGACCGTGATCATGTCCATGATCGTGACCATGCGCATCGTGCCCGTGGTGATGGTGGCCGTGATCATGGTCATGCGGATGCTCATGGGAGTGATCGTTACCGGGCGTCTCGCCGGTGCCGATGCCTTCGACATGATGGTGATGGCTCTCCTGGGGCAGCCCGACTTCGGCCTCGAATCCCAGGACCTGGGCGCGGTACTTGCACAGCTGGCAGTTCATCACCCCGGTGCCGGCGAGGATTTCGTCGACCCGGTCACAGAAGGCCTCGACCACCATCGGGTGGTCGTTCAGGTACGACGCCTTGACGAACTGGATGTCGGGATGCCGGGCCGCGACCTGATCCACATAATTGTAGATGCGGCGCACTAGGATGCCGGTGAACAGGAAATACGGGAACACCACGATGCGTTTGTACCCAAGCCGCGCGGCGTGCTCCAGACCCGGCTCCACCAGCGGAAAGGTGACGCCGGAATAGCAGGTCTCCGCCCAGCCGAATCCAAGTCCCTCCCACAGCATGCGCATTACCTTGGATATGTTCGAATTGGCGTCCGGATCCGACGTGCCGCGGCCGACCACCATCAACAGGGTCTCGTGGCGCGGCACCTCGCCCTCGGCCTCCGCCAAGGCCTGCTCGACCCGCTCGCCGGCAGCCCGCAGCAGTTTCGGGTCGATGCCGAGGTCGCGGCCATAGCGGATTTCCAGCCCTTCATGCTGCGCCTGATAGGTGTTCAGCACCGAGGGGATGTCGTTCTTGGCATGGCCGGCGGCCATCAGCATGCTGGGGATCGCCAGAACCTGATCGACCCCGCGCTCGCGAAGCCCGTCCAGCCCGTCGCGGATGATCGGGGTGGCGAATTCCAGGAAGCCACGGTCGAAATCAAAGTGCGGCATCCGCGCCGCCAGCTTGTCGGCGACCGCCAGGAACTCCCGCACCGCGCCTTCGTCCCGGCTACCATGGCCGCACAACATCACGCCGATCTTGCTCATCGCTGTCCCCAACCGTTTTCGGCCCTCCCGTTCCGGGCCAATTTCTGGCGCGCCCTTTATCGCCGTTCCCCACTTCCGGCAAAAGCATTATTGTTGCGCATGCGATCCGCGCCGATAGCAGCTGAATGAACCTACCCTGGATCCTCGACTCCGGCCATTCGGTGTCGGCAGCGCTTATCATAGTGTTGGCGCTGGCGATTGATGCCGCTATCGGCGACCCGAAACGGCTGTACCGCGTCATTCCACATCCGGTCGTCCTGATTGGGTATTTGGTGGAGGACGGCGACCGCAGGCTGGCCCAGCCCGGCAGTTCGCGCACCGCCGCATTTCTGCGAAGCGGCGGCCTGACCCTGATTACCGTCACCGTCGCCATGCTGGCCGGCTTGGCAGCAAGCAGGGTCGCCCAGTCGCTGCCCCTTGGCTGGCTAATCGAGGCTGCATTGGCCAGTTCGCTGATCGCCTTTCGAGGCCTGTACGATCACGTGCGGGCGGTCGCGACGGGGCTTGACCAGGGACTGGCCGAAGGCCGCGCCGCCGTGGCGCATATTGTCGGCCGCGACCCGGACAGCCTGGACGAAGCAGGCATCGCGCGAGCCGCGATCGAATCGGCTGCGGAGAATTTCTCCGACGGTGTCGTGGCGCCGGTGTTCTGGTTCGCGGCTTTCGGGCTGCCCGGCCTGGCCATCTACAAGGCAATCAACACCATGGACAGCATGATTGGGCATCGCACAGAGCGTTACGCGGATTTCGGGACCATACCGGCGCGGCTGGACGATGCGGCGAATTGGATGCCGGCGCGGATAGCGGGTGGGTTGATCGCGGTTGCCGCGCTGTTAATCCCCGGCGCCAGCACAGGCCGCGCCACTGCGACAATGCGACGCGACGCGCCTCGACACCGCTCGCCCAACGCCGGCTGGCCCGAGGCGGCCATGGCCGGCGCCCTCGACTTCGCCCTGGCCGGCCCGCGCCGCTATGGCGACCGCGTGGTCGACGATCAATGGATGGGGGATGGCCGCAAGGATCTGGCAGCTGCCGACATTCGGGCAGCGCAGCGATTGTATCTCGCCTCCGGTGGCCTGCTGGCCGCCCCCTTCGTGATCTGGCTTGCCGCCTGATGGCCACACATCGAAGACCAATTCCAGCCGATGTATTAACCAGGGATTAACTATACCGGCCGCAACAATAATCCAGGTGACATGGACCCGGATGAGGCCTCGCAATGAGCCAGGTTGAAAAGCTGAAGCAGTTGGTCGAAATGGCCCTCAGGGCGGATCGCCCGCGCCGCGCCGTCGTCGATCGGATGCTGTACCACATCATTGAAGGCGACGCCGCCGGCTTCGTTGAAACCTTCGACCAGGAGCACCCGTCATCGGGCGAAATGCTCCGCGTAATCTCCCGCTACGGACGCGCGCTCCGCGATCTGAAGACGAAGTAGCGGCCACAACGCGTCGCTGAATCCGCGAGCCGGGCCAGCGATCGCCGGGTATTGACCTTCCAGCCTCAGGAAGGATCAAGCTGCCAAGATGGCATTGATCCATCATGACCGCTGGCGACGATTGCGACCGACAAACCGAACCGGCCTAGTCACGCTCTATCTGAAGGAAGTCCGGCGCTTCCTCAAGGTCGCGGCTCAGACCGTCGTCGGCCCGGCGATCACCACACTCCTGTTTCTCGTCGTTTTCGCGGTCGCGTTCGGCCAGGCAAGGCCGCCGCTGGGCGACGTTCCCTTCCTCAGCTTTCTGGCACCCGGCCTGATCATGATGGCGATCTTCCAGAACGCCTTCGCCAATACTGCCTCATCCCTCCTGATCGCCAAGGTAAACGGCACCATTGGCGACCTGCTGATGGCCCCGCTCTCGCCCGGTGAATTGGTTGCGGCGATCACCTTGGGCGGCGCCACTCGTGGGCTGCTGGTCGGCGGCATCGTGGGCGTGGTCACGGCGCCCTTCGTGGGTCTGCGGCCGGCCCACCTCGAATTTATCCTGTTCCATGCGGCGATGGCGGCGCTGTTTCTGTCGCTTCTCGGGTTGATCGGTGGAGTACTCGCGGACAAGCACGACCACCTTGGGGCGATGACGAATTTTGTCATCGCGCCGCTGACGTTCCTGTCGGGGACGTTCTACTCGGTCGCGCAATTACCTGAGGTGGTTCAGGGGATCGCACGCCTCAACCCGTTCTTCTACATCATCGATGGATTCCGCTATGGATTCATAGGCCAGGCCGATGGCTCATTGGGCGCCGGGCTGGCGATCACCAGCGGTTTGACCGCCACCCTCGCGGCCATAGCCTACGGGCTGTTCGCATCCGGCTACAGGCTGAAGCCGTAGCCGGCATTTCACATATGCCAGGTGTCGCGGAATGCACGGCGCGCCGACGGCGTTCAGCCTTCGATCGACACGAACAGCCCAAAGAAGACCGACCACGCTCCAAGGGCGATGAGTATCGCTCCGATCCAACGCGGCGCCCGGCCGGCGCGGACGGCCAGCCAGTCCAGCGCACGCCGCGCGGGCGGCCACGCAATCACCAGTACAAGCGGCGCGGAAAGGGCGAGCCCGAACAGGGACAGGGAGAAGAACCCGGCCATCACATGACCGGCCCCACTGACCGCCGCCGTACCCAGCACTGCCAGCAAGAGAGGCGCCGCGCAGGCCGGCACGTTGAGTCCGAAAGCGACTCCCAAAGCGGCGCTGCCGCCCTCTCCGGACCATCGCGAAAGCCCGGGGCCAACCGACCGCATCAGCACGCCCGCCTTGCCGAAAAGGTATAGCGCGCCCAGGCCGACATAGAGCAGTCCCAGCACCAACCAACCCAGCTTCTGGATCGCAATGAAGGCGCTGCCGGCCGTCGCCGCGAGCGCGCCCAGCCCGCCGATGAAAATCGCCCGCGTAAGGGTAAAAACGAGAACCTGGCGCAGTCTGGCGCCAACCGACCGGCCCTCCAAATGTTTGACCAACAACATGCTCGAGCCGATCGAGCACGGTTCGACAAAGCCGAACAATCCAAGGCCGATCGGCAGTAGGACAAGACCTGCAGATTTGGCGTCCACCGGCAACCCCTCGACCTCGCCAGATCGCGCCCTTGTCAATCAGGCGCGCAGGAAGATCATAACAGCTTCCACCCACTGGAAGGTCAATCCGACAGCCTGGCTGCGGACGGCGGCGAGGAGCCTGGCCTTACGGCCACCTCGAGCAACCGGTCGAGAGGCATGTGCGCCTCCAGATGGTCGGCGAGCCGGTCGAGGACCGCATCGATCTCCGCCTCATAGCTCAGCCCGCTGACCGCCCGATCCCGCAGCCTGTTCAGCACGGCATGGCGGTAGCCGTCCTCGGCGAACAGCCCGTGCACATAGCAGCCGCTGATCCGGCCATCCGCCGACACCGCGCCTTCCGGCCGGCCGTCGATTGTCAGCATCGGGCGCCGCAGATCCGGACCCGTGGTGATGCCCACATGCATTTCATAACCACGGATGGCGTCGCCACCGCGCGCGTCGGCGCCGGCGATCTCGACCAGGGTCTTGTCGTGGCACAGCTTGGTCTGCAAATCCAGCAATCCGAGACCGGCCGCCGTGCCCGGCGGTCCCTCGATTCCCAGCGGGTCCGATACGGACTTGCCGAGCATCTGATAGCCGCCGCATATGCCAATCACGCTGCCGCCGCGCCGCACATGGGCGGCGATATCGATGTCCCACCCCTGCTCTCTCAGAAGGGCGAGGTCCGCCAGGGTCGCCTTTGTACCGGGCAGCACGATCAAATCGGCATCGCCCGGCAATGGCTGCCCCGGCCGCACCATGGATACGGAGACATCCGGTTCGGCCAATAGCGGATCGAGATCGTCGAAATTGGCGATGCGGGAGAATATTGGGACGGCGATCCGGATAGCCGCGTGCCCGTCGGCGCCCTGGCGATCGACATTCATAGCGTCTTCCGGCGGCAATCGAATTGCCTCGGCGAAATACGGGATGACGCCGAAGCTCTCCAGCCCGGTGCGCTCCTCGATCGCGGCCAGCCCGCCGTCGAACAGGCTGACATCGCCGCGAAACTTGTTGACCACATAGCCTTTCAGCAGGTGTCGTTCGGAATCCGACAGAAGACCCCAGGTCCCGACGATGCTGGCGATCACCCCGCCCCGTTCGATGTCGCCGATCAGCACGACCGGCAACTCCGCCGCCTCGGCGAAGCCCATATTGGCAATGTCGCCTTCCCGCAGGTTGATTTCGGCCGGGCTGCCGGCCCCTTCGACCAGGACCAGATCCGCCTCGCTTTGCAGATGCCGGAAGCTTTCCAGCACGGCAGGCAGCAAATCCGCTTTCAGAAGCTGGTAATCCCGGGCCGTGGCGTTGCGGCAGACCTTGCCGTGAACCACAACCTGTGCGCCGATTTCAGTCTGTGGCTTCAACAGCACCGGGTTCATATGAACAGATAGCGGCACCCCGCAGGCGCGGGCCTGTAGCGCCTGGGCGCGACCGATCTCGCCGCCATCGGCTGTTACGGCTGCGTTGTTGGACATGTTCTGCGGCTTGAATGGGCGTACGGCCAGTCCGCGCCGCGTATAGGCCCGGCACAGCCCGGCGACCAGCAGCGACTTGCCGACATCCGAGCCGGTACCCTGCAGCATGAGCGCGGAGATGCTTATACCAAGGGTCATCGATATTGACCAGCTTCACCGCTCTCTTGTGTCCGCCCGTTAGGCGCGGTCTGCGCCGCGGTGCAGCGCACCGCAAGCGGGCCGCAACGCGGCGGGCGGACACAAGAGAGCGGCCTTCGGTGGAGCACATTGGACCTTCCGGGTGCGTTGCGGCGCTTGCCTGATGCGCTGCATCGCGCTGCGCACCGCGCCTGCCCGGAAGGCCAATGTGCTCCATGAAACCGGTCAATATCGATGACCCTTGGTATCAAAATTCGATTCCCTTCTGGGCCTTCACGTTCTGCTCGCGGAAGGGATGCTTCACCATGGTCATCTCGGTGACCAGATCGGCGGCCTCGATCAGCGGTTCCTTGGCGTTGCGTCCGGTGACCACGACATGCAGGTCGGGCGGCCGGTTTTGTAGGGTCTCGACGATCTCCTCCAGCGGCAGATAGTCGTAGCGCAGCACGATGTTGAGCTCGTCGAGGATCACCATATCGTATTGCGGCGTCGGTCCCCGGCTGGCCTCCATCATCTCGATCGCCGCCTGCCACGCCGCCTTGGCGGCGGCGATGTCGCGGGCGCGGTCCTGGGTCTCCCAGGTGAACCCCTCGCCCATGGTGCGGATCGTCACCTGATCCGGGAACCGCTCCAGCACCACGCGCTCGCCGGTCTCCCACTTGCCCTTGACGAACTGGACGATGCCGACCCGCATGCCGTTACCGACCGCCCGCGCGGCCAGCCCGAAGGCGGCCGTCGATTTGCCTTTGCCCTTGCCGGTGTGGACGATCAGCAGGCCCTTCTCCACCGTCTTTGCGGCCAGCATCTTGTCCCGCGCCGCCTTGCGCTTGGCCGCCTTCTCATTGGCGCGCCGGTTGATCTCGTCGTCGTTCGATTGCTCGGTCATTCAGGCTCACCGTCACTCTCATGTGCCTGAACGGACTGTAGCCCGACCGAGCATCGATGGCAGCGGGATTCGGCCTCCGGTGGCTTGGCTTGATCGGAACTCTGTACTCAAAATCGAGAGGGCCGGCAGCACCATTAGGCTGTCGGCCCGAGAACGAGAGTTTCGGCCGCCGGTTATCGGCGGCTCATAGCCTACTGCAGTTCGGCGGTCGACTTGTCCACGTGCCACAGCACGACATGGTAATGCGGTACGCTGATGCCTGGATGGCCACCATTGTAGTAGAGGTCGGTGGACAGCACGTCCCGTCCGGGGGCGCCAAGATCGTCGAAGGATTTCTGGGCGTTGATGTCGGCAAGCGGCACCATGTAGATGGTGCTGACAAGGTCGCCGCCACGGTCATAGGCGAGGAACGGGCCGGCCGGCCGGGTCGCCGGATCGACATAGAGCGCCCCCAGCCCGGGAATGAAGTCCGGCAGCGAGGTCAGGGCGGCCACGCTCTGGAATTCCGGACCGCGCGCCTGCTCCATCATCATGCCGTCCATCGAGCAGGCGGAAATCGCCATGGCCGCGACGCCGGCGGCAAAAATCCTCTTGAGACTCATGAGACAACTCCCCTTTGGTGTTTCGAGCGGCGACCTATTCGCCGGTCTGTCGTTGGTGACTGGCAGCCCGCCTTCCGCCCTGACCCGCGTCAGAACCCGCTCCGCCAGCGCGGTGCAGCGCGCGCCGGCGAAGGGAAAAACGTCCTTGGCGGTGACCTGGAAATCCTCCAGCAGGATCCGCTGCAGGGCTTTGCGGCCACGGAAATAGCGGGTCTTGACCGTGTCGGGCGGGATGTTGAGCAATTCGGCGGTCTCGGCGACCGACATCTCCTCGACCCCGCGCAGCATGAAGACCGGGCGGAACACGTCGTCGAGCCGATCGATCGCCCGCTCCAGCAGGCGGCGCGTGTCGCAGCGCGTCATCATATCGTCCCCTTGATCGGCAATGTCGGCGACCACAGCCGCCGGCACCGCCCAATCGCCATCCGGCTCGGGCGCGAAGCCGGTCTCGGCCCGGCGGGCCAGCCTGCGCACGCGGGACAGCGACTCGTTCCGGGCGATACGGCACAGCCAGGGGCCGATCCGGGCCGGGTCCTCCAGCCCATCAAGCTTAAAGAAGGCCGCCACATACGCTTCCTGCACAGCGTCTTCCGCTTCGGCCTCGTTGCGCAGCACCGAACGGCACAGGCGGAACAGACGCCGGTTGTAGCGGCGCATCAGGGCCGCAAAAGCGGCCTCGTCGCCGGCCCGGATCGCGCGGACGAGGTCTTCGTCGCGCGGCTCATCGGCCGATCTGCGCTTCGGATGGCCCGGTTCGGATGTCGTGGTGATTTCCATCTCTGCAGGGTAAGACGCCACCAAAGGCGAAAAGGTTCCCGCGAGATCGACATTATTCTGGGAAGGCGATCAGCCGGGGCGTGGAGACGGTGCTCCCTGGGCAATGTCGCTCAATTGCTGGTGGCTGCTGTTGGATTTCGGCCGCCACAATCCGCGATCCTGAGCCTCGATCAGGCGCTCGGCCATTTCCCGGGCCGCCGCCGGGTTCCGGTCGAGAAGGAACCGGCGCACCTCATCGTCGTCCAGATACGCCTCGTAGACGGCATCGAAATGGTGATCGCGGACCGACCCGGTGGTGGCGGCGAAGGCAAACATATAGTCGACCGTTGCTGCCATCTCGAAGGCACCCTTGTAACCATGGCGCATGACCCCGGCGATCCATTTCGGATTGACGACCCGGGCCCGTACGACCCGGGCGATCTCCTCTTCCAGGGTGCGGATGCGCGGGCTCTCCGGGCGTGAATGATCGTTGTGATAGACCTTCGGCGCGGTCCCCGACAGATGCGTCACCGCTGCCGCCAAGCCTCCCTCGAACTGATAGTAATCGTCGGAATCCAGCAGATCATGCTCACGATTGTCCTGATTGTGCAGCACAGCCTGAACGCCGGAGAGGCGGGACTCGAATAGCGTATGCTCCGCCGTACCTTCGGCGCCGGAGCCATACGCGTACCCTCCCCAAGCAACGTACGCCTTGGCGAGGTCGGCGGAATCTGACCAGCCGCGCTCGTCGATCAGCGCCTGTAATCCGGCGCCATAGGCCCCAGGCTTGGAGCCGAAGACGCGGTATCCCGCCCGCCGTTTGGCGTCGGCCGCCGATGCCCCGGCGACCTCCATTGCAGACGCCTGGCGCGCCACGGCGTCTGCCAGAGGATTGACTTCCGGCGGTTCGTCGAGGGCCGCCACCGCCCGTACCGCCGAGTCGACCAGATCGATCTGGGCCCGGAACGCATCGCGGAAAAACCCGGAAACCCGCAATGTCACATCGATCCGCGGCCGGCCAAGTACGCTGGCCGGCATCACTTCGAAACCGATCACCCGCCCGGTCGCCGGCTCCCAGCGAGGCTGTACGCCTAACAGAGCCAGGGCCTGGGCGATGTCATCCCCACCCGTACGCATGTTTGCCGTACCCCAGGCCGACAGCGCCAGCCGTCGCGGCCACTCGCCATGATCCTGGCGGTGCCTGTCGAGCAGCAGTGACGCCGATTTCCACCCGAGAGCCCAAGCGGCTGGGGTCGGCACCGAGCGGGTGTCGACCGAGTAAAAATTGCGCCCGGTAGGCAGCACATCGGGTCGCCCCCGTGTCGGCGCGCCGGATGGGCCGGGAGCTACGAAATGGCCGTCAAGGCCGGACAGCAGGCCTTCGATCTCCGCCGCGCCGCATTTCTCGACCCGGGGGCGCAGCGCACCGTCGACCCAGGCCAGCACAACGCCGGTTCGCGTCCAGTTCGGATCCGCGGTGCGATCGCCGGCCACGAGCGCCTGAGCCAACAATTCCAAACGCTCGACCGTATCGCCGGCGCTGCGCCACTTCCCGGCTCCCGCCAGAAGTTCAGGGCGCGGTCCCTGCCAGCGGTTCCCGAGCGTACAGTCGAGCGGATCGAAGTCCTCAAGACCGAGATCGGATGCCAGCGCCCGGATCAACGAGGCGCCCTCACCCTCTCCGTCACCGCGCGGCAGCCGGGTCAGCGCCACCAGCAGATCGGTCAGCAGGCCGGCATCGGGCGAGACGCCGAAAACATGCAGCCCATCGCGAATCTGCAGTTCCTTGAGCTCGCAGAGATGGTTGTCGAGCTTGGCAAGAGCAGAGTCGTCCGCCTCGCCGTCTTCGATGCCGCAATCGCTGTCGAGCCCGATCCGCCGGCTCAGATCCAGGATCTCGCCGCGCAGCACTTTGACCCGGCGCGGGTCGACGCCGGCCGCCTCATAGTACTCATCGACCAGGCGTTCCAACTCGGCCAGCGGGCCGTAGCTCTCCGCCCGGGTCAGCGGCGGCGTTAGGTGGTCGATGATGACAGCCTGGGCCCGGCGCTTGGCCTGGGTGCCCTCGCCCGGATCGTTGACGATGAAGGGGTAGAGGTGCGGCATCGGGCCCAGCGCCGCCTCCGGGAAACAGGAGTCGGACAGGGCCATGGCCTTGCCCGGCAGCCATTCCAGATTGCCGTGCTTGCCCATATGGACGATGGCATGCACCCGCTCCGCCTCGCGCAGCCAGGCGTAGAACGCCAGATAGCCGTGCGGCGGCACCAGCGCCGGATCGTGATAGCTGGCCTTGGGGTCGATGTTGTAGCCGCGCGCCGGCTGCAGCCCGACCCGGATGTTGCCGAACCGAAGCGCCGGGATCGCGAAGGCACCACAATCCAGCGGCCGATGGCGATAGAACGGATCGCGCTCCGGCGGTCCCCAGCGCTTCAGTACCGCCTCGCGGACCGCCGCCGGCAAGCCGGTGAAATACAGCTCGTAATCCGGCCGCGACAGCTCCTCGGTCACGGCCCGACCGGCGATGCCGGCATTGGTCGGCCCGCGCTGCAACGCGTAAATCAGCGAGTCACCATCAGCAGGAACCTCCCCAACCCGATATCCGGCCGCCTCAAGGGCGCGCATCACCACCAGGGTCCCGGCCGGGGTATCCAGGCCGACCCCATTGCCGATCCGGCCATCGCGGTTGGGATAGTTGGCCAGCACCAGCGCGACCCGTCTTTCGGCCGGCGGCGTGGCGCGCAGCTTGGCCCACGCCGCAGCAAGATCGGCGACGAAGTCGATGCGGTCAGGGACCGGCTCATAAATCACCACCGACGATTCGGTCAGGGCATCGCGGCGCGCGGCGGTCTTGAACGAGACCGCCCGACTGAGGATGCGGCCATCGACTTCCGGCAGGGCGACGTTCATGGCGATCTCCCGCGCCGAGAGGCCACCCGTCCCATCAGCCCACGCGTCACGGGTACCGCCGGAGAAGACCACCTGCAACACCGGGCATTCGGCGCCGTCAAAGGGCCCGGCCCGGCGGTCGGCGCCGGGGCTCGACACAGCGAAGCCGGTGGCGTTGAGGATCACCGAGGGCGGTACCGCCGCCAGCATTTCGGAGACGATCTCTGCGGAGACCGGCTCTTTCAGGCTGGCGGTGAAGATCGGCAGCGGGTTCAGTCCGCGTGCCGACAGCGCCGCGATCAGCGCATCGATCGGGGCCAGATCGCCCGCCTGCAGAAGGGCGCGATAGAAGACCAGCGCCACCGCCGGCCCCGCCTCGCCCCATACGCCCGTCAAATCATCCAGGGATGGCTGCTCCGTGCCCGGCCAGTAGAGCCCGGCGCGCGGCACCGGCACCGGCTCCACCCAATCGTCGGCGCGGCCAATCAGCGTGCCCGCATAGGCCAGGAAATACCGGGCGTTGTCCAACCCGCCCTGTACGCAGTATTGCCACAGCCGGTGACAGGCCTCGGGCGACAAGCTGGACAGCCGCGCCAGTTCCGGGTCCGGATTGTCGTCGCCGGGCAGCAGGGCAAGCGGAATGCCGTTTCGTTTGCAGGCAGCGACAACCTGCTCGGCGCCATAGGTCCAGTAGCCGACGCCGCCTAGCAGACGCACCACAACCAGTTTGGCATGGGCGACCACGGAGTCGACATAGAGGTCGACCGAGAGATTGTGCGACAGGTTCATCAGGTTGGCGAGGCGCAACGCCGGGAACCCCTCACCCAGCCGGCCGCGCGCCGTTGCCAGATTGGCCAGTTCGGTGTCGGCGGCGGACAGCACGACGATGTCGCCCGGCGACTGACCGAGGTCCACGGGCTCCGACCCGTCGGCGATGCCGCCCGGCTGTGCCGCCAGAAGATGCACCCCGTCAATCCCCCAGCACGGCCTCGACCGCGGCCCGGTCCAGCCCGGCCAGACCGATCACCACCAGCCGGCTGCGCCGGGTCTCCGCCGGGTCCCAATCGCGGTCGAAATAGCTGTCCAGCCGGCTGCCGACGCCTTGCAGGACCATGCGCATGGTCTTGCCGGCCACGGCCAGGAAGCCCTTCACCCGCAGGATGTCCTGCGCCCCGATTGCGGCGCGCAGCTTCTCCATCAATGCTACCGGATCGGCCACCTCGCCGAACTCGAAGGCGTGGCTGATGAAGTCGTCATGGTCGTGATCGTCCTCAAGGTCGTGATGCGAGGGCCGCGAGTCCAGGTCGCCCTCAGCCCCGGCCTCCAGTCCCAGAATGACCGCCATATCGACCATGCCATGGCTCGACCGCACGATCTTCACGCCCTGGCGCAGTTCGCCGGCAATGGTCGTCGCCACGGCGCCCAGCCCGGCCTCATCCATCAGATCGGATTTGTTCAGCACCACGATATCGGCGCAGGCCAGTTGATCCTCGAACAGCTCCTCCAGCGGGCTTTCATGGTCGAGCGCATCGTCTTCCTGCCGTTGCGCCTGAACGGCCGCCGGGTCGTCGGCGAACCGGCCGGCCGACACCGCCGGCCCGTCGACCACCGCGACCACGCCGTCGACGGTCACCCGGGTCCGGATATCCGGCCAGTTGAAGGCGCGGATGAGCGGCTTCGGCAGGGCCAGGCCGGAGGTCTCGATGATGATGTGGTCCGGCGGCTCCGGCCGGTCGAGCAGCGCCTCGATGGCCGGCACGAAATCGTCGGCCACCGTGCAGCAGAGGCAGCCATTGGACAGCTCGACGATGTCTTCGTCGGTGCAGGTCTCGATGCCGCAGCCCCTGAGGATTTCGCCATCGACGCCGACATCGCCGAACTCGTTGACGATCAGCGCCAGCCGCCGGCCATCGGCCCGCGACAGCAGATGCCGGATCAGGCTGGTCTTGCCGGCGCCCAGAAAGCCGGTGATAACGGTTGCGGGCACCTTGCCGAGATCCGGCATCCTGTTCTCTCCCATTTCACTAACTGTGCATGTTCGGTTGTTTCAGATGAAGCGGCAGGCCGGCGGCAACGAAAGTCACCACCGGCACGACGGAGGCGACCATTTGGTGCAGGCGGCCGGCATTGTCCCTGAACCGTCGCGCCAGCGCGTTATCCGGCACGATGCCAAGCCCGACCTCGTTCGACACCAGGACCACCGGCCCGGCCAGGGTCGGCAGGGCGGCGGCCAGATCGGCCACCTCGTTGTCGATATTGCGGTCGGATGCCATCAGATTGGACAGCCACAAGGTCAGACAGTCGACCAGAACCGGGCGGCCCGGGCCAGCGAGCCGTTGCAGGGTCGCGGTCAGGGCCAGCGGCTCCTCCACCGTCGCCCAGCGTCCGCCCCGGCGGGCCTGATGCTGACGGATGCGTTCCTGCATCTCGTGATCGCCGGCGGTGGCGGTCGCCAGATAGAGCAGCGCGCCGGGCGCACTCTCCAACAGCGCTTCCGCATAGGTGCTCTTGCCCGAGCGGGCACCGCCCAGCACAAGGGTCGAGCCCAGAAGTCTGGGGTTCTGCATCATCGATCCTCTGCGGCGGTGAACAAAGGCGACATGGTGCGATGCCCGATCAACGGTCTGCCCATGCCTTGGCGGCCGGGAGCGACACCTGTCGTCCCACGCAATCGATACACCCCGACCGACAGCGCCGCCTAAGGCTGCTCGAACGCCGGCAGGTCTCCTGACTCGCGGCTCAATAGCGCCGATGACCCCGCCTTCCCGGTTGCCCAGTGGCGTCATGCCGGCCTCGGCTGGCCGCTTACAGTTGCGGGGACAGCCACGGAATTGGGCGCTCAGCACCCGCACCGTGTTCCCTTTTCATCCCTTGCGGGAACCGTCGCGGTGGGAACAGTAGCGCGCCAAGAATACTCTGCACAACGACAGAAATCCGCACAGCGAAGTGGCCGGCCAATATTGCACCGAATTCGACATGGCGCTCTGGCTGAGCTGAGGCGCGCCTGCCATGATCCCGGCATGACTGAGACCGATTCACCAATGCCCTACCATGGCGGCGATCTCCGCTGGGCCGAGCGCCGGTTCGGGCGACCGGCCGCCGGCTGGGTTGATCTGTCGACGGGCATCAATCCATGGCCATATCCTTTGCCGAATATTCCGGCTGAGGCGTGGACGCAACTACCCACCGCTTCAGCCCTGAGCCGCCTCCTGACGATGGCCACGGCGCGGTATGGCGCGCCATCCGCCGACACCGTGATTGCCGCTCCCGGGACCCAGGCGCTGATTCGATTGCTGCCCAGGCTGTGGCCGGCGCAACGGGTTGCGGTGGTCAGCCCGACCTATGGCGAGCATTGCGCCAGCTGGCACGATGCCGGTCACACCGTGATCGAATGCCGTGATCTGGAGGACGCCGGCACGGACGCCAATATCGTGATCGTCACCAACCCCAACAATCCGGACGGACGACGGTTCGATCCGGGTGTGCTGAACAGGATCGCCGACCAGTTGGCCTCTCACGGCGGCGTGCTGATCGTCGATGAGGCCTTCGGTGATCTAACCCCGGATTTGAGCCTGGCCCGAAACGCCGCGGCGCCCGGACGGCTGATCCTCAGATCCTTCGGCAAATTCTACGGCTTGGCCGGCCTGCGCCTCGGCTTCGCGATCACCGATCCAGGCCTTTCCGATCGTATACGAAGTGCAATCGGCGCTTGGCCGGTAAGCGGGCCGGCAATGGTGATTGGCGCCACCGCCCTTGCCGACCGGGATTGGCCCGGCCGGACCCGCGACCGCCTCGCCGCCGCCGGCAAGGCGCTTCAAGGTCGATTGCGGATAGCGGGATTCGAGATCGTTGGCGGCTGCGATTTGTTCGTGCTCGCCGCCCATGAGGAGGCCGATGCGGCTTTCGAACGGCTTGGGCGCGCCGGCATCCTTGTGCGTCATTTTCCAGAACGGCCCGGTCAGCTGCGCTTCGGACTGCCGCCCGATGCGGAGGCTGTGGGCCGGCTGGAGTCCGCGCTGATGGATAGTTGACCGCCGGGCCGGCGCCAATCCATCACGGTCGCAGCGGTGTCGGATTGGCGCCGCCGGGTATCGGCTACAGGGCCAATTGTCGTCCGCCGTCACCGACCACCGTGAACGCCGCCCAGTAGTAGGGATGCGAATACGTGCCGTCGCGCATCATGGCAAGCTGACTCTGGCGCAGCGCTTCCGCCGTGGTCAGGCCCTCGCCGCCCAGCCCCTCGAAGGTGACGCTCATCAAATCGACGGTGGCGAAGCTGTCGACCGCCCAGTGCGACACCAGCAGCGACCGCGCGCCGGCATAGAAGAACGCGCGCGCCAGCCCGGTCAGGCTCTCACCGCCGCCTTCGCCGCCCTGACCGCCGGTGTTGCAGGCCGACAGAACCACCAGCTCGGCGTCGAGGTTGAGATTGATGATCTCACTGGCTTCCAGCAGGCCATCATCGCCCGGGCCGCCATTCACCGTCGGCGACACCAGCAGGGACGGCTCGGACCAGCAATCCAGCTCATTGGGCAGCAGCCCATGGGTCGCAAAGTACAACACCCGAAAGTCGTTGAGCGGCGCCTCGCGAATCTTGTCTTCGCTGAACGCCGTGCCGGTGATCAGGCTACTGCGGCTCGCCCCCAACGAACTGGCGATCGACCGCAACTCGTCCTGGGTTTCCGGCAACCGGCCCAGACTTTTCAGCCGTTCGATATCGACCCGGCAGTTCTCCGGCAGGCCGCGGCGCACCAGCAGCTCCGCCGGATCGGCCAGCGGCACGAAATCGCCGAACCCGATGAATTTATTCGGCGCCAGGGAGGGAAGCGCCGTACCGCGAAGGTCGACAAAGGCCCGCACCGACGGCGCCAGGGTCAGCGCTTGCTGCGCGCCCAGCCAACGGACGCCTGAGTAGTTGTAGTTCACCACCGTCGGCGGCGGTTCCGTGACCAGCACCTGCAGCGGCAGGCTCAGCAACGGACCGGTCGGGATGGTCACGATATGCCTCACGCCCGCCAACTTATCGGAGATCGGGCCGAACAACGCATCTATAGAGGCGATAGGATTCCTCCACGTCGAATTCCGGTAGAGTGAACTCCTCATCGAACGGAATGCGCAAATGCTCAACCATCGCCGCGGCCTCGGACCGCGAGAGGCCGACCGGATGCGCGTCGACACCCTCGGATGTCACCAAGAACACGAAGCTCGTTGGCTCGCCCAGCAGGATCTGCACCACGGCCTCATCCGGACGCAGCAGCTCGATCAGGTCTCCCGTAAGAGTCGGCGAGTCGATCAGCTGATTGTAGCCGGGGGAAGCCGCCTGCACCTGCTGCTCCAGACCTCGGATTTCAGCGTTCACATCGGCAAGGGCCAATTCGAGACGCTCCACCTCTGTGTCCGACACGTCTTCATCGGCCTGACCTCGGCTGAATTCCTCATTCAGCCTGTCGCGCGCGATCTGCGAGTCCTGCAGATCCCGGATCAGACTGCCGATCGTCTCGTCGCTCGACGACAGCCGGGCCGCAGCCACGGAAATCGTCTGCGACGTCACCGAACCGCGCACCAACTGCCCGACCTCGAACATCTCGGAATACAGACCATCGCGCAAAGCCGGGGCGCTCTCCGCCTCGACCATCGCCGCCTGGAAGAACGGCAGAACGTCCTCGAAACTCAGCCCGCCTCCCTGGGCCTCGATGATCGGGAACGCGGCGCGATAGGCGGCAAACGATTCCTCGTTGCGTCCCAGACGGGCATAAACCTCGCCAAGTGCCAGCAATGCCAGCCCCTCGGACCGGGACTCGGTGAACAATTGCCGCTGCTCGTCGATCGCGTCGCGTAGCAGGCTTTCGGCTCGGCCGAAATCCTCGGTCACGATAGAGAGTTCGGCCTGGACCACCTTGGTCTGCGGCTTCCACCAATCCGGCGCATTGCGCGATGAGTTGACGATCGATGCGGCCTCGGCGATGGCGACCTTGGACTCGTCGATCAGACCAAGCCGCATCGCCATCGCGGCCTCGATGTACAGGCTCTGCGCGGCGTCGGTTTCCAGGATAGTCGACAGACCGCGCTCGGATCGGATCTCGCCGGTGCCCGGATCGACGACACCGATCTGAACCAGACCGGCATCGGTGACGAATTCACCACCGCCGCCGCTATATTGCCGGGCACGGGAGCGCCGGAGATCGGTCGCCTGTCGGGCGAGATCCAATGCCTCCTGATAGTTCTGCTGGTTGGCGGCATGTAGCGCGCGATAGCTGACCAGGCGCGGATAATCGGTCGGGTCCTGTGCACCCAAAAGCAGGTTGTCGGCACGCTCGAACAAGGCAGACGCCTCGCTGAACCGCTCCTGGTTGCTCAACTCCAGGGCCAGATGCATCAAGGTGTCGCCACGGCCTGGGCTGTCAGCAGCCAACAGGCGGGTGTGGATTTCCAGTGCGTCGCGATAGCGCTTCTCCGCCTCGGCGAAGTTCTTGATGCCGTTGTAGTACTGGGCGACCAGCAAGAGCCGGCGGTAGTCCTGGAGATCGCCGGTGCCAAAGAGACGGCCGGCAAGCAGGGTCTCAATCCGCTGAGCCGCCGCGGAGCGTGATCCGGACGGTGTCGTCTCACCCAGTTGGGTCTGGCCAGATAGGCCACCAATAAGATTTTCGAGCGCTGGCAAGGCCGCCGGGATGCCATCGGCCAGATAGACCGAACCGGCGATTTCCGTGGCAATCGCGGTATAGGGCCAACCGCCGGCGCGAAGATTGCAATCGAGAATCAGCGCGTCCGTGGCCCGCAGGATGCGGGTCGGCTGCCCGGCGCCGCAATCCATCGTCTGGTCGAGATTGTCCCGCCACCAGCTTTGATCGGTGTAGTCGCCGAGCAGGCTTGGCCCGCTGCCGACCGCCGAAACCTCGAACACCCGACCGCTTGGCTCTTCCCACCGGCCGCAATACACATCGTAGGCGCGCAACAGATTGCTGCTGGAGCGGGTGGCATCGAAGTCCGGGAGCGCCCGGCAATCCTCGCCGACCAGATTGCTGGCCAGAGGAATTGCGTCCAAGGCAGCGTTGCTGGTCTCCGCGTCTAGATCCCCGACAGGCTGGCAGCTTGCCAGCATCGCCATGGCGGCGATGGTCAGAACGGGTGCAACGGACAGTCCATGCATTGTATCGATCCCTTCTCTACGGACCGTGAATTCACCCGGCCACCCGGCGCGGCCACGGCCTTCGGCCCTGCAATGCCAATTCTCTCGGCCAGCGACGGTGCCGACCGACCCTTATCGCGCCTTCCGGCCTACCAGAGTTCCTCATTGCCGGTATTCGACAGCAGATCGTTGAACTCCTCTTCCTCTTCATCCAGCGGCTCACGGAGCAGTCGCTCATCTTCGAGCGACAGGTCGAAGCCAGTGATCGGCAGGATGAGAGGCAGGTCGATGCAGCTAAGCGTTTCGATCACGCAGCCATTGAATTTCCAATCATTCGGAGTCGGGCTAATTCCACTCTCACCCTTAACCGCCGCGCCCTGCGAGGCCTCGCCTCCGATCGATCCAAATCCATCGACCGAAGTAGCTCCAAAGACTTTGAATTCGCCGACCCTTATGCCATCGAAGGTCGTCGCCGTTGGATTGAACTGGACGCTTGTGAAAGCCCCGGCGACGTCGATTTCGAAGATGTTGGCCACGTATATGACGCCTCCACCTGGGGATACCGGATTCGGATTCCCGCTCAGCGCGACGTTGCCTGGGTGATCTGGGTCTCCAGAGGCCGTCGTCCTGAATGTTACTGTGCCGAGCGACGTAGAGCTGCCCACCGATTGCTGCATCTCAATGTCGCCGACCACGTTCATGACCAAGTCAAAACTGCCATCGACCGTACTCTCAAAGGTCAGGCCGTTGCCGGCATAAACGGAAAGAGTATCGATATCGGCGGTGCCCGTATTGGTGATGGTGCTGCCGGTAATCGCGCCGGCGATCGTCACGCCGGTGTCGAAATCACTGCCGATCTCCAGATTGGCCGTGTCGATCCGTCCAAGTTCGGCATCCGAGATATTCAGTTCCGTCCCCGAGAAGCCTGCGAGCGCACCACCGATCGTAACGTCACGGTCAGGGGTGTTCGGGCTCAGGATGACGCGATCGGCAGCGATGGCCATGAGGATATCCAGATCATCGGCCCTGAGTTCGACGATGGTGTCACTGGTAGTACCGACGACATCGTCAACCGTGCCGATAGTCAGAACGTTCTGGTCGGTGAAGTCGACACGGTTTGTGGCGTTGATGGCCAATTGATCGATGTCATTGGCCAGGTCGAGATCCACCGAGTTGGCGCTGACCCGAAGGTTGTCCACCGTGATGACCGCGTCCTGCGTCACATCGCCACCGGCGATCAGCGAGATCGTGCTCGTGTCCGCGTTCGGATTGGCCAGCGCGGCTGACACGACAAGGTCATCGGCGGCAGCGGACCCGATCCGAAGCGCGGTCGGGGCCGTGACGGTGCTCAATTCGAGGATCGACAGTTCCAGCGTGTCAACGGTGCCGACGCCGCTGGACCCGACATCGATGTCATCCCCAGCATTGGCCGATGCCAATGTCACCCGTTGGTCGGCCTTAACCGTGCCGTCCTCAAGCGCCATCCAGTCGGCCATAAGGACTACATTGGCTCCGCTGATGGCGCCGTTGTTGTCCAGCAACCGGTCGTTGCCACCGACCGTGATCGAGACGTCTCCTTGAGCCGTCACGCCAAGCGGCGTCCCGTACTCGTCCAACAGGTCGCTGGCAACCGTCAGGTCGCCGGAATTGACCAAACTAAACGACCCCGTACCAGCCACGCCGGCAACGTCGCCAAGATTGTTGCCTGCATTCGTCAGGGTAACGGAGGTTCCAGCCCGCAGAATGAGATCGGTGCCAGTATCGAGGACCAAAGCGCCAGACTGGGTAATATCGGCGGTCGTTACCAGGGTTAGCACCTCTTCGGCGGCGGAGGCAATCGGCGCCCAACTTCCTACCGTAATGGTGCCGGCTGCGCTTTCACCACCGGTGCCATCACTACCGATCCGGAGATCGGTTGCACGAATGGTATTCAGTTCCGCCGTTGTCAGATCGGCTCCTTCAGGCGCTATATCCGCCGCGCCCCCGAGATCGAACGCTGTGCCGGAATTGGACGGCCGCAACACGACCAATGAGGCCCGATCGTCGGGACTGACGCCGCCGCCAATCTGAGAACCGGCCGCAAGATCCATCTCATCGGCGACCAACTCCACTGTGCCTGTGGAGAACAAGTCCGCGCCATTGACCACGATGTCGCCGTTGCCACCGGAGACTGTGATGTCACCAATTCCCGCATCGACGTTGCCGGCAGCGCTGAACGAGACGCCAGAGTCGCTGCTAAGGCTAACGTTATCGCCGACTGCCGCAATCCCGCCATTGACGTTCAACTGGCCACCCGACGTGGTGATGGTGACGTCCCCGTTGCCGGTGACGCCGCCAATACCGATCGTCAACCCGCCGGCCGCGTCGTTGAGACTGAACGTATCGCCGCGGTTGGCACTCGCCAATGCACCGATCGTGTTGGCGTTGGTGCCAAGGTCAATCGCACCGGAACTCGATACCGAAAGGCTGTCCGCGGCGATAATCGTCGTCCCGTCCTGACTGATACCGCCCGCGAGCGCTGTCACGTCAAGCGATGTCACAGTGGTAGCGCCGAGGACGATGTTGTCCGCATCCGTCAGCGTCACTTCCGTGCCGCTGCTCGCCACCGCGCCGTCGAAGGTGTTGCCCGTGTCAGACAGATCGACCGCGAAACCGGCAGAGGCCAGCGTCGTCGTGCCGTCAACCGACACCGCGTCCAACTGGGTGATGCCATCCGCCGTCACCAGCAGATTGCCCGTCACCGTCGAAGCGCCGAGGACGATGTTGTCCGCATCCGTCAGCGTCACTTCCGTGCCGCTGCTCGCCACCGCGCCGTCGAAGGTGTTGCCGCCATCGGACAAATCGACCGCGAAGCCGGTCGAGGCCAGCGTCGTCGTGCCGGTCACCGACACCGCGCCCAGCTGGGTGATACCGTCCGCCGTCACCAGCAGGTTGCCCGTCACCGTCGAAGCGCCGAGGACGATGTTGTCGGCATCCGTCAGCGTCACATCCGTGCCCGTGCTCGACACCGCGCCGCCGAAATCATTGCCCGTATCGGACAGAACTACCGCGGAGCCGGCAGAGGCCAGCGTCGTCGTGCCGGTCACCGACACTGCCCCGGTCTGGGTGATCCCGTCCGCCGTCACCAGCAGAGCGCCTGTCACAGTCGAAGCGCCGAGCACGATGTCATCGACATCCGTCAGCGTCACATCCGTGCCCGTGCTCGCCACCGCGCCGCCGAAATCATTGCCCGTATCGGACAGAACTACCGCGGAGCCGGCAGAGGCCAGCGTCGTCGTGCCGGTCACCGACACTGCCCCGGTCTGGGTGATCCCGTCCGCCGTCACCAGCAGAGCGCCTGTCACAGTCGAACCGCCGAGCACGATGTCATCGACATCCGTCAGCGTCACATCCGTGCCCGTGCTCGCCACCGCGCCGCCGAAATCATTGCCCGTATCGGACAGAACTACCGCGGAGCCGGCAGAGGCCAGCGTCGTCGTGCCGGTCACCGACACTGCCCCGGTCTGGGTGATCCCGTCCGCCGTCACCAGCAGAGCGCCTGTCACAGTCGAACCGCCGAGCACGATGTCATCGACATCCGTCAGCGTCACATCCGTGCCCGTGCTCGCCACCGCGCCGCCGAAATCGTTGCCCGTATCGGACAGAACTACCGCGGAGCCGGCAGAGGCCAGCGTCGTCGTGCCGGTCACCGACACCGCGTCCGACTGGGTGATGCCGTTGGCTGTTGCCGATAGGCTCCCCGCCGACGTGTCGCCAAGCACGATAGCGCCGGAGACGCTATCAAGCGTCACCAAGGCTGATGTCGTCAGCCCCCCCAGTGTCAGCGTCTCGTCACCGGTAAGCGTGATTGTCCCGGTTCCGGCGTCGATCAGCGTACCGCTGTCCATACTGATCGCACCGCCGGCTCCGGCATCGTCTGTAATGTCGGCATCGGCCGTCACGACAATGTTGCCGGTCAGGCTGGTGACGTCACCCACCGCGGCGAAAATCACGTCGTTGTCGGCCAGCAGAGTGATATCACCGTTCTCGCTGTCGATAGTGTTGTTGACGGCAATATCGTCTGTGGCATCCAGGGCGACCGTCCCGCTTCCAACGGCGGAAATCGCATTCGTCACCGTGATCGTGCTCGCGGCGGAGATGTCGATGTTGCCGGTATTGGCGGTCACGCCCGTTTCGGTGCCCACGTCACCGATCACCAAATCGCCGGAATTGGCGATGGTCAGGGCGTCCGCGGTGGCCGCGAGTGTGGACACCTTCGTGTCTAGGGCGCCGGTTGCACCGACCGCGCCGGACGCGGTTATGGCCAGGGCAGCCGCCTCTACGTCCGGAGCAGCGATGCCGCCGTCCAGAATTCCGCCGCCTGCGCTGGTCAGGGTAACCGTGCCAGTCGTTTCCAAACCGGTGACCACGATATCGTCGGTCGCCGACAGCGCGATGGCTCCAGAGCCAGCGTCGATCGAAGCGCCGTCGGAGATCGTAATGCCCCCGCCGGGCGCCCCGCCGTCATCGGCGGTTAAAGTAACGGCGCCGGTCACGCTGGCGATCGAACCGGTCGCACCGACAGAGATATCGTTGTCGGCCAGGAGGTTGATATCGCCATTCTCGCTGGAAATGGCGTTGTTCACCGCGATGTCCACGCCCGCATCCAGCGTAATGGTGTCCGGACCTGTCGTTGTGATCGTCTCGTCGACGGTAATCGTACCGTCGGACTCCACGAGCACTGTGCCGCTCGTTGTGACAGTGCCGTTGAAGTTGACCGTCCCACCATCGACTTCCAGCGACGTCAGCGCCTCGGTCCCGCCGACGGTGCCGAGCGTCACGATTCCTCCGGCCCCGCTATCCGAAGTGGCGTCAATCGTCAGGGCAAAAAACCCGTCAACGGTGGAAGCGAAGGTCACGTTCCCGGCGTCTTTGGTGCCACCCGCCAGATCGGTATCCAGCACCGTATTGCCAGCCAGGGTAACCGTATCATTGAAGGTGAGAGCGCCTCCGTCGGTTCCGAGCGAGCCGCCGAATTGAACTGCGGCGTTCGCGGTTACGCTGTCGACGACCACGCCACCGACAAAATTGAAAATGGTATCGGCGCCAATGATTAGATCGCCGCCGTAATTGCCAGCTCCCACATTCAGGATATCGCCGGCGGTGGCGACATCGAGACCACGCTGGATGTCACCGCTATCCAGCGTCACGAAAACGTTGTTGGCCAGAGTTTCGACGAAGCCGTCGAAGCCGCCCGTCTCATCAATCCCGTGGTCGATCTGGTCCTCGAGCGCCAGGAGCTCGGGGATGGTCAGGCCGCTCAAGGCCGTTCCGCCCAGGCTGTTGGATGTCGCGTCGACTTCGATATTCGCGGTCAACGACACCAGCGTGCCGGTGCCCGAGAAATCGTTACCCGTCAGCGTCAGAGTTGCGGTTTCCGCCGCATCGGTGGAATTCTGATCGAGCCTCAGCCCCTCGGACGCATTGCTGGCGAAGCTGTTGCCGGTGATTACCGTCCCATTCGGGCCATCAACGGACAGCCCGACAAAATTCGTGTCGAACAGATTGTCGGTGACCTGCGCGCCCGGCGCGCCCGGATTCAAGAAAACACCGGTCGCCCAGCCGGAGAAGCTGTTCTGGTTGACGACAAGCCCGGTGTTACCGCCATTCGCGGCGGTGACGATTCCGCGGAAGCCGTCGTCGACCGGTACCGGATTGCTACGCGTGAAAATGGTGTTTTGAACATTGGTCCCGGCCGCCCCGGAGTCGACGAATACGCCGAAGCTCTCGCCGCCGACATTGGCAACACCGTTCTCAATCGTGAATCCGTCAATGGTGACATTGTCGGCATTGGCAAGTAGCTGGAATCCACCATCCAGAATGGTCTCGGGAACCGCGGTCCGCCCGACCGCGGACACGGTTGCCTGCTCACCGGTGAATGTCAGTTGCTTGTCGACGATCACCGTTTCCGAATATGTGCCGGCCTCGACATCGATCGTCGCGGTATCCACCGCAAAGTCGATCGCGTCCTGAATCTGCGCCGCATTGGAGGTCACCACGAGAGATGTCGCGTCGCCGGATCGCAAGCCGGCACCCGTAGCGACATCCTGCGCAAGGGTCAGCGTGCTGCTGCCGACATTGAGGGCAACATCGCCGTCGATCGTCGTAATGCCGTCGACCCCGCCGACGCTGCCGACAGAGAACCCGTCCGTGTCGTCGGTGATGGAGAGACCATTGCCGGTACCGGTGATGGACGCCGCCACAGTCCCGAGGGTGTTGTTCTTATTGGTAAGATCTACGGCACCGTCCGCCTGTACCGATAGCCCGCCGGCGCTGATTGTCGTCAGGGCGTTCTGGCCCAGGCCGCCGGAGAGGTCGAGAACCAGATCCCCGCTGATATCCACATTGCCGAGGGTTGTGGTCGCCACGTCGTTGCCAATCGTGGCGTTCGTGCCGTTGGCGATCGTCACCACACCGCCCAACTGGTTCGTGGTTGTGGACAGCACGATGGCGGCATTCGCCGTCAGCAGAGTGTCATTGACGACCTCCACAGTCCCGGAAGCCTGGGAAATGCCATTCCCGGACGTGATCGACAGACTTCCCGCCTTGATGTCGCGAAGGGCGATATTTCCGGACCCTCCAGTCTCGCCGGTGGTCAGCGATATCGTTCCACCCCCGGCATCAAGCTTACCAAGCGCCATCGTGTCGGCGGAAAATACGATGTTTCCGCCTGCCGTCGTCAGGCTGTTGTCGAGTTTTGTAAATGTGATCGCACCTTCGCCATCGCGGTCGACATCGGCCGTAAATGTTATCGACTCGCCAAAGACCGCTTTGAAATCCAGGCTGCCGTCAATTCCAAGATCTCCGATGGTAATGTTGTTGTCCGCTTCGATCTTCACCGACCCGCTCAGATTTTCCAGCGCCGCCTCGGAAATCTGAAATTGAAGACCGGGATCCGTCTCCAATATCATGCCATCGGAAATCTCCGAATCATCGCGGCCCGGATCGGCGACATTACCCTGGATCAGCACATTTATCGGATCGAACAGGATCGAGCCGACGTTACCCATGGCCGCACTTGCGTCGATCGTGCCGACAAAGCCCAATCCTTGTCCGCCGGAAACCTCAACGAACCCGCCATCGCCGCCCTGCGCACCACCGCGGGCATCGATGTGCCCGGCCATATTAGGTGTAATCGTCAGACCAGATCACCGCTTTGCCGCCATCGCCATTGCCGGTGGCGCTGACGTCGATCATGGTGTCTCCAACAACCGCCGTGCGGCGGGCCCGCTGCACCCCGCCGCCGCCGTGCGCGTCGCCGCCGATGAGCACGGTTCCGCCGCCGGCATCGCCGGATGCATCGATCGTCGTGCCCAGATCCAGCGCAATCAACTCACCCAGCACATTCACCGTGCCGCCGGTCTCGCCGGCATCCGACCCTGAGGCGTCGATGCTGCCGGATACGCGCACGATGCCCTGATCGCCGCCCGAGAGGATGACCCGGCCATTGACGGTGGTCAGGCTCTGGGCCTGGATCACGCCGGACATGTTGATGACGTTGTCGACCACGCCGTCGAGGGTGCTGGCGGTCAGCAGAACCACACCGCCGGGCGCGTCGATCAGGCCGGAATTGGTGACCAGGTCGGTCAGGCCATCCGGCGCCGATGCGACCTGTGACCCGACTTGGAAGCTCAACAGCCCGTCGCCGGAGAAGTCCAGCGCGAAAGTCGGTGTGCCGCCCAGCACAACCTGGGCCATGCGGCCGGCAATGATGCCGTCATTTTCGACGCCGGGGGCCACCAGCGCCGCCAGCCCCCGCTCGCCGACCGAGATTTCGCCATGGTTGACGATCATCGCGTCCGGATTTGCGGAGGGCGTGTTGAAATTGAACCGGTTGTCGCCATCCAGGAAATCGGTATCGAAGACATCGGAGGTGGTGCCCAGGAAGCCGTTGACGTCGATGATCGAACCAGCGCCGGCGAAAACGCCGTTCGGGTTGACGAGCCAGACATTGCCGTTGGCCTTCAGCGTGCCGAGCAGAATCGATTCCGCGGTGCCGGTCACCCGGTTCAGCGCGATGGAGCCTGATCCCGGTTGGACGAACTGGGCCGTCTCGCCGGCGTCGATGGAGAAATCGTCCCAGTGAAGTACCGCGCGGTCGGTCGTCTGGTTGATGGTGACGGAGCCGGTACCCTCGCCGGAGATCGTGGCGCTGCCGCCGACGACGGAACCGCCGGTCGGATTGCCGGCCGCCGGAACCGCGCTCAGCAGGGCGGCGCCAACCAGGGGGGCGCCCCAGAACAGGGCTCTGTTGCTGAGTGCCGTGCTGCCCCGATAGTGCCTGCGCAGCCGTGACAGTGTCCTGCCGTCCTGGACCTGCCGCGAGGTTGCGGTGCGTTGTCCGCCCGTTCGGTTACCGCCCATCGTCGATCCCTCCTAACACGAAGTAACGTGCCTGTATCTTCGTTGCACCAACTCAAGGCCCCACCTGTCACACTGCTGTCGCAGCGACCAGGCGCCATGGGGCCAATCCCTAATTCCCGACATCTGGCCGGGCCCGACCTAGAACTGGCCGGTCAATCGGAAGAAATACCGGTCCGAGTCCCGATTGGTGGCGCGGTTCTCCAGTTCTCTCGTCAGCGGCCTAGCGACCTCAAAATCGGCGGCCAGCCAATTTGTCAAATTTGTTCTCACGCCTAGACCGGCGGACGCCAGAGATTCACTGCGCTCAGCGCCGGTATCGGTGTTAAAGACGACACCGACGTCATAGAAAGCGTAGAGTTGATAGCTTTGCAGGATCGGCAGGCTAGGCGCCTGATTGAACTGCAACTCGACCAGGCCCCCGACGCCGCTATCCCCGGTCAGCTGGGCCGGGTCGTAGCCGCGACCGAAGGTAATGCCGCCGACCTCGAATTCCTCGCTCGACAGCAATTCGGTGAACCCGTACTGGCCCCCGACTTTCGCCAGCAGGTTCAAATTGGAAGTCACGCGCTGCAATCGTGCCGCCTCCAAATTGATGGATGTGAAATCGCTTTTGCCTTCGCTGCGGGAAACAATGTCGCCTTCCTCACTCGCGCCCAAGATTTCCAGGCCCTGCCGGATGCCGATCTCCGCGAAATTCGCGCCGTCGAAGCTGTCGCGATAGTCGAAGAACGCCGTCGCATGCAAAACGCGAAGGCTGTCCTCCGCAATCGCCAAACCAAGTGAATCGCTGTCTTGATCGATATAGTCGAACCCGGCGGAGACGCTGAAGTTGAACCGCCGGGATCGCACATACGGGTATTCGGCCTCAACCGAGAAAAACAGAGTTTCCTGCTCGATAACCAGAGGCTCCAGGCTACCGCCTGGTTCCGATTCACCGTAGGAGGCGATACCCAGCAATGTGAGACCGTCGCTGCCAATCTGCTGTTTATAGGTGATCTGGCCGACACGCTGTTCGTCGTCATCAAGCGCCGAGAACAGCACCAACTCCGTCTGCTCGCCAAACGGCGTGAAGGAATTTCCCGACAGGCCGAGCGCAATGCCTTGCTCACCGGTGAATTCAGACCCCCGATTGTCCCACAGGGCAAAGCCGTCAACCGATTTGCGCTGCGCGCTGACCACCAGTTCCGCGGCGCCGACTTCAGCGCCGGACGGCCTCAAAACGCCGGTGCCGGTAATCCCCGGCAGATCGTTCATCAGCAGCAGGTAGCGCTCGATTTCGGCGATATTGACCGGCCGGCTTTCCGGGATGTGGTTCAAATACTGTTCGACCAGCCCTCGGCTGTTCCCGACCTCGCCTTCCAGGACAACATTGGTGACGTAGCCTTCGATCGCCTGGATGCGATACACGCCGTCGCTGACCGACTGAGCCGGCACGATTGCGCGGCTGAGGATATAGCCATCGTCACGGTACCGGCTTTCAATTGTAGAGGCTATGCCGTACAGCGTGGCGAGGCTGATCTCGGATTGCAGGTACTCTGCGTATAGCGGCAGTAATTCCGCCTCGCCATATACCGTCACGCCATCTATGACGATATCCGCCAGGAAGAAACGTGCCGATTCGGCGCCCTCAGGCAGGCTGGTCGACGGGTCGGCCGGGGCGGTAATATCTGGATCCGGCCGCGAAGGCGCCAGCGGCGGCACACGATCCGGTGAGATTCCTGGTCGCAATTCTCCTGCCGGTGGCGGAGTCTGCGCCAGAGTCGGCCCAGAAATCCACAGCAGAGTCAGCGTCGACATCGCGAAAATCAATGCAGACTTAAAACCAAATCGTGCTACGCGCAAGGTCCCGCATAGTATTGACTGAGAAGAGCCGTGAAAGTGATTTTGCGGCGACAGTCTGTTCGGACAGAAGGCCAACAGGATTTCTTTTGCATTAAATGAAAAACGGGCGACGCGGCTGCCCCGCCCGGCCCGGTTATTTACGAAGTACATCTGCCCCTGCCCTTAACGATTTTTTTACAAATCTTCAGGTGTTAATCAAGTGTACAGACAATTTTCCGAAAATTCAATGACTCTTGGCTGGAACAGTGGGAACAACCAATGCCCAGCCGCTTTTCCCACACACCGGCGCGGACAAAAAAAAGATGGGCCGGCGCCACTGGACGCCGGCCTATCTCAGGGGATCTGTCTCCCCGGATTTTCGATCGGATCAGCCGCCAGACGAGCCAATATTCGTAATCTCGACGCGCCGGTTCTGTTGGCTGAAAGGATTGCCCGAATCCAGCAACACGCTCTCACCCATGCCAACCGTATTCAGGCGTCGCCGGTCGATTCCGAACCGTGCGGCCAGGTAGTCTTCCACGGCCCTGGCCCGCTCCTCGGAAAGATGCAGGTTGAAGGTTTCCGGCCCGGTCGCATCGGTATGGCCGGCAATCTTGAAGGCATAAGGCGACAGTGTCTCGGACGTAAGTGCCTCACCCAACTGATCGAGGACCGTCATGGCCTCCGACGTCAACGTCGCTGAACCCAGCTGGAACTCGACGGCGAAATCCATGGAGGGAGATGCTACCGGCTCCATCTGAACGGAAAGGCCACGACCGCCGCCTTTGACACGGACTCCTGCCGGTGCTGCAACCGGAGCCGAAAGCGCCTCAATAATTTGGTCGGCCTGTGGAATCGCCCCTTCTTGAGCAATGGCGGGCATTGCAAATACGGCTACGCTGCAAACGACGCCAGCTCGAATGGCGGCGCTGATGATTGTCGATTTCATAACGAACCCCTGCAAATGACGGAGTTAACGCAAATTTAACTCTAAATTACGCGACCGCCTCCGCGGACGCCAGAGGAAACTATCCCCATAGGCCGCGGTCCGACTGTGACCTCCATCACCAAATTGCAGGATTCGAAGAAATTTTGCGCCGCACGGCGCCGGACCAAGCCAACTCGGCCGCAGGAATGCCGGCGTGGTGCGTTATCCTACCCCGAGCCCAGATCCAGTTCAGATCCCGAGTATGTCATCGGGTGCCGATCATCAGGCTCGGCCCAAACGGCGGGGCCGGTACGAACGAAATCGTTCAGGAACCATCCCAACAGGGAATCGAAACGGCTCCCGCCGATGTCCGGCCAGCGGGCCGGCCAAATCGGGGATCCGTGCACAGGCTTGCCGGCATGTTGAGCACAGTCGTGTCGCCATCGCTTCCGATCATGACCATCGCGTCATGCGCCAACGCGGCATCTGGAATGGCTGCCGTACTGAATTTCGGGTCCTTCATGACACACGCGGACGCCATCAGCCCGGCGACCGTCAGGATCGCCAGAGCGGAAAATCTGGGCATCTTTCGAAACACTCCAACTCCTCCGGCCAAAATCGGCCGTTCACTAAATGGGCTCGATCGGCGCCAATGATGTCTTGGGGCGATTAAGAAACCATTGAGTGGAGAACGAGAACTCCGAAAGCATTCTCTGCATCACTCCTTGCGATGCCGATGAGGCCGCAACGAATAGAACGGCCCGAAACTCTGCTAATTCAATTTAATTCGATTTTTCCTCAAATTTCATTTGTCATCTTTTTCCCTTTGAAATGAAGGCCTTTGCGACGCTTGAACATCGCCGCAGCTGCCGAACGTCCTGCGCGAAAGATGTCGCCAACAGAGGGATCGGAGGCTATTGATAGGGTCCCTGATACGGTCGAGCATCGGCGCCGGACGATCGACATGAGCACACTGGATTCAGACTCAGTAGAGGTTTCATTTGAAGTCGTCCGCGTAGAGCGGGTCGATTCCGGCCGCCTTTGCGCCCTGGCGACGGTGGTTGTGACCGTCAATGACGTTGAGATGGCGATCCAGGGCGTGCGGGTGATGCGGCAACCGACCGGCATGCTGGCGGTGGAAGCACCGAGATTCCGCCGGCCGGGCGGAGAGTGGGTGCCCGCCGTGATGCTGCCGCCCGAATTGAAACAGGCGATCGCCGACGAAATCCTAGATCAGGTCGAACAGCTCAACTGACCATTTCAGGCGCCGGAGTTTCGCCCTCGCCGGATGCCGCGCTACGCGATGTCGGCCCATGGGGCGACGCTAGAACGACTCCACCCAAGGGCGCAATTCCACCTCAGATGTCCAGGCGCTCCTGTGTTGGCGATGGATCTGCAGATAAGTCTCTGCAATTGCATCCGGCCGCAGCCGACTATCCATGGACGGATCGCCATCTGCTCCGCCTGGCGGCAGGATGGCGCCGTCGATGACGAAATGGGCGACATGGATATTCTTCGGCGACAACTCGCGCGCCATGCTTTGAGCGAGGCCACGCAGGCCGAATTTGCCCATCGCGAAAGCGGCGGAATTCGCATATCCCTTGACACTGGCCGAGGCCCCGGTGAACAGGATCGTGCCATGGCCCTTTGCAAGCATGCCCCGTGCCGCCGCCTGGCCGACGAGAAAGCCGCCGAAACAGGTGACCCGCAACGCCCGCTCCACATCGGCCGGATCAAGTTCGGCGATCGGCCCCCGGGTTCGGAAACTCGGATTGTAGACGACCAGATCCGGCGCACCGATATCGGCGGCCACAGCTGAAAACACCTGATCGACCCCGGACGGCTCACTGCAGTCGGCGGCATAGGCACGCGCACCGGTCTCCGCAGCGAGCCCCGACAGCTTCTCGGCGGAACGGGCGGCGAGCGCGATCCGCATGCCCTCCTGTGCGAAACGGCGTGCCAAGGCCGCGCTCAAACCGGCACCGGCGCCAACGATCAAGGCTGTTTCGGCCATTCCCACGCCCCTCCTTCAATGAGCTACCAACCGACTTTGCCGGCCCCGGCCCGCCATATCAACATGAACGATGGAACTGGATATGCAGTAGCGGCGTTGGCAGACAGACTGATCCGGCCTTCTCTACGCGAATTGCTCAGCCGTGCCGGGGTGCAGTTGCTACGTTGCCAATACCGTAGTCATTGGCCCAGCCAAGACCATCCAGGGTCCTGCCTGCCGGGTGATACTCGCAGCCGATCCAACCCGGATAGCCGAGCTCGTCGAGCGACGCGAAGAGATATGGGTAGTTGATCTCTCCCGTCGACGGCTCGTGCCGATCCGGAACGCCCGCCACCTGTATATGGCCGACCAGTTCCAGCTCTTTGCGAATGGTGGTGGCCAGATCCCCTTCGACGATCTGGCAGTGAAAGAGATCGAGCTGGATACGCAGGTTCGCCGCCGCCACCGCCTCCAGGGTTTCCCGAGCCTGTGCCTGATGGGTGAGATGATAGCCGGGCATTGTGCGCGGGTTTATCGGTTCGATCAGGAGCGTGATCCCGAAACGCTCCGCCTCCGCGGCGGCGGCCTTCAAGTTCCGCACATACACGCTCTGTGCGGCCGCCCGATCGATCGCTGGCGAACAGATACCGGCCATGACGTGGATTCTCGGGCATTGCAGTTCCGCGGCATAGGCCATCGCCCTCGCCACCGCGGCTTCGAACTCGCCCTCGCGGCCCGGCAGGGCGGCAAGGCCTCGCTCGCCAGCCTCCCAATCTCCGGGCGGCGTATTGAACAGCACCTGTTCGAGGTTCGATCCCGAAGCCGCGAGGCAAGTTCGGCCGGCGAATGGTCGTAGGGGAACAGAAACTCTACGCCTCTAAAGCCCGCTTTGGCTGCCGCCGCAAAGCGTTCCAGGAAAGGCAGCTCGGTAAACATCATGCTGAGATTGGCGGCGAAACGGGGCATTCGGGATCTCGACGGTTATTGATTCAGGCCACGACCCCGAACGCCCTATGCAGATGCGTTTTCGGTCAGGTCCAACTCGTCCAGCGTAAGCGATTGCACCAGCTCGCCAGAGGCGGCCTTGAAGACCAGGTAGTGCGGCGTCTGCTTGTGCGCTTCGAAAGCGGCCCGGTCATCGTAGATTTCGTAGAGATGGACCACATCGGTGCCGTCATGTGGCGTCAGCACGTCAAAGCGGCGGCAGCCTGGCTCGTCGCGAACGGATGCGCGGGCATTCACCCTGACCAAAGACATAAACGCCGCGCGGGTGCCGGATTTCAACTCGAACCGCACCAAGACAACAAAGCCGTCCATCTCACCCCGCAAGACGATGAATGTTTCCGCAGGCCCCGGCCCTGACAGGCGCACACTGGCTGCGCGGGCAGAGTATAGACCTTGTCCAGCCGGAACGATTTGTAGCCCATCGCAGCGGCAGGCTCCAGCATCGTGGTGCGCTGGAATGGGCCGAACGGCCTGACCGCCGCCGCTGGAGGATCGGGCTTTAGGACCTGTGCGTCACTCGCCGATCGTGATTACGCGATTGATATCGTCGCCCTGGAACCCAATGGCCATCGGCCGGATTGTCTCAGGCAACAGCACGACGTCGTATAGCTCGGTGACTAGGCCCTCGATCTTCAAGGTATGCTCCACCACGCCGGAACGCAGGTCGACGATATTGAGGGCGCATTCGGCATCGGCCTTGTTCCGAGCCAGGATTTCGTCCAAAGGCAGGCCTTGGAAAGTGTCGCTGCGCGGCTTTGACGTCCCCATCACGGCGAAGTCGCCCGCGAAATCCAATCCTCTCAGAAATCCGGGACAAAAGCTCACCGGCTCAAAACTCCCGTCTTTCAGGTCGGCATGCCCGAACCTGCCGGTTCCGGAATCATGCAGCCAAAGCCGATCGTCATGCCAGCGTGGTGAATGCGGCATGCTGAGGCCGCGCAGCACGGTCTCGTCATCCTCGACGCTGACCACGCACCCACCACTAACGCGGTTTTCACGCCAACCATCCGACGTATCCGTCTCGGCACCCGCGGTCACGAATGCCGGCAAGCCGTCGCGCATGGCAAGGCCGTTTAGATGGCAACGGTCCTCGGGTGCCAGGGCTGACACGAAGGGCGGTTTCCAAACAGGGATGAAGCTGTGCAATTCGCTGGTCGTGGCTATGCATCCGAATAGCGTATTGACGAACAGAACCCGGCCGGATTTGTCGACGGCGATGTCATGGGCATCAAGTCCGCCGGTCACAAATCCGACCTGCGGCAGGTAAATGCGGTCGTAGCCGTCTTTTTCCTGCCCTGGCTGAAGCGCATCCTCGAACCGCCAAATCTGATGCTTGGTGCCGATGAAGAAGCCGGGCCCGTTCACCGCCAACCCCATACAGCGGTCGAGCGTGCGCTCGAAGATCGACAATCGACCATCCGGCTGGGTCCCGACCAGGAACAGCTTGCCTTGATTATAGGTCGTGAAGGCCAGGCTCAGCCGACGCTCCTGAAGCCATTCGGCGAGGCCGGGCGACGGCTCCAGCTTCAGCACAGGGGCCGCCGGCTGTTCAGCCGCGGCCTTGGTCTCCGTTGCGGCGGTATCGCTGGAATTGGTCATATGGGCACCGGTATCCGGCCATGGTTTGGGGGATCGGGCGACTGCACCCGTACCGCATTCAACCACCGGGTGGGTAAAGCCTCGGTAAAGCGCCGTGAAAACGGTCGCAGATCCGAAACGAAGTCCGGCCGCCCACCGGATGTCTCACGACACCCGGTCGGCGGCCGGAACCGACGTAGGTCGTTCGGACGTTACGCGCTAGACGATCACCCCGGTATTGTCGATATCGGCGTCGATCATCAGCGTCGCCTGGCCGGATGTGTAGACATCGAACGTCACACCACTTTCGATCACCTGGTCCACTTCCTTGATCCAGAGGTCCTCGGTGGTGATCTGGTCGCCTGCGTCGCCCAACACCCTCAGAACGTTGCTCGTATCGGAGGCACTCAGCACGTCCATCACGTCCAGTGTCAGCGTATCGCCGCCGCTGCCGGTGATGTCGACCGCCTCGATGCCGGAGATCGGCAGGTCGCCAAGATCGATGGTGAGGCTGGCGCCGTCGATCTGCAACACATCCTCACCCGTGCCACCGTCGATCCGCTGCGGCGCAAGGTCGGAGATCGCCAGGGTATCGTTACCTTGACCGCCATACAGCACATCCAGGCCGCCGGCGCCGCTCAGGAAGTCATCCCCCTGGCCGCCAATCATGGTATTGGCGCCGGCATCGCCGGTCAGCGTTTCAGCCACCGCGGTACCTTGGTGGGTAACCGCGCCGTGGTAGTCACGGCCATACAGGACGTAACTCGCGCCAGCATCCTGGTTCTCCACCGGCGCTCCGATGATCAGATCGTCATAGCCATCGCCATTGACATCGCCGGCGCCGCTGACCGAGCTACCGAACATATCTGCGCCTTCCACGCCACCAACCACGAAGCCGTTCTGGCCGTCGAGCTGATTCAGATACACGGTGTCGCCAAATCCGCCGTCGGAACCAAACACGATGTAGCTTTCGCCGCCATCGGGCACGGAGTAGTAACCATCTGGCGCTAACACACCAGGCGCGCCGATGATGATGTCGTCGAAACCGTCACCATTAATGTCGCCGGCCATGGATACCGACCAGCCAGCTTTGGCATTTTCGGAGGCGCCCGCAATCCGGAAGCCGTTGGTGCCGTCCAGGTCTCCAACGCTTAGGTTAGCGGCTTGGCCACCATTCTGGCCGAAGACGACGTAGGCGCCACCATCTCCGCCGTCGGTGCCACGTGCGCCGACCACCAGATCATCGATGCCGTCACCATTGATGTCGCCAGCCGAACTGACCGCGCTACCAATCCCTTCGCCGATGTTGTTGCCGCTGATCGCGAAACCATCTGTGCCATCGAGCGAAGCAACGTCGACATTGGCCGGCATCCCGGAAGCTCCGCCATAGACCACGTAGACTTCACCGGCATTGTTGACGCCGTTGGGGTCAAATTCCGGGGCGCTGATGACGAGATCGTCATAGCCATCATTGTTCAAATCGCCGGCGGTGACCGCAGAGCCGAAATTGCCGAAAGTCGATGTGCCGTCGCCTGAGATACTGAAGCCGTTGGTCCCGTCGAGGCTGGACACATCCAAAGCCGCACCGAAGCCGCCGGCCTGGCCAAACACGACATAGCTCTCGCCAACGAAACCGGTGGTATCACTGCCGGCTCCCGCGGCGTCGGAACCGATGACGATGTCGGCAAGCCCATCTCCGTTGACATCGCCGGCCGACCCGACCGTGACGGTGCCGAAATTCACATCTATGCCGGTAATCGCGACGCCGTTGGAGCCATCGAGGCTTCCCAGATCCACGCTGGCGCCATTATTGGCATCGCTGCCAAACACCACATAGCTGGTATGAGGGCTGGTGGCGGTCTCCTCCGTGCCAATGATGATATCGGCAAATCCGTCGCCATTGACATCGCCCGCTCCACTGACGGAATTGCCGGTCAGCTGTCCGGGGACCGCGCCGTGAATAGCGAAGCCATTGGTGCCATCCAGGGCCGACAAGTCCATGCTGGCGCCGGGTCCATTGGCGTCACCGTAAACCACATAGCTGGTGCCGGTGCCGGTGCCGTTGACGCTGTCGGCCCGGCTGGCGCCGATGACGAAATCTTCGAAACCGTCGCCATTGACATCGCCGGCGCCGCTTACCGAGGTGCCAGACCCCTCTAGGAGGCCGGTGCCATTGAGCGTGAAGCCGTTGATTCCGTCCAGATCCTGGATCGAGAAGGTGTTGTTGGCGATCACGAAATTGATGGTTCCAACGCTGGTCGCACCGGCGGAGTCCTGAATGACGTATTCCACCGGACCCACCGATATCGATTGGCCGAACGTCAGGTCGAACGCCTCGTCGCTGTTGACGAAGAATTCCATACTGAGGTCCCCGCGAATGGCCACCTCGTTGTTGTTCCAGGGGTTTCCGTCGCCATCCTCGAAGACGACAAACACCTCGTCGAAGGTCGGACCCACCGCCTGGCCGTCGATCGATATCAGCGTGAACGCGCCGCCTTCCGGATCGAAATCATTGGCCAGGATGGTTGGTGACGAGATCTCAGTGGAGTCGTCATAAGCAACGACGTATGTGTCCGAGACGGCGACGGGCGCGTCATTCACACCCGCCACGGTGACCGTCATGGTCGCCGTATCGGTGGCGCCGTTGCCGTCATCCACCGTGTAGGTGAAGCTGTCGGTGGCGGTCGCCCCATCGGCAAGGTAGTCGAAAGCGCCGAAAGTATCGTAGGTGTAGCCGCCGTCGGCGTTCACGGTCAGACGCGCACCCGATGCAAGAACGATCTGGGTTCCCACATTGGCACCGACGCCCTGGACGGCGCTGACGGTCATCACATCGCCATCCGGATCGATGTCGTTGGCCAACAGGCCACCGGTCGGCAGATCAACGCCGGCGACCACATGGACATCGTCCTCGGTGATCGTGACCGCATCGTCATTGGCGACCGGAGGAGCATTCGACACGCCGGTGATCGTCACGGTGACGGTCGCCGTATCGGTGGCGCCGTTGCTATCCGTGATCGTGTAGGTGAACGTGTCAGTCGCCGTCTCGCCGTCAAGGAGCAACTGGAACTGGCCGTTCGGATCGTAGCTGTAGGTGCCGTCCGCGTTCATGGTCAACAGCGCGTTGGACGCCAGCGTGATCTGCGCGCCGATGCCGGCCCCCGAGCCCTCTACCGCAGTAACGGTGATGGTGTCGCCGGCATCCGGATCGCTGTCATTGGCAAGCACGCCATTGGCAGGGACCGTCTGGCTCAGGATCGTGTTTTCATCGGTGATGCCGGTATCAGCCGTAGCCACCGGGCCATCATTGGCGCCGGTCACGGTGATGGTCACCGTCGCGGTGTCGGTGCCGCCATTGCCGTCGCTCACCGTGTAGGTGACCGTCTCGGACACCGTCTGGCCAGCTGTCAGGCTGTCGAACTCGCCATTCGGGCCGTAGCTGTAGCTGCCATCCGAAGAGATCGTCAGCACACCGCCCATGTTCAGGGCGACGCCCGTGGCGCCGGCAATCGCCGTCACACCGAGCCCGGTCTCCACCGAAGTCACCGACAGGCTGTCGCCGACATCCACATCGTTGTCGTTGCCCAGCAGGTTGCCGGTCGTGGCGGCAATGTCGTCCTCGCCAGCGCCAACCAGATCAGCCGCGGCAACCGGGCCGTCATTGGTGCCGGTGATGGTCACCGTCACCGTCGCTGTATCGGTGCCGCCCTGACCGTCGCTCGCCGTGTAGGTGAACGTGTCGGTCGCGGTCGCGCCGACGGCAAGGCTGTCGAAGGCGCCGTTCTGGTCGTAGCTGTAGGTGCCATCGGCATTCAGCGTCACCGTCGCGGCAGATCCCGCAATGGCGATCGGGGTTCCGATCACCGGCGTCTGGCCCTCGATGGCGCTCACGCTCAGGGTGCCGCCATCGACATCGGTGTCGCCGGTCAACATATCCGAAGCATTGAAGATCAGCGCCACATCTTCCACGGCCGACAGGCTGTCGGCATCGGCCACCGGGCCATCATTGGTACCGGTCACGGTGATGGTCACCGTCGCGGTGTCCGTACCGCCATTGCCGTCGCTCACCGTGTAGGTGACCGTCTCGGACACTGTCTGGCCAGTTGCCAGGCTGTCGAATTCACCGTTCGGGCTGTAGCTGTAGCTGCCATCCGAGGAGATCGTCAGCACACCGCCCATGTTCAGGGCGACACCCGTGCTACCGGCAATCGCCGTCACACCGAGCCCGGTCTCGACCGAGGTCACCGACAGGCTGTCGCCGACATCTACATCATTGTCGTTGCCCAGCAGGTTGCCGGTCGCAGCAATGTCATCCTCACCGACGCCGACCACGTCCGCCGTGGCCACCGGGCCATCATTGGCGCCGGTCACGGTGATGGTCACCGTCGCGGTGTCGGTGCCGCCATTGCCGTCGCTCACCGTGTAGGTGACCGTCTCGGACACTGTCTGGCCGGTTGCCAGGCTGTCGAATTCGCCATTCGGGCTGTAGCTGTAGCCGCCGTCCGAGGAGATCGTCAGAAGGCCGCCCATGTTCAGGGCGACACCTGTGCTACCGGCAATAGCCGTCACGCCCAGGCCGGTCTCCACCGAAGTCACGGACAGGCTGTCGTTGGCGTCCACATCATTGTCGTTGCCCAGCAGGTTGCCGGTCGTCGCAACAATGTCGTCTTCGCCGACGCCCACAACATCCGCCGTGGCCACCGGGCCGTCATTGGCGCCGGTCACGGTGATGGTCACCGTCGCGGTGTCCGTACCGCCATTGCCGTCGCTCACCGTGTAGGTGACCGTCTCGGACACCGTCTGGCCAGCTGTCAGGCTGTCGAACTCGCCATTCGGGCTGTAGCTGTAGCTGCCATCCGAGGAAATGGTCAGCACACCGCCCATGTTCAGGGCGACACCCGTGGCGCCGGCAATCGCCGTCACACCAAGCCCAGTATCGACCGAAGTCACCGACAGGCTGTCGCCGACATCCACATCGTTGTCGTTGCCCAGCAGGTTGCCGGTCGTCGCGGCAATGTCGTCTTCGCCGACGCCCACAACGTCCGCCGTGGCGACCGGGCCGTCATTGGCGCCGGTCACGGTGATGGTCACCGTCGCGGTATCCGTGCCGCCATTGCCGTCGCTCACCGTGTAAGTGATCGTCTCGGTCGCGGTCGCACCGACAGCAAGGCTGTCGAATTCGCCGTTCGGGCTGTAGCTGTAGCTGCCATCCGAGGAGATCGTCAGCACGCCGCCCATGTTCAGGGCGACACCTGTGGCGCCGGCAGCAATCGCCGTCACGCCCAGCGCGGTCTCCACCGAAGTCACAGACAGGCTGTCGCCGACATCCACATCATTGTCGTTGCCCAGCAGGTTGCCGGTCGTGGCGGCAATGTCGTCCTCGCCGACGCCGATCACGTCCGCCGTGGCAACCGGGCCGTCATTGGCGCCGGTCACGGTGATGGTCACCGTCGCGGTGTCCGTACCGCCATTGCCGTCGCTCACCGTGTAGGTGACCGTCTCGGACACTGTCTGGCCGGTTGCCAGGCTGTCGAATTCGCCATTCGGGCTGTAGCTGTAGCCGCCGTCCGAGGAGATCGTCAGAAGGCCACCCATGTTCAGAGCGACACCCGTGGCGCCGGCAATCGCCGTCACACCAAGCCCGGTATCGACCGAAGTCACCGACAGGCTGTCGCCGACATCCACATCATTGTCGTTGCCCAGCAGGTTGCCGGTCGTCGCGGCAATGTCGTCTTCGCCGACGCCCACAACGTCCGCCGTGGCGACCGGGCCGTCATTGGCGCCGGTCACGGTGATGGTCACCGTCGCGGTATCCGTGCCGCCATTGCCGTCGCTCACCGTGTAGGTGACCGTCTCGGTCGCGGTGGCGCCGACAGTAAGGCTGTCGAATTCACCGTTCGGGCTGTAGCTGTAGCTGCCATCCGAGGAGATCGTCAGCACGCCGCCCATGTTCAGGGCGACACCTGTGGCGCCGGCAGCAATCGCCGTCACGCCCAGCGCGGTCTCCACCGAAGTCACCGACAGGTTGTCGTTGGCGTCCACATCATTGTCGTTGCCCAGCAGGTTGCCGGTCGTCGCGGCAATGTCGTCCTCGCCGACACCGACGACATCCGCCGTGGCCACCGGGCCGTCATTGGCGCCGGTCACGGTGATGGTCACCGTCGCGGTGTCCGTACCGCCCTGACCGTCGCTCACCGTGTAGGTGACCGTCTCGGACACTGTCTGGCCGGCTGTCAGGCTGTCGAACTCGCCATTCGGGCTGTAGCTGTAGCTGCCATCCGAGGAGATCGTCAGCACACCGCCCATGTTCAGGGCGACACCCGTGGCGCCGGCAGAAATCGCCGTCACACCAAGTCCGGTCTCCACCGAAGTCACCGACAGGCTGTCGCCGACATCCACATCGTTGTCGTTGCCCAGCAGGTTGCCGGTCGTCGCGGCAATGTCGTCTTCGCCGACGCCCACAACGTCCGCCGTGGCAACCGGGCCGTCATTGGCGCCGGTCACGGTGATGGTCACCGTCGCGGTGTCGGTGCCGCCATTGCCGTCGCTCACCGTGTAGGTGACCGTCTCGGTCGCGGTGGCGCCGACAGCAAGGCTGTCGAATTCGCCGTTCGGGCTGTAGCTGTAGCTGCCATCCGAGGAGATCGTCAGCACGCCGCCCATGTTCAGGGCGACGCCCGTGGCGCCGGCAGCAATCGCCGTCACGCCCAGCGCGGTCTCCACCGAAGTCACCGACAGGCTGTCGCCGACATCCACATCGTTGTCGTTGCCCAGCAGGTTGCCGGTCGTGGCGGCAATGTCGTCCTCGCCGACGCCGACGACATCCGCCGTGGCAACCGGGCCATCATTGGTACCGGTCACGGTGATGGTCACCGTCGCGGTGTCGGTGCCGCCATTGCCGTCGCTCACCGTGTAGGTGACCGTCTCGGACACTGTCTGGCCAGTTGCCAGGCTGTCGAACTCGCCATTCGGGCCGTAGCTGTAGCTGCCATCCGAGGAGATCGTCAGCACGCCGCCCATGTTCAGGGCGACACCCGTGGCGCCGGCAGCAATCGCCGTCACACCAAGTCCGGTCTCGACCGAGGTCACCGACAGGCTGTCGCCGACATCCACATCGTTGTCGTTGCCCAGCAGGTTGCCGGTCGTGGCAGCAATGTCGTCTTCGCCGACGCCCACAACATCCGCCGTGGCGACCGGGCCGTCATTGGCGCCGGTCACGGTGATGGTCACTGTCGCGGTGTCGGTGCCGCCATTGCCGTCGCTCACCGTGTAGGTGACCGTCTCGGACACCGTCTGGCCAGCTGTCAGGCTGTCGAACTCGCCATTCGGGCCGTAGCTGTAGCTGCCATCCGAAGAGATCGTCAGCACACCGCCCATGTTCAGGGCGACGCCCGTGGCGCCGGCAATCGCCGTCACACCGAGCCCGGTCTCCACCGAAGTCACCGACAGGCTGTCGCCGACATCCACATCGTTGTCGTTGCCCAGCAGGTTGCCGGTCGTGGCGGCAATGTCGTCCTCGCCAGCGCCAACCAGATCAGCCGCGGCAACCGGGCCGTCATTGGTGCCGGTGATGGTCACCGTCACCGTCGCTGTATCGGTGCCGCCCTGACCGTCGCTCGCCGTGTAGGTGAACGTGTCGGTCGCGGTCGCGCCGACGGCAAGGCTGTCGAAGGCGCCGTTCTGGTCGTAGCTGTAGGTGCCATCGGCATTCAGCGTCACCGTCGCGGCAGATCCCGCAATGGCGATCGGGGTTCCGATCACCGGCGTCTGGCCCTCGATGGCGCTCACGCTCAGGGTGCCGCCATCGACATCGGTGTCGCCGGTCAACATATCCGAAGCATTGAAGATCAGCGCCACATCTTCCACGGCCGACAGGCTGTCGGCATCGGCCACCGGGCCATCATTGGTACCGGTCACGGTGATGGTCACCGTCGCGGTGTCCGTACCGCCATTGCCGTCGCTCACCGTGTAGGTGACCGTCTCGGACACTGTCTGGCCAGTTGCCAGGCTGTCGAATTCACCGTTCGGGCTGTAGCTGTAGCTGCCATCCGAGGAGATCGTCAGCACACCGCCCATGTTCAGGGCGACACCCGTGCTACCGGCAATCGCCGTCACACCGAGCCCGGTCTCGACCGAGGTCACCGACAGGCTGTCGCCGACATCTACATCATTGTCGTTGCCCAGCAGGTTGCCGGTCGCAGCAATGTCATCCTCACCGACGCCGACGACATCCGCCGTGGCAACCGGGCCATCATTGGCGCCGGTCACGGTGATGGTCACCGTCGCGGTGTCGGTGCCGCCATTGCCGTCGCTCACCGTGTAGGTGACCGTCTCGGTCGCGGTGGCGCCGACAGCAAGGCTGTCGAATTCGCCGTTCGGGCCGTAGCTGTAGCTGCCATCCGAAGAGATCGTCAGAAGGCCGCCCATGTTCAGGGCGACACCTGTGCTACCGGCAATAGCCGTCACGCCCAGGCCGGTCTCCACCGAGGTCACGGACAGGCTGTCGTTGGCGTCCACATCATTGTCGTTGCCCAGCAGGTTGCCGGTCGTCGCAACAATGTCGTCTTCGCCGACGCCCACAACATCCGCCGTGGCCACCGGGCCGTCATTGGCGCCGGTCACGGTGATGGTCACCGTCGCGGTGTCCGTACCGCCATTGCCGTCGCTCACCGTGTAGGTGACCGTCTCGGACACCGTCTGGCCAGCTGTCAGGCTGTCGAACTCGCCATTCGGGCTGTAGCTGTAGCTGCCATCCGAGGAAATGGTCAGCACACCGCCCATGTTCAGGGCGACACCCGTGGCGCCGGCAATCGCCGTCACACCAAGCCCGGTCTCGACCGAAGTCACCGACAGGCTGTCGTTGGCGTCCACATCGGTGTCGTTGGCCAACAGGCTGCCGGTCGTGGCTGCAAGGTCGTCTTCGCCGACGCCAACCAGATCAGTCGCCGCAACCGGGCCGTCATTGGTGCCGGTGATGGTCACCGTCACGGTCGCGGTGTCCGTACCGCCCTGGCCGTCATCCACCGTGTAGGTGAAGGTGTCGGTGGCGGTCTCGCCCGCGCCCAGGCTTTCGAATGCCGAATTCGGATCGTAGGTGTAGTGGCCGTTGACCATCATGGTCAACGAGGCGCCCCCATCGGTGTCGACCGTCATCGGGCCGCCATCCAACGGCGTTCCATTGACCGCGGTCACCGTCAGGACGTCGCCATCCGGATCCATATCATTATCGAGAACGCCGTTCACGGTCGTCGGCGCATCCTCGGTGATGGTGTAAGTGTCGGTCGACTGGCCATTCGCGTCATTGATGGCGATCGGCGCCGAGTTATTCTGCTCGATATCGATGGTCACTGTCGCCGTATCGGTCGCGCCGAACTCGTCGGTTACCGTGTAGGTGAAGGTGTCGGTGGTGGCACTGCCTTGCGGGATGTAGGTGTAGCTCCCATCCGCACTCATCACGAGAGTGGCGCCGGACGGCAGGTTTACGAGCGTTGCGCCGGTGGCAGCAATCGTCGTCCCGGCAATGTCGGTCACCGACAGCGAAGAGCCATCGTCGGCATCTGTGTCGTTGGCCAGCAGACCGTCTTCGGCAAGAACGACAATCGCGCCGCCTCCGACAGCGGAAGCCGTATCAGCCACGGCAACCGGGCCGTCATTGGTGCCGGTCACGGTGATCGTCACCGTCGCGGTGTCGGTCGCGCCCTGGCTGTCGGTCACCGTGTAGGTGATCGTCTCGCTGGCGGTCGCGCCTTCCGCAAGGCTCTCGAACGCGCCGTCCGGGTTGTAGCTGTAGCTGCCATCCGACGAGATGGTCAGCGTCCCGCCCAGCGTGGCGAGACCCACTTCGACGTCCGCGGCGCCCGAAGCGATCGCGGTAGCCGTGCCGGTCCCGTTCGCTACGGAGGTCAGCGACAGGCTGTCACCGCTATCCACATCATTGTCGTTGCCCAGCAGATTGCCCGTCGTGGCGGCGACAGCATCCTCGCCGGCGCCGATCGCATCGGCCACGGCCACCGGGCCGTCATTGGTGCCGGTGATGGTCACCGTCACCGTCGCGGTGTCGGTGCCGCCATTGCCGTCATCGACGGTGTAGATGAAGGTGTCCGTCGTCTGCTGGCCATCGGCCAGATTGTCGAAGGCAGTGTTTTGGTCGTAGCTGAAAGTGCCGTTGTCGTTCAGCGTCAGCAAGGCGCCGGATCCCAGCTCGATCGCGGTTCCGACTTCAGGCGCCTGGCCGTCAATGGCCACGATGCTGAGTGTGTCGCCATCGGCATCGGTGTCGCCGAGCAGCAACTCGGAGACATCGATCGCCAGAGCGGCATCCTCATCCACCGAAAAGCTCTCGTCATCGGCCACCGGTGCCGCATTGTTTTCGGTGCCGGTAATGGTCACCGTTACCGTCGCGGTATCCGGATGAGGATCCGTCGGGGTCTCGGCCGTGAACTGAACATCGTCGATCAGAATCTCGACGGATTCGTTGCCGAAAGTCTTCTTGTTGTTGTAGCCGCCGATGACGACCGTATGGTCGCCCGGTGCCAAATCCGCAAGGTTGACGGTGAAGGTCTGCCAACCGGTCGTCATTGCCGGTCCGCCATTGCCGTCGCCGGTCAACTGGGCCACGAAATCGTTGCCGTTGGCGCCATACAAGGTGCCGTCGACGCTGAGCATGACCTGCGCGAACTCATCGTTCTCGTAGGTGCTCGTCGCCGTCATGTTGTAGCGGAACGTCATCGTGCCTGAGGCGTCCTCGGGCACATTGATCGTGGTCTGGAAGCCACCGGACATGCCCAGGATGTCGGCATTGTCCTGACCGCCGAGAAGAATCTGCAGGCCGCCGCCATTCTCGCCAAATCCGGCGCCCCAGGCGCCATCGGCATAGTCGGCCTCTGCCGTGTCGCGGAACGCATCGTCGACATAGGTGAAGGCGCCGGCACCGCCGTCGAAGCTCTCATCGAGCAGCGACTCCTGCGCCATCGGCGTGCTGTCGGTGGTCAATTGGATGTCGTCGATGCGAATGTCGACGGATTCGTCGTTGAAGGTCTTCAAATTGTTGTAACCGCCGATGGCGATCGTATGGTCGCCCGCCAACAGGGATCCGAGATCGATGGTGACGGTCTGCCAACCGGTGCTCGTCACCGGTCCGCCATTGCCGTCGCCGCTCAGCTCGGCCACGTAGTCATTGCCGCCCGAGCCCTGCAGCGTACCGTCGACGCTGACCAGAACCTGCGCGAATTCGCCGGCTTCATAGTTCTGCGCCAGCGACATGTTGTAGCTGAAAGTCAGGCTGCCCGAGGCGTCCTCAGGCACGGAGATCGTGGTCTCCCAGCCGCCGGACATGCCCTGGATATCGGCATTGTCCTGGCCGCCGAGCACAATCTGCAAGCCGCCGCCATTCTGGCCAAGTCCGCCCCCCCAGGTGCCGTCGGCATAGGTGGGTTCGCCGGTCGCGCGGAACGCGTCGTCGACATAGGAGAACGCGCCGGTACCGCCGTCGAAGCTCTCATCGATCAGGGTCCGCTGCACCGGGTCCGCGCTGGGCGCACTCTGGCCGTCGGTGACGGTGTAGGTGAAGGTGTCGGTGGCAATCTCGTCGACGCCAAGGTCATCGAACGCACCGTTCGGATCGTAGCTGTAGCTGCCATCCTCATTCATGGTCAGCAGCGCGCCGGAGCCGAGTTCAAACGTCTCGCCGACATTGGACTCCCGGCCCTCTACGGCGCCGACCGTCAGCATATCGTTGGCATCCGGGTCGCTGTCGTTCGACAGGACGCCATTGGCGGCGACGTTCAGTACGTCGCCCTCATTGGTACCCGCCGCGTCATCGGCGGCGACCGGCGCATCGTTGGCGCCCATCACATTGACGGTGCAGGTGCCCGTGGCAAAGCCACCTTCACCATCGGCGATGGTGTAGCTGAACGTATCGGTCGCGCTTTCGCCTTCACCAAGGCTTTCGAACGCACCATTCGGGTCATAGGAAAGGGTGCCGTCCCCATTGACGATGACCGTTCCCAGAGTCGCGCTCGTGTCGATACTGTCGAACGAGATGGTGTCGCCGTCAAAGTCCCGGTCGTTCGCCATCAGATCGGTGATCGCGATGTTCATCGCGGAATCTTCGCCGACCGACACACTGTCGTCGCCGGCAATCGGGCCGTTGTTCTGGTTCAGGTACAGCGTGAAATCCGAAAATTCGACCACTTCGACGCGCTGCAGCGTATCGTTGCCATCATTGCCATCCGCGGCATTCAGATCGGTGACCGTGGTGGTCCCGCCAGAGCGCTGGATGTCGTAGTCGAGGATCGAGCCGGAATAGAAGACGGTGTCGGTACCGGATCCGCCATTTATGAAATCATCGCCGGCGCCGCCATCGATGAAGTCATTGCCGCGGCCGCCGTTGATCCGGTCGTTGCCGGCGCCGCCGTAGATCTCGTCTTCACCGCGGCCGCCATTGATCCGGTCGTTGCCGGCGCCGCCATCGATGAAGTCATTGCCGCGGCCGCCGTTGATCCGGTCGTTGCCGGCGCCGCCATAGATCTCGTCTTCACCGCGGCCGCCATTGATCCGGTCGTCGCCCCCGCCGCCATCGATAAAGTCATCGCCGCGCCGTCCGTCAATGCGGTCGCGGAAATCGGTCCCGCTCAGATTGTCGTTGCCGTTTGTGCCCCGAATCCTGGCCATCTCATCCGTCCCCTTTTGTCGGCGCGCCTCCATGTTTTCAAGGAGCACGCCGTTCCCATGTCACCACGCGAGACCGGCGGGAATGCTTCCCACCGGCTAACTGCAGCCCCCCAACAAACCTGCCCCGCAACATGGGAGAGGACCTTGCGGCCCCTCCAAAATGGAACTTGCAGCTTCCCAGCGATCGGACCGGCTGCACCCCAAATGCCGAGGTCCTTAATTAGGTCGCGTTCCCAATGGGTCCGTCGGTCCCTGCCATCCCCACAGATTTGCGGCAGGTACTCTTCGGCATCCCGGAATGCAAACCATCCCCAATCGCGAAGCCGAGTATTTGCCCGTGACCAAATAATTGCAAAGGATTTTTTGTATCTGTTGTTAACACTTCTTTATCATTCTCGGTACACACACAATATGGCCTATATCGACGGCTCTGCTACACAATATGTGGTATTCCGTTGATCGAAAATTTCACACGATTGTGTGCGACTACCAAGTCATTACGGCATTTATACATGTTTTTCAATATGTTATTGGTATTCCGGTTTGAAGATATGGCTCTCCATCCTATAGTCTTGATTAAGCAATTATTGCCAAATGCTATGTAGAAATGCTTAACGCGTCGTTAACATTACTTAACCGGGCGTTTACCAACTTCAGAGAGCCGTCGGGACGGATCTTCCATAGGCCGGCATGCGTCATTTTGGCGGCATCGCTCACGGCATGAAGATTTGGCATCCGGGCGGCCTTCGGTGCACACTCGGGGCCGAAGCCGACGGGAAAACCGCCAGGAATAGAATGGGATATTTCACGAACTGCCATCAGCGGCAAGCAGGCGACTGGAACGCCAAACCATGAGCGTGCTTTGTTACTGGTTATTCGGCCAGCCGACCGGCGACTCCGCGGATGCTGCCGAGATCCGTGCGGCGCAGATGGCCAGCTTTGCCCGCCAGACGCCGATCAATGCGCTGGTCACATTGGCGGCGTCAGGCCTAACGGCAGGCGTTCTTTGGCCGGCGGTGGTCGGCCCATGGGTTGTCCTTTGGGTCGGTGCCCATTACTCGATCGCGGCAATCGTGCTGGTCCGATGGTGGAACCGTCGCGGCCTGCCGGCAAAGACCCGGGTTAGCGAGCGCGGGCCGCGCAAGGCGAAGGCGTTTGCCTGGTCGGCCGGAGCAGTCTGGGGATCAGGTGTTGCCTTTCTGCCGATCGTGCCGCCGCCGCAGCAACTGGCGCTGGTCATCGTTATCGCGGCCATGGCCGGCGGCGCGTCGACGACCCTGGCCGCGATCCCCGGCGCGGCGGCCGGATTCATCCTGATGTCCCTGTTGCCTTGCGCGGCGTACTTCGTCGCCCAGGGCGATCCGGTCTATTTCGGACTGGCCGCGATGGCGCTGGTGATGACTCTGGCGATGCTCGGATCGACCCGGGTCGCCTATGGCGCCGTGCTTGACGAGATCAGAACCAAACAAGCGAACGCCGCCCTACTGATTCAGTTCCAGACGGAACGGCGCCAATGGTTGGATATTTCCGACACCGCCGAGGCCTTCGCGCTGTTTGACGAACACGACCGGCTGCTGCTGTGGAACGAGAATTACTGCCACATCCTGTCGCTGCCGGGATCACTGCTCCAGCGTGGCGTGGCGCGGCGTGACCTGCTGCGGCAAGCGGCGCGACCGGCCGGAGTCGATGGAGAGGAAGCGTTGGAGTCGTGGATTGCCGAGCAACTCGAAGCCCCGAATTCCGCGGCCGCTCCAGACATCCGGAAATACTCCAACGGTCTTTGGATCCAAAGTCACTCCGAACGCAAGGATGACGGTCACACCGTTTCGATACACACGGACGTCACCGCGATTATGGAGGCAGAGGAGCGGGCGACTCAGCTTGCGGCCATTGTCGACTCTACCGCCGACGCTGTGATCGGCCTGGATTTGGACGGTATCGTCACAAGTTGGAATGACGCCGCGACACGTATTTTCGGCTACGGAGGCCAGAACATCATCGGCAAGTCGATTGCCATCCTGCCGCCGCCTGACCGCCTGGAGGAGGTGACGGGCATTCTAGCCCGGGTCAAACAGGGCGAGCGCATCACCAATTACGAGACCGTGCGACGCACCAAGAACGGTGAATTGGTTGATGTGTCCCTCACCGCTTCTCCGGTCTATGACGATCGCGATGAGATTGTCGGCGTTTCGGCAATCTATCGCGACATCTCCGACCAGAAGCGCACCGAGGAGCAGCTCCGACAGGCTCAAAAAATGGAGACCGTCGGGCAGTTGACCGGCGGCGTCGCGCATGATTTCAACACCCTGCTCGGCGTCATGGTCGGCAATCTGGAATTGCTTCAGGAAGATGATGGCCTCTCCGAGGAAAGCACCGAGATGGCCAAATCGGCGATGCTCGCTGCTGTCCGAGGCGTCGATCTGACAAGCCGGCTGCTGGCTTTCTCCCGCAAACAGAATTTGCGCCCCCGGGTCGCCGATCTCAACGAGCGGGTCACGGAGGCAATAACACTCCTCAGTCGTACCCTGGACACGACAATCCAGATTCGCACACTGCTGTCGGGCCGGCTCTGGAACACGCTGATCGACCCGACCCAGATGGAAACGGCGATCATCAATCTGGCGCTCAACGCGCGTTCCGCCATGCCCGATGGCGGGACGCTGACGATCAGCACGGCCAACGCGACTGTCAAAGAAGGCGATGTGGACCGGCCCGCCGAGCTGGCGCCCGGGCAATATGTGGTGCTGTCGGTTTGTGATACCGGTGCCGGTATGTCGGACGACGTCCTATCCCACGCGTTCGAACCCTTTTTCACCACGCGGGATGTGGGCCAGGGCAGCGGCCTGGGATTGAGCATGGTCCACGGCTTCATCACGCAGTCTGCCGGCCACATCCGGATTGTCAGCGCGGCGGGCGCCGGCACGACTGTGACGATCTGGTTGCCGCGCACCGCCCGGCCGCTGAGCCGGGTGGCGGCCATCAAACCCTCGCCACCGCCGAAGGGTGCCGGTGAGATGATCCTGGTGGTAGAGGATGACGCATCGCTGCGCCGGGTGGCCCAGACCATGCTGCACAGCCTCGGCTACTCGGTACTCACCGCCTCGGATGGCAATTCGGCGCTTTCCATTCTGGATCAGGAACCGGAGATTGCGTTGCTGTTCACCGATCTGGCGCTGCCACGGGGTGTCAATGGCGCCATGCTGGCCCGCGAGGCGGCCGCACGGAGGCCGGATTTGAAGGTTCTTTTCACCTCGGGCTTCGCCGAATACGCCGGCCGCCGCTATGAGATGTTGGACGATGATGTGGCGCTGATCGCCAAACCTTACCGCAAGGCCGCCTTGGCCCTCCACATCCGGCAGATGCTGGACGATGATCTGGCCGACCAGGATGTCCAGCAATCTTAGCCTGCAAACCGGCCATGGTGATCTTCAGGCACCGGGATCATAGCCATTCTGCTCCAGCCATTCCCAGCCAGGCCCCGCCCAGCGGCTCTCACTGAAATCGACCCGGCCGGCAGGGTTGAACCGTACACCCTCCGCATCCAGCAGTTCCCGCTGGCGTGACGCGCCGTCCCCCGGCCGCAGACTGATCTCGCCGCGACTGTTGATCACCCGCTGCCAAGGCACGCCTTCCCCATTCGGCGTTGCCGCCATCGCATAGCCGGCCACTCGGGCAGTACATCCGACGATCCCGGCGATCTGTCCGTAGGTGGCCACCCGCCCGGGCGGTATCTGGCGGACGAGCGTGTAAATCCGTTCGAAGAGGCGCGCCCGCTCCGTTCGAGCCGGTTCGGTCCGCACCCGTTCCGTTTGCACTGCCTAGTCCTGCACCAGGCGCTGCTGCTGCTCGCCCAGCCCGTCGATGCCCAGCCGCACCACATTGCCTTCCCGCAGATAGATCGGCTCGGGCTTCTGGCCCATGCCGACTCCTGGCGGGGTGCCGGTGGAGATGACGTCGCCGGGCTGCAGGCTCATAAAATGGCTCAGATAGCTCACCACATGGGCGACGCCATAGACCATGGTCTCGGTGGTGCCGTCCTGGTAGCGATGGCCATCAACTTCCAGCCACAGATGCAGGTTCTGCGGGTCGGGCACCTCGTCTGCTGTGACGAGCCAGGGGCCGAGCGGTCCGAAGCCGTCAGCGCTCTTTCCCTTCACCCACTGCCCGGCGCGATGGATCTGATACTCGCGCTCCGAATAGTCGTTGATTACGCAATAGCCGGCGACGTGGTCGAGGGCGCTGTTCGCCGGAACGTATTTCGCCGGCGCTCCGATCACCACCCCGAGTTCGACCTCCCAGTCGGTTTGGCGCGAGCCGCGCGGGATCGTGACATCGTCGTTGGGGCCGTTGATGGCACTGGTCGCTTTCATGAAGATGACCGGTTCCGACGGCACCTCGAGACCTGATTCCGCCGCGTGATCGGCGTAGTTGAGGCCGATGCAGATGAACTTGCCGACTCCGCCGACGCAGGGGCCGAGCCGTGGCGACCCGTCGACGACCGGCAGCGAATCAGGGTCGATCGCGCGCAGCCGGTCGATCGAATTCGGCAGCAAGGCATCCCCCGCCAGATCGGCGATCACTCCGGACAGGTCACGGAGACGCCCCTTGCCGTCCAGCATGCCCGGCTTTTCCCGGCCCCGGTCTCCATATCGCAGCAACTTCATCGCGCACTTCCTCCCTGTGGCCGCAATCCTGCGGCCGTTTCCATCCATTCGTTCAAGTTCAATCCCGACAGATCTCGCGGGCCCGACAAATCTCGGGGGCCGACGAGTCTCGTGGACCGATACCGTCAGCTCCCCGTACCGTCCGCGTTCGGGAAAAACAGCTGCTGGCCGTCCACCTTGAACGACGCGATGGCCGACTGCCCAGGCTCGGACAGCAGCCAGTCGATGAACGCCTGACCCATCTCCGCTTCCACATGCGGATGCCGGGCCGGATTCACCAGCATGACACCATACGGGTTGGCCAGTCGGACGTCGCCCTCCACCAGCACCTCCAGATCGCCCTTATTGGCGAAGCTGATCCAAGTGCCGCGGTCGGCAAGCAGATAGGCAGACAGGCCGCTCGCCGTGTTCAGCGCCGCCCCCATGCCCGAGCCGGTTTCGCGATACCACCTACCATCGGAGTCCGCCGGGCTGAGTCCGGCCGCGTTCCACAGATCCAGCTCCTTCTTATGGGTGCCGCTATCGTCGCCGCGCGAAACGAACACCGCCCCCGCCTCCGCCACAAGCGACAGCGCCTCGCCGGCATCGGACAGGCCGCGCAGCCCGGCCGGATCGTCGGCCGGGCCGGCAATGATGAAATCGTTGAACATCACGTCGAACCGCTCGACACCGGCGCCATCGGCAATGAAGGACTCCTCCGACGGTCGATGATGGACCAGCAGCACATCGGCGTCACCGCGCCGGGCCAGTCCGATCGCCTGGCCGGTGCCGACCGCGATGACCCGTACGTCGATTCCGGAGGCTTCGGTAAATTGCGGCAGAATGTATTCGAACAGTCCGGAATTCTCGGTCGATGTGGTCGATGCCACGGTGATGTAGCGATCGTCCGCGGCCGCGGGGCCGGCGGAGATCGCCAGCGCCAAAATCGCCCCGGCCAGGGCGGCCAAGCCACGCACCGACCTCCTGCCTGTCGTACTCCGTCTTACGGTCACAGTGGAAGCCGTCCGGCCATGAACGCGCGGACGACCGGATCGGACGGCGATTCGAAGAAAGTGGATGCGGCCGCCTGTTCCAGAAGCCGGCCCTGATGCAGGAACAGCACCTCATCCCCGACCCGTTGCGCCTGCCCAAGATCGTGGGTGGTCATGATAACCTTGGTGCCGGCCTTGTGCACTGTCTCGATCAGAGACTCGATCGCGGCGGTTGCCGGCGGATCGAGGTTCGAGGTCGGCTCATCGAGGAACAGCACCTGCGGCCGCACCGCCCAGGCCCGGGCGATCGCCAGCCGCTGCTGTTCGCCGCCCGAAAGCACGCGGGCCGGTCGATTGGCCAGAGCGGTCAGTCCGGCAAGCTCCAGCGCATCGGCCAGGCATTGCGGACGCCGTTGCCTGGGAACCCCCTTCACCGACAGGACATAGGCGATATTCGCCGCCACCGACCGTCGCAGCAGGACCGGCCGCTGGAACACCATGGCTTGCAGATCGCGGGCCGCCTGCGAGCGCAGACCGGCCCAGGCGATGGTTCCCGATGTCGGCGACAGCAGGCCGTGGCACAGGCGCAGCAGAAGGCTCTTGCCGGCCCCGTTCGGGCCGAGCACCACGGTGCGGGTACCGGCCGACAGGGAGAACGACCCGCAATCGATGAGCGCCCGGCCATCGACTTCGAATCGAAGGTCGGTCGCAATCATCGGCAGGATCGGCGTCGGCGCGGCACCGTCCACGCCAAAGCCGGAAACCGGACCGCCGGTCTCGCCCCTTTTCTCCGTTGTCTGGCTATCCAACCCGTATCCCCTGGCGGTTTCTGCCGCGATTGGCGGGCGACGATGCCGACCGCCGGTGATCATGCGCAAGACGGGCCGAACGGGCAAGACGAACGGAGATCGGTGACAACCGGCCACCATTCGGGCAACGATGGCCGCCGACCGAAACAATGACGCGCCATGGCCAACAACGAACCCCTGCTGCCGCCCGCCTATCGGCTGGTATCCGTCCCCGGCGATGCCAACCCCTTCGCATCCGCGCTCGGGGCGACCGGCACCGGCGAGGATGGGGAATTCTTCTGGTCCGACCGGCCGGACCGGCTGGAATGCGCGATCCTGTTGCATCCGGAGCTACCGGCGGCCAAGGCCGGGCTCCTGGCCTATGTGGCCCTGGTCGGGCTGGGCGATGCGATCGGCGCGCTGGCGCCGCCGGAGGTCGCCGTCGAATTCGGCTGGCCGGACCGGTTGATGGTCAATGGCGCCCTGGCCGGCGGCATTAGGATCGCGACCGCCGAGACCACCGGCGCCGACGGCGCGCCGGACTGGCAGGTTCTGGGGATCACCGTCGCGGTGATCGGCGACCGCCAGGATCTGTCTCCCGGTTCAAGGCCGGACGTCACCACGCTGTACGACGAGGGCGCCGCCGAGATCGCCCCGGTATCGCTGGCCGAGAGCGTTTCCCGGCATTTCCTTGCCTGGGTCCATCGCTGGCACGAGGACGGGTTCACTCCGATCTGCGATAGCTGGCTGATTCGCGCGGTGGGATACCGGCAGCCCATCGATTGGCCGATGCATGACGGCGCGCTGACCGGCAGGTTCGTCGGACTGGACGATGAGGGCGGCCTGCTGCTTGCGGTCGGCGACTCCGAATCGTCCGGCTTCAGAACCATCCCACTCGGCCCGGCATTGGACCGGCCGAACTGGGCGCTTTAGGCGCGGGACGCCGAAGGCTCGAATGCGGTTCCCGAAGACCATGCAGCTCGACCTGTCCGACTGGCAGGTCTTCGACCGGACAGCGGAGCCAGGCGAGGCCGCGGTATCAGGCGCATTCGCCTTCGCCAATGCCGACCCGGAGACCCTGGATGGCAAGCCGGCTCAGGCCTTTCGCAACGGCTTCCTGGGCGTCGAGAGTTTCGGCCGCGCGACCTTTGTCATGGTCGGCGAGATCGGCGAGGCCGAGTACGAAACGGTGATCGATCGAGTGGCCGAGCATTTCGTTGCCGAATACGGCGCGCCCGATATCGAGGCTGCCCGCCCGGCGGCGCGCGACGAGGCGGCCTTTGCCGCCAGCCTGTGCGATCATCCGGTCGGCACGCTGATCATCGTTGAACGATCTTTCGGACCCGATGGGATCGTCGAGAGCTTCCGCGCCATCGACCGCCGTCAGGATGGTGAGCATACCAAGATCTGGGAGATCGTCTCCGATGAGGATGCCTGAACGATGATGGGGCCTAAACGATGACGACCCCTGAATTCTGGCTGACCTCCGGCTATCACTTGCTGGAGCGCGACGGGGACGGACGGTTGCGGGTCACAGACGATTTCCTGCGCGCCTATTTCCACCGGCCGGAAATGGCCCCCGTCGAAGAATCCTGCGATGCCGAGCGTCGGCTGCATGCTGCATTGCTGGAGGCCCCGCGACGGCCCGTCCCACAAGCCGAATTGAAGGCCTTGGCCGACCCGGATGCCGCCGACAATTACCGGATGCTGCTCGGCCTGCGCGACCGGCTGATCGCCGCCGGCACGATGGAGGCTTGCTATCGCGGCCTGTTCGGAGGCAAACCCATCGCCCTGCCGCCGCTGTTCATCGACCAGATGGCCCATGTGATCCTGCGCAACATCCTGGACGGGGTCACCGACCCGATCCGCCTGCGCGCGGCGGAGCTGCTGTTCCGTGCCCAGAAGGTCAGTATCCTGGACGAGTCGGTGCTGCTGGCCGATGACGAAATCGTCGAGATGCGCGCCAGCCTGGGCGACACCGCGCCGGTCAATCTGCTGGCCGACGGTGCCGTGGAGCGCACGGTCGAGCTGGACATCATCAATTCGGAGAGCGCCGGGCATTATTGGGAACGCAGCGACCGTTTCGACATGGTGCTGGATATCGGCTTCGGACGCGACGGGCTGGACGCTTTGTGCCGGGTTCTGGAGGCCTGGACCCACCATCTGCTCGGCGTCGAGGTGAATATCCAGCCGGTCGAATCCATCCAGGACGAGAAATGGGTCTGGCATGTGGGTCTGGATGCCGAGGCCACCGGAATCCTCAACGACCTCTACCAAGGCAAGTTCCTGGAGGCGGAGCGGCAATCCCGCATCCTGGCCTTGTTCCGCCTGCGCTTCGCCAAGTCCGGCCAGATGTTGGCGAAGATCGCTGGAAAGCCGGTATATCTGGGCGCGGCCATGACCACCGCCGGCCATCTGCGCCTGAAACCTCAAAACCTGCTGGTCAACCTGCCACTGGCTGAGAGAGTTTGACCGATGGTGTGAACCTATGAATTTCTCGAGCCCCCTCACCCTCCCAACGCTACGCGTCGGGTCCCTCCCTCTCCCGCGCTGGGGAGAGGGATCATTTCGGCCGGCGCTGAATTTGTTTCCCTCTCCCCTTGTGGGAGAGGGAGGGACCCGCGAAGCGGGAGGGTGAGGGGGCTCACGAAAACCACCTGTCGCAACACCGGAGATAGAAAATGGACGAAGACGTTTTCAACATGAGCATCCGCAAGTTTCTGAAGAAGGTCGGCGTGACCTCTCAGCGCGAGATCGAACAGGCGATCCGCGACGCCGTGGAGTCCGGCAAGCTGTCCGGCTCGGAGCGCCTGACAGCAAAGGTCGCCCTCACCATCGATGGCGTCGGCCTGGACGTCGCCATCGACGGGGACATCGAGCTCAGTTGAGCGGGACCGGCCCAACACCCTCTGCATTGGACCGACCGGCGGCCCGCATCGCGGCCGTCGGCATAGCCCTGCTGTGCGCTGCCGCCCTCGCTTACATCCACCGCGATGATCTTTTCCCGCCGGACGGCGCCACTACGGTAGCGGCGGACGATCCGGTCGTCCTGTGCGTCGCCGAACGGTCGGCCGAGATCGATCGGATGGTTTCCGACGGCATCGTCGACGAGCCCCGTGCCGCGCTGTTCAAGTCACGGGCCGAAGCGCTGTGCCAATCCACGGTGGGCGGCGGCAATAGCGGGCCGCCGCTGCCGGCAAACTAGCGGCACGCCCTGGTCAAATTAGGCGTATGCTCAACTCCATTAAGGCGGGCGCTGGAAATGACCAGGCGATTTTCGTTCATTGCGTTGGGCGACATGCCCTACAAGCAATCGGACCACAACAAATTCGCGTCGCTCATCGAGCAGATCAACCGGCTTGCGCCCGAATTCTCGGTGCATGTCGGCGACATCAAGAAAGCCAAGAGGAAATGCAGCGACGAGCGCTATGAACGGGTACTGGCGCATTTCGGCACTTTCAGCGGTCCCTTGATCTACACACCCGGCGACAACGATTGGGCCGATTGCCACAAAGAGCGCGCCGGCAGTTTCGATCCGCTGGAGCGGCTGGCCACGATCCGCGAGAAATTCTTCCCGGCCGGGCGAAGCCTTGGCATGACGCCGATGGCTCTCGACCATCAGGCGGACGATCCATCGCACCGGGACATGGTGGAGAATGCGCGCTGGCGGATCGACGACACATTGTTCCTCACCGTCCACGTAACCGGCGACAACAACAATCTCGGCCGCGACCCGGAGACCGATTTCGACTACCGGTCCCGGGATGACGCCAACCTGAGCTGGATCGAGAGCGGGTTCGAGGCCGCCATCACGTCCGGTTTGAACGGCCTTGTGATCTTCACCCACGCAAATCTCTGGGTCGAGCGCGACCGACGGCCGAAGAAACGGTTCAGGGACGAGGATCAGCAGGAAGGTTTCCGACAGACGATCAAGGCGATCCGGAAAGGCGCAAAAGCCTTTGGACGGCCGGTGCTCGTGGTCCAAGGCGACAAGCACCGTCTGATCATCGACCAACCGCTGACCCGGTCTAAAGATGACGACCTGCCGCTCGACAATGTGATCCGCCTTCAAGTCATGGGCGCGGAACAGGTCAACGCCGTGGTCGTCACGGTCGACCCGTCAACGGCGTCGGTGTTTTCAATGACACCGCTGCTGTGACGATGTGAACTTGGGATACATCCGCGCAGTCATCCCTCGCTCTGTGTCTCCCCGGCATCCCCTGCCTCTTCCGCCGCCCTTTCCGCCTTCAGCTTCGCCCGCGCCGCCTCGATCTCCTCCTCGCGTTCCCGCAGATCGTCCTCCGTCGTCCGCACCATCGGCCGTGGCGCGCCGGCGAAAGGCGCTTCGGGGTCGGCGAACTGGTCGATGACCCGGCAGTCGTTGCACATCTTGATCCGCTCCATGGTCTTGGGGTCCTTGAACATGGAATGCTTCGAGGCGAGTTGGTCGTAGATGCGCTCGACCGAGGCGCGGGTGCCGAAGGGGGTGCCGCAGCGGATGCATTCGAAGGGCTCTTCCTCCTTCATCACCACCGTCTGCTTGGCCTCGGGCACGAAGCTGATGCGCGGTGCAAGCTTGATCACCGATTCCGGGCAGGTGACGCGGCAGAGGCCGCATTGCACGCAGGCATCCTCCACGAAGCCGAGCTGCGGCCGGTCCGGGTTGTCGCGCAGCGCGCCGGTCGGGCAGGCGCCGACGCAGGCGAGACAAAGTGTGCACCCCTCGGCGTCGATCTCCAACGTGCCGAAGGGCGCGCCAGGCGGCAGCGGCAGGTGGTCGACCGGCCGGGGCGCCTGGCCATGCAGATGGTCCAGCGCCAGGCGGGTCACCGTGCGCTTCTCGCCGAGCGGCAGGAAGCGGCTGGGGCTGGCGGCCGAGCGTTCGGCCAGGCCGTAGAGGGCGGCTTCCAGCGCCTCTGGGTCGGTTTCGACCAGCACCTCAGCCCGGCCGCCCTCATAGCCGAGTCCGTCCATCACCGCCTCGGCCAGGCCGATCTGGCCGGCCAGCCCGGCAAGCTCGTCGCGCTTGTCCGGCCCGACCAGCAGCAGGATCCGGGTCGCGCCATAGGCGAAACCGGCGGCCAGGAAGTCGAAGCCGATCTGGGTGGTCTCGTTGACCGCGAAGGGCAGCACCCGGGCCGGCAACCCGCGGCCGAACCGCGCGGCGGCGGCCATCAGATCTTCGCCATGGCGGGTATCATGAACCAGCAGAACCGGCCCTGCCCCGCCCGCATTGTGATAGGCGGCCAGCAGTGTGCGAAGCCGTTCCAGCACCGTCGTGGCCGGCGGCATGTCGTAGCGCGCGGCCCCGGTCGGACAGACGCTGGAGCAGGCGCCGCAGCCGCCGCAGAGATACGGGTCGATCGCCACCACATCGCCATCGGAGCGGATGGCCGAGGCCGGGCAGACGTCCAGGCATCTGGTGCAGCCGGTGAGCGTGCTGCGGGAATGGGCGCAGAGCGCGGAATCGTAGGCGACGTAACGCGGCTTCTCGAACTCGCCGACCATATCCGCCAGATCGAACAGGGCGCGCTGCACCGCCGCCGGATTGCCGGGGTCGGGCCTGAAATAGCCGTCGCGCTTCTCCGGCGCCGGCACCAGCGGCGGGTCGCCGGTCAGATCCAGGATCAGATCGCATTTAGAGGCGGCGCCGTCACGACCGGCCTCGAAGGCCAGGAACCCCCGCGACGAGACGATTGCCGGGGCGTAATCGTCGACGATCACCTCGAAGGCGCCCAGATGGCCGGCCATGGCAGTGACACGCCCCCGGAACACCGGCACGTCCATCACCCGCGGCGGGGCGATTTCGCCCGGCTCCTTCAGCACCACGGTCACGTCAAGACGGGCGGAGAGTTGCCGTGCCGCCTCGATCGCCGACTCGTCCCGGCCATAGACCAGGCACAGCCCCTCTGAGTTCATCGACACCGACGGCGATGCCGGGATGTCGAGCGCGGCCTCGGCCAGCAGGGCGGCGATCTTCGGCGTGGCGCTCTTGGCTTCCGCCGACCAGCCGGCGCGCTCACGGATGTTGGTGAAACTGACCGACGCCCCGCCGTCCTCTTGCCCGCCCTCCTGCCCGGCGAACATCTCATCGACAGTCTCGGAGAACAGCGGCGCTTCCTGGGTGCAGCCGACCAAAACCGGGCCGTCCCCGGCCATCGCCGATTTGAAGCTGTCGAGTTGGGCCCGGCAAAGCTGGGTGTGGATCTCCGGCGGCGCGCCCAGAGCGAGGGCCTTGGCCAGGGCCGCCGCATCCAGCTTCATCGTGCCCTCGCAACTACAGATCAGGCAGATCTTGCCCCCAATCTTGCCTTCGATCTTTCCGTCCGGCATGTCGGCATTCCTCCCGGCGGGGTTTTCCCGCGACCCTTTTGTGGATTTATACACGGCCGGCCCGGCGGCCAACAGAAATGCGGCGATGGGGGTCGTTTGCGGTTGAGTTGCCTCAAGGTTGGGACACCGCGCCGAACCATGCGATCATGGGGCGTTGCGTGAAGGAGGGTTTGGGCTTGGAACGGATGGTCACCATGCCGGTCGGCGTTGTCGTCGAGCGGCAGGACATCGACAATCCCTGGCAGAAATGGCGCTGGCGGCCGGTTGCGGTGATGACCGGCGAGGCCCCGGCGGCCCACGGCAGCGAGCTTTTTCGGGGGGAAGGTTTCGTACGCTATTTCGGCGGCACGCTGCCCCTGGAGTTGCACCGCAAGGAGACCGAGGCCTATCGGCGTAACCTGAGCAACGATCCACCGACCCTCTATGTCGCCCTGCGTTCCGACAGCGCCGTCGTAGGCGACATGCTGTACCGCCCGGTCGAGGTGACCGCGTCGCCCTATATCGCGGAAGATCTGTTGGATGGCGATGACATTGTCGAGACCCTGCCCATGCCCGACGGGCTGATCGCCTGGGTGCAGGCCTTCATCGACCGGCATCACGTGGACGAACCCTTCATCAAGCGCAAACGCCAGGGCGGCACCGCGACCGGCGGCCGCATGGGCCGGAAATCGGGCCGGGACGGAACGCCAGGACCGGATGGCGCACAGGGAGGCGGCGGCGCACAGGGACGCGGCGGCCATGACTGAAGACTCCGATTTCATCCGCCGATGGTCGCGCCGCAAGCGGGCCGCGCGCCAAAGCGAGAAGACCACTGAGGTACCGCCCATCGAGGATCCGGAGGCCGATCCCGACAGCGACGACATATCGGCCGCCGTCAGCCCGAAACATGACGATGATTCGCCGAAAACCGGCCCCGAAGACAATCCGGAGGCGCTCGATCTCCCGGATATCGACAGCCTCTCCAGCGAGTCCGACTTCAAACCGTTCCTGAAAAAAGGGGTGCCCAAGGAGTTGCGGAACCGGGCGATGCGCAAATTGTGGCGGGTCAATCCGGCGTTCGCGCATCTCGACGGGCTGAACGACTACGACGGCGATTTCACCGACGCCGCCACCGTCGTCAAGGGCCTGAAAACGCTCTACAAGGTCGGCCGGGGGTTCATGCCGGAACCCAAACCCGAAACGACCCCCGACGACCCACAATCCGAGGAGCCGCCGGAGGTCGCCACAACCGACGCGACTAATGAACCGGTCGATGGCCTAGAGGAGCCCGATCCGGACTCCGGGACTGACGAGATGCCCGAAAGTAATAAAATTACCTAATGGTGCGGCGCAATAACGCAAACTGTTGCAGTGAGTTCGGCTTAAGATCATAGTATCTCTAAGCAATCAAAGCGCCCGCCGATCTAAGGGACGGGCTCGAGGGGTAGGGAAACATATGGGCGCCATGCCTGTTCCGGCGGCCAATTCTGAGAATAACGTTCCCGAAGAGGATCATCTCCGCGCTCAGCTATACCGGCTGTTGGCGTCGGTTTTGGCGCGTCCGCCCGGTGTGGACGGGCTGGCGATTCTCGGCGGGCTGGACGGCGACGACACCGAGCTGGGGAAGGCCCTTGGCACTCTGGCGCGTGTCGCCAGGGCGACCTCCGCTCATCAAGCGGGTCGGGAATATCACACTTTGTTTATCGGAGTCGGGCGTGGCGAGTTGGTTCCCTTCGCGTCCTATTACCTGACAGGCTTCCTCAATGAGCGGCCGCTGGCCGTGCTGCGCCAGGATATGGCGCGCCTCGGCGCGGTGCGCAGTGAGTCGGTCAAGGAACCGGAAGATCATATCGCCGCGCTGTGCGAAGTGATGGCTGGGCTGATCGAAGGCACGTTCGCCGAGCCCGGCGATCTGATCGCCCAGCGGCAATTCTATAATGCCCACATCGCGGCTTGGGCGCCGCGCTTCTTCAAGGATCTGGAGGCCGCGCAGGCGTCGCGGCTGTATGCGCCGATCGGCATGGCCGGCAGGTTGTTCATGGACATCGAGGCGACCGCGTTCAGCATGGTCGATGCCTGATGTCTTGCGGAATAGTGGTGAGTTGAGAGGGTAGTGACATGAGCAAAGACAAGTCCAAGCTCCGGGAAAGCCGGCGCGACTTCCTCAAACTGGCCGGGGTCGGGACCCTGGCCGCCGGCGCTGCCGTCGTATCCTCCGAGCCCGCCCAGGCGGCCGGCGCGGATCAGGACGGTGGCGAAGGCTATCGCGAGACCGATCACGTGAAGACCTATTACGACCTGGCGCGATTCTAGTCCGCCAACCGCCAGACCCGGTCCCGGACCGGGATCGCCCATCAAGTGCTCGAGACACCGGCGCGCGCTTCGAATCGGAGAGTTAAGATGCTCAGAAAAAAAGCTAACGGACATGCCAACGGCTCGCGGATGACCCGGGCCCTGACCGGATTGACCGGCGGCGCCATCGATCGCCGGACGTTCCTGCGGCGGTCGGGCCTGACGGCCGGTGGTTTGGCCGGCGCGGCGGCGCTGACCGGCGGCATGATCCAGAAGGCCGAAGCGCAGGCCGCGGGCGGCGACGTCGAGACCATCAAGTCGGTCTGCACCCATTGCTCGGTCGGCTGCACCGTCGAGGCGGAGGTCCAAAACGGCGTTTGGATCGGCCAGGAGCCCGGGTTCGACAGCCCGTTCAACCTGGGCGCCCATTGCGCCAAGGGCGCCAGCGTTCGCGAGCACGCCCATGGCGAGCGGCGGCTGAAATATCCGATGAAGCTGGTCAACGGCGAATGGACCCGGATGAGCTGGGAGGACGCGGTCAACGAGATCGGCGACACCATGCTGAACATCCGGGCCGAGTCGGGACCGGATTCGGTCTACTGGCTGGGATCGGCCAAGCACTCCAACGAGCAGGCCTACCTGTTCCGCAAATTCTATGCGTTCTGGGGCAGCAATAACGGCGACCACCAAGCCCGCATCTGTCATTCCACCACTGTCGCCGGCGTAGCCAATACCTGGGGCTACGGCGCGATGACGAACAGCTACAACGACATCCACAACAGCCGGGCGATCTTCCTGATCGGCGGCAATCCGGCCGAGGCCCATCCGGTGTCGATGCAGCATCTGCTGCGCGCCAAGGAACAGAACAACGCACCGCTGATCGTCTGCGACCCGCGCTTCACCCGCACCGCCGCCCATGCGGACGAATATGTGCGGCTGCGGTCCGGCACCGACGTGGCGCTGATCTGGGGCATTCTGTGGCACATCTTCGAGAACGATTGGCAGGATGACGAGTTCATCCGCCAGCGCGTCTGGGGCATGGATGAGATCCGCGCCGAAGTCGCCAAATGGAACCCTGAGGAAACCGAGCGCGTCACCGGCGTGCCGGGTTCGCAGCTCCGCCGCGTCGCCCGCACCATGGCCAACAACCGCCCGGCTACGGTGATCTGGTGCATGGGCGGAACCCAGCACACCAACGGCAACAACAACACCCGCGCCTACTGCATTCTGCAATTGGCGCTCGGCAACATGGGCGTGGCCGGCGGCGGCACCAACATCTTCCGCGGCCATGACAACGTCCAGGGCGCCACCGATCTCGGCGTGCTGAGCCACACCCTTCCCGGCTATTACGGGCTGTCGGAAGGCGCCTGGAAGCATTGGTCCCGGGTCTGGGATGTGGAGCACGACTATCTGGTCAGCCGCTTCGAATCCAAGGAGCTGATGGAACGCACCGGCATTCCGGTATCGCGCTGGATCGACGGCGTGCTTGAGGACGCCGACAACATCGATCAGCCCAACAATCTCCGGGCCATGGTGTTCTGGGGCCACGCTCCGAACTCGCAGACCCGCCTGCCCGAGATGCAGCAGGCGATGGACAAGCTCGACCTGCTGGTCATCGTCGATCCGTATCCGACCGCATCGGCGGTGATGCCGACCCGCAAAGACGGCGTCTATCTGCTGCCGGCATCGACCCAGTTCGAGACCTATGGCTCGGTGACCGCGTCGAACCGCTCGCTGCAATGGCGTGACAAGGTGTTCGACCCGCTGTTCGAATCCCTGCCGGATCATGAGATCATGTATCTGATGGCCGACAAGCTCGGCTTCGCCGCCGAGATGTTCAAGAACATCGAAATCAACGGCAGCGAGCCGCTGGTCGAGGACATCACTCGCGAGCTCAATGGCGGGCTGTGGACCATCGGCTATACCGGCCAGTCGCCGGAGCGGCTGCGGATGCACATGGCCAACCAGCACACTTTCGACAAGACCACGCTGCTGGCCAATGGCGGCCCTGCCGATGGCGAGTATTACGGGCTGCCCTGGCCGTGCTGGGGCACGGCGGAGATGGGCCATCCGGGCACGCCGCTGCTGTACGACAACTCAAAGCCGGTCTCCGAAGGCGGACTGACTTTCCGGGCCCGGTTCGGGGTTGAGCGCGACGGCGATAACCTGCTGGCCGAGGGCGCCTATTCGGTGGGATCGGAGCTGACCGACGGCTATCCGGAATTCACCATGGCGATGCTGAAGCAGCTCGGCTGGGACGGCGACCTCACATCGGATGAGCGGGCCGCCATCGAAGCGGTGGCCGGCGACGGCACCAACTGGAAGACCGACCTGTCCGGCGGCATCCAGCGGGTCGCGATCAAGCATGAATGCGCCCCGTTCGGCAACGCCAAGGCGCGGGCCGTGGTCTGGACCTTCCCGGATCCGGTGCCGCTGCACCGCGAGCCGCTCTACACCCCGCGGCGCGATCTGGTGGCGGACTACCCGACCTATGAGGATCGCCGGGCCTATCGCCTGCCGACCCTGTATGCGTCGATCCAGAAGCAGGATTTCTCCAAGGACTTCCCGCTCATCCTGACCTCGGGACGCCTTGTGGAATATGAGGGCGGCGGCGATGAGAGCCGCTCGAACCCCTGGCTGGCCGAGCTGCAGCAGGACATGTTCGTCGAGGTCAATCCGTTCGACGCCAACAACGTGGGCTTCCGCGATGGCGAGATGGTCTGGGTGCACGGTCCGGAGGGCGGCAAAGTCCGGGTGATGGCTTTGGTGACCAACCGGGTCGGCCGGGGCGTCGCCTTCATGCCCTTCCACTTCGCCGGGCATTTCCAGGGCGAGGATCTTAGAGACAAATACCCACCGGGGGCCGACCCCTACGTCTTGGGCGAATCATCCAATACGGCGCAGACCTATGGATATGATTCGGTCACCCAGATGCAGGAGTCGAAGACGACCCTCTGCCGGATCGAACGGGCGTAAGGAGAACAGACATGGCACGGATGAAATTTCTCTGCGACGCCGAACGGTGCATCGAATGCAACGCCTGCGTCACCGCCTGCAAGAACGAGCATGAGGTGCCCTGGGGCGTGAACCGCCGACGGGTGGTCACCATCAACGATGGCGACCCGGGCGAACGCTCGATCTCGGTCGCCTGCATGCATTGCTCGGATCCGCCCTGCATGGCGGTCTGCCCGGTCGACTGCTTCTACCAGACCGATCAGGGCGTGGTGCTGCACTCCAAGGATCTGTGCATCGGCTGCGGCTATTGCTTCTACGCCTGCCCGTTCGGGGCGCCGCAATACCCGCAGGCCGGCAATTTCGGGTCGCGCGGCAAGATGGACAAATGCACCTTCTGCGCCGGCGGGCCGGAAGAGACGGCCAGTTCCGCGGAGTTCACCAAATACGGGCGCAACCGTCTGGCCGAAGGCAAGCTTCCGCTTTGCGCGGAGATGTGTTCGACCAAGGCGCTGCTGGCCGGCGATGGCGATCAGGTGTCCGACATCTATCGCGAGCGCGTCGTGGCCCGTGGCTTCGGTTCCGGCGCCTGGGGCTGGGGCACTGCCTATGAACTGAAAGCGCCGCGCGGATAATGGGCGTATTATCCTGATATCATGTAACGAACGGCGGCTTCGGCTGCCGTTCGACTATGCGCGATTTTTGGGATGGCGGAGTCTGGTGCATGCCGGATCCGAGACGACACTCTGATGGAGAGCAGAGCATGATCAGCACCCGATCGGGGAGGTTGATGCTGGCCCTTGCCACGCTATCAGCCCTGGCCGTCGGCGCCTGCCGCGAGGAGGAGCAGGATCGGATCCTGATCCAGCAAAAGGGCGTCTATCAAGGGCAGGCGGACACGCCGCTGACCGAAGAGCAACTCCGCGAACTGCGTTTTCGCGGCAATCAACAGAACTTCTGACGGTCGGGGGATTTCACCATGCGTCGTCTGAGCAAACTGCTCCCCGGGCTGCTGCCCGCGCTGTTCGTGATGACCGCCCTGTTCCTGGGCTTCAGCATCATTGCCGGCTCCCTGGCGCAGGATCGCAATGCGCCCGGCTCCGAGGCAGCCAGTGAGGGCGGGACGGTTCCCGGCGGCTCCCTGGGCAGCGAAAGCGATGCCGCGATCTGGCGCGCCATCCGACAGGGCGCGCAGGGCAGCGTCTCGATCCCGAACGACCAGGCCGGCGTGCTGATCCAGTCGGAAGGCGAGAATTGGCGAGCGATCCGCAACGGGCCGATTTCGGTATTCGGCGGCTGGGCGCTGCTCGGCATCCTGATCGTGCTGGCGCTGTTCTTCGCCATTCGCGGCCGCATCCGCATCGAATCCGGCCCCAGCAAACAGACGGTCGAGCGCTTCAACGGAATCGAACGTTTCGGCCATTGGCTGACCGCCGGCTCCTTCGTCGTGCTCGGGCTGACCGGGCTGAATATGCTTTATGGCCGCTATGTGCTGGCGCCGATCCTCGGGCCGAAGGCGTTCGCCTGGCTGACCCTGATGGGCAAATTCGCCCACAACTACCTGGCCTTCGCCTTCATGGTCGGTCTGGCGGTGATCTTCGTTCTGTGGGTCCGCCACAACCTTCCGGACAAGGCCGATCTGGTGTGGCTCTCCAAGGGCGGCGGGCTGTTCTCCAAGCACAGCCATCCGCCGGCGAAAAAATTCAATGCGGGCCAGAAAATCCTGTTCTGGCTGGTGATCCTGGGTGGGTTGTCGATCAGCCTGTCGGGCATCGCCCTCCTTTTCCCGTTCCAGTTCGCCATATTCGGCCCCACATTCGCGGCGCTGAACGTTGTCGGCTTCGACCTGCCGACATCGCTGACTCTGATGCAGGAGATGCAGCTCTCGCAGATCTGGCATGCCATCGTCGGGGTGATCCTGATCGTGGTGATCGTCGCCCATATCTACATCGGCTCTATCGGCATGGAGGGCGCGTTCGATGCCATGGGCAGCGGCCATGTGGACAAGAACTGGGCCCGCGAGCACCACAGCCTTTGGGTCAAGGAACTCGACAGCGGTGGCAAGAAACCCGCAGCCGGCGACGATTGAGCCGGCGCCCGGTGACCCGATCCACTCAGCAGGATGCATAGCCATGGCAGAGTTTCATCGGACATCCTGTGGCCGTGGCGGGGCGCGGTTCGCCGGGCTGCTATGTGCTGTTGCAGTCGCCCTGGGCGTCTTGGCGGCGGCCAGCACACCGGCCTCCGCCCAACGCCTGACGGCCGCTGCGGCGGCGCAGCAGGTCGAGGAGACTTATGGGGTCGAAGTACTGCGGGTTCGCGAGATGCGCCTGGAAGATGGCGGCTTGGCCTATGCGGTCACCGTGATGGCCCCCGGTGGCGATACCAACGACGCCTTCCAAGTGACGACCTTGGCCATCGATGCGCGAACCGGAGATTTGATCTCGCAATATCGGCAGACGCCGACCGGCCAGGAAATTTCCGGCGCCCCATCCAACATTCCACGGACTGAGGTGGATGGCCCTGCCCTGCGCCGTCTCAGCAACCGGCCGTAACAGCGGTTTCAACCGGCAGCGGACTCGGGTGCCGTTGGTGCTTGCATTCGCCGCGTTCCTGGGCCTGACGATATCCATCAGCGTTCCTATCCCCGCCATCGCCGAACTGGTCGGCCATGGCGGCCCGGTGCGGGGCATTGCCGTCTCGCCCGATGGCCGACAAGCCCTGACCGCCAGCTTCGATTACAGCGTCATCCTGTGGGACCTGGAACGGCAGACCATCCTGCACCGGCTGGACGGTCACGATGCCGCGGTCAATGCCGTCGCGTTCGTGCCCGGCACCGATCTTGCGGTGTCCGGAAGCGACGACCGCACCCTGGCCATCTGGGATCTGACGACGGGCGCCCTGCGCCATCGATTCAACGGCCATGCGGCCAAGATTACCGCCGTGGCCATTTCTCCGGACCGGCGGCTGATCGCCTCGGCCAGTTGGGACCGGAGTGTTCGAATTTGGCAGTTGGACGATCCTTCAGCGGCGTCTCTGGTGCTGGCCCATGACAGTAGTCTCAATGGCGTCGCCTTCCTGTCCGGCGGCGATTTGCTGGCCAGCGCTGATCGCGAAGGCGTGCTCCACCTCTGGCGGGTGGCCGATGGGGTGCGGGCCGGGCAGCTGGACGGCCATGATTTCGGCATCAACGCGCTGGCGGGCTCCGCCGATGGCGCGGTGGCGATCTCGGGATCGATCGACGAAACGGTTCGGCTCTGGGACATCGAAAACCGGACTGCTCTCGATCAATTGCATGGCCATGACGGCCCGGTCTTTGCAGTCGCCCTGTCCCGCGACGGCTTGCTGGCCGCCTCCGGCGGCGCTGACGGCCGGGTCCGGCTTTGGCGGCGCGAGAACGGGCTTATCGAGCGCAGCGATATCGACCATAAGGGCCCGGTCTGGGCGCTCGCATTTTCGCCGGACGGGCAACGCCTGGTTTCCGCCGGGATCGACGATGTCGCCCGGGTCTGGGACGTGGCGACCGGTACCGCCATCGATGGCGGCGGCACGGCGATCCGACCGGTCGAGACGGTCGCGGTGAACGACCCGTCGCTCCAGCGTGGAGCCCGGCTGTTCGGGACTTGCCGGGCCTGCCACACGCTGACCCCCGATGGCGGCAACCGGGCAGGCCCGACATTACACCGGTTGGTCGGCCGGCCCGCCGGCAGCGTGCCGGGGTACAATTATTCGCCGGCCCTGACCGACAGCGAGATCGTTTGGGACGAGACGGCGATCAGTGAACTGTTCGCCATCGGGCCGCACCGGCTGACGCCGGGTTCGAAGATGCCGCTGCAACGCATACCCGACCCGTCGGACCGGGAGGAGTTGGTTCGCTTCCTGGTCGAAATGGCGGGCCGGCACGATGAAGAGTAACAATAGTCGCGGGACCGATTTGCGATAAACTTCGGCCCGTCAAAAGGGGATCTGCAAATGCAATCGTTCATTCTGAGTGTCGCAGCCACGGTTCTGATCGCGGTCGCGGCGGCCTTCATCCTGACCGGCCTGGGTTGGGATTCCGCCACGGTCTATCAGTCTTCCGGCAACGTGCGGCACTAATGAACCGCCAGCATTTGCCAGGATCGACCCGTCACCGATGAAACGCCGCACCACGCCGCCGGCTGAGCGACCGGAACGAAACCAGCGATGAACGAGATTCTCTCCGCCTTCGGTCTGGCGCTGGAGCTGATCGTGTCGCTGGATCCGGTGCTGGCCGGGATCGTCGGGCGGTCGCTGGCGATCAGCCTGACCGCCGTGGGGCTGGCGGCCGCCATAGGCCTGCCCTTCGGCGCCATGGTGGCGGTGTTCCGGTTCCCCGGCCGGCGGGCGGTGATCATCCTGTTGAATGCTCTGATGGGGCTGCCGCCGGTGGTGGTCGGTCTGACCGTCTATCTGATCCTGTCGCGCGCCGGCCCGCTCGGCCCGCTCGGCCTGCTGTTCACGCCGGCGGCCATGATCATCGCCCAGTGCATTCTGGTGACGCCGATCATAGCCGCCCTGTCCCATCAGGTGACGCGCGAGCTCTACACAGAATACCGGGAACAGCTCTGCTCGTTCGGCGCCGGGCCCTGGCGGGCGGTTCGCACACTGCTGTGGGACAGCCGGCTCGGGCTCGTGACCGCGGTGCTCGCCGGCTTCGGCCGCGCCAGCGCGGAAGTCGGCGCCGTGTTGATCGTCGGCGGCAACATTGCCCACCACACCCGCGTCATGACCACTGCCATCGCCCTGGAAACCAGCAAGGGCAATCTCTCGCTGGCATTGGGGCTGGGCATTATTCTGATGGCCCTCTCTCTGGGAATCAGCGGCCTGGCGGTGGTCATCGGCAATACCGGATCGAAATTCCACCACTGACGCGACACCCGGCCGGCGCACCCTCCCGGTGTCCAGAATAAATCGTGCCTTGTGAGCCCGGTCACAGCGGTCGACCACTCTTGTGCCGATCCTGTGAGGGCCGCGGACCAGACTCCGTCGAAATTACGGTGGGGCCTTGGAAACCATGAGGCCGAAATGAACGATACCCGAACACCGGCGCCGACGAATGCGCTGAGCCGACTGTCCGGTTTGCCGACCGCGAATTGGGCGACCTTCCTGCTAGGCGCCATAATTCTGGCGGCTCTGCCGGTCGCGGCTCAGGGCCAGTCGCTCAACAACAATGCTCTTAGGCTCGCTGATCCGATCACCACGGTGCAGCCGAGCCTGCGACAGTTCAATCCGACGCGAACCTTGAACACAACGGTCCTCCGGCCGCTGGCGCCAAGCACCGCGCGCATCGCGCCAACACTCACCCGCAATACGAATCCGGGGTTCCGCGGCACCGGCCTGGCACCATCAGCGGCGGCCACCGGGCTGGGCCGGCTGGTGGCGCCGGGCATGGAGCAAGCCAGCGCGGTCGTCGCCAGGATTGGCAGCACCGCGCGGGCCGGCGCTTCCAATCTGACCGTCGATTTCGACGGCGACGGGCTGATCAATTTCGAGATCACGCCTGAGATCATCGCCGTGCCTACGGAAACAGGGGGTCGCGATGAGAATTCCTTGGGAGGGCTGGTGGGTCAGCACATCACGATGGCGACCGGCACCGCGGACCGTGTTCTGGACAGCGTCATCAACATCGACGGCGTAAACCCGGCAACAACCTTCGAAATCTCCAACGGCACCGTCATATTAGGCGGCTTCGAACCTCGGGACATTGTCGGCACGGTCGATATCCCTCGTTCCGACGACCCTCCCTCTCGCCGCCCCAAGGGCACCGGCGGACGTGATCCGACAGGCAATGAACCACAGCAATCGGACGGCTCCTGCCAGAGCCATTTCTGCGGCGGCGACGGCCCCATCGAGCCGAAACCGGGCGATGACACCGATGTTGCCGATCTTTTCGACTTCTCCGACATCCGTCGCCCGCCGAGACCGGAGCCTGGACAGACTGTAGCCATGGATGAATTGCTCAACGTGTCGATCATGCTCCCCTTGCGGGGCCGGGAGCCTGAAAGCGACCAGTTCTCCAACTATGGCAATGAAGAAATCTGGTAGCCCGATGACCGCAACGGGTCAGACCGCGCGGGCGTGCCGCCCGCCGACCGGATCCAGATAGGCATCGAACACGGCCGCGACACAGCGCAACAGGGGTCTTGCGTCGGGCCGGACCCGGATCTCCGGGCCAGCCACATCGACGATGCCGTCATCGGCAAGGTCCGTCATCCGGGCAAGTTCGGGCGCGAATAGTGCCGGAGACTCGGAATAGGCGGCGCAGACTTCCGCGAGATCGACCCGCAGATCGCACATGATCCGCTCGATTACTGCTCGCCGCAACCGGTCCTCGCGGTCGAGCGCCACGCCACGGGCTGTGGCAAGCCGGCCCGCGTCGATCGCCTCGCGATAGAGATGCATCGGCACCGCGTTCTGGACATAGCCCCCTGGCAGGGAGCCGATCGCCGATGGGCCGAGGCCAATCAAGGCCGGCGCCCGGTCGACGGTATAGCCTTGGAAATTTCGGCTCAACCGTCCGGCGCCAGCGGCATTGGCCAGCGGATCGCCAGAGCACGCGAAGTGATCGAGACCAACCTGCCGATATCCGGCCGCCGTCAACGCCGCCGCTGCCGCATCGGCCTGCGCGAGCCGGGCTGGCCCATCCGGCAGGGCCTCCTCCGGAATCAGTCGCTGATGGGCCTTCATGCCGGGCACATGAGCATAGCCGAACAGCGAAATCCGATCAGGCGTCAGCGTGAGGGCCGCCTCAACGGTGGCGCGGATGTCCTTCACGGTCTGAAAGGGCAAGCCGTACATCAGGTCGACATTGAGAGAGTCGATCCCGACGGCGCACAAACGATCCGCCACCGACGCCGTGGTCTCCAGGGACTGCACCCGATTGATTGCCTTCTGGACCCGCGGATTGATGTCCTGCAGCCCGATGCTGGCACGATTTACGCCAATCTCCGCCAACGCGTCGATCACCCCGTCCTCAAGGCCGCGCGGATCGATCTCGATGGCGAACTCCGCATCGGGCCGGAGCGCAAATCGATCACGTAGCCGACGCCCCAGCCGGCGCAAATCGTCGGCGGCCAGGATAGTCGGCGACCCGCCACCCCAGTGCACATGGCTGACCGGCCGCCGGTCCCCCAAGTGTCCGGCGACCAGGTCGATCTCCCGCAGCAGCAATTCCAGATAGTCGGAGACCGGGCCATAGCGCCGGACGATCTTGGTATGGCAGCCGCAGAACCAGCACAGGCTGTCGCAGAACGGTATATGCAGATACACGGACAGCGGCATCGTCGGCGGCAGCGATGCCAGCCAGCGCATATACACACTGGAATCGACCGAGGATTTGAAGTGCGGCGCGGTCGGATAGCTGGTGTATCGCGGCACCCGCCGATCGTATTTTTCCAAAAGGCTGATATCCATGCCGCGATTAGAGGCGGTCGCCGGTCACACAGCCTTGATGTGCGTGAACTGCAGAAGGCCCCCCGGCGCTCCGCGGACGGGATCATCGCGATTACATCGGGTTGGTCAATACGTCACGCGCTCCGTCGTCGCCTCGTCCGCGGCGCGCTGCACCGCTTCCACGGTGCATTGAATCCGGTAGGCCTCCTCGAAACCCGGGAAGCAATCGGTCCCGCCGGCATAGCCGTCCAGAAGCGCCGCCACTTCGATGACTTTCAGATCGTTGAAGCCGAGTTGATGGCCACTGGCCGGGCAGAACCGGCTGTAAGGCTCGTGGTCGGTTCCGGTTTCAATCTTGGTGTAGCCCTGGCGTCCCTTGCCGCCCGCCGCGGTGTACAGCAGAAGTTCGTTCATCCGTTCGTGGGTGAAGGCGATGGCGCCCTTGGTGCCGGTGATCTCGAACGCCAACTGCAACTTACGGCCGGTCGCCGCCCAGTTCGCCTCGAATGTGCCGGCGACCCCGCTTTCGAATTTGCCGAGGAACACGGTCCGATCGTCGACGGTGACGGGCGCCATCTCATTCGATCCCTCAGCGACGGGGCGCTCTGGGAAGATCGTGGCCTGCTGCGCCTGGACCTCGACGATGGGGCCAACCAGGAAGCGGGCCAAGGAGATGATGTGGCTGCCGATATCGGCCAGCGCCCCGCCGCCGCCTTCGGGGTCGGTCCGGAAGGAATGCGGCACCGCAGGGTCGCCCATATAGTCTTCCGCATGGACCCCGCGGAATGCGGTCAGCTCCCCGATCTCGCCCGAGGCGATGATCTCGCGGGCGAATTGGATAATCGGGTTCTTCACGAAGTTGAAGCCGACCATGGTGCAGGTGCCGGCCTGCTTCGCGGCGTCCCGCATCAGCGCCGCGCTCTGTGATGAAATGGACAGCGGCTTTTCGCAGTAGACCGCCTTTCCGGCGTCGATGGCGGCCAGCGCCATCGGCTCGTGCAGGCGGTTCGGCGCGGTGATGGCGACGATGTCGACTTCCGGGTCCGCCACCAGCGTGCGCCAGTCCCCGGTGTGCCGCTCGAATCCGAGCTCCCTTGCCGACTCCTTTGCCGCCGCGTCGTTCACATCGGCCATCAGCCGAAGCACCGGCGTCACCGGCACGTCGAACAGCCCGGCAACCGAGCGGAAGGCGTTGGCGTGGCATCGGCCCATGAAGCCGGCCCCGATCAACCCGATGCCGACAGTGGGCCTGTCGCTCATAGCCCGGTCTCGATCGCCCGGCGCTCGCGGCGCGACTGCTCGCAAGCAAGCGCCAGGACGAGCGCCCGGCGACCGTCCTCGGCGGTGATCGGCGGCGGCGCTCCCTCGGCCGCGACTTTGTGAAAATTATCCAGCATGGTGGTGAAACTCTCCGCGTATCGCTTGAGGAAGAAATGTTGGAGCGGCGTCTTGGCCTCGGTCAAGGCCGCAGTCGACCGAATGAGTTGCACGCCGCGGACATTGCCGGTCTGGACCATGCCCTTGTTCCCGAAGGCCTCCAGCCGCTGGTCGAAGCCGTAGACCGCCTGGCGGCTGTTGTTGATATGCCAAAGCCTGCCCGACGGCGTGCGCATCACCGTCATCGCCGTGTCCACGTCGCCGATCTCCGCCAATTCCGGAACCACCATGCAGCTTGCCGCGGAAAAAATCTTCCGGATCTTCGCCGAGGACCAGCGGCCGAGGTGAATGAGGATAATCTCGTACAGGCGATCTCGGGGCTCACCAACGGCCAGAGGAAGGTCGCGTAGGCCGGGACGGATCGGTCCGTCCCGGGCTGCCCACGACGGCATGGCGCGCCGGGCTGCCCTATACGATGCCGCCGCCCAGGCTGGCCCTCTGCGGGCGCTCGTCGTGCTTGCGCTGTCGATAGCCGCTTTCCCGGTACACCGCGATCGGATCGATACAGCCGCTTGAACGCAACCGCGCCATGGCCAGGATCGGGGCCACATCGGTGTGGTAGGCCTGTTTGAGGGTGTCGTGCGCCATCAGCGCATCGTTCGAGTCCTGCAGCGCCATCAGTCTGGGGCGGTCGATCAGATGCGCTTGCGCATAGGCCCGCTGGATCTGGATCGCGCTCATCATCAGGCTCTCGATGGGATCGGTGACGTTGTGCGACTGGTCCATCATATAGGCGGGGTCGAAGCCAGGCCGCTTTTGCACTTCCGCTGTCACCAACTCGTGAAACACCAGGAACAGCTGGAACGGGTTGATCGCCCCGGCGTCGAGGTCGTCGTCGCCGTATTTGCTGTCGTTGAAATGAAAGCCGGCCAGCTTCTGGGCATGGGTGAGGCGCGAGACGATCTGCTCGATATTGACGTTCGGTGCATGATGGCCGAGATCGACCAGGCATTTCGCTTTCGGCCCGAGCGAACTGGCGGCCAGGAAGGAACTGCCCCAATCGCTGATGACCGTCGCGTAGAAGGCTGGTTCGTACAGCTTGTGTTCCAGGAACACTTCCCAATCATCCGGCAGCGCATCGCAGATCCAGGACAGGGATTCCAGATAGCGCTCGAACGCCCGGCCGTGGCATTGCTGCCCGGGGAAATTGGCCCCGTCTGCGATCCAGACCGTGATGGCCTTCGAGCCCAGTTTCTGGCCGATCTCGATGCATTCGATGTTGTGGGCCACCGCTTGTTCGCGCACCGCCATATCGGTATGGGTCAGGGAGCCGAATTTGTAGCTGAGCGCCTGACCGGGCTGGTCCTGGAAGGTGTTCGAATTCACCGCGTCGAAGCCCAGATCGAGCGAGGTCGCGGTTTCATGCAACGCCTGATAATCGTCCACCATATCCCAGGGGAAATGGGGCGAGACGGTCGGCGTCGCGCGCACCAGTTGCTGGATGACGGCGCAATCCTCCAGCTTCTCGAAGACGTCGCGGGGTTCGCCGGGGCCGGGAAAGCGGGCGAAACGCGTTCCACCGGTGCCAACCCCCCAGGTCGGAATGGCGACGCCGAAGCCCTCTACCTTCTCGGTAATCACCTCGATGTCGATATCCCGACGGGCGAGTTGATCGCCGAGTGCCTTGTAATCCGTGTCGAGATCGCTCCGACCCTCGGCGTTCGACTGTTCGATCAGCCCGCCGTCGACGAGATTGCCCACCATGCCTTGCCCCTCCTGGTTTGTACGTCCTCCGGTCTTCCTGCCGGGTGACTTTTCTTTCCTTCACCAATGTTCTAGAGGACGATTCAGAGATGAGGTCACGTGACCTCATCTCATCGTACTCTACCGCGCGAATGCTCCCGCGTTGCCGGCATCCACGTTCAACGCGTTGCCGGTTGATTTCAGCGAAACATCACTTGCGAAGAAATATACCGCTTCAGCAATATCATCTGGCAAGACGCTTTGTTTCAATAGCGAACGATTGCGGTAATATTCTTCCAACTCGCTATCGGCAATGCCATAGGCCTTTGCCCGATCTTCACGCCACTTGCCGGACCAGATCCGCGATCCCTGCAATACCGCGTCGGGATTGACCGTATTCGCCCGAATGCCATGGGGCGCACCCTCCAGCGCAAAGCAGCGGGTGAGATGCAGCGCCGCCGCCTTGGCGCTGCAATAGGCCGACGCGCCCGGCGACGCCGCCAGGGCATTCTTGCTGCCGATGGTCACGATCGAGCCGCCCAGCCCCTGTGTCTTCATCACCGAGAACGCATCGCGGGCGACCAGGAACACCCCCTTGGCCAGGACGCCCATATTGCGGTCCCACATCTCCAACGTCGTCTCTTCGATCGGCGCGGAACTGGCGAGGCCGGCATTGGCCACGACAATGTCGAGACCACCAAATCGGTCGACGGCACTGTCGACCACCGCCGCGACGGCGTCCTGGTCGGTCACGTCACCGGGGACACTGTGGACCCGGTCAGGCCCGAAGCGCTCGACGAGTTGCGCCTGCGCCTCGGCCAACGCCGGCTCGGCGATATCGGTCATCACGACGCAGGCGCCTTCGCCAAGCAGCCGCTCCGCGACCGCGCCGCCGATGCCGCCCGCGGCGCCGGTGATCAGCGCCACCCGCCCGGCCAGGCTCTTCGGCGGCGGCATGCGCTTCAGCTTCGCCTCCTCCAGCAGCCAATATTCAATGTTGAAGGCCTCCTGCTCGTCCAGGCCGACATAGGTGTCGATGGAAGAGGCACCGCGCATGACGTTGATGGCGTTGGTATAGAACTCGGAGGCGATACGGGCGGTCGCCTTGTCCTTGGCGAAGCTGATCATGCCCACGCCCGGCACCAGATAGACCACCGGGTTGGGGTCGCGCATGGCCGGGCTGTCGGAATGCCGGCAACGGTCGTAATAGGCGGCGTAATCCGCCCGATAGCCGTCCAGCAAGGCGTCGAGCGCCGCATCGTCGGCGTCGGCCGGGAGCACGAGCGGCCTGATCTTGGTGCGCAGGAAATGGTCCGGGCAGGACGTGCCGAGCGCCGCCAGGGACTCGAAATCCTGGGAGCCGACAAATTCCGTCACTGTCTCGCTGTCGTCGAAATGGCCGACCTTCGGCTCGTCCCGGCCGATACGGCCGCGAATGCGCGGCATCAGCGACCGCGCCGCCGCCTGCCGATCCGCCGCCGCCGAGGCGGGCACACGCTGGCCACCGAATGCCGGCGCCGTGGCACGGGCGTCCAGCCAGTCCTGCGCCTTCTGGATGATCCTCAACGTGGTCTCGTAGCAGGCTTTCGCGTCCTCGGCCCAGGTGAACAGCCCATGGCCGCCCAGCACGACACCCACATAATGGGGATGCTCCCCGGCCAGCGCCTCCAGCTTCAAACCAAGGTCGTAGCCCGGCCGCTGCCAGGGCAGCCAGCCGATCTCATCGCCGAAGATCTCCTCGGTCAGCGCCTGGGAGTTTTGCGCCGCGGCGATCGCGATCACCGCATCGGGATGCATATGGTCCACATGGCGGAACGGCAGATAGGCATGCAACGGCGTATCGATGCTGGCGGCGCGCGGGTTCTGGTTGAATGTGCAGTGCGGCAGGAAACCGACCATCTCGTCTTCGTACTCGATGCCGCGATAACGCGACTTCAGGAGCTGCAGCTTGTCCATATAGAGGGTTGCGAAACCGTCTAGCGCCATGCTGCCGAGATCGCCGCCGGAGCCCTTGACCCAAAGAACCTCGACCTCATCGCCGGTCAGCGGATCCGGCATCGGCACTTTCACGGACGTATTGCCGCCGCCGAAATTGGTGATGCGCATATCCGCGCCCAACAGGTTTGAGCGGTACCGCAGACGCTCGGGCTCATTCATGCCTGCCGCTTTCGCCTCATCCCAAAGATTGGCCAGTTGTTCCGCTTTTGCCGTCATCACTGAATCCTCCCTGCATCACCACTCTGTCACAACTATCCAGGGGCGACCCGCAGAGTCAATCATAAGACGTCATAATCAGTCGCCAAGGTGACTGTATTGGACGGAATTTGATTGAAATTGATTGACAGCGGAACGATCGGTGCCAAGACTGCGTCCTCATGGGGATCCGCATGCACGAACGCCAACGACATTCCGCGATTCTGCGCGCGGTATCGGAACGCGATCTGGTCACCGTCGCCGAGTTCGTCGACATGCTCGGCGCGTCGCCGGCGACCATCCGCCGGGATCTGAACCAACTCGAAGCCAGTGGGCAGATCCGCAAGGTGCATGGCGGCGCGGAGGCGCTGGAGCCAGTCGAGGCCAAGATCATCGACGGCAATTCATTCGGGAACCGGGAGCCGCGCCATGCCGGCCGAAAGCAGGCGATCGCCAAGGCTGCGGCGGCGCTTGTGGCCGATGGCGAGTCGATTATCGTCAATGGCG
>CBDEGD010000019.1:0-34634 GCA_965237625.1 Inquilinaceae bacterium
ATAATTCTTTAGCCGTGCGATGCGCCGCCGGGACCGTTTGAGCTTCTTGTCCCGTTTCTGCTCGTACCGGTCTGTTGTCCGGTAGCGCGAGTAGATCTTGTCCAGAATCTTTGGGGTCGGAAGCGGCGCGATGACCACGGTTCCATTGGTGCAAATCGTAACCGCCGTCTTCGCCCCTGTTGAGCCCGTCGCTGTGGCCTCTATCGACGTGACCGGTGTTGTCGCAAATCTGGCACCGGAATTCCGCCAATTCGGGACCTTGCGTTGCGCCGTCGGGCAATGAGGACATTTTCTGATCATCCGCCTCTGTGGTTGCCGATAGTCGCCTGGCCGATCGATGACTGTCCCCGCGGGGCGACCGCCCGGTCAGATCCAATATCGATTGATCCAAGGTGCAGGTCGGCTGCTATTGTACCATGCGGTCTTGGTGCCGCCGACAGCCTCGTCCGGATTGGGCCGTCCATGGAAGACAACGATACTTGCATCTTCGGGGATGGTGGGTGTCATGAAGAGGTTCAGGGGAGTGGTCGGGATGCATTGCCGCTTGAAGCTGCGGCACCACTCCTCCGGCCAGAACGTCATCTCCCGCACCGCCTCAGACAGGAAGACCTGAGGCGCGGGGTAGTCGTTTGTCGCGCGCTCGATATGGGCGTTGTAGTAGTCGAGAATGTAGGCATGCCGTCCAACCGTAAACCGGAAGACCGAAGAGTTTCCAATCCAGGGCCTCTTGCGGAAGATCGCTTTTCGCCGTTCGATCCAATTGTGGATGATGCAGAATTCGCCCGGATACTCGAAGAAGCGGTCCATTGATCCGACGATCACCACATCCAGATCAAGAAACAGGGTCGGCCCCTCGAGATCATCTAGAGTCTCGGCAAAAAGCGACAGCTTTCGATGCGCCGAACTCGGCCTGCTTGGAAGCAGTTCGATCGGTGGGAGAGGTTTGCACTCAACGGGCTCGACGATACCGCTCGGGTCATCCGTGAAACAGACGAAACGAAACGGCAGCGTCAGATTTCGCGCAATGCCGCGATACAGCTTATTGACATAGTCGGGACCATAAAGCTGCCCCCACTTCAAGCAGACTACGTTGACCATTGGGTCCTGTTCGGAGAGTGCTGTCGGTCGCCGCGGCTCGGCGTCGCGACGCTAACCGTTCGCTGTCCTCCGCGCAAGCCGGCAAGCCGGCCGGCGGCGGCGTGTTGGGCTGATCGCGGATCAGTGGGTGAGCCGGCCGCCATTGGATGATTTTTCAACCGAGGCAGGCCACGCTGCCATGGCGGTGACTGGGGCGGCGCAGGCGACCCCCCGATTATCCGCGCGGTCATCCTCGGAAACTCGGAACGGCGGCACTGGAAAACACCCCTCAGATCCTAATGGATCACCTCTCGCCACGCATCGGCAGCGTACTTCCAAAGGCCGGTCCGGGCTTGAATCCGCGGCGGCGAACCCCATTTTTTGAGTATTGCGGTGCCGATATGCGGGCCGCTGTGACGTCGCCGGGAGACCGGGCCGTTAGAATCAGCTCGGAAGCTGAGATACGCATCGCGCCCCATGAGCGTCGGGCGATCGGGCTTCGGTTGGTAGGAATGGCCACTCGCTCAGAGGAGGAGGTTGGCGAATGAGTAGAATGTCGCTGCTCAACAGTCCATTGCTGCTGGGGTTCGATCAATTCGAACGCGCACTGGACCGGGTGTCAAAGGCGTCTTCGGACGGATATCCACCTTACAATATCGAACAACTCGGCGAGGATCGTCTGCGCATTACCTTGGCTGTTGCCGGGTTTGGCGATGACGAGATGACGATTCTTGTGGAGGGCAATCAATTAATCGTCCGCGGTAAACAAATTGATGACAAGCAGCGCGTATACTTGCATCGCGGAATTGCCGCGCGGCAGTTTCAGCGCTCTTTCGTGCTGGCCGATGGGTTGGAGGTCTCTGGCGCAAACTTGGACAATGGATTGCTGAACATCGAACTCAAGCGTCCGCTGCCGGCCACAAGGGTCCGTACGGTTGAAATTCGTAAGAAATCGCGCGGGATCGCTCAAACGCTCGACGTTGAATCGGATCGCGGAGGACAGGAATAATGAACACCACAATCGGCTCCTTCCTGCGCCACCTGTCGCCAACGGATTTCGCGGCGCTGGGCATGCAGGACATGGCTTATGTCAAGGAAACCGACGTCAACGGTGTCCGGGCTTACGCGGTCCACGCTGCGGATGGGACGCAATTGACGGTCATGGAAAGCCGCGAGACGGCTTTTGCCGCCTGCGTGCAAAATGACCTGGATCCCGTTAGCGCACACTGACGGCGAGCATTTCCGTTCACCGGCGCCGGCCCAGTGCCAATGCGTATGATCGAATAGAGGTCAGACCCCGAATAAAAACGCGCACCGGATTGTCCGGCGCATGTGGGCATTTCCGGCGGCATCGCCGCGGATCAAGCCGCGGTGGCGGCCTCGGTCTCGTTCATCAGCGCGTAGATGCCGTCGGCGGTATCGCAGCCGCGCAGCTTTTCGCACAGCTTCTGGTCCCGTAACAGTCGAGACACCCTGGCAAGAGCCTTCAGGTGATCGGCCCCGGCCGCTTCCGGCGCCATCAGCAGGAAGATCAGATCAACCGGCTGTTCATCCACAGCATCGAAGTCGATCGGTTTTTCCAGCCGTGCGAACAGGCCGTGAACCCGGTCGAGTGTCGGCAGCTTGCCATGGGGAATGGCGATACCGCGCCCGACGCCAGTGGTGCCCAGCTTCTCGCGCTCCAGCAACGTGTCGAAGATCGCCCGCTCGTGCTGCCCCGACAGGGTAGCAGCGCGCTTTGCCAGCTCTTGCAGTGCCTGCTTCTTGCTGGTGGCGCGCAGATTGGGAATGATCCCATCGGAATTCATGAACTCTAGCATATCTCGCATTTTCCGCCGGGCTAAGCTGCGCCGGCCTCGGTGCTACTTTGAGGATCGATCCAACCGATATTTCCGTCGTTGCGGCGATAGACCACATTCAGCACACCATGGGCTGAGTTGCGGAACATTAGCGCCTGCTGGTTTCCAAGATCCAAACGCATGACCGCCTCGCTGACGGTCAGCATTTCGATGTCGGTTTCCATCTCGGCGATGACGACGTGGTCGGTCGGCTCCTCGTGATTCTCAGGCAGTTCCTCCGGCTCGGCCTCCAGCACATAGGCCTGGGCCGGCCATGGATCGTCTTGCGGACTGTTCTTGTGATGGTCCTTCAGGCGCCGCTTGTAGCGGCGGAGTCGTTTGGCGACGCGGTCGGCTGCCTGATCGAATGCGCCGTAGGGGCTGTCCGCTTCCGCATTGCTCTGCAGCAGGATGTTGCGTCCGACATGGACGGACACGTCCGACCGGTACAGATGCGCCTGGCGCGAAAACACCACGGTGGCTTCGATCGGATTCGTAAAATACTTCGCCGCAACGGCGTTCAGACTCTCCTCGACGTGGCCGCGTAACGCATGGCCAACGTCGAGCTGCCTCCCTTTTACGGTGAGCTGCATTGCTCGAACTGTCCGGAAAAGTGTGTCTGCGCCTGATCGTCATTGTCACACCGGCGGCGCAGCAGAACCGGCGGGCGCGGAACATATGTGCGGGCTAGTGAAGTTGTCAACAACTCCTCCCGGCTCATACCAAGGGACATAGATATTAGCCGGTTTCACCGGGCTCTTGTGTCCACCCGCTAGGCGCGGTTCGTGCCGTGGTGCTGCGCACCACAAGCGGGCCGCAACGCGGCGAGTGGACACAAGAGCCCGGCCTCCGGTGGAACCCATTGGCCATTGCGGGTGCGTTGCGGCGCTTGCCCGATGCGCTGCATCGCGCCGCGCACCGCGCCCGCCCGCAAGGGCCAATGGGTTCCATGTAACCGTCTAATATCCATGTTCCTTGGTATTGGTCCATGTCGGCCTTGTGTCAAGGGACACAAGTCAGATGGGATCCCTGAGCATCGGTCACAACTGCATGCTTTTTTCGCGGCGGCGTTGCACCGACGAGGGTATCCGCATTGATTCACGATACTTGGCAACGGTGCGTCGCGCAATGTCGACGCCGTCGGATCGTAGGATCGTGACGATCCGATCGTCGGACAGAACCGCATCGCCGGTTTCCGCATCGATCAGGGAGCGGATCCGAAACCGTACCGACTCCGCCGAATGGGTGTCCTCACCATTGGCGCCCTGAATGGCTGAGGTGAAGAAGTATTTCAGCTCGAACACGCCGCGCGGGGTGGCGATGAACTTGTTCGAGGTTACGCGGCTGACGGTGCTTTCGTGCATGCCGATCCGCTCGGCGATGTCGCGTAGGATCAGGGGCCTTAGATACTGCACACCCAGGGCGAAATAGCGGTCCTGCTGGCGTACGATCTCGGTGGCCACCTTGAGGATGGTGGTCGCTCTTTGATGCAATGATTTGACCAGCCAGCTTGCCGAGGCGAAACGCTCCGACAGATAGTCTTTATCCGTCTTCCCGCTGACCGTGGCGCTGATTTCGGCGAAATAGCGCTGATTGACAAGAACCTTGGGCAGGGTGTCCGCATTGAGTTCGACCAGCCAGCCGCCGCCGGGCTGCTGGCGCATCAGCACATCGGGTGTGACCGTCTGCGCCACCTCATGAACAAAGGCCTGGGCCGGCTTCGGATCGAGGGCCCGGATCTCGGCGACCATTTCTGACAGATCGTCCCGGTCGACCCCGCAGATTCGATACAGCGTCGCAAAATCGCGCCTTGCCAGCAGCGGCAGGTTGTCCAGCAAGGCCTGCATGGCTGGATCGAGCCGGTTTTTGTCGGCCAGTTGCAATGCCAGGCAGTCTGAGAGGCCGGCCGCAAAAATCCCAGGCGGGTCGAATCGCCGCAGACAGTCAAGGACCTGTCCTATCTGAGCCTCATCGCAGCCGAGTTGCTGCGCTATCGATTCGGCACTGGCGGTGAGGTAGCCGGACTCGTCCAGCAGATCGACCAGATATGAACCGATCAATCGGTCCGTCGGATCCGGGATCTCAGTATTCACCTGACTCAGCAGGTGGTCGCGCAGCGTAATCGCTTCCGACAACACCTGCTCCAGGTCGAACTCGCTTGGCCCGTCAAAGCCACCCCCGCCGCCTCGCCGCCCCCAATCGGCCAGATTGCCGGATTCCACCGGCGGCGGGTCGCCCGCTTCTTTCGCGCCGTCATCCGTCCAGACATTGTCATAGTCGGTGTCCAGCGGCGTGTCGGAATCCGCCTTCAGGGTGTCGCTGCTGGCCAACTTGTCCGTCGCGACCAATTCGCTTGCCGGCTCCGTCGCGGTACGGTCGGCCGCGGCGGCTTCGGACGGTGCTATGGCGTTGTCGGAATCGTCGATCTCAAGCAGGGGATTGCGTTCGACCTCGCCCTCGACATACTCGGCGAGTTCCGCGTTGGACAGTTGCAGCAGTTTGATCGCCTGCTGCAACTGCGGCGTCATAACCAGCGACTGCGACTGTCGGAGATCGAGGCGTTGGGTGAGCGCCATTGCTAAGGTCTTCTAAAGACTAAATCTTTCGCCAAGGTAAACACGGCGTACGTCCTTGTGGGCAACAATTTCGGAAGGTTCACCTTCCATCAGGACGGCGCCGTCATGAAGGATATAGGCCCGGTCGACAATCTCCAATGTCTCACGGACATTGTGATCGGTAATCAGTACGCCGATCCCGCGATCGCGCAGATGGCTGACCAGGTCACGAATATCACCGACCGCCACCGGATCGATGCCCGCCAGGGGCTCGTCAAGCAGGATAAAATGGGGGTGCGAGGCCAGTGCCCTCGCGATCTCCACCCGTCGCCTCTCGCCGCCGGACAGAGCAAGCGCCGGCGCGCGGCGCAGATGGGTCAGCGAGAATTCCGCCAGCAGATCGTCCAGCATGGTCTCGCGGGTGTCGCGGTCCTTCTCCGACGCCTCCAGTACCGCTCGGATGTTCTGCTCAACGGACAGGCCGCGGAAAATCGACGCCTCTTGCGGCAGATAGCCGATTCCCAGCCGGGCGCGCCGATACATCGGCAGGTTGGTCACGTCGTGACCGTCCAGCGAGATGGTGCCGTAATCGGGCGCGATCAGGCCGGTGATAATGTAAAAGCAGGTCGTCTTGCCGGCGCCGTTCGGCCCCAATAGCCCAACCGCCTCGCCGCGCCGGACGCTGACGGTGACATTACGCAGCACCGGCCGTTTTCGGTACTGCTTGCCGAGCTTGCTGGCGACCAGCCCGGCGCTTTCAGAGATCAGCCGGGGCGCGGTGCCCAGCGGGTCTTGCGCGCCATGCACGGCGCCGTCGTCCATGGGCGCGGGCCCCGAGGGGGCTTGATCCGGGGAATTTTGGCCGGGGGCAGGCTGCCCGGGCGGGGTTCCGTCTCTCACCGCTGGCTCACTGCTGCGGGGAAAAGATGCCCTGGACGCGACCATTGGCCCCGGGCTGCGACAGCAGGCGGCTCACGCCGGTGTCCAGATTGACCTCTGCGAAATCTCCATTGAGTTGGTTCTGGCCGCGGGTAAGACGGACCGATCCACTCAGGGTCGCGATATTGGTCTGCCGGTCGAACAATCCGTGATCGCCCCGCGCGATATCTGTCGGGGTGGTAATCACCACATTGCCGGTGGCGGCCAGATTGTCGATCTGCATCCGGCCATCGGCCGTTTCGCTCAACTCGGCTTTCAACTCATCGGCGTCGATCTGATCGGTGCCGCGCACCGCGCGCGCATTGCCCCGCGCGACCGCGATCTGCTCGGCCTTCCAATACTCCAGGCTATCGCTGGCGGTAATGGTCTCGTTCTCGGTTTCGAGCCGCAAATCCGATCCGGTCAGCGTGAACACATCCGTCGGGATATCGTAAACGCCACGATCGCCGCTGACCTGTTGGGTTGGGGTTGCGATCCGAACATTGCCGTCCGCCACCACCCGCCAGATCTCGGTCTTGCCGTCGTCGCCCTCACGATAATTCGCGGTCAACGTATTCGCCGACACCACGACGTCGCCCTGGCGCAGCGTGGCATTGCCCCGCGCCACATAGGCGCTCTCCTCGCTCAGCCATTCCAGGCTCTGCGACGCCTCGATCTCAATGGCCTCAGTGCTCAGCTGCGCGGTGGCCGAGGCGCCGATCATCTGGCCGAGCAGCAATCCCCCGACCAGACCAAAGAATGCGATCCTAGTTTTCATCATTTGAAGCCCCGTAAGGGGGCGTGCCTTCCGTTGGGCGAGGCTCGGTGGCGGCGCCGGTGAATACAGCGCGAGACTGGCCTGTGAATGTCACTGTAGCGCCGTTGTCCTCGATGCGAAATCCCTCCGCTTCGATTTTGCCGCTGGGGCCTTCACCCTCGACCGGCTGATCGCCCCAGGCACTCTGCGTTTCCATGTCGACATAGGCGTCATCGGTGGCGAACCGATGGCCGTCATCGCTGGACAGCAGGACATCGCCCATCAGGTGAAGCTGCTTGCTGTCGCGGTCGAACCGACCGACGTCGGCATTCAGGCTGATCCTGATGCCGCTGGCGGTGGCAATCTCACCCTCCGGCCGTGTCAGCTCGACGATATGCGGCCCCTCGGGACCCTGATTGGCACGATCGGCGGCGATGCTATAGGGGCGATCTTCCTGATCCGTGCCGACCAGGACCGGGCCGGCGACTTGCAGCACGTCGGGCTGTTTCTCCAGCGCCTCGACCATGGGCTGTTCTTGATCCTGGAGTACTGGCCAAGCCGCGATGACCAACATCAGGCACAGGGCGGCAAGCGGCAGGGCCACCTTCATGATCCCGACGAACCGGCTGTACCGGCGGCCGACGGCGGTAATCGGCTTGCCCGCACGGACCGTCAGCTTGATCGGACGTTGCCCGGATTGTTGGGCCGCCGGCGCCTCCGGGTCGGCATCGATGTGGCGATCCAGCGCCATCGCCTAGACGATCCCCGCCCGCAGGCAATCATGCATATGCAGGATGCCGACCGGCTTGCCGTCTTCGGCGACGAACAGGCTGGTGAACGGTTTTTCGGCGGTGTTCATGATGCGCAGCGCCTCGGCGGCGAGCGCGCCCGGTCGAATGGTCTGCGGGCTATTGGCCATGATGTCGCGGACCGGCCGTTTCAGCAGGTCCGAATCCATGTGCCGCCGCAGATCGCCATCCGTCACCATCCCCATCAGCCGGCCGGTGCCATCCACCACGCCGACACAGCCAAAGGCCTTTGCGGTCATCACCAGCACGGCCTCCGATGTGGGCATGTCCGGTTCGGCCAGCGGAACGGCCTCGCCGCCATGCATGATGTCGGCGACCTTGACCAGCCGCCGGCCCAACGCACCGCCAGGATGAAGGTCATGAAAATCGTCGGAGGAGAACCCGCGGCGTTCCAGCAGCGCCACCGCCAGGGCGTCGCCCAAGGCCAGCATCATCGTCGTCGAGGTGGTCGGCGCGTCGACCATGGAACACGCCTCTTCCGCCTTCGGCAGCAGCAGCGTCACGTCGGATTGTTCCGCCAGCGGCGAGCCCGCATTGGCCGTCATACAGATCAGCGGGATGCCGAAGCGCCGGGAATAGCCGACGATGTCCGCCAGTTCCGTTGTCTTGCCGGAATTCGACAGCGCCAGCAGCACATCGCCCAGGGCAACCATGCCAAGATCGCCATGGCTCGCCTCGCTGGGATGCACGAAGAAGGATGGTGTGCCGGTCGAGGCCAGCGTGGCGGCGATCTTGCAGCCGATATGGCCGCTCTTGCCCATGCCGGTCACCACAACGCGGCCCTTGGCGGCAATCATGATGTTGATCGCGCGCGGCAGCGCCGAATTCAGCGATGCCGCAAGCTGATTGAGGGCATCCGCCTCGGCGCGCAGGACCCGCTCGGCCACCTCGCGATCGAGATCGAGTATGTCGTCCGCTCCGGCAGACGGGGTCGTGACGCTGGAAGCTTTGACGCTCATGATCCGCTCGGCACCCTTATTGTTCGCCATCACGGCGATCGAATGACGGCGGGAAATTGCCCATCGGATCTGGATCCCGGTATCGGATTGGAACCCGAAATGTCATCGCCGCCCCCAAAAGCCCACTCAATGGGCGAAAATATCCTGGTCTTCCCACCCGGCCAAATCTAGTTCGACCCGTGTCGGCAAAAAGGCAAAACAGGCAGCGGCAAGCCCGGTTCGCCCTTCCCGTTCCAGCATCATATCCAACTTCGCCTTCAAGGCGTGCAGATACAAAACATCGCCGGCGGCATATTGCAGTTGTTCCGGTCTCAGCGTATCGGCGCCCCAATCCGAACTTTGCTGTTGCTTGGAGATATCTTCTCCCAGTAATTCGCGGCACAGATCTTTCAATCCGTGCCGGTCAGTATAGGTGCGGACAAGCTTGGACGCGATCTTGGTGCAATAGACCGGCGTGCAGACTATGCCCAGATAGGCACGCAATACCGCAATGTCAAAGCGGGCATAGTGAAACAGTTTGGTGACCGCCGGGTCGGCCAGCAGCCGTTTCAGGTTCGGGGCGTCGTATTGGCCTTTGGCAAGCTGCACCAGATGAGCGCTGCCGTCGCCGCTCGAAAGCTGCGCCAGGCACAGCCGGTCGCGGGCCGGGTCAAGCCCCATGGTCTCGGTATCCACTGCGACGACGGAGCCAAAATCCAGATCCGGCGGAAGGTCTCCGCGATGAAGCGTCGGTTGCGAGGGCAATGGGCGTTTCCTGATTTTCGACAGCGACTTGCGCGCTCGTTCTACGCCTCCTGCCGTTAAGGAACAAAAAAAACCCGCATCAAGCGGGTTCTTTGTCGTCACCCGACCTCGAAAGGCCGGATGGTGCCCAGGAGAAGACTCGAACTTCCACGACCTTGCGGCCACAGGCACCTGAAGCCTGCGCGTCTACCAATTCCGCCACCTGGGCAGCGCGGGCCGATTTACTATGCCCGGCGGCCGATTATGTCAACCGGAATGCTGGACCCATCGATGGCGGGCGCGTTGCGGTCTGGCACATGGCGGCATGCTTGACTATAAGCGAGGTGAATCGTGGATCGATCGATCGCGGTGCGGCAACAGACAGGCGGGATGCGGCCATGACGTTTCGGGTCGTCACGGTATTCGGCGGATCGGGTTTCATCGGCCGCCATCTGGTCAAGCGCCTCGCCCGGCGCGGCTGGCGAGTGCGTATCGCCACCCGCAATCCGGACGACGCCCTTTTTCTGAAGCCGGCCGGCTCGGTCGGTCAGATCGTGCCGGTCTTCGCCAATGTTCGGGACGATCGCTCGGTGGCGGCGGCGGTAGAAGGCTCCGATTTCGTTATCAATCTGGTCGGCATCCTGTATGAAAGCGGCCGCCAGAAATTCAAGGCGGTGCATCACGAAGCGGCCGGGCGCATTGCCCGAGCGGCAGCGCAGGCCGGCGCCGGTCGCATGGTCCAGCTCTCCGCCATCGGCGCCGCCGCAAACGCACGCTCGCGCTACGCCAAAACCAAGGCGGCCGGAGAGCGGGCGGTGCTGGAGGTTTTTCCCGACGCCACCATCGTCAGGCCGAGCATTGTTTTTGGACCGGAGGACGGGTTTTTCAACCTGTTCGCGGCCATGGCGAGATTGTCCCCCTTCCTGCCGCTCATTGGCGGTGGCCGCACGCGGTTCCAGCCGGTCTATGTCGGGGATGTCGCCGATGCGGTGGTGGCCTGCCTGGATCGCGACAACAGCAAGGGCAAGACCTATGAGCTGGGCGGCCCGACCGTCTATAGCTTTCGCCAACTCATGGAGCTTCTTCTCAAGATCATCGGCCGCGAGCGCTCGCTGATCCCGATCCCCTGGTTTGTCGCCGGGCTTCAGGCCCTGTTTCTTGGCATGTTGCCGAAACCCTTGATGACCCGCGACCAGGTGGCGCTGCTGAAATCGGACAATGTGGTCTCCGAGGGCGCCCTCACCCTGGCCGATCTGGGCATTGAGCCCACCGCCGTGGAACTCGTGGTGCCGACCTACCTCGAGCGCTACTGCGTCGGCGGGCGTTTCGCCGGGATGCACGAGGCCCGGTAACCGGCTAACCGGCTAACCGGCTAACCGGCTAACCGGCTAACCGGCTAACCGGCTAACGGGTTGTTAGGGCTGTTCGGCCTAGGCTCGCGGCGCCCCGCGACCATCGGAGGTCGGCGATGAAACCCTGTGCCCTCCTGACGATCCTTTTGTTGATGCTTGTGCCCGCCCGGGCCCAGGACACCGCCGCGATGGCGCCGGCAGCGACGCCGTACTCGATCCAGGTCCGCGCGGTGCCGTTTGCCGAGCGCGAGGACGGCATGGCGGCGTACCGACAGCTCAAGGACAAGGGCTATCTTGTCTACGCCTATGTCGCCTGGGTCGACGGTGCGCCGTGGCTCAGGATTGCCGTCGGCGCCTTTGACAGCCGCGGCGCGGCGGCCGAATTCGGCCGCGCTTTCGCCACCGCGGAGGGCATGGAGCATTTCGTGGCTGCCGCGCCGGTGCTGATCCTGCCGGGCGCCGAAGAGCGCGACTTCGTTGTGACCCCGAGCGCGCTGTGGGTGCGCGGCGGCGACGGCGCGCGTGAGGTCTATGGCTTTACGGCGGAGGCGCCGAACCGGGCCGGTCTGCCGGCTGCCATCCTGCCCGAGCTGTCACCAGACGGCGAGGCGCTGGCCTTCGTCTACGACACCTATGGTCTCAATATCGCAAGGCAGAGCGGTCATCCTGGTGGGGTGCAGATGGAACCCGGATATCCCTATGTGACGCCGGATGCCGATCACCCCTGGCGGCCGGCCTGGTCGCCCTCCAGCGACTATGTCGCGTTCCTGGGCAAATCGAACTATCGAGATCCGTTTCGAATCCTGTGGATGGCCCCGAATCCGGCAGGCTGGGCGGATTGCCTGACCTGCGGCCTTGGCCGTCAGCATGCCGTGGAATGGTTCGTCTGGCACCCGAGCGAGGACCGGGTGCTGTTCATCGAGGAATTCGCCCAGGGCGCCGGCGCCGTCGGCGGCCGACTCTTCAGCGCCGAGATGGACGGCACGATTACCGAAATCGCCGCGGTGGAGCGCATCGGCGACGACGAGATCGCCGGGCCGCTCCGGATCGAGGACGGCCGCCTCCACTATCGCCGTGTCCGGTGGCTCGACGATCGGAAGATAGAGAATACGATCACCGACGAGAGCATTCCGGTCGACGCGCTGTAAGTTGCCGCCGTTTCTGCCGCTGATCCACCGGGAACCCAGCGTTTGCCGGCACTCGATAGGGTCGCCTCGCGAGACACTACCAGAGGTGTGTTGTGCGACAACTGATTGGCCTTTGCGTCCTATTGGTCCTGCTGGCCGCATATCCAACTTTCGCGGCGGATGGCGCCGGCGACTTGCCGGTCTATTCCATTCAGGTCCGTGCGGTGCCGCTGGCCGATGGCACCGATCTTCGATGCCTGGCTTGCAACCGCCAGGGCCAGAGTGCCGTCCGGTGGTTCGTCTGGCACCCGAGCGAGGATCGGGTACCGTTCGTCGAGGGCTCCTCCCTCGGCACCATACCCGTCGGCGGCGGGCTCTTCAGCGCCGAGACGGACGGCACGATCCGGACGATCATTCCCGCCGACCCAAGTGTCGGATGGGAACAGTACGAGGAAATCGCCGGTCCGCTCAGGATTGAGGACGGATTATTGCACTTCCGCCGTGTCCGGTGGCTCGACGACAATTTTGTGGAGAGGCGCATCACCGACGATCGACTCCCGATCGACGCGCTTTAGGAGCCTATCTCGCCAACGCCTTCGCCAGGAATGGCAGGCTCTCGTCCATCCGGTAGTCCACGCTGGAATGGTTGTCCGGAAACTCCTCATAGCGGTGCGCTATGCCCAGCCGGGTCAATTCCCGATGCATCCGGCGGGCGCCGTAGACCAGATTGTACTGGTCGATTTCGCCGCAATCGATGTAGAGCGCCTTCAGGCTGCGCAGGTTGTCGGCGCAATCGTCCACCATGCGCAGCGGGTCCCAGGCCAGCCAGTTGGCCCAGCGTTCTTCGATCACCTCGCAGGTCTCCGGATCGACCGGCAGCCGGATGCCGAGGAAAGCGTTCGGATCCGGGTCGTAGGTCGCCGCCATGGCGAGATCCATCAGCACGTGGATGTCCTTGTCGCCGGCCTTATTGGCGCTCTCCAGATCGGTGATGAAGGTCTCGATGGACCCGCCCTTCTTCGCCAGAGTGCGCAATAGGTTCGGGAATTCCGGCAGGTAGCATAGCTCGAACGCCATGTCGCCGGCGTGGCAGGCCGCCGCCGACCAGGTGTCGGCCCGGCGCATGGCGTGGATGATGCTGCCATAGCCGCCGGAACTCTTGCCGAACACGCCACGCCGGCCATCGCCGCCGCAGCCGAAGCGTCCCTCCACAAGCGGCACAACCTCCTCGATCAGCACATCCTCCCACGGTCCCAGGGCCGCGCTGTTGATGTACTGGTTGCCGCCGAGCCGGGTGAAGCAGTCGGGGAACGCGACCACGGTCGGCGGCATGGCGCCGCTGCCGATCAGCCGGTCCAGCCGTTCCGGCACGTTCTCGCCGAAATTCTTCCAGGCTGTGTGCCCAAGACCGCTGCCGGTAAAGCCGACCAGATCGACCAGCAACGGAAGCCCTTTGCCGTCATGGCCATGGGGTACATAGGCATCGACGTCCCGCTCGGTCGGGTCGCCCAGCAGGTTGTTCTTCAACAGCTCGCTGTCGAGGGTCAGCCGGTGCAGAGTGCCGGCGCGATGGGAGCGGTCCTTGCGCATGGTTGTCTCGTCACGGTGAGGGGTGAGCGCCTACACAGCGCGATCACCGACATAGCACAGAGCGACGGAGGGCTCACCTGCTCGTTGTAGGCCGCCGCCAAGCGACCAATTCCCTAAGCATACAGCCAGACCAGCAGCGCGATGCCCAGGACCACACGGTAGATTACGAAGGGCATGAAGCTCGCCTGACGCAGCCATCGCATCATCAGCGTGATGGCGATCAGCGCCGCGACGCAGGAGAGCATTGCGGCCAGCATTGCATCGAACCCCAGCGCCACATCGCCGGCTTTGTAGAGATCCCAGCCGGCCAGGGTGCCGGCGCCGAGGATCGTCGGGATCGACATGAGCAGCGAAAACCGCGCGGCTGCCTCCCGGTCCAGCCCAAGCAGCCGGCCGGCGGTCATGGTGATGCCGGATCGGCTGGTGCCGGGCACCAGCGCCAGAATTTGGGCGATGCCGAAGGCCAGGGCGCCGCCGAAGGTGATGCTCTCCATGGGGCGAAAGGCGGCGCAGACCCGGTCGACGATCCCGAGCAGCAATCCGAAGCCGATCGTGGTCCAGGCAATGATCGCGGTGCTGCGAAACAGATCGGAGCCCAACTCGTGCAGGATCGCGCCGGCGATGACCGTCGGCACGGTGGCCACCACGACCAGCAGCGCCAGCCTCGCCCCGGCATCGAAGCGAAAGCGGATCAACGCCAGGAAGCCGGCCGCCATGGCCATTACATCCCGGCGGAAATAGATCATCACCGCCACCAGGGTCCCGACATGGGTCGCCACGTCGATGACCATGCCCTGATCGTTCCAGCCGGTGACTTCAGGCACCAGGATGAGATGGCCGCTCGAACTGATCGGCAGGAATTCGGTGATGCCCTGGACCAGGGCGAGCACAACAATTTGGATAAAGGGCACGGCGACTCGACCGGTCGGGAACGACCGGCGCTTATATCCTTCGCATTGTGGCAGAACTAGAGACGCGCCGAATAGCCGATAGTACCAATATGGTACAATGTCCGAGGTGTCATTCACCGAAAGCATAGGCCCGCCGCCCGTCCATGGGTAATCCGCCGATTATTTAGGTCAATAATATTGACCATACTGGCGGATTATGCTCGCAAATCCGGGCCAAATACTTTATGAAATCCGTCCCGGAGCCACGGTGCCGGGCAAAAGATCCGAAATCAGGATTTGCCGGCCATGTCGCAACGCATGCTCAAATTCACCAGCACCGGCGGCGAGATGCCGGCCAAGCGCGACGCCGACCAGCGGCGCGAGGACTGGCATGAGGTCTATGGCGAGTATATCGAGGCCAAGGCCGAGGAGCAGGCCAGCCGTTGCTCGCAATGCGGTGTGCCGTTCTGCCAGGTGCATTGCCCGCTGCACAACAACATCCCCGACTGGCTTAAGCTGACCGCCGAGGGCCGGCTGGAGGAAGCCTACGAGATCAGCCAGGCGACCAACAATTTCCCCGAGATATGCGGCCGCATCTGCCCGCAGGACCGGCTGTGCGAAGGTAATTGCGTTATCGAGCAATCCGGCCACGGCACGGTGACCATCGGCGCGGTGGAGAAATACATCACCGACCGGGCCTGGGATATGGGCTGGGTCTCGCCGCCCCGCCCGCGGATCGAGCGCGAACAGTCGATCGGCATCGTCGGCGGCGGCCCCGGCGGGCTGGCCGCGGCGGAGCAGCTGCGCAACCGCGGCTATCAGGTCCATGTCTACGACCGCTACGACCGCATGGGCGGGCTGATGATCTACGGTATCCCCAGCTTCAAGCTGGAGAAGGATATCGTCGAGCGCCGCACCAAGCTGCTGGCCGATGGCGGCATCCATCTCCATGCCGGGTTCGAGGTCGGCCGCGACGCCAGCCTGATGGAGTTACGGGAACGCCACGACGCCCTTCTGATCGCCACCGGCGTCTACAAGGCGCGCGAGTTGAAGGCCCCCGGCGTCGGCCTCGGCAACATCGTGCCGGCGCTTGATTTCCTGACCGTGTCCAACCGTAAGGGCCTGGGCGACGCGGTGCCCGAGTTCGACAACGGCGATCTGGACGCCAAGGACAAGCGGGTGGTGGTGATCGGCGGCGGCGACACCGCGATGGATTGCGTGCGCACCGCGGTCCGCCAGGGCGCGACCTCGGTGAAGTGTCTCTATCGCCGCAACCGGGCCAACATGCCCGGCTCCGTGCGCGAAGTGTCCAATGCCGAAGAGGAAGGCGTCGAATTCGTCTGGCAGTCCGCGCCGGAAGGCTTCACTGGCGCCAAGAATGCCGTGTCGGGGGTGAAGGCCCAGAAAATCCGTCTCGGGGTGCCGGACGCCACCGGCCGTCAGACCCCGGTCCCGGTCGAGGGGTCGAGCTACTCCCTGGATGCCGATCTGGTGATCAAGGCGCTCGGCTTCGATCCGGAAGACCTGCCGACCCTGTTCGGCTGTCCGGAATTGCGGGTGTCGCGCTGGGGAACGGTCACCATCGACCATCGCAGCAAGATGACCAATATCGACGGCATCTTCGCCGCCGGCGACATCGTCCGCGGAGCGTCCCTGGTGGTCTGGGCGATCCGCGACGGCCGCGATGCCGCTGCGTCGATCCACAAATATCTGACCGAACGGGTGGACGCCGGTTCGGAGCTGGCAATTGCCGGCTAGCCGATTAGGAGATTACCCATCATGACCGATTGCAGGATCACCGAGGGGCATCCCGATGCCGGTGCCGATGACGGCGCCCGCTTTGTCGCCGAATACCGCGCCAACGCGGCCCGTCTCCAGGCCGCCCATGCCTATAACCCGGCGGATGAGCATGATGCCTGTGGCGTCGGCTTCGTGGCGTCGGTGGACGGCGTGCCCCGGCGTGAGGTGGTGGTTGCCGGCATCGATGCGCTGAAGGCGGTCTGGCATCGCGGCGCCGTCGACGCCGACGGCAAGACCGGCGATGGCGCCGGCATCCATGTGCAGATTTCCCAGGAATTCTTCCGGCAGGTGGTCGCGCGGACCGGGCACGAGCCGCAAGCCGGTCTGCTGGGGGTCGGCATGGTGTTCCTGCCGCGCACGGATTTCGACGCACAGGAACGCTGCCGCTGCATCGTCGAGGGCGAGATCCTGAAGCTCGGCTATTACATCTATGGCTGGCGCCAGGTGCCGATCGATGTCGGGATCATCGGCGAGAAGGCCAATGCTACCCGGCCCGAGATCGAGCAGATCATGATCGCCAATACCCTTGGCGTGCCCGAAGAGCAGTTCGAACGCGATCTGTATGTCATCCGCCGGCGCATCGAGAAGGATGTCCAGCAAGCGAGCATCAACGATTTCTATATCTGCTCCCTGTCCTGCCGCTCGGTCATCTACAAGGGCATGTTCCTGGCGGAACAGTTGACCTCGTTCTATCCCGATCTGCTGGATGAGCGTTTCGTTTCCAATTTCGCCATCTACCACCAGCGCTATTCGACCAACACATTCCCCACCTGGCGGCTGGCGCAGCCGTTCCGCACCCTGGCCCATAATGGTGAGATCAACACCGTTCGGGGCAATATCAACTGGATGCGCGCCCATGAGACGCGGATGGCGGCGGACGCCTTCGGCGACGATATCGGCGACGTGCTGCCGGTGATCCAGGATGGCAGCTCCGACAGCGCCGCCCTGGATGCGGTTTTCGAGGTGCTGTGCCAGGCCGGGCGCTCCGCGCCCATGGCAAAGTCGCTGATGATCCCGGAAGCGACGTCGGGCCCCGCCGATATGCCGGACAGCCATCGCGCGCTGATCAGCTATTGCAATGCGGTGATGGAGCCATGGGACGGTCCGGCGGCGATCGCGGCGACCAGCGGCCGTTGGGTGATCGGCGGCATGGACCGCAACGGGTTGCGCCCGATGCGCTACACACTGACCGACGACAATCTGGTGATCGTCGGATCGGAGACCGGCATGGTGCCGGTGGACGAGGCGCGGGTGATCGAGAAGGGCCGGCTCGGCCCCGGACAATTGATCGCCGTCGATCTGGCCGCCGGCCGGATCTACCACGATCGCGAGATCAAGGATCTGCAGGCCGCCCAACGGCCCTTCGCCGATTGGGTTGGCCGGATCAAGGAGCTCGACTCGCTGATCCAGGGCGGCGATGGCGAGCCGGCGCTGTTCGGCAAGGAGGAACTGCGCCGCCGCCAGTTCAGCTGCGGCATCACCATGGAAGACATGGAGCTGATCCTCCAGCCCTGCGTGGAGGACGCCAAAGAGGCGCTCGGCTCCATGGGCGACGACACGCCCATCGCGGTGCTGTCGGGCGCCTATCGCGGTCTGCACCATTTCTTCCGGCAGAATTTCAGCCAGGTCACCAACCCGCCGATCGACAGCTTGCGCGAACGCCGGGTGATGAGCCTGCGCACCCGCCTCGGCAATCTCGGCAACATCCTCGACGAGGACGAGACCCAGTGCGACCTGCTGCAGCTCGAGACGCCGGTGCTGTCGACCGCCGAATACCGGGCCATGGTCGATCATATGGGCGACACAGCCGCCACCATCGACTGCACCTGCGACATCCAGACGGCCGGCCCCAACGCCCTGCGCGAAGCGCTGAACCGGGTGTGCCGGGAGGCCGAGGACGCCGTGCGCGGCGGCGCCACCCATGTCATCCTGACCGATGAGACCGCCGGCCCGGATCGGGTCGCGATGCCGATGATCCTGGCGACCGGCGCGGTCCACACCCATCTGGTCCGGCAATCCCTGCGCACCTTCACGTCGCTGAACGTGCGCTGCCAGGAATGCCTGGACGTACATTATTTCGCCGTGCTGATCGGCGTCGGCGCCACCACGGTCAATGCCTATCTGGCCCAGGAGGCGATTGCCGACCGGCACAAGCGCGGCCTGTTCGGCGACCTGTCGCTGGAGGAATGCGTCGCCCGCTACAAGAGGGCGATGGGCGACGGGCTGCTGAAGATCATGTCCAAGATGGGCATCTCGATCATCAGCTCCTATCGCGGCGGCTGCAATTTCGAGGCGGTCGGTCTGTCCCGGTCGATGGTCGCGGAATTCTTCCCCGGAATGTCCAGCCGCATCTCCGGCATCGGCCTCGGCGGCATCCAGAAGAAGGTGCTGGAACAGCACCGCAAGGCCCATGACGAAGAGGTCATCGCCTTGCCGATCGGCGGCTTCTACCGCTATCGGCGCGGCGGCGAGCGGCACGCCTATGAAGGCCAGTTGATCCACACGCTACAGCACGCGGTGGAGACCGACAGCTACTCCACCTACAAGAAGTTCTCCGAGGGGGTGGACGGCCGCGCGCCGATCCATCTGCGCGATCTGCTCGACTTCCAGCCGACCAGGCCGGCGATCCCGAGCGACGATGTGGAGTCGATCACCGAAATCCGCCGGCGCTTCGTCACCCCGGGCATGTCCCTGGGCGCCCTCGGACCGGAGGCCCATGGCACGCTGAATGTGGCGATGAACCGGATCGGCGCGAAATCGGACAGCGGCGAAGGCGGTGAGGATCCGGCCCGGTTCAAGCCGGACGCCAATGGCGACAATTGGAATTCGGCCATCAAGCAGATCGCCTCGGGCCGCTTCGGCGTCACCGCCGAATACCTGAACCAATGCCGCGAGATCGAGATCAAGGTCGCCCAGGGTGCCAAGCCCGGCGAGGGCGGCCAGCTACCCGGCTTCAAGGTGACGGTTGAGATCGCCCGGCTGCGCCACTCGACGCCGGGGGTGATGCTGATCAGCCCGCCGCCCCATCACGACATCTATTCGATCGAGGATCTGGCGCAGCTGATCTACGATCTGAAGCAGATCAACCCGATCGCCAAGGTCACCGTGAAGCTGGTGTCGCGTACCGGCATCGGCACCATCGCCGCCGGCGTGGCCAAGGCCAATGCGGACAACATCCTGATTTCCGGCCATTCCGGAGGCACCGGCGCCAGCCCGCAGACCTCGATCAAATTCGCCGGCCTGCCCTGGGAGATGGGGCTGTCGGAGGTGCATCAGGTGCTGACCCTCAACCGGCTGCGTCACCGGGTCCGGCTGCGCACCGATGGCGGGTTGAAGACCGGCCGCGACATCGTCATGGCGGCGATCCTGGGGGCCGAGGAATACGGTGTCGGCACCGCCTCGCTGGTCGCCATGGGCTGCATCATGGTGCGGCAATGCCATTCCAACACCTGCCCGGTCGGCATCTGCACCCAGGACCCGGCGCTGCGTGAGCGCTTCAACGGGACGCCCGAGAAGGTGGTCAACCTGTTCACCTTCATGGCCGAAGAAGTGCGCGAGATCCTGGCCCAGCTCGGCTATCGCACCCTGAACGAGATCATCGGCAAGACCGAGCTATTGCATCAGGTCAGCCGGGGGGCAGACCATCTCGACGACCTCGACCTCAATCCGCTGCTGACGACGGCGGATTCCGGAGGTGCTGCGACCTATTGCACGCTTGAGGGCCGCAATCCGGTGCCCGATACCCTCGACGCAAGGATGATCGAGGACGCCAAGCCACTGTTCGAGGTCGGCGAGAAGATGCAGCTCACCTACAACGTTCGCAACACCATGCGGGCGATCGGCACCCGCATGTCCTCGATGATCACCCGGCAATTCGGCATGACCGGGCTGCAGCCGGGCCATGTCACGGTGCGGCTGCGCGGGTCGGCGGGCCAGTCGCTGGGCGCCTTCTCCGTGCAGGGGCTCAAGCTGGAAGTGTTCGGCGACGCCAATGATTATGTGGGCAAGGGGCTGTCCGGCGGCACCATCACGGTCCGGCCGATGACTTCGAGCCCGTTGGCGACCAATACCAACACCATCGTCGGCAACACCGTGCTGTACGGCGCCACCGCAGGCCGACTGTTTGCCGCGGGCCAGGCCGGCGAACGCTTCGCCGTGCGCAATTCCGGCGCCGTCGTTGTGGTCGAGGGCTGCGGCTCGAATGGGTGCGAGTACATGACCGGCGGCACCGCCGTGATCCTGGGCCCGGTGGGCGAGAATTTCGGTGCCGGCATGACCGGCGGCATGGCCTTCGTCTACGATTCCGACAAGACCTTCGCCGACCGTATCAACACCGATGGTGTGCTGTTCCAGAGGGTCGAGACGGCGCATTACGAGGACATGCTGTTGGGCCTGATCCGCGAGCATGTGGAGGAGACGCAGTCCCGTTTCGCCGACCAGCTTCTGGCCGATTGGGAGCTCGTGCGCGATCGGTTTTGGCAGATCGTGCCGCTGGAAATGGCCGATAGATTGGAATATTCGATCCGCGCCGACCAGAACGAGGCAATCCGAGAACCCGCCGAATAGTCGGCCGGTCAGGAAAAGGCTGGCACTGGGTTTTCAATCCACTGCCGGTCTCGATCCATGTTGCCGTTCGCATGGCTCGGAGTGCCGGGCAGCATTCATTTCGCAATTTTTTCAGCCGAATTCGAAATATTATTACCAGCGTTCGTAACGCGGTGTTAACCCGTCGCGTTTATCTTTCATTTTATCTTGTTTTGGGGCAATTGATTGGTGGGTCCTTCCATGTTTAGAATTCTTGCTTCCGTTTTTGTGATTGTGGTCGGCGGCACGGCGCTGATCTACTACCTCGTTGCCGATGAAGGCAACCGGACCGGGCGGCCTGGCGTCGTGCTTGAGAGCGCCCGTCGTAGCACGCCGCTCGCGGCGGTGGCCGGCGGAGACACGGGCTCCGGCATTCCTGCGCCGGTGGTGGTCGAGCGTGTTCCAGCTCCGGCGACGCCGTCCGTGGCCAGCGTGGTAGCGCCGCTTCCGGCCGTTCCCTCGACGCGGTCGACCGATCGCCTGGTGATTGGCCGGATTTCCACCAATGTGCGCAAGCACTGGCCCCGTCTGGAGGCGATGGCGAGTTATCTGACTGGCGAGTTGGCCGATCAGGGCATCACCGGGATCGACGTCCGGCTGGTCGACACGCTGGAGGAAATGCAGGAGTTGTTCCGCGCCGGTGAGGTTGATCTGGCGTCCGAGACCGCCTTTGGCGCGATTGAACTGGCGCAGGACGGCTTGGCGGAAATGCTGCTGCGCGAGTGGAAGAGCGGCGTCTCGTCCTATTCAACAGTCATTTTTGCCCGTCGGGGCAGCGGGATCGACAGTCTTGATGATCTGGTCGGACGCAATTTTGTGTTTGAGGATCGTGGGTCCACCTCGGGCTACCTGGTGCCGCGGGCATTCATGGCACAGGCTGGATACGATCTCGTCGAGATCGACGATCCCCTGGCACAGCCTCCGATCGGTAGCATCGGCTACGCATTTGCCGAAAACGAGGAGAATGTCGTAAGCCGGGTGGTGCGTGGTTTCGCCGATGTCGGTGCCATCAGCAATCTCGATTGGGCCGATGAGGACGAGGTTTCGGAGGCAGACAGGCACGACTTGTTTGTCGTCCACGAAACCGACCCGATCATTCGTTCGATCATGCTGGTGCGGAGTTCACTCGATCCGGCGATCAAGACCCGCCTGGCCTCGGTTCTCGAGCAGATGCATGAGTCCGAAGCAGGACTTGAGACGCTGCGGGAGTATTGGAAGGTGGCAAAGTTTGACCGCATCGAAGGCGCGGCGCTCGATAGCTTGCTGAATGCGCGTGTGATGCACGAGACATTCCGCAGCTTCTGACCGGACGCCATGTTGCAGGGCGTTCCGGCGCGTATGTCGCCGAACCTGGGTTGTTGCACTGGTGAGTGCGCGCTCATCTAGCAAGGCGACGCTTGACTAAAGTGATAGTCCCCGGTCCACGATAAAGCGTGGGCCGGGGACTATTGCTTTTTTTGGCTTCCTACTGACCGGGGTTTTGGGCGTGCAGATGTCGGATACGGAAGTTCGGCGGCTAGAGGAAGTCGGGGCGCAGACCTGGCCGGCGGGTATCGTCGAGTCTAAAGGCGGCTGGACCCTGTCAATCGATCGAGGTGTGACCCGGCGCGCCAATTCCGTATTGCCCAATGGCTGGACTGGCGGTTCGCCGATTGGCGATCACGTCGGCGATGTTGAAAGCCGGTATCGCCAACAGGGCGTCGACCCGTGCTTCAAGATGACGCGGGCAGCCTTGCCGAACGATCTGGACGAATTTCTGCACCGGCGCGGCTATGTCGCCGAAGGGCATAGCATCGTGCTCACCGGCACGGTCGGCGGTGTCGAAGACCGTCCGTCATTGCGCGTCGAACTGGCGGCTGATCGGTCGCCCGACTGGGTTGCGTGCAGTTGGCGCGGCAGGCCGACGGATTGGGATATCGAGTCTCGCTGTCGAATTGTCGATCGGGCCGGCCAGCCCAAGGTGTTCGCGTTGGTTCGGCTGGATGGTCGTACAGCCGGGGCCGCCATGGCCGCCGTCGCGAACGGATGGAGCTGTATTACGGCAGTGCGCACGGCTCCGGCCTATCGGCGCGGCGGCGTGGCGCGGGCACTCATCGCGGCGCTGGCGAATTGGGCCCTCCGGCAGAATACCCAATCGCTGTTTCTGCAAGTCGAAGAGGCCAATGAGGCGGCGCGCAACCTCTATGCCTCGGCCGGATATCGGGAGGTCTATCGATACTACTATCGAACGCTGAAACGCGCGATTGTCACATGATTCTCGCCGGCACGGCAGCGCCGGTTGGGAATTCCCTGCCGAACGTGACTAAGACTTTGGTATAATGCCTGGTGTCTCGAGCCGCGCAGCCGCCGCTATGCGGGTTTCGATACGCCGATGGGCTGATGTGATTTGGCCCGACGAAACCGGTGGATAACCGTGGGGTGCAGGTAATGACAGCGAGGCGGCGCGATCCGAGATGTGTCAGAGGGCCGATTTGCGACGCCGGTCCGCAATGCAGGCGGTCCTGGCGTCAGCTGATGTCTATCGCGATGGCCGCTGTCATCGCGGGCTTGTTCGCGTTTGCCGGGCCGACGGTGCAGGCGGCGGAAAGTCTGCGCATCGTCATTGGCCGCATCTCCGAGAAGCCCCGCGACCATTTTGAGCGCATGCGCTCCCTGGCGGACTATCTCGCCGAGGAGATGGCCGTGGATGGAGTGACCGGAGTCGATGTGGTCCTGGTCGGCAGCCTTGACGAGATGCGGCAGCTGATGGCCTCCGGCCGTGTCGACATGATCTCGGAAACGGCATTCATGGCCCTGGCCTTGGAGGAGGCTGGCGTGGCCGAATTGGTGCTCCGCGAGTGGAAACAGGGCGTGCCGGAGTACCATTCGGTGTTTTTTGCCAGAGCCGATTCGGGTCTAGAAGATCTGGACGATTTGCGCGGTCGCATCATTGCCTTTGAGGATCCAGGATCGACGTCCGCCTATTTGGTGCCGCGCGTGACGCTGGAACGGTCGGGGATTGACGTCGTGGCGTTGGACCGGCCGGGGGGACCGGTGCCGGAGGGGGAAGTGGGCTATGTCTTCGCGGAGGGCGAAATCAATGTTGTCGCCTGGGTTCACCGTGGCCTGGCCGATGCCGGTGTGGTCAGCGATCTCGACTGGAACAACGACAACGAGACGCCACCCTTCCTGAAGGATGATCTGGTGATCATCCATAAGACCGCGCCGATCATACGGTCGATCCTCCTGATGCGCACCGGACTGGCGCCGGAATTGAAATCGAGAATTGCGGAAGTTCTCCAAAGCATGCACGAGACAGAGGCCGGTCAGAGTGCGCTACGTCGCTATTTCTCTGTCAGCCGATACGACCCCATTGACGACGGTGCCTTCGAGCAGGTGGAATCGGCCCGCGCAATCCGCCAGCATTTGCAGCAATAAAAAAGGGGCAGGATGCGCCTTCGACTGAAAACCCGGAATGCCCTGATACTGCTCAGCTTGACTTTGGCGGTGGTGATAGCGCTGTCGATTGCCCAGTATCACCGGATCCGGGTCGCGGCCGACGATCTTCGCGACACTACCGCTGTGTCGTTGGATGAGGCGCTGCTGAATCAGTACCAGCAGCGCGCGGTCGGCTTGTCGACGACGCTGTCGAGAAGCCTCGTCAACGCAATCTACCGCCTCGATGTGGAGGAGATCGAAAACATGGTTTCCGGTCTCTCCGCCCTGCCCGACCTCGGGGGCGTTGCGGTGCTGGACGGCTCCGGCCTCCTCTACCTGGAGGGAAGCATCCCCGGTTTCACCGCCGATGAATCGGCGGTCGCGGTGTGGAGTATGGCCGACGAACTACCCAACTCGACGGTGGCGGAGTTCCTCGACAATTTCATCGTGACGTCGACTCCGGTGAAGCTGGGCGATCAGACGATCGGTCACGTGATCCTCAGCATGTCGCTCATGACGATCCATCATGAGCTGGCGGCGGTGCGGGCCGATCACGACCGGCAGGTCTCCGACGCCATGAGCCGTGTCTTGTCGACCTCTGCTCAGGTCGCGGCGGTGGCTTCGGTGTTTTGTATTCTGCTGGCGTTCTTTATCGGCGGCCGGCTCAGCAAGCCGATAACGTCGCTATCGTTGCTGGCGCGCAGTGTCGGCCGGGGAGATTTCCGAGTCCCCGAAACGCTGGGTGGACCTGGCGAGGTTGGCGAGTTGGCCTCCTCCTTCGTTGCCATGGCGCACGATCTCCGACGCACGACAGTCAGCAATGCCTATCTCGACGGGATCCTGAACAGCATGCTGGATGGTCTTGTGGTCACGGGTGCCGACGGGATGATCCGAAAGGTCAACGCGGCCACCTGCTCGCTGCTGGAATTGGACGAGGGGCAACTGATCGGTCAGCCGATCGCGCGGTTCCTGGAAGTCGATAGGTCGCCGACGGATGGGCGGCAGCCCACCGAAGGTATGGCGCGCCACCCGGGCGGCGAGGCCCTGCCGGTGCTGATCTCAAGCGCCGAATTGACAGCGGCCCAGGATGGCGACCGATCGCGCGTGTGGGTCTTCCGCGACATCACCCGAATCCGGCAATCCCAGGACGAATTGCTCGACGCCAAGCAGGAGGCCGAGAAGGCCAACGAGGCAAAGTCTCAATTCCTGGCCAATATGAGTCACGAATTGCGGACCCCGCTCAACGCCGTGCTGGGCTTCTCCGAGCTGATCATCGACGGCACCTATGGCAACGTTCCGTCGGAAATCCTCGAGGCAATGGAGCGCATCGAGCGCAATGGTCAGCACCTGCTCGGACTGATCAACGATGTGCTGGATCTTTCGAAGATCGAGGCCGGACGACTGACACTTTCGCTGGCGCATTACGACATGGTGGATGTGGTCCGCACGGTGGAAACCTCTCTTGGCCCGTTGGCGGAGGAGAAGCAGATTGCCCTGGCCTGCGTGATCCCGTCCGAGCTGCCCCAGGCCTGGGGCGATGCGAGGCGGATCACCCAGGCGCTGATGAACCTTGTGGGCAATGCCATCAAGTTCACCGAGTCCGGAGATGTGACGGTCACGGCGGCGGCCGACGACACATGGTTCACGGTGTCGGTGTCGGACAGCGGCCCTGGCATATCGAAAGCAGATCAGCAGGCGATCTTTGACGAATTCTATCAGGTGGATGGCTCGATCACCCGGCGCCAAGGCGGAACCGGGCTGGGGCTGGCCATCGCCAAGCGGATGATAGAGATGCATGGTGGTCGGCTTTGGGTCGAATCGACATTGGGCGCCGGCGCAGATTTCCGCTTCACGGTTCCCTTGCGCGCCGACCGGCAGATCGAGGCGGCATGAGCAAGCGCATCCTGATTGTCGAGGATCAGGAGGATAACCGCCGCATTGTTCGTGACATGCTGCACCATGCCGGATACCAGACCGATGAGGCAGTCACTGGCGAGGATGCCATCGCACAACTGGGCGCGCAGACGCCCGATCTCATCCTGATGGACGTGCAACTGCCCGGTCTCGATGGGTACGCGACGACACGGAAGATCAAATCGGACCCCGCCCTGCGGGATGTGCCAATCATCGCGGTAACATCCTTTGCGCTGGCCGGTGATAACCTCAAGGCCCGTGAAGCCGGCTGCGATGACTACATCGCCAAGCCCTACAGCCCCCGCAAGCTATTGCAGAGAATCAGGGAACTGCTGGCGTAGAATTGATTTTTCAGGCGTGGCGCCGGTCCGCGCGGCGCTATTGCAGCCCGGCCCGTTCCCGGTAGGACTGCCGGCCGATCGTGTCCGCCAGATAGTCAACGAAAGCACGGACCTTCGGCGACAAGTGCCGGCTGGTCGGGTAAACGGCGTAGACGTTTCTATTGTCGGCCTCGTAGCCAGTCAGCAGCGGTAGCAGGGCGCCACTCTCGACGTCATTCGACAGCACATAGGACGGCAGTTGCACGAGGCCGACGCCGGCGAGTGCCGCCTGTCGCAGCACGTCCACGCTGTTCGACTCGATACTGCCGGCGACGCGGATCGATGTGAGCGCCTTGCCGGCGCCGAACTGCCATTGGCCGCGCGGTTGATAGGATGTCAGCACCAGACAGTCATGGGCCGCGAGCTCGGAGGGTTTGGCCGGTTGGCCGCGCCGCGCAACATAGTCCGGGCTGGCGCAAACCAGGCGTCGAAACGGCGCTATGCGCCGAGCCACCAGGCTTGAATCCCGCAGCTCCGCGACACGCACGGCGATGTCCAAGCCCTCCTCGACCAGATCCACGAAGCGGTCGTTGATCGATATGTCCAGGGTGATGTCGGGATAGCGTTCGACGAACCCTGGCAGGATCGGCGCGATGTGGAAGGCGCCGAAGATCGACGGCATGCTGACCTTCAAGACACCGCTGGGTTCGGCGCTCAGATCGACGACGGCCTGTTCCGCCTCTGCAAGCGCGTCGAGGGCGACCCGTGCGCGCTCGTAATAGGCGGCGCCGATCTCGGTCAGGCTGATCCGCCGTGTCGTCCGATTGAGCAAGCGGGCGCCGAGTCGGTCCTCAAGATGGCTGATCTGGCGGCTCACCGCCGAGGGGGTCAGCCCCAAAACGCCGCTTGCCGCCGTGAACCCCCCGCTCTCCACCACCTGCGCGAAGACCGGAAGCCCGGCCAGGGAAGCGTGTTCCACCATTATTGCGCTTTACTCATAAATCGTATTCCGATTCCGATGATTATCATCACGGGGGAGAAGATTAAGATCGAATCAATCACCGGGCAAGCTCTGCCCGCAGGGAACGAAAGGACGATCGCCATGTCCACAACCACGCCTTACCAGCCCGTAGACCCGGAATTCTATGCTCGGCGGGCCCGCCGTCTCAGGTCCGCCGCTGCGGTTTCGGTCTTTGGGTGGATCGGCCGGGCCATCCTCGCCTCGCTCCTGCGAGCCTATGTGCGCCCCTACCGGATGACGCGGACTCCCGGCTGCGGCTGCGAGGCCTAGAGCACGATGAGATGAGGTCACGTGACCTCATCTCTGAATCGTCCTCTTGAATATTGGAATAGATCGGGATTCAGATTTGAAGTCGAGCCGACTTCAAATCATCCCGATCTAGCCCTTCGTCCCGCCGGCCAGCGGACGGCCCGCACCAGGCTGAAAACTCAATCGATTTCCAACGTCGTGACGCATGGCGTGCGCGCTTGGCACTGCTAAAGTGCGGCGCCATGCGAACACTGCTTCATCTTTGGCTGTCAGCCCCGTCCAGGATCGTGCGGGTAGCCCTCGCCGAAAAGGCGCTCGCCTTCGATTTGAAGGTGGAAAAGGTATGGGAGCGGCGCGCCGAATTCCTGTCCCTCAACCCGGCCGGCGACGTGCCGGTCCTGATCGAGCCTGACGGTACGACCCTGACCGATTCCTGGGTGATCAACGAATATCTGGATGAGGTCTATCCCGAACAGTCGCTGATCGGCGACGATCCCCTGGCGCGCGCCGAGACCCGGCGGCTGCTGGCTTGGTTCGATCGAAAATTCGCTGCCGAGGTCACGGACAATCTGGTCGGTGAGAAGATCATGAAGCGGTTTCTCGGCCTTGGCCAACCCAACTCCGAATCGATTCGGGCCGGCCGGGCGAATATCCACTATCACCTGGATTACATCGCCTATCTATCCGAGCAGAGAAACTGGCTGGCCGGGGAGGCGTTCAGCCTGGCCGACATCGCCGCCGGCGCCCATCTTTCCGCCATCGACTATATGGGCGACGTGCCGTGGACCGACCATCCCAAGGCCAAGGACTGGTATGTCCGGATCAAGTCGCGGCCCAGCTTCCGGCCGCTGCTGACCGATCTGATCCCCGGTGTGCCGCCGCCCCGCCATTACGCGGATCTGGATTTCTGACATTCGCCGCGGCGGCGTGGGGCTCCCCACATGCAAATTTGGGCCGTCATCGCGAGCCGTAGGCGACGCGATCCAGTGCGGCCGGCACAGGGCTGGATTGCCGCGTCACTGATGCTCCTCGCAAAGACGATTCTGGCGCCCGTCCGCGCGTGCAGCAATCAGATGACGACCCATGCGCCACGCCGCAGGACTACCGGCCCTCCGCCGTGATACGCAGGATTTCGCCGTTGCTTTCATCGGTGACCACATAGACCGCACCTTCCGGGCCGATTGCGACATCGCGAATCCGTAGGCCAAGAGGCTCCAGCAGACGCTCTTCCTTGACGATCCGCTCGCCGTCGAGCTCAAGGCGGATCAGCGCCTCCGATCTCAGCCCGCCGATCAACAGATCGCCAGCCCAAGCGGGTATGGCGTCGCCTTGGTAGAAAACCATGCCGGAGGGCGCGATCACCGGAGTCCAGGTGACGATCGGGTCGGTCATCCCGACGGCGCTTTGCAGCCCGGTGCCGACCGGCGTGCCTTCGTAGTTGATACCGTGGGACACCACCGGCCAGCCGAAATTCTCACCCGGCCGGGCGATATTGATTTCATCGCCGCCTCGCGGCCCGTGCTCGATCTCCCACAGCTCGCCGGTATCGGGGTGCATGGCGGCCCCTTGAATGTTGCGATGACCGTAAGACCAGATTTCCGGCCGGGCGCCGCTGCGGCCGACGAACGGGTTGTCGCTGGGGATCGAGCCATCCTCGTGCAATCGAACGATCTTGCCGATCAGGGAGTCGAGTTCCTGGGCCTGAGTCCGGTAGCGCCTTTCCGACCGCTCGCCGGTGGTGATGTAGATCCGTCCGGCGCCGTCGAAAACCAGCCGGGAGCCGTAGTGCTTGGTGCTGTCCACCTTTGGCTGCTGCTGGAAGACGACCGCCACATCCTCCAGCCGGGCGCCATCCGCGCTCAGCCTGCCACGCGCGGCGGCGGTCGAATTGGTCCGGTCGGGGCCCGGCTCGGCATAGGTCAGATAGACCAGCCGGTTCTCGGCGAAATCGGGATGGATGGTCACGTCCAGCAACCCGCCCTGGCCGCGCCCGTCGACCGCGGGGACACCGCCAATGGGATTGGATATCTGGCCCTGCTGGGTCACCAGGCGCAAGCGGCCGGGCCGTTCGGTCACGATCATCCGGCCATCGGGCAGAAAGTCGATGGCCCAGGGGCGGGACAGACCCTCGGCGAGCACGGATACCCGGATCGCACCCTCATCGCTCTCGAAAATCCGATCCACGGCGTCCGCCGGTGCGCAGGAGCACAGGGCGGCGATCAAGACGATGTGCGCGGCGATGCGTAACATGTCCATTTCCCTGCCGATATCGGGTCGACCCGGCCGCCGAAGATTGCCCTTTCAGGCGTCGCCGGAACGGCACCGAGTCCAAGTTGTTAGATAATGCGCTACTCCAGCCGGGCAAGATTGCGCCGGGCCGCTTGAGCCGCCGCGGAGTCCGGCGCAAGCGACAGCACTTGCGACCAATCCCGCCGCGCGCCGTCAAGATCCTCGAGCATCCAATTGATATTGCCACGCTCAAGGAAAGCATCCGGGTCGCCGGGCGCCGTAGCCACGGCGCGGTCGGCTTCGGCCAGCGCGCTCGCGGCGTCGCCTTGAAAGCGCAACGCCGCCGCCTTCAGCAGGTGGATCTCGGACAGGCCCGGCGCCAGCGCCTCGGCCTGTTGCAGATCGTCCAGGGCCGATTGATAGTTCTCCCGTGCGGCATGGGCGTAGGACCGTGTGATGTAGAGTTCGGCATCGCCCGGCCACAAGCCGATCGCCTGGCTCAGGGCGGATAGCGCCGGGACCGGCTCGCCGGCCAGCAACCACGCCCGGCCAGCCTGATCGAGAAGCCCGGCGGTCAGCGGCCTGTCGGCAGCGCCGATCTCCATGGCCAGCGCATCCAGCCGCAAGGCCGCCTCCTCATAATCGCGTAGATTGAACACGGCGATGGCGGCGCAATGGCGGGCCGCATTGCCGCCGCCCAGCTCTTCCCAGCGCCGCGCCGAGGCCAGTGCGTCGGCAGGCGTGCGGCCGGCCAGCATCATGCAGGCATCGTACTGGGCGCTGTGATCGATCCCGGTCTCGGCGACGGCGCTACCGGCGAAGGCCAGGGTGAACGCCATCAACGCTCCGGCGAGGGGCTTGTGAGTGCTCATGGAGGCCCGTACAGTCGCCGCCGCTCCATCGGAATGCAAGAGTCGAACGCCCATGTCGCGCCTGTTTTGCTTCGGGCTCGGATTCTCCGCGCTGACCCTCGCCGACCGGCTGCTCGCCGATGGCTGGACCGTGGCCGGGACCTGCCGGACCGAGGAAAAACGTGCCCGCCTCGCCGAGCGCGGCCTGGATGTACATCTCTTCGATCGTGGCCGGCCCTTGGACGATGCCGCAGCCGCCCTGGCCGGGGCGACCCATCTGCTCAGCTCGGTCCCGCCGGATGGCGATGGCGACCCGGTGCTGGATCATCATGGCTCCGACATCGCCGCCCTGGCAGCCGAAACGCCAGATGGATGGGTCGGCTACCTATCCACTACCGGCGTCTATGGCGACCGTGACGGCGGCTGGGTCGATGAGAATTCGGCGCTGGAGCCGACCGGGGAGCGCGGCCGGAGGCGGCTGGACGCGGAACGGCGCTGGCTGGCCTTGGGGGGCGAGAGCGGCCTGGCGGTCCATCTGTTTCGGCTGTCCGGCATCTACGGCCCCGGGCGCAGCGCCCTCGACAGCGTGCGGCGCGGCCGGGCGCGGCGGCTGGACAAGCCGGGCCAGGTCTTCAACCGCATCCATGTGGAGGATATCGCCACCATCCTGCAGGGCTCGATGGCCCATCCCAATCCCGGCGCCGCATACAATTGCGCCGATGACGACCCGGCCCCGCCGCAGGATGTGATCGTCCATGCCTGCACCCTGCTGGGTGTCGATCCGCCGCCGCTGGTTCCATTCGAGGGGGCTGAGTTGTCGCCCATGGCGCGCAGCTTCTACGCCGATAACAAGCGGGTGCGAAACGAGCGCATAAAAACGGAGCTTGGCGTGACGCTTGCCTTTCCCAGCTATCGAGACGGCCTCGCCGCCCAATTGGCGGCCGGCCTCTAACATTGACCATCAAGTTCTGGTAATGCGAATGGCTCGCAATTAAGATGCGCCGCCTTCAGCAGCCAGAGTTCCTCATGGACACCATCGATCTTCTGCTTAAACGCCGGTCCGTTGTCGCGGCGAACATCACCGAACCCGGCCCCGGCGCGGCGGCGCTCGATATCATCCTGCGGGCGGCGACGCGGGTGCCCGACCATGGCAAGCTGGCGCCCTGGCGTATCCAGGTGCTGCACAAGGAAGGCCAGCGGCGGCTGGGCGATATCCTGGCCGACCTGTTCGCCCGGGAAATGCCGGAGGCCAACGACAAGCAGATCGAATTCGAGCGCCAGCGGCCCCAGCGCGCGCCGCTCTTGCTGGTCGTCACCGCCAAGATCCGCAAGAACCACAAGGTTCCGGAGATGGAGCAGATGCTGTCCGGCGGTGCCGTCTGCACCAACATCCTCATCGCCGCCAACGCGCTGGGCTACTGCGCCCAATGGCTGACCGAATGGCCGGCCTACCGCCCGGAAGTCGCCCGCGCCCTGGGCCACGACCCGGAGTCCGACCAGATCGTCGGGTTCGTCTACATCGGCACGCCGGCGGAGCCGCCGACGGAGCGGCCACGGCCGGAGCTGGGCGATGTGGTCAGCGAGTGGAACGGTGAGACGGTGGCGGCGGGATAGGGTCGGGCAGGTCCAAGTCGTCGGACACGGGGGACAATTCCACCCACCCGAGGTGTCATTCCCGCGTAGGCGGGAATCTAGTTCTGTTAGGTCGCTCAGCCGTCAGCGCCGTGCCATCTGGATTCCCGCCTTCTCGGGAATGACAAACAAGAGTGTGGCGGTTCCGATAGCGTCCCACCGTGCCTACTCATCCCCCATCTTCAGCGCCGCGATGAAAGCGCTTTGGGGTATTTCGACATTGCCGAACTGGCGCATGCGTTTCTTGCCTTTTTTCTGCTTGTCCAGCAGCTTGCGCTTCCGGCTTACATCGCCGCCATAGCATTTCGCCGTAACATCCTTGCGCATGGCGGAAATCGTTTCCCGGGCGATGACCTTGCCGCCGATGGCGGCCTGCACGGCAATCTTGAAGAGCTGGCGGGGGATCAGATCCTTCAGCCGCTCGCACAGGGTGCGGCCCCGGCGTTTCGGCCATGCCGGCATGGACGATGGTCGACAGCGCGTCGACCGGCTCCTGGTTGACCAGGATCGACATCTTCACCAGATCGCCTTCGCGATATTCGTCGATCTGGTAGTCGAAGCTGGCGTAACCCCGGCTGATCGATTTCAGCCGGTCGTAGAAATCGAACACCACCTCGTTGAGCGGTAGCCGGTAGACCAGCATCGCCCGGGTGCCCACATAGGTCAGTTCGATCTGCTCGCCCCGGCGGTCGGTGCAGAGCTGCAGCACGCTGCCCAGATAGGTGTCGGGCACCAGGATGGTGGCCCTTGATCCACGGCTCATCAATGCTGCTGACCCTCATCACATCCGGCATGTCGGCCGGATTGTGCAACTCGATGGTCTTACCGTCATTCAAGTGGATCTTGTAGACGACGGAAGGGGCGGTGGCGATCAGATCCAGGTTTGAATTCCCGCTCCAGCCGCTCCTGGATAATCTCCAGATGCAGCAGGCCGAGGAAGCCGCAGCGATAGCCGAGGCCCAGCGCGGCGGAGGTTTCGGCCTCGAAATGGAAGCTGGCATCGTTCAGGGCAAGCTTGCCCAGGCTGTCGCGCAGATTCTCGTATTCGTTGGTATCGACCGGAAACAGGCCGCAGAACACCACCGGCACGCTGGGCTTGAAGCCGGGCAGCGGCGCGTCGGCCAGGCGTTTCTCCTCGGTGATCGTGTCGCCGACCTTGGTCTCGGTGATGTCCTTGATGCCGGCGGTGATGAAGCCGATCTCCCCCGCCTCCAGCCGGCCGGCCATCACCGGCTTGGGGGTGAAGACGCCGACCCGCTCGACCTCCCGGGTCGCCCCGGTCGCCATGAAGCGGATCTTGCGGTCGGCTTCCAACACGCCGGCGACCACCCGCACCAGGATGATCACGCCCAGATAGGCATCGTACCAGCTGTCGATCAGCAGCGCCTTCAGAGGCGCTTCGCGATCTCCGACGGATGGAGCCGGCAGGCGGGGTGACGATGGCTTTCCAGCACGTCGTCGATGCCAAGCCCGGTCTTGGCGGAAATCTCGACAGCGTCGCTGGCGTCGATGCCGATCACCTCTTCGACCTGCTCGCGTACCCGCTCCGGCTCGGCGGCCGGCAGGTCGATCTTGTTGAGGATCGGCACGACTTCATGGTTGGCGTCGACCGCCTGATAGACATTGGCCAGGGTCTGCGCCTCCACCCCCTGGCTGGCATCGACCACAAGCAGCGAGCCCTCGCAGGCGGCAAGCGACCGGCTGACCTCATAGGCGAAATCCACATGGCCCGGTGTGTCCATCAGATTGAGCTGATAGGTGTCGCCATCCCGGGCCACATAGGTCAGGCGGACGGTCTGCGCCTTGATGGTGATGCCGCGCTCGCGCTCGATATCCATCGAATCGAGCACCTGCTCCTTCATTTCGCGATCGGCCAGGCCGCCGCAACGCTGGATCAGCCGGTCGGCAAGGGTCGATTTGTCGTGGTCGATATGCGCGATGATGGAGAAGTTTCTGATATGGGTAAGTTCGGTGGCCATTGCCGTCCGTGATGATCCTGAAGACTGCTGGTAGGCGCGGAAA
>CBDEGD010000020.1:0-125985 GCA_965237625.1 Inquilinaceae bacterium
CCGCCCAGAGCTTTCTCGACTGGCGGGGCATCATCATCACCTTCGTGTGGAAGCAGACACCCTTCGTCGCCCTGCTGGTGGCCGGCGCCATGGCGTCGATCGACCGGTCGACCATCGAGGCCGCGCGGAACCTCGGCGCGTCCCGCCTGCGTTGCCTGATCGAGATCGTGGTGCCGCAGATCCAGCAGATCCTGGTGGTCGGCCTGGTGCTCAGTTTCGTGACCATGATGTCGGTGCTGTCGGTGCCGATGATGATCTCCGGCAACACGCCGACCATGCTGACCGTCGACATGGCGTTCCGCATCAACGCCTATGGCGATTACGGCACCGCCAATGCGCTCGGCTTGATCTCCTATGTGCTGACCGGCGCCGTGGCCTGGATCTATCTGCGACGCGGCGTTCGCGCGGACGGGTCGGCATGATGGCCGGCCGCATCCTGCGCGGGCTGCCGGCGGCGCTGCTGATCGTGCTGCTGGCCTTGGTCATCTTCGGCCCGCTGACCAATCTGCTGATCTGGTCGGTGACCGAGCGCTGGTACTTCCCGCACAAGCTGCCGCTGGAATGGGGGTTCAGTTTCTGGGAACGGGTCTTCCGGCCGCGCGGCAACGCCATGGAGTCGCTGGTCACCAGCATCTGGATCGCAGGTTTCACCGTGGCCGCCTGCCTGGCCCTGTCGATCCCCGCCGGCTATGCCCTGGCGCGCCTGAAACTGCCGGTCCGCGCCCTGATCATGCTGGCCTTCCTGCTGCCCCAGGCCTTTCCCAGCGTGCCGATCTACATCAACATCGCGCGGATCTTCTACACCATCCAGCTCAACGGCTCGATCGCCGGGGTGGTGATGGTGCACACCCTGCACGGGCTGGTCTATTCGGTGTGGATATCCACCGCCGCCTTCGCCGCCGTCGACCGCACCCTGGAGGAGGCCGCCCGCAGCGTCGGCGCCGGCCCGCTGCGCAGCTTCTTCACCATCACCCTGCCGCTGGCCGCACCGGGCATCATGGCGAGCGCCATCTTCGTCTTCCTGGAATCCCTCGACGAATTCACCGGCACCTATTTCGTCGGCACCCCGGACGTCACCACCCTGCCCCTGCTGATGTTCCGGGCCAGCATGGAGGGCAACTACCAGATCGCCTCGATCACGGCGCTCATCCTGTTGATCCCGTCGGTCGCCTTCATGCTGGTGGTCGAGCGATACCTGCGCGCGGACGTCCTGGCCAAGGTGGGGAACTGAGCGGCGGCGGCATCATCGGCTACCGCTACGGACTGCGGCTGGATCGGGCCGGGGCGGCGCCACATCCGCTCGGTCGGAGATGAGGCCCAACATGAGCTCCAGGAGATGCTGGAGCGCAAGGTCCACCTTTTCTTGTCCATGAAGGTCCGGAAAAACTGGATCAACGACCCCGAACGCCACGGCCGCTGCGGCCTGGTGTTCGATGCTTAAAGCTTGCCCGGTTCCACAATTAACGATTGAATTGCTAGCTCCTGTATTTGCTTGGCGATTTCTTGCATGGTCATTGCGTTCAATCTCATAAACCTGGGCGGCCTTTCCATCGGCCCTTCCCCCACGGTCACGATTAACCGGCAGGCTGGGGCCGCAGGCGATGGCGCCACCGCGCCGCCCGAACTGCACATACCATTTCATGACCTCAATCCCGGGGCCGACATCTTGTCGCTGTTGAGTTGGCAGACCGCCATTTCCGATTTTGAGGGGCGGCAGGCGGAGATGGCGGCGCTGACGGATTGGGCAGAATGCGAACTGAGAATTTCAGTGAAATTCGTCGTCGGCGAGGGCGGCATCGGCAAGACGCGGATGGCGGCGGAGTTTGGCCGGGAACTACGGAAGAAGGGATGGGATGCCGGTATGGTCCGGCTGGAGACGGCGCAAAGTTTCGCCTTCACCAAGCAGTCCGTTCTTCTTATCGTGGACTATCCCGAAGAACAGCTTGCTGCGGTCAAGGCCCTGCTGGAGGGCTTGGCGCGCCTGGAACCGCACGTGACCCTGCGGGTTCTGTTGCTCACCCGACAACCCATGGAGATCTGGGGCGACGTCGTGAGTGAATGCCGTGCCAATACGATCTGCGATTTCGCGCCCATCGTTCTGCGGCCCGTCGATGCCCCGGCGGCTTATGGGCTCTACAGTTCGGCCCTGGAGAAAGCATCCGAAAACCAGGATACCATGCCGCTGCCGCTATCCGAGGAAGCGCTGGAGTATTGGCTGTCCGATGCGCCCGAGAACGCGCGCACTCTATTCATCGTGGCCACGGCGGTTTACGGAGCCCTCCGCCCCAAGGACCAAGTGGTTACCTACAGCGGCCCGAAGATCATCGCAGCGTTGGTGGCGCGGGAAGGCCAGCGCCTGGCGGCCATATCGACGGAGCATGGCCTGGCGCCCAATAGTCTGGCTAGGCTCCTAACCATCGCGGCCGTCGCCGGTGTCCTGGACATGGACAAGATCGAACGGCTAACGGATCTCGGCGATCCGGAAGCGCTGGTCCGTGCCGCGGCTGCGGCGGGACACGGGTCCGGACAGTCCGTAGCGGCACTCGCGCCCGATATCGTCGCGGCAGAGCATGTCATCAGCACTTTGACAGCGGCCGGCAAGTTGGCCCCGGAACACCTGTGGCAGGGAGTTGGACTGGACGATCCGATGTCTGCAATCGGTAGACTGGGGCGCCTTTCCTATGACGCTGAACTGGTCCTAGGAAGGCTGGATACCCGCCTTGGCGAATGTTTGGCGGCGGCGCTCGAAGACAATCTCGAGCGTTGCCAATCGGTCGTGCAAGCCTTTGAGGACACCAGACTGCCATCCGGGCTGGCTGACTGCGCAGTCGCCACCTGGAGAACATTGGCCGGGCAGGCGGGCAGCGAGGAGGAACGGGCGGGTTGGCTGAACAACCTATCGGTCGATCTTTCGGCGTCGGGGGATGAGGCGGAGGCGCTCGATGCGGTGAAAGAGTCTGTCGAGATCCGGCGACGCCTGGCGGCGGCCAATGCCGCGCGTTTCGAGCCGGACCTGGCGATGTCGCTGAACACCCTATCGAACCGTCTTTCGGAGTCGGGGGATGGGGCGGGGGCGCTCGATGCGGTGAGGGAGGCTGTTGAGATCTATAGTCGCCTGGCGGCGGCCGATGCCGCGCGTTTCGAGCCGGGCCTGGCGGTGGCGCTGAACAACCTGTCCGCCGAACTTTCGGCGTCGGGGGATGAGGCGGGGGCGCTGGATGCGGTGAAAGAGTCTGTTGAGATCCGGCGGCGCCTGGCGACGGCCAATGCCGCGCGTTTCGAGCCGGACCTGGCGTCATCGCTGAACAACTTCTCGATCCGTCTTTCGGCGTCGGGGATGAGGCGGGGGCGCTCGATGCGGTGAAGATGGCTGTTGAGATCTATGGGCGCCTGGCGGCGGCCAATGCCGCGCGTTTCGAGCCGGACGTGGCGACGTCGCTGAACAACTTCTCGAACTGCCTTTCGAAGTCGGGGGATAAAGCGGGGGCGCTCGATGCGGCGAAGGAGGCTGTAGAGATCGAGCGGCGCCTGGCGGCGGCCAATGCCGCGCGTTACGAGCCGGACCTAGCGGGGTCGCTGATCAACTTCTCGAACCGTCTTTCGAAGTCGGGGGATGAGGCGGGGGCGCTGGATGCGGTGAGGGAGGCTGTTGAGATTCGGCGGCGCCTGGCGGCGGCCAATGCCGCGCGTTTCGAGCCGGATTTGGGATGGAGCCTTGGTGTTCTATCGGACCGGCTGCGAGAACAGATGATGCTTGAAGAGGCTCTGGCCGCGACGCAGGAAGCAATTATGCTTCTGACGCCATACGCGGAAGGGATAACCGAGGGCGTCGCAGCGCAACGCCTCGCGATTCTCCATCAGGATCGCGAGCGCCTACAGGCGATGCTGAACCCCTAACGTCGCCGTCTGGACAAGGCGACAATCTTCCTCCATTACCAACCGCCATGAACTTGCGGAGTTACGGCGACAGTTTACTAGGGTCCGGACCCATTAAATCGATTCCCCTATGGGAGGTATTGTGATTCAACGGCCTATTGGTGGAGGCGTTGGGTATGGCGGAATTCTTCTGGTTTTCAGACGAACAATGGATGCGGATCGAGCCGCTCCTGCCGAGGAACACACGCGGCCGCAGACGGGTGGACGATCGCCGTGTCTTGAGCGGCATCGGAATTACGGTGACGGTTTACTAAATCCCTTTTTCCGAATTACAGTGACAGTTTACTAAATCCCTTTTTCCGAACAATCATCCCCGACTGCCCGGGCGAAAGCCGACATAAATAGGGGTTTAGTAAACTGTCATCGTAATCTCCGCTCCACATGACCGAACGCTACGCCGCCGTCAGCGACGAGCACATGGAATAGGCGGTTGCGCGTCTCCGGTGACCGATGGTGTACTAGGATCAGTACTCATGAATCATACCTGAGGAGCATCCTGGACTAGCCCCTTGGACGGCATTATTGAAAGGACGCTACAGATGATCAAAAGGCTGCTGGTCGCCCTCGATGGCTCGGACCATTCGCTGAAGGCGGTCGATTACGCCTCGGAGATCGCCGCTTCCCTCAAGGGCAAGGTGATTATTCTCTACGTGTTGAAGTCCCGGGAACTTCCGGAAGGTATGCGTCAATATGCCGAACTGGAACACGTCGCGGGGACGGACACCGAGGTCTTGAAGAGCGTCGCCGGCCAATTGGTGGCCAGTGCCGAGAGAATTGCCCGTGACAAGGGCGTTGACGACATCGTGGGCGAAGTGCAGGAAGGCCCCGTCGCGCGCACCATCATCGCGCGCGCTGAGCATCATGATGTAGACATGATTGTCGTTGGTTCCCGCGGACTCGGCAACATCGAGGCGACTCTTCGCGGTGGCGTCTCGCACCGTGTCGAACTCTTGGCCAAGTGTCCTGTTCTGACTGTCAGATAACACCCGAATTCGGTTAAATTGAAGGCCGGTAGAATTACGGTAACAGCTCGCTAAATCCCATTTTCCGGTCAGTCGGGTAAACGCTGAAGAAGCACGTGCGGATCCGTCGTGTCTGTCACCTTCCGGCGCTCGAATCCTCGCTGGCGGCGATCGCCTTGAGCTCCGCGTACACCGCATCGGTGTGTACATGCTCCTCGAACGTCTCGGGATGCCAGATGCTGCGTGGGATAATGGGCAGATCGCCACCGTACACGTGCAACCCTACTGTCGGCGTCGACGATGCGCACTCGACGACATGGATGGCCCCCTGGCGCATCGGAAGCACGTCACCAGGGCGCAGGACGACCTCGTCGACTTGGCGGATGGTGTCGACCTCGCGCTGGTAGACCGTGTTTCGTTCCTCTCCGGCGAGCAGGAGAATGGCGGCCCATGTGCCGTGGTCGTGCGGCGGTGTGGGGTGCCCCGGGATGAACTTCACCTTGAGGAGTGAGACCTCGGGGGAGCGGTAGAAAGACTGCTCGGGGTCGCTGCCGAGGCCGGACAAAAAAGCGAGCTCCTTGAGGATGGCGTCGACTTCACCGGCGTATGTGCGCAGTGCGGCCGTGGTCGCGCGAAGGGGGTCATCCTGGGCTGCAGCCTGGGCAAGATCGGTAACAAGATCAAAGACATGCATGGTAGTTTGCAGCTTCCGCATAGCGCCAGGAATAGAAATAGTGAGGAACTCTCTTGTCCCTTACAACGGGTAAGATCAAAGCTGTCGGACAGCGGCGCTCCCCCTCACCCTCCCACGGCTTCGCGTCGGGTCCCTCCCGCTCCCCAAGGAGAGGGGTGTTCGAGGCGGCCTTGAAATTCCCTCTCCTTGGGGAGCGGGAGGGACCCGACGCGAAGCGTTGGGAGGGTGAGGGGGCGATCCAGGCCTAACGGACTCCGCCGGATGCTGCTGATCCGTGCGAAAGCCCGAGATGCCTCCCCTACCCCGCTGCCGGCCCCCGCATGTTCTCCGGCAGGTACGTCGCCAGTTCGGGGACGAATATCAGCACGAACACCATCACCACCATGATCAGGAACATCGGGATCGCGGTGCGGGCGATGTAGCCCATCTGGTGGTGGGTCATGCCCTGCATGACGAACAGGTTGAACCCGATCGGCGGCGTGATTTGCGCCATTTCGACCACCACCACGATGAAGATGCCGAACCAGACGATGTCGATCCCGGCCTGGCGGATCATCGGCTCGACGATCGCCATGGTCAGCACCACCGACGAGATGCCGTCCAGGAAGCAGCCGAGCACGATGTAGAAGACCATCAACACCATCAGCAGCGCGAATGGAGACAGGCCGAGCGTGTCGATCAACTCCGCCAGGGCCCGTGGCAGGCCGGTGAACCCCATCGCCAGCGAGAGGGCCGCGGCACCGCCGAGAATGAAGGCGATCATCGCCGAGGTGCGCGTCGCGCCCATCAGGCTTTCGATGAAGGTCTTGAACGACAGCGAGCCCTGGGTCGCCGCCAGCAGCAGCGATCCGATCACCCCGAACGCCGCCGCCTCTGTCGCGGTGGCGATACCGAGATACATCGAGCCGATCACCACCAGGATCAGCAGGATGACCGGGATCAGGAACCGCGACTCCCGGACCTTGTCGGCAAACGACATGCGCTCGCCGGGATCCGGCACCTCGGACGGCTTGAGGATCGACCACATGGCGACATAGGTCATGAACATCAGCGCCAGGGTCAGCCCGGGCACGATCCCGGCCAGGAACAGCTTGGAGATGGATTCGTTGACCGTCACCCCATAGACGATGAGCGTCAGGGAGGGCGGGATCATCAGGCCCAGCGTCGCCGCACCGGTCAGCGTGCCGATGATCATCGTTTCCGGATAGCCGCGCTTGCGCAGTTCCGGGATCGACATTTTGCCGACCGTGGTGAGGGTCGCCGCGGAGGATCCTGATACGGCGGCAAATATCGTGCAGCCGACGATGTTGGTATGGATCAGCCCGCCGGGCAGCCGCGCCATCCAGGGCGCCAGGCCGCGGAACATGTCTTCCGACAATCGCGTTCGGTAGAGGATTTCGCCCATCCAGATGAACAGCGGCAGGGCGGTCAGCGTCCAGGATGAGGAGGAGCCCCAGATCGTCGTCAGCATGGCGTCGCCGGCGGGGCGGGTGGTGAACAGCTCCAGCCCCACGAACGCCACGCCGAACAGGGCCAGCCCGACCCAGACGCCGGTGCCGAGCAGCAGGAACAGGACAAAGAGGAATATCAGGATGAGATAGATTTCTTCCATGGCCGCCTACTCCGTATGCGTGTCGACGGACTCGGCTGCAATGCCGTGCTCGCGGGTGAAGATCAGGCGAACCAGATGATCGGCCATGGCGATGGACAGCAGCACCGTCCCGCCGACCATGACCAGCTGCGGAATCCAGATCGGCGTCGCGTCCTGGCCCTGGGAGACGTCACCGAGCTTGTAGGACCAATAGGTGGTCTTGGTGGCGAACCAGGTGAAATAGACCGACAGCCGGTGCCGATCGCAAAGCACCAGATCTCGCCGATGAAGCGGAACCGGCCCATGGTGCTCAGCAGCATGCTGACGCGGATATGCGCCCCATGATTGAGGGCATAGGCGAAGGCGAAGAAAGACGCTCCCGCCATGAAATACCCTGCATAGTCGGGCGCGCCCGGAAACACCTCGCCGGTCCAACGGGCCAGCATCTGCAGCGTGACCAGGGTCAGGATGGCGATCAGGCACAGCGCGCCCAGCACGCCGCCCAACATATACAGCCGGTCCAGCCATGGCCGAAGGATGCCTCCGACAGCACGCATAGCGCGCCCCTCCCTTTGTGTTTTTTGATTAGGACGGGCCCCGGCGTGGTTTTGCCGGGGCCCGTATCGCCTTACTGGTTGGCCTTGAACGCATCCACGATGCGTGAGCCGGTATCGCCGGCATTCTCCAGCCATTCCGAAGTCATCGTCTCGCCGATCTGCTCCAGCTCGGCCTGCAGGCCGTCGCCGGCGCGCTCGACGGTCATGCCGTTGGCGGCAAGCTCACCCAGGGTGAACTCGGTGTACTGCACAGAACGCCAGTAACCGGCATATTCCGCGATGCTGGCACAACCGTTGATGACGTTTTGCGTAGCCTCATCAAGGTCTTCCCAGGAATCCTTGTTGACGAACACATAGTTCCTCGGCAGCCAGGCATCGACCTCATAGAAATGGGTCAGGCTCTCCCAGACCTTCCGGTTCGTAGCCGGTCGACCCGGACGAGACCATGGATTCGGCAACGCCGGTGGCGAATGCCTGCGAGATTTCCGCCGCCTCGATCTGCACCGGCAACATGCCGGTCAGCTCGGCCAAGCGGCGCCGTGGCGGTGTTGTAGGAGCGGAACTTGATCCCGCCCATATCCGCGACCGCGTTCACCTCTTGCTTGAAGTAGAGGCCCTGCGGCGGCCACGGCACCGAATACACGAGGTGCAAATTCTGCGAATCGAGCAGGTTGGAGTATTCAGGCTTTGCCGCTTCCCAGAGCTCGGTCGATGCCTCGAACGACGTCGCCAGGAACGGGATCGAGTCGACGCCGAACAGCGCATCCTCGTTCTGGTGCGCGGAGAGCAGGCGCTCGCCGATCTGCACCTGCCCGGTCTGGACCGCGCGCTTGATCTCATTGCCCTTGAAGAGCGAGCCGCCCGGATGGGTGACGATCTCCAACTCGCCGCCGCTGCCGATGGTCACGCATTGCGCGAATTCGGCACCGGTCACCGAGTGGAAGTTCGAAGCCGAATAGCCCATCGGCATATCCCATTGATCCGCCGCCCAGGCGGCCGTCGCCAATGCGAAGACCGACGTCGCGGTCACAATTGCAAATGTCGTTTTCATTTTTGTAGCTCCCTGTTGATGACCCTAGTGTTGCTTGAACCGGTTGGGATTGTAAGGCGTCAAATCCAGGTTTGTGCCTTTTTCCGTGACCAGGTCGGCGATCAGCCGTCCTGTTTTCGGTCCTCCGGTAAGACCGATGTGATGGTGGCCGAAGCCGGCGATCACGCCGGTCGGCCGATTTCGCCGATCAACGGCAAGCTGTCCGCCGGGGCCGGCCGGTGGCCCAGCCCAGTCCTCGATCCCGTCGAATTCGAGGGTCGGAAAGGTCTGCCGGACCGTCTTCTTCAGCAAGGCGATGGGCGCTTCGGACGGGCCGGCCTCAAAGCCCGAACTCCCCCACCCCGGCGCATCTCAACCCGCCATCCATGGAGGTGGCGACGATTTGCCGGACGCGACCATGGCCGGCGCCCGCAGGCGAAACGATGGATCCTTGAAGACGATGTGATAGCCGCGCTCGGTCTCGAGCGGCACAGAAAGGCCGAGCTTTTCGGCAAGCGGCTTGGACCACACGCCGGTGGTCAGCACCGCCGTGTCGCATTCCTCCAGCCCGCTCTCGGTCTCCACCCCGGTGACACGACCCTCGGAGAGCCGGATATCGCGCACCTCCGACCGCTTGATGCGACCGCCCTCATGTTCGAAGAGCCGCGCCAGGGACTGCACATAGCCGCCAGGGTCGCGGACGAAACCATGATCGGTCATGCGCGCAAGCAGCCCGACCGCCGGGCCGAAGGCGGGATCGTAGTCACGCACGCCGTCGCCTTCGATCAGATCGGGCTCGAACCCGGCCTCATGGCGCAGCGCCCAGACATAGCCGTCGGCCTTGAAGGCCGCCCTGTCCGCATAGGCGAAGACATAGTCGGACCCGACCACCCATTCGGCGGCGTCGGTGCCAACGGTGAGGGCTTGATGCTGCTCGACAGTGTCGCCGACGATGGGCGACAGCCCCGCCGCGATCCGCCTGGTGTCGGCATCGTTCGCATGGCTCAGATACCTGATCAGCCAGGGCGCCAGGCGCGGCAGGTAGGACCAGCGCAGGAACAGCGGAAATTCGGATCGAACAGCAGCTTCGGGCCCTTTGCGATCAGCCCCGGAGTCGTCACCGGCACCACCGAACAGGCCGCCAGCACGCCGGCATTGCCATAGGACGTGCCCGTCCCCGGCTCGTTGCGGTCGACCAGGGTGACCGACGCACCGGCGCGGGCCAGCCAGATCGCCGCGGAGACCCCGACGATCCCGGCACCGATGACCACCACGCTTTTCGACCCGCCGTTCCGCATTCCCTGCCTGCTTCCCCCCATGTCCTCGCAGCCTAACTGCGTGCTTCCCCTAACGTCCAACCGATCGTATCGAAGACCAGCGCTGCCCCCTCACCCTCCCACGGCTGCGCCGCGGGCCCCACCCTACTCCCCAAGGAGAGGGAAACCAAAGCCCGCCTCGAAACCCCTCTCCTCGGGGAGAGGGAGGGACCCGACGCGAAGCGTTGGGAGGGTGAGGGGGAGAGCCGCCGTCTCCGTGCCGAATAGAGTCTCGTGCCTCACCCACGCATCCCCCCTACCCCATCCACCGGCGAACCGGCGCCTTCGATTCTTCCAGCGGCTGGCATATGACGTCGATCAAAGTCGGGCCGTCATGATCCACCGCCTCTTTCAGGATTCCGGCCAGTTCGTCCGATCCTCGACCCGCCAGGATTTCACCCCGAACGCTGAGGCGATGGCCGCATGGTCGGAACGGTCGAAGTCGACATTGTAATAGCGCTTGTCGCAATCGGCGTATTGGCTTGGCCTTGATCCAGCCGAAGCTGCTGTTCGACAGGACGATGTAGGTGATCGGCGCGCGCGACCGGATCACAGTCTCCAACTCGCCGCAGCTGAAGCCGAACGAACCATCCCCCATCATCGCCACCACCTTCCGGTCCGGCTTTCCGTGCCAGGCCCCAGCGCCGCGCTCATCGAATAGCCCAGCGCGCCATGGGCACGGTTGGTGATGAAATGGCGGCCGGCGCGAGGCAGTTCGTAATAGGACGAGAAATACGGGCACGAGGTGCCTGGGTCGGAGACGATTATCGCGTCGTCGGGCAGCACATCCATCATGGCGGCGATCACCCGCTCCGGCCGGATCGGCGTCGATGACCCTTCGGCCACCGCGTGGAACCGGGTCGAACTTGCGGCGCTTGGCGGCGGCCACGGAAGCGGCCCCGCCATAGCTGCCATGCCCCTGCCCTTTGCGGTCGAGCACCGCATTCAGTTCGGCCAGCGCAAAGCGCAGATCGCCGACGACGCCCACCTCGGTGCGGTAATTGGCGCCAATCACCATCGGGTCGCTGTCGAAATGCACGATGCGCGTCGAGGCGTCCGGCGCCTCCCAACGGGACGTGGTTGTGGAGCCGGCGCGGCAACCCCATGAAGACCACCAGATCTGCCGCCGCCATGACCTCCCAGGTCTCGTCCGTGCCGCCGTTCGATCCCACCACGCCCAGGCAATTCGGATGGGTCTCGGCAAGGCTGCCCTGGCCGAAATCGATGTGGCGACCGGAATATCCAGGCGAGGGCGAGGCCAGCTCGTCCATCGCGCGGCGATGACAACGCCGCCGCCGCACACGATCAACGGCTTATTCGCCGACAGAATGGCCTCCGCCGCGGCCTCGAGCGAGCCGGGTCCGGTGCGACCCGATAGGATGGGAATGTCCCATGGTCTCATCCGCCCAAAGGTCCGGCCGGATCGACCGGGTCGTATTGGATGTCATAGGGCAGGCCCAGATGGGCCGAGCCCGGCCGCCCGGTGGTCATGGCGCGAAACGCCTGCCGAACATGCGGGGATATGCGCCGCCTGCCGGATCACCGTGTTCCATTTGGTCAGCGGCGCGAACAACGCCTGCTGATCGAGCTCGGTCAGCGGGTATTTGCCATAGGAGCCGACCGAGATATCCGTGGTGATGCCCAGCACCGCATAGGAGGATATCGCCGGCCTCGATCAACCCCGGCAGGATGTAGGTCGCCCCGCCCCCTGACGGCCCCTCGCAGACACCAACCCGCCCGGTGACCCGCGCATAGGCGTCGGCCATATAGGCCGCGCTGCGCTCGTCGCGGGTCAGGATATGGCTGATGGGGTGGTCCAGGCGGTTCAAGGCGTCATAAAACGGCAGCGTCGTGTCGCCGCAGAGCCCGAACATATGCCGGACCCCATGGGCCTCGAGCATCCGCACCATCGCCTCGGCACCGTTCAGCGTATTCCGCAATTCGACTGCTTTCGTTTCATGGCGGGTTCCGACCGATATCCCGGAGTCCCCGAAGACCACGATATTGATCCGCGACAGAATTGTAATACAGGATGTTATACAGACCTGTGTAACGAAGCAAATGCGGAATGCGGCAAGGATGGCGATCAGCACTTCGAAGGCGAAAGGTAGCGTCGACCGGATCTATGACGAGGTCCGGACCATGGCGACCGACTACGCCTTCATGCCGGATGAGCGGATCAACGAAGGCGCGCTGGCCAGCGCGCTCGGGGTCAGCCGCACCCCACTCCGGGAAGCGTTGAACCGGCTGGTCGCGGAGGGTTTCATCACCTTCCAGACCGGACGCGGATTTTTCAACCGTTCCCTGCGGCCCGAGATGGTTCTCGAACTCTACGAAGTGCGCCAGGCGATCGAAGGCGAGGCGCTGCGCCGGGCCATCGACCGGGCCGGCGATGACGGCATCGCGGCACTGCGCGCATTCCTGGTCGAGACGGAGCCGGCCTATAGCGCCGGCACGTCGGCGAAGGTGCTGGTCGAGTTGGACGAGCAGTTCCACATGCAGCTCGCCGAGCTGTCCCGGAACAGTGAGTTGGTGCGCATGCTGCGCAATGTCAGCGAACGGATACGGTATGTCCGTTGGATCGTGATGACTGAAAGACAGGGCCGGACCCACGCCGAGCATATCCGGATCCTCGATGCGCTGGCCGCCCGGGACACCCAAGCCGCCGTCGACGCCATGCGCGATCATATTCGAACAGCACAGCGAGGAAGCGACGGCCGCCGTGCGCATCGCCTATTCGCAGCTTTACGTGCCGGGCTGACCGCCTACAGTTGCGGGTCGGTGACTGCCGTTGGGAGGAAACGAGATGTCGGTCGAATATGGCGGCAAGACCGTCTATGGAGCCAGTGTCGGCGTCATGATGCTGGAGACCCAATTTCCACGCATCTATGGCGATATCGCCAATGCGACGACATGGCCGTTTCCGGTGCAGTACCGCATCGTACCCGGCGCCACTCCCGACAAGGTGGTGCGCCAGGACCCCCGCGCCCTGGTCGACGGTTTCATCGACGCCGCACGGGATCTGGTGGCCCTGGGCTGCGACGGGCTGACGACGAATTGCGGTTTCCTGGCGCTGATCCAGGATCAGGTCGCCGAAGCGGTGCCGGTGCCAGTCGCCACGTCCTCGCTGATGCAGATCCCGGTGGTGCAGCAGCTTCTCCCCAGGGGCAGGCGGGTCGGCGTCATCACCATCTCCCGAACCAATCTTAGCGAGGCGCATTTGCAGGCCGCGAACGCCCCTGTGGACACCCCGATCGTCGGCACCGATAACGGCCGCGCCTTCACCCATGGCATCCTCGACGACCAGCCCAGCATCGACTTCGCCGCCTGCCGGCTCGACCTGCTGGATGCCGCCCGAGAGCTGGTGACCGAGCATGAGAACATCGGCGCCATCGTCCTGGAATGCACCAACATGACCCCCTACGCGGCGGACATCCGCAAGATGACGGGCCTGCCGGTCTTCTCGATCTACAGCTTCGTGCGCTGGTTCCACCAGGGCCTGGTCCCGGACCGCTTCCCGTTGGAGCTCAATGATCCGAGGCTGAACCTCGTGCAAGGGTGAGCGGCGGAACCGTTCCTCAATCCGTCATTCCCGCGCAGGCGGAAATCCAGACTGCGCCGATCTCTCGGCTGCGCCGTCGTGAACACTGGATTCCCGCCTGCGCGGGAATCACCGCCGGTGTCGGTCGTTCAGAACCGGCCTACACCAAACGGCGCCATTTCCTCCGCCGTCTCCCGCCCTCTCAGCAGCGACAGCACCATCTCAGCCGTCGCCGGGGCGGCGGTCAGCCCGATATGGCCGTGGCCGAAGGCGTAGTAGGCGCCTTCGACCTTCGAGGCCTTTGAGATCACTGGCAGGCTGTCGGGCGTCGATGGGCGGTGGCCCATCCAGACATCGCCCCTCTGGGCCGTCCCGGCCGTCGGCGCCGTTCTCCAGCGCCGGGAACTGTCGGCGGCCGAGCTTGCCGAGCAGCCGGGCGCGCTCGTAATTCGGCGGCGCCTTCAGGCCGCCGATCTCAACCGTCCCGGCAAAGCGCAGCCGGCCGTTTACCGGCGTGACGAAATAGCTGTGGTCGAGATCGCCGATCGGTCGGCTTATTTGAACCGCCTCGGAATCGAGTTCGAGATGATAGCCCCGCTCGCTTTCCAGCGGCACCCTGTCGCCGAGCTGGCGGGCCAGTTCCCGTGAGCGGATGCCGGCAGTGATAACGGCGCTTTCAGTTTCGTGCAGGGCGCCATGCGCCCGCAGACCGGTCAGCCTACCGTCCCGGGTCTCGAAACCGTCGACCTTGACGCCCTCCACCTCCCCGCCTTCGGCCAGGAACAGGGTCAGCAGCGTCTCGGTCAGTTCCAGAGGGCTGGTCGTGTGTCCGGACTCCGGGACATAGATACCGCGCTTGTAATCGTGGGAGAGCGCGGGCTCCAATTGCCGGATCTCGTCCTCGCCAAGGGTCTGGGTCTCGACACCCTGCCGGTCGCGCAACCGTTGGACCAAGGCGTCGCCCTTTCCGGCCGGACGCCGCGAGACATAGAGCTGGCCTGCCTGCCGGATCAGCGTCGCGCCATGTTCCGGCCCCAGCAGGGCGCGATACATCACGACGGTCGGCTTGGTCAGCCGGGCCAGCGCATCGGAAATGCGTTCTACCCGACCCAGTCGCGACGCCCGAAGCCAGCCAAGGATCCAGGGCGCGGCGCGGGGCAGATAGCCCCAACGGATCGTCAGCGGCCCCAGCGGATCGGCCAACCAGCCCGGCACCTGCCGCCACATGCCGGGCAACGCCATCGGCGCCACGCTGGCGATCGACAGCGCCGCAGCATTTCCATAGGACGTCCCCATTCCCGGCGTGTCCGGGTCGAACAGCGTGACCCGATAGCCGGCCCGGCGCAAAGTCAGGGCACAGCAGACGCCGATCACGCCGGCGCCGATCACCGCGACCCGTTCAGCGGTCATCGCCGCCACAGAGCGTATCCTGCGCAATCATGTGAATTCGAATCCCCGACCTGCCACACCGGCCAGAATGCCGGTCCGTTCGACAGGCGGCAAGCGCGGGCCACGCCACCGCTGGCTTCCTTGGCCCTGCCGGGCTGGGTATGCTGGCGCCACGATCTGCGTCCAAGAACCGAAGAGCGCCATTGCCATGCCTGAAACCGATAACCGCACCCAACTCTTTGATCTTGGATACACGGTGGTGAAGGACGTGCTGGACGCCTCGTCGCGTGAGCGGTTGCAGGCACTCGCCGCACAATGCGTCGGCGGGCTGTCGGCGGAGCACCGGGCGAAATACCGATCCGAGGGCAGCCTGATCCCGGTCGCCGATCATCCAGCCTTTGCGGAGTTCATCGGCCATCCATCGATTCTGTCGTCTTTCAAGAGGCTGGGGCTGCGGGATGTGCGTTTCACCTCCGGCTATGTGATCAGCAAGCCGCCGCAGGGTCCGGCCCTGTTCTGGCATCAGGATTGGTGGGGCTGGGACGACCCGATGTCCTATACGGACCGGCTGGCCCAGTTCTTCGTGTTTCTCTATCTGACCGACACCAAGCCGGAGAATGGTTGTCTGAGGGTGATCCCCGGAACCCACCGCAATCGCCACCCCATGCACGACATGATGGACGCCCATACCGACGAACTGGCCCAAGTGGCCGACCCGAACAGCGCCGCCTACGCCGACCATCCCGATACGGTGGCGGTGCCGGTGAACGCCGGCGACATGGTGATCGGCGACGCCCGGCTGATCCACGGCGCCTATCCGAACACTTCCGGGTCGGAGCGCACCCTGATCACCCTCTGGTACCATCCGGATTACGGCACGCTGCCGGAGCCGATCCGGTCCCGGCTTCAAGAGATCTATTGCCGGCGTGGAGTCGACACGGATTCCGATGCGGAGAGCGGGCTGTACCCGGACACGTGGCCGGAGGCCGAACGCGCCAAGATCGCTGGGCTCTTGCCAGACTATGCCGGCGCCGCCGCCCCTCATCCCTGGAACCGCACACCAACCAGGCTCTGACAACGATACGGCGCGTCTCGGGCCACCAAACGCCAGCATCCCAAGGGGGAGCGAATCGGAGAGCGGGCCGGTGACGGGTCCGCGCGGGCGGATTACGCCCTAGATCGGGATAAATTGAAGTCGACTCGACTTCAAATCTGAATCCCGATCTATTCCAGTGTATTAGAGGACGATTCAGAGATGAGTTCATGTGACCTCATCTCATCGTGCCCTAGTTTTCGCGGTTTGCGTCCACGGTGAAAGCCGCTGCCATGATTGCGGTGGCCTGACCATACCCGCCCGCCGGGTCGACGCCGGCCGACGACCGTATGGCCATCATGGACTCCGGATACCGCAATCCGCCCGGCTTGGGCGAACCAGTATCGATGTCACCGCCGCGACGTGTGGACAATCCAATGGCCACCCGGGCGCAGAAATAGACAATGAGTGTAAGCACCGCCCAAGCCGATACGAACATGGGGAAGGCGACCGAATTGTTCAGGACCGGCAGAGCACCGAGGAGAAAGGCGCCGATCCAGCTTGAGCTTGAGACGGCGCCGCAGAACAGACAAAGCGGGCCGATGTTCGAGCGCACGAGTTGACTGCAACTGCGCATGTTGGCGACCCGCCTAAGCACCAGATAGTGCAGGAAATAGCCGTTTATCGTCAGCATCGATACAGAGGCTAACTTCGCATAGAGCTTCGGATTGGCCAGTTTCTCCGGATCGTATAGGGCGTAGTGAACAAGAAAACCGCACCCGGTGATCCAGAGGATGCCCAGACCTACCATCACGTATTTCGTGGCGATCTCGAACAATGGATCCGACATGAAGGTCCGGTATCCATCCCACGAATTTCTTGCGATCGATAAGAAGCAACCGCCATCGAGATATAGGGTGGTGCCCAGGCCGAGGACAATCCCAACCAAATGACCGAACGATAGAACGCCCATCGCAATTCCATCGATCCCGTATTCCGCGAATACAGAGCTCATGCTCGCCTTCCCCTGCTAAACCCGCATTGGCAGAGATTGGATCGAAGCTGGTCGATGATGACTTTCGAAAACGTCGACGCGCCCAAGTTCGATGCCCCTGCCATGCGTCCGTCCCTGCGCCAATCATGTGCTGTGGTCTCGTTGAACCAGCAGAACGGCGTTCTTTCGGACGATAATTTCGAATGTACATTCAACATATTTCAGTGAAAAATCAACAAAAATTAGGTGTTTTGTTAATATTAACACATATCAGACGATATATTAACCTTAATAAATCAGTCAATTCCGATACGTCCGTTAGGAAAATTAGTTGATGATTCACATGGGTACTGCCCTTTGTCACACCCTTATTAACTCTATTCTGAAGTGAATCGACCTTGACGCTTGCCAATCCGGTTTCAGGGAGGCGGAACATGGCTGTCCTCGATGGGCCGAAGCGCTACCCTCGCCCCCACTTTCGGCGAAAAGAAGGGACCGCTCTCACTCAGCAACACGCGATAACAGTTAATTTGTCATTTGACAAATTAGCGCGATGACTCACACGATGAACGGTCAATCCCTCTCAACCGGAGGACCATCCCATGTACCGAGTCGCAATCGCGGCGGTTGTCCTGGCCGTCGCACTCCCTGCCGCCACCCCCGCGACCGCCCTCGAGCACGTGGTGCGCATGTCCGGCAACAACTACGACCCGTCGGAAATCGACGGGCGGATCGGCGACACCATCCGCTTCGTCAATGACGACACCGTCAATCACAATGTCTTCGTCCCCACCGTCGGCCACGGCCTCGACCTCGGCCGCCAGGAGTCGGGCGATGAGCAGGTCATGACGCTCGGGAAGACCGGCACATTCGAGACCGAATGTGTTTTCCACGGCCACATGCTCCTGACCGTCTCGGTCAAACGCTAGTGTCCCGATTCTGAAATTCGCCATAGCGAATTACAGGATCAAAGGGACACTAACTATATGATTCTAGTGTGATTCAGCTTCCAGATCTCGGCACATGAAATGCGCCGAACTTCAGAACCATCACACTAGCCATAGGGAGGACAAGATCATGCGCATGCAAACTCTATCGCTCGCCGCAGCGCTGGCCGTGATGCTGCCGACCACGAGTTGGGCCGGGCCCGAGCGTGTCGATTTTCCGGCCGGCTATCGCGACGCCTATGTGGAGTATTTCAGGGTCGACCGGCCGGGCCGGAAATCCACCCGGTATTTCTATGTGAACCCGGAAGCCCTTGCCGCGGCGGAGCCGGGGCAGGAATTGCCCCAGGGCACGGTGCTGATCATGGAGGACCACAAGGTCGTGCTGGACGCCAACGAGAATCCTATCCTGGACAGCGACGGGCGGCTGCAACCGACCAACGACATCACCAATGTCTTCGTCATGGAGAAGCAGCCGGGCTGGGGCGCGGAGTATCCGCTGGAGACCCGCAACGGTGACTGGGATTACGCCTGGTTCGAGGGCGACGGGTCGCCCAAGCAAGGCGATTTCGTTCGCTTCACCGGTTGTTTCGCCTGCCACCAGAACCGAGCCAACCGAGACTTCACCTTCACCTTCTTCAAGTATCTGCTGGATACGAAGGGCTAGGGATTCAATTCGTTCGCTGCCAGAATACCGCCGGTTCGGTGATTGCCGGGCCGGCGGCGCCCAGCCTGAAAGCAGGAACTTATCGCCGTCGAGCGCAACAGCGCGGGCGATTCCGGGCAACATTATGTGGAATATCGGGCGACCAGCGAAGGCGGCGACGATCCGCGATACGGCAACCGGACCCTGCACCGTCTGCGGCCGGGAAACCGACGGCTCGCCCTATTGGGTCGGCATCGGCCCGGTGCCGACAAAATTCGTCGCCGGCCTGAACCTCCCCCTATGCGGCCCCATTTGCTCCGCCGCCCATGGCGATGACGATGATTGGGATCGCTGGTTCCGGAGCCGGTGAGGCCCAACCGGCCCCTTACCGCTTTGGCTCCAACAACGGAACCGCGCTCCCGTCATCGCAATCCGGCCCGTGCAGCCGCCGCAGCTCGTCCAGCGCGCCGGGCAGATAGGCACGGATGATGCGCGCGACCGGCGCGGACAGATCCTCCGGCAAGGGCGTGCCGTAGATGTTCTTGCGGATCGACAGGAAGACGATGGCGCCGTGCAGAGCCATGACCAGTTCGCGCTCGTCATAGGTCATCGGCACAGACTCGACATCCGCCAGACCGGCGGCATGGCGGAATTCCGCCAGGATCGGCCGCAGCAAACGCTCGGTCAGGGGCACCGAATAGCGCTTGGCGTAGCCGACTCCGTCCAGATTGGCGCGCATGAACAAACGCATGGAGGTCGGGCTGCCGCGGCTGCGATAGGCCCGGTAGAACCCGACCAGGCGGTCCTCGAGCGTCTGCGCCCGATCGCTCAGGATAGCCGCCCAGGACGGATCCCAATTGTCCGTGAAGACGGTCCGAAAGACCTCTTCGATCAGCAATTCCTTGGACGGGAAATAACGGTAGAGCAGCGCCTGGGTCACGCCCAACCGCTCCGCCAGCGCCCGGGTCCGGCCGTCGAACCCTCGCTCGGCGAAGAACCGCGCGGCCTCCTCGACGATGGCGCGGCGTCGTTCCTCCGGCGGCAACCGCCGCCGGGCCGGCTTGTATTTCGCCGGCTTGTCTCTCGCCGCACTCTCCTTCGCCGCCTTGGGATACTGCGCCATGATGCCGATCAGCCCAGCGGATCGACCCGGGTGAGCGGGCCGTATGGCCGTAGCGCGGCCACGCCCATGGCGGCGAGCGCGGCGACCAGCCGGCCATCGCGGCCAAGCCGAGTATCGGCCAGCTCGATCATGCGGCGGTTGGGCTGGGCGTGCGGCGCAGCCTCGCGCAGCCTCAACGCCGCCTCCTCTTCCCGCCCGTCATGACGCAGGGTGAGCGCGATCAGCGCCGCCGCCGTCGACCGGCTGATGCCGGCAAAACAATGCACCAGCAGCGGTGCTGCTGCATCCCAACCTTCCAAAAAACTGATCAGCCCCAGGACATGATCGTCCTGGGGCAGCACATAACCCTCAAGCGGCGCGCTGATATCGTTCACCTCGACCCGATGATGACGCGCGGTATCGAACCCGTCCGGCGTCGGCGGCTGCTCGGTCGAACTCAGCAGCGAGACCAGATGGCTCGGCTGGAGCGACCGCACATGCTCGGGCATCTCGGCCAGGCTGCAGATGTAGATCATGGGCACGTTGCTCCCCGGTTTGCGTCACAATGGCACCCTATCGCGCCAAGCCGAGAGGAAAAAGGGCGGCCAAGCAACGCGTCTGGAGATGAGGGTGTCGAGGGCAGCCCGCGCGGGCGGCAGCAACAGGATTGTTGTGAGAATTCTGTGATAAACCCTAGGTAAGGTACATTCGCTAATTTACAATCCGATACGAGTGCCCGTATTTCGGGCGGCGGCCGGCTAGTGATGGCCAATGACAGCAACGATCGACGATATCGATGCGTTCCATTCGGCAACGCCGTGCGCGCCGTCTGCGATGGCATACCCGATCTAGCTGGCCATTTTGAAATCGCATCTCTGACAAGTGAGAACAGCACACATGACCACAGGAAAGTCACTCTGGATCGCAACTACAGCTGTTTTTCTGCTTCTCGCAGGATGCACGAGCACACGGCTCGAATATGATCGAATGACCGGAACAGCTTTTCCCCAGCCGGAGACAGTCGCCGGGAAGGCGGTCAACTTACCTTCGATCTACATTCAGGGCGACATATTGCTCGCCGTGCAGGAGGACGGCACCGGTATTGCCGCGTTGACAGGACCCTTCGACCCCACCGATCCAAATCAATACGACTACATTACACCCGCCGAACTGCGGACTCTCGTGCTGGCCAATCGCGGTAGTCCGATCGGCGTGGTGGAATGGGATTGCGAGTTCTGGATCTTCAGCGGGACGTGCCGCCGCTATCATGTCTACGGGATCGTGGTAAACCACTATCGTGAAAACGGAAGCGGGACCCGCTCCACATCGACAATGGGCTGGATGTACGACCCGGACAGTCGCAGCGGTTTCACAAACTACTACCGGAACAGCACTCTGAGCGGCAACAACGCCAAATATCTCCGCTCTACCGCGCATGAAGTCGGCCACGCGTTCAACCTCAGCCATTGCGACGGCGATGGCAGCACGACGATCATGAATACGACAGGAACCGTCGGCGACACATTCAGCTACGAGTTCTCCAGCAGCAGCCTTGAACATCTGCAGGATCACCCGAAAGAGGCCGTCTGGCCGGGAATTGGCCCGCGCCACTATGCCTGCCCCCACGTTCATTGAGGGGATCGAAACATGAACACCAGATTGATTTCCGCTCTTGTCCTGATCGGCGCATTGCTCCTCGCTGGCTGCACCGCGCCCGCTGGCGGAACTTGGCCGCGCTCGGGCGTGATGTCGCCGGGCTCCGCGAACCCGACGGCGCAGCCAGTGCCCGCCGACACTCTCCGGTTGACCGCCGAATTCGAGCGGCGCCTATACGTTGTCGGCGAGCCGGTCTATCTGACAGCGCGTTTGGCCAACACGGGCTCTCGCCCACAGCGCGTGATTGGCAGCCTCGATCCCAGCGACGGTGCTGTCGACATCATGGTTTCGCTGCCCAACGGCGAGCATCGGCATTTCGCGCCGTTGGGCGAAGCTGACAACGATGAGAGCATCTTCGTCAGCTTGGCGCCTGGAGAAGTCTTGGGTGGCATCGTTCCTATCTTCTTCGGCGCGTCCGGCTGGACGTTTGCCGAGCCTGGCATCTACACAATTACGGCGACATATCGGTCGCCTACCGGCCTAGGTCAGATCCAGGAAACTGGGACCCCAGCGGTGACAATCGAAGTGCAGCCTTCGGTGGCCGGCAACAGCCTAATCCAAGACGACCGGCAAGTCGCCGTGGAGGCTGGACAAATACCTGACTTGGCAATCCGGTGATCATCTCGAAAAGGGTCAAGAGGCACTGCGCACCCTCACCCGGCGTTCCCCGGACTCGCCGATCGCAAGCTACGCGCATGCCGCCTTTGCCCGCAGTCTCAGCGAACCATTTGCGAACTACCTTAGGCGTGAGGTCCGGGCCGCGGATTGCGCTCAAGCGCTCGCCGAACTCGCAATGGTCGATGGGTCACGCATCATCGACTATGTGCGTTTTCAAAACGCAGTGGTCAGTGCCCGCTGCGCGGTGGCGGCCAATGATCTGAACGCTGCGGATCGGCGCATCGAAGATGCGCTGGCCATCGGGGGCAACCGGCCCGAATATCGTGCGTTGCTTACGCGCATTGAACCAATTCAGAGCTATCTGAATCGAGCGCCGAGGTAGCCGCCGACAGCGGCCGATGTCAAATGTGGACCTGTTACGCGGACCGCTTCGAGGCGCAAAGAAAGACCGCCTCCAAAACAGAGGTCAGTGCGCCGCGCCCTCAGTGCCCCCAGCAAGATGGCTCGGCTACAACGAGCGCACATGCTCGGGCATCTCCGACAGGCTGCAGATATAGATCATCGGCGTGTCGCTTCAGGGTTGGCCGGGCCGCGCCAGACCTATCGCCGCGTGTTGCGATAGGAAATGCCGGCCGAACCGTACGCGCCTGGCTTTGGAGACGGAGTCGGCTTGCAGCAGCCTCGGGCGCATCGGGATACGGGCCACGATCGACCCGCCGCAGCCGGCTACCAGATCGGATAGAAGTCGAACTTTTGCCCGAAGGCCAGGTGCCAGAACCGGAAATCGTCTGCGACGTCGCAGACCTCCAATTCGAACCGTTGCGGATCGATGGCGATGTCATGCGATCGTTCGGACAACCGGGCGAGCATGCGCATCAGTGCCTTGGGCACGGCTTCGCCTTCGCCCATGGCGAGGACGGCTTCGCTCTTGTAGAATCCGACCGACTGGGCGCGTCCCTTGCCGATCCAATCGGCATGGCGTCCATGAAATTTCACATGAAAAACTTTCATAACCCATTGTAACAGTTCGCGGCAGCGATTTGTGAATAAACGATAAAATTTCATCAAATACCATGAATATGCGACCTTTCGATCCCGGACGACCTGGCTGGAATCCCCGATGCTATCGCGCCGCGATGGCTTCGATCTCGATTTTGAATTTCTCATGAGCGAAGCCGGAGACGATCATCAGGGTCGAGGCCGGCGGCGGGGTGGCGACGAACCGGTCCCGGGCGGACATATAGGCCTCGAGGTGTTCGCGGCCCGTGACATAAGCGTTGATCCGGACCAGATCGCCGAAATCCATTCCGGCGCTTTCCAGCACGGCGCCGATATTCCGAAAGCACAACTCGGCCTGTGCCTCGGCATCGTCCGGAACCGAGGCGTCGGGCTCCACGCCAAGCTGGCCGGAGCACAGCAGTATGCGGGCGCCGGGCGGCAGTTCCACCCCATGGCTGTACTGGGCGAAGGGCGGGCGGATCGTGGCGGGTGTGTGATGGCGGGTCATTGCCGTACAGTTCCTTGATCGCTTCCGGGGGAGGAGAAGGTAGGGATGACGCTGCGATACTGGCAAGACCTGACGACGGTCGATTTCGAGGGGCTCGATCCGGAGCGCTGTGTCGCCGTGATGCCGCTGGGCGCCATCGAGCAGCATGGGCCGCATCTGCCGGTATCCACCGATGCGGTGATCGCCGAGGAAATGGCGAAGCGGGCGCTGGAACAGGTGCCGGCCGAGGTGCCGGCACTGCTGATGCCGACCATGGCGGTGGGCAAGTCGAACGAGCATCTGGCCTATCGCGGAACCCTAACGCTGTCCGCCAAGACATTGATGGATCTGTGGTTCGAGGTGGCCGAAGGGGTGAAGCGCGCCGGTCTGGCCAAGATCCTGTTCGTCAACGCCCATGGCGGCCAGCCCCAGGTGATGGAGATCGTCGCCCGCGAGCTGCGGGTCCGGCACGGCCTGCTCGCCGTGTCGTCGAGCTGGTGGCATATGGGATTGCCGGAGGGGCTGGTGCATGCCGACGAGGTGCGGCATGGCATCCATGGCGGCACGGTGGAGACCTCGATCATGCTGCATCTCAGGCCCGACCTCGTGCGGATGGACCGGGCGGAGAATTTCACCTCCGTGCTGCCGGAAACCGAAGAGGCCAATCGGCGACTGCGCTATGTGGGCGGTGTCGGGATCGGCTGGCAGGCGCAGGATCTGCATCCGGCCGGGGTGGCCGGCGATGCCAGCGCGGCGACGGCGGAGATCGGCGCGGCGGTCGTGGACCATGTCACCGAGGGGCTGGCGGAGCTGGTGGCGGAGGTGTCGCGGCATCCGCTATCGTCGCTGAAGAGCCGGTGAGGGCAACGGCTGTCGCAAGCGGAAAGTTCGTCTTATAGTGCTGCTCGATCACGAGGCAGACGGTCGGAAATCGGGCAGTTTGGTCGGGTTGGCCAGCGGTGCGCGGTGACAGTCCGCGGCAGGAATTGAAGGTTGGAACGGCTCTGCCCTCACCCTCCCGCGGCGTTGCCGCGGGCCCCTCCCTCTCCCAGAGGGAGAGGGTTTTCAGGGGCGGCGGGCCGGGTGAGGGCAGAGCCGGCCTCACCTCATGATCCCGATGGCACAGGATCTGTGCTGTCACCGCAACGGAGCCGACAGGCAAGACGACAACGCACGGGGAGAACAACAAAATGAATTCGACAGGATGGGTACTCGCGGCAGCACTCGCCGCCTCCATCGCCACGCCGGCCAGTGCGCTGGACGAGGTCACCTTCGGCACCAACTGGGTCGCCCAGGCGGAGCATGGCGGCTTCTATCAGGCCGTGGTCGACGGCACCTACGAGAAATACGGGCTGGACGTCACGATCATGCCGGGCGGGCCGCAGGTGAACAACCGGTTGATGCTGCCGACCGGCCGGCTCGATTTCCTGATGGGCGGCAACATGTTGCAGGCTTTCTCGGCGGTCGAGAATGACATCCCGACCATCGCCGTGGCCGCCATTTTCCAGAAGGAGCCGCAGGTCATCATCACCCACCCGGATCAGGGCCTGGACAGTTTCGACGATTTGAAGACCATCGATCTGCTGATCGGTGCCGACGGTCTGGCCAGCTTCTACCAGTGGATGGTTTCCGAGCACGGCTTCTCGGAAGAACAGGTCAAACCCTATACCTACAGTATGGCGCCCTTCCTGTCGGACACGCGGCTCGGGCAGCAGGGTTATCTGACGTCGGAGCCCTACGCCATCGAGAGCGAGACCGGGATCAAGCCGAACATCTTCCTGCTGGCGGATCACGGCTTCGACACCTATTCCACCACCATCGAGACCCGGACCGATCTGGTCGAGGACAGCCCGGATCTGGTGCAGCGTTTCGTCGATGCCTCGATCGTCGGCTGGTACAACTATCTCTACGGTGATAACACCGCCGCCAACGCCATGATCAAGCACGACAATCCAGAGATCACCGACGGCCAGATCGCCTTCTCGATCGACAAGATGAAGGAGTACGGCATCGTCGATAGCGGCGATACCGAGACCCTGGGCATCGGCGCCATGACCGATGCGCGGATGAACAGCTTCTTCGAGGGCATGGTCCGGGCCGGTATCGTCAGCGGCGATATTGACCACACCCAGTCCTACACGCTGGACTTCGTGAACAACGGTCTCGGGCTCGACCTCCGGCCGAATTGACGGGGACCGATTTGAGCGAACTCGCGGCGGTCGCCAGCGAGACCAAAGGGGGCCAGCCGGCTGCGGCCGGTGCCCCGGTGGTCTTTCTGGCCCATGTCTCCAAGCGCTTCTCCAACGGGACACTGGCGCTGGACGATCTGTCCCTGGACATCCACCAAGGCGATTTCGTCAGCCTGCTGGGGCCGTCCGGCTGCGGCAAGTCGACGGCGTTGCGGATCGTCGCCGGGCTGGGAGAGGCCACCGGCGGCACGGTCGATTGGCCGGACGGCAAACCTCGGCGCGGCGATATCGGCTTCGTGTTCCAGGAGCCGACGCTGATGCCCTGGGCCAGAGTCTTCGACAATGTCTGGCTGCCCAAACGCCTGGACGGCGTGTCGAAACAGGACGCGAAAGACGATGTCGAAGCGGCGCTCGACATGGTGGGTCTTGGCGCTTTTTCAAAGGCCTATCCGCGAGAGCTGTCGGGCGGCATGAAGATGCGCGTATCCATCGCCCGGGCCTTGGTGACCCAGCCGAAGATCCTGCTGATGGACGAGCCCTTCGCCGCCCTGGACGAGATTACCCGGTTCAAGCTGAACGACGATCTGCTGGAATTGTGGGAGCAGCATCACTGGACCGTGGTGTTCGTCACCCACAGCGTTTTCGAGTCGGTCTATCTGTCGAACCGCATCGTGGTGATGGCCTCCAGCCCCGGCCGGGTGACCGAGGCGCTGGTCAACGACGCCCCCCATCCCCGCGGCAAGGGATTCCGCACCTCCGAGGATTACGCCAATCTCTGCCGCAGGGCATCGGATGCATTGCACCGAGCGATGGTGACGGGAGGTACTGAATGACCGTATCGGCGGAACCCGGGTCGCCGCTGGCAGCGGAAGTGACTGTCGAGGGCGTCGATTTGCGTGCCCGGGCAGCGCGGCGCGACCGAAATCTGCGCATTGTGCTGCCGGTGGTGATCCTGTCTTTCGCCGTGTTGGGATGGGAAGCGCTGGTGTACCTCAATGAGATCCGGCACTTCGTGCTGCCCTCGCCAAGCCTGATCGCCACGACTATCGTCAAGGACTGGTCGCTCCTCTCCGTATCACTCAGCAAGACGTTGCTGATCACCTTCTCCGCCTTGGCGTTGGCAGTGACCGGCGGGGTCGGTCTGGCAATCCTGCTCTCGCTGTCGAAGTGGATAGAGATCAGCTTCTTTCCCTTCGCCGTAATCCTCCAGGTGACACCGATCATCGCAATTGCGCCGTTGATCCTGATCCATCTGGATTCGACCCCGACGATGCTGATCTGCGCCTGGATCGTCGCCTTCTTCCCGATCCTGTCGAACACCACATTGGGGCTTAATTCCGCCGACCATAATCTGCGCAACCTGTTCGAGCTCTACGGCGCCTCGCATTTGCAGACGCTTTTCCATCTGCGCCTGCCGGCGGCGATGCCGTATTTCCTCGGCGGATTGCGAATTGCCGGCGGATTGGCACTCATCGGCGCCATCGTGTCGGAGTTTGTTGCCGGCGCGGCCGGACGCGACTCCGGGCTTGCCTATCGCATTCTGGAATCCAGCTATCGCCTGAACGTACCGCGCATGTTCGCCGCGCTGGTGCTGATCTCTCTCACCGGCATCCTGATCTTCTTGGCCCTCAGCCTGCTCTCCCACCTGCTGCTGCGCAAATGGCATGAGAGCGCATTGAAGCGGGAGAACTGAGGTGGCCGGCGCACCTCTCCCAGCGCTCGGTGAATCCTACTGGATCGCTGATGCCAGGGTGCCGGCGGTGCTATTGGACGGCGACGGCATCGAGGGGTCCCCGGACAGCGACGGCCTTCTCACGGTGGACCTTCAAGTCGATAGCGGTCGCATCGCCGCGATCCAGACGCCGGGCCAGCGGAGCGAGACTGCGACCATCGACCAGCGGGGCGGCATGGTCCTGCCCTGCTTCGTGGATATGCATACCCATATCGACAAGGGCCATATCTGGCCACGCCGGCCGAACCCGGATGGCAGCTTCGACGGCGCGCTGGCGGCAGGGGCGGAAGACCGTACGGCGTTATGGGGCGCGGAAGATGTACGTCGGCGCATGGATTTCGCCCTGCGCTGCGCCTACGCCCACGGCACGTCGGCGCTCCGGACCCATCTGGATTCCGTGGCACCGCAGCAGCGGATATCCTGGCCGGTCTTCGCCGAGATGCGGGTGGAATGGGCGGGCCGGATCGATTTACAGGCGGTCTCGATCCTGTCCGTCGAGGATTTCCTGACCGGCTTCGGGTCGGAACTGGCGGCGCTGATCGCAGAGCATGGCGGGGTCCTGGGCGCATTCGTTTTCATGACCCCCGAGCTGGACGCGGCGCTCGACGCCATGTTCCAGCTCGCCACCGAATACGGGCTGGACCTGGATTTCCACAGCGACGAGACCGCCGACCCCGACGCCCGCTCTCTGCGCCACATCGCCCAGGCGGCAATCCGCAACCGCTTCGCCGGCAGGATCGTCTGCGGCCATTGCTGTTCCCTGGCCAACCAGCCCGCCGAAGAAGCCGACCGCACCCTGGACCTCGTCGTCGAGGCCGGCATCGCCGTGGTCTCGCTGCCGATGTGCAACTTGTTCCTGCAGGATCGCCATGCCGGGCGCACACCGCGCTGGAGAGGGGTCACGCTGCTGAATGAAATGCGGGCGCGGGGCATCCCGGTGGCAGTGGCATCGGACAACACCCGCGACCCGTTCTATGGCTATGGCGATCTGGACGGGCTGGAGGTGTTGCGCGAGGCGGTGCGGATCTTCCAGTTCGACTGCCCGGTCGGCGACTGGGTGGCGGCGGTCACCCGCTGGCCGGCGGATATCATCGGCGCCGACGGGCGCGGCAGGATCGCGGTCGGCGGCCCGGCCGATCTGGTGCTGTTCGACGGCCGGTCCTATTCCGAGTTGCTGTCCCGCCCGGAAAGCGGCCGCCGGGTGATCCGGAGCGGCCGGCTCCTTCCCCGAATCCTGCCCGACTACCGCGAACTGGACGATCTGATGGAGGCGGTTCGATGAGCTACGACATTGCCGGGTTGAAGGCCGATCTCGACGGCATCGCCGTGGAGGACGACCCGCAGATGGTGCGCCTGAAGAGCCGGGATTTCTTCTGGTATTCGCCGGTGCTCAAGCGCCAGCTCAAAAAGGTCTCCGGCGATCTGCTGGTCACCCCGAAAACCGAAGCCGAGGTGGTTCAAGTCCTCAAGGCCTGCCATGCCCGAGGCATCCCGGTCACCCCGCGCGGCTCTGGCACCGGCAATTACGGCCAGGCGATGCCGCTTTCCGGCGGCGTGGTGCTGAGCCTGGCGGCCATGTCGGCGGTGCGGGAGATTTCGCCCGGACGGCTGGTGGCCGAGCCCGGGGCGATCCTCGCCAAGATCGACGAGCAGGCCATCGCCCAGTCAGGGCAGGAGATGCGCATGTTCCCCTCGACGTATCGCACCGCCTCGATCGGCGGCTTTGTCGGTGGCGGGTCCGGCGGAGTCGGCTCGATCGGCTGGGGCGGGTTGCGCGATCTGGGCAATGTGCTGCGCCTGAAGATCGTCACCATGGAGGCCGAGCCGCGCGTGCTGGACCTGACCGGCGAGGATCTGCACAAGGTCATGCACGCCTACGGCACCAATGGCGTGATCACCGAGGTCGAGATGCCGCTGGCGCCGGCCTATGACTGGGTCGACGTCATCGTCGGCTGCGACGACCCCATGGACGCCGCGCGTTACGCCAACGACCTGGCCCGCCAGGACGGCATCCAGAAGAAGCTGATCACCCCCATTGCCGCCCCGATCCCGCACGACTATCTCGGCCGGCATCACAGATTTCTCCGGCGCGAGCAATCCATCGTGCTTCTGATGATCGCGCCCCACGGCATGGACGCCTTCCTGGCCTTCCACAACAGGGCCAAGGGCGCCGAAATCCTGTACCGCTCCGACTTGGCGACCGAGACCGAGCGGGCCGAGCGGCCGCCGGTGTATGAGCTGTCCTGGAACCACACCACGCTCAACGCCCTGAAGGTGGACAAGAAGATCACATATCTGCAGGTGCTCTACCCCTTCCCCGGCCAACTCGATCTGGCCGACCGCATCCACCGGCATTTCGGCGACGAGGTGCTGATGCACCTGGAACTCGTGCGCTTCGACGGCGACATCACCTGCTTCGGCCTGCCGCTGGTGCGTTTCACAACCGAGGAGCGGCTGGAGGAGATCATGGCGATCCACGAGGATATGGGAGCGCCGATCTTCAACCCGCACCGCTACACGCTGGAGGAAGGCGGCATGAAGCAGACCGACGCGGTGCAACTCGCCTTCAAGAAGGAGGCCGACCCGCAAGGCCTGCTCAATCCCGGCAAGATGATCGCATGGGACGATCCGGGCTTCGACTATTCCAGCCGCAAGACCTACCTGTTCCGCGGGCTCGAGGTGGCGGAGTAGATGGCGAAAAGACGGAGCGCGAAAATCGCGCAAGGTTTCGGCCGAGCCCCCTCACCCTCCCAATGCTTCGCATCGGGTCCCTCCCTCTCCCACGAGGGGAGAGGGGTCGGAAGTGCGGGCTGGCTTTACCCTCTCCCCTCGCGGGAGAGGGAGGGCCCCGCGGAGCGGGAGGGTGAGGGAGCTATCGAAATGCGCTTCCTTCAATACCCATGAAAATCCTCGTCCTCTATGCCCATCCGGTGGAGACCAGCTTCCAGGCGGCCCTTCATCAGCGCGTCGTCGAGACGCTGACGGCCAAGGGCCATGTGGTCGACGATTGCGATCTTTATGCCGAGGATTTCGACCCGCGCCTCACCCGCGCGGAACGCCTCGCCTATCACGACACCGAGTCCGACCGCTCGAGTATCCAGCCCTATATCGACCGGTTGCGGGCGACCGAGGCGCTTGTGCTGGTGTTTCCGGTGTGGAATTTCGGCTACCCGGCGATCCTGAAGGGCTTCTTCGACCGGGTCTTCCTGCCCGGCGTCAGCTTCCGCATGGAGAACGGCCAGGCGGTGCCGATGTTGCGCCATCTGAAGCGTGCCGCCGCCATCGCCACCTATGGCGGGAGCCGGGTCCGGGCGGTTTTGCTCGGCGATCCGGTGCGCCGGTCGGTCACGCGGGTGCTACGCGCCCAAACCGTCGGGACGCCGCTTCGATACCTGGCGCAATATGACATGAACCGTTCGACCGATGCCTGCCGAGAACGGTTTCTGGCCACTGTCGGGACGGAAATGGAGCGGTTCGGGTGAAGATCCTGCTCGTCTATTGCCACCCGGTGCCCGAGAGCTTCAACGCAGCCATCCGAGACACCGCGCTAGAGGCATTGCGGCAGGCCGGGCATCAGGTTCGGCTACTCGACCTCCATGCCGAGGACTTCCAGCCGGTGATGTACTGCGACGAGCGGCGCGGCTACCACGACAAGGGCGCGAACGAGGCGCCGGTGGCGGACCACTTGACCCTGATCCGTGAGACCGACGGATTGCTGTTCGTCTACCCGACCTGGTGGTACGGGCCGCCGGCGATGCTGAAGGGCTGGCTCGACCGGGTCTGGGTGCCGCACGCCACCTTCACCATGCCCGAGGACGGCCAGGCGATCCGCCCGCTGATGACCCATATCCGCTTCCTCGGCGCCGTCACCACCTGCGGCGCGCCCTGGTGGTGGAGCAAATTCGTCGGCGAGCCCGGCCGCCGCACCATCCTGCGCGGCATCCGGGCGCTCTGCGCGAAGCGCTGCCGGACGCTGTGGCTGGCGCACTACAAGATGGATAGTTCGACGCCGGAAAGCCGGGCGGCGTTCCTGGCTGATCTGCGCCGGAAGTTGGCGCGGATGGGGTGACGGCCCGACGGAGGGCAACCGGTCACTCCAAACGAGTCAACCTCAGCAGGTCGTCGCCCGCTTCGTTGGACATCAGCAGGAACGACCCTTCGAAGCGATAGGATCTGACGGAATAAAGGGCGCCCAGGAATTTGTCCTCCTGATCCATCTGGGCCGCCGGGCAGGCGCGGCGGGTGGCGATCAGCAGGCCAAACTGGACCGTGTTGCCGTCGAGGGTCACCGGACCGTTGAACCGGTTGCACCCGCCGGAGCCGTAAACGCCGCCCTCGCCGTCAAATTCAATGACCGATTGGGCGCGATCGATGGCCCCCTCTCCGCCGATATCTTCCGCCAGCCAATTCCCGACGATCATCTGCTGCTGCCCGGCCGCGGCGCAGGCCGCCATCAACGCCAGGACAATCAGGCCGGCCGCCTGTCTTGCTCCGCCAAGGCGACTGGTCATGGTCGATCTCCCCTCCAGCATCGCGATGCCCTCTCGTAGCGCCAATCATCCGGCGCGGAGCCATTACTGGAACAAAGACCAGCTTTCCGGTCGGTAGGTCAATGTTACAAAGGCGGCGTTCGAGACGGAATCACCATCCCGGCCATCCACCGATTGCCAGCGGAACCGGTAGGCGCCACGCAGGGCCCAATCCTCGGTCAGCCGCCAGACGACCGATGGCGACACGCGGAAAAAATCACGGTCGGCCGGTCCACTGCCCAGTGCCGCTTCCTGATGCTGAAACCGAAGCGCCACGCCCCAGCCGACCCGCGCGCTCCAATTTTGCTCGAGGGAGGCGTCGACCCGGTCCCGGATCACCGCATTTCCACTGCCGCTCGACGCCACGAACCGGCGATACGACGCTTCCAGCATCGTCTCGCTGTCGAGCTTGAAACTCAACCCGGCATTAGCGAGGGCGCCGATCGAGTCGTCGTCGGCGGCCGGCTCCATCCCTGACGGATCGGCCGACAGATCGGCCCAGTATGGCCCACCACCCAGAGTCAACCGCAACCGCGGCGACAACTCGGCCGTCCAATTTACTTCAGCGCCCAGAACCCGCACCCGCCGGTCGTCGACAGTGTCGAAGTCGATCTGATCGGCCTCGATGGCGAAGGTGATTTCGCTGACTTCGCTGAGGCCTCTGGCCCAACTCAACGACCCGGCAAGACGTTCATTGTCGGTAAGCTGGCGCTCGTAGTCGAACTGACGGTACCTGGCTGCAACGGTGAAGCGGTCGAGCCGGGTGGCCTGAAACGACCAGGACGGTCGAATGTTGATCTCTTGTTGGCGAATGTTGTCCAGCAGGAATTGGCCGGTATCGTCTTCCTGGCCGGTTCGTGAGGTATCGCGGATATACTCGGCGGTCAGCGCTGTCCGCGAGCGCGCCGTGCGATATGCAGCATCGCCAATGATGAACTGATCGTTCGAGTCGAGGCCGCTTTCATCGAGAAACTGGGTGAACAGAAAACGCGACTTGAGATCCAGCTCGATCACCTCGTCACTGCCGCTGAAGTTCAAACCCAATGCCGTCTGCGACGACAAATCGGACACCGAATTGTCGCGGGTCCAGCCGATGTTGTCGTCAAAACCGACACGCTCAGCAAGAGTCGCTTCGACTCGGGTGTCTTCAGCCCGGACAGTGCCAATTCCGGTTTTCGCCAGCAGCGCGCAGACAAGCATAACGGCCATCGCACGCATCTTCAGCCTCCTGCTGCCCAAACGTAGACGGTTGCTGGAAACGCGTCGGCTCAGAACAGTTTTCGGCCCGGAACCACCACCACATCGCCACTTTGAAGCTCGAAGTTCAGATCCAGCCTGCGGCCTTCCAGAATTTCCTCATAGGGAAAGGGCAATGCCATCTCGTGCTCGCCTTCATGGCGAAGCACGATGATCCGTTGCTCACTGGCGAAAGCCGTCAGGCCGCCGGCGAGGCTGAGCGCCTGCATCACGTCAAGCGGCTGTTCCGGCTGGTATTCACCCGGGCTGTTGACCTCGCCAATGATGTAGATCTTGTTGCCGGCCGGCGCCACTACCGAGACCGAAACCATCGGATCGGGGATGTAGTGCCGCAGCTTGTCGGCAATGGCCTGCTCCAACTCGCCGGGCGTCAGGCCCTCGGCGGAAACCTGGCCGGTAAGCGGAAAACTGACCGTCCCATCGGGAAGCACCAGCACCTCCTGGCGCAGGCCCTCTTCCTTCCAAACCGAGATCAGCAACTCGTCACCCGGGTTCAGCAGATAGGCATTTTCGGCCGACACCGCCGCGCTCGACCAAGAGCAAAAAGCAATCACCAAGAATAAAGTACGCATAACTACCTCTCGACCCAAGACCCTTTCGGCGATCGGCCAGAGGCATCGAATTCAGAACCTGCAACACCCAAAAGAATGCCCGAACCGGGTTGCCCCAATAGCATTCACGCCGGGTTCTCAATACATCCCCGGTCGGTGAAACACGCGCTTGTCGACGCCTACCCCACGCCCCAACGTCCATGTATCGGTAAAGTAGCGACCATTTATGGTTAACTTTTCGTAAAAAATAATACAGGATTTTATGCAATTCGGCAAGCACTCGAACTGGCAATCGTGCCATTAGTTCTAAAAATGTCACCGTTGATTGCAAATTCATTCAATATTTCGGGTATCGCCGCATCTCCACTCTAACCATCGAAGTCCCCGCCCAGCTGTATTTGTCTCACGAAAGTCACCGCCCCGCCCAATACCCCGGTGCTACGATTGGTCGAGGCAGGGATGGGCGTGCCGCCGCCCGGCCGCTAACACTTGGCCAATCACAGGTGAAGCGGACTGCCATCCAGGCAGGAGAGCGCATCATGACCATGCCGAATTTCTTGATCGTCGGCGCGGCGAAATCAGGGACATCGTCGCTGCACTTCTATCTGCGGCAGCACCCTGAAATATTCATGACGCCCGACAAGCAGACCTACTTCTTCGCCTACGAGAATGAGGAGCCGGAATTGCCCGGACCAGGCGACGAGTTGGAGGTCCGCAACCACCTGATCACCCAGCTGGAAGACTATCGGGAGCAGTTCGCCGGGGTGACCACCGAGAAAGCCATCGGCGAGGCCTGCTCGGTCTATCTCTGCGATCAGAAGGCGCCGGCCTCGATCAAGAAACACGTCCCCGACGCCAGGCTGATCATCATCCTGCGCGATCCGGCCGACCGGGCCTTCTCCAGCTTCATGCATCTGCGGCGCGAGGCCTATGAGCCGGTCACCGATTTCCATGACGCGCTGATGCTGGAAGAGGAGCGGATCCGCAACAACTGGCGACACCTCTGGCATTATCGGGCCAGGGGCTACTACCATCAGCAGATCCAGCATTATCTGACCCTGTTCGACCGGTCGCAGATTCGCGTCTATCTGTTCGAGGATCTGAAGAACGATCCGCAAGCGCTCCTCAAGGACATCTTCCAATTCCTCGGGGTCGATGACAGCTTTCGGCCCGACACCTCGACCCGCTACAACGCGTCGGGCATCCCGCGCAGCCGCACCCTGCGGCGCCTGATCATGCGGCCGAACGCAATCAAGACGGCGCTGAAACCGCTGATCCCGGCCCGCCTGCGCACCGCGATCAAGACATTCGTCACCACCAGCCCGCTGAGCCTGCGAAAGCAACCGCTGCCGGCGGAGGTGCGGCGTGATCTGGTGGCCGGGTATCGCGACGATATCCTGAAGCTGCAGGCGTTCCTGGGACGCGACCTCTCAGGCTGGTTGACCTGAGATGGCCGGCCTGACATTGGCGGAAGGGCGATGGCGCGCGGCGCGGCAATGCGCCGCCGGCGGTATCCTGCCGAACTTCCTGATCATCGGGGCCGCGAAAGCGGGCACCACCTCCCTGCACCACTATCTGGGACAGCACCCGGATATCTTCATGTGCCCGAGGAAGGACACTTTCTTCTTCAATTTCGCCGGCAAAGCGCCGGATTTCGGCGGCCCCGGAGACAATGAATGGTACGAGGACCGTGCGGTGATCGATCCGGACGACTACCGGTCGTTATTCGCCAATGTATCCGGCGAAACGGCGGTGGGCGAGGCCTGCACAGCGTATCTCTATGATGCCGAGGCCCCGGCGCGCATCCATGATCAGATGCCGCACGCCAAACTGATCGCGGTGTTGCGCGACCCGGTCGAGCGGGCCTATTCCAGCTTCCTGCAGCAGATCCGCGACGGTCTTGAAACGACCGACGATTTCGCCGAGGCGCTGGCCCTGGAGCCGGACCGCATGGCCCGGAACTGGCGGCCGCTCTGGCACTACCGCCGGCGCGGGTACTATTTCGAGCAGATCGTCCGCTACCTGGAGCATTTCGTCCGCTCGCAACTGCACTTCTGCCTCTATGACGATCTGCGGGACGATCCGACCCGGATGCTGCGGGACATCTTCACCTTCCTCGGCGTCGATGCCGGTTTCCAGCCGGATGTCTCCGTCCGCCACAACCGGGCCGGAATCCCGTCGAGCCGTCTGCTCTACCGGATGGTCATGACCCCGAACGCGGTCAAGAGCATCGCCAAGCCGCTCCTGCCCGAACGACTTCGCGGCGCGATCCGCTCGGCGGTGACCGAAAGCCCCGCCACCCTGCGTCGGCCACCGTTACCGGCGGACATCCGACGGCGCCTGATCGCGGATTACAGCGCGGATATCGAGCAACTTCAGGATCTGATCCAACGCGACCTGTCGGGGTGGCTCACGTAAGGCGGGCACATGGCCTGATGGCTGAATGCAGCTCTGCCCTCACCCTCCCAACGCTTCGCGTCGGGTCCCTCCCTCTCCCAGGGGAGAGGGGAATTCACGGCCGCCTCAATAAGCCCTCCCCCTCTGGGAGAGGGAGGGACCCGCGGCGATGCCGTGGGAGGGTGAGGGCAAACCTGAATTGTCCGGATTTGCCGAGCTAATCCGCCTGTTGCGGGCGCCCGGCGGCGGGAAGGCTGGTGACTCCCACGGCCGAAAATAACCGGTTCCGAACGCCGCGCAGTACATACACAACCGCCCCGCGCAGCACCACCGCCACACACCACAGCGTCCCGCGCAAATCCCGACGGTCGAATTCCCAGACCACCACCCGCTTGGCCTCCAGGCTCCGCCACCAGGCCGCCGGCGACATCACCCATTCCGGATGGTCCCACCGAAACCGCACAAAGACATTCGACATGTCCTGGGCCAGCAACACCATCTTGGTCGACCCGGCATCCGCATGGGTCACGCAAGGCAGCGCGTTTCCGGCAAGGTCCCGATAGGCGATCCAGGGGATATCGGCCTCGCTTGCCGTGGTGATGCCGATCCAGCCCCAGGGCCGCGGGTTGATTTCCAGCAGGTGGAAGCGGCCGGTTTCGGAATCCTGGTTGAACTCGACCTCGGCAATGCCCGAATAGGCGAGCGAGCGCACGATATACCGAACTTCGTCCAGCACCGAATCCGGCACTGTCGCGGATTCGATGAGTGAGGCATCGCCGAACTGGGCCGGGAAACCGCGCACCCGGCGACCGACGAATATGCCTTTGATCTCCGATTGCCGGTCGGCATAGATGCAGACCGAAAATTTGCTTGCGGAATCGCCGCGGATGAATTGCTGAACCAGCATATGCGGCAGGAGACGTGAATTGCGCTGGCGGTAGAGGTCCCATTCCCCGGCGTCCCGGATCAGCGTGAAGCGGAGCTCGTGAAGCTCATTCTCGCTTGGCAGACCGAGCTTGGCGGCGTTGGCAAATCCGCGGTGGTAGGGCTTGACGACGACCGGGAAGCCGAGCCCCTCGGACGGCGCGAACGCATCGGCCGGCACCGATCTTGGGAAACTCGGAACATGCGCCTGGGCCCATTGGCTGAAGCTGTGCTTGTGAACCAGCAGATCGACCACCGCGCCTGGGGCGACGCAGATCGTCGCTACCGCCTCCAGCCGGTCGCGGTGGTTGCCCAGCGCCTGGGCAAAATGGTCGGCGGTGGTGAAAACGATCGGCCGTCCCGCGACCCGATCGGCAAGTTCCAGCAGCCGCTCGACCATGCCGGCTTCGTCCAGCTGCGGGTCGGGAACGTTCCAGTACCGCGCATAGCGGGATACTGTGCCCGGAATCCGACGGGCGCAGCAGGCCCAGACCGGGACGCCCCGGGATCCCAGCGCGCGCACCAGCGACAGGACGCCCGTCCCGACCCCGACGACGAAGGCCGGTTGGCGGGCGGTGTTCTCCGGATCGGTGACACGCGGCGACATCAGCGGATGCGCTCGTCGGCACCAAGCGCACGGTCGACGCGGGCCGGCGCCGGTCCCTCGCGGTCGAACTTAGAATTCGGCCTGCTTTTGGGCACTTGCGGCAGCAGCAGCGATGCCGCCCGCCGCGCCACATAGGGCGCGAGCGCACCGCGTTTTGCGCGGTTTGCGTGAAGCCCGCGCACCAGCGCGAACGGAAAGGTCAGCAACAACAGCGCGACCCGCAGCGGGTTGGCCGCGATGGGCTCAGCCCGATAGCCGAGCTTTGACAGCCATTTGCCGGCGATCCGTTGCGCCAGGTAGGCCTGTTCCGGCCGCAATGCATCGCGCCAGCGGCCGACCGAGGACGCGTAGATGCCGCCGGCAGCGCTCCGCGTCGTTCGCTCGGAACTGTTGTTTTGGCTGATCGCCAGCATGTCCGGCTCGAATTCCTCACCGATCAGATCGCAGATCCGCCGCGCCGAAACCTCCGGTTCCCGCACCAGATCCTCATAGCGCAGGATCATCATGTTCTCTGGTGGGACCTGCCGTTCGAGTATCGGGATGCGACGCATAGTCGACGTCCAGAGCAGCGACGTCACGACCGGATGGAACAGTTTTTGGTGGCGGCCCACATGGTGCGCCTTGAGCACCGACTTCATGCCGCCATAGGAGACCAGGAAGTCGCGGACATCGCGCACGCAGATAATGATCCTGGCGTCCGGATAGAAAGACAGAATCTCGGACAGGTTGAAGATGTCCCGCGGCACATTGTTGCCCCAGCGCATTTTGCCGGCGGCGGCCATCTGCCACTCCATGAACCCTGAGAACACGTCGCGGTACGTCCAGCAGTCCGCGATCACCCGCCGCAGCGCATCGGTATCGGCCAGCAGCGCGCCCATTCGCTTCTGATACCCGCCCTCATGCTGCCGCTTGTAGATCGTCGACAGTCGATCAACGATGGCGGTGATCCAGGCCGCGCTTCCCGGCTCGCCCAGCCGTCCGCGGCGGGCGTAGATATCGTCGAAAAAATGCGTCTCGGCCGGCATGAAGATGCGGGAGTGATTTCCCAGTACACGCGCCGTCAGGGTGGTGCCGGATCGCGGCGTTCCCACGACGAAAATCGGTGGCATGCCGGACCCATTCGGAGCCGTCATGATGCCGGCCCGATCCGATCGGACAACCAGACCCGGCGGAACAACGCGGGCCCACACATTCCCCGTTCCGCAGTAAAGCTAAGGACCATACGAGCACTCCCCGTGCGTCAATCATGTAATGTCCTATTTTTGTCACAGAATATGAACCCTGTGCATTTGATTATTGGGTGACATCAACTGTGCATGTACTATAAATTGTTTTCTCGGCCGGGCAAGTAAGCAATTGAAAACAATCCAGCCAAGTTGGGGAGTGTTAACGGAGTTGGTCCCTTTAGGACAGCGGAGCCGGCTGCGGAGTCGGTGCGGAGTTCCGCGCATTGGCGGTGACAACGTGACGGCGGAAGGGTGACGCCGATGGCGGCGCGCTGGCTCGATACGCATATGGTGGAAGTGCTCAAGGGCGCGGCGACGGCCTTTCCGTTGCGGGCCGTGGGTGCCGGTCTCGGCTTCGCGCTGAACCTCGTCTTGGCCCGGCTGCTGGGCGCCGACGATGTGGGCATCTACTATCTGGCGCTGACGGTGTCCATGATGGCGAGCGCGATTGCGACGCTGGGGCTGGGCAATGTCCTGGTCCGCCACACGGCGGCGAACGCCGAGCGCGGCGATTTCACGGAGCTCAGGGCGATCGCCCGCACGGGCACGAGGCTTTCGCTGGCCTGCGCCATCGGGCTGACCTTGCTGCTGGCGACCGCCGCCCCGTGGATCTGCGAGAATCTGCTGGGCAAGGCCGAGCTGACCCGGCCGTTGCAGTGGATGGCGTTGACGATCGTTCCGCAGACGCAGATGCGGCTGCACGCCCAGCTGTTGCGCGGACTGAAGAAGATCGCCCTGTCCCAAATGCTCAGGAACGTGGACGTGCCGTTCTTCACCCTGGTCTTCATCGCCATGCTGGGTGGATCCTATGGCGCCACCGGCGCGGTGTGGTGCTTCGTGACGGCGAACCTGATCACCGCGGTTGTCGCCGCTTGGCTGTGGCAACGGGCGGCGGGATCGGGCGATGTCGGCCAGAGTCCGATCGGCGTGCGCGCTCTGCTGCGCAGCGGCATCCCGATCCTGCAATCGGAACTGTTGCTGGTGAACGCGGTCACGATGCTCATGCTGGGCGCCATCAACGCACCCGCGGCCGTCGCCATCTATGGCGTCGCCTTCCAGACGGCCAAGCCGATGCGCTATATCATGATGGCGGTCAACAGCATCGCCGGACCGAAATTCGCCGCCTTGCACGGCATGGGGGAAGGAAATGCGCTGAATCGAACGGCGCGGGGATCGGCATTGCTGATGACCGTTGTCGCTGTCCCCATGCTGCTGGTCCTGATCCTCTTTCCGGAGTGGATCATGGGCCTTTTCGGAAGCGAGTTCGTCGCCGGCGCCGGCGTTTTGCGCATTCTGGCGATTACCCAGTTCATCGCCGTGATGTCGGGTTCGATCGGTTCACTGCTGGTCATGAGCGGCCATGAGAGGCTGCTGCGCAACAACAGTGCCGCCGCCTTCGTCATGGCCATTCTGCTCAACCTGGTCTTGATCCCCGAATTCGGCGCCATGGGCGCGGCGATCTCCGCCGCCGCCGCCATCGTTCTCCGCAATGGTCTCGGCATGCTTCAGGTATATCGCCGGCTCGGCATCCTGCCCTTCTTCGTGTCAGCGCCAGGCAATGGAGGGGAAGAGGAATGATGTGGGCAGTGGGCGCTGGACAGCGTCAAGCCCGGTGGCCGTCATGAGCATCCGCATCTCCCGGCAATGGCTCTGCGGCGTCGCGATCCCGGTCGGCGTGATCGTGCTGCCGGTATTCATCGACATCGCCTATGGGGTGCTCGGCAGCGCCGGACGGGCCGGGTTGCTGTCGGTTGGCGTGTTGATGCGAGGCGCCCTTGCCATGGCGGCCTTGCTGCTGCTGATCCGGATGCGGGACTCGCCGTTGAAGCCGTATCTATTTGTCCTGCTGGGAGTCTTTCTGGCCTCCAATGTCGTGTGGGCGCTCACCAGCGAGGTCTACAGCCTCGGCCATGAGCTCAATCAGGGCTTCAAGATCGCCTTCCCGTGGCTGATTGCCGGCGCCCTGCTTTTTTCCGACCGCCGGCAGCCGATCGAGCCGTCCTTTCTGCTCACCCTCATGGCCTGGGCAGGCTTCATCTCCGCGACAGCGCTGTTTGCCGCCGTGGCTCTTGGTATCGGCCGCGAAACCTATGGCGACTGGAGTTATGGCACCAAGGGCATGTTCAATGCCCAGAACGATATCGGCTTGGCGCTGATCCTGGCTTTGGTGGCGGCATTGGTGCAGTTGGTGCGCACCCGCCGCGTACTGTTTCTGGTCATGACTGCCACCATCGCCTGTGCGGGACTACTTCTGGGCACCAGGACCGGCGTCCTCGGCCCTCCGCTCGTTGTCATCAGCATCGCACTGGCGACCCTGCTCAACGGCCGGCTTCTCAAACCCGCAGACGGACGAAGCAGCATCGGTCGCAGTGCCGTTCTGGTATTGCCGATAGCAATCGCGGCATTGGTCGCCGGCGTGATCTTTTCGCAGGCTGAGAAGACCACCAATCTGGTGAAGCGGATCGAATCCCTGAGCGAGGGCACCCCGCGAAGCCATCTGGAGGCGGCGGGAATAGAACGGCTGCGAGAGCGCGGCGCGGTATTCTCGCTGGTTGGCGATGGCGGGCTGGCATTCAAAATGTACGTGGCGGAAAACGTCGGCCAGGGCCGCCACATGATCGATACCGGGACCCTGACGGCAATGGGCGAAAGCGCCAAATTCGGTTTCCGGGTGCATCGGGTCGAGAACGACGTGATCGATGTCCTGGGCTTCTATGGCGTGTTGCAATTCGCGGTGATCTACGGGGCGCTGGCGCTTGTCTACGGGCTTGCCGTCCGTCGGGCGATCCGGGCGTGGACTCTTGAGAATGTCGGGTGGCTGCTGATCCTCACGCTGTTCATTGGACATTCCACATTTGCCGGACACGGCCTCTTCAGCCCGCAGGTGACGACGATGATCGCGCCAGTTCTGTTCCTGCAATTGCGCGATCTGCGGTGGCGACCGGCGGCACGGACGGCGCCGGCGGCCGACCGCAGCGATATCATGGGAGTGGAATCCCGATGACACATCCGATGATACATCCCACCGGGCCCGGCACCCGACGGCAGCCCGTCATCGTGCTGGGCACAGCACGGTCCGGCACAAGCTGGTGCGCCAATCTGCTGGCGACCCACCCGGACATCGCGGCGGTGGCGACCGCCGAGCACGAGGACATCACCGGCATCCACGAAAGCCATTTGTTCAGCCACACCCGGTACTGCTTTCCGGCCGAGCTGGACGCCGGCGCCTTTGTCGAGCGTTACCGGCAGGAGGACTATTTCAAGCTGAGCGGGCTGACGCCACAGGGGTTCGCCGGGCGCCATCCGGGCCGCCATGGCGTGACCGATCTGTTCCGCATGCTGATGGAGGATCTGGCCGAGGCCAAGGGGGCCAGCCACTGGCTGGAAAAGACGCCGAAGCACACGATCTATTATGACGAGGTGCTGCGCGCCTATCCCGATGCGCTGGTCGTTCTCACCCGCCGCCGGTTCCGCGACACGATCCTTTCGAACATCAACAAATACCCGCGCAAGGGCGCGACCTTTCCGCGGCAGGTGGTGGAAAAGGTGTTCCGCTGGGTCAGCGACCGGCGGGCGATCGGCCGGTTCAAGAAGGCCTGTCCGGGACGCTACGTCGAGATCGGCTATGAGGACCTGCTCGGCGATACCCAGGGCGAAATCGCCCGGGTGCTTTCCTTCCTCGGCGTGACGGAGCGGGAATTGACCAGCATTTATCCCAACAATTCCGCCTACCAGGCGGGCCGGGCGCCGGGGCGGCAGCTTTCGGCCATCGGCTGGCTTGGCGTCTACGCGGCCGCCGCGGTGTTCTGGGTGGTTCCCTATCCGGTGCTGCGGACCATGCGGGTGCGCCGCGACCGGCAGCGTGCCGAAAGGCGCTTCCCGAAATACGCGTTCGTTCCAGCCCCCTCGGAATGGTCCGAGGCATGAGTGAAATCGCGCAAACCGGCGCGCCGGCCACCGACTCGACCGGCCCGTCCGATTTCACCCGGGACGTCACGGATCACCCGGCGACGGTAATCCTGACCGGTACCGATCCGGCCACGATCAAGGGCGGCATCGGAACGGCGGTCGCCGGATATCGCCATGCGCTGATCCAATGCGGCGTGTTCGGCGGGTTGATTCCGACCTTCGAGGCCGGCTCGGCAAGCGGCAAATGGTTGCCCTGGCTGCGCGCACTGCCCGCCCTCAGGCGTTCAATTCGCGGATTGCGGCGACAGGGCAGGGATGTCGTCGTCTATGGCCATGCCGGACCGCGACTGTCGCTGCTGCGCGAGTCGTTGGTGCTGCTCTGGGCCCGCGCCAATGGCGCCCGGACCATGCTGCAACTCCACACGCCGCATATGGACCGGTACATGGACAAGCCGTGGGTCCGTATCTTGCTGCGGATCGCTTTCCTGCCGGTCGATCAGGTCACGGTGCTGTCGCCATGGTGGCAGCGCCGCCTCACCGAAGGCGGTTTCCCCGGCACCGTGGTGGTCCCGAACCCGCTCTCCGCCGAATTGGAGGCGACGGCCCAACGGACGCTGGCCAGTGCCGAGACCCGAGAGGACAAGCTGGATGCCGGAGATCGGGTCGTGATCCTCGCCATGGCCAGGCTGACCAGAGGCAAGGGCATCCACACCGCCGTCGAGGCGCTGGCGCATCTGCCGGAGCGTTTCCGGCTCCGCGTCGCCGGGGACGGCCCGGAAATGCAAAATCTGAAGGACCTCGCCGTCGAGTTGGGCGTCGCCGACCGCGCCCATTTCCTGGGCTGGGTGTCCGGCGCCGAGAAGGAACGGCAATTGTCCGAGGCCGATCTGTTCTGCGCGCCAAGCAAGGCCGACGCCTTCAGCATGAGCATGATCGAGGCGCTGTGCCACGGCCTGCCGGTGGTCTCGGTGCGCTCCCGGGCCATCGGCGATTTGGTCCAGAACGGCGAAACCGGATATTTAGTCGAACCCGACGATGCTGCCGGCGTCGCCGGAGCCATATCAGCCGTGGCCCGGCCGGCTGTGCGGGCGGAAATGGGACGCGCGGCCGCCGGCCGGATGTTGAGCGACCTCAGCGGCGCGGTCGTCGGCCGCAGGATCGAGCAGGCCGCCAACACCCTGTCGGATGGCTGCTGACGATGGCCGGGCCGAAGGCCGCCGACGCACCCGCCGGAACCGAAAGCCCGGCGCAGGTGGCGCCGGATCGTCAAGGTCCGATGCCGCATGACCATGCGGACTTCTCGCCGATCTTCGTCATCGGATTTCCGCGATCCGGCACCACGCTACTGGCGACAATACTGTCCCGTCACAGCCGGATCGCCGCACCGCCCGAAACCCGTTTTTTAGAAGAAGTCGCCGACGGGGCCACCGACCGTTCGGCGATGCTGGCGCGCGCTTTCGGCAATCGACGGTGCCAGGATCTCGGCCTGGACGCGGAAACCGTCGCGGCGCGCTTTTCGGACCGTCCTGCGACTTATGACTGGCTTTTCAGAATCATGCTGGAAACATACGCCGCCGATGCCGGGAAAGAGCTGGTGGCGGAGAAGAGCCCGGTGCACCTGCTCCATATGCCGGCGCTCATACAGTGGTATCCGAAGGCTCGGTTCCTGGTTCTGGCGAGAGATGGCAGAGACTGCGTCCTCTCCCTGCTCAAGACGCCCTGGGCCCATAACAGCCTCCTGCGCCATTCGGCGGAGTGGCGCCGGCGCATGAGACGGGTGCGCCAAATACGGGACGCCCTCGGCAAATCCGTCCATATAGTCAGATACGAGGATCTGGTTCTGACTCCGGAAATCGAACTGCGGAAGGTCATGGCCTTCCTCGATCTGGCCTTCGAGGACGATCAGCTCCGCCCCACCGCCGCCAGCTCCGCCGTACCGGACTGGGAGAAAGGCTGGAAAGGCAAGGCAGTCGACCGTCCGGACCCCGGTCGGATCGCCGCCTGGAAGCGCGAAGCGGAACCCGGCGCGCTGTTGACGATGGAAAGCGTCATGCGCGGCGAGCTGGCAGCCTGGGGATACGAGACCGAGAACAGGCGGCGCCGGCCGGGCGCGGCTATCGCCGGGGTGATCCTTGCATCCGAAAGCTATCGACGGCTTCAGACCCTGCTGCGAACCCTGCGCGCGCCACTGTCTCGATAGGCCCGGACCGGCGCAACCATAACACGACCGTCTCATCCCGCCGGGTCGCGCGGAGGGTGCGGCGCGTCTCCGCCTTCACCCTGATTGGCGTTTGGTCCGATCCGACGCGGATCGATGGGACTGCCACGCGTCGGCCGCAGCGATGATGAGATCGCCTTTCGGATAGGATCCCCGTTCCATCGTTCCAGGGTTCCAGGTCGGATTGCCCTCGATGACGATCGGGCCGGTCTCGCCGATCGCGATATCCCAGGCAATGGTATGGGTCTGCATGAACAGCCCGGAGCCGCGCAAGGCGACGGCGACGACCTCGTCCCAGTAGGGCAGCGCCACACCGGCAAAGGCATGCCCGGTGTCGGGGTGGTGGGTGTAGGTCGCGTTGTCGGTCTTGCTGTAGCCCGGACCCAGGAATTGCCCTGACTCCACATCGATATGGGCGTGGAGTCCGCCGGCGCTGGCGTTGTCGATCTTCGACCCGTTCCGGCCCATGCGCATGAGGGCCGCCAGGATCTCCGTCCGACCGTCGGGATAGCTGAGCGTCACGATGCGCGCCGTGTTGACGCTGTCGGGATAGACCGCGGCCACCGCCGGATGCTGGATGACCGCCGCCTCCAACTGCCAGTCGCCCAGCTGGTCGCATGCGGCGCGCAGTTCCGCATAGGCACGAGCCGTTCCATCGCCCATCTCGAGGCACAGGTTCCGGCCACGGTGGACGACGGACACGAACTCGACGGATTTGCCGTTCGACAAATGCTGGGGCTTGAGCACCCGCGTTTCGCCGACATGATCGTCGAGCGCACGGGTCAGGTCGCTTTCGCTCAATACCACGCCGTCCTTGCAGTAGATCGTTCCGTCGAATGACCAGAGCGCAATGGATGGCGAGTCGATGCCGTATGATGTCAGCAGTTGATGGAAGAAGTATTTGTTGTGGATCAGCACACGGTGCTTGAGCGGAGAGAGGATCGGCATGTAACGGGTGAACAGGACGGGCTCGGGCATGAACGATAGGAACGCGTCGGCGTATGGCGTGTTCCGGTCATAGAGGGCGTTCCTGAAATAGTTGAATGGCAGGATCTTCCACTTGCGGGCCACCAGATACAGTTCCTTGAGGGTCTGGCCCAGCGGCTTGCGGGTCCGGCATGCCCGATACCCCTGCCAGAAGGCGCGTATGTGCTTGCCTTCCTGATAGGTACGCTTGGTGTATTCCCAGCCGGTCTCGCAAGCGTGGGCGACCCCGGCGAGGAAGTCCCGCATCCGGCGGAATTTCTTCCGATGCACGACCGGCGCGCCGGCAGCGGGCGCGACCTGAGGGTGATGGGCGGTCTGCGGTCGTTGCCGACGCATCGGCTTGGTGGTCGCCTTGCGGGCGCCTGTTGCCGATCGCGTTCCCGGCAACGGACTCTTCGATTTGGTGTTGGCTGCCATTTTGAGCCTCCGAACCTGTTCATTGAGACATCGAGATCAGACCAGTTCCGCGGCGCGTTCCGGGGCGGCATGGCGCTGATCTTCAAAGGTATAAGCCAGTTTTCGCTTGCCGAGCGTCAGCGCCTCCAGATCGCGCTGCAAGGCTCGGTGCGACGCTTTTCCGGACAGGCATTTCGCCATGAGGTGACCGACCTGCCGCATGTCCGCTTCTTTGAATCCGCGGCGGGTGAGTTCTGACGCCCCAATCCGGAAACCGTATCGGTTGGTGAACGGGACCTTGATCTGGTTGACGTGGATATTGATCCGTTCGAGCTCGCGGAACGAGCGGTATGCCCGGTCCTTATCGCCGATGACGGCCCAGATCTGGTGCGACTGGGTATAGCCCTTCTCCCGGGCGAACACCTCGACCCCGGCGGCGTCCAGCGTCGATGCGAGCGTCTGGGCGTTTCTGATCACCTGTTGGGCGTAATCCTTTCCATACAGATCAAGCTCCTCCAGCGCGACACCCAGGGCCGCTATATGGTGGACGTGCGAATTCGACACGAACAGCGGTGTGATGATGTCGCGGATCTTGGCGGCCACCTCGCCATTCTCGCGGCAGACGATCAACCCCTTCTGCGGGCCGGCCATGCTCTTATGGGTGCTGCCGTGGACGACATCGGCCCCCTCGAGCAACGGATTGGCGAAACCGCCCCCGGCGATCAGACCCAGCGGGTGCGAAGCATCGTAAGAGATCACCGCGTCGTCCCCGACGGCGGTGCGGATCGCGGCGGTCGGCAGAGGGAACAACACCATGCTGGCGTCGAGGAAAATGAGCTCCGGGCGGTGCCGGCGGTAAAGGGACCCGAGTGCCTCAAGGTCGATTTCGCACGTCTCCTTGTCGAACGGGATGTCGACGACATTGATCCCCTCCCGCTCGCAGATCGGAACCGTAGCGAAATGGCCACCGCAGGAATCGTGTATGCGGAACACCGTTCCGCCAATCGGCACATGGCTGGTGATGATGATGTAGGCGATGTTGTTGCCCGAAAGCGGGCGTACATCGGCGTATTCCCCGCGGAACAGCTTGTTCGCCAGCTCTTCGGTAATGCGCGCCACTTCCCGATTGTACGTTTGGTTGGGGAAATCCCAGATGCATTCCGGCCGTTCCTCGGGGATCAGGTAACGGTTGGCGAAGTCGCTGGCCAAGGCCTCGCACACCGCTTCCGAGCAAATATTCTCACTGGCGATCATGTTGAGCGATTGCCAGCGCTTCTCGTTCATTGATCGGATGACTTCGTTGATCTTCATGACCTATCCTCCTTGCTAGGTTGAAGCGGCTGAGTTTGCCCTGTCTACTGACAGTATTCTTTCCAGTTTCTACATCAAATACGGGCAATTAACGACGAGACGACCCGCAAAGCTCTTGACTCTGTCTTCATTCGTCAGTTCTCGCTAAGGTTGCTCGCGCTGAAAAATCAGCACTGTCGCCGAATGCGCCGGCAAGTTGGTCGTGAAGCGCCCGCGCGCGCCCACCTGCTCGGTCGTCCTGAGCACGACGTTCTCGCCGGCCTCCGATGGGAGAGTGCCCGTGCAACCCCCGGTCCGGGGCACGCAAGGCTGGCCGCTGGTGTTCCGCCAGGGATTGATGGCGAACAGGTCGCCATGGCCGGAGGGGCTGGCGACGTTCAACACGCTCTTGCGGTAGGCGGAGGCCGGGTTGAAGCCGGCCAGGTCGATCTCGACATCGAGGCCGCTTGTGGTGTTCTTGTTCAGCAGGAGCAACACCAGCTCCGCGCCATCGTCGGACAGGGTGGCGGCGCTCGCCACGGTCGGCAGTTCCGATGCCGTCCACCAGGGAGCCGAGGATCCTCTCGTGACCCATCTCCCGGTCAGGCTTTCAGGCCGGTATGTCGGCACGTTGACCGCGACGGAAGAGACGATTTGGCGATGAAGGGGCGCCATGAGGAGCGCCGCGTAATACGATCCCATCTTCCAGAAGTCGCCACGCCCGCCGCGCGTGGCGTTGGTTACGAAAAGGCTGGAGCCTCGCGAGCCGGGGTTGTTCCGCAACTGCGCGACCTGCCAGCGCGCCATGCCGACGATGTCGTCGTCGCCAAGCGCGCCGACGGTGCGGTCGACATAGGACAGCGCCGCCAACAGCGACGACGGCGCGATGGTATCATGCAGGTGGACGTTGAATTCGGTCACCATGACCGGGTATTTCGGCGAGTCCGCATAGGCGAAGATCGTCTCGATGCGGGCGGCAAGATGGTCCGAGGCGAACAGGGCATTGACGGCGCCCTCCTCCGGAAAGTCGCTTTCCCAGCCTCTGCGATCGTACATATAGGTATGGATCGTCAGGAAATCGGCAGTGACCTCGGGATCGGCATTCAGCCGATCGAGCAGGGCGACATTCCACCGTTTCCCGCCGCGACCGGCGGTCCGGAAATAGGCATCGGCGCCGCCGACACCGTCCGGGCGGGCCAGGGCAAGCGCACCGATCTTAACGCGCCCGGCGTCGAACAGCCCGCGGATCCGGAGATAGGTTTCCCGATAGGCCGGCCAGTACCCTGGGACCGCGACGCCGCTGACCGGATCGACCAATCCTTCGTCTTCCACCGTCATCTTGTTGCGCGGACGGTTCAGGCCGTAATAATCGACCCTGCCTTCGCACGACCCATCGCCGCACCACCCAAACCACTCTTCGTTGCCGAGTTGGAAATACAGGGTTCCCCGGTAGGCGGCTTGGCCATCGACCTGACGCATCCGCGCCCAATGCCCGACCGTTTTCCAATCCAGCACCAGACCGCTGTCCGGTTCGACCCGATACCAAGAATCAAGACCGATCTCCCGCACATCGTCAGGTTCGCCGATCATGTAGGCGACGAAGGCCGCGGCCTCTTCAGGCGAGCTCCAGATCGGCGACAGGTGGATGAGCGCTCTTGCATCCGGCAGATCGCGTAGCGTCTTGAGGAAGTCCTGGGGTCGATATTTCGGCGTGACGATATCAGTGTTCACCCAATGCGGGATGCCGGCCCGCGCCAGATTGAAATGGAAGCCATAGGACCAATTGCCGCCCGGATAGCGCAGCAGGCCTGGATTGATCGCTTCAAGGCGTTGCCACAGCGTCCGCCGGAACCGTGAGCGGCGGGCATCCCAAGCGCCGTTGGCACTGCCGGCAAAGCTCAGATTGTGACCGAATATCGCCCGGTCCGGCAGTTCGCGCAGCACCTGGCCGGCATCGACCCGGACAACGATGCCGCCCTGCGCCGCGGCCCGGTCAGGGCCAAGGGCGGAGGGGCCGGACAGCAGCACCACCACCACCGCGATACGGGAAAGGCTCTTGGACAGAGCGTGCATCACGCGCCTCCCTGAGTCGGTATCGTCTGGCTGTCGATCTTCGACACGACCCAGCGCTTCTTCTGCGTGCCGGCCTCCCAGATCGACGAGTGGTACTCGACCGACACCGCCACCTCGGGGCCGAGGCACCGCGTCATGTTCTCACGCAGCAGCCGATCGTCGACAGGCGCCGCCGCCTCATCCTTGACCAGCTTGACGACGATGCGATCGATCGCCTCCTGAACGATCTGGGACTCTTTCACGTTGTCGATCCCGTAGAACGCCTCCATGACACCGTCTCCGGGCATCAGTCGGCCGTCGGGCGTGCGTATGAAATCGGCGGCGCGACCTTCCACCGGGCCGATCAAGGGCGTCTCGCGACCGCATGGACACGGACCTGAAACGGTCAGGGACATATCCCCGGTGCGATAGCGGATCAGCGGCATGCCGAAATTGGTCAGGCCGGTGCCGACCATCTCACCCAGTTCACCCAGCGCCGCGGGCCGACCGTCCCGGAGGATTTCCAGCACGCCGTATTCCGGGTTCACATGCATCCGGCCGTGAATGCATTCAGCCGCGGTCACGGCGCGCTCGGCATGGCCGTAATAGTCGTGGATCCTGGTCGCGAAGGCCGCCTCGATCTCTGCCCGATGTGACGAATAGAGCGGCTCGGAGCTGGTGAATAGCGCCGGCACCGGTACGGTTTGTCCCTGCTTGTTGAGAAAACGTGCAAAGGCCAGCAGTGTCGATGGGAAGGCCTCGATGAAGGCCGGCTGGAAGTCCATCAACTTGTCGACGAACAGCGGCAGGGTCTCGTCGGACAAATGATAATAGGAAAACAGCAGCTGGTTGTCGGCGGCGTTGAACCGCCAATAGGGCGGCTTCCGAACCGTGCGCGGTACGATCACATTGCTCCAGATCGTCCCCCAGATGGCGACATTGCGATCGGAGGGATCGATACCGGCCCACCGCCGTTGCCGGGCCAGGATGGCCTTGTCGAAGACGATTGAACGCAGCGTCCGGCGAACCCCGAGCGGCGCCCCGGTGGTACCGGTGGTCCAACCGGTGGCAATCAACTTGGCCGCCTGCCCGCGAGCGATGAAATCCGCTGGGTTGGCCCGGATCGCGCCTTTGCTGAGAACCGGCAGCTTTGGCAGATCCTCGACGGTTTCGATAGCGTCGGGACGAACCCCATGACGGTCGAAGCTGTGCCGGTAGTAGGGCACGGTTTCGTAGGCATGTAGGACGATCGCCCTCAGATCCGCGTTCTGCGCCTCCTTCTTGACCGCCAACGGCGCCCATTGGCGCTCTTCCAGCTCAGCCAACAGACGATGATAAGCCTTGCCTCCGCGGAGGTTTCGGATCGCGAAGCCCTTCGCCGACAAGTAGGCGCTATGGCCTAGATAGCGCAGCGAGCCCGCGGACGCGGCAAGCAATCCCCGATCATGCATCATTCTTGGAATCCCAGGACCATGTATGCGGCGGCTCGGTTGCGAGGCGCACCGACCATGCCGATCAAGCACGGCGCCCGCGTTTGGTCGGTTTGGCGGCGGTCTCGGTGCCGGGAAGCGATTCCACCTCGCCCCTAAGCAGCGCGATCTCCCGTTGGAGGGCGGCAATCGTCTGCTCTGCCAATCCAAGCTGAGGATTGTCCGCCGTTCCGCCTTTCTGCCCAAGCGCCTCGGCTGAAATGACCGCGGCAAACCCGCCGGTCAGCGAGAACATAACTCCAAGCAAGGCAATCAAGATCCGGTTCGGCTTGATCGGATCTTCCGGCACCTGCGCCGGATCGATCAGTGAGAAATGTTCGGCATGCTCCGCTTCGAGATGCATCCGCATTCTCGCGTCATTCTCACTGTCCCTGATTTCCCGATAACGCGCGACCGCCGTGTCGTATTCCCGGCTGAGGGCGAGATAGTCCCGCTCAATCGCCGGGCCCTCGACGATGCGCTGCTCCAGATCGGTCGTACGGCCGGCGAGGTATTCGCGATACTCGCGCAGGCTCACCAATTCGCCGTCGACCGCATTGAGGCGGGCGCGCAACGTTATGTAGGCGGGATTGTCCGGGGCCAGATTCAAGTCCGTGCCACCGGACGCCGTCGTGGTCTGGTCGGGAGCGGCCTCCAACACGGCGATGGCCCTGCGCAGCCGGACCACATCGGGATGGGCTTCCGTGTAGCGATCCAGCGATGCCGCGAGGGAATTACGCAGCCTGGACAGCTCCTGCTGTTTGCCCTCGGTGATGTCGACGGCGCCAATCGCAGCCTCCAGCGCGCCGATCTCACGCCGCAGACGCACGACATCCGGATGGTTGGCGGTATATCTCGCCGACAGGCCGATATACTCCGACCGCAGCGCCCGCAATAGAGAGGCCGGGTCGACCACCGGATCGCCGGTGGCGGAGACCATCGGCCCCCAAGGGCTGACTAGGGCAAGATCGCCCTCAAGCGTATGTCGCCGCTCGTCGAGTGAACGGATTTGGGCGTCGGCGCTGGCCAGTTGGCGCTCGGCGCTCTCCATCAGGCGTAGGTTCAGATCCGCCAACTCCGGCAGGCGGGTCACATTCTGTTCCTTGAAGGCTGCCAATTCCGCCTCGAGGTCCGTGATGTGAATGCCCAGCAACCCGGCCTCTGTGGTGAGAAACTCGACGGTCTCCGTGGCGCTGTCGGACCGCGATCGCCGGTTCTGCTCCAGAAACAGCGACGCCACTTCCTCCGTGACGGTCTGGGTCAGCTCAGGACTGCCGCTTTCATAGGCAACGGTGAAGGCAATTGCCGTCCGAGCCGCCCGTCCGCTGCGCGGATCGGCAACATCCACATCGACCGTGTCGATCTTGATCCGCCTCCGCAGCGATTCCACGATGCCTTCCAACCGGTTTTCCTCCCGGGCCTCGGCGAACATGTCGTATTTCTCGATGATCGCCAGAAGGTTCGCGCGGGTCATGACCTGCTGACTGATGGTCTCGATCCGCTCCACCGCCGAACTGGTGACGGCAGAGGGAACCAGATCGGCCGGGACATCCTGCTTTTCGATCAGGATCGTGGCGATCGAGCGATAGGTCGCCGGCCACAGCATGGCGGCAAGCAGGCTCGCCACGCACAGCGCGCCCGTGGTTGTCAGGAACAGGCGGCGACGGCGAAACAGCACATCCGCCCATTCGCGCAAGTCTACGGTGTCGTCTCTCGGCACCCGGGTTTGCTGGTTCATCTCCTTGCGGCCTTTGCCATTTCATACTCAGGATTGACTGACACTGCCGGCCGGCGGCGGCTTGAAATGGCCGTCCTGAACAGCCGGCGGCTGGCTCTTCTTCGAACTGGTTTTCGAGGTCCACAAAACCGGCGCGGCCGGGTTCTTACCACCGGCAAACCGCGCGATCGTCCGCCGCGACGGTGCGAGCGGCGTGGATGCGGATTTGATCGGGGACGGTGAAGCCGGGACGGAGACGCCCAATGCCCAGTCATAGGCCTGATAGAGCGACTCGACACTGCGGCCCCAGTGAAGGCTGCGCAGGAACCTTGCGCGGCCCTGCCTGCCCATCCGACGTGCCCGTTCCGGGTCGTCGAGCAGTTCGGCCATTTTCTGGGTGAAATCGGCAACATCATTCGGGCGGGCGTACAAGGCCGCGCCTTTGGCGGAAAATCGGCCGGTCGGTGAGTCGAACTGCACGATCGGCTTCTCCAAGGCCATATATTCCATCACCTTGTTCATGGTCGATCGGCCGGTGAATTCGTTGATCCGGTCCGGCACGACGCAAATGCTGCACGGGGCAAGTTCCTCGGCGATCCGCGATTGATCGACCATCCCGGTAAAACGCACCCGATCGGCCAATCCCAGCTCCGCCGCGTATTCCTCGAATTGCCGCCGGTGCGACCCGTCGCCGAGCAGCACATAGCGCAACTCGGGATACCGGTCGCGCAGACTGTGGGCGGCGTCGAGCAGCACATCGATGCCGTCCTGGTCTCCCATCACCCCGACATAGCCAACCAGACGCTCGAGCGGCACATCGCGGCGAGGAACAAGGGCATCGCGCAGCGGCCCGTTTCTGACCACGAACACCGAGTCCGGATCTTTCCCGCCACGGTCGATGGCGATATCGCGATACTCCCGGTTGGGCACCACGACCGCGTCCGCCACCCGGTAGGACAGGCGCTCGAATCCACGCAGCAATTTTCCGAGGGTCTTGCTGCCGCCGCCTTTGGCGTCGAAGAGTTCCGGGCAGAGATCGTGCTGATCGTAGATGACCCGCTTGCCCAATAGCTTGAAGGGCAGCGCGGCCAGCACCAGCAAGTCGGGCGGGTTCGCGACATGGATCACGTCAATGCCGGATTTCGCCCAGATCTTACCGGCATGCCACGTCATGAAGGCAAGGGCCGCGCCATATTCCAGCCCATAGCCAAGTAGACCTTTGGCCTCGAAGGGTGACGGGTAGCGGTGAATATCGATGCCGTCGAGCCGTTCGTATCCGGCGGTGTGCCCATACATTCTCGGGCACACGATGGAGACCTGACACCCCCTGTCACGCAGGCTGGCCGCTTCGAGCCAGACCCGCCGATCAAGCGGCACCGGCAGGTTCTCGACCAGCAACAGTACGCTGACCGCCAGCGGCGCCGCGCCGGTGGCCGCGGCGGTCAGTCCGAGCGACGGGGATTTCAGGACACCCTTCAGGACAACCGCGATGGTCAGCGCAATGATCCGGAAATCGAGCCGAACAGACCAATTGCGAATGTACCAAAGGTCGTGCTCGACCCGGCGCTCCATCTTGTCCAATTGATCGGTCTGGCCGCTCCAGCCATTGGCCTGCGCCCAGCCGGTGATACCCGGCTTGACCCGCTGGCGCAGCATGTAGAACGGGATGAGGCGACGGTATTCCTCGTTATGGGCGGCCGCATGGGGGCGTGGGCCGACGATCGACATCCGGCCCTGCAGAACGTTGATAAACTGTGGCAACTCGTCGAGATAGGTACGGCGCAGGATGCTGCCAAACCAGGTGACGCGTGGGTCTCCGGCATAAGCCTGGGTGATGGTGTCACCATCCTCGGTGACGGTCATCGAGCGGAATTTCCAGACCACGATCTCACGACCGTCCAACCCGTACCGGCGCTGTTTGAAGATCACCGGCCCCGGCGACGATAGCCGCACACCCAATGCGATCAGGAGCATCGGCACGGCAATGACGGCGAGGATCAAGGCGCTGAGGACACTATCGAATAGGCGCTTCGCAACGCCGCCGGGGCCCTTGAGCGACGTCTCATAGATGCTCAATGTGCAGATATCGCCGACGGTCTGCAGCCGTCCCTGGAGCATATTGACCTCCGACAGGTCCGGCACCAGATGCACCGACACGCTGGTATCCGCCAGCCGTTCGACAATCTCCCGGGTGTGTTTGGTCGACAGCGTCGGCAGCGGAACATAGACACGATCCAACGCCCCGCTCCGGCAGAGCGCGATCAATGCCTGAAGGTCGCCACGGATCAGGCCGGGAATTTTCCCCACGCGCGTCGGTGAAGTTGTTGATCGGGTGAAAAGTCCTGAGAACTCAAGGCCGGCTTGCGGCGAGTCGACCATCCTTCGGGCGAGCTTCCGGCTGATCGCGCCGACGCCAACAATTGCCGCCCTGGCATGCCTTGGATTGCCAGCAGCGAAGACCACGATCTCGGACTTCGCACCCACGCCTTTTGATGCCGAAGGGTCATCTACCCCACTACCTGCGCCACACATCGAACAACCTCCAATAGGTCCGCGCAATGGGGGTTGATTGCGCAATTCGTCGCGGCGATGTCGTCTACAACCTGCGTTCGAGCAGTTATATCTTCATTAACATTAGATTAACTTGGCCAATTCGGAGGTGGGTGTGACAAAAGTGAGAGAACCCAACAGCGCCCACTGCAACAACGATTCCCGGGATTTGTTGAGGAAGACAAAGGCTCTATTCGCAGATTTCGATCATATTGTTGCGACTTCTCCATATCTCCTGTGAATACAACGCGGACAGGCTTCAATCGTGCCGGCCGAGAGCCGCGACCGGCCGAAAATTGGTGTTGGCAAAGGCGACATGCGCGCCGGCGCGACAACCCTGCCGCACCGGCAATAAGGAAGCGGCCGAAGGCGGCGCGACCGAGGCCCAGCTCGCCGCCCGCAACCGGCACTCGATCGAGCAGTCGAGCCGCATCCTCGACACCGACACCCCGAAGACCATAGCGCTCGCCGAAGCCGCCCAGGCGGTTCGCAAACGCGGCAAGCGCGGGCTCACAAGCTGAAGCCGTCCACAGATTACCTTCGGGTAGTAGTTCAGTTTGAATTCGAATGTCGGAAAGCGGTCTCGGAACAGAAAGCGGACGTTCGAGAGTCACGGCGTGTACGGTGAGAATTGACCCGTAGCGGCCGAGTTTCAATAGCGGCTGTAAGCGAGATTCGGGCGGCAGGGGCACACAAAAGGACGTATCCTTGCAAGTGGCCTGACAGATTGATCGCGGAGGCGCGCATGCCTGACCTTTTTGCGGACATCAAATCAGTTCCGGGTGACATGCTGGAGATTATCGCAACTGTCCTTGAGACGAGAGCTGCGATCCCATCTCAGCGGCACATGTTGCGGGATTACCTAGCGGAAATACCGTTTCCCGAGAACGCCTCGGTTTTGGAAGTCGGTTGTGGCACAGGACCGGTTTGCCGAGCCCTGGTCAATTGGCCGAATGTGACCAAGGTTGTCGGAGTGGAGCCGTCTCCGGTCTTTGTCGCCAAGGCTCGCGAGTTGGCAACCGGAATGAGCGGCTTAGAGTTTGAACAAGGGGACGGCAATTCGCTTCGATTTGGCAATGGGAGTTTCGATGTCGTCATTCTGCATACGCTTCTGACTCATGTCCCAGATCCGGATGATGTCCTGGCCGAGGCCTATCGGGTCTTGAAGCCAGGCGGCAATCTTGGATTGTGCGATGGGGACTTCTCCACTGCGACAATTCAGACAGGTTCAATTGATCCCCTACAGTCATGTACTGACAAATTCGTGGAGAACTTCGTAAACGACAGATGGTTGGTCCGTCGGATGTCGGCGCTAGCTCAAGCGGCTGGCTTCGTAGTGAGTCCAACACGCAGCTACGGATTGATCGAAACGATCTCGCCCGAGTTGACCATCACATGGATTGACCGCGGGGCCGACGCTCTTGCGGCGGAGGGCCGAATTGGACAGGATCTCGCAGAAGCCCTTAAGGCAGAGGGACGACGACGCGCGGAGGCCGGATCGTTCTTCGGCTATATGGCCTATGCGGCTTTGACCGGAAGCAAGCCTACGTGAGTTGTCCGAGCGGACTATGGAAATTGGACCGCAATTGGCTAGGAGCACGCATGCAAGGCTGCCTCAGGGCGCGGCAGCTTTCCCATCCAAAGCCGAAGTTTGAGCCCGAACGTCAACTTTTGACGAATTCGGTCTGCTCGACCTCCGACAGCCGAAATGTTAGGTGCGCCACCTGATAGTCGGGACGTGACCCTGAGGAGACTTTGATAAGGATACAATTGCGACCATTTAACTTGGGTGCTTCATCTAACTCGTATCTGAAAGAGCTCTACCCCTGTCCCGAGGCCTTTCAGCATGCGCGTGCCTATCGACTCAAGTGGAAACAGAGATTGACAGTGCTCTGCGACCACAGCTGTCATATAGATTTTACCAGGATCAGGTAGTGCCGATACACGAGCGGCAACGTTCAAAGCTGAGCCGAAGTATCCATCACCTTCTACTATCAAAATTCCACGATTCAATCCGATGCGCACGTGTAGTCTGTTCACGTGACTATTACGTCTTTGACTTAACCGCTCAACTTCGTCAAGCATGCACACGGCTGCGCGGACAGCCCGGATTGAGTGGTCTTCTTCTCCGCCTATTTCGTCCTCGAAGGTCGCGAATACTCCGTCTCCCATAAAATTGACCACTTTCCCTGCGTATTTATTGATACACCTCGACAAATGATCGAGGATCTCATGTGTTAACTCCAAAAAATCTTCTGGACCTAACTCACTACCAAGGGAAGTGGACCCCTCGATATCACCGAATATGATGGTGACTTCCTTTCGCTCTTTAACTGAGTCTGATTGCCCCACAACTTGGCCTGAACTCTTTCGGCGGGCCTCTGCGGCCTTCGGCGCAACACTGAGAATGTCCAGTATATTGTTCGGTAGCTGCTCCCGATTTCGGAGAATTTTCAGGTAGATCCATAGCATTCGGCTGGCAATCCTAATTTGCTCCTTGTAAAGCGGATGCCGCTCGACCAAACCGTGATCGATCATTGTCTCGATGCTACGCTCGACGTCCTTCGCTGACAGCTCGCCAGTGACCAGTAGCTTTGATTCTTCAATGTAGGAAACGCCCTCCTCGGATAGCTCAATTAGACGGAAGAGTGCTTGACGAGCCACCGGTGTCTCGACAATTTTTCGCGCCATCTCGTCGAAAAGTTGTTCGCGGAGGAGAGCAATACTTCCGGGAAATTCTTGGTTCCCAATCATTCCAGCAATGAAATCGTCCTCGCCAATCGTGCCGTCGCGGTCGACCTCGAAGCACGAATACCCTAGATGCTGCAAGAGGAACGGATAGCAATCTGACCAATGAACTATCAGGTCCAGTGCTGTCTCTGTGATGCTCACTTCCATGTCGCCGCCCGCTAGCGCGGTCTGAACTAGTTCCGCGGCTTCCAATTCGGTCAAGGTATCTAGAGTGATGGGTGTTAGCGCGCGCATTATTGAGGAGTGACCCGCGTAGATTTGCTCCCGCGCGCTCGGCATGCCTACAAGCAAAAGTTGGAGAAGAGGCCTGGGACGTTGGGCCGTGAATAGCGGTGACTCAACGAGTCCTTTTAGCAGTTGGGCGAATCGTCCCAAATCAGTGAGTCTGTCCAACTCGTCGATGAGCACACAAATGACTGCCTGATTACCGAGTGACCGTGAACAGCGGCAGAGCCAGGTCAACACACTTTCGAATTCACCAACACTTGGCTCGATCCCTTCCTTTCGTGAGATTTGGAATGGCCCGACAGCCAATTGACCTATCGATCTCGCGGCGCCCAAGAGGCGGTAGTAGGGTCGCTTGACACAAGCGTAACTCCGAAGGGCCGTGGCGAGTGCTCTAATAAGTTCTTGGGATGACTGGTGTTCACTGACCGAGAGCTGGAAAACAGTGAAGGGAATTTGTTCAGTACTATTCGTGGCTAGACTGGCGAGATAGTTGGCGAAGGAAGATTTACCGATCCCTCGCTGACCTGTGACTAGCAGATGAGCGGATCCACCGGCAGCGGTCTGTCGCAAACTCTGACGGAACAACTGAACCTCTCTTCTCCTTCCAACAAACATTGAAGCCGGAGCAGGTTGCGCTGGAGTGAAGGGGTTTGTGAGCGTAGATGGCATAGTGGTACTCACTGACTGCGTTTCGGCCGATAATACTGGAAAAATCCTACGGACAAAATCATGAGCGCCCGGACCGCTAACCCAGAATGCGAAGATTCTAAGGGGACTGAAGCTATTGCACTCACGGAGGCTTCATAGTCCGTGGCTCTGAGTGTATGAGGTCGAGTGGGCTCGGATGGCCGCTCCTGGCTACAAGCCGCGGTCAACGCCTCGGGCAGTGTGGGTCTGCTGTCGAGCGTCGTGCTGACGAAATCCGCCAGAAAGCTGAATTTTGGTGTCGGAGGTCAGCTTGCGGCCAGAAAGCGGCCGTTCTCTCGTGCGGCCGTGGATGCGTGCTGATAGCCAGGAGCGGTCAATCATCGCGTAGTCCAACGGACCCGACAGTATCTTCAAGCGACTAACACCTTAACGCTCGCGTCACCACCCTCCTTTAAGGGCGCTATTTAGAGCCGTGCGAACAGTCTCGTGGAGCTCACCGGCCGTTTCTGAAGCTAGACGACTTTTCACTCGTTTGGTGTAACATTCATAGTCAAACATCTTCTCGACCGTCGAACTGTCCGTCGAGAAATGACCGCCATAGAGCATCAGGCTAATGCCATCGAGAGCCCGGTCGTCTTGGAGCACATCATCGAGCGCTTGCCGGCATTCTTCATCCCATACCTGAGTGTCGATCATTGTGTAAACTGGCTGTAGGTCCCACCGGCATGGGATCAGTTCTCCGGACAGATGTTCCTTGCGCCAAGTCTGCGCCATTTCACGCGCTAGCGCATCGATCTGTTCCTCGTCCAAGAACCATTCGTCACTCCCTAGCTTGTCATGCCCAAACAAACCAAACAAATGGACGTGGGCCCGTAGCCAGTACGCGGTAAGTTCGGATTCGCCAGCATCGCGAAGATGCCTGAATACTGACACCGCGTCTTCGCGAAGTTCCTCATTTTTGCCAACGGCGTGCTCAAGTATCGTCGCTAAATTTCGAGCTACTTCGTGCATCGGGCTATATGATGCCATCCACACACAGTCCGGTTTCTTCATGAATCCAGCGACACCTTGCCAGAAGGAAATGTGGTCGATCGTGCCCAACTCGAAGTAGATATCGTCAAGGCGATCGGTAAATTGGCCAAGAGCTCCGCTCTCATAGAATTCTCGGAGCCGTCCTTCAACTTGGTCGGGCGAACCGTTAACTAATTCATGCATTTTTTCGCGCGAAAACGCGCCCGGTAACAGGCCAAGGCGCAATGTGGTAAGCAGGGGTCGTCGCTCACACAGTGCATCGGCGTGGCCGTAGTCTCTCCGAGAACGTCCCGAGAGCGACGGAAATATGAAACGCAAGAGTTTCGTGGTCCCGTCATTCTGCTCTGACGATTGAACCAGGCCATTAATCCGATCCTCCACCGGAATTTTCTGCAAGCGCAAGCGTCGCTCGGCCCCTCTCGCGGACATGGCGCTGTCGAGATAATCTTCCGGCTCGCGCCGCACAAGGTCGATGGTTCCCGGTGATTTTGTCATTAGAGCAGAGTAGGCAAGGAGATCGATCCAATCGACTTCACCAAGCAGCATGCCGCGAAGGACATGGAATGTATCGACCAGCCGCCGGATATCGCGCAGTGTATTGATTACATGCCCGTTCAAAATCTCCATCAGCTCCTCAAAGCGCATGATGGTTTCGAAGTTTTCGGGTAGTTGAAGTTTAGTCTTAAGGTCATACAAATCGGCTGTCAGTAACCGGCTGACTTCATTGTCGAAGATGACCGGCAGCGGAATCTGCAGTTGCACGATCTTTTCAAGGTAAGCCCTACCGCGCGCGTCTGAATTTTTGGCGGAAGCGCCAGCGCCAAGCGCCTGAACCACACGCTCGGGATCATAGGCGAGCACATAGGAGATTCCTGGGAAATCAGCGACGGAGCGCACAAGTTGCGCGACGGTCCGTATCTCGTCATCCTCGACGCGGTCGATCTCGTCGATCAGCACGATGATCGGTGCTGATATTCTTTCAAGCTCCTTCACCAACTCAGCGCGCAGGGTGTTGAGGCTCTCCTTTTTCGAGAGCGCGTTCGCCATCACGCTTAACCCACCCGAAACAATCGCACCAATTCCCGGCAGCCATAGATTGCTGACGGGAGCGAGTTGCGCCCCATATTCTGCAAGGGTATTCCCGAGCTTCTTGAACTCTTTGAAGCGCTTCTTGTCAGCGTTGATGGTGCCAATCAACTCCCCGAGGAATTCGGCGATAAGGTCATTTCGACCAGACACGAGCCAGGGATCGAACCGCACCACCAAAGCGTCTTGATGCTTTTTCTTGATATGCTCGCTAAGAAGATTAAGGACAGAAGTCTTACCACTACCCCAAGGGCCTGTGATCCCGATAACCACCCCAGCTGCTCGGCCGGTCGTGGGAGACAAAATTGCTGCGGTGAGCCGTTCGATGAACTGAGATCGTTCGAGCTTATCATCAGCGCTAGTGTGGATCGCTCTCTCGGGGCGCGTTGGCGAGGATGTAATCATGAGTCCTGTCACAGTTCTAAAACCTTGAGAATGGCGCTAACCGAACAGCGTGCAAAGTTGTTTGAACGTCGGCACTGGGTCAACGAGCGGTAATTGAACACCGCCAGGCGACACAGCCGCTTTGCGGCTCTGAGCGGAAGTCGAAGCGGAAAAGGGCTGCTCAGGACCGCAAAGCAGACTGGGGGTGGCGCAGCGCAAGTCTTCGCCTCCTAGCCAATTCCCGAAGTCGCGGCCCTTGTGGTGGCCGGCCAGGTGCTGCTGGGATAGCGCAACTCATTCACGTTGTATCGCTGTACCTCTAGGAGGCCCTCAAGAGCCTCAGGAGACTCAGTGTGACAGCCCGCACTATGGGGGTACCGAGGGCTCGCTGACGCTCGTCCTCGGCAGGCGCTGGTGGACGCTGGGGACATCTGGTAGGACTGAAGGTGGTCGGGCGCTCAGTCGAATAGCGACTGCGGACGGACAACTCGGCAGGGGTCGTCGCGTTCTTCATCTTGGTTAATAAAAGGTTAATCGGCTCGTCAACAAGTTAACCTTTTGTTAACCAAGAACTTGTTGACGAGCCGATTTGTTGTTCTTTATAGTCCGTCGCCGAGGCGCCGTGGCGCCGATTCGTACCGCGAGGTGTGCAAAGTGGCTGGACCAGCGCTGATCATCGGACTGATGGTAGTCCTATTCATCCTTCTAATTGCAAATATCTGCATGCTTCTCTCAATGAACCGCTGGCGCCGCAAGAGCAAAAAGTTACTATATCCAGAATAATCGATTACAAGTAAAACGCAACCTGCATGGGGTATAGTGGGCTTTTTGATTCTATTCCTCTGCAGGAAGACGATCAGAAATTCGAATTAATTGATCCGTGATCGTGTCGATTTTCTCCGTGACCAGGCTGACTCTATGCTCGATATTACTTACCATCGGAGCAACGGCGGAATCTCCCGTAAATAGCCCCTTGTGGGTGTCTTGAACATAAAAGGGCAAGTCAACTATTTGATTGTTGAAATGCGTCAACGTGTTTCCTACTTCTTCGAAGCGCGCGCTCGTCCTTTCGAGATCGATTAAGAGTGCCTGGAAGATTGGACGATTGTCGTTCATAGTCAATACCTCCTCTTCCAACTGCTGAATTACCAGAACTACGCCGATAATCGATTCAGTGAGGGGGGTAATTTGTTCCTGAATTTCTTCCTGAAATTCTTCCCGCAGCGCGCTGATGGTTTGCTCAGTGAGGGGGATAATTTGTTCCTGAATTTCTTCCTGAATTTCTTCCCGCAGCGCGCTGATGGTTTGCGCTTGGGCAGCTAATATCGAAATTTTTATATCCTCGCTGGATTCGCCGATTTTTGCCGCAAGTTCCGTTCTGATGTCCTCGCTGGATTCGTCGATTGCCGACGTGAGCTCCGTTCTGAACGAGCCTTGTTGAAAATAAATAAAAAATGACAGTCCAATTAAAACGATAACAACGATAGTCGTCTCCAAGAGCAAAATTGTCAATGAACTCCGTTGTTCGTTGACGCTCCCGATGATGTTCTTAATCCTTTCTTCTAATGCGGTGAACTTGGTAGATTCGTTCATCGGTTCACCCCTCCCCATTTAGTTGGTGCATTACTCGGATATCCGAGCAAAAGGTGAATTCTACCGATATTATTTCACGAATTCGGGTCGTTGGCCAGCGACCTACCGCCTAGGCGGGCAATGTCGTCGGACGAGCAACTTGACTAGGGACCCTGGATGTCCGCTCTGAGCCGCTTTCCTGACCAACTGGTGGGTCGGTCCAAACGGGCGCTCATAGCCGAGGCTGTTGAAAAAGTGCGGCCCATCGAATTTTCGCAACTACTATTCCTGTTAGCCGCACTTGCAGTAATATTGATTCAATGGTGCACCGAATCTTGAATCATTGATTCAAGAATCTTGAACCTCGGAACTTTTTCAACAGCCTCAGCCAATGTCGGACGTGCTGAAGGTGGTCGAATCCCGAAGCGAGTCTTGGGATTAATACTTGCGCTAGACGGCCGAGAATCCCGCATTTCTCGTACCGTGAAGGGTCGCAGTATTGGCCGTCACGATAATCAGCTGGGATACTTAGGTACATAACGCCGGTTTGAATTAAAGGCTTTACAAGAATACACAGCTATTTAGAGCGCTTCTCAACCTTCACATCGAGGCCTTCGAGAACCTTATTTAGGACCAGCGCGGAAAGATCAGATGTTGGATGACCGGGCAACGGGCTTTCAACCTTTTTCCCTCGACCTAGCACCCCACCTAAGATTGGCAGGAATTCGAAGGCCTTTTCAGTGAGCGCAGAACGCACTTCTCCTTGAAAGCCTCCGGAAGTGTTATTAGCAGCAATTCGGATACGGAGAAATCCAACTTTGTAGTGCTCCGCTTTCGAAATCTCGTTGAGATGAAAGCGGTACACGGACATCACGACACCGAATACAGTTGCAAAGATCGCTAGTAATGCAAATATCACGGTGTTGGTGAAGGCACCTGAAGACGCGATGCCCCCAGTCATGTCGGGGTTCAACAGAAGCCAGATAAAAAACACCAGCAGCGCTACAATGATCACGCTTATCTGCCCGAGTATCAACAGAATTAGTCGAGACTGACCTCTGTGTCGTTCAATGTAGGTGTCGCACACTGAGATTGCCGCATCTATGCCGCTACTCTCGTTGTCGATATCAACCGTGGTGCTCATGAAGTGGCATCCTTTGCTGCAATCTAACCATGGTTAGCAATATCCGCGGAAGATGCCGAAAACCGAGATCGGGTCCATATGGCGTCCCGTTGAGGCAGCGCGTGCCGCTCTAGCAATTCTTCCAGGAACATGTGCCTACTCCGGATGGCGCCTGCTATCAGAGTATCAGTACACGGACGTACCAGATGGTTTTAGTTGCGTCGCAAACGCCGAGAAGCTTCAGGACGAGGCAGATATCATAGCCCCGTGGAGCGGATGCATCACTGAGAAATGGCAGCTTCGGGTCACAAGCGTTAGTGGCCGACCCTCCGATGGTGGGTCCGCAGCCAGAGGGTAAGCTGACGCTATCAAATGGAAAGCAGACGTTTGGGCTCGATGGTCGGCTTAATGCAGGAACGCGGCCGTGCTCTCGTGCGGCCGTGGAGGCGTGTTCATAGCCAATACCGGAACTCTCGAGGCACGATGACCGACGAGGAACCCAAGTTCGACAGCGATCGTCAACCGTCTGTCTGCCGACGCCGCGTTGTTACCTGGCCGCAGCGCCGGCATTCCACTTTGTCAACCTGCCCGCTGATGCCAAAGCCGAAGTCCGATTCCACAAGATGGAATTCGTGGAAGCCCAGGAGGCAGAGTAGGCGCCCGAGCCAACCCGGCAGCTGAGTGTTCTCACTGGCCATTACTTCGCGGGCCCCAACAGCAGGCGCCAGAGCATGGCGCTTGACTAGATTAGCGGGTGGTGAGTGGCAGGAGAACCTAGAAGGCCAGATGCACGCGACCGTCCTCGTTATCCCGAGCATCAGAACTTCCGGTACCGAGGACGATCTTGCCGTGGTTGGATGGTGCGTAGCGGGGGAAAGGATAGCCACGAGCGGACGAATCAGCCGCGATTTCAGCCCTTTACCGCCTTCGGGACCGGTCAGCACGGCGAGTATCGCCATCGTTGCCCCGTGATGCCGGCAGTGGGCATACAGCACATGAGTCTGTGATCTGCCGAAATCGGCATGACAAAAGCGAGTCGCACCAGCAACTTGGGTAACTGGCGACGCGCCCGACTGCCGATCACCGATCGGAGTTCTGGTGGAGCTCCAATCTCACGACGACTACCGGCTATTCGCGAACAAGTCCGTATCGCGCGGAATCGTCTGTTCGATGGCGGTCTTCATGCCGACCTCCGCGCTGTCGGCATTCATCCTTTGGACGAATTCCGGCAGCACCAACAATATGGCGACAGTGGCCATAGCGACGGCCCACGCCACAACGATTTGTCGAAGCGGAATCTGCTGCAAAGAAGGATCGTAATCATGCATGGTAGCCTACCAGTGGACTCCCTCATGTGCAGGCCCGTACGGGCCGCAAGGGCACGCCCGAGATCATTCATGAGGTGTCCATTCGCACGATTGGGCTGCCGTGGTATGTGGCAAATCCCACATGTGGCGGGCTGCAATTTGGACGCGGAATTGGGGAACCGGAGATTTCGGGCGCCGGAAAGGCATGACTGGTCGATGGCTATTTCTGCCGTCGTCCCGCTGGCCGTGCAGGCAGGTAGAAGAATAATCCATACTCGGTTGATCGCCCGCATTGCGTCGACATGTCGCCTTCGGGTCACCAGCGGGAGTTGACGCCCCTCCGATGGTGGGTCCGTAACCAGCGGGTAAGCTGACTCAATCAGTTCGAAAGCTTACGTTTCGGCTCGACGGTCGGCTTGCAGCAGGAAAGCGGCCGTACTCTCGTGCGGCCGTGGAGGCGTGCTGATAGCCAGAACCCGACTTGGGCGACCGCAGTGCGTACGTCTGCAATTGGAGCAAGATTCCGACCTAATTGGCCAGACGGGCGCGCTACGGGAACTTAGCCAGAACTGGCACTGCGATGGAGCGGCCGCAGGTTCAAATCCTGGGCCCGCAACCACCGAGACCGACACTCGCTTGCAGTCCAGATTTGACTACAGACTATGGACTGGAAAGCCCTTCACCCTGTCCGCAGTCAGACGATCGTCTGAAGACGATTTTAGTCTTCCACTTCCACTAGCTGGATCAAACCGGGCCAACACCGCCAGTGCACCGACTTCCGCCTAGTGCCATCAGCCGTCCTTCTACTTTTTTGTGTGCAGTGCCCTCGCTTGGAACCACGACGCAAGCTTTCCACAAATATAGTCGTCCAAACCTGCTTGGAGCCGAAGCAACAAGGATGTGGATCGGTCGCATCGTGGTCGCCGGTTCGCTATATCTTGCCGGCAGGGTCTTCGCCGATCACGGGTGATCGCCATCAGCGCGGCTAGCGTTTCACCGCTGTGAAAGACGCGACGTAGCCGGCCCTTGCTATCCCGCCCGAACCGTCGGAATGCGGTTTAGTGCGGATCACGGACCCGACAATCGCCGGCCGCTGCTCTTCCCTGTTCGGCCAGGACGGCACGATGTAGCCGACATAGTCGTAGACCCAGAGCTCGCCGCCGATCTCGCCCTTGCCCTGGAACCGGACATTGAAGGGGTTGCCATAGCCGCGGTTGCCTCGAAGGGCCAAGCTCCATTCGGTTCCGCCCAGGTTGCCGAGGATCTCGCCCTCTAGTGTCTCCTCGAAGGTGATGGTGGCCACCGCAAAGCGCAAATCGTTGAACTCCACGGCGGGATCCGGGTTGTTGCGAAGGCTGCGATAGGTCCACTCGCCGATCAGCAGATCCTGCCCTGGCACCTGCGGCCTGGCGAAAACAGCCGCCACCAGCGGGTCCGGCTCCCGGGATTGAGACCGGGCCGGCTCAGCGAAGCCGACCGCAAGGATCACCGTGAGGATGACTGCAACGATCGGGGCTGGAAACCAGACTGTCCGTGATGTTTCGCGCATTATCGACCTCCTCCCAAAGCCGGCGGTCACTGCGGAGAGCTCAGCGGGTTCGCGAAAAACGGCATGCCCCAAATGAAGTCGGTCTGGAGCGCCCGCAGGACCGGACGCGAGCCGCTGCCGTGGTACCAGTCCTTGTCCGGGATGCCGGAGTCGCTCTGCCGGTAGCCGACCTCGCTGAGGACGTCGTAGGCGAACACCCCGAGCGGAACGGACAGCGGGCTTTCCTCGTCGTTTGTGGCGGTGACCGCAGCCCTGGCATGGCAGCTGATGCAACTTGAAGTGTTCATGAAGCCGCCCTCAGTGACCGAGTTGCCGAGCCGGGTCGCGCGCCCCATGGCGTTGGTGAAGTTCACCTGCGAGCCTTTCAGCCGGTAGCTGAGCCAGCCCCGATCGGCCGGTGCCGGCTCTGCCTCCTGCTCGCGGGACACCCCGATCCCGAGCACGGACAGCACCGACGTGAGTTCGGATGATATCGCCCCGCTGGTATAGGGCAGGCCGAGATTGAAGATCACGCTGGATTGCCCAAGGCCGTCGTTGCGCGCGTGTGGCGCGGTGAAGTTGGCGCGCGTACTCCCAGCGTTGGGACGGGCGTCGTCGGATGCAAAGCCATAGGAGTCGTTGCAGCCGGTGAAGTCGCAGCGACCGGGGTTGTTGACATGCTCAAAGGTCGTCCACACCCACTGCGGTATGTCCTTCGTCGAGATGTGGAAGGCGACCAGCCAATGCTCGCCCCGATAGGTCGTGTCGCCAATCGTCGTGACCATGTCCTTCTTGATGTACGGCGCCGAAGGATCGTCGATCAGGCCCATCTCCGAGGCGAACTCGTGATAGAGCCAATTGCTCTTGATCATAATTGCCGGAATCGGCAGGTCGATCTTGGTCAGCGCCTTCGGTGAATTGACCGCCTGATAAGGCGCGTTGTCCGCCAGATTGGCGCCGTTGCGGTCGAAGACCGCCGCAATCCCGTTCTGATTGTAAAGGTCGTTCGTGAAAATGTAGTCGAACATGGGCTTGTTGCGGACCGTGATCTCTCCTACTTCCTGACGGATCACCCGGCCCGGCTCTGGTTCGCCAGGGCGGCCAAGCGGCGCGGCACCGAGTGGCGCGGCGGATCGAACAGCGAGACCACCGCTTCCGAAGGAGATCGCATGGGCCCCGATCGGCCGGCCGAGCCTTCGCGGCTGCGCGACGGCCGCGACTGCGACAGCGTCCGCCGGGAAGAACGGGCAGTGCAGGGAGTTCGGGTAGTCCGGGTCGGTCGTCACGTCGCCGTAGCCAGGGTTGTCCGCGGCTCCCGGCCGACAGCAATCCGGTCCGGTCTCACCGTCGGCGCAGAGGCGATAGGGCTGCTTCGGCCAGGTCTGGGTATCCGAGGCCCAGTTCGACCACCAGCGCTCCTGGATCACCTCTGCGAAGAGCTTCCAGGAGAACATGTCCGGGCAGCTCATCGAGGGGTTCATCACGCCCGGATCGGTAGAGATCCTGCCATCCTCGGCGGTCATTGCGCACCCATCAGCGTCGCGCACGTCCGCGTCGAAATACATCGCGTAGTCGACGGAGTTTGGTGTCGCGGGCGCCGACGTCATACCTGCTACGACGCCGACAGAAATAATTGCGAGAGATGTGATCACATCGAACGATCGGAAGTTCATGGCTCCCCCCTTATGTCTGTTGTGTTCGGTCGATCTTTCACCGCACCTCATTCCATTGATCAAAGAATGAGCATTGAGAAGAACTTACGGACCGATCATGTTGCTCGTATGGTGCAACTGATACGATACGCCGCGTCCCAAGGCCTTCCGCTGAATTGATCTGAAGACCTCATGACTTCTTTTCTTTTGACTCAGGTTGCGTTCAACCCGCTCTGCCCTCCTTCATAGTTTTGGGCCCATCGACCGCAGCAGATATCAGTGTACCAACCACAGGAAAAACAACTAGAGCACGAAAACCTTGCGTATCCTACTACAATTTTGGGTAGTCAATAGGGGAATGAAGGAGGTACGCCATGCGCAAACTCTTTCTCTCCTCACCATTTCGTTTTGCTTGGCTCCGCCTCTGGTAAACACCTCAGCTGCACGTAAATGCGCGGCGGCAGAGAGGCCGATGCGGACTCACCTCGATAGAAGCGGACGCAGCTCGCCAGGAGGAGCTGCAACCCTGCCAAGTTCGGTCACGACTTCCTCACTGGATGAAGTTGGCGCACGTTGGATTCTGGGGCAGGATTTGAACCTGCGACAGCCAAACTCGTGAACGTGCGCCTCTACCTCCAAGCGGCGTCGCCTAGAGGGTAAACGGCGTCTAGTTCACAGCTTGACCCGGCCGTGGGGGCTTTCTTCACAACATGTCTGCTTTGTCATCTCAAACCCGACGAACCAACGCGATGACCGAAATTACGGCTTTGGGTCAAATGTGTGCCTCAGCGCCACGTCCATCCCACTTCCGGAGTCTGGGGCAGAGTTCAAGAAATCGTCGCGAAAGCCGACTTTCAGTCGGGCACTTCCGGATTTAGTGGTACTCCAGCCCTCGCTGGCTCCAGGCCGAAACAGCCGCGTGTAGCCAGGGGAGCAGCCGGTCCATCCCATTAGCGGACTAAAGAAATTCCCTGTCGCGGTCTGAAGAAGGGTTTTCTCCCTCAGGGGCGGATCCCGAAATCGCGAAATGTCGGCTGCTATCTGATCGACAACCCAATTGGCATCTAACTGGCGAGTACCACCCCTTGATATTTCTGGCTTTGATGTTATTTGTGATATTTAATAGGATATCTTTGGTGCATTGTGATATTGAATTAAACATCATTCTTTGAAACCGACTTTGGAAAATGATATATTTTAAGATATCAAATATAGTTCTTGATATTTGGAATAATATCACATGACCTACGCGACCGAGGACATAGCCAAGACCCTGAAGGAAGCCCGCAAGCGCAAGGGCTTGAGCCAGCGCGCCCTGAGCGCGCTGTCCGGCATACGCCAATACCAAATTTCCAAGATCGAAAACGGTACCATCGATCTGCGCCTTTCCAGTCTGATCGAGCTTGCCCGCGCCCTTGATCTGGAGCTAACCCTCGTACCGCGCAAGTCCGTTTCTGCCGTCAAATCGATTGTGCGGAGCAGTGAGCCAAGAGTCGCTGCGACATCGGCACTCAAAGAACTCAATCGCACGCTGGATGCTGTCAAAGCCCTCCGCGCGTCCTATCCCGATCTGAGCGAGCTGACCAAAATCCAAAACAGCATCCAGTTCTTCAAAAAGCTCCAGGGTATCGACAGAGAACAGGAGGCATTGCGCGAAATCTCCAAACCGGTCCGTGAACTTCAGAAGCTGACTGAAACATCCCGCAAGCTAGCAGAAGCAACCAAGATCCCCACCGAACAGCTTCGCGCCTTGCAGGAGGCAGCCAGACTTCCATCTGAACAGCTTCGTGCCCTGCGGGACGCAACCAAGATCCCCACCGAACAGCTTCGCGCCTTGCAGGAGGCAGCCAGCGCAGCCCAGCGTCTGCGCAACCAGCTTGTCCACAATATCCCGGAATCACAATCCCTGCCACGACCGGCCTACAGCCTCGATGAGGACGATGATGGCTGACGTCTCCGTCCTCGATGTCTTGCTCTATGGCGAGCCGATCGCCACGCTGACCCGCGTGGGTGGTGACCGCACGCTCTTTGCCTTCAATGATTCTTACATCGAAAACGAGCAGCGGCCTGTGCTCGGTCTTGGATTCAAGGATTCACTAGGACAGTTGATCACCGAATTCAGGCCGGTAAAGACGCGGGTCATGCCGTATTTCGCCAACCTTCTGCCCGAAGGACATATGCGCACCTATCTGGCGGAACGCGCCGGGGTGAATCCTGCGCGCGAGTTCTTCCTGCTGTGGGCGCTTGGCGCAGACCTGCCGGGCGCGATCACCATCAGGCCTGTCGATGGTGAGGCCTGGCCGCTCGATGCCGATGATGATGATGGTGATGATCATCATGATGATGACCGGCGCGAGAATGCGCTGCGCTTTTCCCTTGCCGGCGTCCAGCTCAAATTCTCTGCCCTCAACGAGGCGCGTGGCGGTCTCACCATCCCCGCCAAGGGCGTCGGCGGTTCCTGGATCGTCAAGCTACCCTCACGTGAGTTCCAAGGCGTTCCCGAAAACGAATATTCGATGATGACGCTCGCCCGCATGATCGGCATGGATATTCCGGCCGTACAGCTCGTGGATGTCGATGCCATCGGAAATCTGCCGGAAGGCATTGGCACTCTTCGGGGCCAGGCGCTGGCCGTGGAGCGTTTTGACCGGCTCTCTGACGGCACGTCTGTCCAAATCGAGGATTTTGCACAGGTCTTTCGCGTCTATCCCGAGAGAAAATACAAAAAAGCCAACTACCGTAATATCGCGACTGTCATCGGTGCTGAGGGCAGCGATGCCGACATTGCTGAGTTTATGAGGCGGCTGACATTTAATATGCTGATCGGCAATGCCGACATGCACCTAAAGAACTGGTCGGTGGTCTATCCCGACCGGCGCACGGCGGCACTTGCGCCTGCTTATGATTTCGTCTCCACCATCGCCTATATCCCGGATAGCAAAGCGGCGCTAAATGTCAGCCGGACCAAACGCTTTGATGAATTCACAAAAGACGAACTTTCGCATCTTGCCGCCAGGGCGAGGCTGCCTGAAAAGCTGGTGCTTGATACCGCCCGCGAAACCGTGGCGCTCTTCCACGAGCACTGGCAAGCGGAAAAAGTGAACCTGCCACTTTCAGCCGATGCTGTGAAAGCGATTGACGCTCATGTAGCCAAAGTGCCGATCGCCTGATTTTCGCAGGTACAGCTTTGCCGGAAAGGGCTGTCGTAAGCCAATCTGGAAGGCAGCGTATAGCGTTGACACTGGCGATGACGACTACTCGACTGGCCATCGTCTGAAGCGGGTCAGCTCCAGCCTATTAACGCCAGCCAATAGCAGGTCCGCTGTCAGGATCTTAACGGCCTATACGCGCCGCGAACTTGCCATGCTACTCTCACGCCATGCACGTCTATGACCGCGACCTGCTGCCGTTGATCCGCGAAGCTGAAGCCGCCACTGACGACGCCCAGGAACAAACTCGGCTTGCCGTCGCTGCGGTCCTCAAGGCGCGGCAGGGCATCACAGCGAGCAACGCCCTGGCCATCGTGCGGCGACTGAAGAACGAGATGGAGCACGAGGTGGGGCGGTGAGCGGCAGGCTCTCCTGCTGGTGGCTGTTCATCGCGAATGGGACTCGCTGAATTGATATACCTTGGGTCGTTGCCGAGAACTGAGCATTGCACGGAGGGACTGTGCCGACCGTAGATCAAGCACTGCGCTTCCTCGTCGCATGCGCGCGCAGCCCTATCAAACGCGAACACTCGAACTACGGATACGAAATCTGGATACCGCGCATTGCACGCGACTACTTTGTCAAAGAAGAAGGCCAAGATTATCGCGGGTATGACAACGACCCGCCCATTGCGGCCTTAACGCCTGCCTTTTACGACGCGGCTTGGGAGCTCTGTCGTCGTGGCATCCTTCGGCCCACAGTCACACGGACCGGAGCCCAAGCCACTGACGGCGGCGCTTCAGGTGATGGATTTTCCGTTACGGAAGCCGGCCGGCAATGGCTCGATGAAGCGGACGGGACGACATTCATCCCAACTGACCCGTCCGAAACCGGCGCCGTTCTCGAACGCTTCAGATCGCTGTTGGGCGATGGCTACCATCAGCGCGCGCAAGAGGCGCTCAAATGCTACTCCGGCGGCGCATATCTCGCCTGTTGCGCAGTGGTCGGCGCCGCCACGGAATCAGCCATTCTTAGATTGGCGATTGATAAGAGTGGCGACGAGGACCAGACCTTGAAGGAGTACCGGTCGGCCCGCGGCCGGCAAAAGATCGAAAACCAAGTGCTGCACGGTGTCAGCGAACCGCTGCTCGGCCAAATCAAGAACGCGCTCCGGCTGATGTCGTACTGGCGAGACGAAGCTGCCCATGGAGCTGCGTCTGGCATCACTGCAAGCGAAGCCTATGAGGCGACTGCTCGGCTACTGCATTTTGTCCACCTCCTAAAGGACAATTGGGAAACGCTGCTGGTCGACCGTACCAATCAACAAGCGCAGTCATGATACGGCGGATGTTGATATGCTCTCCGACCTCGACATCTACCGCTCCGCCAAGCAGCTCGTCGACCAGTTCGGCGAGGATGCGCCGATCGAGGCCGCCATCCGCACTGACCGCATGCTTGACTGCGGCGATCTGGACGGCTTGGTGGTCTGGAAGCGTATCATCAGGGTAGTGGAGGAGCTGCTGCAAGAACAGCCGGAAGGGCCGGTGCATTAGAGTTGTCGCTCATCAATCCTTGCGGTCTGATGTGCGGATGCCCAACCATACGACCACTATAGAAAGGTTTGCAGGCATCACCTTGCCCCGCCCTGCATCTCTGCTCGTAGCCACGATCGGACATGGGCTGCAAGTTGGTCGATTGACTCGTTTCGACCCCTTAGCGCTCAAAGACGATGCGAAGTCGCCGCGCACGATCTCTGAATGCAAGCTCTCCGCCCTCTAGGATGTCGCATACCATCTTGCGGATAGGCGCCTCATCGAGGCCACCCGATCGATACGTGATCGGTGGCAGGCCCGCTGCCGTATGCGTGCCAACGTCAGCGATGATAATTTGATCGGCATCGGTGTTGACGACAAGGTTGGCATTGTGGGTGACTATGATGACCTGGCGCTTCCGTTTGGCCGCTTGGAACAGGGGGACGAGCTCGTCGTAGACGGATTTCGGATCGAGATTCTCTTCCGGCTGGTCGATGATTAACGGCCGGTCGTCGGCATCGTCGAGCGCGAGGTAGAGAAGCACTAGGACGATCCCGCGCGTCCCGGGTGATAGCTTTCGGATATCGACTCCATCGTATTTGATTCCGTACTCGATCGATATGTGATCTGTGCTGTAGAGCCATTGGGCGAAGCGCCTGGACCAAGGGCGGTAGTTCGATTGATCAGTGCGGGGATATGGGGCCTTTTCAAGGAGCGCCTCTTGGTGCTTACCCCTAAACTTGGTCATCGCCGCCGATACCGCCGCCGAATCACCGGCTCTCCAGGTTTCCTCCAGCATGCTGTTCGCCTCCTTCGCGAGTGACCCGATCCCTTTAAAAGGACCGCCGCGGAGGTCGAAGAGGTCATCCTCGCCTCGCTTCGCCCACTTGGCGATGTCGGCGACGCGCGCCACTGTGAAGGATAGCTTCGCCAGTGTGCCGCCGGCGGCCTTCAAACGCTCCATCAGCGGCGCGTATAGCTCGTTGAGCACGCGTTCTTCGCCAAGTACGGCATCGAAAACACGAACGTAGCCCTGCTCGCGATCGACCACCAAGCCGGTCGCTCTATCAGGGGAGCCCTCACAATCGGTGAGCTTCTCCTTTAGCCGCTCCAGCACGGTTGTCTCCTCTGCTATCCGCTTCGAGACGGCGGAGAGTTGGCGTGCGGTCTCCCTGTCGGCCGCCACCAGCTTTTCCAGCCGCCCAATCTCCGCTTCGAGGATGGCAAGAGGTGTCTTGGCGGGCTCGGCGGTCTCCGAGAGGAACGCGCCGCTGTCATCGACGGCGCTCGTAGGCGTCGTCCCCTTCCACGATCCCGCGCTCTTTTTGGCTTCCCCGGCTTTCGTGGCCACGATGCCGTCTACGTCACCGGAGTAATTGAGCAGAAAGCGATCCCAATCGGTCGCTTCGAGCCCAATGTTCTGATAGCGCTCCTTCATCGACCGCAGCGCCTCGGGCGCCCGATTCTGCCTCAGATCCTGGACCTCGTTCTTAATGTCGACAAGAGAAGCTTGTTTATTCGCGAAGTACCTAAGATTACCGCGCACTTTCTCTGCTGCGGACACGAGTTCCTGGAACCGCTCTCCCGTTTTGGTCGTCTCCTTGGGCAGAAGGTTCTTTCGATCGCCTTTATAACGGGCGATCAGTTTTTGCTTTTCGGCGATCTGTACCTTCAACGGGGCGACTTGCCTCGACTTCTCCATCTCAATGCCGATCTGATCAGAGAGGTTCGCCAAGGCCGTCTCTTCTCGGATGCGGGCATCGCGATAGCGGCGGGCTCGAAGCTCAAGAAGCTCGTCGAAATCGACGGCTCCATCGCGCTCGAGCGAGGGATGGGCCTCGAAGATCACACGTTCGATTTCCTTGATCAGCGCAGGCATCCCTTCGATTGAGCAGAGCTCTTCGACAAACTGCTGGGAAAGATAGCGAGCGCGGGGATAGGCGTCCGGCGACCAATTCACCGGGGAATCCAGTGGACGGGATACAGGGTCTCCGCCGCTCAACCATCTCAGCGACACGCGCGAGCCCGAAAGGTGTTCCCGAGCCCTGGCAAGGAAGGATGGGCGGTCCTCCGATTCCTCATAGGAATCGCAACCGGCCGCGATCATGTCCGCCAGGGCAGTCTTGCCCGATCCTCGGGCACCTATGACGGCAACCAAACCCGGGTTCAGTCTCAAGGTCGGCGTTTTGGCCCAAGCGGCGCCCTCGACAACCACTTCATCGATGATCTGTGAGGCAGCCGCCCACGAGGGAGGGGATGGTCGGACGTAAGCGCGCTCGGGATCTATACACGCCTGGCGGAGCGCGTCGAAGGTTGGCAGCCCCTTTATCCAGCATAGCCGATCTTCCGCCGGTTTGCCGACGCGCGAGAGATCATGTGCATCGCACCCCCAAAGGCACGGCTTCTGGCCGCCATATCTCTCACGAAGATCGCTTACGCTTGCATTCCCGTATCCGAGCCAAAATTCCCTCTGTTTCGAGCTGCTGGCGAAAATTGCGTGCGCCGCCTTTTCGATCTCCTCTCGCAGCGTAGCATCCGCCGCCTCCTTGAGGCCCGATGTGCCATCGGCGCTTCCAGCAACCGCAATGAGGATGTTTTCACGGGCCCATTCGATGCCCCGGTATGCCTCGAGGAGATTTTCGAGAGAAACCTTGAACTGGGAGCAGCCGTGCTGCAGTGCCGCTTCATCATTGATCTTGGTCGGATCTGCCCTCCGTCCAAGGCGGATAAGTTCGGCCGGAGTGCAGGCGAAATCATCCTTGAAAGCTGGGAACGACAGCCGACCCAAAAATCGATTCAGTTCGGCGACGTGATCCGGGTCTTCTGGGCTTACGAGAAGGTGAATGTTGACGAAGTGGCCCTTGACCGTACCGGTGTTGAGGCGCAACTCAATGTTGAGGAAGAGCAGATCGCATCCCTTGAGCCGGCCCTTATCTTTCTCCGCCTTCACGCGCTCATAGGACGTGGTGATGCAATAGTCCGTGACGCCAATCGCCCGCAGCGTAGGGGTGGCAGTCTCAAGTGCCTCCAGATAGAGTTCCCAACCATCCGCCTTTGGATATTGGTCCGCCTGCACAGTACCAGGTGCATGGATATGGGGCTCCCATCGATGCCACTCGGAGCCGCGATTTACAGCTTTTGGAACGTTATCTCCCATGCACTGATTTTCGGTCCTATACGCGATTGTGCCAAGCCACAAAATTCAACGGGAGAGGGAAGCGTCCCTGCGGGTCGCAGCTTTGACACTGATTTCGAATGTTGGTTTTTGACGTTTCAAAGGCTTTTGGTCAACGCCCGGCTGATGGCGGCTTAGGGTCAAAAGTGAGCCTCAGCACCACGTCCAGCCCACTTCCGGGGTCTGGGACAGAGCTGAAGATATCGTCGCGAGAGCCGACTTTCGGTCCGGCACTTCCGGAGTTGGGAGTATTCCCGCCGCGGTTGGCCCCGGGTCGAGACAGCCGGGTATTGCCAGAAGAGGACGTTGGCGGCCGGTCGGCCTCTACTAGCAACGAGCAAACTAGTCATCGCGGCCGCCAAAGCAGTAGTGATCGAGAGCGGTGGCCGCGAGGGCGGCTGCGACGGCTCCTTCGGTACGCTTGCCGAAAGTGTGGAGAACCGTGCCATCCGACGTGCCGTCCCGGGGCCGATCAAAGTCCGGTCAGCGCTCCAAAGGCGAGGCCGGAAAGCACCGCCCCGGTCAAGCCCAGCAGGACGTAGGCGGCGAATACCCGGCGCCTGACGAGAGCGAACACCGCGGTCATCCCCGGGATCGAACTGGCTGCGCCGGCGACAATAAGGGCTATGGCCGAGCCTGCGCTCATCCCCTGCTGCATCAGGCCGGCGACCGGCGGCGGGGTGGCGTAGGAGTTGAGATGGGCCGGCGCGCCGACCAGCGCGCTGAGCAGGACCGGCAGGAACTCGTCACCGGCGGGCCCGGCGTGGCCTCAGGCGTTACGTTGATGTTCTCGCGACGGTACCGCTCGTGCTTACCCAGGTCGACGAGCGGTCGCCGCTCGGAACCGCGGTTGAGCTCCGAGTAGCGCTGCACCTACCGGCTGACGGTCGAATGGCTGACGCCGACCTGCTCCGCCGCCTCGCGGATACCCAGAAGCGTTCGGTCCGTTGTCATTGTCCGTGGTGCATCCGCCGTGGTGCGCCCGCGCACCACCCGGTGCATCAGTTTTTAGCCTCGCGACTAGCGCTACTTCACGCCGACTTTCACCATGTTCAGTGAGGTGCCAGGAAGGACCCGCCCGGATGTGGTGCGGGCCGACGCCGGTCCGCTGCCCCGCGGTCCCCAACACCAAAGGCCAAATGGGATCCCGTCCGCTATGCCAACCCGACCCCGGGCCAGCATTGATCTCAATGGATCACCACTATCAGCTGTTCGGAAGAGACAAAGTCAGTATGGCTACAGGCATCAAAACTTGCACACGCGATCACACGCGTGTCCGTCTCTTTGGCGCGCGTAGAACAAGACACTAGTCTTAAGGGCGGATGTATTGGATACATTTGGAATTCACGCGTGAGACAGCGTGTCCTGGCTAGAGGTGGGTTGCCAGCTGATGCCCAAAGCTCAGGTCTGAGCGAGATTGATGCCTTTGTAGAACCTCTGCCCCTTCTTCACATCGGTATCGTGTTGAACGGTTTTGAGGCCAGTGGTGGCAGCGCGGAGATCGCGCCCGAAGGTGGCTTTGGCAGTCGGTTTACGTCCCTGGCCGTCACACCATATCCGATATAGCTCGTATAACAGATCACAAGGCACCTCCGCATAAGGATCTACAACACAGCAATCTCGGATGAACGTGCTGATCGGGCTAGCAAGATCCTCCAATTCCTGCATGAGATCGCATGAAGACTTCGGCTGTTTGAAATGGCCTCGCTCCCTAAGCCTTTTCCATCCTTCAATCGACCAATTCAGAATGCCAGGTAATTCAGCGAGTAGCCGGTCTTTCAGGCCGAGATCTTCTTTTCCGTAAAAGCTTTTGGTCAGAGTGAGAAGGATCAGGCGCCCGGCCAACGCGCCACTAGCATCTGCAAACCTCGGGAGCTCATTGGTCAGCAGCAAGAAGCGGGTTGGCAGCTTACCTGTCCATGCACCAATGTACTTCCGATCCACGGTTATGCTGTCTTCACCGCTTATCGATAATAGGCGCTCGCCAATCGCTGCTTGATCCGCTCGCACGCCGAGCCGGGCGTCCCCGATGATAGCGGCCTGCATGGCAATCAGGGGGGCGAGACCAAAGCGCTCAGCTAGGCTTGCCAGAGTTGGAGCACAGACATTGGATCGGCCGAGCATCTCCGTTAAGACGTGGGCGATCGTTCCTTTACCTGAGCGCTTGGGACCTACGATCATGAAGATCTTCTGCTGGCTCGTGTCTACGGTTAGCAAATGCCCGAAGATTTCCTGCAGCGTGGCGATGCTTTCCTGGTCGTCTGGCCAAAGCTGGAACAGGAATCGTAGCCAGTTGGGCGGGAAGGCTCCGGCACCTGGCTTATAATGGTAGTCCAAGGCGTTGAATGAGAAGAAGAGGGGGGTTGGCGGTTGCAACTCTAGTGTGGGCAGATGGAGTAACCCGTTGCTTAGTGCCACGAGTTCCTCGGCTGGATGGGTCATATCCGGTATGCGCTCGTCTGTGAGCCAACTAGGCACCGGCGTGCTGTTGGGCAAATTCGCGGCCGCGTGGAGCGCGTCCACGACATCATTGACCTTTTTCATTGTGGGATCGAAGGCAATTAGCTTGCCGGAGCTAAGATCCCGCCGTAACGCGTTGCCCAAGAAATCATAAATCTCCGCCCGAATCGTCTTTCCGTCGGCTTTCTCATAACATCGGCCATTCCACCGGTAATACGCGCCGTCAAAATGGTAGAGGAGCGATAAGCCGTCTCGAGCATGCCGCTCCTCCAGAAAAGTTCGCGCAGTGGGACAAGGCGCACCGGGTTTCAAAATGAAGGGATCGGTATCGACAATTGCGGGAACCTCTCCTCTCCCCGCCCTCGGCTTAGCGAGCACCCCACCGCGTGCGTCGGTTGCGGCCTCCGAGCACCGGCTGCCAGATGTCGTTTCAAAGACCGGTGCCGCGTCGCAGAGGCGCAGGAACTCAGTACGGGTTCCACCAGCGGCGAGCCAGTCCGAGACGTCGCCCTTGGTCGTCAAACCGGGCAGTTCGACGATCTTAATCTGATCCGCGGTGCCGTCGAGGGTGGCGGCGACGGCTCGGGCGTGCTCAAGGCCGGGAGCGTCATTGTCCGGCAGGATGAAAAGATGTCTAGATTGAAAGTATCGATTGAAGTCATCTTGCCATTTGCCGGCACCACCAGGGTTGCAGGTTGCGATTAGGCCGAGTTCAGCAAGGCGGTCTGCATCTTTCTCGCCTTCGACGACGAAGACCGGATTAGCGCTGGCCTGCAAGATTTCGGGCAGGCGGTAGGGCACGCGTTGCAGGCCCTTCAAATTCCAGATCCATCCATTCTTGCCGTCTGGCCGGCGTTGGGAGAAGCCCTTGGGGCGATGGCGCACGACTTGGAACAGCAGTTCGCCGTCGGACCCTAGGTAGTCATAGGCCTCCTCGATGCGGCCATTGAATTTCCTGGTTCTCGGCGTAGGAACCGCGTCATTCAAAAGCCTGCGGGCTCTCAAGGTCTCTTCGACCGCCTCCTGACTGCACCCGGCATGGCAGTGCCATAGGATACGGCCTTCGCTCGTTTGGCTGATGGACAAGCTCGGATTATGGTCATCGTGGGCAGGACATGGCGCCATCCCATAGGAACCGTGCCAGCGCCCGCCCAGTGCGGCCACTATTCTAGCGGCATCCATTTTCGCTGTGCCAACTGGGTCGGCGATTGTGACGCATTTCGGGCTGACCGCTACCGGCCGCCGACCGACCTGCGGCCGCGGATAATCCGTTCGGCGCCACGTTCCCGAGCCTCAAGCCACGTGCGAACGGCGTCAATGCGATAGAAAATTCGGTTGCCGAGGATCACATGCGGGGGCGCTTGGCGAAGGGCCCGGTCGCGCTGGCAGGTGCGAACACTGACGCCGCGCTGGCGAGCATATTCGACCTCGGTGATGTATCCTTCGAAGATTGAGGATCGAGGAGGCTTTGGCCTGTCTTGGCCCCCACCGGGATTATCGATTTCCGTCATCTGCTGCTGCACCTGTCATTTCCTGAGAATGCGCGAAACCGCACGCTTCGAGGTGACAGGTAGCGACTTTGGCGGGCCCGAAAAATAGGCCCAAAAATAAGCCACGTACGATAATTTCGGGCCTAGTCTAGCTGTGGAGATTTTTTCGACTTTTGTGCGCTATACGCGTCTCTTATGCGATTCTTGATCGTCTTTTGTGTGGTTTGCGGAGCACGAGGGTGGGTGTCCTTTAGCCATGTGACGAGTATCTCCGATTCCGCATTGAGGGCTGAGGCAGTCAGGTTTTCTTTGGCGCGCCGATCGAATTCTGCCTTAACAAGGTGCATGGAGCTGGGTCGGCCAGGGGCACCGGTAGAGGTCGGAGGCTCAGTTTGTCTTGATGCCTCCTTCTCCGACAGACCACCTCGTATGATCGAAATTAGGTCCGGAGAAAGCTGACTACTGTGAACCAGCCTGAGTCTTGTGTAATGTTTTTCCGCAAATCTAAGAGATTCATTCTTCCAATCAACGTCGCCTGCAAAATGCGCTGAAGGAACCACGACCTTTTGGCCGTCCAAAAAAGCCAGACAAACGTAAATCTGCTGCAGCAATCCTTCGATCGCGAGAATTTTAGCTTGATATACGATTTTGCCTTCTTCTTTCTGCAATAGCTCGAGCTTTGTTTTGGCAGCTGCGACTTCATCTCCAGTTCTCGCGGAGAGCAACTCGTTACCGGTGCGCTGTATTCGTGCTCGAAGCGCGGAGTAGAATTCGGGGAGCGGCACAGACTGACCAGGCATGTTGCCGCGCTCGCCCATTTCGCGAATCACATCGTGAATGATCTCACCGAACGGCAAGACTGTAACTTCGTCGAGCTTGCTGCTCATTTACACCGTTGTTTGGTCATTGAAGCCAAGTCCCACGACAGGTTCATTTTCCGGAATTTCCCGCTGCTCTATGGCGGATCCTACCTGTTCCACTGCCTCGCGCAATGGCTCGTCATAGAGATGCGCGTAACGCGCAGTAGTTGTCACCTGAGTATGCCCGAGGAGGGCGCCGATTAGGGGGAGAGATGCTCCCCGGCTGACCAGAATGGATGCGAAGGAATGCCGAAGATCATGGATACGGGCATCTTCCACAGCGGCCTTTCGGCATACACTCATCCAGGTCCTTTTGATGTCGGTCAGCGGCTGATCAGGAGTCTTGCCGGGGAATACATAAGGGCTGGTTTCGCGCTCCTTGATCTCAGTCAGCAACGCGAGGGCGGGGGCGGAGAGGGGAACGCGGTGCTCCCGGCGTTGCTTCGTGTGGGCAGAGGGCTTAACCCACGAACCTGCCTTGAGGTCGAACATTTCCCAGCGCGCGTTCAGGACCTCGCCGCGCCGTGCCCCGGTGAGCATCAGCAAGCGAATCGCGTTCGCAGAGACTTGCTCCGGATGTTCCAAAAGAGCCGCAGATAAGCGAGCTAACTCCTGCAGGGAGAGGTAACGGTTGCGACTTTCTTCTGGATTCCGGCGAATTCCGGATGCTGGATTATCCATCCGCCATCCCCATCGAATGGCTAAGTTGAAGGCCTTGCGCAGGACTTCGATCGTTCGATTCGCTCGGATTGGCGTGCCTCGCTTAACCGTAATGCGCCGATGCAATTCTTCCACGTCGCTGTGAGTAACCTCGGTCGCCTTCATCGCGCCTAGTGCTGGAAGGATGATCTTTTCCCACATGCTCCGTTCGTCTGCCTGCGTCCGCGACCCCTTCATCGGCAGATGGTCCGCCCTATAGCGCTCCCATAGGTCCTTTAACGAAGGTGCCGCCGCCGCGGCATGGCGCTCGCCCATGGGATCGCCACCTCGGTCGACTTCACGCTTCATGGTTTTCGCTTCTTCCCGGGCGGCTGCAACTGTCCAATCCGGGTATGATCCTATGGTGATCCGGCGTTGTCTGCCGTTGGCACGGTAGTCGAGCACAAAGGCTTTGGCGCCACCTGCCGTGATCCGCAGGGCAAATCCTTTAATCTCAGTATCCCATATGAAACATTGCGCCCGTTTGGGCGGCCTAGCTTTGCGTACCAGCGAATTAGTCAATCGTTCAGCCATGGTCTTTGTGACCCATCAACATTATGTCAACACCCGATCTTGCAGTCGGTGTCGCCTGATTACGCCGATCGTCGCTCAGGGTCAAAGAATTTCACGATATATAATATGATGTTAGATCGAAAACTCCCCAAGATCACTATTCCTCAAGGCCTTGGAGCTATGGATAAAAACTGTCTCATAACCTGAAGGTCGTAGGTTCAAATCCTACCCCCGCAACCAAATAATAAGTAAGCTATATCAGAATCTTAGCCCCGCCCCGGCGGGGCTTTCTTCTGTCCGGGCGAGCTGACAAGCCGTGCTGCGGAAACCCGCACAATTCCTTGGGTTTCCATCCGTTGCCGGGAATTCCGTGCAACATCGATGCAACACGCGATCGCCTCTATGTTCGGCATCCGTTCGCTGCCGCGTTGATCAGAGGCAGGGCTGCCGCGTACCCTGAATGTCGTAGGTTCAAATCCTGGGCCCGCAACCACCTTAACCGAACAGAACTTTGGTGGAATACGAGATCAAAGTCGGCGAGATAACTGGGCTTGCTTCAGTCATGCCATCGCCCTACGCGGCACCTGCAATTTCGATTTCTGCTCACACGCCAAGAGGGGTCAACTTCGGTGACACAGGCTCACGGCCGAGTCTGACCCGAAGCAGAACCCTCGCCGCTCTGCTTAGCTCAAAGGCAACTGGTTGACGTTGATTACTAATTGTCCGCAGCTTGAAGATTGCGAAGAACCACTCAAGCCGAGATTGGTTGGAGACCGGTAGTCCCAACTAGCCAAAGTCTTTCTGAGTCACTGCAGAACCTAGTGTCGCAAGCATCTGTCGGGAGTTGTCGCATCATGATTTTGATCACTGGAGCAACCGGCCAAGTCGGTCGCGAGGCGGTGAACGCCCTTGTGGCAGCCGGAGCTGCAGTCCGGGCGCTCGTGCGGAACCCCTCCGGCACCGCGGGACTCCGTGGCGTCCAAATTGTACAGGGCAGCTTCGACGACGACGCGTCGCTCTCCCGCGCATTCGAAGGAGTCGATGTGATGCTACTCGCGGGCAGGGACAGCCCGGACTCAGTATCTCAGCACCAGCGCGTGCTCGCGCAAGCCAGACGCGCCAATGTGCAGCATATCGTCAAATTGTCTGCTATCGGAGCTTCATCTGATTCTCCGATTGCGCTAATGCGCGATCACTACGCGATCGACGAGGAGGTCCGGGTCGGCCCAGTGAGCTGGACCCTTCTCAAGCCGCACCTCTATATGCAAAACCTATTACGCGCCGCAGATGCCATTCGGAGAGATGGGCGGCTTGCAGGCCCGATGGGACACAACCGCTTTCCCCTAGTGGACACCCGAGATGTAGCCGCCGCCGCAGCGGTCGTGCTCAGCAACCCCATAGCACACACTAGCCAAGCCTATGCGCTCACCGGGCCCGTCGCGCACAGCTACGACGAGGTTGCGACTGCGCTCTCCATTGTCGCTGACCGAGCCGTTGCGTATGAACCAGTCTCGCCTAAAGCCTATGAAGCCCAGCTTCTAGAGGCGGGCATTCCAAGCTGGCGTGCGTTTGACCTCGCCCACATCGCGTCCGCCTACAGCCCGTCCGACAATGATGTCTCGCCCGATCTTCCGATGCTTCTCGGTCGTAGGCCACGATCGCTCTCCGAGCTCCTGCAAGATCACCGGGATTTCTTCACCGATGCCGGCCCGCCCCCAACCAGCTATTAGCAAGACGAGGTGTCTCCTCCTGGCTATCCGCGCCCGATTGAATCGGTCCACTTGTTGGTCAGGAATGCGCCTCAGAGCGGACACTAAGGCTCGCATTGGCTGCTATGAGCCACAAGGCAGACTTGTCTGAAGCAGGCCGCGATGGACGGCTCGTGTTAAGGGTTGTCGGACGCCTGCCGAAGGCGTGGCGTTGCGGCCTGAGCGGCGGTCGGCAGGCGTCGGACAAGCCTCAGGGGAGGAAACCGCGGGCGGGCTCAGGCTCGGTGTTGCGGTCTTCCCGGTCTATGGGGATTTGACGGCGGCGGGCTGGCGGCTGGGCTTTGCGGGGTCTGCTGGGTCGGGAGGATCTGGCTGGCGCCGGCGCCGGCGGGATGGGTTGGCGACGCGTTTGCGGCAGCGGTGGCGGGGATTGCCGGCGGCGCCACGGTCTTGCGGTGGCCTTGAGCCGAACGGCGCCATGGCCGGCGGCGGTCGGCATCCTTCGCGCGTCTTGCAGGGGTGAGTGTCATGAGCCCTTGCCCGGCGGCGGCGCGCGCGGCGGGTGTCCGGGCTCGCCCTTCGACAGGCTCAGGATGAGGGGTCTCGATGACGATCATGCGTCCGCCGCAGCTGTGGCAGGTCTGGGCGAAGGTCTGCAGCTCCTGGTCATCATCATCGGCGCCGGGTTCGTCTTGGCGCATCTCGACGGCGAGCAGCTGCCGGGCCCGCGCCAGGTTCCCGGCACGTCCGCCGTTGGCGAAGAGGCCGTAATATCGGATGCGGTGGAAGCCCGTGGGCAGGACGTGGACGAGGAAGCGGCGGATGAACTCGTCGGCCGCCAGGGTCATGACCTTGGCCCGGTCACGTCCTTTTGCCCGATAGTCCTTCCACTTGAAGGTGACGCCGTTGTGGTCGAAGGCGATGAGCCGGCTGTTCGAGATGGCGATCCTGTGGGTGTAGCGCGAGAGGTAGGCGAGCACCGCCTCGGGCCCGGCGAAGGGCCGCTTGGCGTAGACCACCCATTCGACCTTGCGCAAGGGGCGCAGGTGCCGCGCGAAGGCTTGCGCATCGGCCAGCGTCCGGTGATCGCCGAAGAACCTCAGGCCGCCGGCTTGGTGCGCCGCCATGAGCTTGTCCAGCACCAAGCGTCGGAACAGCCGCGAGAGCACGCGCACGGGCAGGAAGAAGCCCGGCCGGCAGGCGATCCAACTGCCGCCATCGGGTGAGAGGCCGCCGCCCGGCACGATACAGTGCAGGTGCGGGTGATGGGTCAGCGCCGAGCCCCAGCTGTGCAGCACGGCGGTGAGGCCGATGCGGGCGCCGAGATGCCTGGGGTCGGCGGCGATGGTGGTCAGGGTCTCCGCCGCGGCCTTGAATAGGATGGCGTAGATCTCGGTCTTGTTCTGGTAGGCGATGTCGGCGATCGGCGCCGGCAGGGTGAAGACCACGTGGTAGTAAGGCACCGGCAGCAGTTCGGCCTGGCGCGCGGCGAGCCAGTCCCTGGCGGCCGCCCCCTGACACTTCGGGCAATGGCGGTTGCGGCAGGAGTTGTAGGCGACCTGGATCTGGGCACAGTCCTGGCAGCGCGCCACATGACCGCCGAGCGCCGCCGTGCGGCAGCACTCGATGGCCGACATGACCTTGAGCTGGCCGAGGCTCAGATGCCCGGCCCGGGCCCGACGCCAGGCCGGCCCGTGGGCGCGGAAGATATCCGCGACCTCCAGCGATTGATGCGGCATGGCGCCGCCGGGTCAGGCGGGCGGCGGTAGTCCTGGGCTGAGATGCTCCAGCGGGCTCTTGACCGCACGCAGGGTGGTGGCTGCGACCTGGCTGTAGCGGGCGGTGGTGTCGAGCTTCTTGTGCCCCAGCAGCACTTGGATCACGCGGATGTCCACCTTCTGCTCCAGCAGGTGGGTGGCGAAGCAGTGCCTCAAGCTGTGCAGCGAGACCCGCTTGTCGATCCCGGCGGCCTCCCTGGCACCATGAAAGGCGCGGTTCAGCTGCCGGGTGGTCAGCGGGTTGACCGGGTTCTGACCGGGAAACAGCCAGCCCGCCGGCAGCATCACGCCGCGTTCGCGTGCCGCCCGCCACCAGGCGCGCAGAAGCTCCAGCAGCGAGTCCGACAGCATGGCGTAGCGGTCCTTGCGACCCTTGCCCTGCTCGACCCGAATGACCATGCGCTCGCTGTCGATGTCCGGGACCCTGAGCGAGACCACCTCCGAGGCCCTGAGCCCGGCGCCGTAGGACAGGCTGAGTGCGGCGCGGTACTTCAGACCCGGTGCCGCGTCCAAGAGCCGCGTCACCTCCTCAGGACTGAGCACCACCGGCAGCCGACGGGGCGTGCGCACCGTCGTCATGCCGACCTCGGCATCGCTCCGGCCCAGGGTCACGCCGAACAAGAAGCGCAAGGCCGAGACCGCCGCGTTCATGGTCGTCGCCGAAGCCCCCTCGGATCTCATGTGAAGTTGGAAGCGCCGCAGATCCTCGGCCGTCGCCTGGTCCGGCGAGCGGGCCAGAAAGACCGTGAATCTCCTGACCGCCGTGATGTATCCTCGCTGGGTGCAAGCGGTGAAACCACGGACCGTCATGTCCTCGATCATGCGCCGGCGCAACGGGCTGATGGATGTGTCCGTCATGGGTCTGCTCCTGTCTCGAGATCAAGGTTGGGGAACCCAAATCTCAACACAGGACAGACCCATCCCGTTACCGCACTGACCTTGTCACCCGTCGCCGGAAACTACCGCGTGAGCGGTTTAGTCCCGTGACCCACAGCTGACCTGACCTTATCGAACACTGGAAAGCATCCCCAACGTGGAAGTCGGTGGTGTCCCAGGGGGTGGTGTAGGAGCTGTGGCTAACCGGCTTGCCGTAGCGACCGCCGAGAGTCTGGCGTAGGCAGGCCGGTTAGCCACAACGGGCGGCCATCGCGGTTTCCGGGTTAGGGTTGAGTTATCGCAACTTGACCTGCAACCGAGGAAGACCACGATGACCGACGACATGATGACCCTTCGCACGTTGCTGGAAAAAAGTTCCGATGCCGATCTGCTGCGCGAGATGATCGGCTTCACCGCCCAGCGCCTGATGGCGCTGGAGGTGCACAGCCTGACCGGCGCCGGCCACGGCGAGCGCTCGCCGGCGCGGACCAACCATCGCAACGGCTATCGCGACCGGGTCTGGGAGACCCGGGCCGGCACCGTGGAGTTGAAGATCCCCAAGCTCAGAAAGGGCTCCTACTTTCCCGGCTTCCTGGAACCCCGCCGGATGGCGGAGAAGGCGCTGACGGCGGTGATCCAGGAGGCCTATATCCAAGGCGTGTCGACCCGGTCGGTCGACGACCTGGTCCAGGCGATGGGCATGTCCGGCATCTCCAAGAGCCAGGTGTCACGGCTCCGCGGGGAGATCGACGAGAAGATCCAGAGCTTCCTCGACCGGCCCCTGGAGGGCAATTGGCCATACCTCTGGCTCGACGCCACCTATATGAAGGTGCACCAGGCCGGACGCATCGTCTCGATCGCCGTGATCGTGGCCGTCGGCGTCAACGATCGGGGCCGGCGCGAGGTCCTGGGCATGGCGATCGGCGCCTCGGAGGCCGAGACCTTCTGGACCGAATTCCTGCGCAGCTTGGCCCGGCGCGGTCTGCGCGGCGTCAAGCTGATGATCTCCGACGCCCACGAGGGCCTCAAGGCCGCCGCTGCCCGGGTGCTGAACGCCACCTGGCAGCGCTGCCGGGTGCACTTCATGCGCAACCTCCTGGCCCATGCCGGCCGGCAGGGCCGCCGCGTCGTCTCGGCCTTCGTCGCCACCGCCTTCGCCCAGGAAGATGCCGCGGCGGCCAAGACCCAGTGGCGCCAGGTCGCCGACCAACTCCGCCCCAAGGCGCCCAAGCTTAACCCGGTCGAACCGCCGTGGTACGTGACCCGTATGCCCGGTGGTGTGGGAGGGGCGGCGGCGTGAGACGCCCCCTATCCCGATCCACGACCCAACCTGGACATGTCCGAATTCTGAACAATCGCTTGAACAATACGCGAAGAGGAGTTCCGTGGGAGTTGGCAGCGTGGATTGCTCGGTATCGGAAGTTGGAGCCCGATAGAGGGAGCTTGAGCTCAGGGCGAATGCCATAGCACTCGCTGGAAATTTCGTCACGATCAACGATGATAGCGGTTCTTGTGTTGGATCAATCGCTCTCATGAATTCGCGAAGCCGCAGTTCGCCATGACGCGAAAGGTTCATGAGAAATTTGCAACCCCACAGACGGCGAACCATATTGGTCGGTCGAAACATGTTAGCGTTATGACAAATGGGCCGAGCGCAGATGCAGCCAACCCTGTTTATTTCAACGCCATTGGAAGACGATCAGGTCGGCCGGATCCTCGCGGCGGCGAAGGGCCGTGCAACTGTCGTGCACGAGCCCGATCTGCTTCCTCCCATTCGCTATATTGCGGACCACAAGGGATGTGCGGAATTCGTTCGGACGCCGGAACAGCAGGAGCGCTGGAAGGCGCGGCTAGCGGAAGCTGAGTTTCTTTGGGACATTCCGCCGCTCGACGGCTTGCCGATGTGCAGGGCTTGGGCGCCAAAGCTACAGTGGGTTCAGACGACGAGTTCCGGTGTTGGTCCGATGATCGAGAATGCGGGGCTGGCAAATAGAGACGTGATCATAACGACCGCAAAAGGAATTCATGCCGAACCCCTATCGGAGTTCGTATTGTTGGCGATTCTCATGCACTTCAAACGGCTCCGACACTTGCAATCCGAGCAGGCTGCTCATCACTGGCGACGCTATTGTGGTGAAGCGCTGAACGGCAAAACAATCGCGATCGTCGGTGCGGGCGAAGTTGGCCATCGTGTCGCGCAAGTCTGCAAGTTCATCGGAATGCGGGTTTTGGCTATGAGCCGACGGCTGACCCGGAGCGAAGGCCAGGCGCGAGGATATGATGGCGTTTTCACTCGCACGCAGTTGGCCAAGGTATTTGCCGGAGCCGATGCCGTCGTGCTCGCCGTTCCGCACACCTCGGAGACAGAGCAGATGATTGATGCGGAGATAATTGCGGCCATGAAGTCAGACGCAATTTTGGTCAACATCGCCAGGGGACAGGTCGTAGACGAAACCGCGCTAATTGATGCAGTGCAAAATTGCCGGATCGGATTTGCCGCTCTCGACGTTGCGCAGACCGAACCGCTACCGGCAGATAGTCCGTTATGGGATCAACCCAACGTTCTCATAAGTCCACACTCCGCATCAACGGTTGCGAATGAAAACAGCAAGATAACGGATATCTTTATTCATAACTTGAATTGTCTGCTGGAACATCGGCCGAGCAGTATGAAAAATGTCTTTGACAAATCGCGTCTCTATTGATGGAGCTGCCAGCTCCATCGATTGACCGGCCCGCATCGGGTTGAACGCTCCTGATGCAGCGTCCCTGCGGTAGGTCCTCCACCTCGCAATAGCTGGGCGAAAACCGGTAATTCAGTTGTAGAGCCGCTTGAAGGATTTGGGTCAGAATTCGATGGCAGCGGTAATGGATCGTCTGTACTCGGAACGACTGCCGCCGGCTCTCCGCCAACAAATACCCGCCACAGAGACAGCTTCCCGACCGACATAAATATTTACGAATTCCGTAGTTTGCGGCATGGTGTCACACCTAAATAGAGGTCTAAATCTTAAACTGCGAGGACTCTCATGAAGCGCTTCGTCACACTTTGCCGGATCGCTGCCATTGGACTGGCGATCTCCATTGGTACGATTTCGGTATCGCAAGCCGCAGATATCGTCTGGCGGATGGCCACGAAACAGCCTGCGGATAGCAACGAAGGCATGGCATTCCAGCGTTTTGCCGACAAGGTCGCAGAATTTTCCAACGGCCGCATGGAAGTCAGGGTTTTCCCCAACGAACAATTGGGAAAGACGGAAGCGGTCTTGGAACAGATCCAGGCAGGAACCGTCCATCTTTATCCGGAGGGCTCTGCCTATCTCGCCAAATGGGTCGATGACATCAAATACTCATCTGCGCCATTCATGTTCGAGAGCCGCGATCACTGGGCAAATTTCATGAAGTCGGACCTGTTCGAAGGTTGGCTAACCGAAATCGAGTCCGAAGCGGGCGTCACTCTATTAGGTGATCCGGCTGCCTACATGCGCGGGCCATATCGGGTGATGGTGACAAGAAGGCCTTGGTCGTCGCTAAACGACATGCAAGGTGTCAAATTGCGCATGCACCCGAACCAACTTGCCGCGGATGTTTGGACACATCTGGGTGCGGAGGTTCGCACGCTGGGCTGGACGGAAGTCTACAGTTCTATCAAGCAGGGCATCGTTGAAGCGGTGAATTCGCCGGTTGGCCTGGTGGAATCGATGAAGTTCTATGAAGTTGCGCCGCATATCATTCGGCACAACGAATATCCGCAAGGAATTGGTTTCATCATGAACGCCAATGCCTATAACGAACTGCCAGATGATCTGAAAGACGCGGTGAACCGCGCCTATGAGGCCGGCGGTGCTTATTCCGTCGAGCTGTCAGAAGCGACCCTTGCCGACCAGCTTAGCCGGATGGAAGCAAGGGGCGTCACCTATTCTGAACCCGATCTTTCGGATTTTCATGCGTCCATGCGTGAATTTTATCGTGAGCGCGAGTCGAACGGTGAATTGCCGGCCGGCTTCCTCGACGCCGTTGCGGAATCGCGCCCCAACCAGAGCTGATCGGGACGCGGCAGTGGGGCGGCTCGTCGAACATGCGGATCGCCTCTTGGGCTTTTGCGAGCGACTGTTTCTTGTGTTCGCGAACGGTTGCTTAGCGATTCTGTTGACGGTGAATACTCTCAACATCGCCAGTCGGGCGATTTGGGACCGCGGTCTGCAATGGGTATTTCCCTGGAGCACGGTCCTGTTCGTCTGGATGAGCTTTTTCGGCTTCTATGTCGTCTATCGCATGCGCAGCGATATCACCGTAGATTTTGTTTACGAACGGCTTGGCCCTCTGGGACAGATGGTTGTTCGCCAGTTCGTCAATATCCTGATTCTCCTCCTGATGGCGGTGATGGTTTGGCACGGGCCGGAAATCATCAAACGTCAGGCAGGCATAATCGAACAGGTATATTTCTTCGGTATTCAGGTTGAGAGATTCACCCTGGCGGTGCCGTTGTTCGTCACCTGCGGGCTGATTTTCCTCAACTATCTTGTCGATATGATCTGCGGGCTGCGCGGCGAAACGATGCCATCCCATCGGACGCGCAATTCCGATACTCGTTGATTTTGGGATAGAGGAAGCGCCGCCCTGATGCCCTATTTGCTGAGCCAACTGGCCATGCAGGAGGCCTGATCCGATGGTCTGGGCGCTGTTCGGCGGGTTTATCGGCCTGATGATTTTCCGCGTTCCGGTCACTATGGCGATTGGAGTTGCGGTGTTGGGCTCACTGATCGTTGCCGGATTTTCCAGCGAAATCTACATCCTGCCGCTGATGGTCGTCGAAGGTGTAGAGAACCCATCACTGATAGCCGTGCCCTTTTTCATCATGGCTGGCAACTTGATGAATGCGGTCGGCATGACCGACAAAATTTTCAATTTTGCGATGACTCTGGTCGGCCATTTCCGTGCCGGCCTGGCCCAGGTCAATGTGTTGGCGTCGATGATCTTCGCCGGTGTCTCAGGGGCCGCCGTCGCCGACATCGCCGGGCTCGGCATGGTCGAGATCCGCGCCATGCGCGAACGCGGCTACCCGGCCGATTTCGCCGCCGCGCTGACAGTCTGCTCTGCGGTTATCGGTCCGATCATACCCCCATCCATCAGCCTGGTTATTTATGCTTTCCTGTCAAACACGTCTGTCGCCCGGCTGTTTCTGGCGGGCATCGTACCTGGGTTGGTGATCGGCGCGGCGCTGATGACCTTCAATCGGCTGATTGCAGTTCGGCGCGGCTTTCCGCGCGAACCGCGGGCAACATTCGCCCAAGTGCGCCACGCCACCGTTGACGGCTTAGCAGCGCTCGTTGCGCCGGCGATCATTCTCAGTGCCATAGTCACCGGTTTCACGACGGCAACCGAGGCAGGCGTTCTAGCCTGCGTCTATTCGATCCTGCTGGGGCTTTTCTACCGCACCTTCACTTGGCGCAAATTGTGGAAGGCGCTCACCGATACGATGATCATTACCTCCATCATCATGATCATTATTGGGTATTCGCAGGTTATGGGATGGCTGTTGGCGATTGAGCAAATACCGCAGGCGCTGGCCAGCATGGTTCTCCTTACGACCGACAACAAGTATGTGTTCTTGCTAATTATGCTGTTATTTCTGTTGGCGATTGGCACAGTCGTGGAAGGCATTCCGGCCAAACTTATCCTGGTGCCGATGTTGTTGCCGTTGGTTGATCAATTCGGCATTGACCGTATTCATTTCGGTCTGATCATCACATTCGCCCTGTTGATTGGCATGGCAACACCGCCGATGGGAATCGGCCTTTACATCGTCACTCAGGTTGCCGACGTCTCGTTCGAACGAGTCACGATTGCAGTAATCCCATTTTACATTCCGCTGATCATTGTGTTGCTGCTGATCACTTACGTGCCGACACTCACGCTATGGCTGCCGGACCTCATTCTCGGGCCGGATTAGACCCATGGCCCTGATTATCCGTGTTGGACCCGAGAGAGAAGCATGGTGGCAGAATCATCTCCAATCGCTTCTGCCGGAGATCGATTGTCGGATCTGGGACGAGCCTGGCGATCTGGATGAGATCGAATATGCGGTCGTCTGGAGGCCACCGGCCGGCGGATTGAAACGGTTTCCGAATCTGAAATGTATCGTCTCGATCGGTGCCGGCATCGATCATATTCTCGTCGATCCGGAGCGGCCACGCCATGTACCGATCATTCGCACGACCGGTGACGACCTGACCCAGCGCATGCGTGAATACGTCTGCCTGCATGTGCTTCGCCACCACCGCCGACTACCGGAGATCGACGAAATCCAAATAACGCAGGAATGGCGCCAGACCGTCAATCCTCCTGCCTATCAACGCCGGGTCGGGATCATGGGGCTCGGCAATCTCGGCAGCGATGTGGCAAGAACGCTTACCGTCATCGGCTTCGACGTTGCCGGCTGGTCGAGGCGGCCAAAGGACATATCCGGGGTGATGAATTTTACCGGTGCCGATGGACTGGAACCGTTCCTGAAGCGAAGCGACTTTCTGGTCTGTCTGTTGCCGCTAACGGACGCCACGCGGAATATTCTCAACGGCAAACTGTTCTCGATGTTGCCGCCCGGCGCCTGCCTGATCAATGCGGCGCGTGGCGAGCATCTTGTCGAGGAAGATTTGCTGACGGCGTTGGACGATGGCCGGATCGAATATGCCACTCTCGATGTATTCCACCAAGAGCCCCTACCGGCCGGACATCCGTTCTGGGATCACCCTCGCGTGCTGGTGACACCGCATATCGCCTCGTTGATCGACCCCGTTGCCGGCGGCGCGGCTATTGCCGCCAATCTGAGCCGTTTCATCAACGGTGAATCCGTGCCCAATCTGGTCGACCTTGAACAGGGGTATTGAATTCGACCGGTTCCGGCCGCCATCAATGGACCACAAGAATAGCAGCGGCCATTCAGCATGATAAAACGCCGCGGCTGTTGCTGGGTCTTTTGGCGAAACAAGACCGAGGAGGCTAGGTATTAGGGGCGGATCGCCTGACTGATCTCCTCGTCATCGAGAACAAACGGCGCCGCAGCGGCGGCGCCGCCGATCGGCTGTGACGGATCGTTGATGCCGTGACTGACACCGGTCGCAGGATCGCGGCTGACGCCGGACGGACAGGAATAGAGTTTCGGAAAGACCAATAGCTGGGCAACTTCGATTTGAAAATGCCGCGACAATTCCGTAATCACCTCGTTACCCAATCGAGGATCGACCCGGATGGAGCCGCGGTCGGAAGCGTCAATTCTGGGATGGTTGACCGCCTCTTCCAGACTTAACCCAAAATCCAACATCAGGGCAGCAATCTGAGTCGTGCAGGGCATGATATGGTTAGCGCCGGAGGCGCCGACGGCAAAGATCGCCTCGTCGTCGCGCGTTGCGATCGTGGGGCACATATTGCTGGCATTGATGCGCTTTCGACCGGCCATGGTCGTTTGAAAACCGGGCCGCGGATCGAAATATGAGACCGAATTATTCATCAGAATGCCGGTCTGTGGCAGAATGACACAACTGCCGAACCGATTGAGCAAGGTGTAGGTCAGGGCGACCATGTTGCCCTCGGCATCGACAGCCGAAAGATGGCTGGTGCAGCCGCCGACTTCGGTCGTCCTGCCGATCCGCCGGTTGTGGCTTCGCCAGGCCTTGTTGATCCCGTCGGCATAGACCTTCCAGCTTCGCGCGCCGATCCCCTGTGCCGAGTTGGGGTCGCCCGTGTCGATATGGGCCGCAATATGCTCGAGTGTTTCAATGAGTCGCGGCCCGCCGCTGGTCGGGCCGGCCGTATGCAGCGTCGCACCGCGGTGCTCGGCCGATAACGGTGCATGCTCCAGCACCTCGTAAGCGGCAAGATCCTCGGCATCGATACGGCTGCCGCCGCCTTTCAGGTCAGCGCAGATGCGCTCGCCAAGCGAACCGCCGTAAAAGCAATCCGGTCCATTCTCGGCAAGCGTCTTCAAGGTGTCGGCCAGCTGCCCGAGTGGCAAGTACTGTTCCGGCGCCGCGGGCACGCCGCCCGGTAGATAGGTTGCGGCGGCCGCCGGATCGCGCGCCAGATCTGCTGCGGTAAGCGCGATCTCCAAGGTGGTAAACCAATCACATGGCAGGCCGCGTTCTGCCAATTGGATTGCCGGATCGAGAACCGTATCGAGCCCGAGGCGGCCAAAGCGGGTCAGCGCGCGCGACAGGCCCTTGACCGCTCCGGGCACCGTTATGGCGCCGTAACCGATGATGTTTCGCCGGTCGATCACCCCCGGGAAACCCATAATGCTTTCGGGAACATCCGGATCGAGAGGATAATCCGCCGGGTCCATCGCCGAGGGAAGCACGCCCTGAAAGTCCAATACGTGGCCGGACCGATCTTGGGCATTCCACACCACCATGTAGCCGCTGCCACCAAGGCCGCACATCCATGGCTCGACCGCGGTGAGCGCGAAGGCTGCGGCGACGGCCGCATCGATCGCGTTTCCGCCCGATGCCAGCATGCCCGCACCGGCCCGCGCAGCGAGCAAATGCTGAGCGGCGACGACGCCCTCCGTCGACGCCACGGCCCTCTTACTTACGTCCCAATGTTCGACCGATTTATTCATGGCTTACCCTTCAAGCGACAATTATCATACTCCGGTTCGAGGCAGAGGGATAAGAATGTGAGCTATGTTATTGCTCCCATGCCGACCCAGATTGAGGCAGATCTGCTTGAAAAGGCCCAGCGGGTTGAAACGGCGACGATCGGCCATCGGCGGCATATGGGATTCATGGACGCGGCTATCCAGGCTATCTTGCCCAGCCGCCGAATCGCCGGCACCGCTGTCACGTTGGCCCTGCCCGGCCAAGATTCGACACTGCTTCACCACATCGTCCAGTTTCTGCGGCCGAACGATATTCTTGTTATCGACAGGCTGGGCGACCACAAACACGCCTGCCTCGGTGGCGGGGTCGCCTGTGCGATCAAGGCGAGCAATTGTGTCGGCGTGGTGATCGACGGCACCTGCACCGATGTGTCGGAAATCGAGCAATACGATCTGCCGGTCTGGTGCCGCGGGCCCGCACCGATCACGACACGCCTATATGATGTTGGGGGCAGTTTCAATGTCGACATTGCCTGCGGCGGCGCCGTCGTTCATCCGGGCGACGCAGTGGTCTGCGATTTGAACGGCTGTCTCGTCATGCCGCCCGGCGAAGCGCAGGCCGACATTGACTGGGCGCTCGGCAAACAAGAATCGGAACCGGCCGGTCATCGGGCGATGGAAAAAGGGCGAGTTGCTGGGCAGCCGATCAGGCGCGTCGGCAATGGTGGAAGCACAACTGAAGGCAGCGGCCGACATCGCTTGAGCGTGTTAAATCAAGAGTCAAAAGCGATCTGCATTCGCCAAGGTGATCCACATTCCCTGAGAGTGAGGCCGCCACTATTGCGCCATGTCTCCTTTTGGCTACGAGCACCCCAACCGATAGCCGCATTTGGATGACTGCTTTTGATCTTCAAGCCGTCATTCGCACTTACGAACCTGAAGTTCTCCATTGGGTCGATCACCGACACCCAATCTCAAATTGAAACACCACCCGGGCGGAGCAACGCTTCGCCGATAACCCGCCGGCGGGCAACGGCTGGCCTGCAAAAGCCAAAAAAAGAACACACCATGACCGAAAAGTTTGAAAGCCCCCGCCCGGAAAGTTTGAAAGGGCCGGATCGGCCCCACTAACCTATTGAAATCGCTGGTGACCCCTACGGGATTCGAACCCGTGTTGCCGCCGTGAAAGGGCGGTGTCCTAGGCCTCTAGACGAAGGGGTCTGTGCCGAAGGCCGGCGGATAAGTAGCGATGCGGCGAGCCGAAATCAAGCGCTTTTGCCACCCCAGGCCGGCGCGGCATCCTCGATCTGGAATTGCGCCCTCACCCGCCCGTTCCAGCGGTCGACCCGCAGCAGACCCGCAAGGTGAAGCGGAGCGCCGCCGGGATCCAGCAGGGCGGCCCCCAGCGCGGTGCCGGCGGCGCGAAATGCGATCGCTTTCAGCCGGCCGCCTTCCGCACCGGTGAGGAAGCAGCTCACATGGTCTTGGCCGACCACTTTCGCCGCAACGGCGCGGGCGCCACGCAGCACAAAGCGAGGTTCGGTATTGCCCGCCCCGAAGGGGCCGAGCCGCTCGATCACCGCCGCCAGTTCCGGCGTCGCGCCGCCGACCGCCAGCGTGCCGTCGAAATCGCTGACCGGGACGAGCGGACCGGCCGCCTGTCCGCGCACATGGTCGTGCAGAAAGTCGCCGAGCGCCGCCAGCTTATCGGCCGCAACGGTGAAACCGGCGGCCATGGGGTGGCCGCCACCGGTCATCAGCAGCCCGGCATGGCGTGCCTCGGCCACCGCCGCGCCGATATCCACTCCGGGCACGGAGCGGCAGGAGGCACGGCCCATATCGCCCTCCATCGCCACGACACAGGCCGGGCGGTCATAACGATCCTTCAGCCGTCCCGCGACGATGCCGATGACACCGGCATGCCAGCCCTGCCCAGTGGCGAGCGCCACCGGTCCCGGATCCTCGCGCCCGTCGAGCTGCTCGATCGCCTCACGCAGCACCCCCGCTTCGATGGCCTTCCGGTTGTCGTTGTGGCTGTCGAGGATCGCCGAAATCTCACCCGCCTCGGCCTCATCCTCGGTGCTGAGCAGACGGGCGCCGAGGTCAGACCGGCCGATGCGCCCGCCGGCATTGACCCGTGGCCCCAGGATGTATCCCAGATGATAGGCGCTGATCCGCTCGGAGACCTTGGCCACGTCGGCGAGGGCCCGCAGCCCCGGATTATGCCGCCGCGCCATAACCTTGAGGCCCTGGATCACCATGGCGCGGTTGAGGCCGGTGAGCGGCACGACGTCGCAGACGGTCCCCAACGCCACCAGATCCAGCAGCCCCAGCAGATCCGGCTCGGCCCGGCCGGCCAGGGCGCCGTCCCGGCGCAGCGCCCGGCTGACGGCGACCAGGGTCAGGAAGGTGACGCCGCAGGCCGCCAGATGGCCAAGCCCGCTGGTGTCGTCCAGGCGGTTCGGGTTCACGACCGCATGGGCGGCTGGCAATTCCGCCCCCGCGGCGTGGTGGTCGAGCACGATGACCTCAAGGCCGTCAGCCGCTGCCGCCGCCAACGGCTCCATCGCCATGGTGCCGCAATCGACGGTAATCACCAATCCGGCCCCGGCCTCCTGAAGCCGGCGCAGCGCCGGCGCATTGGGACCGTATCCCTCTGTCATGCGGTCTGGAATGTGCAACAGCGGATCGCCGCCCAAGCTCCGCAGATAGCGCAGCAGCAACGCCGCCGAGGTGGCGCCGTCCACATCATAGTCGCCAAAGACCGCGATCCGTTCGCCGGCGGCGATCGCCCGGGCGATGCGGTCCGCCGCCCGGTCCATATCCTTCAACGCAGAGGGGTCCGGCATCATCGACCGCAAGGTCGGGTCCAAATAGGCCTCCGCCGCGTCCACCGCGACGCCTCTCGCCGCCAGGATCCGCCCAACCAGCTCCGGCAAATCATGACGCTGGCTGAGCGCCAGCGACAACCGCTCATCGACGGCGTGAAGCTGCCAACGCCGCCCCAGCACCGAGTGCTCGACGCCGAGCAGGGCGGGCTCGGGCACCAAGGTCGATTCGAGCGGGACAGTCATCGGCGAGCGGCGATGCCGGGACATAACACGATTGTCACCGATCAACCCGCCTGTAAATAAACAGAACTATTTCTGGCAGTTGCACGATATTGTTCACAATAATTCTGAACAACGGTTGGTGTTCCCGTTTGTGACGAATGCGCATCCGCAGGCTGGATTGTCGACTATAGTATCACTTGGCCCCGATACCGACACCACCGGCAGATGGCATCAGCCGCAGCGGCAGGCCGAAAGTTCTTCATATTTCAATCTAAAATCGTACCGTCTTATCGAATCACAAGTATTTTGCATGTCCTAAAGGGCCATTTCGATGGCTGGTTGCAAAAGTCGTCTGTCAAAGCATAGGCTAGCCAGTCGCGGACTAGTCAATGGTGTGACGTTTTTCAATCAAGGGATTATCCGAGTTTGATGGAATATACTTGAGTCGGCGAACGGGTTGGGGCGGCTTCGCCTATTGCCGCACCTTTGTCCATCAATCTCCGGAAGAAGGAACGGAGTTTCGGGGGGACGACAATGGCGGAAATACTGACCATTCCTTTCATCGTCAGTATATTGATTGCAATCGTCGGTTTGGCGACGGGATTTCGCGAAACGCGAAGACTGAAAACAGCGATCAAAAAGAGTGCTGACTCTTTGAAGGGAATTCTCTTTGACGAAGTCACCGGTGCGATCTTTGACAATCTGAAGCGGAATCATCGGCTTACGTTCCGAATGAACGACGTGGACGTAAAGGAAAAGCAGAACCTCGGAGACGTGCTTTGTGGTTCTACAGATCAGGACGGCTCACAGAACTTGATGGCGATTGCGATTGCGCAACTCACCGAAAAAGACAGGGTCTCGATATTCGTCGAGTCCGGTTCGACGCTTGCTTATCTCTTTCACCGGCTCTGCAATAAGGATTTCTTCAAGGAACTGGGCAGTTCCGTCCGGATAAAGACGAACAATGTCCTGGTGAACCTTACTTGCGTCTTCAAGGACAAGATTGCGGTCCGGATGCTGGACGGAAAACCGGTCGGTCGATACGGGGCCAGTTTCGGCCAGAGTGTGCCGCCCGACGAACCTGAAGATTTCGTCAAACTCTGGAGGGCAAACTGCCGTGGAAAGCGTGTCGTTGATGACTATCCGCCATACAAGCATGACGAATACTACCTAGCTTCACTCGATCAATATCAGGCGATGAAAGCGGGTGTCAGTGACTTCCTGGGCACACAGGAAGGGACGGATTTAATCGTGATGACGGCCTCGATGGTGAGCCTGTTCGATGGCCCCCACGTCGGAAGCTTTCAAAACCGCGACTTCAAGGAAATCCTTTACGGAGTTGCGGTCAAACACAAAATTCCCCTCCTGTTCGTCCTATACGACGACAAGATCCATGAAGAGCCGATGAACAAGGGCTGCGTGCCTTTCGGTGTTCGGAGAAGACGCCGTCGAACCATTCGATTCTGTTTCGGCTATCAGCGGCGCCGGACAGGGGATGGTCCGGTTTGCGAGAGCAATAGCGCGTGGTGAGATCACGATCGTTATCACGAGAAGATCCAAGGCGGAGTCCGGGCTTCTCGGCGAGGCGGGAACCAATGTAGAAAAGCTCTCCAGGTTGTTTCGTTCGATGCGAGAAAAGAACGTATTTGATGAAGGAACCGGCGTATACGCCATGGAGTCACCGCATCTCAACGCATGGGTGTTGATGGCGGATAAAAGCAACGATTTGCAGGATGGTAGTCAAGGATTTGCCAAACGCCTTTCCGGCCGTCTGAATGATGCGAATTTCACGGGCATTACACTTTAGCCGGTTGGGCTTCACGTCGAGCAAACGACCCCCAAAACCAACCGGGGTATCGCGCACGGAACACTGCGGTCGGGCCCCAAATCGAGACCTTATCTTTTTGGTTATCCGATTCACCGATCGACAGGCGTGAACCCGGTCTTGCGGGTGAAGTTGTGGCGAGCCTCGATCTCGCGGACGGTGCCGCTCTTGGAGCGCATGACGATGGAATGGGTGACCGGGCGCCATTGGCGAAACGGCGCACGCCGCGCAGCATCGGGCCGGTGGTCACGCCGGTGGCGGCGAACATCACATCGCCGGACGCCATCTCACCCATATCGTAGATCTTGGTCAGATCCGTCACGCCGTAGCGCAGCGCCCGCTCCTTCTCCTCTTCATTGCGGAAGGCCAGCCGGCCCTGCATCTGGCCGCCGATGCAGCGCAATGCCGCCGCGGCAAGGACGCCTTCGGGCGCGCCGCCGATGCCCATATACATGTCGACGCCCGAGTCGGGCTGAGACGTCGCGATGATGCCGGACACGTCGCCATCGGAGATCAGCATGATCCGGGCGCCGGCCTCGCGGACCTTGGCGATCAGCCCGCTATGGCGCGGCCGGTCCAGGATGCAGACCACCAGGTCGGAGACGTCGGAGCGCCGAGCCAGTGCGACGGATTTCAGGTTCTGCGTCGGTGTGGCGTCGAGATCGATCAGATCGTCCGGCAGGCCGACGCCGACGGCGATCTTCTCCATATAGGTGTCGGGCGCATGGAGAAATCCGCCCTTATTGGCCATGGCGATGACGGCCAGCGCGTTCGGCCCGCCCTTGGCGGTGATGGTGGTGCCCTCCAGCGGATCGAGGGCGATGTCGATCTCAGGCCCTTTGCCGACGCCGACCTTTTCGCCGATAAACAGCATCGGCGCCTCGTCACGCTCACCCTCGCCGATCACCACCTCACCGTCGATATACAGGCTGTTCAGCGCCTGCCGCATGGCGTCGACGGCGGCCTGATCCGCCTGCCGCTCGTCGCCGCGCCCCATCTGCAGCGAGGCCGACAAGGCGGCAGCCTCGGTCACCCGCACAACCTCCAGCGCCAGGTTGCGGTCCATCATTAGGCCTTCGGACATGTCCTACCCCGTCTTTGATTTTGTTGATACCGAGGATCACCGATATCAGTGTACCAGAGGTTCGATGCGAATGAGACGCGGCGGTTCGAGGACGGCGTCGATTTGGCCGATCTTGTCCAGCACCTGACGCATCGCGGATTCATCGGTCTCATGAGTGGTGATCACCACCGGCACCGCCTCGCTGGGCGAGCGGCCATGCTGAAGCAGGCTCTCCAGCGAGATATCACCATCCCGCATGGCGGCGGCGATATCGGCGATGACGCCGGGCTGGTCGACCACCATCAGGCGCAGGTAATAGGCGCCATGGCGCCGGTCCATCGGCACCACCGGCAACTGGCGCAGGCTGGCCGCCGGAGCACCCAGCGCCGGTGCGGGATCGCCACGAACGATATCGATCAGATCGGCGACCACGGCCGAAGCGGTGGGTCCGGCCCCGGCGCCACGACCGACCATCATCACCTGATCGACGAAATCGCCCTGGGCCACCACCGCGTTGAATACGCCTTCGACGGCGGCAATGGCTGCACCCGCCGGCACCATGCAGGGATGCACCCTGAGCTCGATGCCGTCAGGCCGCTCATTGGCCAGGCCGAGCAGCTTGATGCGGTAGCCCAACTCCTCGGCAAAGGCGATGTCCAGGGACGAGACGTGCCGGATGCCTTCCACATGGACAGAGTCGAACGCGACCCGGGTGTTGAAGGCGATCGCCGCCAGGATCGCCAGCTTGTGAGCGGCATCGACACCGTCGATGTCGAAGCTCGGATCGGCTTCGGCATAGCCATGGGCCTGGGCCTCGTCCAGCACCACCGCGAAGTCGCGGCCGCTGTCGCGCATTTCCGACAGGATGTAGTTGCAGGTTCCGTTGAGGATGCCGGAAACGCTGGTGATACGGTTTGCCGCCAATCCTTCGCGCAACCCCTTGATGATCGGGATGCCACCGGCAACCGCCGCCTCATATGCCAGGGTGACGCCCGCCTTCTCCGCCGCGATCGCCAGAGCCACGCCATGTTCGGCCATCAGCGCCTTATTGGCGGTCACCACATGCCGCCCCTGGGCGAAGGCGGATTCGGTCAGGGTCTTGGCGATGCCGTCGGAGCCGCCGATCAACTCGACCACCACCTCACAATCGGCCTCGGTTGCCAGCGCCATGGCGTTGTCGAACCAGGACACGCCTTCCAGATCCACTCCCCGGTCACGGGTCCGATCACGGGCCGATACGGCGGTCAGCTCAATTGGCCGGCCACAACGCTCGGCCAGCATCTCGCCGTTTTCACGCAACAGCCGCACCACCCCCGCGCCGACCGTGCCGAGGCCGGCGATCCCCACCTTCAGCGGAGTCACGACGCCGCCACCGCGTGATGGGCGCCGTCCCGGTCGATGGGAGGATTGGCCAGGAAGCCCTTGATATTGCGAACGGCCTGGCGGATCCGATGTTTGTTCTCGACCAGGGCGATGCGGACATAGCCCTCGCCGTATTCGCCGAACCCGACACCGGGCGACACCGCCACCCGGGCGTGGCGCAGCAACAGCTTGGAGAATTCCAGCGAGCCCAGATCGGCGAAGGCCGGCGGGATCGGCGCCCAGGCGAACATGGTCGCGGCCGGGCGCTGCACCGCCCAGCCGGCGGCATTCAACCCGTCGATCAGCACGTCGCGCCGCTCCCGATACAGGGTGCGGATTTCGTCGACGCAATCCTGAGGGCCATTCAGCGCGGCGGTCGCGGCGACCTGGATCGGCGTGAAGGCGCCGTAGTCGAGATAGGATTTCACCCGCGCCAGGGCGCCGACCAGTTTCGCGTTTCCAGCCGCGAAGCCGATCCGCCAGCCCGGCATGGAATAGGTCTTGCTGAGCGAGGTGAACTCCACCGCGATCTCCCGCGCCTCCGGGATTTGGAGGATCGAGGGCGGCGGCATCTCGTCAAAATAGATCTCGGCATAGGCTAGATCGGAGAGGATATAGATCTCGTGCTGGCGGCAGAAATCGACGATCGGGCGGTAGAAATCCAGATCGACCACCTCGGCGGTGGGGTTGGAGGGGTAGTTCAGCACGACGGCGGTCGGCTTGGGCACGCTATGCCGGACCGAACGCTCAAGCTGATCCATCAGGTCGACATCCGGGGTCATCGGCAGGCTGCGGATGGCGGCGCCGGCAATGATGAAGCCGAACATATGGATCGGATAGCTGGGATTCGGCGCCAGGATTATGTCGCCCGGGCTGGATATCGCCTGCGCCAGATTGGCCAACCCCTCCTTGGAGCCGAGGGTCACGATCGCCTCACGCTCCGGGTCGACGGAGACATTGAACCGGCGCTCGTAATAGGCCGTCAGCGCCCGACGCAGGCCGGGAATGCCGCGCGAGTTCGAATAGCGATGGGTCTTGGGATTCTGCACCGCCTCGACCAGCTTCTCGACGATATGCGGCGGCGTCGGGCTGTCCGGGATTGCCCATGCCCAGATCGATGATGTCGTCGCCCGCGGCACGCGCTTCCGCCTTCATGGCGTTCACCTCGGCGGAAAACATAGGGCGGCAGCCGCTTGATCCGGTGGAACTGCTGCTCGTTCACTTCGGCCTCCCGCCTGCCCACATTACCGATGCTGCAACGACCAAGGGCGATCGCCGCCCCTCGACCCGCTCTTCGGAGCTCCGCGTAGCGCCCGTTCTACCGTCGGTCGCATCAATAATCGAGGTAAATTACGGCGCGTCCGTGTTCGCCTCCCTCGCGACCGCCGGACCCGGCAAACTCGGTGTCGATGCGGGTCGGTGGCACACCCATTCGGACCAGGGTCTGGCCGATCGTCGCAATCTGTCGCCGCGTCAGGTCTTCGCTGATTGCTGTTCCTGAGTGGCCGACGACGCGGAGGCTGCCGCCGATCGATTGCTGCTCCCGTGCCACCTGGCTCAGGACGTCGATCATCTGCTCATCCAGATCGATGGAATCGGAGGGAAAATGGACCGTCGCGACCTGGACGGACACGCCACTTCTCGCGGCCTCGGCCAATCCGGCGGACGGCCGTTCGACCGGAATATCCTGCAGGGTCTCGGTCAATTCCGGAAGCGGTTCCGGGCCCGGCGGGGGTCGGGATCCGTTTTCCACCCGACCAAGCGCCGCATCGCGGTCTGCTTCGAGCCGGCGGCGGCGCTCGGCGAGTTCATCCTCCGTTGGCAGGCCTTCGGGACGTTCCGGAACATCGGTCACCCTGGGATAGCTCGGCGGATCGGCGTTGGGCTGCCGCAATGTCAGGGTGGGCTGATCGTCGGCCGCTTGCGGCACGCCGCCGCCACAGGCCGCCAACAATCCTGCAGTCGCGAGACAGGCGATCAGGATGCTGCCACCGGCCCTCGTCGTCGCCGCGGCGCGTCGTCCGGCAAGACTCGCCGGGAGATCAGGCAGATCGGCCAACACTGCAGTCTTTCCGGCGGCCGAAATGGCCCGGCGGGCCACGGCCACCTTGAGTTTTGCCGGTGCAAATACGTTGGCGATGGTGTAATAAATCGGCGGAATCATCAAGTGTGGCCGCTACGAACCGTCACCAAGGATCGGTGTCGGGCCGGAAGGCTTACCAAAATGCGGCAAGACTACCGCACGATTGAGGTTGAGAGACATGGCCGACCAGACGACGGCTTCTCCGGGGGCATCCACCGGCAAACCCAATGGCGACGATCTGGCAGTGCCGGATCCGGTCGCAATGGGCAAGGCAATGACCGACATCGCCGAGCGCAGCCAACGCTTGGTGAGCGATTTCCTCGCCCGTCAGGCGCAGGATGGCGCGCCGGCCTCGTTCGACCCGCTGAATGTGGGCAATGCGTTCCTGGAAATGACCTCGAAGATGATGTCCGATCCGGCCATGGTCATGCGCGCCCAGATGACCCTGTGGCAGGACTACATGACCCTGTGGCAGCACACCACCCAACGCATGATGGGCCAGGAATCGGAGCCGATCGCGGCGCCTGAAAAGGGCGACCGCCGCTTCTCCGACGCCGCCTGGAATGAGAACGCGCTGTTCGACTACATCAAGCAATCCTACCTGCTGAGCGCGCGCTGGATGCAGTCGACGGTGGGCGAGGTCGAGGGGCTGGATGACAAGACAGCCAAGAAGGTCGATTTCTACACCCGCCAATTCGTCGATGCGATGGCGCCGTCGAACTTTGTCATGACCAACCCGGAAGTGCTGCGCAAGACGATCGAATCCGGCGGCGAGAACCTGGTCAAGGGGCTCGACAACCTGTTGGAGGATCTGGAGCGCGGCAAGGGCAAGCTGTCGATCAAGATGACCGACACCGAGGCGTTCACGGTGGGCGAGAACATCGCCACGACGCCCGGCAAGGTGGTCTTTCAGAACGATCTGATGCAGCTGATCCAGTACAGCCCGACGACCGAAGAGGTCTACAAGACGCCGCTGCTGATCATGCCGCCCTGGATCAACAAGTTCTACATCCTGGATCTGCGGGCCAAGAACAGCTTCATCAAATGGGCCGTCGAGCGGGGGCTGACGGTGTTCGTCGTCTCCTGGGTCAATCCGAGCGAGGAACTCGCCGGCAAATCCTTCGAGAATTATATGCTGGAGGGCCCGCTGGCCGCCCTGGATGCAATCGAGCAGGCGACCGGTGAGACAGAGGCCAACGTGATCGGCTATTGCCTTGGCGGCACCCTGCTATCGGCAACCCTGGCCTATATGGATGTGAAGGATGACAAGCGCATCAAGAGCGCCACCTTCTTCACCACCATGACCGACTTTTCCGAGGCCGGCGAGTTGTCGGTGTTCATCGACGAGGAACAGTTGGCCGCGCTGGAATCGAAGATGAGCGAGACCGGCTATTTGGAAGCCTCGTCCATGGCGACAACCTTCAACATGCTGCGCGCCAACGATTTGATCTGGTCGTTCGTGGTCAACAACTACCTGCTGGGCAAGGATCCGTTTCCGTTCGACCTGTTGTACTGGAACAGCGATTCCACCCGCATGCCGGCGGCCATGCACAGCTTCTATCTGCGCAACATGTACCAGGATAATTTGCTGATCGAACCGGGCGGCATCACCCTGGACGGCGTGCCGATCGACCTGACCCGGGTGAAAACGCCCAGTTTCTTCCTGTCGACCCGCGAGGACCACATCGCACCGTGGAAATCGACCTATGCGGCGACCCGGATCTTCTCCGGCCCGGTCCGCTTCTGCCTGAGCGCCTCCGGCCATATCGCCGGTGTGGTCAACCCGCCGGCGGCGGAGAAATACTGCTACTGGACCAACAGCAAGGTCGCCAAGACCTCGGATTCCTGGCTGAAATCGGCCACGAAACATGATGGCTCGTGGTGGCCGGAATGGGGTGGTTGGATCGCCGGCTTTGGCGGCGACAAGATCCCCGCCCGCCAACCCGGCGACGGCAAGCTGACGCCGCTGGAAGATGCTCCCGGGAGCTACGTCGCCAACCGGGTCGTGTAGGCGGTTCGGGATGGCGGAGTTGGCGCGGCTCTAGGCAGAGCCAGCGAGGGTCTTGCCATCCTCATACTTCGACAGGCTCAGCATGAGGGTACTGGCTGAACCATCGGCGAAACAATCACCCTCACCCTGAGTCTGTCGAAGGGGGAGGATTGCAGGCCCGGTTTCTGGACAAAGCAACTAATACCAAGTCTCATTGATCATGACCGATGGGCCCAATCGCGGGTGCCGATGGACATGATGGTCCAGGGTTGGTCGACGAGGCGGTTCCAGGCGTAGCAGCAGTGGTCGACGATGTCGTCGTAGGACTTGAAGACCCGGTTGGAGAGCCAGTTGCCGCGGAGGAACTGCCAGATGTTCTCGGCCGGATTGAGCTCCGGGGATCGGGGCGGCAGCGGGACGAGGGTGATGTTGTCGGGGATGGTGAGCTTGGCGGAGCCATGCCAGCCGGCCTGATCGAGGACGACGACGGCATGAGCGCCCGGCGCCACGGCTTGGGCGATCTCCCGGAGGTGCAGCGCCATGGCGGCGGTGTTGCATTTGGGCAGGACGAGAGCCGCCCCCTTGCCCTCGGCGGGGCAGATCGCGCCGAAGATATAGGCGGACCGCGTCCGTTGATCGTGAGCTGCCCTGGGCCGGGTGCCACGCCTGGCCCAGCGCCGTGTGATCTTGTTCTTCTGCCCGACCCTGGCCTCGTCTTGGAACCAGATCTCTATCGGCCGGCCACCGGCCTGCTGCGCCGCGATCGCGCCCACAAGGGCGGGGAAGTTTTTTTGAACGCCGCCATGGCCTCGTCATCCTGGGCATAGTGACGCGGCCGCGCCGAGAGCCTGCGGAAGCCCATGGCGCGCAACTCCCGGCTCAGGGTCTGCTTGCTGATCGAGACCCGGAACTCGTCCCAGACCCACTGCGCCAGATCGACCAGACGCCAGCGCACGACCCCGTGGACCGCCGGCATCGGACCGCTCTCGACGGTCCTCGCCAAGGCCCGGCGCTGAGCCTCGTCGAGCCTCGGCGTCTTGCCGGGCGCCTTGCCGGTGACCAGCCCCTCCGGTCCCTTCGCGTTGAAGCGAAGAACCCAGTCCCGCACCGTTTGAAGGCCGACCCCGCCGATCCGTGCCGCGTCGCTGCGCGTCCCACCATCGTAGATCTCCGCGATCGCCAGCAGCCGACGGGCATGAGCCCCATCACCGGCCATCTTGGCCGCAGACCGCACCGACGCGGCGTCGAAATCCTCCCGCAAGGCAACAGCAACCGACATGGCAAACCTCCTTCGTTTGCCATGTTGAATCAGATCAAAGCCGATTCGGGAATCCCCTACGAGTCCGCCTCAGCGGGACTTGGTATAAGGCGCTGAAATCGCCGCGGATCAGGGCTTCTTTCTTGGCCCGGCCCCACCCTTTGATCTGGCGCTCCGCCGAAACCGCATCGGTGATGCGGTCAAATTCCTGATGGAACACCAGTTCGACCGGCCGGCGAGAATTCGTGAAGCCGCCATAGCTGCCGGCATTGTGCTCATTGACCCGCCGCTCCAGCGTGGCGCCGGTAGAGCCGACGTAATAGAGGCCGTCGTTGCATCGGAGTATGTAGACGAACGCTGGCACTGGCGGCGCCATCCTCATACTTCGACAGGCTCAGCATGAGGGTACTAAGGGAGCCGTCAGATCAACAGGCACCCTCATGCTGAGCCTGTCGAAGTATGAGGACGCCAGACACCGGCGGCCACATCAGGTCTCCAGGCACCAACCTTCACCCGCCGGCTGCATACTCCGCCGCCAGTGCCGCGTACCGCCGCGCGGATTCAGGAATGTAGGCCGCCTCCGCCTCCGTCAGGTCGCGCACATACCGCGCCGGGCGGCCTGTCCAGAGTTGGCCTGCCGGAATGCGCTTGCCCGGCGTCACCAGGGCGCCGGCGGCGACCATGGCGCCGGGCTCGACCACCGCATCGTCCATGACGCAGGCATTCATGCCAATGAAGCAGCCATCGCCCAGGGTGCAGGCATGGAGCAGCGCCATGTGGCCGATGGTGATGTCGTCGCCGATATAGGTCCCCTGCCCGTCCTTGGAGACATGGATCACCGTGCCGTCCTGGATGTTGGTGTCGGCGCCGATGCGGATTTCATTGACGTCGCCGCGCAATGTGCAGGAGAACCAGACACTGCTGCCGGCGCAGATCTCCACATCGCCGATCACCGCCGCATTGGGCGCCACCCAGATGCCGGGCGCGATCTTCGGCAGAACGCCGCCATAGGGCAGGATCAGACCCGACATCGGAACTACGCGGCCGAGGAGGCAGGCGCGGCCAGGCCGGTCGCCTCATCGACGCCGAGCAGCAGGTTCAGGGTCTGCACTGCCTGACCCGAGGCGCCCTTGCCGAGATTGTCGAGCACGCCGGACACCACCACCTGCCCGGACTCCGCCCCGGATCCGGCATTGTGGAAGACGTGCAGGCGCAGCTCATTGGTGCCGTTCAGGGCTTCCGGGTCCAGCCGATCCATGGCGGCCGTCTCCGCCAGGGAGGCTACGGTCACGAAGCGCTCGCCGGCATAATGGGCGGCCAGCGCCGCCTGGATATCATCCGGCGTCGCCGTGCCCGGCAATGCCCAGAGCGGCAGCGGCAGATGCACCGCCATGCCTTGGCGGTAGCAGCCGACGCTGGGCAGGAAAACCGGCGCATGGGCGAGGCCGGCCCAGCGGGTGATCTCCGGCAGATGTTTGTGGGTCAGCGACAGACCGTAGAAATAGACCGTCTGATCGATGGCGTCCGGCCCCTCGGCGGTTTCGAAGGCCGCGATCAACGCCTTGCCGCCGCCGGAATAGCCCGACACGCCGGACAGCGTCACCGGGAAATCCGCCGACAGCAGCCCAGCCCGCACCAGCGGATTCAGGATCGCCACCGCGGTGATGGCATAGCAACCCGGATTGGCGATCCGGTTGGAGGCCAGAATGCTCTCGCGATGGCCCGGCACGAATTCGGGAAAGCCATAGGCCCAGCCCTCCTGGGTCCGGTGCGCCGTGGAGGCGTCGATCACCTTGACCGACGGGGTGTCGATCAGCGCAATGGCTTCCCGCGCCGCCGCATCAGGCAGGCAGAGGATCGCCACATCGGCGGCGTTCAGCGCTTCACGGCGACGGGCGGCATCCTTGCGCTCGGCATCGCCAAGCCGCAGCAGTTCCAGATCCCGCCTTCCGGCCAGCCGTTCGGCGATCTGCAGGCCGGTCGTCCCGGCCTCTCCGTCGATGAACACCGTCGCAGTCATGGTGCTTGCCCTCTATCCCGTGCCGGCAACGCCGGACCACAAGTCTAACCGAAAACGCCCTGTTCGCGAGAACATGTAGATTGAAAACCGCAGAGACCCAGAACGGCGCTTCGCCCCCTCCTCCTATCGTCATTCCCGCGAAAGCGGGAATCCAGTCGACGCCGGCGTTCCCTGGATTCCCGCCTTCGCGGGAATGACGAACGGTGATTGCGAAAGAGCGATGGTTCTCTGTGTCCCCTTGCCTCTGCCAATTTCCCTAATTCTTCAAATCCCCCACCCCCAACGAAAAAAGGGGCCCGCCGGTGTCCGGCAGGCCCCTCTCTCGGGATCGAAATCCTGTCGGCGCGGCTTACCGCTTGGAGAACTGGAAGCTTCGGCGGGCCTTGGCCTTGCCGTACTTCTTGCGCTCGACCGTACGGCTGTCGCGGGTCAGGAACCCGCCTTGCCGAAGCGAACCGTGCAGCGCCGGCTCATAGGCCAGCAACGCCCGGCTGATGCCGTGACGCACGGCGCCGGCCTGGCCGGACAACCCGCCGCCCTTCACCGTGGCGACCACATCGTACTGGCTGCCACGCTCGGTGACGTCGAAAGGCTGGCTGATGATCATCCGCAGCACCGGCCGTGCGAAATACACTTCCTGGTCGCGGCCGTTGACGGTGATCTTGCCGGTGCCGGGCTTGATCCACACCCGCGACACGGCGTCCTTGCGGCGGCCGGTGGCGTAGGCGCGGTTCTGGGCGTCCAGCTTCTGCTCGTATTTCGGGGCTTCCGGCTCGGCAATCTCGGCCAGATCCTGCAGGTCGGACAATGTCTGTGACTCGGCCACGGGCCTACCTCTTGTTCTTCGGGTTCATGGCGGCGATGTCGAGCACTTCCGGCTCTTGCGCGGCATGCGGATGCTCGGTGCCGGCATAGACTTTCAAATTGCTCATCACTTGCCGACCCAGCGGGCCGCGCGGGACCATGCGCTCGACCGCCTTGTGCACCACCCGCTCGGGATGACGGCCGTCGAGGATCTGGCCCTTGGACTTGCCCTTGATGCCGCCCGGATAGCCGGTGTGCCAATAGAACACATCCTGCTCACGCTTGCGGCCGGTCAGGCGGACCTTCTCGGCATTGATGACGATGATGTTGTCGCCGGTATCGATATGAGGCGTGAACATCGGTTTGTGTTTGCCGCGCAGCCGGAGCGCGATCACGCTGGCCAAACGGCCCAGCACGACGCCCTCGGCGTCGACCACAAACCACTTCTTCTCCACCTCGGAGGGTTTCGCGGAATAGGTCTTCATGAATCTCACATCCAAAACGGACCGGTGCCAGACACCGCAAGCGGCGTGTTCTAGGGGAGAGGTAGAGGGCTGTCAACCGGAAAACCGGCGCGAAAACAGAGTTTTACGAGTGCGGTAATATATTACCGCACTCGAATTGGACGCCGATGTCCGGCAATATCACCTCATACTACATTGTCATTCCCGCGAAGGCGGAAATCCAGGATACCCGCCGCTGACGATGGCACGGCCTGGAACACTGGATTCCCGCCTTCGCGGGAATGACGATGTGGGAGTTGGGTCGGAAATATAAGAATGCCGGGGCAAAGCCCTCACCCTCGCGGCGGGATCGAATACGTTCCTGTCGCATGGGCGACCGGCTCCTCCTCCCCTTCGGACCGCAGCAGCACTTCGCCATAGGCCAGCCGGCGGCCGAGCTTCAGCAGGCGGCCCTCCGCGAATACGCCGACCGGGGCCGGGCGGCGCAGGAAGTTGATGGTCATGCTGGTGGTGACAGCCAGCTCGACCCGGCCGATGCGGCTGAGCACCGCGCCGTACAGCGCGACGTCGGCAAGGCCGAACAGCGCCGGCCCGGTGATGGTACCGCCGGGACGGATGAAATCCTCCCGGAACGGCATGAACAGGACGATCTGCCCGTCGCCGATGGTATCGACCCGGACGTTGAATCCGCCGACCAACGGCACCTGCTCGCGCATCAGCGCCTCGAATTCCGCCGCCTCGATCACGATGTCTCCCCTTCCCGAACCGGCAGTCTGGATGCCCGACTGGCCTGAGCCGACCCTGCCATCCTCATGCTTCGACAGGCTCAGCATGAGGGTGCGTGTAGCACCGATTGTCCACTAGAACCCTCATGGTGAGCCCGTCGAAGTATGAGGATGGCGACGCCTCAAACCAATGCCCAACGCGGTAGTCACATCCAAACGCCGCGCGATAGCGGCGGATGTATTGAGAATCGGAGCATCTGGCGCAGACCGGACAACCGCAAATCCTGTTGAATTCCGCGGTCCGATCCTGTCCAGTGTGCGGCCCCGCGGCGGCGGCAACCGAACCATTTTCCGGCCGGGCCGGCGAGCGTAGACTGGGCCGCGGACCAATGCGGCCATCGGAGGATCGTCATGAGCGCGTCAGAGTTTTCCAGCGTGCATACCGCCAGGGATCGGGCCAAGGCGGTCACCAGCGACAAGGCCAAGGCGGCGATCGACGATGGACCCATTCTGCTGCGCGAGGATGCCGACGGGGTGGCGACGCTGACTCTGAACCGGCCGGGCGCCCGTAACGCCCTCTCCACCGCGTTGATGGGCAGCCTGCAGGAGCAATTGGAAGATCTGGCCGACGACCGCGGCGTCAAGGTGGTGGTCATCGCCGGCAATGGGCCGGGCTTTTGCGCCGGCCACGATCTAAAGGAATTGCGCGCCAATCCGGGCCGCGAGATCCATGAGCGGCTGTTCCGGCAATGCTCGCGGCTGATGCTCTCCATAACCCAGCTGGCGAAGCCGGTGATCGCCAAGGTCCATGGCATCGCCACCGCCGCCGGCTGCCAGCTGGTGGCCACCTGCGATCTGGCGGTCGCTTCCGATCAGGCGCGCTTCGCAACGCCGGGCGTCAATATCGGCCTGTTCTGCTCCACGCCCATGGTGGCGCTGAGCCGCGCGGTCAACCGCAAGACGGCGATGGAAATGCTGCTGACCGGCGACATGGTATCGGCCGAGGAGGCCCACCGCATCGGCCTGCTGAACCGGGTCGTCGCGCCGGACGCGCTGGACCGGGAAACCGATGCCCTGGCCCGGCAGATCGCCGAAAAATCTCCGCTGGTGCTGGCCATCGGCAAGGAGGCGTTCTACCGCCAGGCGGAGATGGGCCTGAAGGACGCCTATACCTATGCCAGCGAGGTCATGACCCGCAACATGATGGCCCGCGACGCCGAGGAGGGCATCGACGCCTTCCTGGAAAAACGCCCGCCGAACTGGCAGGGGCGGTAGGCCGATGTTGTGTTGGCGGGACCATGTGCTTCGACAGGCTCAGCATGAGGTGGGTTTGAAACCAGCATTAGGTCCTCATCCTGAGCCTGTCGAAGGACGAGGACCGGGCCGCCGGCACCAAACGGCATCGGCTGACTGAACCCATGGCCAACCATGACTCCTATGGCGACGCGTTCCTGCGCGGCATCCTCGATCGGGTGAAAACCATCGCCATGGTCGGCGCCAGCCCGCAGGAACACCGGCCGAGCTACTACGCGATGAAATATCTGCGGGACAAGGGCTACCGGATGATCCCGGTCAATCCGGGCGCCGTCGGGCGGGAGATATTGGGCGAGCCGGTCCACGCGGCCCTGTCCGACATTCCGGGCCCGGTCGACATGGTGCAGGTGTTCCGCAACTCCAAGGCCGCCGGGCCGATCGTCGACGACGCGCTGGCGCTGCCGACACCGCCGCCGGTGATCTGGATGCAATTGGGCGTGCGCAACGACGAAGCGGCCGCACGGGCCGAGGCCGCAGGATGCACTGTTGTGATGAACAGATGCCCGAAAATCGAATGGGCCCGGCTCAATCGTGAACTGGGCTGGGCTGGTTTTCGCACGGGCGTGATCTCTTCGAAGAAAAGGAAGCTGAATAAATGAGCGATAACAGGACACCGGGTTTCGACACCCTTGCCATCCATGCCGGCGCCGCGCCGGACCCGGCGACCGGCGCCCGGCAGACACCGATCTACCAGACCACCTCATACGTCTTCGACGACGCCGATCACGCAGCGTCCCTGTTCAACCTGCAGAAGCTCGGCTTCATCTATTCGCGCCTGGCCAACCCGACGGTGTCGGTGCTGGAGGAGAGGGTCGCCAGCCTGGAAGGCGGCATCGGCGCCACCGCGACATCCTCCGGCCACGCGGCGCAGCTTCTGGCCCTGTTCCCGTTCATGGAGCCGGGGGCTGAGATCGTCGCCGCGCGAAAACTCTATGGCGGTTCGATCAACCAGATGGGCAACAGCTTCAAGCGCGCCTTCGGCTGGAAGACCACCTTTGTGGACAGCGACGATCCGGAGAATTTCCGCGCCGCGCTGAACGAGAACACCCGCGCCATTTTCGTGGAAAGCCTGGCCAATCCGGGCGGCGTTGTCTCCGATCTGCAGGCGATCTCCGCAATCGCGCAAGAGGCCGGGATCCCGCTGATCGTCGACAACACCATGGCGACGCCCTACCTATGCCGGCCGTTCGAGCATGGCGCCGATATCGTGGTGCATTCGACCTCCAAATTCCTGTCGGGCAACGGCACCTCGATCGGCGGCGTCGTGGTCGATAGCGGCAGGTTCAACTGGGCCCAGAGCGAAAAATTCTCCGGCCTGACCGACGAGGATCCCGGCTATCACGGGCTGAAATTCTTCGAGACCTTCGGCGAGTTGGCCTACACTTTCCATGGCCACGCGGTGGGCCTGCGCGATCTGGGCGCCAACCAGCAGCCGATGAACGCCTTCCTCACCCTGCTCGGCATAGAGACCCTGTCGCTGCGCATGGAGCGGCATTGCGAAAACGCCCTGAAGGTGGCCCGGCACCTGGAAAACCACCCGCGGATCGCCTGGGTGGAATATGCCGGCCTGCTCTCCTCGCCCTATCACGCCCTGGCCCAGAAATATGTGCCCAAGGGTACCGGCTCGGTGTTCACCATCGGGTTGAAGGGTGGCTATGACGCTGGCGTCAGGATGGTGGAAAGCGTGGAGATGGTGAGCCATCTGGCCAATATCGGCGACGCCCGCTCGCTGATCATCCATCCGGCCTCGACCACCCACCGGCAATTGTCGGCCGAGGAGCTGGAAGCGTGCGGGGCCGGCCCGGACGTGATCCGCCTGTCGATCGGACTCGAAACCGCAGACGACATCATCGCCGATATCGACCAGGCGCTGAACGCGGCGACCCAGGCGGTTCCGGCGGCAGCGGAATAGGCTGACGAAGGGCCACGGGTACCAAACCGTCACTGTCCCCGGCGCATCGCCGCAAGGGCGGTGACGGCTGGCTGCCATCACCATGAGCACGCGACTTGTCTACTCCCCGCGCTACGATCTGACCCTATATGGGCTGGAGCGGCTGCACCCGTTCGACGGGCGGAAATACAGCCGCGCCTGGGGTCGGATCAACGCGGCTGTCGGCCACCGGCTGGACGGTGTGTGGGGAAAAACCGAGGCGCCGGTCCCCGACGACCGACTGCTTCTGGTGACAGCCAGGCCTATCTGGACTCCCTGGCGACGTCGCCGAAGGCCATCGCTCAGGCCATGGAACTGCACTTCCTGCGGCTGCTACCCCATTGGATCCTGAAAAGCCGGCTGCTGACGCCCATGCGGTTCGCGGTTCAGGGCACGATCCAGGCCATGGGCCATGCTTTGGCCGGCACGACGGCGATGAATATCGGCGGCGGCTATCACCACGCCTTTCCCGACCATGGCGAAGGCTTCTGCCTTTACGCCGACGTTCCCGTCGCATTGGCCCATCACCGGGCATCGGGCGCCATCGGCCGGGACGAGCCGGTCCTGCTGATCGATCTTGACGCCCATCGCGGCAATGGCTTCTTCGCTACCTTCGAGGACGACCCGACGGTGCACATCTTCGACCTCTATAACGCGCAGCGCTATCCGGGATTCTTCAAGGGCGACGAGGACCGGCATCCCTACCAGCTTCCCATGCGCGCCGGCCGCAGTGACGAGATCTACAGCGGTTACCTGGAACACGAATTACCGGAATTCCTGGACTCGGTCGCCCATCCCAGGATCGCCATCTACAACGCCGGCACCGACATCATCAGCGGCGATCGCCTGGGCGGCCTCGACGTCAGCTATGAGGGAGTCCAAGCCCGCGACAACTTGATTGTCGATACCCTGGCAACGCGTGGCATCCCGACGGTTGTCGTCACCAGCGGCGGCTACAGCGATGCCTCCCACCGCCTCGTGGCCGATCTGGCGATCCATTTGGTGGAACGGACGTCAGGCTAAGACCTCCACCAAGCACACTGCTTAGTCGAGTGCGCAACCCATTTCCGCATTGCGAGGCAGTCCGGACGCGCCAAATTAGATGGCAGATGTCGCAGTTTAGCCAATTGCGGACTCCCCGTTGTCCGTGAAGTAAGCGCTCGACGGAACACGGTGCTCTTGGGGTCAATTCAGCTGATCGACGAAATACATCCGCAGAGGCGTCTTGTTCTTCACCGGCAGGGTGCAGCGCTCTTCGGTCGTGGCGTCCCCGAGCAGGGTTAAGGTTGCCTCGGAAATATTGACGCGGCCGGCGTCGCTAGCGGCTTCCAAGCGGGAAGCGACATTGACGGTGTCGCCCCAGATGTCGATGCCATGTTCGCCTAGGCTGCCGGCAATCGCCGGGCCGGAATGCACGCCGATGCGGATTTCCCAGGCCGGCTCCCCCAGGGCGACGCGGGCACCGTTCTCCGCTGTAATGTAATCGCGGATCTTCAGGCCGGCGGCGACGGCGTTGCGCGCATGGTCGGCGCTGGCCGCCGGGATACCCGCGGCCGCCATATAGGAATCGCCGATGGTCTTGATCGGTGTGAGATCGAAGCGCTGACATATCTTGTCGAAGGCGCCGAAGTAGCGGGCGAGGGTTTCCAAGAGCTCCGCAGGTTCCAGCGCTTCGGTGTGCCGCGTGAAGCTGACAAAATCAGTGAACAGGATACTGGATTGCGAATGGAACCGGCCGCGCACGGGCGTCTTCGGCTTTGCCGGCGCCACCACATCACCGCCGTCGCGCGGAGGTCCACCCTGCAGCAGGCGAATAGCCTGGTCGGCCAGCCGGCGCAGCGCGTCGACCGCGCGCGGATCCAGCGTCTTCGGCTCCGGCGCCATGACGCAGAGCGTGCCGACAATGTAGCCACTGGCGCTGACCAGCGGCGCGCCGGCGTAGAAGCGCATGGACGTTGGCGGATCAACGAACGGATGATTCCTCGTCCTCTCGTCTGTGCGCAAGTCCTCAATAATCAGGACATCGCCGTGCGCAAGGACGAACTGGCAGAGGAGGCCTTTGATCGGTACCGGCGTTGGATCCGTCTCCGGTAATCCGCACGATCGCAGAGTGTGTTGATCCGGTCGGTCTAGGATGTTGATGATCGCGATCGGGGTGTCGGCAACGGCGCAGGCTATCCGGATGATGTCGTTGAGGTTCGGGTCGTTTCGGCTGACCCGGGTCAGGCCGAGCATGCTTACTTCGCGCAGACGCTCGGCCTCGTTGTCGGGAATCGGCGCTGGCTTGAAGCCGTCACCCATCGTCCCCTCGTCGTCGGTTTTAGTCATGACGATATGGATCTATCCCGCTTCCCGGAAGCATGTCCAACCGCTACTTCTTCGTCAAGATTAGACATGTGCTTGGCGCGCAACCGGGAAATTTCGCGTGCTACTATGTCGCGCGGAACGGCTGTCGCATGGGAAATGCTTACGGCTGCTTTGAGTCATACCCGGTCTTGGTGGGTCTCGCCCAGCGGCGACGGCAACCCGACGTAGACCGGACCTCCAGGCCAAGAAAGCTGATGTTTAAGTTCGAATGTCGGCTTGCGGCCGGAAAGCGGCTGGACTCGCATGCAGCCGTCGAGGCGTGCTGATAGCCAAATCCGGAAGTATCGCGAGTTTTCGGTTCCGAAGGTGGACATTCAGTACATTGCTCGCCAGCCAACTGAGAGCCCTACAAACGTCAGTTCGCGAAGGGTCGCGAGGTGAACAATCTCATGCTCAATGGCGAGGGCCCGACCGAATAAGACAAGGAAGGGTGTTCGTCCACTGTAGGGTGTGGCTAGGCCGCGCAGTGGCCCGGCCGAGAAGGATGGCTGGGTGGTCATGCGCCACACGACAGTCGCATTAGGGCAATCCCCAGGGCGCCGTAAGGAACAACGATAACGCCGATGAGTGGGATTTGGCCTTTCCAACTTTCTCCTAGACTCACTTTTCGGACTCGCGACCAAGCGCCACACATGATTGGAACGATAAACAGGACCGGAATGGCCGCTGCGAACAAGCGGACGAGCTTCGGGGCAGTCGCAACACTAGGGTAGGTGCATGCTGCCTCGAAGAGATCCGGACTCGTTTGAAGCATAAGAGCGATGCTACCAGCACTCACCGCTGCGTAGCTGGCCATGATCCCTACGACAAAGCAAATACCAATGAGGACCATCTTGGCGGTATAGGGATCCATGGGTACAAAAAAGGGTGGCGCTACAGATTTTTCAGAATCCGAGCCCGCGCTCTCATGTGGGCGACGATCCAGGACGAATGCCGAAACTGCGGTTGTAATACCAAGTGCGACATATGTGTTTAGCTGCTGGAAGGCTTCCGTCAAGTTGCCGATGAGTATCGCAGTAGGATCGCTCAAAAGGCCCTCCCTGGTTGGGGCGTCAAAGATCTACGTCGGCCTGACAATCACTAGATGGGTCCGCATCAGATGCGGAAAACCGGTTGGCAGTCCCTACAACGTGCCTTTTAAACGGCACATACGGCCAAGGTAACGGCGAAAGCATCAGCCAATTGCACGAGAACGGCTCTAATTGCCCATTTTGCGCGCTGTGTTACCCCGACTGGCCGCGGTTCAGGGCATGGATACAGACCATTGTTGTCTTTGCGTCGCTATTGCCGAGAAGACCCTCGACCGCATGAATATCTTACCTGCGATCAGCCGATGGGTCACAGACAAATGGTCGCTCTGGGTCAGGATCGGCCCATCAGGCACTGCTTCTGACGGGTCAGCTGTGTAGCTCATACCGGCCAAATTCAGTCGCTCTGTCCGCTCTGCGCCGCGATCCTGACCATCTACCGGGCGGGTCCGGAGAGAAGTAAAAACCGTCGGAAGAGTTCACTCGCGATTGATCAATTAGAGCAACAGCGGCTACGCTCGCCAGATGGAATGGCTCAATCAAAATGCGGCTGCGATCCAGGTTGTGGGGACCCTGTTCGCAATAGCGATTGCGATTTGGGTTCCATTCAATATTCACTCGAACGAAACGAGCACGCGTGAGCGCGAAATCCGGCTCAAGGGACAGGCAATCGCTCTGCTGATTGATCCACTTCTTCGTGCCATCGACGGGGAAATCGAAAGCAAGAGCCTAGTACATGAGGCAGGATCCAGCCCAATCGAGATTCCCGATACGATTTTGTCGCTGTCGAGGGATTTGTGGCTCATGGGGGAATCCGGGGGGAATGTGCTGCAGCTGATTGGAATTCTTCAGGCTCACAACAGCCTTCTCGAGCAAACCATCTCCCTGCCGATTGATATGGAAAAGGAAGAACGGCGCGAGTTTGCGCGGATTTTTCATGAGCGGCTCAATCTTGCGCGCGAATGTCTCAGGGATGCCTTGGCTGCGATTGACGTCTTGCTGGTGCGGAAAGCGTAGCCGCACACCTGCGTTGTCGACATCGGGCAATCGCAAATTTCCGCCTTGGGTCAATCGGCGAAATTATCCCTTGAGCATTTCAGTTCAGGTCCTTGGGTAATTCCAGACATCGGCATAGTGCGTTTGGGCTGGCCGGCTATCAGTCAAGGTTCCATACAACTGGCAATCGCCGACAATAAAGTCCGTTGCTACGCCTTCCGCCCACCCTCCTGTTGCGCTTTCAGTCCGGCCTCCAGCGCCTGGGCGTTGGTGTTGAACCATTGCGCCTTTTCGCGCTGCCAGTGCTGCTGTCTGCCGTCGAGCAGGAAGGACAGCAGGGTGAAGCGGCTGCCCTTGGTGACGTCCAGCGCCTCGTGCAGCAGCGAGCAGGAGAACACCACCGCGTCGCCGGTGCCCGGGCGGTACAGGTTGGGGCCGAATTCCGGGAAGCGCAGATCGCCGCCTTCGTACTCGTCGGTGTTCAGGTTGAGCGTCATGGCGAAGCGGCGCTGGGCCTTGTCGGGGATCGAATTGTCCCGGTGCGGCCGGAAGAACCCGCCCTCCTCCGCGTCGTAGCGGACGATCTTGAATTCCTCGACCTGGTCGAGCCTGGTGTCGAAGGCGCGCTCCACCTCCGGCGCGATGCGGGCGAAGACCGTGTCGGAAATCTCCTTGAACAGGGCCGGATCGCGCACATGGTGGTCGCGGCGGCGCTTGACCTCATGGCGGATCTCTTTCGTCTCGCGGCCTGTCTTGCCCATGGTGATGGTGCCGCTCTCCTGATTGCCTTCCTCATGCCAGATACGGATCAGCCTTTGGCAGAAGGCGCGGTCGAGCACCCGGGGCACGATCAACACCGGCGCGGTCATGGTCACGGTCTCCGCTGCCTGCGGCGGCGCCAGCCTGTCCAGGCAGGCCAGGGCCTGGCCGGCATGGGACAGCTCGCTTCGGCCCTGGATGGTCTCCAGCACCCGCTGACCGCGATCCAGCACGAAGGTGACGATGGATCGTGTGGGTGACCCCGTCTGCGACCCCGGGCCCTTGCGCAAATCGAGCACCGGCACGCCATATTGCCGATGCACCCGGCCCTGTGGATCGGTCAGCAAGGGGAAGGGCAGCGACTCCTTTTGCGCCAGCGCCACATTGGCCGGCAGCGTATCGGTGTTGATCGTGAAGATCTGAGAGCCACGATCGGCAAAGGCGCCCACCTGGGCGCGGAGCCCGTCCATCTCCGCCCGGAATGCCGCCTTCTTCGCATGCTGGAAGAAATGCAGCACGATCGGCCCGCCCTGGACCAGATTGTAGAACGGATCGACCGAGCGGTTCTGATCGGGCAGCAGGAAGTCCGGCGCCCGGTCGCCGGGGGCCAGCGGTTCGGTGCGGTCGGCCGGCAATGCCGGTGCCGTCTGTCGGTTCGTCACTGTCATAGAGCTCCTCCACGTCTTCGGACGGTCATTCGGCCGCGATGGGCACCGGCTCGGAAACCGCCCCGCCGCGCGGCAAGGTTATCGCCGCCAGCACCGCCACCAGGGCGATCCCACCGAACATCCAGGGCAGCAGCGCAAACCCGCCCGCCAGCCCGTAACCATAGGCCACCAACTCCACCGCGATCGGCGCGACGCCGAAGGCCAAAATGAATTTCAGGCCGAACACCAGCCCGCGATGACGCCCCGGCGTATAGCGGGCCAGCAACAGGTTTTCCGCCGGCAACGTCCCGCCGCCGATGAAGATCGCCACGGTCACGGCCACCAGCAGCGGCAGTTCCGTGAGCCCGGCGAGGATCAGCAGCAACGGCACATGCAATGCCAGACCGGTGAGATAGACTGTCTTCAGCGGCAGACGGTCGCACAGATATCCACCGGCGACCTGGGAAAAGGCGCCGAACAGATAGACCAGCGTCACCAGACCGCCGACCCCCAGCATGGCGCCGCCGGTCAGCCCGATCATCTCCTCATCGAACCATTTCGGCAGCGCCGTCTGCATGGCGTTGAAGATCATCCCGCCACAAACCATGGTAACCGTCAGCACGATGAAGGCGCGTTTCAGATCTCGGGTTTCCGGCTCGGCCTCGGCCACCCGGTCGCTGTGCCGGTCGACCACCAGACCCAGCGCGATCGCCACCGCCAGCGCCAGGCCGGTTGCGATCGAGACAGCGCCGGGGATCAGGAATGCGGCGCGCCAGTCGACCCAATCCGTCAGGGCGGCGGCTATGATCGCCGCGCCGGCGATCCCCACGCTGCCGAAGATGCCGACGATGCCCATGACCTGGCCGCGCTTGGCCGAATGGCGGACGATCCAGGCGAATGCCACCGGGTGGTAGATCGAGGCACCGATACCGAGTCCGACCAGTGCCGCCACCATGCCGGTCGGCCCGTCCACCAGCCCGGCCGCCACCGCGCCGCCGCCGGTGACCAGGAAGAACACCACCATGATCCGGCTCCGGCTCCAGCGGTCGCTGAGCCAGCCCGCCAGGGGCGCACCGAGGCCGATCATCAGGCTTCCCAGGATCCACAGCCGGATCAGCTCGTCATAGGGCATCGCCCAGACGTCGCCGAGGCCAATCACCACCGTCAGGTACAGGCCCGCCAAGATGTGCATAGTGGCGTGGCCAATACAGGCGAACACGACCACAAGACGATCTGAGTACTGACCCATAAGCTGGCCCGGCCCTTGTTATGGTTAACAGTCCGTTATTCAATGATCGGCCCTGGACCGACTTAACCAGATGCCCCGACATTGCCATGAAGGCGACAAACCGTTGCCTTGACACCCTTCTAGGGTGCATTCATGACTTACCAGCGTAGGCCCGCGGACATCGCCGAGCCCATCGACCTCGAAAGGGTCGTTTGGGACCCGGAATACCGTGCCGAAATTCGTTGGATGCTGGCCAACGACAACGACCCTCAGCCGGTTTTGTCCCGGGTCTCCGAGGCGATCCACTCAAGATAGTCCTGGTTGCCGCCGACAGCCGGCAGACCGACGACGCACGGGCATTCATAGGAATGCAGCGCGCGCACCCGGTCGGTCAAGGAGTCTAGCAAATCGTCGCGAGTCTTGGCGATCACGATGATCTCCGCCGCCTCCTCTATCTTCCCCTGCCAGCGATAGACCGAACGCATTCCGTCGATCGTGTTGGCGCAGGCGGCCAACCGTTCCTCCACGAGAGTACGCGCGATACGGCCCGCCGCCTCCGATGAATCCACCGTGATATAGACGAACACTGCCGCCATGACTCTCGCTCCCTTTTCCGTCCCGACCGGATGCACTAGGCTACGGCTCTCGATGCAGAGAACCGGCCGACCAACGGCCGGCGACAGCGAGGGATGCCGCCTGATGTCAAACCGGTCCGCAACCACGCCGGCCAAAACCCGTCCCGCCGCCAGGCCGGTGCAGCCCACCAAGGCGCAGCGCGGCTGGCTGGTCCGTGGAACCCTTCAGCCTGGGGGAAAACTACCCCTGTTCGATGAGCGCGGCCAGCGGATCAGCCGGCGGACCATCGAGGCCTGCCTTGAGGCCGGCTGGTGCGCCCGCTGGTTCGACAATCCGCTGAAACCGGATTGGCAGGTCTGCCGCCTCACCGATGCCGGGCGGCGGGTCGTCTCGACTTTATGACCAGGCCCGGCTCGTTTCGCCACCGACTGGCGGGCGCCCCGGCGCTGATTCTCCTCGCGGCGATGGCCGCCTCGACGCCGCTGGCGGCCGATGCCGGCAACATACCCGGCCAGAACGACCTAATCTGTGACGAGATCGGCCAGCGGCGGATCGTCACGGGCGACCGGATCACCCAGCGGGAGATCAATTTCTTCCTGTTCGACGCCGCCGAACGGGGGTGTCTCGATCTGGTCGACCGGTTTCTCGGCGAAGGCGGCTCGATCTCGGCCCGCGACCGTTTCGGCAACACGCCGCTGGGGATCGCCGCCCGGATGGGCGAGCGCGAGGTGGTCACGCATCTGCTGGCCCTCGGCGCCGATGTCGACCACGAAAACCTGGCCGGCAGCACCCCGCTCCTGCGCGCCGTCGACGCCGACCGCCGCCGCAGTGCCGCAATCCTGCTGGAAGCTGGCGCCGACCCCAACAAGGCGAATACACGCGGCCTGACACCTCTGCTGGTCGCCGCATTCAACGGCAACGACCGCATCGTCCGCCTGATGCTGGACCATGGCGCTGACCCGACCGCCCGGGACACCACCGGCAAGGGCGCCATCGTCTACGCCGCCGGCAAGGGTTTCACATCCATCGTCTCCCTGCTGCTCGAAGCCGGAATCGACCCCAACACCCGCTACGGCCACGACCTGACAGCGCTCATGTGGGCCGCCGGCCACAGCAACGACGTGCCCGAGGCGGAGGGCGTGGCGACGCTGGAACTGCTGATCGCGGCGGGAGCGGATATCGAAGCGGCGGACGATCGCGGGCGCACTGCGTTGATGACTGCCGCGGAACGGGCGCATGCCGGTGTTGTGTCTGCGCTACTCGCCGCCGGCGCGGACGCCGCCCGCATCGACAAGGGCGGCAACACCGCCATTGCGCTGGCGGCCGAGGACGATGTCAGGTTGGCATTGGAAAACCTGAGGTGAGTTTGCGACGGTTGTAGATCGATGCCGAAATGTCAGCTCTTCCCCCTTGCATGTTCGTTTAGGCGCGAAACTGTGATGATTTGCGCTGGCCCAGCCCGAGCGGCCGCTCGGGCTGGGCCGGACCGGCGGGACCGTATCCCCCTTGGATCAGAACCGTGGGTGAGCCTGGTCCGCCGGTCCTTCGTGCTTGTCCTGAACAGATGATAGGGAGCCAGACCCGCATGCAAGGCCAGATCCAGCCGGAAGCACGAAACGCACAAACAGTGTATGTCGGCATCGACGTCTGTAAAGACCGTCTCGACGTCCATCTCCACCCGCTCGACCGAGATCTCGCTGTCGCCAACAACCGCGACGGCATCAAGCGTCTCAGACGAGAGCTGGCCCGGCACCAGGTCGCGCTCGTCGTCATGGAGGCGACAGCCAAATATCACCGCCTGGCGCACCGCACGCTCAGCCAGTCGGGCCTCGCCGTGGCCGTCGTCAACCCGCTGCGCTCGCGCCTGTTCGCCGAAGCCCTGGGCACGCGCGCCAAGACCGACCGTGTCGATGCCAGGATGCTGGCGATCCTCGGCGACGCGCTGGCACCACAGGCCAGGCCGCCGGCGCCCGAGGCACTCGAGGCGCTGCAAGAGCTGGTCCATGCGCGCAATGCCGCGACAGCTGAACGCACGGCGCTGGCCAACCGGCTGGGGGCAAGCCAGACGAGCTTCCTCAAGCGCGAGCTCGCACGCCGGCTCAAAAGCCTCGACAGCCACATCAAGCGTCTGGCCACGCAGATCGACAGCCACATCGCCACCGATACCTCCCTCGCCCGGCGCTACACCATCCTCGTCTCGATCCCCAGCGTCGGCCCCGCCGTCGCCGCAGCTCTCATCGCCGACCTGCCCGAACTTGGCTATCTCGACCGACACGCCATCGCCTGCTTGGCCGGACTGGCGCCTTTCGCCGACGACAGCGGCAACACAGAGCGACCGCGCCATATCAAGGGAGGCCGCGCCCAGCCGCGCCGTGCCCTCTACTGGGCCGCACTCTCCGCCGCGCGCCACAATCCCGACCTCGCCGTCTTCTACAAACGACTGCGCGGCAACGGTAAAAAACCAAAGGTCGCCCTCACCGCCGTCATGCGTAAGCTCGTCGTCCTCGCAAACACCCTGCTCAAAGATGACAGGCTCTGGGTCAATCATGCCGCTTGACACCAAACACAGATGCTCACCCTCCCACGATTTCGCCGCGGGCCCCACCCTCTCCCCCGGGGAGAGGGATTCCCGAGGTCGGCTCAAATATCCCTCTCCTTTGGGAGAGGGAGGGACCCACGGCGGAGCCGTAGGAGGGTGAGGGGGAAGAACTGATCTCGGTGGTCTCGCCGACTTTAGCCCCCATCCAGGTTTCACTTGATCGACCAGGGCCGCACCGCCTACCAAGTCCCAGCCTTCCGCGCCGCATGGTCACGGGACTCAGGAGACTCTCCTGCAAATGTCGAATCAAACCC
>CBDEGD010000021.1:0-48754 GCA_965237625.1 Inquilinaceae bacterium
GAAATCTCTGCATGTCCGCCGCGCGACCAGCGGATTGCTCGGCATCCTCTTAACCCAACCGGGTGGATGTTCACCGTTCGCTAACCTTTCGGCGGCAGGGTGCGGATTCACGTGACAGCGGGTCACGCGAATACCACGGAGGACACCATGGCCAACCGGATCAAGGGAGTCGTTCTGGCTCTCAGCATGGCTGCGCTTTTGAGCGCTTGCGACACAGTTGGTGACGCGGCCAGCGCCACCTGGGACTGGACGACGGACGCCGCTTCGGCGACGGCTGATTTCGTCACTTCGCCGTTCAGCGACGACGAAATGTCCGAGTAACGAGCGTCGGAGGGCGAGTACCGAGCTGTTTGCACGGTACTCGCCCTCCGCTCTCGACCTATCCGATGACAGCCGGCCGACCGCCAACGGCCGGCTTTGTTGCATCTGGCGCAGGGATTCCGACCTTCACCCTTCGGCAATCTTTACACGCCAGACTTGAATATGGCGGCGCTTTGAGCGCCGAAAGCGTTGGAGGGCATGATGAATAAGTGTTTTAGGTTCGGGGGCAAGGCCGCCATTTTGGCGATGATGATTGCTCTCCTGGGCGGCTGCGGCACGGTGATCAGCGCCGCGGGCACTGCCGTGAGCACGACCTTCGACATAGCGACCGACGTGGTGGGCACGACCGCCGATATCGTGACCTCGCCGTTCGACGGCGATGAAGGAACGGCCGACCCAGACGAATAGCGGAGCCGGCGCGGTTTTCGCGCCGTAACCGTTCGGTCTGAAGACGGGAAGGTCCATCCTCGGTATGAGACCAAAATCGAAAACCGGCCGTATTGCCGCAATTGTCGTGGCGTCCATGCTGTCCGCTTGCAGCGGAAGCGCACTGCAAGGTGGTATCAATAGGACATCCAGCGCCCTGGACATTTTCCGGAGCGTGCAGGCCGTGGGGGCGGTCCTGTCATGGGCCACGGAGGCCGCCGGTGCCACCGATGGGTCTGGCGACGCTGGCACCAGAGCGATCGCCGGAGACGGGTCGCCACCGGGCCCTCCGTGATAGAATGACGGCGGTGCGCAGACATTCCATTGATTTGGGGGATTGTAATGAGCAGGTACGCTAAGGATCCCAAGAAGATATCAATACGATTTGCCGCGATGACCGTTGCCGCATTCGGGCTTTTCGGCTGCGGTGCGACGTCAAACGCCAGCTCATTCCTGGGTACGGTTTCAGGCGTCGCGGATGTGGTCTCGGCTGGAGCCCGGATCGCGTTCTTTACGGAAGGCCTAGGGGGTGTGAAGACCTTTGGCATCGTCCCGAGATACCCGGGCGGCTCTACCCACATGGACACTCTTGGCTTCGACTTCGGGGCTATGGAAACCGCCATCGATGTGATGGACGCAGCCGACGATGTGAGCGCTGCGGCTGCGGACGCCGCCAGAGACGCCGCCTTCGCCGAGCAAATCATGAACCCGCTGCTCAACCCGCCAAGCGCCGCCGATTGACGACGCTCCGGCTAGCGCATTATCCGCTCACGCGGAATCGGCACCGGCCCGCTCCCCCGCCCAGCCACCCATGAGGATACTATCGTTGGGTGGCCGGGCGGGGGAGCGGGCCGGTGCCGTATGAACGGAAAATGCACTCGGCGAATTCCTGCTCAACCGGGTTCGCGGGAAATCCGACGTCGACGCACGCAGTCTATGCGGCAAGCCGGCGCAGTGCTGCGACAAAGAACCCGTCGGTTCCGTTACGCGCCGGTGTCAGCAGCAGATTGGGCTGGGTGGTCGGACAGTCGCCGCCGATCGCCTGAGTCCAGAGCTCCTGGATCGGCAGTGTCTCGAAACTCGCGTGATCGATCAGGAACGCAGCGATCCGATGCTCATTTTCTGCCGGCAGCAGGGAGCAGGTCGCATAGACCAGTAGCCCACCCGGTTTGACCAGACGGGCGGCACCGTCGAGGATGCGCCCCTGCAAAGCCGTCAGTTCCGGCAGATCCACCGGCCGCCACCGGGCGTCGGGATGACGCCGCCAGGCGCCGGACCCGGTACACGGCGCATCCACCAGAACGCGGTCGAATTTCCCCTTCTGCCGGCTGATCCAGGGGTCCCGCTCCGACCGCAACAGCTTGGTCTCGATGTTGTGCAGAGCCGAGCGATGCAGGCGTTCCTTGGCCCGTGACAGCCGCCGCTCGTCGACATCGCAGGCGACGACCCGTCCCTTCCCCTGCATGCGCGCGGCGATGGCGAGCGCCTTGCCGCCGGCGCCGGCACAGAAATCTGCCACTTGCTGACCAGGCTGGGCGTCCACCAGCAGAGAGACGATCTGCGATCCCTCGTCCTGCACCTCGATGATGCCCTCGCGATAGAGCTTATGGCCGGCAAGAGGCGGTCGGCCGGTCACCCGAAGACCGACCGGGGAGATCGGCGTCGGGATCACTTCGAGGCCATCCTTGCGAAGGGACCGTGCGATTCCGTCCCGCTTTGCCTTTGACTCGTTGACGCGCAGGTCGAAGGGCGCCGGCTGAAGAAGTGCCGATAGCTCCGCCGCAAATTGATCGCCAAATGCCGATTGCAGAGCATCGGCGGCCCAGTCCGGGCACTCTGCGAGCGACGCGGCCGGCATTTCCGGCTGCCCCAGTGTCTGGCCTTCGAGCGCGGCGACAAGCCCCTGTTCAGAATTCTCCAGAGCGGCCGGACCATAGCGCGTCCCGTCGAACAGCTCGGCAATCTCGGCCGCGGGCAGTTTGCCGATCAAGGCAAGTTCGACGATCACTTGGGCGCGGGCCGTGTCGCCGTGCTGCAGCCGGTCGAGCCACCACCCGATGCGGGCTCGATGGCGCAGGATCCGATACAACCGCTCAGCAATGTCGGCACGGTCCTTAGACCCGATATAGCGGCGGGACCGGAAATACGAGCTGGCCATGACATCGGCCGGCCGTTCGCTGGTGATGCTGTCCAATAGCTCGATCGCCGCGGCGATCCTTGCGGAAGGCGTCATCGCGGCGCCGGCCGAAGCCCGGCGGCGGTTACTGCACGCGGCATGATGGTCCTAAAAATCGTGGCGGTAATTCGGGGATTCCCGGGTGACGGTGATGTCGTGAACGTGGCTCTCGCGCAAGCCCGCGCCGGTGATCCGGAAGAACTCGGCGCGGCTTTGCATATCGGGGATCGTCCGGCTGCCGGTATAGCCCATCGCCGCCTTCAGGCCGCCGACAAGCTGGTGAATCACATTCGCCACCGGCCCCTTGTACGGCACCCGGCCCTCGACCCCTTCGGGCACCAGCTTGAGGCTATCGGACACCTCCTGCTGGAAATAGCGGTCGGCGGACCCGCGCGCCATGGCGCCCAGCGAGCCCATGCCCCGATAGGATTTATACGACCGCCCCTGATACAGGACCACATCCCCCGGCGCCTCATCGGTGCCGGCCAGCAGCGAGCCGATCATGGCGCAATCAGCACCACCGGCGATCGCTTTGGCAAGGTCGCCGGAGTACTTGATGCCGCCATCGGCGATGACCGGAACACCGCTCTTCGCGGCCGCTTCCACGGCGGACATGATCGCGGTGAGCTGCGGCACGCCGACGCCGGCGACGATCCGCGTGGTGCAGATCGATCCCGGCCCGATACCGACCTTGACCGCGTCGGCGCCGGCATCGATCAGGGCCTTGGCGCCCTCACCGGTCGCCACGTTGCCGGCGACGATCTGCGTATAGTTGCTGAGCCTGCGGGCCTGCTCGACACCCTTCAGCACCCCTTCGGAATGACCGTGGGCTGTGTCGATCACCAGCACGTCGACACCGGCGTCGAACAGCGCTTCCGCCCGCGCCAACCCCTTGTCGCCGGTGCCGGTGGCGGCGGCGACCCGCAGCCGTCCCTGCTCATCCTTGCAGGCGTCGGGGTGCAGCTGCGCCTTCTCGATGTCCTTGACGGTGATCAGCCCGATACAGTGATAGTCGTCGTCGATCACCAACAGCTTTTCGATGCGATGCTGATGCAGCAGACGCTTGGCATCCTGACGATCGGTGCCGTCGGGAACCGTGACCAGATTGGCCTTGGTCATCAATTCCGCCACCGGCTGATTCGGATCGGAGGCGAACCGCACATCGCGGTTGGTGAGGATACCGGCCAGCTTGCCGTTCTTCTGAACCACCGGAATCCCGGAAATCGCATGGAGCCGCATCAACGCCAGCGCATCCGCCAACGTATCCGAAGGGGTAATGGTGATCGGGTTGACCACCATGCCCGATTCGAACCGCTTTACCTTGCGGACTTCTTCGGCCTGGGCCTCGATGTCGAGGTTGCGGTGAACGACGCCCATCCCGCCAGCCTGGGCCATGGCAATCGCCAGCGGCGCTTCCGTCACCGTATCCATCGCCGCCGACAGCAGGGGAATACCCAGCTCGATGTTGCGGGTCAGGCGGGTGCGGGTCTCCGCCGCCATCGGCAGGACGGACGATGCCGCAGGCTTCAGCAGGACGTCGTCGAATGTCAGGGCTTCGCGAATTTCCATGGGTGACCTGTGGTCTCTCCGGCAGCAGGGAAATTCGCCGCACTATACCCACGGGCAACCGCATGGGAAGGACGCAGTTCGATGCGATGCAATTTTGATCGTCATGCGGGGATCGTGTTCGGTCGGCGATACCGGCCCCGATACAGCCAAACGCGGCTGACGGTCATCCCTCTATTGGCTGCGGGCCGAGGCCAAACGGAAAACCTCCAATAGATGCCGAACGTCATCAGCAGCCCGATGGGTCGGCGGGCAGGACAACTTCGCCGCCTCCTTGGCGGTCTCGACGAACTCGATATCAAACCGGTCACAGAAAAACCCGTCGATCGATTCGATCCTCACCGGCGGTTTCCTGCCGACGGCCTCGAAGAGCGTATCGAGCCAATCGCCGTCGAATGGCGGCGCATCGGAATAGACCGCATGTTCCGACAATGCCGTCATCATGCGCTCGGTCACCACGGTCACCGGGGTTCCCTCGGCCACCAGACGGTCGCGGCTGATCCGATGGATTTCGGCCTCCGCATACCAGTCCCACAGTCCGGTTTCGAGCCATTCATCCGTTGGCTTGATCAGGTAGGAGTCGACTTCGAAGGTATCCAGCCATCCCCAGGCGACTTCGATCGGAAAGCTGCCCCAGCCGAGGCCGGATGCCTCGAAGTCGATGACGGCATGGCGGATCTTCGTGTGCCCGGTAAGGCCACTAGCCATGGGCCAATTCCGAATGTTGCGAACCACCGCCCCGAAACCCCGTCGCCACCAGATAGCTTTCCGACGAATCCGAACGGCTGGCTTCCGGCTTGGCGTGGCGGACCTTGGCAAAGTCGCGCTTGAGAATATCCAGGAGGGTTTTCTCCGCTCCGCCCTGGAATAGTTTGCAGACGAAGGCGCCGCCCGGGGCGAGCACTTCGGACGCAAACAGCGCCGCGGCCTCGGCCAGTGCCATGATCCTGAGATGGTCGGTGGCGGCATGCCCGGTGGTCGGCGCCGCCATGTCGCTAAGCACGAGATCGGCAGGGCCACCCAGGGCCGCTTTCAACTGATCCGGGGCGTCAGGCTCCAGGAAATCGACCTTCAGGATGGTCGAACCGGGAATCGCATCCATCTCCAGATAGTCGAGCGCCACCACCTGACCGCCCGCCTTCCCCGGCTTCGCGCGGGCAACGGCGATCTGAGTCCAGCCGCCGGGCGCCGCCCCCAGATCGACAATCCTCTGGCCGGCCCGGAGCAGGGAAAACTTCTCGTCGATCTGCAACAGCTTGAAGGCGGCACGGGATCGGTAGCCCTGGCGCTTCGCTTCGGCCACATAGGGGTCGTTGAGCTGTCGCTGAAGCCACCGGGTCGATGAGGATTTGCGCTTTCCGGCGGTCTTTACGCGGGTATGCTGGCCGCGCCCCGTCGGCCGCGACCCTCCGGTACCGGGAGATTTGGCCACTAGGAGTCTATCCGAGCAATGCTTGTGGCCATCACCGCGTTTTCAGGAGCTTGGGCTAGGACGGGGTCGCGTGGCGATGCTGGATGCATCGCGAGCGGCGCCGGACGACGTCCCGAGCTCTTGAAAACGCGGCCCTTCGGGTCGACCAGGGCGATGATGGCCACAAGCATTACTCGGACAGGCTCCTAACGACTTTGTCTTGCTGCGGCGTGCCAGCCCGCCATCAGGTCGAACAGAATGCCTTCGCGGACGCCGCGATCGGCGACCCGTAGCTCGTCAACCGGCCAGGCGTCCAGGATCGCTTCCAGCACCGCACAGCCGGCAACTACCAGATCCGCCCGCTCATGCCCGATGCAGGGCTGGGCGGCCCGCTCAGCGGGGGACATATCCAAGAGCCGGCGCGAGACCCGCCTGGCATCGGCGGCCCGGATCGAGGTCCCGTCCACTTGGGACCGGTCATAGCGCCTCAAACCGTTCGCTACGCCCGCCAATGTGGTGACCGTTCCGGAAGAGCCGAGCATCTGAACCTCACCCGCGGCAATCTTCTCGCCAATCCGGTTGCGCCGTTCAAATTCCGCCAGCGCCGGTTGGGTCAGCGCGACGATCTGTCGATAGTGCTCTTCATTCACATCACCGCCGCCGAAACGCTCGGACAGCGTAACCACTCCGATGGGCAGGCTGATGCAGTCTTCCAACCGGGCGCCCTGGGGGCCGCCAATCGAGAGCCAGGTCAACTCGGTACTGCCGCCGCCGATGTCAAAGAACAAGGCAAAACCGATGTCCGGATCGAGCAACGGCGCACAGCCGTAAAGCGCCAAACGCGCCTCTTCCTCGCTGCTGATCACCTCAAGCGAGAGCCCGACCTCGTCGCGGACCCTGCAGCGGAAATCATCGAAGTTGACAGCGCGCCGGCAGGCTTCGGTCGCCACGGCGCGGCTCGCCTCAACACCGCGCCGCCGCATCTTCCCAGCGCAAATCCGCAGCGCCGATAACGTTCGGCCCATGGCGCCCGGCGCCAGCCGGCCGCTCCTGTCGAGACCCTCGCCCAATCGGACGATTCGGCTGAACGCATCGATCACCTGGAACCCCTGCGGCGTTGGCCGCGCCACCAAGAGGCGGCAATTATTGGTCCCCAGATCGACCGCCGCGCAAGTGATCCTTGGCGGCAAGCCTCGGATCGCCGTATCGCCGTCGGGCCCGTCAATTGTGACATGCGCCACGATCGCGACCTAGCACCCACCATCCCAGGAGGACGATACGTATGATCGCATCCCGCGCTCGCCGGGCAGAAAGCGTCGCGCCGGCGATGCAGCGCATCGGCAAGTGGCGGTGACGCCCTCCGGCGGGCGCGGGATGCGACCCTTCGGGCGGCCTTGCAGCTGCTTCGGGCGGCGTCGCGCGATCCTTGGGATGCGCTGCATCACTGCGGACAACGCTCCTTGCCGAAGCGGCTGCAAGGCCGTCATACGTGTCATCCTCCTGGGATGGTGGGTGCTATTCCCTGTTGGCCCGCGCGCCAGTCTTCGAATCGGCCGGCGCGTTCTGATTCCTTGGTTGCGATGTTAACGCGCAATTCGCCGCGCCACCAAGGAAAGACGACTGCGCCCAATTCTGCCAAGGCCGCCGCTTGGGGCTTAACAACGGCCCGATGGTGTGTTAGGAACCGCGCCCTCACGCTGGGGGATCGTCTAGCGGTAGGACATCGGACTCTGACTCCGAGAACCGTGGTTCGAATCCACGTCCCCCAGCCAAGCTTTTCCCTGACTTCGATTTCCAGGTGCCGCATCGTCGGCTAGCCGGCTCGCGTCTGCGGCTGCCGCAATCGTTGAGTCGGGTCGATCAGCCGATGGCCGGGCGGCAACTAAAACACACATCGAAAATATTTATTCCCGCAGGGAATGCAGACGCATGATCATCCGTTATGTGTGTACAAGCGCTCGCGATGCCGCCATGTCGCTGTGACGGGCCCAGCCGAGTTGGACTCCGAGCTCCGCCACCCCAAAGCGAGGTCAAAATGCCGTTGCCAAATACCTACCCCCAACCCGAAGCCGAAACGAACCAATCAGAAGAAAACCCCGCCAAGCCAGCCGATTTCATGGTCGATTCCGCCGGCAATGTCGCCCCGTCGACGAAGCGCAAGGCCGAATCCCTGGCTGGTCGGACGGCACCGCCGAAGGGCCGCTGGTCCCGGCCCGATTGAACTCGGCATCGCTGCCCTACGCGATACGATCTCCGCTCGCATCACAACCAATTGAAACGTCGCGATTCGCCCATCGCAGTCCAGTTCGCTAGATCGTGGGGGTCAGCGTCGTGCCCCTGGCGGCCCCTGCTTTGGCACAGCCCTCCGGCCGGCGTCCCAATAAATGCGATTTAGGCAAGGAGACTTCGATGTTCGGCAAGAAGACGATGATGGCTATCGGGATGGCAACGGCAGCTGGCGCTTTTGCGCTGCCCACCGCGGTTCCGGCCGCCGGCCTGGTGGAAGTTGCCCAGAACAACCCCTGTTCCGCCTGCGCCAACCCGTGCGCGGCCAAGAGCAACCCCTGTTGCGCCAACCCGTGTGCGGCAGCGAACCCGTGCAATCCCTGTGCGGCCAATCCGTGCGCCGCCGCGAACCCATGCGCCGCGGCAAACCCCTGCGCCGCCAACCCATGCAACCCTTGCAAGGCCAACTAGAGCACGATGAGGTGAGGTCACGTGACCTCATCTCTGAATCGTCCTCTTGAATACTGGAATAGATCGGGATTCAGATTTGAAGTCGAGTCGACTTCAAATCATCCCGATCTAGGCGACCGTCACAAGGATCTGTGATGACATCGGACCCGCCCTTGTGGCGGGTCCGTTTCGTATAGCCCGCATTTCTCATACTGGCCACGGTCTGCGCGGCGCATTCCCGCCGACAGGGCAGGAAGTGCGGGCTTGGATCAGGTCCGGTCGTGGGCGGTCGGCAAGTGCCGGCCGACATAGCCGATGGCGACGCGGCGGGTGGCCGCGTCGGCGATGAAATGGATACGCCATGCCTGGCAGTTGATCTTGGAATGCCACGAGAAAACCCGGGCCTCGCCGTCATCGCAGACGAAGGTCCGGGCCTGGCGGAACCGGGTGCTATTCAGCACGGTCTCGCTCTCATCGGAGCATGGCACCTCGCACCCGGACTCGAAGGATCCGTCGAACCACGTCGCGGCCCGGCGGTTCAATGCGATCAGATGGCGGACCACCTCGCGGAACGGCCGTTCGTTTCCGGTCAAGGCGATGATGTGGTCGCGGCAGCCCGGCATGAAGTCGAGCCGCGGCAGGATTTCCTCCGCCTGGGTCAGCAACTCCTCACCATCCCGGATTTCCGAGCGCTGCCGGTCGTCGATCCAGGTCTCGAAGCCGCCGATCGATTTCGGGTCGTGCCAGTTGACCACCGCCTGGGTCTCGACAGCCTCCTCTTCCTCGGTCAGGAGATGAGTCTCGACGGTCAGCTCGACTTCCTGCCAGCGCTCCGCGGCAAAGCTGAGCAAAGGCAGGTCCTGGAATGCCGCCAGGCCAAGCCCGACACCGGCCAACCCGTCATGCTGGACCTCTGCCAGGGCGTCGTTGGCCTCCTCGAAGGCGGCGAACAGCTCTTCCAGATAGGGCGCCTTGGTGACCTCACTGCGCAGCCGGCCCTTCAACTCGCGCTCGACCGTCTCGTCGACGAACCAGGCGCCGATCGAATAGCCGGGCGCGAGATCCAGGGAGCAGAAATTGCTCGGCGTCCTCAGCGGGCCGATCACGCCGCGGATGCGCGCCACCGCCATGGTGCGGATGAAGTTGGCGATCTTCTCGCGGGCCAAATAGGAATCGCCGAAGGGCGGGTCGAGGCTCAACTCGTTGAATATCATTTCCATGGTTCGCCCCTACTCCGCCGCCGGCATGATGAGGTGATTCAGGGCGTTGTCCCATTCGTCGAAGAAACCGTCCGGCCAGGTATCGATGCGGCCGTTCCGGTCGACCTTCGGTGAGATCACCTTGTGGACGGAACGGCCCTTGTCGACCTCCTTGGCGAAATAGTGGATCGCCACATCCTCCGGCGGCACCCGGCCGCCATGCACCGCCAGCCGCATCCCGTTCAGCAGATGGTCGCTGTGGGTCTCCAGCAGGACCTGGACACCGCCCTGGGAGGCCATGGCAAGGAACTCGCCCATGCGGGCCTGGCCGCGCGGATGCAGATGCGCCTCGGGGTTCTCCACCATCAGCAGGGATCCCGGAGTTGCCGCCAGCCCGGCAATGATCACCGGCAGGATATAGCTGATGCCGAAACCCACATTGGTCGGCCGGTAGCCCCTTGTCTTGCCCTCTCGGTCGGCGAAATTGATCGACAGCCGGACAAGGTCGACCTCGGGCAACGGGTTGGCTTCCAGCCGCGTGCCCGGAGACACCTCGCCCATCCACGCGTCGACCTGGGCCGGCAGCAGATTGCCGGCCGCGTCGGGGTGACGCAGATGCTTGGGCACCGTCAGCTTCTGATGCACCGCCAGGAAATGGGCGGCGAATTCGCCCCTGATCCCAAGCTGGCGCCGATCGCGCACCACGGTGTCGTTCATCGCCAGGGCGCTGCGTGGTCCGTAGCGCTCGCAGTTCAGATACTGCCAGCCCTCCTTGTCCAGCGGGCGGTCCAGCTCCGGTGCACCGTCCGCCACCACCAACTCGTTGGCGGTCGCCTGATCGTAGACGAAGCGGTATTCGCGATCGTCCACGGCGATGCCGATCTCGTCATCGGCGGCGTGCTCGTAGAGCGCATCGGACGCGGTGCCGATCTGCACCAGTTCGCCATTAAGCGACAGCCGGTCGCCGCTGGATTGCTGCAGGCACAAAAGCGCCTGGATCGTCGAGGATTTGCCCATGCCATTGAGGCCGGTCAGCAGCGTGACCGGCGCCAGGTCCAGGCCCTGATCCTCGAAGCATTTGAAGTTGTGGAACCGAAGTGTGCGGATCATGCGCTCACGAATTGCCGTACCAGATCATGGATCGCCGTGAACCGCGCGCGGACGCTGTCGGGATCGTCGGTCCCGGGCGCGGTCGCGGCAGCGAAGCCATGATCGTGCAGCAATTCGGTGAACGCTTTGATAACCTCCTCGCGCCTTGCGAGCAGGCGGTCGGTCTCCGCCGGGCCAAAGCGCGCCAGGCAAACCGACCATATTTCGAACAGCGCCGGATTGAACAGCGCCGGCGTTTCTTCGCCACCCTCTTCAGCGGCGCCTTTGTCGCGGAAGGCGGCGCCATCGAACAGCGCGGCGGCAGTCTTCATCGCCGTGTCGAAGCTCTGTTCCAACAGATGGCGGCGGATCATGCCATCGAGCGTCTCGTCATTCAGCCCCTCCAGGGTCCGATTGAGAAATGTCTCAAGCGGCGGTTCGAATACCGGCGGGTGGACCATTGGAAAGAAGGTCAGGAACCGGAGTATCCCCTCTCGATCGGCCGTGCTGTCGGCGCCGATTGCAGCCCGATAGCAATCGCTGTCCGCCAGCCGGTCGATCATGGTGACGGCGGCACCCCGCATGACGGCATCGCGAACCGATTGGGGCGACCGCTTCGGGTTGATGCGCCGGAACAGATTATAGCGAATGGCCGCAGGGGTCCCGGGCTTGATCACCTCGACGGTGATCTGGGTCTCGCCCAAGCGACGTTTCAGCGCCCGCGCCAGATCGTCATATCCCTGCCCCTCCAACTCGGCCAGGTATTCCAGCCCCGTCAGTGCAAAAGCCTTGTCGAGCACGAAGTCGCAAATCGCCGCAAATCTGCGCCTGCCGTCGATGACAACCCAACGGTCCTCATCCGCCGCGTCGATATAGAACGTTGGAAGCGGCACCCGGATCAGGATGCTCTCAACGAGTCGGCTTTTTGCCGTCATCGTCCAGGAGTCGGTGGAATCCTGCCCAGCTTCGGCTCCAGGTCCAATTTCGCACTCGCCGTCCCGAACCCGCTTTGACACCTCATCCAGCGTCGGCTGACGTGTCTCGATATCGAGACGAGACGGGTCCAGACCGGCCGGCGGGTCCGTTGAATGGGGAAGATCGGGAGGCATCGCCGTCATGATTCGGTGCTTGCTAGGCCCCGGGGAGAGTGTCGCCGCGCTGCGCGAATGTCCATCCCCCCATCGGCGGGCGCGGGCAACCACCGCCGTGGTGGCTCCCAAAGTTCCTCACGGCCCCGGCTCATGCCGCCGGACAAAAAAACCGCCGCATCGAAGACACGGCGGTTAGTCTTGGAGTGCCATCAACAGGCTACAGGGAGGTCAAGAAAGAAAATTACCCTCCGAGAGCAATATGATAGCGAAATTCGGCCTCAGGGCAATCGCCGATTACAACCCCCGGCTACTAAAATAGTCAGCCCGATCAACAATCTCTTGAATTTCCGACCCGTCCAAGCCCCATGAATCATGGTTGAACCGAGCATCAGCAAGGCTCTCTGCCAATTGGCCGGCTCTTGGCCGGTTTCGCGGAGGGATCAGGCGCTGGCTGGCAGAAACCGCTAGCGCACCAGGGAATCGATCAGCCCGGCCAGCGACGTGTTTCCATTGACCGATGCGATCGCGCGAAGATCGCTGTAATCGTTTGGAAAGTAATAGTTCTCCGCGGCGCAGCTCGATGCATTGGCGATCGTGAGCGCCAATTGTCGAAGACCTTCCTGCTGATCCGGAACATCTGCGCCGACAAACAGTTCGGCGACGATATTGCCATCGGCATCGATTTCAACGCGTAAATTCTGTGCGAAGGTCAGGGGCTCGGTCGTCACCGTGGTCAAGTCGGGCAGAAACAAGCCCTGCCGCTCGATGCAGGGTGTGAATGACGCCACGTAGCCAATCTGGCCGGTCTGCATATCGCCGATCGTCGGCATTCCCATGGCATTGGCCGCCTGCCCGGCGGAGGTGTCCATGCGGAATTGAGCCGATGCAGGCCCCGACATAGGCAATGCGAAAACCATCGCGGCGCAGAATGCCGCCACGCAATTCAGTATCCGAGAAGACATCACAACCGCTTTTTTATGGCTCTGGGCCTGTTTGATGGACCGGGCGATACTATGGCGGAAGTCGCGGTAAGTCGAGCGATGCGAGGCAATGCAGGACATTTCCGACAGGCATTCCCAGACAGACCGTGATTGTCGGCCCGCCGCATATTAACGACCTTTTAGCCGCCATGAGCGAGCCTTTGGTCCGGGGAACACCGAGTGGGGACAAAGGCGATGCGAAGAGGTGCCATCAGGGATCTTCGGCATGCAGCCGAGTTGATCGACAAATGCGAACTCGAACGCAACCCGGACCAGGCGGAGCTGGAAGAAATAGCGCTGCGCCTAAGGGAAATGGCGGCGCGGCTTTCGGCGGAAGCAGTGCTGAAAGTCGCCGAGGTTTGAGCATCGGCCATTGACCATTTTGGCGGCCACAGGGGAAATGATCCGCATGCGGCCAAAAAATATTCATCAACGCAAAAGCCGTCACACCTTGTTAATGGTCATGGCGAGACAATGTATGGGCCGAAGATGACGGCGGGGTCTTGACGATGTCCCGCAATTGTCACGGCAAACGGGATATTCGATCGCCACTTGGAAAGGCTGATTCGGTCGTCGCGTGACTGCTGAAACCGAAACCAGCCCAAATTGGAGGCAGACCATGTCAGAAGACAACGAGCATCCGCTGGACGGCCCACATCCGACCGATTGTCGGTCGTAGCCGTACCTGCCGCGGCCGATTGAGGCCGCACCGTTTCTCACCGTTCGTTGCCGGGCCGCGTAGCTTGAGCCATATCAATGCCGGCTCCGCCCTTGCGCCGCATCGTCTTGCCCAGTCTGCAATGACACTTTCCGGGCGACGGTCGAATTATGGCACTTGGCGAACCAGCTGAAACTCAACGCATTTTCAGTCGACATGCACGAAGCGTGCTGGCGTTGGTTGCCGTCTTCGCCGCGCTGGCGGCAAGGCCGGCCATAGCTGGCGACGCGAATTCGGGCAGGGTCCTCGCCGAAAAATGGTGCGCCGGCTGCCATCTGGTCGGCCGGGAAATCGACGATCTGGTCTCCTATATCGAGTCGTTGGCACGCTGAGCCCCACTTCAACGGTGGTGCGGGAAGATGCGGACCTCCGGGCGTTCGAGCGTGTTGCGCCAAGGAATATGGCGTAAAACTGCGGCACAACTCGACTAATTGGGCGAATTCCGCTCCCCCCTGCATGCCATGCGGCCAACGCCTGGTGGAACCACAACGTTTCCATCGACGCGGACCGGCATGCGCTATAGATTCCAAATGCCCGCAGGGTGCTGATTTGGCCACATGGACAGCGGAAACATCCGCATTGGTCGACGCCCTGCCAACAATATGGCTGGAGTTCTCCGATGGGACTGAAGCCCGGCTCCGGAGGCCATACTGCCCGAGGAAAGATGCAGGAAAAGTCCGAAGACCTGGCGAGAATCGCCACAATTTCGATCGACGGTCAGGTACTCCCGCTTCATAGCTGGAGCATGTCCGGCTTCCGTTGCGGCGGCTACAAGGGGTATCTGCGGCCCGGATCGAAAACCAGTGTGAGGATTATCATCCCGAGCGGCGAAGGCCCGCAATCCTTCGAGCTTATGGCGGAAATCGATCAGCGCGACATCGCCACCGGCCTGATTTCCGGAAGCTTCACTGGCCTGTCAAAGGCAACGGTGGAGCGCATGGACGCGATCTTTGCGCGCCGACTGAGCGGCCGTCACCGGCCCAGCTGAAACGACCCCTCTATCGTCGCCGGGCGGACCAAGATCCTTCAGGATCGACAGAACGAAGCTCGGTGCAGCGGGGCCGGCCATTATCGACCAAACCGGCCTCCTCCGCAGCACACCACGATCGATTTCTAACGCCCCGCGGTGGCGGCTCCGCCGGGCAGCTCGATATTGACCTCCAACATCGACACGCCACCGGCATCCTCGACCTGCACCGACACCTTGTCGTCATCGACCCGGATGTACTTGGCGATCACCCGCAACAGATCCCTTTGCAGCTTCGGCAGGAAATCCGGTCCTTTACGGCCGGCCCGCTCATGCGCCATCAGGATCTGCAGACGCTCCTTTGCGGCCGGCGCCGATGGCGGCGACGACCTCAGAAACAGGTCCAGCAATCTCATGCCGTCCTCCGCAACAGGCGCTGGAAGAGGCCACGTTTCTCTTCCTTGATGAAGCGATGTTCCAGGGTCTCGCCGAGGAAACGACCAACAGCGTCGGCATAGGCCTGCCCGGCCGGCGCCTCGCGATCGAAGATCACCGGCGTCCCCAGATTGGAGGCCCGCAGGACCGCTTCGTTCTCCGGGATCACGCCAAGCAGCGGGATCGCCAGGATATCGAGCACGTCCTCGACGGTCAGCATCTCGCCGCGCGCGACCCTCTGGGTGTCGTACCGGGTCAGCAACAGATGCTCGCGGACCGGCTCCAGGCCCAGCTCCGCGCGGCGCGACTTGCTGGCCAGCACGCCGAGGATGCGATCGCTGTCGCGGACCGATGAAATCTCGGGATTGCTCACCACGATCGCCTCATCGGCAAAGTAGAGCGCCAGCAGGGCGCCCTTCTCGATCCCGGCCGGGCTGTCGCAGACGATGTAGTCGAATTCCTGCCGCAGCTCGTCGAGGACGCGGGCCACGCCCTCCTTGGTCAGGGCGTCCTTGTCGCGGGTCTGGGAGGTCGGCAGAATCGACAGGTTGTCGACCCGCTTGTCCTTGATCAGCGCCTGCTTCAGCTTGGCTTCGCCCTGGATTACGTTGATGAAGTCGAACACCACCCGGCGCTCACATCCCATCAGCAGATCGAGGTTCCGCAAACCCACATCGAAATCGATCACCACTGTCTTGTGGCCCTTCAGAGCGAGCCCCGTCGCAATAGCGGCGCTGGACGTGGTCTTGCCCACTCCGCCTTTTCCCGACGTCATCACGATAATCTTCGGCACTAGCTTCTCCGCCAGTTAAGTGTTGCAACCGTATACATCAGGTCAGCGGCTCGATCATCAGCCGTTCCCCATCAAGAAAGATTTGGACGGCCTTACCTATCAGGTCTTCCGGGATGTCATCCCGTACCCGCCAATGCCCGGCAATTGAAACCAACTCCGCATCCAGCATCTGGCAAAAGATGCGCGCACTCTGATCGCCGGTAACGCCGGCATGGGCGCGACCTCGCAACCGGCCATAGACATGCACATGCCCGTCGGCCAGCAATTCCGCGCCGGTGCTCGCCGTGGTCATCACGATGAGGTCGCCGCCACGGGCATAGACTTCCTTGCCGGACCTGATCGGACGGGTGACGACCGTGGCCCGGCCGCCGACGGTCTGTTTCTCCGGCTGCGAATCCGGCCCCCGATTTTCGTCCGCCCGACTCTCCTCAGAAGGTGACGAGCGCCATACCGGAAAGACACTCAGACCGGCGTCAACGGCGGCCCGATTCTGCTCATCGGTGCCGTTCTGAACCCCTACCGGGGTCAGTTCATGCTGCCTCAGGCCGAGCACCAACTCGTCGAAGTGGAACGGCCCGCTGCCGGACAGACCCTGCAGGTCGAGCACCACCGGCGCATGCTGAAAGAAGGTCGGCGCCTGGGCAATCTTCTCTGCCAGCTGGGTGAAAAAGCCGGGATCGCGCAAATCCACCACCTGAACCACAAGGAGGGTAAAGGTTCCGCCACGCAGCTTGACCGGTTGGGGCATTTCAACGACTGGCGCGTTTCTGGGCGCTGCCACAATATTCCTTTCGTCCCGCCATTTGGCCCCGGACGATCCCGTTGCGACGGAGCCTGGCGGCTACTGCCGGCCATCGTCGATCCGGGGCGTCCGAACTCGTCCCCAGACCGCCACGGCATCCTGAAATCCGATGCCGTGCTCCGCCATTAGTCGCGGCCGAATCAATGGAGTTCGGCCGGGGTTGGCACCCATCTTGAATTTAGCGGAAGCTCGCAGTCAATAAAGGCGGCAAGATGGCGCGAAAGATTTCCACCATTCATCGCTGAACCTCTTGAATTTGCTGCGATTTTAATGACGCCGCGGAAACTCGGTTTTCGGCCCCGCGCGACCATCGCCGCGACCGCCATCCCTGTGACAGCCCGAGCGGCTGATTCGCCGCTTTTGCGGTCGCAGCAGGGGCAAGTCCCAATGCTCACCTTGGGTTGATAACGTCCAATATTTGTCACGCTATGGTCACCGAATGCGGGTCTAGCATCAGCGTGCCCGTATGACGGATCGACCTGCCTCAGAGGCCGCCTGGGCCTGTTGCAGACTCGGTCTCGAACCGGGGGTAACGCCCCGACTCCCCCGGATCGAGTCGCCAAGGACAGGTTCAGGGCCCGGCATGCAGATGTGGCCCGTGCGGGACCTACGGGATCCGGCCTCCCGACGAGGGCGGGTCCCCCTCAGCGCTGGGAAACGGCGCAAAGCCAAAGGAGAGGTATCATGCCCCTTTCAGACCATAGGAGACGGTTGCCGGTCATCCTGGCCGCGGCCGCCGCGATGTTCGCGATCGCCGCTTGCGACGATCAAAGTACAGCGCAACGGGATGATTCAGCGGCACCGCAGGCCGATCAGCAGCTCGGGGAGCTGCCATCGGCAACTCCGAAGCCGGCGCCGATAGAACCGACGAACAACTAGCCGACTTCCGGTATCGGCGGGCCAATCCAGCCCGCCGATACCGGCACCTCTAAACAAGGACGATGCCAAAAAGAAAGCCCCCGTCCAAAACGGGGGCTCAGTAGTCTAGGGAGGCGCTCGTATCGAGGGAGGACGATCGAGCTGATCCCAAGATGGCCAAATCCGGCCGGGCTGTCTGTGACCAGGGTCACCGGCCGATAGGCCTCGAGAACGTGTACAGTGATCAATCTTATATCAATTCGTTATATCTCTTGCAAATATATAAATCAGTGATACGTTCGGGATCACAGGAGTGTGATCCATGGATGTTAAAACTCTATGTCTCGGCGTGCTGAGCCGAGGCGCGTGTTCCGGATACGAGATACGCAAGCAGTTCGAGGAAGGGCCGTTCTCCCATTTTCAGGAGGCAGGCTTCGGCTCGATCTATCCGGCTCTGAAGAAGCTGACCGAAGAGACTTTGGTCACCTGTGAGCAGCGTCCGCAGGATTCACGACCTGATAAGAAGGTCTATGCGATCACCCAGAAGGGGCGTCACGCCTTGTTCGAAGCGGTCAACCGGCCGCCGGGCGAGGACAAGTTCCGTTCTGACTTCATGTACATGATGTTCTTCTCCGACCTGATATCTCCGGCCGACCTCGACCGCCGCATCGCGGAGCGCGCCGTGTATCACAAAGTCCAGTTGGAGCAGCTTGAATCCTGCGGAGAATTTCGCTCGCCCGGTGAGCGTTTCGTGCGGAATTTCGGCCTGGCGATGCACCGTGCCGCACTCGCCTATGTCGAAGAATACGGCCACGAACTTATCGGCGAGCATCTGCAGCGGGACGTCGCGGAGTAATTCACCGCAACCCGCGCCGGGCCGTACAGGCCATGGCAGACAACGAACATGCGAGGGGTAACAATGCGACGGTCCTGGATGATCGCAGCCGGTATTGCGATCGTGGCTACGGCCTGGATTCTGTCCGGGCAGTTGCCGGGATCCGATTCCGCGGAGGCCGAAATCCAAGAAGCCTCGACCGGGGTGCCGGAGCGGGAACTGGCAAAAGTCCGGGTCGATTTTGTATCGGCCGAGCCCATGGTCAATACGCTGATCCTGCAGGGCCGCACCCTGTCCGATCGCAAGATTGAAATCAGGGCCGAAGCAACCGGGTTGATCGATGCGGTTCTGGTCCGGCGTGGCGCCAGGGTGGCTGCCGGTACGGCACTGGTCCGGATCGACATCGACGACCGGATGGCAAAGCTGGATGAGGCCAACGCGCTGATGGCGCAGCGGCGGATCGAATTTGACGCCGCCAAGCAGCTCAACGAACGCGGCTACCGCGCCGACACGCAACTCGCGCAGGCACAGGCAGCACTGGACGGCGCGCGTGCGGCGGTTGAGATCGCCGAACTGGCCGTGGCCAACCTGACCATCCGCGCGCCCTTCGACGGCGTGGTCGAGCACCGTTATGTCGAGATCGGCGACTATGTCGACTACGGCGATCCGGTTGCGATGCTGGTCGACCTCGATCCCATGCGGATCGTCGGCCAGATTTCCGAACGCTACCTGGGCCAAATCACGCCCGGCCGCGTCGGCAGCGCGCATTTGGTCGATGGCAGGGTGGTCGAGGGTGCGGTCAGCTATGTCGGCTCGGTCGCCGACGAGGTCACCCGCACATTTACGGTCGAGATCGAGATCGACAATCCCGATGGCCAGATGATCGAGGGGCTGACGGCGGAATTGACCCTGCCGATCGAGCAAGTCTCCGGGCACCGTCTTTCTCCGGCAGTGCTGAGCCTGTCCAACGATGGCCAGATCGGCATCAAGGCGGTCGACGAGAATGGGTTCGTGGTGTTCCACCCGGTTGAAATCCTGGGTGGAACCGAGGAACTCATCTGGGTCGGTGGCTTGCCTGAGACATTGAACATGATCGTGGTAGGCCAGGAATTCGTTCTGGACGGCCAGGAAGTCGAGCCGGTCTCGGTCGGCGACATCGTCGTCGGGGATGGTGGTTCTTGAACGCGCTGATCGACGCCGCCATCCACCGGTCGCGGACGGTCATCGCGACCCTGCTGCTGCTGCTGGTCAGCGGCACCGCGGCCTATATAGGGATTCCCAAGGAATCCGATCCCGACATCAACATCCCGATCATCTACGTCTCGATGAACCTGGACGGGATTTCGCCCGAGGATTCCGAGCGGCTGATGGTGCGGCCAATGGAAGAGGAACTGCGCAGCATCGAAGGCGTCAAGGAGATGAGCGGCTCCTCTTATGAGGGCGGCGGCAATGTCCTGCTGGAATTCGATGCCGGTTTCGATGTCGATACCGCCTTGCAGGATGTCCGGGAAGCAGTCGATCGGGTGAAGCCCGATCTGCCGGAGGATGCCGACGAACCGACCGTAAATGAAGTCAATCTGAGCCTGTTCCCAGTGCTGGTCGTGACCCTGTCCGGTGACGTTCCGGAACGCACTCTGGTCCGCCTGGCCCGCGATCTGCGCGATGAGATCGAAAGCGTGCCGACGGTACTGGAGGTCAGCATTGCCGGCGACCGGAAGGAAATCGTGGAGATCATCGTCGACCCGCTTCTGGTAGAGAGTTATGGACTGAACGGCAGCGAAATCGCCCAGGTCGTCAGCCGTTCGAACCGGCTGGTCGCCGCCGGGACCCTGGACACCGGCAATGGCCGGTTCGCCATCAAGGTGCCGGGCCTGTTCGAGCAGCTGGAAGACATCCTCAGCCTGCCCGTCAAGGTCGATGGCGACGCGGTGGTGCAGTTCCGCGACATCGCAACGGTGCGGCGGACCTTCGAGGATCCGGAGGGCTTTGCCCGGGTCGATGGCTATCCCGCGGTGGCGCTGGAGGTGTCCAAGCGCACCGGCGAGAACATCATCGACACCATCGAGGCCGTGCGCGCCGTCGTCGCGGAGGAGCGTTCCTATTGGCCCGATTCGGTGCAGGTCACCTTCAGCCAGGATCGATCTGAAGACATCCGAATGATGCTGAAGGATCTGCAGAACAACGTGATCAGCGCCGTGCTGCTGGTGATGATCGTCGTGGTCGGTGCCCTGGGCATACGGACCGCCGGCCTTGTCGGTATTGCCATTCCGGGATCGTTCCTGACCGGCATCCTGGCGCTGTCGCTGCTGGGTCTGACGGTCAACATCGTGGTGCTGTTCTCGCTGATCCTGGCGGTCGGCATGCTGGTCGACGGCGCCATCGTGGTGACCGAATACGCCGACCGGAAGATGGCCGAGGGGCTGGACCGCAAGATCGCCTACGGCATGGCCGCGAAGCGCATGGCCTGGCCGATCATCGCTTCGACCGCGACCACCCTCGCCGCCTTCATGCCGCTGCTGTTCTGGCCCGGCGTGGTCGGCGAATTCATGAAATACATGCCGATCACGCTTCTGGCGACCCTGTCGGCGTCGCTGGTGATGGCGCTGATCTTCGTTCCGACGCTGGGCGCCTATTTCGGCAAGTTCGACGGCAGTGCGGACTCCGCCCAGATGCAGGCGTTGGCTGGCGGTGACAAGGCCGACCTCAGCAAAGTCCGCGGCTTCACCGGCGGCTATCTGAAGGTACTCGGACAGGCATTGAGGCACCCGGCCAAAGTCCTTCTGCTCGCCGCGATGGCCATGGTCGGGACCTGGTACTATTTCGGCACCCATGGCAAGGGCGTCGAGTTTTTCCCGGACGTCGAGCCCGAGCAGGTCATCGTCATGGTGCACGCGCGAGGCAATCTGTCGGTCCTGGAACAAAGACGATCTCATGCGGGAAGTCGAAACCCAGGTGCTGATGCTGTCGGACGAATTCGCGTCCGTCTACACGCGCACCGGCGGCGGCGGCGACGGGGATGATGTGGCGGAGGACGTCATCGGCCAGATCACCATTGAGCTCAACGAATGGGACCAGCGGCGCCCGGCCGATGAGATCCTGTCTGATATCCGCGGTCTGACATCCGGCCTTGCCGGCATCTATGTGGAGACCCGGGAGCCCGATAACGGGCCGCCCGTCGGCAAGGCGGTCCAGGTGGAGCTCAGCGCCCGCTATCCGGAATTGCTGGAACGTGCGGTGGAAACCGTGCGCGCCCGGATGAATGAGATGGAAGGGCTGGTCGACATCGAGGATGACCGCCCGGTGCCTGCCATCGAGTGGCAGATCACCGTGGATCGGGCCCAGGCCGCCAAATACGGCGTCGACATCACCGGTGTCGGCGATTCCATCAAGCTGGTCACCAACGGGCTGACCATCGGCGCCTTCCGCCCCGACGACAGCGATGATGAGATCGACATCGTCGTGCGATATCCGGAATCCTGGCGGAACCTGCAGCAGCTTGACAATGTCAGGGTCTCCACCGGGCTCAATTCGATCCCGATCAGCAATTTCGTCACCCGCACCGCGCAGCCGAAGGTTGGCACGCTGAACCGGGTCGACGGCCGCCGGGTGATGACCGTGAAGGCAGACGTGGCCGAGGGCCTGTTGCCCGCCGACTTCGTCAACGAATTGCGCGAATGGCTGCCGACCGCCGGCCTCGACCCCAGGATCGATTGGGAGTTCAAGGGCGAAGACGAGGAGCAGGCCGCAGCTCAGCAATTCCTGGTCAAGGCTTTCGGCATCGCCCTGTTCACGATGGCGATCATCCTGGTGACGCAGTTCAACAGCTTCTACAGCGCCGGGCTGATCCTGTCGGCGGTCATCATGTCCACGACCGGCGTGATGATCGGGCTGCTGGTGACCGATCAGCCCTTCGGCATCGTGATGACCGGCGTCGGCGTGATCGCCCTGGCCGGCATCGTGGTGAATAACAACATCGTCCTGATCGACACCTTCGACCGGCTGAAGGAGAACGGGGCCAGCGCGCGCGATGCCATCCTGCGCACCGGGGGCCAGCGCCTGCGGCCGGTCCTGCTGACGACGGTGACGACGATCCTCGGCCTGATGCCGATGGTGCTACGGACCAATATCGACTTCGCCAGCCGGCAGGTCTCATTCGGCGCGCCCTCCACCCAATGGTGGGTCAGCCTGTCGACCGCCATCGCCTTCGGTTTGTCTTTCGCCACGGTGTTGACCCTGGTGGTGACACCGTCCGCGCTGATGGTCCGGGCCAATCTTGCGGCCTGGTGGCATACCGAATTCGCTGCGTTCCGGGCCAATCTTGCGGCTTCGTGGCGTTCGGAATTCGCCGGGTACCGGAATCCGCGTGGCAAGAAAATACCCGCGGCCGCAAATCAACCCTTGGCCAACCCGGCTGAATAGCGGGGCGTGTCCTGAATCAGCCTCTAGAGCAGGATGATTTGAAGTCGACTCGACTTCAAATCTGAATCCCACTCTATTCCTAAGATTCTAGAGCACGATGAGATTAGGTCAATCGACCTAATCTCATCGTGCTCTAGTCACGGAATGCATCCATCGCCGCGATGATCCGGACGCCGGTGGTCAACCAGCATAAGGCGCCGAAACCATAGGCGAGCCATGCGAACCAGTCCGGCAGGAGACAGATCGCCACGAACAGGGCGATGGTCTCGGTGCCTTCCGTCAGCCCGCCGATATAGAAGAGCGACTTGCGCCCGCGCAGATCGGTCGTGATATGGCGCTTGGCGGCCATGATCGCATAAGCGAGGAAGGCGGTGCCGGTGCCGACGAAGGAGAAGATCAGGAAAGCCGCCGCAAGGGCCTGGTCGGGCCGGCCGATCGCAAAACCGTACACCACGCCGGAATAGATCAGGAAATCCAGCACGATATCGAGATAGCCGCCCAGATCGGTCACCCCGGCATGGCGTGCAACCGCGCCGTCGAGCCCGTCCGCCAGCCGGTTCAACCCGATCAGCGCAAGCGCCAGCCAATACTGCTGAAACGCCAAGGCGGCCATCGCCCCGACGCCGATTGCAAAGCCGGTCCAGGTGACCGTATTGGCGCCGATACCGGCGGCGGCCAGCCCCTGCCCCATCCGGTCGAGCGGCGGATCGATCAGACGACGCATGACAGGGTCGAGCATTCGGCACCGCTCCTATTGCCAATGGTCAGTCAGGAAATCAGTTGGGTCGCCATTGGGGGAGAAGCGGCCTAGCTCGGATCGCCGGCCGGTACTTCCTTCGGCATCGCCGGAACATTGAAGATCTGCCCCGGATAGATCAGGTCGGGGTCACGGATCTGGCCGGTATTCGCCTGGTAGATCACCGTGTATTGCACGCCCTGGCCATAGACCTGCCGCGCGAGCCGCCACAGGCTGTTGCCCGGCTGCACGACGATGCGCGAATGACCGGGCAGTGCCTCCGCGACTTCGCTGGCGCGCTGAAAGGGCGTCTCGGCACGCGCGGTCACCGACCCGACCGGACTTACTTCGTCGACACGCAGGGCATAAACACCGGGCTCGACCGGTTCGGTTGGCTGGACCTGGAATGATCCGTCGCTGTCGGTGCGCGCGGTGCCGACATACTCATTGTCGAGATAGAGCCGGACATCGGATTGCGGGGTCGAACGGCCGCTGACGATCAGCCTTCCGGCCTCGTCATAATCGACAACATCGATGCTGACCGGGGCCGAGCCGGCCGACGTCGAGGGCGACGCCCCGGACTCTCCCGACGATGGCGTGCCAGTGGCGGTGGTCGTCGATGACGCGATTGCGGGCTGTCCAACCCGCGACGCCGGATCGTCGGCCGCCTGCCCCGACGCCACCGCCGGGGGCGACTGCAGGACGGTGGTGGCGCCGATCTCGCCGCGCGGCACCAGAAGCGCCAGCGGCTTCTCGCGCTCCCGGTCACCCTCGCTCGGCTGGCCGGCGATATCCTGGCGCGGTTCCGGCGCGATCAAAACCACGACTTGATCGGAAAGCCGCGATTGCGGCCCTGATTGCGCCAATAGGCCGATCTCATGCTGGCCCGGAACCAGTGGCCGATCCGATACGAAGACCCATTCGCCCCGGCTGTCCGCCGCAACCCGTCCGATTTCCCGGTCGCCGTCGTAGATGATCACAACCGACCGCGGCTCCGCGCGACCGGCTATCACCGCATCACCAAGTTCGTTTACCCGGACCACATCGAAGCTCGGCGCCATGATCGGCGGCAGCGCCGCCACCTGCTCGTCGGTCAGCACCGTCCGTCCCGCGGGCGGAGATTCCGTGGCATTGGTTGCCTGAGGTGCTGTCTGGGGGGTCCCCGAACCGTTTGGATCCGTGGATGCGGCGGAACCCTGTTCGGCCGGCGCGTCGGTCGTGCTCGGTGTCGTGAAAAGATTACCGGCCGCAACGCCGTTTGACGGCTCGCCAGGACTCGACACGGCGGCGCCATTATCCGTCGATGAGGCGTCCGCCGCCTCAGAAGGCCGGGCCTCGCCGGCGGTGGAACCCGCCACAGGCTGCGTCGATCCGGCATCCGATTCGGACCTCACCGTCGAGGGTACGCCCGGTGTCGCACTACCGGTCTGCGAGCCGGAATCGTCGTCGTTCACGACAAACCAACCGACGGCCAAAATGGCGATCGCGACGATGATCGCGGCGGCGACCGCGGCGCCTACGACACGCTTGTCCCGCTTTTCCAAGGTTTCCTTCCTTATCGTCGGCGCGACCGTTGAGTAGAGCCGACATCAGCGCCGCGCATTTCTTCGCGCATTCGATGGCGCCAGATCTCCACAATTGCGTGAAGACCGACACGGGTAGCGGCTTTTAAACCATTCTGCGCTAACATCATATTGTGAGTATGTACGGTCCTGTCGACCACCAAGTCAAATCCACCAGGAGAACCAATGACCGAAGTGCGGGCAATTTGCGTTTATTGCGGTTCGTCCAATCGCGTCGCCGACGATCACAAGGAATTGGCGCGCCGAATCGGCCGTCAGATCGGCGAACGCGGATTGCAACTTGTCTATGGCGGCGGACGTGTCGGCCTGATGGGCATCGCCGCCGATTCGACGCTGGATGCCGGCGGCGAGGTCATCGGGATCATTCCGGCGCACATTCAGGAGCTCGAGGTCGAGCATACCAACCTCACCGAGCTTCATGTGGTCGACAGCATGCACACCCGGAAACGCATGATGTTCGACCGTTCCGACGCGTTTGTCATCCTGCCCGGCGGGCTGGGCACGTTGGATGAGTTCTTTGAGATCATCACCTGGAAGCAGTTGGGCCTGCACGACAAGCCGGTGGTGGTCGTCAATGGCGGCGGCTATTGGCAGCCGATGATCGACATGCTGGAACACATGATCGGCGCGGGGTTCGCACAGACGGCGCATCTCAATCTCTTCAGCGTCGTCGACGATGTCGATGAGATCTTCGATGCCCTGGCGCTGGAACCGGAGCCCGTCATCGCACCCCAAGCGAAATGGATGTAGCGGTGACCAAGGCCGCCATCACGGGCCATTCGTTAATCTCACGTAAACCAATTTTGAGCGATGGTCGGCAGTGTCCGCTGGTCATCCGATGAGTAGCCTCATGTCCCGACACATGCGTCGCGCCGTGCGCCGAATTGCGCGAACGGCTTGCCTAACCTCCCTCGTCATCGGCCTGACGGCCTGCGTTACCGGCCAGAATTCATCGCGGACGGCAAGTCCGGTTGGCTTCGGCGTGACGGCCGCGGAGCTGCGCGGGGCCCAGCCCTTGGACCGGTTTGCGCAGACCGCCGGTTCGGACGCACAGCAGAAGACCCCCTCCTCCGGGCGCGATGCCGCGCCGATGCAGGTGGCGAGCGCCATTCTGGTGACCGACGGCGTCGGCAGCTTTACCCGTTTCCGGTCCGACTTCCTCAGTGCGGTCGCGGTGGATCGCCGGCAGGACTATCTGGACCACATCCTCTTCCCGCTGAGGGTTGTCGACTATCGTCGGCCCGACGGGGATGGGCAGACCATCAGGGCCAGCCGATTCGCACCACACCTGATCTACGATGAGCTGACCTTATCGGGCCGCGATAGGCCCCCGGTGCCCCTCGGCGATGCCTTCACCGGAACCGGCAGCGAGGCCTTGTATTGGGGCGACCGCCTGCTTGTCTTCCGCCCGGTCGAGGGCCGCTGGATGCTGACCGAGGCCGGTTCCTGCGACGATGTCTCCTGCAAGCCGGCCAACCTGCTATGCCGCGGCTTCGACACCCGCAGGGCCTTCCCCGGCCGGACACCGCATGGTTATGAGGATTTCAACGCCTTCTATCGCGCCTTCTATTGCATGAGCGATGTGCTAATGGGCCAGGACGAGGGCCTGCCGGGCAGCATCTCCATCACCTCGCGGATCCGGTTCCCGCTGCAGGAAGTCATCGATGAGCCGGATCCGGCGACGGAGAGCGATGTCGTAGCGGAAGCCATCGCGGAGGCTGTCTCGGAAGCGGATGTCGAGATCGCCGAGCCGATCAACATCGACTCATTCCAGCCCGCCATGCTGTTTCCAAGCCGGCGCGCCGTACCGCAATTGTCGGTCGACGGCACCGAGGCGCGCGTAATTGTGGGCGTCGATGACGGCCACAAGGTCACCGCCGCCTTCAACCGCATAGAAGGCCTCTGGTATCTGACCGGACTGTCCGGCTAGTGTCATGGTTTCGAAGTTCGGCACATTTCATGTGCCGGATTTCGGAAGCTGAATGACACTAGTATCATACAGTTAGTGTCCCTTTGATCCTGGAATTCGCTCTTGCGAATTTCAGAATCGGGACACTAGAGCGCATTCCTTTCTCACGGCACCGGCCCGCTCCCCCGCCCGGCCACCCCCAAGACTCCCCTGGGCCAGTATCCCAATTGGGTGGCCGGGCGGGGCGGCGGGCCGGTGCCGATTCCGCGTGAGCGGATTATGTTTCAGCCAACGATCAAGACCGCGTCATGGCCGGTTTGCCCTCGGCCTTGGCGATGCTATAAGCGGCCCGCCAACGCGCCGCAATGCATCGTTCCGAGGAGTAAGACAGCATGGCTAAGATCAAGGTCGCCAACCCGATCGTCGAATTGGATGGCGACGAGATGACCCGGATCATCTGGGATTTCATCAAGACCAAGCTGATCCTGCCCTATCTGGATGTCGATCTGAAATACTACGATCTGGGCATCGAGGCGCGCGACGCGACCGACGACAAGATCACCGTGGACGCGGCCAACGCCATCAAGCAGCACGGCGTCGGCGTCAAATGCGCGACGATCACGCCCGATGAGGACCGGGTCGAGGAGTTCGGCCTGAAGGAAATGTGGCGGTCGCCGAACGGCACCATCCGCAACATCCTCGACGGCACCGTGTTCCGCGAGCCGATCATCTGCCGCAACGTGCCGCGGCTGGTGCCGGGCTGGAACAAGCCGATCATCATCGGCCGCCATGCCTTCGGCGACCAGTACAAGGCGACCGATTTCCGCATTCCCGGCGCCGGCATGCTGAGCATCACCTTCACTCCGCGCGACGGCGGCGAGACCATTCGCCACCAGGTCTTCGAGTTCGAGGGCAGCGGCGTGGCGATGGCCATGTACAATCTCGACGAGTCGATCCGCGGCTTCGGGCGCGCCTGCTTCAACTACGGCCTGCAGCGCAACTACCCGGTCTACCTGTCGACCAAGAACACCATCCTCAAGGCCTATGACGGCCGCTTCAAGGATCTGTTCCAGGAGGTCTTCGAGGCCGAGTTCGCCGACCGCTTCAAATCCGCCGGGCTGACCTATGAGCACCGGCTGATCGACGACATGGTCGCCGCGGCGATGAAATGGGAGGGCGGATTCGTCTGGGCCGCCAAGAACTACGATGGCGACGTGCAGTCCGACACGGTGGCCCAGGGCTTCGGCTCGCTGGGGCTGATGACCTCGGTGCTGATGACACCGGACGGCAATACGGTGGAGGCCGAGGCGGCGCACGGCACCGTCACCCGCCATTACCGCCAGCACCAGAAGGGCCAGGAGACCTCGACCAACCCGATCGCCTCGATCTTCGCCTGGAGCCGGGGCCTGTCCTACCGGGCCAAATTCGACGACACGCCCGATGTCGCCGCCTTCGCCGATACCCTGGAACGGGTCTGTATCGAGACCGTCGAGAACGGCTACATGACCAAGGATCTGGCGATCCTGATCGGGCCGGAACAGCCTTGGCTGACCACCAACCAGTTCCTCGACAAGCTGGATGAAGGCCTGAAGGCGGAGATGGCGAAGGCCTGAACGGCTATTGCCGAAACCGACGGGCGCTAACGCTCAGCATGGGGCTGTTTGTCATAGGTGCAAAACCCCAGCCCGCCCCTTCCGGCACGTCGGTGAGAATAGAAAAAGCGCCCTGTCGGCCGACAGGGCGCTTTTCTTGGAACCCTCTGACGGCTAGCCGCTAGCGGCGCGGCGTTCGGTATCGCGACGCTTGGGCGCCGGCGGCTGATAGGCCAGCTTCAGATGCTCGGCGCAATAGGGCGCGCCCGGCGTCGCCGATTTGCCGCAGAACCGGAAGCCAGGCTTCTTCGGATCGCCATGGGGCCAGCGGCACATGCGCTCTGTCAGAGCCAGGATCGTTGCCCCGCCACCGGGCTGGAGCTCGATCACATTCGCCGCGGTAACCGGGGGCCTGACCCGCGGAGCCGCTGGGCCGGACGACGCCGTCAATATCGCGGTCGGTTTCGCCTTGGCCTTCTTCTCCTTGACCGGCGTTGCCTGCCCCGCGAGCCCAAGGCGGTGGGCTTTGCCGATCACGGCATTGCGCGACATGCCGCCGATGATTTCGGCGATTTCACTGGCGCTCTTACCGGAACCCCAATACTGGCGCAAAACCGAGACTTTTTCTTCCGTCCAGCTCATCAGACGCTCTCCCTCGTGCCCGCACTTGGGCAACAGTCTATAACTAGAGGCCAACCCGACATGTGGTAGCCACGCATTGCGACCCTACTACATGAAGCGGAGCATGAATAGGTGGAACCCGCGGATTCGGGAAATTTCCTGTTGATAAATCGGCTCTGGGAAGGGCCAGCGCGGCTCTCAGCTGTAAGCCGCCAGGGTCAATTCAGAACCTTGCGATAGTAGAAATCCTGTCCCTGATCGCCAGGATGGTCATGAGTACACTCATAGACCAGGCGTGGATAGAGAGCCTGAGCGGCGGCCTGATGTTGGGTGACGTGCGCAGCCATGATCACGCGCCGACAACCTACGCCAGCGCCGCCTCGATAGCAGCCACGGCGTCGGCCGCCTTGGCGCCGTCCGGACCGCCGGCCTGTGCCATGTCCGGGCGGCCGCCGCCGCCCTTGCCGCCAAGCGCCGTAGACCCGGCCCGAACCAGATCGACCGCACTGAACCGAGCGGTCAGATCCTCGGTGACGCCCACCACGATGGAGGCCTTGCCGTCATTCACCGCCACCAGGACCGCCACGCCCGACCCCATCTGACGCTTCAGATCGTCGGCCATCGGCTTCAGGTCCTTGGCCGGGATGCCGTCCAGCACCAGCCCGGCGAATTTCAGGTCGCCGACCTCCTTGATCGCGGTGCCCCCGCCACCGCCACCGCCGGCCAGCTTGCGCCGAAGATCCTCGATCTCCCGATTGTTCTTCCGCCGTTCCTCGACCAGCGCCGCGATCCGGGCCGGCAGATCTCCGGGCGTCGCCTTCAGCGCCGCAGCGGCCTGGGCCAGCAACGCCTCGGTCTCGGCCGCATGCTCCACCGCACCGGCGCCGGTCAGCGCCTCGATCCGCCGCACGCCGGCCGCCACCGCGCCCTCGCTGAGGATCTTGAAGGCGCCGACATCGCCGGTTCGGCGCACATGGGTGCCGCCGCACAGCTCGAGCGAATAGAAGCGGTTGCCGTCCCGGCCCATGCTGACCACCCGGACCACCTCGCCGTATTTCTCGCCGAACAGCGCCATGGCGCCTTCGGCGATCGCCTCGTCCGGCGTCATCAGCCGGGTCACCACTTCGGCGTTCTCGCGCACCCGGGCGTTGACCTCCGCCTCGACGGCCAGCACGTCTTCCCGGCTTAGGCCGCTTGGATGGCTGACATCGAAGCGCAGTCGGTCCGGGGCCACCAACGAGCCCTTCTGGGTGACATGGGTGCCGAGCCGGCGGCGCAGCGCCTCATGCAGCAGATGGGTGGCGGAATGGTTGGCGCGAACCGCGTCGCGGCGGCCGCTGTCGACCGACATCTCCACCGCATCGCCGACCGAGAGCGCGCCCTTGGTGACAGTGCCCAGATGCACGAACAGATCGCCCAGCTTTTTTTGGGTGTCGGTGATCGTCACCTCGCCACCATCGCCGGTGAACAACCCGCCCGCATCGCCGACCTGACCGCCGGATTCGCCATAGAACGGCGTCTGGTTCGCGATCACGGCGACAGCCTGACCCGCCTTGGCGCTCTCGGCCGGATTGCCGTCGACCACCAGGGCCAGCACCTGGCCCTCGGCGGACACCGTCTCATAGCCGAGGAAATCGGTGGCGCCGACCTCCTCCTTGATGTCGAACCAGACCTGCTCGGTCGCCGCCTCACCCGACCCGGACCAGCTTTTCCGCGCCATATCACGCTGCCTTTGCATCGCTGCATCGAAGCCGGCGGTCTCCACCGATTTCGACTGGCCGCGCATCACGTCCTGGGTCAGATCGAGCGGAAAGCCGAAAGTATCGTGGAGCTTGAAGGCCACAGTGCCGGGCAACGCACCGCCCTCCGGCACTTTGGCGGCCTCTTCGCCGAGCAGCTTCAGGCCGCGATCGAGTGTCGCCTTGAAGAGGGTTTCTTCAAGCTTCAAGGTTTCGGCAATGAAGGATTCAGCACGCGCAAGCTCAGGATACGCGACGCCCATCTCGGCGACCAACGCCGGCACCAGCCGCCACATCACCGGATCTTTCGCGCCGATCAGATGGGCATGGCGCATGGCCCGACGCATGATCCGGCGCAGCACATAGCCCCGCCCCTCATTCGACGGCGTGATGTTCTCGGCGATCAGGAAGCTGGCCGCTCGCAGATGATCGGCAATCACCCGGTGCGACACCGCATGCCCGCCATCCGGGGAAACTCCGGTGACTTCACCTGACGCCTCGATCAACGCCCGCATCAAATCGATATCGTAGTTGTCGTGTTTGCCTTGCATTACAGCGGTGACGCGCTCAAGCCCCATGCCGGTATCGATGGACGGCTTCGGCAGGTTCACGCGCCTGACCGGTGTCACCTGCTCGAACTGCATGAAGACCAGGTTCCAGATTTCGATGAACCGATCGCCATCCTCATCCGGACTGCCCGGAGGCCCGCCGGGCACGCCCTCGCCATGGTCGAAGAATATCTCTGAACAAGGGCCGCACGGGCCGGTATCGCCCATCGCCCAGAAATTGTCCGAGGTACCGATCCGGATCACCCGGTCATCGGAGATCCCGGCGATCTTCTTCCACAACGTTGCGGCCTCTTCGTCATCGGCATAGACAGTGACCAGCAACTTCTCCTCAGGCAGACCGAAGCCCTTGGTGAGCAGGTCCCAGGAATGCTCGATGGCGACATCCTTGAAATAGTCGCCGAACGAGAAATTGCCGAGCATCTCAAAGAAGGTGTGGTGCCGCGCGGTGTAGCCGACGTTTTCCAGATCGTTGTGCTTACCGCCGGCCCGCAGGCATTTCTGCGACGTGACCGCGCGGTTGTAGTCGCGGGTCTCGGCCCCGACGAACAGGTTCTTGAACGGCACCATGCCGGCGCTGGTGAATAACAGAGTCGGGTCATTGCGCGGCACGAGAGGGCCCGAGGCGACGACCTCATGGCCGTGCCCACGGAAATACTCCAGGAATGCCGTCCGTATCTCGCTGGTCTTCATCGCCCCAATCCGCGCGCCGATCTGAAACGCGCGGCGGACTCGCTCTCAAACAAAAGCGGACCGCCCTACCGACCGAGATGGCCGGGCGCGGCCCGCCTTGTACCGTGGACCGGCGGGGCGAGTCCAGATATCGCCCCGGCGGATCAGGCGCTCGGATGACCGTGGCCCGGCCCGCCCCAACCGAACAACCGGTCGGACGCCGGACCGCGGCCGGTTCCGGCTAGGCTTTTTCGGATTCCGGTGTCGCCTCGGTAGCTGCCTCGGTAGCTGCCTCGGTAGCTGCCTCGGTAGCTGCCTCGGTAGCTGCCTCAGTGGCTGCCTCAGTGGCTGCCTCAGCCACCGCCTCGGCCTTGGCATCCTCGCCCAGCATCATCTTCTCCGACACCAGACCGGCATTCTCACGGATCTTGTGCTCGATGAAATCGGCCATTTCCGGATTGTCGCGCAGGAACAGCTTGGCGTTCTCGCGGCCCTGGCCGACCCGCTGGCCCTCATAGGAGAACCAGGCGCCGGCCTTCTCCACCACCCCGGCCTGGACGCCGAGATCGAGCAACTCGCCGGTCTTCGACACGCCCTCGCCGTACATGATGTCGAATTCGACGGTCCGGAATGGCGGCGCCATCTTGTTCTTCACCACCTTAACCCGGGTCTGGTTGCCGACCACGGTATCGCGATCCTTGATCGCGCCGATGCGGCGGATATCCAGGCGGACGGAGGCATAGAATTTCAGCGCGTTGCCGCCCGAGGTGGTCTCCGGGCTGCCGAACATCACGCCGATCTTCAGGCGGATCTGGTTGATGAAGATCACCAGGCAATTGGACCGCGAGATCGACGAGGTGAGCTTACGCAACGCCTGGCTCATCAGCCGGGCCTGCAGGCCCACATGGCTGTCGCCCATCTCTCCTTCCAGCTCGGCCCGCGGCACCAGGGCGGCGACCGAATCGACCACGAGAACCTCGACGGCGCCGGATCGCACCAGGGTGTCGGCGATTTCCAGCGCCTGCTCGCCGCAATCCGGCTGCGAGATCAGAAGCTCATCCACATCCACGCCCAGCTTGCGGGCATAGGTCGGGTCGAGCGCGTGCTCCGCATCGATGAAGGCGACGATGCCGCCGGCCTTCTGCGCCTCGGCGACGGCGTGCAGCGCCAGGGTGGTCTTGCCGGAACTCTCCGGCCCATAGATCTCCACGACCCGCCCCCGGGGCAGGCCGCCGATGCCGAGCGCGATATCGAGACCGAGCGAACCGGAGGACACCGTCTCCGTCTCGACCTGCTGGCGGGCGCCGAGTTTCATCACCGAGCCCTTGCCGAAGGCCCGTTCGATCTGCACGAGGGCGGCGTCGAGCGCCTTGTCTTTGTCCATGGACGACCTTTCAACCAGGCGGAGCTGCGTGGACGACATACTATTCCCCTCTTCCCATAGCTGATGGCGGGCTTCGACGCCATCGCGGCGTGCGTTGATCAATATTGTACCTATTTTGTTCTCTTTCGCCAAGAGCTTTTAGTGCGTTGATTGAAAAAGCCGATCCAGGCCATGTTCTTGGGTTGTTCGAATTTGGTTCGCGGCGGGCGCATGAGTAGGGTAGACTGGATCACCCACCATCAACGGGGAGCGCCACCATGTCCGGATTCGTCGGCAGCGCACATGACGCCATTGGTCAGTTGCAGTCGCAAATACGCGGCCTGCAGGACGACAATGCGCGATTGATCCGCGCCCTCCGGGAGATCGTCGAATCCCGCCACGACCCGGCCCGCTTGCAAGGGGCGCTGGTTGCCGGAGAGGCGGAAATCGCGCGGGCCCTCAAGCCACGATAGCACTCGAGGGGTCCGGAGGGTCGGCCGGTCCGGCGGCTACTTCTTCGCCGAAAAGTCCAGATCGCCGAGTAGCTCGCCCGCCAGCCGCAGCCCCGCCGCCGTCGCAACAGCCATCTGCGGCAGGCACATCCATTCCAGTGTCCACGCAGCGCCCGAGCGCTCCTGTTCATGCACCAGCGCCTGATGCATCCCGCCGAGCAGGGTGGCGTTGAACCGGGCCAGCGCCACCAGCGTCTCAGCCGCAACCGGGTTCACCTTATGCGGCATGGCCGATGAACCGCCGCCGGCCTTGAGCCGCACCTCGCCGATCTCATCCTGCGCCATCAGCGCCACATCCTGGCCGATCTTGCCCAGCCCGCCACTCACCAGCGACAGCCACGAAGCGAACTCGGCAATGCCGTCGCGGGTGACATGCCACACCGGATCCGCCGGCCCGAGTCCCAGCGCCTCGGCCAGCCGCGCCGCCACCGCCGGCCCCTTCTCGCCAAGCTTGTCCCGCGTGCCCACCGGGCCACCAAATTGCAACCGCAACAACCGCGGCCGCAGCTCCGCAAGCCGCCCGTTATGGGCTACTAGCGGCGCACGCCAGCCATCCAATCGGGTCGCCAAGGTCATCGGCAGCGCCCGCCGCATTCGCGTACGGCCAATGATCTCGCGGTGACCGCTCGCACCCGACATCTTGGATAGCGTGGCCGAGAGCGCCCGCAGCCGGTCATCGAAATCTGCCAGCAGCGGTTTCAGGCGCAGCATCAGCGCGGTATCGATGACATCCTGGCTGGTCGCCCCGTGATGCACATACGTCCGGTGCGGCTCACCGACGGCATCGCGAAGCTGCGCGACCAGGTTGGGGACCACCATTCCATCGCGATGCGTCCCGGCGGCCAGAACATTCATGTCCGGCTGAAATACATCGCAAACCGCCGCAATCGCATCAGCAGCCCCGGCCGGGATCACGTCCTCGGCTGCTTCGGCACGAGACAGCGCCGCCTCAAATGCCAGCATGGCGTGGATTTCCGCATCGGCGGCAAACGCGGCCGATACTCGATCATCACCGAGCAGACGGCCCAACAGCGGATGATCGAATGGCGAAATGGTCATGGAAGCTCGCCCGCCGTTCTCGATGTCTGGCTGCCTGCCCTGTTGTCTGCGTCGTCCCCGGACTTGATCCGGGGACCCATCGAGCAGTCCACACCGTCGCCGCTCGTGAGCCGAGCCGGTGTCCGCCGAGACCCGGAATTCGATCCGCCAGCAGCGGCCGTGCGTTGGGTCCCCGGATCAAGTCCGGGGACAACGCGGTTGGGTGAAGAGAAGTGTCCGCGCTTCATCATCACACCGCCTCCAACCCCAAAGCGATCCCCTGCCCGACGCCGATGCACATCGTCGCCAGCGCCCGTTTGCCGCCCTGGCGGTTCAGTTCCAGTGCCGCCGTGCCGGTGATGCGCGCGCCGCTCATGCCCAGCGGGTGGCCGAGAGCGATGGCGCCGCCATTGGGATTCACATGCGGGGCATCGTCAGCCAGGCCCAGGTCACGGAGGGTGGCGAGGGCCTGGGCGGCGAAGGCTTCGTTGAGTTCGATCACGTCGAAATCGGCGGGCGAGAGGTTGAGGCGGGCGCACAGCGCCTTGGTGGCGGGGGCCGGGCCGATGCCCATGATGCGGGGTGGGACGCCGGCAGTGGCACCGCCGAGGAAACGGGCGATGGGGACCAGGCCGTATTTCGCCGCCGCCGCTTCCGAGGCGATGATCAGGGCGGCGGCGCCATCGTTGACACCCGAGGCGTTGCCGGCGGTGACGGTGCCGCCCTCGCGGAACGGGGTCGGCAGGCGGGAAAGCGCCTCCAGGGTGGTGTCGGCGCGGGAGTGTTCGTCGCGGTCGACTAGGATCGGATCGCCCTTGCGGCGGGTCTCGGTGACCGGGGCGATCTCCTCGGCGAGGCGTCCGGCCTCCATCGCCGCCACCGCCCGCTGCTGGGAGCGCCAAGCGAAAGCGTCCTGGTCGGCGCGGGAGACGGCAAAATCCTCGGCGACGTTCTCCGCCGTCTCGGGCATGGAGTCGACGCCGTATTGCGCCTTCATGGCCGGGTTGACGAAGCGCCAGCCGATGGTGGTGTCGAAGATCTCCGCCTTGCGGGAGAAGGCGGTCTCCGCCTTGGGCATCACCAGCGGCGCGCGGGACATGCTCTCCACGCCGCCGGCGATCATCAGTTCGGCCTCGCCGGATTTGATGGCGCGGGCGGCGGTGATCACCGCATCCATGCCGGACCCGCAGAGGCGGTTGATGGTGGCCCCGGTCACCGTCTCCGGCAGCCCGGCCAGCAGCAGGGCCATGCGGGCGACGTTGCGGTTGTCCTCGCCGGCTTGGTTGGCGCAGCCCAGGATCACATCGTCGACCGCCTGCCAGTCGACGCCGGTATGCCGATCCATCAGCGCCTTCAGAGGCACCGCCGCCAGATCGTCGGGACGGATCGAGGACAGGGCGCCGCCGAAGCGGCCGATCGGGGTGCGGACATAACCGCAGATGAAGGCTTCGGCCATGCTATGCCCCCTCACCGCGATGGGCGGCCTCTGTGCGGGCCTTTAGATCGCGCAGCACGGACAGCTCCTCCCCGGTCGGCGGCGGCGTCTCGGGCACCGAGGCGGCAATGCGCACGGGCCAGCCGACGGTGTCCTCCACCTGTTGCCGGGTCACGCCGGGATGCAGCGACACCACGGTGAACTCCTTGCTGTCCGGATCCGGCTCCCAACAGGCGAGGTCGGTCATCATGCGGGTCGGCCCCTTGGTGGTGACGCCGAGCCGGGCGCGGCTGTCGCCGCCGGTGCCGTGGCCGAGCGAGGTGACGAAATCGATGGTCTCCACGAAGCCCCGTTTCGACTGTTTCATGGTGATGAAGATCTCGCCGCAGGACACGGCGATCTCCGGCGCGCCGCCGCCGCCGGGCAGGCGCACCTTGGGATGGGCGTAGTCGCCAACCACGGTGGTGTTGATGTTGCCGAACTTGTCGATCTGCGCCGCGCCCAGGAAACCGACGCTGATCCGCCCGCCCTGCAGCCAATAGCGGAACATCTCGGCGATCGGCACGGTGGTCAGCGCGGTGTCGCACAACTCGCCATCGCCGATCGACAGGGGCAGCACGTCGGGTCTGGTGCCGATGGTGCCGGATTCATAGATCAAGGTGATGTCCGGCGCATGGGTCAGCCTGGCGAGATTGCAGGCGGCGGAGGGCGCGCCGATGCCGACGAAGACGACGTCGTCGTTTTTGAGGGCGCGAGCGGCGGCCACGGTCATCATTTCGTCGGGGGTGAAGTCGGTCATGGGTGGCTCCCGAGCGGCGATCTTCGATTACGAATCTTTTTAGCCCCCTCACCCTCCCAACGCTCCGCGGCGGGTCCCTCCCTCTCCCACGAGGGGATAGGGTTTTGCAGATCGTGCTCCAAATAACCCCTCTCCCCTTGTGGGAGAGGGAGGGACCCGACGCGAAGCGTTGGGAGGGTGAGGGGGCTGATGAAAACTTGATCGGAGATCGCCATATCCCCGCCCATCACAGCCAGTCGACCCGGTCGGCGAACACCTCCGGCCCGGCCTTCATCACGTTCTCTTCCATCCAGGCCAGGAACCGCTCCCGGTCGGCCGCGATGGGGTCCCAATCCAGGTAGCTGGAGTTGTCGCGCTTGTAGTAGCCATGGGCATAGGAGGGGTGGGCGCCGCCGGGCACATGGGCGATGGCGGTGACGGTCCAGTGCGGCAGGATGCAGGCGTTCTTATGCACGTCGTCGAAATCCTCGACGATCTCCTCCACCGTCACCACTGACCGCTCAGAGGCCAGCACCACTTCCTTCTGGGCGGCGGTGATACCCTCGATCAGGACGTCGCCGCGCCGGCTCGCCTTCTGGGCATGGATGATGCCGACATCCGGGTTGAGCGCCGGCACCGCCGCCAGCTCTTCGCCGGAAAACGGGCAGACGACGCTCTTGACGTTCGGGTTCACCGCCTTCAGCCCGGCGCCGATATAGCCACGGAAGATCGCACAGGGCAGCCCCGCCGCCCCGGCCTCGTAGGCGTTGGCCATGGCGGCGTGGGAATGCTCCTCAAGCTCCAGCGGGCCCGGCCAGCCATTCTCCACCGCGTCGCGCAGCCGCCGCAGCAGCCCGACCCCGGGATTGCCGGCGAAGGAGAAGATCAGCTTCCTCGCGCAGCCCATGCCGATCATCTGGTCGTAAAGCACGTCCGGCGTCATGCGGATCAGCGTCAGATCCCGGCGCCCTTGGCGGATCGTTTCATGGGCGGCAGCGAAGGGCATGAGGTGCGTGAAACCCTCGAAGGCGACCCGGTCGCCATCGCGCAGGTTTTCCGCGATGGCGTCCTTCAGGGAGAGGAATTGTACCATGGCCTAGTACCCCCCATCATAGAAGGACGATACGTATGATCGTGTACCGTATCCGCCGGGCAGGAAGCGTCGCGCCGGCGATGCAGCGCATCGGCAAGCGGCGATGACGCCCTCCGGCGGATACGGTACACGACCCTGCGGGCGGCCTTTCAGCCTCTTCGAGCGGCGTCGCGCGGCCCTTGCGATGCGCTGCATCGCGGCGGACCACGCTCCTGGTCGAAGGGGCTGAAAGACCGTCACACGTGTCATCCTTCTATGATGGTGGGTACTAAACGCGCCCTGCCCGGTCAGACATCGAAGAACACCGTTTCGCCTTCACCTTGCAGGCGGATCTCAAACCGATAGACGGTCTCGCCGCCACGCTGCTCGGCAGTGGCGATAAGAGTTTCACGCGCACCTGGAGCCGCCAGCACCGGGTCCGCCGCGTTCGCTGCCTGTTCGTCGGCAAAGTACATCCTGGTATGCAAATGGATGTTGATGCCTCGCGCGAAGATCAGAAGGTTCACATGCGGCGCCTGCCGGCCGCCATCGCCAGATGCCGCCGGTCCGGGCTTGACGGTCTCGAAGACCCATTCACCGGTCTCGAAATCGGCGACAGCGCGGCCCCAGCCGAGGAAGGACGGGTTGTCGTGGCGCCCCCGCGGGTCCGCCTGCCACAGCTCGATCATCGCATCGCGGACGATGTCGCCGGCGCCGTCATGGATGATCCCCTCGATGCGGATCTTTTCGCCCCCGTCTCTCGAAGCGTGGGACACGGCCAATACGTTCGGCTTTTCCTGGGTGCGCACCGGCAGGCCGGCGGCGGAGGGTACGGTGCCGATATGGACATAGGGTCCGGCGGTCTGGGACGGGGTTTCCTTGCGATATGTCACCGGCATGTCAGTTGCCCTCCGGCCGGTTCTCGAAAAACGTCGACCGGCGGCCGCGCAGCACGATGTCGAACTGGTAGGCCAGGCTGTCGAAGGGCTCCATCGCCCCCATGTCCAGCCTGGCGATCAATTGCTCGACCGCCGCCGGGTCGGGGATCGTATTGACGATCGGGCAGAGCGGGATCAACGGATCGCCCTCGAAATAGAGCTGGGTCACCAGCCTTTGCGCGAAGGCCTCTCCGAAGACCGAGAGATGGATATGGGCGGGCCGCCATTCGCTGCCATTATTGCGCCAGGGATAAGGGCCGGGCCGGATGGTGCGGAAGGCGTAGCGGCCTTCCGCGTCGGTCATGACCCGGCCGCAACCACCGAAATTCGGGTCCAGCGCGGCCAGATAGCCGTCGTTGATATGGCGGTAGCGGCCGCCGGCATTGGCCTGCCAGATCTCGATCAGCGTGTCCGGGACCGGCCGGGCGTTTTCGTCGATGACCTGCCCATGAACCAGAATACGCTCACCGATTGCCTCGCCATCGGCAGCGCAGTTGCGGATCAGATCATGGTCGAGCGGATCGAGCATCTCCCGGCCGAAAACCGGCCCCGACAGGTCGCCAACCGATTGCTCGATCGACAGCAGGGGCCGCTTGGGCGACCGCAGCACGGAGGATTTGTACGCCGGTGCAAAAGCGGGCGGTTGCCAGTTCCGGTCGCGCTGCATGAACGGGCCTCCTTCAGTCATGGGGTGCCTCCCCTCCCGTCGGAACGCCAATATCCGCGAAGGCCTGCTTGGCGATCTTGAACGCCCTGTTAGCCGCCGGCACGCCCGCATAGACCGCGACATGGAGCAGCGCTTCCAGCACATCGTCCATGCTGGCCCCGGTGTTGACCGTGGCGCGGACATGCATGGCGACCTCCTCGTCATGGCCCAGGGCGGCCAGCAGGGCGATGGTGATCATCGAGCGCTCGCGCTTGGTAAGGCCGGGCCGCGACCAGACCGAACCCCATGCGCCCTCGGTGATAAAGGCCTGGAAGGTGGCATCGAACGGCGTCTTGTTCGCCTCGGCACGATCGACATGGGCATCGCCCAGGACCGCGCGCCGCGTCGCCATGCCGGCATTGATCCGGTCATTATCCGGCGGGTTTTCAGACAAGACCGACCTCCTTGGCAAAGGCACGGATCAGCCCGGCCAGGACCCTGGGCTGATCGAGACAGGGCAGATGGCCCGACCCGGCGATCGTCTCGAACCGGCCATCGGGCAGAAGTTCCGACAGGGAGCGCACCAGGTCCGGCGTCGTGGCGCCATCCTCGCTGCCGACCACGCACAGTGCCGGCAAGCCAAGTTGCCCTGTGGTCTCGGTCAGGTCGGTGTCGCGGATGGCGGCACAGGTGCCGGCATAGCCGGAAGTCGGGGTGCGGCAGAGCATGTTGCGGTAACCGGCCAGTTCCGTTGGCTGCTCGGCATGGAACCGGCTGGGGAACCAGCGCTCTAGAATGCCGTCGGCGATCGCGACGATGCCATCGCTTTCCACCGCCGTGATCCGGCTGTCCCACAGATCGGCGGTGCCGATCTTATGGGCGGTGTCGCACAGCACCAGGGCACGAGCCAGATCGGGCCGTTCGGCAGCCAGGGATTGGGCGATCATGCCGCCGACGGAAAGCCCCACCACCAAGGCGTCTTCAACGCCGAGATGATCCAGAAGCCCGGCGAGATCGTCCACATGATCCGACATCGCGTAAGGCGCTGGCGGCGCCTCGGACAGCCCGTGGCCACGCTTGTCGTAGCGGATCAGGCGGAACTCCGGCTTGAGGATGCGCACGACGCCATCCCAGATGCGGAAGTCGGTCCCCAGGGAATTCGAGAAGGCGATGACCGGCAGACCTGCCGAACCGGCGTCGTCGAAATGCAGCACGATGCCATTGATCGCGGCGAAAGACATGGTTCCGGGTCTCCCTTACCCTGGCCGGTGCGCACCCGGCTCGTGACGTACTCTAGAATGCACCGGCGGATTGCTTTTGCGAAATCCTGCCGACATGGACAAAGGCCACGGGCGGAATTGGGCCGGCTATTCCGGGCTCTTGCCGCGCCATAACTCATCAGGAACTTCATCCTCCCGCCAAACACCCAGCAGAATGCCCTGGCGATTGGACCCTTGCTGCATCGCGCGGATATCACCCTCCGATCGGGTTGTGCGCTGGGAAAGCCGCAGAGCCCATTCGCCTAGGGCATCGGCCAGGGTCGCGCGCTGGCCTTCATAGGCCGGGTCGGCACCGAGATCGTTCAGCTCATTGGGATCTTCCTGGAGGTCGAACAACATGGGGCGGAAACCGATCGCATGGACGTATTTCCAGCGCTCATCGGCGATCATGAACAGGCGTGCATCGCGCGGCGCCACCTCCAGGCTGAGCGCCGTGGGCTGCAGTGAATAATCGTACTCGCTGACCACGTATCGCCGCCAATCCTCAGGCTGGTCGCCATGCAGGAGGGGGATCAGCGAACGGCCTTCCAGGCGATGGGACTGCCCATCCGCATCGCCGCCAACCACGTCGATAAAGGTCGGCGCCAGATCGATCGCCTCGACCAGCGCGTCGCAGTCCTGGCCACGGGTCTTGTCGGCCTCCGCGGACGGGTCGTAGACGATCAGCGGGATCTTCACCGAGGGCTCGTGGAACAGATCCTTCTCGCCCAGCCAATGGTCGCCGAGATAATCGCCATGGTCGGAGGTGAAGACGATCATCGTGTTCTCGAACAAGCCGCGTTCCTCAAGGAATGCGAACAGCACCCCGAGTTGGTCGTCGATCTGCTTGACCAGTCCCATATAGGCCGGGATCACGGTCCGCCGCACCTCGTCCCGCGCAAAGGACCGGCTTGCCTTGTGCTTCATGAATTCGCGATAGACCGGATGCGGGTCGGCCCGCTCCGCCTCGTTGCGTACCGCCGGGACGACGAATTGCGCGCCGTACATGTCGTGATAGGGCGCCGGCGCGATATAGGGCCAGTGCGGCTTGATGTAGCTGAGATGCAGGCACCAGGGCGTGTCGCCCGCCTCCTCGATGAAATCCATCGCCCGGCGGGTCATGTAAGGCGTCTCGGAATGCTCTTCCTTCACCCGGGCCGGCAGGCGGGCGTGATGCATGGCCCAGCCGGAGACGATATTGCCGTCCTCATCCTCCGCCGAGTTGGCCCAATCCTGCCAAGGGTTGTCGCCCGCATAGCCGTTATCGTTGAGATACTTGTTGTAACGCGGCAGCCGAGGCTCATACCGGCCGTCGGGCCCGATCGGATGCAACCCGTCATCACGCTCATAGGGGTCGAAACCGCATTCCGACACACGCGCGCCGATGATCGACCCGGCGTCGATGCCCAGCCGCTCCATGCCCTCGCGGTCGGCGCGCATATGGGTCTTGCCGACCAGCACCGTCGATACGCCCAGCGGCCGCAGATAGTCGCCCATGGTCATCTCGCCGACCTTCAGCGGGATGCCGTTCCAGGATGCGCCGTGTGAGCTGACATAACGGCCGGTGTAGAAACTCATGCGCGACGAGCCGCATACCGGCGACTGCACATAGGCCCGGGTGAACCGCACGCCGCGCGCCGCCAGCCCGTCGATATTCTGAGTCACCAGATGCGGATGACCGGCGCAGCCCAGATAGTCGAAGCGGAGCTGGTCGCACATGATGAACAGGATGTTTTTGACGGGCTTTGCCATCGATCTTTCACCGCATCAGAAAGAGCAACCGGATCGCACTGTAATACCAAGGAACTCAGACACTGAGTGAAACAGCAGCGACAATGGGGCGTCAGTCCGGCAATCCGACATAGTTTTCCGCGAGCGCAGATGAGGCGGCGCGGGAGCCGACCAGATAGTCCAGCTCGGCAAGCTGGAGCCGCTGCCCGAAGGGACCCGTGTCCGGGAACCGGTGCAGGATCGATGTCATCCACCAGGAAAACCGCTCCGCCTTCCAGACCCGCGCCAAGGCCCGCTGAGAATAGCCTTCCAGCCCCGCATCCGAGCGCTCATCGTAATGCTCGATCAGCGCCTCAGCCAGATAGCGGACGTCGCTGGCCGCGAGATTGAGCCCCTTGGCGCCGGTCGGCGGCACGATGTGTCCGGCGTCGCCGGCCAGGAACAACTGGCCGAAGCGCAACGGCTCAGCGACGAAGCTGCGTAGCTGCGTAGCTGCGCGACGCTTTTTTCGATCGACGGGCCGGTGATCATGGTTTCGGCCGCCTCGGCATCTACCCGAAGCCGGATTTCGTCCCAGAACCGGTCGTCCGGCCAGGTATCGAGGTCCTCATCCGCGGCACATTGAATGTAGTAGCGGCTCCGTGTGGTGGAGCGCATGGAGCACAGCGCGAATCCACGGTCGTGATTGGCATAGATCAGCTCATCGGAGACCGGCGGCACATCGGCAAGGACTCCCAGCCAGCCGAACGGATAGACCCGTTCGAATGTCTCGATGGCGGCCTTGGGCACGCTCTTTCGGGTGACCCCACGAAAGCCGTCGCAGCCGCAGATGAAGTCGCACTCCAACTCATGCGCCACCCGATCCTTGCGATACCGCACTTTCGGCCGGCCGGTATCGAAATCATGCACGGTGACATCCGCGGCCTCGTAGACCGTGGCCAGGCCGGCCGCCTCCCTTGCGTCCATCAGATCGGCGGTGACCTCGGTCTGGCCGTAGATCATCACACTTTTGCCGCCGGTCAGACCGTTCAGGTCGATGCGATGGCGCTCACCGCCGAAGCACAGCTCAATCCCGTCATGCACCAGGCCTTCCTCGTGCATGCGGGCGCCGCTGCCGATCCGGTCGATCAGATCGACGGTCCCCTGCTCCAACACGCCGGCGCGAATCCGGCCAAGAACGTAATCCTTGCTGCGTCGCTCCAGGATGACTGCGTCGATGCCGCTTTGGTGCAGGCGCTGGCCGAGAAGAAGCCCCGACGGCCCCGAGCCGACAATGACGATTTGGGTTCGCATTACCGCGACTCTCCTGCAGTCGAACCGGCGGCGTGAGGCCATGAAAAGCCGCGACTCACCATTCAACAATCACCGAGATGGTAGAATATGCAAACAATAAGAGAACACGAACAATATCGTCAGCGCTCATCCGGCTGCGGCCAAATCACCACAGTCGGCTGTGTCAGCGACCGCTGTGGATGACGTCCTTCACCTTGCTGGCCAGCTGTTTCAGGCTGAAAGGCTTCGGCAGAAAGTGGATTTCCGCACCGCCGTCGATTCGCTCGCGGAATCGGTCCTCGGTGTAGCCCGAGATGCAGATCACCTTCATGTCGGGCTGGCTGGCGCGCACATTGCTGATCAATGTCGGCCCATCCATTTGCGGCATCACCACATCGGTGATCAACAGGTCGACACGGTCGGCCTGTTCCTTCAGCACCGATAGCGCGTCCTCACCGCTGCGCGCTTCCAGAACCTCGTAGCCCTTATTGCGCAGTGCGCGGGCGCTGAACACCTGGACCGGATCCTCATCCTCGACCAGCAGGATGCAGCCGACGCCGGTCAAATCCCGTGTGGCGGTTTCGGCGTTTTCGGCCGGTGCCGCCTCTTCCACGCCGTCGGATACGTGGCGCGGAAGATAGATGGTGAAGCTGGTGCCCTTGCCAGGTTTGCTCTCGACGAAAACATAGCCGCCGGTCTGGCGCACGATGCCGTAAACAGTGGACAGGCCGAGTCCGGTGCCGGAGCCGATCTCCTTGGTGGAAAAGAACGGCTCAAAGATCCGGTCAAGATTCTCCTTCGGAATGCCAACGCCGGTGTCGACCACCTCGATGGCGACGTACTCGCCGGGCGGCATTTCGTCGGTGCCGCGGCGCAGGCGCCTTGTGTTCTTGTGGTTGGCGGTCTTGATCGTCAGGGCGCCGCCCTCGGCCATGGCGTCGCGCGCATTGACCGCCAGATTGATGATCACCTGCTCGAGCTGCCCCTGATCGACCTTGATCAGGCCGAGCTCCCGGCCATGGGTCATCTTCAGTTCGATGTTCTCGCCGATCAGCCGGCGCAGCAGGTTCGACAGCTCGGCCAGCACATCGGTGATATTCAGCACCCGCGACTGCAGGGTCTGCTGCCGCGAGAAGGCCAGAAGCTGACGCACCAGATTTGCCGCCCGGTTGGCGTTCTGCTTGATCTGCATGATGTCGCCGAAGGATGCGTCGCCCGGCTTGTGGCGCAGCAGCAACAGATCGCAGAAGCCGATCATTGCGGTCAGCAGATTATTAAAATCATGCGCCACGCCGCCTGCAAGCTGGCCCACCGCCTGCATCTTCTGGCTCTGAGCGAATTTCATCTCCAGCTCACGCTGGTCCGTCTGGTCGATGAACTGCAGGATCAAGCCGGCCGGCGCGTCTCCTGCCTCCAGCCGCCGCACATACAGCGTGACTGCAAGCTCCCGGGCGCCAATGACATTCACATCGAATGTCGCGTGTGGTTCGCCGCCCTGGACCACCTCCGTGAGACGCTGGATAACCTCGGCGCGGCTGTTGTCATCCAGCATTTCGCCAAACGGCTTGTCGGCCAGAGACCCTCTGTCACTGCCGGTCAGCTCTTCAAAGGCGACATTCCACTCGGTCAGCTTGGTCTCATTGTCCAGCAGGGCGACGCCGATCGGCGCGTCCTCGAAGAAGCGCTGGAACCTAACTTCCGAAGCCCGCAACGCTGCACGCATCTGGGTTTCAGGTGTAAGGTCGCGGACCACCGATCGTGTCCAAATGGACTCGCCATCCTCCCCATGCACGACGGTCTGGGCGACCGCCGCCTGGAAGGTATGGCCGTCGGGGCCGCGCATGCCGAGTTCGACCTGAGGCAGGTCCGAGCGGCCGATGGTCAGCGCGTAGGGCGGCGCCTCGGTCGGCGGGGACACCAGGAAATCGTGCAGCCGGTGGGCGCCGCGGACCAGATCCCGCGCCTCGATCCCCAGCCAATCGGCCAGGGTCGCATTGGCGAAGACGAAGCGGCCATCCTGGTCGACCGAATAGAAGCCGACCGGCGCATGGTCCATGAAATCCACCAGCTTGACCTGCTCCTCACGCAGGATCGCCTCCATCTCGCGGCGGGTCGTGATGTCCTCGATGCGCCAATGAATATTGCCGGGCCAGATCTCCAGAGGACGGGCCGACACATGCCACCAGGCACTACCGCCATCCGCCTTCGGACGGCGCAGCTCGACCGAGAAGGGCGAGCCGGTCTCGGCGGACCGACGAAGCCGACGGAACCTGTTGACCGATTGCTGGTCGGCGGTCAGGGCGCCTTCGACCTCGGTCAGGTTTTCCAGCCTGGAATCAAGCAGCCTTTTGGCCACCGCATTGGCGTAGGCGATTCGACCATCCGACGACGTGATCATGTGGGCGGCGACGGTGCCGTCATAGGTGTCGCCGATCATCCGCGCCATCTCCAGCACGCGGCCGGACCGCCGCCGGTCCAGCAATGTCGCGGCCAGTGCGGCGGCGCCCGCGATCGCCGCCGCCACGCCCAATGGCAGGGCAAGCGCCGGCGCCCGGATGCCGACCACCAGCACCGCCGACCCCAGAAGAAGCGCAGCGCCAGCCGCCGCGATCAGGGTCCAACCGGTCAGCGCACCTGGTTGGGCCTCGCCCGAATCGACTTCCCAGGGTGGCTGGGCGCGCGACCGCCGGGGCGGCGGCGACGCGGCGACCGGCACGCCCTGCGGAGCCGATGGCGGCTCGGAGTCGCCTTGCACAGCCATATCAGCCTCTGGAGCCAAAAATCATGAAAAGTCGCTGCTCAGGCGAATTGCGGAACCCGTTGTCCCCTCGTATTAGAGCATCGGCGTGAATTTTGGCAGCTTCTCGTCATGAAACGGTTACCGCGTCACATGGTGCGCCCTTGCAGCCGGAACACATAGGATAATGACTTCGGCAACCGCCTTGTAGTGTTCCGGCGGCACGGACTGATCAATCTCGACGGCACTGTATAGCGCCCTCGCCAAAGGGGGGTTCTCGATAATCGCCACATCATGTTCCTCGGCCACCTGACGAATCCTCAGGGCAATCTCGTCGGCGCCCTTGGCGACAACCTTGGGCGCATCCATGGCCTCCGGCTCATAGGCCATGGCAACGGCAAAATGGGTCGGGTTGGTGATCACCACATCGGCCTCCGGGACCGCGGCGATGATACGGCGGCGCGCCCGATCCATACGGATCTGCCGCAGGCGTCCTTTGACCGCCGGATCGCCCTCGGTTTGCTTGAACTCGTCCTTGACCTCCTGCTTGGTCATCCGCTGCTGCTTGTAGAATTGGTAACGTTGCAGCAGATAATCGAGGCCGGCGATCACCGCGACCACCGCCAGCACCGCGGTCATCATCTTGACCGAGAGAATCCAGACCCGCTGCAGGACGGCCGACATCGGCATGCCGGCAAAGAGTTCGATGCGGGCCATTTCGGGCCAGACTACAATCGTCGCGATGACGCCGACAATGGCGATCTTGACGAGGCCCTTCACGAATTCGGCGACGGCCTTGACCGAGAATTGCCGCTTCAGGCCCTTCAGCGGGCTGATCTTCTCGAATTTCGGGATAAGAGATTCGCCCGATAACAGCGGGCCGTTCTGAACCAGGCTGCCGGCGATCGCCATTGCGACGAACACGGTGAAGGGGACCAGCATGATCAGGGCAATTTCGCCGGCGGTCGTGCCGAGCAGGTCGATCAGGGCCTGCTCATCGGTGGGAAACGTTTCCAGCCTGCCGAGAAATCCGGCCATGCGTTCCGACATTTCACTGGTTGCCGCCGGCGCCAGCGCCCCCACGACGATCAAGCCGCCCAACAGAACAAAACCGTGCTTCACCTCCTGCGAGGTGGCGACCTGCCCCTTATTGCGCGCCTCTTCCAGTTTTTTTGGGGTGGGCTCCTCGGTTTTTTGGCTGTCGTCCTGATCTTCGGCCATTGCCCGTTATGTCCCTAAAGGGGCTTCGGAAAGGAGATCAACGTGTCTTCAAAGGTGCGCAGCCAATAGAGCATCGTCGCGGACAGGGTGAACGCCAGGACGATGATGCCGATCATCACCTGCACCGGGATGGCGATGAAGAACACCTGCGCCTGCGGCATCAGCCGGGCCATGAGTCCCAGCCCGAGATAGAAGATCAGGCCGATGACCAGGAATGGCGCCGCCATGCGGACCCCGATCACGAACGCGCCCGAAACCTGCTGGGCGATGGTGTCGGCCATATCGCCAGTCGGCAGCGGCGCTCCGGGGACGAACATCGCATAGCTGTCGACCACCCCCATCAGCATCAGATGGTGCATATCCGAGACCAGGATCAGCAAGACCGCCAACGTGGTCAGGAAGGTGCCGATGAGCGAGCTCTGCGCGGTGATCGAAGGGTTGAACACGAAGGCGTTGGCAAGACTGAGATTGAAGGAGATCACCATGCCGGCCACGTCGACCGCCGTCAGCACCAGGCGAGAAATCAGCCCCAGGAACACACCGACCAGGATTTCGCCGATCACCAGCAGCGT
>CBDEGD010000022.1:0-35460 GCA_965237625.1 Inquilinaceae bacterium
CTCGAAGGAGGTCCGGGTCCGGGTCGAGTTCTCGAAGAACAGGTTGATGACCGTGCGGCCGCGCAGCCTGGTGGATTTTTTCTCCGACTGCCGATTGACCGCGATGTAGCCTTCCGCCGTATCCAGCAAAAGCACGATCTCACCGGCATCGAGGTCTTCGATGCCGAGAAGGTGTTTGCGGTCTAGCACCGCCGGGCGCGCTGGGCGACTCATCGGGGCGGGACTATAGTCATGCCGGGCCCCGACACCAATATCCCGAATCCGGAATGTGCAGTTCGAATGCGCTTCGGCATTGTCCGACGGCGCGTGGTGCACGAGTATCCGGCCGTCGCCCGCTCGTTTCTGGAACAGGATCGTCAAGGAAATCCGTGGAATCGCTCTCCGTTCTGCTCGGCGTGCTGGTCGTGGCCATGGCCATTGGCCTGACGGCCCATGTGATTCTGCGAAAGCCAGACGAGCGCGCGGCGGTGGGCTGGATCGGCTTGATCTGGCTGTCGCCGATTCTGGGATCGATTCTCTACGTCATGCTGGGCATCAACCGGATCAGCCGTCGCGCTCGGCGATTGCGGGGCGTCCGCAGCGTTCCGGATGGGCAGCGACACGTTCCGTCATCGGCCGAGTTGCCGCCGGAGGCGAAGAGCCTCTCGATGCTGGCCACGGCGATCAAGCGATTTGCGCATTCTCCCCTGGTCGGCGGCAATGCGGTCATACCGTTGATCAACGGGGATGCGGCCTATCCCGAAATGATTGCCGCCATCGACGGCGCCGAGCGCAGCGTTGCCCTCAGCAGCTTCATCTTCAACAGGGACCAGGCTGGCGGGAAGTTTCTCGATTCACTGGAGGCCGCTGTTGAACGCGGAGTTTCAGTTCGAGTCATCGTCGACGGCATCGGCGCGTTCTATGCGCTGAAACCGGTCGGCGGGGAGTTAGGGCGCCGTGGCATCCCGTCGGCGCGATTCCTGTTCTCCCTGGTGCCCTGGCGAATGCCCTTTCTCAATCTTCGCAACCACCGAAAGATCCTGGTGGTCGATGGCATGGTAGGGTTCACCGGCGGCTTGAACATTCGCCAGCGTCATGTCCTCGGCGCGTCGCCGCCGGCCCCGGTCCAGGACACCCATTTCCGCGTCGAGGGGCCGGTCGTCGCCCAGATGATGGACGTCTTCGCCGATGATTGGGCATTTACCACCGGTGAGGAACTGACCGGCGAGGCCTGGTTCCCGGCAATCGCGCCGGCCGGACCGGTGGTGAGCCGCGACATCGCGACCGGTCCGCATGAAGACCCGCAGAAGATGTCCTGGGTGCTGTTTGGGGCCGTGGCCGAGGCGCGCTCGTCGGTTCGAATCGTGACGCCGTACTTCCTGCCCGACGAACCTTTGGTGACCGCCCTGAGCGTCGCTGCGATGGGCGGCGTCGACGTCGACATCGTGCTGCCCGAGCGGAGCAATCTGCCACTGGTCGCCTGGGCGTCGGCCAGTCGTCTGACCCAGCTCGCATCGGCTGGTTGCCGACTCTGGCAGACACCTCCGCCCTTCGACCATTCCAAGCTGATGGTGGTCGACGGCGTCTGGACCCTGTTCGGCTCGACCAACTGGGACCCGCGCAGCCTGCGGCTCAATTTTGAATTCAATCTGGAGTGTTATGACGCGGCATTGGCCAGGTCGGTCGATACAATCATCGCCGAAAAGATCGCTTCGGCCCGGCGCCTGACGCCGGAAGCCCTGAACGGCCGGGGCCTGCCGGTCGCCATTCGCGACGGTTTGGCGCGGCTGCTGACTCCGTATCTGTGAGAGGGGGATGAAGAGACAAGTTCCGGAAATTTCGCTCTATTGTCATTCCCGCAGAGGCAGGAATACAGGTGTCACCAGCCTGTCGACCGAACTGCTGTGAACACTGAATTCCCGCCTTCGCGGGAACGACAGTCAGGTAGTTAGGCGAACCTTCAAACAACGCCGTCTGCTCTCAACTTGGCGATCTCATCCTCCGGCATCCCCAGCCACTCGCGCAGAACCTCGTCGGTGTGCTGACCCAATGTCGGCGGCGGGTGGCGATAGGCCACCGGGGTTTCGGAGAGATTGAAGGGGCTGCCGATCAGGTCGATTGGCGCCGGGGCCAGGGGATGATCCATGGCGACCTTCATATTGCGGGCCCGCACCTGCGGATCGTCGAACACCTGGTCGATCGTATTGATCGGTCCGCAGGGCACGCCGTGGGACTCCAATTCCGCCAGCCAGTCGGCGCAGGGCCGCTTCGAAATCACCTGCTCAAGGATCGGCACCAATATGTGCCGGTTTTCCACCCGCGCCGGGTTGGTCGCAAAACGGTCGTCGGCGGCCAGTTCCGGGCGGCCGGCGGCTTCGCAGAACCGGGCGAATTGGCCGTCATTGCCCACCGCCAATATGAAATGTCCGTCGGCGGCGGCAAACGCCTGATACGGCACGATCATCGGATGGGCGTTGCCCAGCCGTGGCGTGCGCTCGCCGGAAGTCAGAAAATACTGGCCGGCATTCGACAGCCAGGCGACCTGGGAGTCGAGCAGCGACAGGTCGATCAATTGCCCGATGCCGGTCGCCTCGCGGTGACGCAAAGCGGCAAGGATGGCGACGGTCGCATACATGCCGGCCATCAGATCGGCGATCGCGACGCCGGCCTTGGTCGGCTCGCCATCCGGGGCGCCGGTTACGCTCATGATGCCGCCCATGGCCTGGATCAGGAAATCATAGCCGGGCCGCTCCGAATAAGGTCCGGTCAGCCCGAACCCGGTAATCGAGCAGTAGACGAGGCCCGGATTGGCCGTTCTTAACTGATCGAACCCAAGCCCATAGCGTTCCAGCGTGCCGGGTTTGTAATTCTCGACCAGCACATCCGCATTCGCGACCAGACGGCGCGCGATCCGCTGACCGTCCTGCTTGGTGAAATCCAGGGTAAGGGACCGCTTGTTGCGATTGGCGCTGAGATAATAGGCGCTCTCGGAGGTGTCCTTGCCGTCGCCGTCCCTCAGGTAGGGCGGCCCCCAGCGCCTTGTATCATCGCCCTGGCCCGGCCGTTCCACCTTCACCACCTCCGCCCCCAGATCCCCCAGCATCTGCGTGGCGCTGGGGCCGGCCAGAACGCGTGTCATGTCGAGAATCTTAACGCCGTCGAGGGCTGTCTTGCCGTTGGGAAGGGACATCAACGCTCTCTTTTGATGCTCAAGGCCGCTGAATAGGGGCCTTCGCCGGTGTGAATCTCAGTCGTGCCAACGTGATGCCGGGGTTAACTATTTGTGCAAGGCGCAAGTGTACCATGGTCGTTGTTGCAGATGCCTGGCAAGCCGCGGCGGGGTGGATGCAGTGCAACAACCATTTTGTCCACTACAGAGTTCTCCGCCATGAGACCTGTTGCCGTCCTTATAGGGACCGCCGCCGCAGTTTTGATTGCCAGCACGTCGCCTTCCTTGGCCCAGGGCCGTGATTCAGCGGCTGTCGGCGCTCAAGGCAGCACCGCCGGATTCGGTCCGGAAATCTCATACTCGGTCTCGCCATTGCTGACACTGCGCGGGGTCGGCAACTATCTGGCGTTCGACCATGACCGGACGATCGAGGGCATCGACTACGATTTTGGCGTGGACCTGATGTCGGCCGGCGGCTTCCTCGACTATCACCCGATGCGCAACGGATTCCACGTCTCGGTTGGGGCGCTGTACAGTGAAAACGAGGCCAATCTGACCGCCTTCGCTCCGGCCGGCACGATCATAGGCGGCACGATACTTCCCGCCGATTCAAATCTCAGCGGCGACCTGGAGTTCAGCTCGCCGATCGCGCCTTATGTCGGCATCGGCTACGACACCACCTTTACCAGCCGCAGCAATTGGTCGTTCATAATGCGCGCCGGTGTCATGTATCAAGGTGATCCCGAAGTCACCCTGACCGAGTCGACCGGCGCAGCCTCGCCAGGCGACCTGGCCGCCGAGGCTAGCCAAATTGAGGACGACGTCGACTTCCTCCGCTTCTATCCGGTGGTCAGCGTTGGTGTGACCTACCGGTTCTAGGCCCGGCCCGGCCTGGTGGTCCCGCCGCCGGCATGGCCGAGCGCGTCCAGCGCGCCCTGCAGGATGTAGGCGGCAGCCGCCGTATCCACCCGTTTCGCCCGCTTCTTGCGGCTTAGATCGGCGGCGACCATGGCCCGCTCGACCGCCATGGTCGACAGCCGCTCGTCCCAGAACGCCATCGGAAGGTCGCGCAGCGCCGACAGATTGGCGGCGAATTGCCGCGCCGACTGGCAGCGCGGACCCTCGGTTCCGTCCATGTTGATCGGCAGGCCGACCACCAGCCCGCCGACATCGCGCTCGTCCACAAGCCGCAGCAGCTCGGCCGCATCCTCGGTGAATTTGCGACGGCGAATGGTCCCGACCGGCGATGCGATTTTGAAGCCGGAATCCGAGATCGCCATGCCGATCGTCTTCTCCCCGAGGTCGAGCCCGAGCAGTCTTTGACCGGTGTCCAGGGCGGCGGCAAGGCTGGCGACGTCGTCCAGCACGCTCACTTGTATCTCCGATCCGGTGGATTTTGAAACGCGCGCCAATCTGACGATCCAGGGCCGACTTGCCAAGCATTCCGCACCGGCAATCCCATCTGTTAGCCGCCGGAACTCCCGTTACCCTTGCCGCTGCCGGAAACGGCGTGCTATCTGCGCAGCGCATCCGGCAACCAGAATTGCAGGCAGTCCCATGTCCCTCGACGAGGCAACTATTGCCAAGATCGCCCATCTCGCCCGTATCCGGCTGGAGGAGTCGCAGCGGGGCACGATGGCGGAAGAACTAAGCCATATCCTCGGCTGGGTCGAGCAGCTCAGCGAGGTCGACACCGCCAATGTGCCGCCGATGACCAGCGTGGCCCGGCAAGGGCTGCGCCGCCGGCCGGACGAGGTGACCGACGGGCATTACCCGGACCGGGTGATCGCCAATGCGCCGGAGACCGCCAGCGGGTTCTTCTCAGTGCCGAAGGTGGTCGAGTGATGAGCGCGCTCACCGAAATAACGCTGTCGGAGGCGCGCGATCTGCTGGCCAAAGGCGAGACCAGCGCTGCCGAGCTGACCGACGCCCACCTCGCAGCCATGGAGTCGGCGCGCGGGCTGAACGCCTTCATCACCGAAACGCCGGACAAGGCCCGCGCCATGGCGAAGGCCTCCGACGAGCGCCGGGCGAAGGGCGAAGTGGGAAATCTGGAGGGCATTCCGCTGGCGGTGAAGGATCTGTTCGCCACTGACGGCATTCCGACCACCGCCGGCAGCCACATACTCGACGGATTCGTGCCGAACTACGAGAGCACGGTCAGCGCCAATCTTTGGCGCGATGGCGCGGTCCTGCTCGGCAAGACCAATCTGGACGAGTTCGCCATGGGCTCGTCCAACACGACCTCCTATTTCGGCAATGTCATCAATCCGTGGCAGCGGGCCGGCGACACGGAAACCAAGCTGGTGCCCGGCGGCTCCTCCGGCGGCTCCGCCAGCGCCGTGGCGGCGCGGCTGGCGCTTGGGGCGATCGGCACCGATACGGGGGGCTCGATCCGCCAGCCGGCCAGCTTCGTCGGCATCGTCGGCATGAAGCCGACCTATGGCCGCTGCTCCCGGTGGGGGACGGTGGCTTTCGCGTCCTCCCTAGACCAGGCGGGGCCGATGACTCGTACCGTGCGCGACGCCACCATCATGCTCGGCTCCATGGCCGGCTTCGACCCGAAGGATTCCACCAGCGTGGATATGGCGGTGCCCGATTTCGAGGCGGCGCTGACCGGCGATATCCGGGACCTGAAGGTGGGCATTCCGGGCGAATACCGGATCGACGGCATGCCGGCGGAGATCGAGGCCCTGTGGCAGCAGGGCATCGCCTGGCTGAAGGATGCCGGCGCCGAGCCGGTCGAGATCAGCCTGCCGCACACCAAATACGCCCTGCCGACCTATTACATCGTTGCGCCGGCGGAAGCGTCGTCGAACCTCGCCCGCTATGACGGCGTGCGCTACGGGTTGCGGGTGCCGGGAAACTCGCTGATCGAGATGTATGAGAACACCCGCGCCGAGGGCTTCGGGGCCGAGGTCAAGCGCCGGGTGATGATCGGCACCTATGTGCTGTCGGCCGGCTATTACGACGCCTATTACCTGAAGGCGCAGAAGCTGCGCACCCTGATCGCGCGGGATTTCGAGCAGGCCTACGAAAAATGCGACGTGGTGCTGACCCCGACCGCGCCGTCGACCGCTTTCGCCATCGGCGAAAAGCAGGACGACCCGATCGCCATGTATTTGAACGACGTCTTCACCGTGCCGGCGTCCATGGCCGGGTTGCCGGGCATCTCGGTGCCGGCCGGCCTCGGTGGCGACGGGCTGCCGCTGGGCCTGCAGCTATTGGCCAGACCGTTCGATGAGGAGACCCTGTTCAGGGTGGCGGGTGTTCTGGAGAATGCCGCCGGGTTCGAGGCCAAGCCGGCGCTGATGGCGGGGTAGTGAAGAGGGTAGATCGCGCTGGCTCCTCGTCCTTCGACAGGCTCAGGATGAGGAGAATGAGAGAGTGGGATGAAGGAGAGGAAATTCTGTTTGCCCTCTCCGCACTCTCAAGACTCCTCATGCTGAGCCTGTCGAAGCACGGGGGCCGTTAGCCACTGATGCCAGCCTTTGTCTACATCCTGCGCTGTCGTGACGGGAAGTACTATGTCGGCTCCACCAGAGACACGTTGGAGCGACGAGTTAACGAACACAACAGCGGCATTCTTGCCGGCTATACAAAGTCTCGCCGCCCGGTCGAACTGGTATTCGCCCAGGAATTCGACCGGATCGTGGATGCGGTTGCGGCCGAAAGGCAGCTCAAGGGGTGGAGCCGGGCGAAGAAGGAGGCCCTGATGAGCGGAGACACGACAGCATTGGTACGGCTATCTCGGAATCGCAATGCGGTTCTGGCGCGCGTTCCCGACCAACCATGATCCGCCGGCTCGGCCCGGAGGATGCTGCCGCCTTCGCGGAACTCCGCCTTGAGGGGCTGGGGCGACACCCGGATGCCTTCGGCTCAGACACCGAGACGGAGTCCGCCTGGCCACTGGAGAGGTTCGCCGACCGACTGACGACCGGTACGGTGTTCGGCGACGAGGAGGAAGGCAGGCTTCTGGGCGTCGCCGGCTTTTTCGCCCTGGACGGCCGGAAGCGATGCCAACGGGGGGTGCTGTGGGGCATGTATGTACGAGACGATGCCCGTGGCCGTGGTGTCGGCGCGCGGCTGGTCGAGGCGGTTCTGGCCCATGCCCGCGAGCATGTCGAGCAGGTGCACCTGGATGTTTCGGTCGACAACGCCGCCGCGCTTTCCCTGTGCGAGCGATGTGGATTTCGGAGCTATGGCATTGAGCCGCGCACGCTGAAGATCGGTGACCGCTACATCGACACGCACAAGATGGTGCTCATCTTCCCGAAGGTCGCGGACGCATGATCGGGGACGTCGCTCGGGAATTTTGGCGCCGCTTCTGCCGGTCCTCCGGTCTGTCCGACGACCATCCGTTCCAGGCTTGGCATTTCGGCGACAGCCCGGAGATGGCGGACGAATTGGCGGCGCTGGTGATCGACGGGCCGAAGCGGGCGACCGCTGGGCTGGTGGCCGACTATGAGGCCGATGGCGATCCGTTGCCGAAAGCCGGCGACTACAGCGTCATCCTTGACGGGGCAGGCCGGCCCGTGGCGGTGATCCGCGCCACCGAGGTGAGCATCGTGCCCTTCCGCGACGTCGACGAGGCCTTCGCCTTCGACGAGGGCGAGGGGGACCGGACCTTGGCCTGGTGGCGCGACGCCCATTGGGAGTTCTTCACCCGGCAATGCGCCGCCCGTGGGGAAGTGATGGACGAGGCGCAGCCGGTTGTGCTGGAACGGTTCGAACTGGTGTATACGGATCGCGATGCAAATCGCGGCGACAAGAGCTAATCCAAGGGCTGAGAAATGACGACACATCCCATTCTCAAGGGATCCACGGGCGAGTGGGAGATGGTGATCGGGCTTGAAGTCCATGCCCAGATCACCTCCAAGGCGAAGCTGTTCTCCGGCGCCGCGGCCGATTTCGGCGCCGCGCCGAACGAACATGTCAGCCTGGTCGATGCCGCCATGCCCGGCATGCTGCCGGTGATCAACGAACATTGCGTGGAACAGGCGGTGCGCACCGGGCTCGGGCTGATGGCCGAGATCAACAAACATTCGGTATTCGACCGGAAGAACTATTTTTACGCCGATCTGCCCCAGGGCTATCAGATCAGCCAGTTCCTGCAGCCGATCGTCGGCAAGGGCGAGATCATCTTGGATCTGCCCGGCGGCGAAATGCGCACCGTCGGCATCACCAGGCTGCATCTGGAGCAGGATGCCGGCAAGAGCCTGCACGACCAGCATCCCAGCAAGACCTATGTCGACCTGAACCGCTCCGGCGTGGCGCTGATGGAGATCGTGTCGGAACCGGATTTGCGCGGGCCGGAAGAGGCCGCCGCCTATCTGCGCAAGATGCGCTCGATCCTGCGCTATCTGGAGACCTGCGACGGCAACATGGAGGAAGGCTCCATGCGCTGCGACGTCAATGTCTCGGTCCGCAAGGTCGGCGACGACACGCTGGGCACCCGCGCCGAGGTGAAGAACGTCAACTCGATCCGCGCCGTGCAGCAGGCCATCGATTTCGAGGCACTGCGCCAGATCGAGTTGCTGGAAGATGGCGGCGAGGTGGTCCAGGAAACCCGGCTCTGGGATCCGGGCCAGGGCCAGACCCGGTCGATGCGCAGCAAGGAAGAGGCGCATGACTACCGCTACTTCCCGGACCCGGATCTGCTGCCGCTGGAATTCGATGACGCCTATATCGAGCGGATCCGCAAGACGCTGCCGGAACTGCCCGACGAGAAGAAGCTGCGGCTGATCAATCATCACGGCCTATCGCCCTACGATGCCGGTGTGTTGGTGGCCGAGCGGTCGCGCGCCGATTTCTACGAGGCGGTGCTGAAGGGCAACAAGAAGCGCGATGCTAAGATCGCCGCCAATTGGCTGATCACCGAATTGTTGGGCGCGCTCAACAAGGGCGGCCATGACATAACCGACAGCCCGATCTCCGCCGACCAGCTTGGCGGGCTGATCGATCTGATCGGCGACGACACGATCTCCGGGCGCATCGCCAAGGAGGTCTTCGCCGAGATGCTGGAGACCGGCCAGGACGCCGCGGACATTGTCGAGAAGAAGGGTCTGAAGCAGATCACCGACAGCGGCGCCATCGAGGCCATCGCCGATGAGATCATCGCCGGTGCGGCGTCCCAGGTGGAGCAGTACCGGGGCGGCAACGAGAAGCTGCTGGGCTGGTTCGTCGGCCAGATGATGAAGGCGACCCAGGGCAAGGCCAACCCCGGCGCGGTGAACAGGATCCTGCGGGAGAAGCTGAAGGGGTAGGGTCGCTTCTCCCTGCCGGGCGGCAACGCCAGGGCATACCCAACGATCACAGCACGCTCCAAACCGCCAGCATTGTCAGCGTGCAACCTGCCTGTGTCCCGGTCCCTTTCGTTCCTCTATGCTGGCCGGCCACTGAAGAAGAGCGGAAACCCGCCGAGATGACCGATTCCAAGACCACGCCGCCGCGCCCCGAGACCCTGGCCGCCCAGGCCGGCGGGTTCGTCGACCAGCAGACCGGCGCGATCACCCCGCCGCTCCACCCCTCCACCACATTCGCGCGCAATGAGCGCTATGAGCAGATCGGTGGGCGCGGCTACAGCCGGGACGACAACCCCACCTACGATCAGGTCGAATCCGTGCTGGCCGGGTTAGAGGGCGGTCCGGCGGCGAAGCTGTTCGCCTCCGGCATGGCGGCGACGGCGACGGTTTTTCAGGCGATGCCGGCGGGCAGCCACGCAGTGGTGTCCCGGGACATGTATTTCGGCACGCCGAAATGGCTGCGCGATGTCGCCACGCCGGCCGGGATGGCGGTGAGTTTCGCCGATACCGCCGATCTCGATGCGGTGAGGGCGGCAATCCAGCCCGGCAAGACCCGGCTGATCTATATCGAGACGCCGGCCAACCCGACCTGGAAAGTTACCGACATCGCCGCAATGGCGGCGATCGCCCATGAGGCCGGCGCCATCCTGGCGGTCGACAGCACCGCCGCCAGCCCGGTCCTGACCCGGCCCATCGAGCACGGCGCCGATCTGGTGGTGCATTCGGCGACGAAATACCTGAACGGCCATTCCGACGTGATCGCCGGGGCCATCGTCACCGCCGAGGAGAATGAGCTTTGGGCGCGGATCGGCCAGATCCGGTATCTGGCCGGCGCGGTTTTGGGACCCTTCGAGGCATGGCTGCTGCTGCGCGGAATGCGGACCCTGTTTGTTCGGGTCCGGCAGGCATCGATCAGCGCCCAACGGATCGCCGAGCATTTCGACGGCCATTCCGGTATCGCCTCGGTCTGCTATCCGGGGCTGCAGGGCTTCCCCGGGCATGAGATCGCGGCGCGGCAGATGACCGGCGGATATGGCGGCATGCTTTCGCTGAGGGTTGCTGGCGGCGCCCCGGCCGCCCTGTCGCTGGTCAAGCGGGTCCGGCTGTTCCTGCGGGCGACTTCCCTTGGCGGCGTGGAGAGCTTGATCGAGCACCGGTTCACCGTCGAAAGCCCCGATACCGAGGTCCCGGAGGACCTGCTGCGGCTGTCGATCGGGTTGGAATCGGTGGACGACCTGATCGCTGATCTGGAACAAGCCCTGGCGGGTTGACGCGACTGCCCCATATCATGGCTGCCGTTTCCCGGACGTTCCGTCCCGTTCCCCCGCCGGAGTTCCCCCTGATGATCGACCTCTACACATTCACGACCCCGAATGGCCGCAAGCCTTCCATTATGTTGGAGGAGGTCGGTCTGCCCTATGCCGTGCATCCGATCCATATCGGCCAGGACGAGCAGTTCGCGCCGGATTTTCTGAAGATCAGCCCGAACAACAAGATCCCGGCGATCGTCGATCCGGAAGGGCCGGACGGGGAGCCGATCAGCGTCTTCGAGAGCGGCGCGATCCTGATCTATCTGGCGGAGAAGACCGGCAAGCTGTTCCCGACCGATCCGCGCGGCCGGACCGAGACGATGCAGTGGCTGATGTTCCAGATGGCCTCAATCGGACCGATGCTTGGACAGGCCGGCCATTTCATCCGATTCGCGCCCGAGAAGGTGCCATACGGCATCAAGCGCTATACCGACGAAACACTGCGGCTGCTGGGCGTAATGGATAGGCGGTTGTCGGAGGCGGCATATCTGGCCGGCGACTACTCGATCGCCGACATCGCCACCTATCCTTGGATCCTGGCCACCGAGCCGATGGAGATCGATCTCGCGCCCTTCGCCAACGTCAAACGCTGGCTGGATTCCATCGCGGCGCGACCGGCGGTGATCAAGGGCATGGATGTGCCATAGAGCGGGATGATTTGAAGTCGACTCGACTTCGAATCTGAATCCCACTCTATTCGAATGTTTTAGAGGACGATTCAGAGATGAAGTCATCCGACCTCATCTCATCGTGCTCTAGTGTCCCGATTCTGAAATTCGCCATAGCGAATTACAGGATCAAAGGGACACTATCTATATGATTCTAGTGTGATTCAGCTTCCAAATCTCGGCACATGAAATGTGCCGAACTTCAGCACCATCACACTAGGGCCTCCAAAGGTTCAACCGTTTGATGCCGTTGCGTGTCAGCTCAGACGCCATGGTAGGCGTCCGAGCTTTCGCGCGGGTTCTCGGATCGGGAAACGCCGATCCCGAGAGAACGGCTTCAGTGATCAGTGCGCCATGGCGACCTTTCGGCGCCGGCCACGGCGGGGGACGGGACTGGAGTAGGACGCGGCCCCGTTGCTGGTCTCGGCCTCTGCCGACTGGAGTTCATCCAGGCAGGACTTCAGGAGCTGCGCCTCGCGGCGATCGTCCCGGTCCCAGACCTCCATGCAACTCAACTTGTTCTCTACGAGGTCTATCAGCGTCGTCAAGCTTTGGCGGGTAAATTGCATGACACTTCCACTGGTTGACTGTCATTGATGTTAACCACTGTCCGTGTGCCGGGATTAAAAATGTACTAAGCAAGTGCAACTTGAGTAGAGAATTTCATTTATATTCAGAATTCGAGTTTTCATATCTATATCACTCTACCCTGGGGTGTTGAATTTGCGCGTTTATGGTTGCGTTTCTCTTAACCTGCGGCGGCCATCTCTCATAGCGCGCCAAGGCATATGCCCCAGCTGCTGAACGCGGGTTAACTGCGTGGAAAGAGTCGCAGCGGCAGACTGTTCCTCTCAACGCGGAATGCCGCGTGTTTCCATGGCTGGGCCCATGTCCGGATTTCTGCCGAAACACAACAGACGTCTAACGGATATCCTGCTTGCCGGTTTCAACCACGCCTACGCGGTTGGGGATCGGGAAATCGCGGAGCAGCTGCGCGGATTGCTGCAGCAGCTGGAATCCCGCAAATACAATGGCGGCCATAATCGTCGTCGGTCGGATGCCATCAATCAGGCCGATTTGTGGGTCGCCTTCGTGGAGGCGCGGGACCGTTATCGTGAGCTCTGCGACAAAAAGCCGGACCACTCCAATACCTTGTCGGCATTGGACGTGATGAAGGAGAGTTACCGGCTCTGGAGCCTGAGCTGAGCAGGCGCCGGGCTGGAGGGCGCAAGATCGACCGTTGACGGTGATCGGCGACTCGGTACACACTTTGATTGTCGGTCGCGCCTATGTGGTGCGACCCAGAGTTTCGGATAAACAACTGAAAGGAGGTGATCCAATGTCTAGCGATTTGCAGGTCCTATCCTCGCTCCTGGGTTCGTCGCTGTCTGTGGAGCAGCCTCCGCTGTCGGCGTAGTGCCTACGGTCGATATCGTGAGTGGGGATATGCCCCAATCGTGCAGAGCCGCCGAAAGGCGGCTCTGTTTCTTTGTGGGCCTGCTTTATACCAAGGGAACTAAATATTGACCGGTTTCACCGCTCTCCTATGTCCGCCTGTTAGGCGCGGTCCGCGCGGTGGTGCAGCGCACCACAAATGGGCCGCAACGCGGCGGGCGGACATAGGAGAACGGCCTTCGGTGGAGCCCATTGGTCCTTTCGGGTGCGTTGCGACGCTTGCCCGATGCGCTGCATCGCGCCGCACGCCGCGCCTGCCCGAAAGGGCCAATGGGCTCCATGAAGCCGGTCAATATTTAGTTCCCTTGGTATTAGCCCTCTGAATCCGCCCAAGGGTCGTAAGTCCCGAAGCTCCATACATGGCCCTCCGGATCGCGGCAGGTGAAGCCGCGGCCGCCATGATCCCAATCCTCGATCTCCATGACGATCTCGGCTCCGGCACGCGTCGCGCGATCATGGAGGGCGTCGGCATCGTCGACGATGATGTACAGCGCCTGGGTCACCGCGCCGATCTCGCCAGGGGGTCCCACAAGTCGGCCATAGATGTCATCCCGGCTGGATGCGAGCATGATCATGGCGCCGCCGAGGGCAAGCTGGGCGTGCGCTATCCCGCCCTCGCCATCGGGCACGACGAGGTGCTTCTCGAAGCCGAACGCGCCGGACAGCCAGCCGATCGCCGCGATGGCGTCGCGATAACGCAAGGTTGGAATTATCAACGCGCCGGTGCGGATCGTCGAATCGGACATTATGCGCTCCTCGGGCTGCCGGTCGAACGGAACACCAGGCTAGCGGCCAGGGGGCGGCGGGAAAAAGGTCACGTGTGAGGCGGGCAATTGACAGCCGACCGCGACGGTGGCTACAACCCGCATTCGCGCCTCTGGGCGCCGCGGAGAGATGGCCGAGTGGCTGAAGGCGCTCCCCTGCTAAGGGAGTAAGGGCTTAACGGCTCTTCGAGGGTTCGAATCCCTCTCTCTCCGCCACCTCTGCCGGGCCGTAGGCAATGGCCGGCAACGGCCGCCACCCCTTCCCGCAGCGCATTTGGATCCGCCCATGACCGTCACCTGGCTCAAGATTGCCGTGCTCGTGATCGTCATGATCGTGGTGGGTTTTTTCATCCGCTATGGCAGCGGCCACCCCTGCGACTGGTTGGTCCATGACCTGTCGGCGAAATCCGGCATGCCGCAGCTGGTCATTGAGGGTGTTCTCCTGGCTCAGTTCCGCGGTGAGGACCCGACGGTCGGTACGTGCCTGTCGCGCTGGGTCGATCTGCATGTAAACGGTGTAGAGCCGCAATTCATCGATCAGTGACGCGGCGGATGACGATCTATCGAGCGGGGAGGGGGCTGTACGGGGAATCGTCGGCAGTATTGGGCACAATACCGTGGACTGCCATGCACAATTCGGGATATTGCTCACGCCGCAGATATTTTTCGCACCGCGAAAACGGCTTGGGGACGGGCGGCGAGCGTTTTTCCTGGTTTGCAATTAAGGACAAATTGCTGTGTCATTCATGGGTCTGACTCAAAATCCGTGAAGATTCAGGTATCTGCGCGGCTGCGTTAAGTTTATCGCAAAGGATCGCGACCGATTGTTAACCATACTTTGTCACAGAAATAGCCCAGCTATTGTAATTGCTATTCTCCGACTGTTTGATTAGTTTCGCGCCAGCTTGCGATTGGCGCGTGCTCTCGCTTTTCAAGCGGATAGCGTGTATAGTGTAGGCTGAACTTATAGATGTTCCGGTAGAAAACGGACGGTTTGAAGGAAACTGTTTGTTAACTAGCCGGGCAAACAATGGCGGCCAGTGAAAAACGGGCGGGGGCCATGGCGGCAAATCGGACCACCATCGGAAACAGATTCTTGCGGGTCTTCAAAGACCGGCAGATTCTCATTCGGTCGGAGCAGGGTGTTGAGCACATCAACCTGCGGCGCAGAACCCAGTTGCTTATGGCAGGGGTCGCGACCGGGGTATTGACGTGGGCAATCGTCAGCACAGCTGCGCTGACCTTTGCTGAAGTCAAGATCGTCACCCAGGCGAACCACATCGTTGATATGGAAGTCGGCTATGCCGAGTTGATCACCGATCTGGCGAACCGTCCCGGCGACTTTGAAACTGTGTCGACGCAGATCGGCGAGAATGAATCGGTCTACCGCCACATCGTGGCGCGAAACGGTGAATTGCAGGCCCAGATCCACGGGCTGCAGCAGGCCGTTTCGCAGCGCGTGGGCTCGTTGGAATCACTTGAAGCACGTCGCCAGGAATTGCTGGCCGGCATCGACCGCGTAAGCGCAGGTCTGATGGCCGACCCGCAGGGCCGCTCCGTTGGAGCGATGGGGGCGGCGGCGCCGGAGGGCTCGATCGCCCAATTCGCGCAGCCGGTCAGTGCCATGGAGTCCTGGAACGAGTGGCTTGTCGCGCAAGTGGATGCGCTGATGGCCGCCAATGCCGGCGCCTATGAGACCATCGATCATCTGCATGAGGTGGATGTCACGCAGCGCCAGGAGATCGCGCAGCTGACCACCCAGACCGCCGAGGCGAGCGACCGTATCGCCTGGCAGGACTCCTTGATCCGTGAAGGTGCCAAGGGCGCCGTGGAACTGGCGACCAACCGTGACCAGCTCCGCGATGAGAATGGCGGGCTATTGGGCCGGCTTGGCCGTATGCAGGCGGAAATCGCCGAGCTGCGCGCCAGCCAGGAACAGCTTTTCGCCCAGCTCCGTGATCAGGCCGATCAGCATATCACCCTGGTCGAAGAGGGTCTGGCGTTCACCGGCTTGGACATCGACCGGCTGATCGGAGATTTGGATCCGGAATATTCGCTCGGCGCCGGTGGCCCGATGATCCCGGAATTCCCGGCGACCATCATGACCGATGAGACCTGGTCCGACGCCATCGACCTGATCGAAATGATCAACCATGCTTCGGCGCTGCGCGATGTGGTCAACCGCATGCCGCTGGCCGCGCCGATGCGCGGCGAGTTCTGGTTCTCCAGCGGCTTTGGCACCCGGACCGATCCGATCACCAGCCGCCGGTCCCGCCATCAAGGGCTGGATTTTGCGTCGCGGCCGCGCGCGCCGATCTATTCGCCGGGTCCGGCCGTCGTGGTCTTCGCCGGGCGCAACGGCGCCTATGGCAATATGGTCGAGCTCGACCACGGGCTGGGGATCACCACCCGGTTCGCGCATATGCATACGATCCTGGTCGAAGTCGGCGACGAAGTCGCGATGGGTGACGATGTCGGTCTGGTCGGCAATACCGGCCGCAGCACCGGCCCCCATCTACACTATGAGGTGCGGGTCAACGGTCGGCCGAAGAACCCTTGGAATTTCTTGGAAGCAGGTAAGCATGTTCTCGAAGACGCAGAATGAATCTGGCCAAAGGACTGGCGCTTTCGCCGAAATCGTAGGCGCTCCGGCGCCGACGATCATCAGCGTGGACATGCGGGTTTCCGGCGATTTGCGAACCGATGGCGACGTACAGATCGACGGCGTCGTCGATGGCGACATCCAAAGCTCAACAATCAGCATCGGCAAGACGGCCGAGGTGAATGGCGAAGTGATTGCCGACAAGGTGAAGGTCTTCGGCCGGGTGAACGGCCGCATTCGCGGCAAGGAAGTCAGCCTGATGGAGACCGCCGAGGTCAATGGCGACATCGTCCATGAGAGCTTGGAGATCAACCGCGGCGCCTTCATCGACGGTATCGTCAAGCGCAGCGTCAATGAGGAAGCCAAGCCCCTCAAGGTTGATTTGGTGGTCGGCTCCAACGCCGATGCGAAGGCTGATGACGGCAAGAAGGCCGAAGATGCCAAGACCAGCGAATTGAAGGCGGTTTTCAAGGGCGATGCGGAGAACGCCGACGACGACAAGGCTGACACCGCCGAAGTGCCCAAGAAGGCATCGGGCAAGGCCGGCCAGTAAAGGCCGAATGTCGAACTATTGGCCGGCGTTCACAGTACGCCGGCCGCTCCAACTTCATGCATTACAACGTTGCCAGGGCCTCGGTGAACCGCGCCGGGTCGATGTTTCCCCCTGAGCACACGATGGCGACCGTCTTGCCAGCCGCGTCGTAGCGGCCCGACAGGATCGCTGCCAGGGCGGCGGCCCCACCGGGTTCGGCAACGATTTTCAGAGCGTCGAATGCCATCGCCACGGCCTTCAGGGCCGCTTCGTCCTCGATGACAATTCCACCAGCCAGGGTTTGCCGGTTGATCGCAAAGGTGATCTCGCCAGGCATCGGGGCCAAGAGGGAATCACAGAGCGAGGCGGCGCTGGTATCGCATTGCTGGCGTTCACCGGCGCGCAGCGACCGCCCGGTGCTGTCGAATCCAGCCGGCTCGACCGCATGGACCGGAACGCCCGGAAGCCGGTCGGCAAGCGCTGTGGAAACGCCGGCAATCAAGCCTCCGCCGCCGCACGGAACCAGCACCGCATCCGGCCTGACATCGATTGCCGCCAGTTGCGCCGCCAGTTCAAGCCCGGCGGTCCCCTGGCCGGCGATCACAAGGGGGTCGTCGTAGGGCTTTACCAGCGTCGCGCCGGTTTCCTCGGCGATTGCCGCGCCGATGGCATCGCGGTCGTCGCGATACCGGTCGTAGGAGACGATCCTGGCACCCCAGGCCTCGGTGTTGCGCCGTTTGACGGCTGGCGCGTCGGCCGGCATCACAATGGTCGCGTCCATCCCCAGCATCCGGGCCACGGCCGCAACGGCCTGGGCATGATTGCCGCTGGAATAGGCCACCACCCCGGCGACCCGTATTTCGGCCGGAATGCGGCTGATCTTGTTGAAGGCGCCGCGGAACTTGAACGAGCCGGTTTTCTGCAGCATCTCCGCCTTGACCAGCACCCGCCCGCCAAGACGCTCATTCAACAGCGACGATTCCAGAAGCGGCGTTAGGACGGCGTTTCCGGCGAGGCGTTCGGCCGCGGATTCAATATCGGCGACGGTCGGCAGCGACGCCATTACAGGACCAGCAAGGTCGGCAATGCGTCCAATCCGGTTATCTCGGCATGAGGATGGGCCGGCAGCCGTTCCGGCGTCCGCCCGAAGCGGTTCAGCCAAGTCACGCGCATGCCGAAGCTGGCCGCCCCGGCGGCGTCCCAGGCATTGGTGGACACGAAGCAGATATCGCCCGCCGCCACATCCAGCCGGCCGACGGCAATTTGATAGGTCGCCGGGTCGGGCTTGAAGATCCCGGCCTCCTCGACCGACAGCACCGCGTCCAGCCGGCCGTCGAGCCCGGCGCTGCCGGTCGCGGCGGCCAGCATCTTGGGCTCGCCATTGGACAGGATCGCCGTCTTCAGCCCGCCCGCCCTCAGCCGGTCCAGTGCCGGTGCGGCATCGTCATAGGCATCCAGGGTCAAGTATTGCTGCAGCAGGGCATCGCGATCGATCTCGCCGCCGAGCCCGGTCTCCTCGAGCGCGAAATCCAGCGCCTCTCCGGTCACTTGCCAAAAATCGGCATGGCGGCGCATCAGGCTGCGCAGCCAAGTGTATTCAAGCTGCTTGGTGCGCCAGACCGCTGAGAGCGTGTCGGCCCGCTCGCCTAGCCGGTCGCGCAGCTGTGCCGCCGGGGCGTGCACATCGAACAGAGTGCCGTAGGCGTCGAAAACGCAGGCGCGGATGCCCCGCCAATCGGCGGTCATCGCATCAGGTCCTGCTCCAGGGTTCCGATTGTCGGCGGCTCACCGCGTCGCAGGCGATAGACCTGGGTATTTTCCAACACCCGCTGCACGTAGTTCCGGGTTTCGTAGAACGGCATGCTCTCAATCCAATCGACCACGTCGACGCCGGGAACCCGTGGATCGCCCCATTGTTCGACCCACTTCTCCACGTTGGAGGGGCCTGCATTGTACGACGCAACCGCCATAATGTAAGAACCGTCGAAGCGTTCCAACATGCGGGCGAGGTATTCCGAGCCCAGCCTAATGTTGTGATTGGCATCGGCGGTCAGCCGTCTTGTGCTGTGCGTCAGGCCGAGAGCGTTCGACATGCGCCGGGCCGTCGCCGGCATGAGCTGCATCAGCCCCCGGGCGCCGCTTCGGCTGATCGCGTCGACCCGGAATTCGCTTTCCTGGCGGATCAGCGCCAGCAGCAGTGCGGTTTCCGGCCCCGACGAGGCGGAGGGCAGCGGCACCAGCGGATAGCTGGCCTGGATCAGCGGCGGCCCGATCGACACCGCCTGCTTGGCGTTGCGCACCGCGATATGGCGGCGTTCGATGGCGACGGCGAGCCGGGTGTTCAGCGCCAGCTGCGCCGGGTCGTCCCGCGCGCCGCGCGACATCGACCGCAGGAACCGGTCCGACAGGATCTCTTCCTCGATCTGATCGAGCGCCAGAACAATGCGCGTCATCTCATCCGCGACGAAGGCGTCGGCGACTTCCCGGGGCACTTCGGGCTCAGGCGGCAGGCGCAACACGCTCGGCCGGCCCAGTTCACCGGCGGCAAGTTGGCCGTAGAATGTGGTGTCGTACAGAGCCGCCAGCCGGTACCAGCTGGTGGCGGCGGCCTGATCGCTCATTGCCTCATAAGACCGCCCCATCCAATAGGAACCGCGCGCCAGGCTGATCGGCGTCGTGACGCTGTCGAACATGCGGCGAAAGTGCTCTAGCGCAAGCTCCGGCCGGCCGTTGAACCGCAACGCCAGCCAGCCGGCGAACCATTCGGCCTGCGCGAAAGCGATGCCGCCCTGCTGCTTGTGGTCGGCGAGCAATTCGTAGGCGCGCTGATAGTCGCCGTCGGCGAACAGCCGGCGGGCCAGGATGTTCCGCTCGGTCCACCAGCTGCGCAGATTGGTCGGCTGTTCCGGCTGCTGCGCCAGAAGCTCGACGGCGCCGTCGGTCAGATCGGCCCGGCGGCGCCAGCGCACCCGCTCGTAGACCAGTCCACCATCATTGGTCAGCGATGCGGGCACCGCCCCGACCGCCCGATCGACGCCGCTGCGCCGCCGTGAGGCCAGTCGCATCCGGGCCGCCGCCAGGGCGCGCAGGTCGCGGCTGACCCGCGGCGTGATGCGCCGCGCCTCGCTGGCTCGGTTTGCCCACAAAAGCGCTTCCAGCCGGGCCTCATCGGCGCCGGACTCCAACAACGAGCCGAACCGGCTGAGGAACGCCCTTTGCTGGTCATTCGTAACGCGGAGGGTCGTCCAGCGTTCATTGACGAAGGTTTTGAGAAGCGCGTCGCGGCCGATCGTGTCCAGCGCTTCGGCATACTGCATCACCGCATCGAAGGTCAGCGGCGGATAGTCGGCGAACCATGCGGACGCGAAGGCCGGCGACAGATCTTCGGGCATCTGACGCTCGGCGGCCCGGCGCAGATCGCTCAGATTGGGCCAGTCGGGGTTGGCGATGATGAAGCCGACAATCTCCGCGAAGGGGGCGGCAGTCTCCTCCCGTGCCAGGTTCAACCCCAGCAGGACCTTTGTCAGCAGCGGATCGTCGGCATTCCCGGCGGCCGACAGGGCTGTATCCCAGTCGCTATCCCCCATCGCCGTGAAGGCGCTGCGATACACCGCGGCATCGCCTGCCGACAGCGGCGTCACATCGAACACCTGCGCCGAAGTCTGCGCCGGCAGCAGCAGCGCGGCCATGGTGAGAGCCGCCGCCAGGGTGCGCTTGGCAAGGCCCGGCCGGATGTCTATGGTCCGGCCGAATGCCGTCAGACCGGTCGGGAGAAGGTTATGTTCCAGGGGTCCTGTGTCGCGCTGATCACGCCGTTCGCGGCGGACGGCATCGACGAGCAAGGCTACCAGTCTTTCATAGAATGGCAGATCGGGGAGGGCACCGAGGGCCTGGTCCCCGTCGGCACGACTGGAGAATCGCCGACGCTGAATCATAGCGAACATATGCGCGCGGTCGAGCTCTGCGTCGAGGTATGCAATGGTAAGGTTCCCGTGATCGCAGGCGCCGGATCGAATTCGACCGAGGAGGCGATCGCACTGGCGCGCCACGCGGCCAAGGCCGGCGCCGATGGAGTCCTGGTGGTCACGCCCTACTACAACAAGCCGACCCAGGAGGGTCTGTATCAACATTACAAGGCAATTCACGATTCCGCCGACCTGCCGATCATCATCTACAACATCCCAGGACGCAGTGTCGTCGACATGTCGGTCGAGACTATGGCGCGGCTTGCCAAACTGCCTAACATCGTTGGCGTTAAGGATAGCACCAACGACCTTGCGCGACCGTTACGAACGCGCACGGAACTTGGCCCTGATTTTTGCCAATTATCGGGCGAAGATGCCACGGCAACGGCTTTTTTGGCCCAGGGCGGTCACGGATGTATCTCCGTGACGGCGAATGTCGCGCCCAGGTTGTGCGCCGGCATGCACAAGGCCTGGCGTGACAGCGACCTGGCCACCATGGCGGAAATCCGCGACCGGCTGATGCCGCTGCATCATGCGCTGTTCCTGGAATCCAGCCCCGGCCCGGTGAAATACGGCGCCGAATTGCTCGGCAAGGCCTCTTCCAGTGTGCGCCTGCCGCTGGTCGCGCCGGGCGAGGCCACCAAACAGGCCGTCCGCGACGCCATGGTCCATGCGGGGCTGCTGAATTAAGGGCTGAGGGGCCGATTGGCGTATTGCCGAAGTCCGGGCAGACCGGCCGCAGCCGACCAACCATCCAACAGTTGTCATTCCCTCGAAGGCGGGAATCCAGATGACGCCCTGGTTCCGACTGCATGATCCGGAACACTGGATTCCCGCTTTCGCGGGAATGACGATGGTAGGTTTTTCGCAAACGTTGTTTGTCTAACGGTTAGCATTCACGCCGCAACCAACCCACATCGGGCCTGCCAACCCCGCCACCCTGGAAATACCACCCATCCAGGTGTATACCCGCCCATCGCCGAACCCCGGCAACAGGCTCCGCGCGCCAAAACGACTGTGAAACAGCCATGACCCCGAAGAAAAAAAAGGGGCCGCCGGGGCGCATCGTCGCCCAGAACCGGCGCGCCCGGTTCGACTATTTCATCGATGAGAACATCGAGGCCGGCATCGTGCTGGCCGGCTCCGAGGTCAAATCCCTGCGCGAGGGCAAGGCCAGCATCCAGGAATCCTATGCCGGCGACATGGCGGGCGAGCTGTATTTGTTCAACGCCCACATCCCGGTATACAGCCATGCCGGCTATCAGAGCCACGAACCCAAGCGCCCCCGCAAGCTGCTGGTCCACAAGAAGGAACGCGACCGCCTGCTGGGCGCCGTCAAACGCCAGGGCGTGACCCTGGTGCCGATCTCGCTCTACTTCACCCCGCGCGGCATCGCCAAGGTCGATATCGGTCTTGCCCGGGGCAAGCACCACTACGACAAGCGCGAAACCTCCAAGCAGCGCGACTGGCAGCGCGAAAAGGCCCGGGTGATGCGCAACCGGGGGTAGGTGCGCGCGATTGTCCTCAACCCGGAGGTCATTGCGACCGCGACCGGGGAGCTTACACGCGATTTGCGAAGCCAAGATCGGCTCCGACGTTCTCTCGACACCGACTGCGCGGTGAAATTCCTCCGATGGCGGTCTTCACGGTTGCCGGAAACCGTGGCATGCTTAATGACGCGTCGCCTCAACACGGACAGACATGCGCATTTCGATCATCGTCTTCGCCATGATCGCCCTAGGCCTAGCGATCGGGCCGGCTGCGGCCGGCGAGGGAATGCTGGTGCATATCGTGCGGTTTTCGGACTATGTCGAAGGTCCGATCGATGACTGGCTTCTGGCAAAGGGATTTCAGTTCGAGCAGGATGCACGGCGCCGGGATCGCATCGACCTCGATGTCGGCGAGAACGTCCTCGTGCTTGAGGCCAAGCGACGTGCGTTCGGCATTATGCCCAATGAGTCGATCAACGTGCCGACATTCACATTTATCGAGATCGATTGGGGGGTCACGCGGTTCCCGCTGGGCGCATCTTATGAGCGCGGCGTTCGAAACGAACCGATCATGGTGTTTTTGTTCATGGGCGACGAGCGGCAACCCAGCGGATCCTTGTTCATTCCTGACTCGCCATACTTTGTCGCCCTGTTTTTGTGCCATGGCGACGACAGGATCAACCATCCCTATGTCGGTTCCTACTTCCAGAAGGGTGGCCGGTACGTTTGTGCCGACAAGCCCGCCGAAGGGGAACTTGTGACGTCGCGCTTCAACCTTTTGGAGGCGTATCGAACCTATTTCGATGTGGAACGGGACGACGATCCGGCGGTATCCGGTCTGGCCCTGTCATTGGATACCAAGGAAGCCGAGGAGCGCGGCCGGTCCTCCGCATTCATCAGCGAGATCCGCTTCTATCGCTGATCCGGTAACCCGTCGCTTCTCCGCCCTGAGGTTTCGCTGAGCGGTTCGGCCCCCGGAGTATCCGTTGGGTCGCCAATGGGGGAGGGTCGCGCCGGCGCCCGGCCGTTGGCTATAAATATGCATTTCGCAGGGCCCTGATCCCGGCATAGAGTCGGTGGCGTAAGGAGTATTTGTGATGACCCCTGACGCTCACCACAGCGCCGCTCGCAAGATCGATCCGGCGACGCGGACGGCGGTGAAGCCCGACGGCACGCCCAACGACAATGACCGGGTGGAGATCGGCCCCACGGCGCTGGCCTTCGAGGAATGGGCCGTGGCCGGCATCGCGCCGCCGAACCTGGCGGCCATGCGGGCGTTTCGGCTGGACCGCATCACCAAGGCGCTGGCAGAGCGGGATTACGGCGCGGTCCTATTGTTCGACCCGCTCAACATCCGTTACGCCTCCGACACCACCAACATGCAGCTGTGGAACGCCCATAACCCGTTCCGCGCCTGTCTGGTCACCGCCGGCGGCTATATGATCGTGTGGGATTTCAAGGCCGGCGATCTGTTGACCGGTTTCAACCCGCTGGTCCGCGAAACCAGGGGCGGCGCCTCCTTCTTTTACTTCGTGTCCGGCGATCGGATCGGGGACGACGCAAAGCGCTTCGCCGGCGAGATCGACAGCCTGATGCGCGAGCATTGCGGCGACAACCGCCGGCTGGCGGTCGACAAGATCCAGATCCACGGGCTGCGTGCGCTGGAGTCGCTGGGCCTGGACATCCGCGACGGCGAGGAGGTCATGGAGAAGACCCGCGCCGTCAAGGGTCCGGACGAGATCGCCGCCATGCGTTGCGCCATGTTCGCCTGCGAGCGGTCGCTCCATGAGATGCACCGGCAGGCCGCGTCCGGCATGAGCGAGGCGGAGATCTGGTCGGTGCTGCATGCCGAGAACATCAAGCGCGGCGGCGAGTGGATCGAGACCCGCATCCTGGCGTCCGGTCCGCGCACCAACCCGTGGTTCCAGGAATGCGGCCCGCGCATCGTGCGGGACGGCGATCTCCTGGCCTTCGACACCGACCTGATCGGCTGCTACGGCATCTGCGCCGACATCTCCCGCACCTGGTATTTGGGTGATCGGCCTCCATCGGCGGAGCAGAAGCGCCTGTTCGTCGAGGCCCATGCTCAGATCGCCCGGAACATGGCGACACTGGCTCCCGGCAAGACCCTGAAAGAGATCGCATTCACCGGCCGGACGGTGCCGGAGGAGTTCCTCGCCGAGCGCTATACCTGCAAGATGCATGGCGTTGGCCTGTGCGACGAATGGCCGGTCGTTCACTATCCCCAGAACTGGCGGGACGGAGCGTACGATTACCGGCTGGAACCGGGCATGGTGCTGTGCGTCGAGGCCTATGTCGGTGCCGAGGGCGGTCGCGAGGGCGTCAAGCTGGAAGACCAGGTGCTGATCACCGAGGACGGTTTCGAGAACCTGACCCGCTTCCCCTTCGATCCGCGCTTGCTGGGGTAAGAGCCACGATTTAGGTGAACGGTCCGAGGAACTCCCGCTCGAATTTATCGCCGGGCCGGCGCCAAACATGCTGCGTCGGGAACTCACAAGAAATGCGTATTGTACGGAAATCAAAGGGGTCAGACTCGATTGATTTCCTGCCTTTCCCGAAAGGCCTTTGACTTGCGGTCTCCGCCCCGGGGTTTTGGTGCGGAGCGGCGTTGTGTCAGGCGCTCGATCTTGTCCCTGAACCGGTCGTTGCCAAGCACCCAGGCCTTGTTCGTCGCCTCGCGGATCTGCTCAAGCACCTCCTCGCCAAGCTTACCGCGGAACAGCGCGCGATAGCCCTGGCAGCGCGCCTCCGGCGTTTCCCCCAGCAGCAGATATAGGTCATGCGGCGTGATCAGCGGGTCGCCTTTGCCCAGCGCGTTACCGGCATGGCTGGAATGCGGATAGTCCCGCGGCCGCCGCACCATGCCGGCCCGCACCGGGTTCTGTTCGATATAGCGCATGCAGGCCAGCAAGTAGCGCTCGCTGTCGATCAGCGTCGCCCGATAGCGGCCCTCCCACAGCGTGCCGGTCCGGCCATATGCGGCGTTGAAATACCCGACATAGCGCCGACCGACTGATTGCATCACTTGGCCGAGGCTGGTGTCGCCGCCGGTATTGCCCCCGGTATTGCCCCCGGTATTGCCCCCGGTATTGCCCAGGGGCGTGATGAGCAGATGCACATGGTTGGTCATCAGCACATAGGCGTGCAGCGCACAGCCGAACCGCGCGCAGGCATCGGCCAGCGCGTTCAGATAGACGGCGTAGTCGTCCTCATGGGCGAAGACCGGCTCGCGGTTGTTGCCGCGCTGGATGACATGCTGTGCCTGGCCGGCCAGTTCGAAACGGGGAAGGCGGGGCATGGGCGGGTACCGGATTGCGCATCGGATGGACTTACGATCGCACCGAGAGCAAAATCAATCGAGTCTGACCCCATTGATTTTTTTGTTTTTTTTTGATTTTTTCGCGAGACGATGGTGGAGGAGGGGACCGTCAGCCGGCCGGACGCCGAACTAATGCAGGTCGCCGACACGGTCGAACAGGCCCTCGACATCATCCGCGCACCGGGCGAACCGGCATCGGCCGCGCCGCGGCCCGATCCCCTTGACTGAGGACGGCCCCAGGCTGGGGGCCGTCTTTCCGGCACGAGCGGGCTACGGTTGAGAAGTCTGGGTGTGACGAAAGTTAGGTATACTGTCACCGAAGTACCATGATCCATCTATCCCGGACTAGGCACCGCCCGCAGCGTAATGACACGACTCTGAACGGTTCCCCCACTGATCAAGTACTGCATTTGCAGTGCTCCGAGATCTTCCGGCACTCGGAAATCTCCATTCCACCGGATATTGAAAGTGGCGGTTTCGCCGCAGCTTAGAGAGGTGGGCAATGCCGGCGGATCTACGATTGTGAATCCTCTTATCCCTGGTGCTGTAATCACCAGCGACAACAAATTCAGCGTCGAATCCCCGTAATTCCTAATGAGGACCTCACCGGCTTCACTGCCAACCAACAGCAGGGTCCAATTATCGTCCGTGGGCGCGGAGTTGATCGGTGACCACCAACCCCACGAGCCTTCTTGCGGCACGGCAGCCACATATGGCCCCGACGTGCTCTCGAAAACCCGGGCCCCGAACACGCTCAGGTTTTCTGTGCGGAAGCTGAAATCGATTGCGCCACCGCATTCCGGTGCAATGTGTTCGTAAATAATTTTCCCGCTATCAATTTCCGTCATCTCGATTTCGTTGCCGCCGATAAGGACCCATGCACGAATGGAATTACGGCGGGCAAATAGCGGGCTTCCGACGTCCAGCCAGAGCGCGTGAAGTCCTGCGCGGACGGACGCTACTTGTGCGCCGGATTTAAGGCGAACCAACGCATCCTGTCCGGTTGGAGGATAGTAAGGCAACTCGGGCGGCGTCAGGTTGCTGTGGGAAGCGGTGCAGCCCGCCAGCAAAGTTGCGGTCATGATTGGAACGAGAAACCCTCGAATGCTCGCCGACGACTTCATCTGTGCCCCCTCCTTTTTCCTTGGTGGTCCCAAGTCCGAGGACTGTTGCGGCCATCGGCTGACTAGCAGCTGACCGTCACAGGGAAGTCACGAAATCACGAAATCAAAGGGGTAGAAATCAAAGGGGTCAGACTCGATTGATTTCCTGCCTTTCCCGAAAGGCCTTTGACTTGCGGTCTCCGCCCCGGGGTTTTGGTGCGGAGCGGCGTTGTGTCAGGCGCTCGATCTTGTCCCTGAACCGGTCGTTGCCAAGCACCCAGGCCTTGTTCGTCGCCTCGCGGATCTGCTCAAGCACCTCCTCGCCAAGCTTACCGCGGAACAGCGCGCGATAGCCCTGGCAGCGCGCCTCCGGCGTTTCCCCCAGCAGCAGATATAAAATCAAAGGGGTCAGACTCGATTGATTTCCTGCCGTTCCCGAAAGGCTTTCGACTTGCGGTCGCCGCCCCTGAGTTTGGGCGCGGAGCGCCGTTTGGTCAGGCGCTCGATCCTGTCGCGGAACCGGTTGTCGCCAAGCACCCAGGCCTTGTTCGTCGCCTCGCGGATCTCCTGTAGCGTTTCCTCGCCAAGCTTGCTTCGGAACAGCGCCCGATAGTCCTGGCATCGCACCTCCGGCGTCTTCCCCAGCAGCAGATAAAGGTCATGCGGCGTGATCAACGGGTCCCCCTTGCCCAGCGCATTGCCGCCATGGCTGGAATACGGGTAGTCCCGCGATCGCCGTACCATGCCGGCCCTAACCGGATTCAGTTCGATATAGCGCATGCAGGCCAGCAGGTAGCGCTCGCTGTCGATCAGCGTCGCCCGGTAGCGGCCCTCCCACAGCGTGCCGGTGCGTCCATAGGTGGCGTTGAAATACCCGACATAGCGCCGCCCGACCGACTGCATCACCCGGCCCAGGCCGCTGTCGCCATCCGGGGTCATCAGCAGATGCACATGGTTGGTCATCAGCACATAGGCATGCAGCGCACAACCGAACCGCGCGCAGGCATCGCCCAGAGCGTTCAGATAGACGGCGTAGTCGTCCTCATGGGCAAAGACCGGCTCGCGGTTGTTGCCGCGCTGGATGACATGTTGCGCCTGGCCGGCCAGTTCGAAACGGGGAAGACGGGGCATGGGCGAGCGCCGGACCGTGCATCGGATGGCGATACGATAGCACCACGAGCAAAATCAATCGAGTCTGACCCCATTGATTGTGATTGTGGTGAGCGGCTCGGTCTTGCGTTCAAGAGGGCTGTTGGGCATTCTATCTCCGATGCCGTCGACTCTGCGGACTTTGATCCCGTCCTCTAGGGACCCGCGGCGCAAACCAAGGGCATCTTCAAGTGCCTCAACCTGGCTTCTTGTCAGTGTTGCATCCCTTAGTTCATCCAATGATCCCAATATATCTTCCAATGCCTTTCGGTCAGTAAGTTAGGTTATGTTTTCTCCAATTGTTCCGTATGCATCCCAACTTGATGGGCTCACATTGTAGCCAACTCCATCTTCCAGCATCTGAAGCTGTCTTTGGCGAGCCAATGTGACCACGTCAGACGCCGCATCATCCGCCTGCCTGAGAATCTGCGTGACAGCGTCTGGCCCGTGCCTAGCGCTCTGAATTCCGACGCCGGCTGCGCCTGGAACTCCAGGGACCGCCACTAGTATGGAATCTACTATGACTCCGATTGCATCAACTGTCGCCGCGCCATAGTTGCCGGCTTGTATGTTCTGGTCGAAGGACCAAACTCCGAGAGTCAGACTGGCAGCTTCAATCACTGCATCGACGTATTGCCCGGTTCTGTCGGTCCAGTTCACCGGATCATCCAGGGCGTAGGAGTAGCGGTTCAGCCCAACGCGTGGCTCGATCGGATGCAATACATCCGGCGTCACGAACCGCCCGATCACCGGGTCGTAGTACCGTGCATGGAGATGGAACAGCCCGGTCGAATCCTGGCGTTCGCCGATCCAGCCCTTGCTTTCGTCATGCGCCGTGGCCGTCGCGATGCGGTCGCCATAGGGGTAGTATTGGAAGCGCTGGACTTCCGTGCCCGTGGCGTCGGTGATCGCCTGTAGTGAGCCCTGATGGTCGCGGTGCAGCCAGAAGGTCTCCACCAGCGGGTCGACAAAGTTGCTCGTCGTCGCAGCGGATGTCGCGGCGACCGCGCTCATCGAAAAGGACGCGGCGCATTCCGGCAGCCATGGGTTATTGAGGCACGGGTCTGGCGGCGGGTCGGCTGGCGGGTCCGATGGAGGCGGGTCGGCCGGTGGATCGGCGGGCGGGGGATTGCCTCCTTCTGTGCCCAGAATGCTGACCCGCTTGGCGTTGCCCGGCAGGTATTTGGTCATCACGCCCGCAGCGATCTCGATCGTGCCGCCGAGATACAGGGTGGTGCCGCCGCCAGGTGAGGTATCGACGGTCTTCCAGCGTTCGCCGTCGGGGCCGTAGCTGTAGGTCTGGGTGTCGATCTGGGTCGGGCGGTTCTCGCCATTATAGGTGAAGGTGCGTCCGGCGCCGGCGGTCATGTTGCCGTTGGCGTCGTAGGTATAGGTCCAGCCGCCGATTGCGGTGACGGCATGCGGCCGGTCGCTGCCCGGCAGCGGATAGCTGTAGCTGCCGGCGATGCCGGAGTTCGACAGCATGTTTCCGATGCTGTCGTAGGTGTAGGTGCGGTTGTAGGCCGGGGTGTCGGTGTTGGTGGCGCTGAGCAGCCGGCGCAGGGCGTCGTAGCCGTAGGTCCAGCTCTCATCCGCATGGGTGCTGGCGACCGCGGTGATCTGTCCGGCGGCGTCGCGGCCATAGGTCAGGGACTGGATCGAGGCGGCGCCGGACAGGGTGGTCAGGCTGTCCAGCCAGCCGCGCTGGTCGGAATGGCCATAGGTGCTGACCACGCCATTGGCGCGGGTGAGGATCTCGGCATTGCCGGCGGCGTCATAGGTAGCGGCGGTGACGAGGCCGGGCACGGCGGCGAGCCGTCCCGAGGCGTCATAGGTGACCGGGTCCAGCGCCGAGCCGACCGCATCGCCATCCGGGTATTCCTGCCAGATCAGCCGGCCGGCGACATCAAAACCGCTGGCGATGGTGTAGTCGGTGCCGTCCATTGTGTAGACGCGCTGCGTCTCGCGGCCCATCTGGTCGTAGCGGTAGTTGAGCGTGCCTGTCAGGTTCTCCGCCCGGGTCAGCAGGCCCATATTGTGGAAGCCGGCGACCGCCTGGTCGTAGATGTAGCTGGTGGGTTCCGCCTGGGACGTTCCGTCCCGGGCGGTCTTGGTGAGCATGCGGCCGAGCAGGTCGTAGGTGAAGCGGGTCACCTGGGCCAATGCGTCGGTCTGGGTCAGCAATTGCCCGGCATCGTCATAGCTCTTGCTCCAGAACCCGAGATCCGGGTCGTCGATGGTCAGGGTGCGGCCGAAGCTGTCGAATGTGTAGGCCCAGTCATTGCCGGCATCGTCGGTGATGCCGGTCAGCCGGCCGAGCCGGTCATAGGCGTAATCGGTGGTGATGGTGGTGGTGAGGTCGAGCGGCTCGGTCTTGCGCACCGCGCGGCCGAAGCCGTCGAGATGCAGGGTGGCCGGATGGCCCAGCTCGTCATGGCTGGTGGTGCTGACGAACACTCCGTCCGCGCCATAGGCGGTCTCGACCCAGTTGCCGTCGGGATGGGTGACGCCGGTGGGGCGATCGAGCGCGTCATAGTGCAGCGTCGTGGTGAAGACCAGGTCGCCGCTGGCGTCAGTCGATCAGGCAATCAAGAAATACGTATTGTGTCCCGGCATTTTTGTGGACGGGTGAATTCATTGCGGAGTGGATGGACTGAGCAGCGTGGCTCTCGCGAGGCTTAGGAAATGGGGATTTAGTAAACTGTCACCGTAATTCGGGGCGGTCGAGCGCGTCATAGTCCAGGGTCGTGGTGTAGACTGGGTCGCCGCAGGCGTCAGTCGATCAGGCAGTTAAGAAATCCGTATTGTGTCCCCGCATTTCCTGATTTCCCCGCGTAGTTCCGTAATTTCAGTCATCATCGAGCATATTTTCGATTCTATGAAGTAAATACTCACCAAAGTCCCTAGCCGTCACCGGGAGTTTATCGAGAGGAAGATCAAGACCTGGCACCCAGTCTACTACAGGATTTTCGCCATCGCTATCGACGACACCCGTTCTTAGTGCGAACATTGTACCCTCTCCAAGTTCGCCTATTAGGATCAATTCATGGGGTAAGCTATATGACTTGCGGTGCCTTAACGTCAGCCAAATTGCGTCTGGTATCCCAGAGTTCGCAAAATCCGCATTAATCAGTCCGTAGATATCAATGCTTAGGGAACCGCCAGCGCCATACTGCTCCAAAAATGCGCGATAAGTAGGAGGAAACTTGGACCCAAGTGCGGCTTCAGCGCACACGATCAAATCCTCGTGCTTGGGCCCTGAGAAGTAGGCCTCATCCTTGTATTTTTCGATCAATTCGAATGCGGTGAGCAGATCGTTCATGCTCATATTGTGGGCCCTCCTATCCCGCTCTTTGGGTCTACCGCACGTCTTCGCGACCGTGGAGTTCCACCAAAGTCTCTTGATCTTTCCATCCAGTATCGTGAGCGAAGTCGATCAAATCGACCTCTATTAATAGCAGATCCATACGAAGGGGGATTGATATGAATAGTACTACGGTTATCATTATGGAATTTCTGCGTCATCTCAAACAAAGGGCCGGCATCTGTCTGTAGACCGTGATGCAGGACTATCTTTTCTCCATCAGGCCCGATCGGAGCATACCCCGTTTCCATTTTCTGCAGGTTTGTTTCCCCTATATTATCCACCAAATTAGGATCAATTAGATCATCGCGCTTATAGATATTTCTCCCTTCAAATTGATCCTGTGTCCAGAGTCCTCCTACTTCTTCTGAGCCTGTCAACGCCTCGACAAGTGCGCGCCTGATCCCTCTGGCGGCAAACGCACCTGCCGTTTCCGCAATATCCTGGATGATCAAATCCCTGGCCGTTACTCCTATCTGCGAACGTTGATTCACTACCTCGCGCAGTTGGTTTTGGACTCTCGGGTGATCTTCTGGATAGCCCTGGTCCACGAGGTCTTGCGCCAGTCTTTCGTGAAGTCTGGCGTTTTGTTCGTGAGTCCTGTCCCTTTCTTCTTGTGGCTGCGTACCTGCAATGGATTGATTGCCGTCCGGGTCGATGACGTTCACCGGATTGTTGGCCGAGTAGGCATAGCGGTTGAGACCTACACCCGGCTGAAGCGGATCGAACCAATCCGGCGTGATGAACCGCCCGATGACCGGGTCGTAGTACCGGGCATGCAGATAGAACAGCCCTGTCGTGTCCTGGCGCTCGCCGATCCAGCCCTTGCTTTCGTCATGGGCGGTGGCCGTGTTCAGGCGGTCGCCGTATGGGTAGTAGAGGAAGCGCTGGACCTCTGTGCCCGTGGCGTCGGTAATCGCCTGGATCGAGCCCTGGTGGTCGTGGTGCAGCCAGAAGGTTTCCGCCAGCGGATCGCTCTGGCTGTTCGTCGCCGCCATTGTCGTGGCGCCGTTGCCCATCGAACTGATCGCCCCACACTCCGGCAACCACGGAATCAAATCACAGATGTCTGGCCGCGGTGGCGGCGGCGGCGGCGGCGGTGGGTCGGACGGTCCTCCGCCCAGAATGCTGACCCGCTTGGCGTCGCCGGGCAGGTATTTGGTCATCACCCCGGCGGCGATCTCGATGCTGCCGCCGAGATACAGGGTGGTGCCACCGCCCGGTGATGTGTCTACGGTCTTCCAGCGCTCGCCATCCGGGCCGTAGCTGTAAGTCTGGGTGTCGATCTGGGTCGGCCGGTTGTCGCCATTGTAAGTGAAGGTCCGGCCGGCGCCGGCAGTCATGTTGCCGTTGGCGTCGTAGCTGTAGGTCCAGCCGCCGGCGGCAGTGACGGCGTGGGGCCGGGCGCTGCCCGGCAGCGGGTAGCTGTAACTGCCGGCGATGCCGGAGTTCGACAGCATGTTGCCGATGGTGTCGTAGGTGTAGGTGCGGTTGTAGGCCGGGGTGTTGGTGTTGGTGGCGCTGGGCAGCCGGCGCAGGGCGTCGTAGCCATAGGTCCAGCTCTCATCCGCATGGCTGCTGGTGACCAATTCGATCTGTCCGGCGGCGTCGCGGCCATAGGTCAGGGACTGGATCGAGGCGGCGCCGGACAGGGTGGTCAGGCTGTCCAGCCAGCCGCGCTGGTCGGAATGGCCATAGGTGCTGACCACGCCATTGGCGCGGGTGAAGGTCTCCGCATTGCCCGAGGCGTCGTAGGTGGCGGCGGTGACGAGGCTGGGCACGGCGGCGAGCCTTCCGGCGGCATCATAGGTGATCGGGTCCAGCGCCGAGCCGACCGCGTCGCCATCCGGGTAGTCCTGCCAGAGCAGGCGGCCGGCGATGTCGAAACCGCTGGCGATGGTGTAGTCGGTGCCGTCCAGTGTGTAGACGCGCTGGGTCTCGCGGCCCATCCGGTCGTAGCGGTAGTTGAGCGTGCCTGTCAGGTTCTCCGCCCGGGTCAGCAGGCCCACATTGTGGAAACCGGCGACCGCCTGGTCGTAGGTGTAGCTGGTGAGTTCCGCCTGGGCGGTGCCGTCCCGCGCGGTCTTGGTCAACATCCGGCCGAGCACGTCGTAGGTGAAGCGGGTCACCTGGCCAGGGCATCGGCCTGGGTCAGCAGCTGCCCGGCATCGTCGTAGCTCTTGCTCCAGAACCCGAGATCCGGGTCGCCCACGGTCAGGGTCCGGCCGAAGCTGTCGAAGGTATAGGCCCAGTCATTGCCGGCATCGTCGGTGATGCCGGTCAGCCGACCGAGATCGTCATAGCCGTAGTCGGTGGTGATGGTGGTGGTGAGGTCCAGCGGCTCGGTCTTGCGCACGGCGCGGCCGAAGGCGTCGAGATGCAGGGTGACCGGATGGCCCAGCTCGTCATGGCTGGTGGTGCTGACGAACACGCCCTCGACGCCATAGGCGGTCTCGACCCAGTTGCCGTCGGGATGGGTGGTAATTGGGGATTTAGTAAACTGTCACCGTAATTCCGGGATCAGCCGCACGCGACGACCCAGCGCCCGCAGTTCACGCGCCCAATGGTGGGCGCTGCCACAGGCCTCCATGCCGACCATACACGCCGGCAGGCCGGCGAAGAAGTCGAGCACCTGGGCCCGGCGCAGCTGCTTGCGTAAAAGCGGTCTGCCATCCCGATCCGCCCCGTGAACCTGGAATACCGACTTTGCAAGATCCAAACCAATCGTCGTAATCTCTGACATGTGGACGCCTCCTTCAGCTGGATTGCTGACACTCTCCAGTATGGCTCACACTGAAGCCGGTGGGGGCGTCCATGCCATTACTGTAATTCCACCGTAATTCCCATTGATTCAAGATCCAAACCGATCGTCGTAATCTCTGACATGTGGACGCCTCCTTCAGCTGGATTGCTGACACTCTCCAGTATGGCTCACAGAGAAGCCGGTGGGGGCGTCCATCCCATTACCGTAAATAGCCACCGTAAATAGCTGTAAATAGCTGGCCTCCGGGGAGTGGCGGGGCCGAACCCGTCGCCGGTCGAATACTGAACTGTCTCACTTCGGGGGTCCACTCCACTACCCAACTTCATAGACTTCGCCAGTCGAACCATCAATTTCTATCGAAAAACTATGATCAGGAGGCCGCCATCCAATTGCACGCAATGACGACACTCCCTTCTTGACGTCCCAGAACCCATCGGCAGTGATCGCGGTTCTCAGATTTCCCTGATTGTTTCGCGAATAAAATTCTATATCAAATCGTCCAAGCAAAATAACCGATTCAAACTTAGAGAAAGAATAGTAATACTGTATATCATCAATTGAAGTTCTTAAAATTTTGGATTGATCATTTCTGCAGTCGACAAAGTAGCCTTGTCCATCACATATGGCGAATAGCGTGTGCGCATCTGAAGTGTCAGATAGCAGCGTCAAACCGACGTTTCCACCTGCCAGCCCGATGCGCCAAGGAGTGGCAGAGTGTGGTTCAATTTGCAAATGGCAGGTTGTCCGGTCCGTTGCTTCAGCAATCTCTAGAACACTGTCATTTGACTTTTCTATCTGCGAGCGACCCTGAACAAATCGCGCGTCGTAGCATCTTGAGAAGTCTTCTTGCATTGCTTCGGCCAGGTTAGTTGCGTGGCGCGGCAAATCGCTCCCTTATCCTCTGATGGTACCGTTCGATTGCCGCTTGGTTTTCAGGCACTGGGATGAATGTACGGTGCGTTACAACGCCCCATCCGACTGCCGCTGGCTGGTTAAGATCAAATCCTAGTTCATAGAAGCCATGTGTATCCAGGCGTCGCTCAATTGGATCACCAAATTTATCAACGCCGCCTTCTGGAACACTTGTCCATGGGCGGGTTCTGCGGCCGCGCAATGTCAACAACGAGAAGTTGGTCGCGTGATTCGTGAACTCGCGGCCATACATAAAGATGTCTATATCATAACTCCCCGGGAAATCATGGAAAGGGTCAGCTGCTGCTTTGGCAATCACAGCCGGAGAATATGTGAACGGTGATGCATCAAGTTGACTACTGAAAGGCTGCTGTAATTCGGGGTCCATCTGTATTTTCAGGAACAGCGAATTATCGTAGACACTGCCTCCAGAAAAACTAAGAACTCCAAGGAACCCACCGCCTTGGCTCTTGAGCGCACCAAGCTCGGCCGTTGTGACGAGCTGACCATTGGTTAGTCGAATACGCCCGTCGCGGCGTCCCAAGTGCGGGTGGCCACTAAATGCTATCTCGTAGTTCGAGTTTCCATG
>CBDEGD010000023.1:0-239169 GCA_965237625.1 Inquilinaceae bacterium
CCAAACAGCGGTCACGCGAGCGGAGGGTTCGATCGGCACGGTGGGGGCCAAGGTCGATGGTCTCGAATCGCTGATCCGCGCTAACCAGGTCACGCTGGATCAGCTGGTACAGAACGAGCTGGCTGAGGGACGGTCCAGCAAAGGCCGGAGGACCAGCTGATGGGTCTTGCCGAAATCCGCGCGCAGCACTTGCGGCTCACCATGCTCAAGTTATTGGCCGATGACGATGGCGCCTATTCGGCCAATGAAAGCATCCTTCACGATGCGCTGGTCGCCGTGCCGATCGAGGTCTCGCGCGATCAGGTGCGCGTGCAAATCGCTTGGCTCGCCGAGCATGCGCTGGTGACCAAGGTTGAAGTCTTCGACATGCTCGCCGCCACCATCACGAAGCGCGGCCGGGACGTGGCGAACGGGCACGCCTCCGTCCCTGGCGTCAAGCGCCCGTCGCCGCGCGACTGACGTGCCCCGCAAGTCTAGCTCCATCACCGCCCTGCCTGCGCCGATCCTAAAGGAAGTGAATCGGCTGCTTGGCAGCGGCAAATGGACCCTGGCCCAGATCATCGAGTATCTGAAAGAGGCCGGCCACAAGGCGTCGAAATCCTCGCTCCATCGCCATCAACAGAAGCTCGAAAAGGTCGCGGGCAAGCTGCGGCGATCGAGGGAGATGGCGGACGCCCTGGTCGCCGAGATCGGGCCGGCCGCGACCGAGGGTAAGACCGGCCGGCTCTTGGTGGAGATTCTGCAACGGATCGCCTTCGACTTCATGATGAAGCGACTGGAGGCGGATGACGGCGACGAAAACGATGGCGAGGATCTCGGGGCGCAGGATTTCATGTTCCTCGGCCGGGCGCTCAAGGATCTGGCATCGGCCCAAAAGATCGATGTCGATCGTGAGGCCAAGATCAGGGATGAGGTGGCTAAGGAAGTCACCAAGAGTGCGATGGATGCGGTCGCAAGAGTCGCGGAGCGCCGAGGTCTCAGCAAGGACGCCGTTGCCGACATGAAGGCCGAATTCCTGGGCATGTCATGAGCGATCGGCAGCGGGTCGGCGATCTGCCGTCCGTCGACCTGAAGGAGCGCCTGGCCAAAGAGCCGCTGTTGCTGACGTACCAGCGGGATTTGCTGGAAACGACAGCGCTCCACAATGTCACGATCTGCGAGAAGAGCCGGCGAATTGGCGCGACCTGGGCTGTTGCTGCGGACGCGGTCCTTACGGCAGCGGCGGAGAAGTCGGCCGGAGGCATGGATGTCTTCTATCTGGCCTATGAAAAGGAGATGACGCGGGAATTCATCGATACCTGCGCAGCCTGGGCCAAGCTGTTCGATAAGGCGGCGGCCGAGATCGACGAGTTTGTGTTCGACGAACACGACGACAAAACCATTCTGGCGTACCGCATAACATTTTCCAGCGGCTTTGAGATCATCGCCCTTTCATCGAAGCCTCGCGGCCTGCGCGGTCGCCAAGGATACGTGATCATCGACGAGGCCGCATTCCACGACGATCTGCCGGCCGTCATGAAAGCGGCCCTGGCGCTCTTGATGTGGGGCGGAAAGGTGCTGGTAATCAGCACCCATGACGGCACCGACAACCCGTTCAATCTACTGATCGAAGAGGCCAAGTCCGATCGCAAACCCTATGCCCATGTGAAATGCACTTTCGACGACGCGCTGGGCCATGGTCTCTACAAGCGGATCTGCTTCGTCCATGGGGTTGAGTGGTCGGAAGAGGCCGAGGCGAAGTGGCGCGCGGAGATCATCGCCGCATATGACGAGGATGCGGACGAAGAATTGTTCTGCATCCCGACCACTGGCGCGGGCTCGTGGATTGCGCCGGAGCTTATCGCTGCTGCCTCTCACCCGGACGCTGGCAAGCCGGAACTGTTCGGCGGTGGGTCGGCCTATGTCGGGAACGATATTGCCCGGCGCAGCGATCGCTGGGTTTCGACGGCGCTGGAGTCCGTCGGCGACGTGTTGTGGATGCGCGACGAACAGATACTGCACAAGGCGACTTTCGCCCTCCAGGACGAAGTGATGGACGAGCAGGTTGAGCGGTTCAAACCGCTGCGTATTGCCATGGACCAGACCGGCATGGGTGAGAAGCCGGTCGAAGACGCCAAGAAACGCTATGGCGAGCTGCGCGTCGAGGGCGTGCTGTTCAATGGTGACAGACCGCTATCGGTGGCCACGGCCGCCAAACAGGCGTTTGAAGACGGCCTGATCCGCATCACCGATGACGCTGATTTGCGGAAGGATATCCGCAAGATCAAGAAGGTGAGCGGCGCCACCGGCGCACCGCGGCTCCAGACCGGCCGGGACAAAACCGGCCATGCGGATCGCACCTGGGCTTTGTTCCTGGCCATCGCCGCCGCCGATCGTGGCCTGCCGCCGCCTGCCGGCGAAGAGGTTCCGGCGAAGGCTGAGACCTATCGGCCGGAAGGCTTTGGCCGACAACAACACAGCCCGCTGCTTCAGCGCGGCCGTGGCAATCTGTTCCAACGGAGACCGCTGTGAGCTGGAGGCAATTTATCCCGTTCCTGAAGGATGCGCTGGCCGAGGCGCCGGCCGCCGAAGAGCCGATGCGTGAGGCGGCCGGAAAGACGATCGACGCCGACGATGACCAATGGCGCCGATTGACCGGCGACTCGCAGCGGGATCTCCGGCCGATGACCCAGGCACGGATGCGCGAGACGGCGTATTACCTTTGGGAGTCGAACCCGGTGGCCAACCGGATCATCGAGCTGCCGCTCGCCTATCTGCTTGCCGAGGGCGTCAGCCTGACGGTGCCGGACGAGGACGCGCAGAAATGGCTGGATGCGTTCTGGCGCGATCCGATCAACCGGATGGACCTCAACCTCGCGAAGAAGGTCCGCGAGCTGGCGCTGTTCGGCGAGCAGTGCTGGCCGGTATTCGTCAACGAGATGTCCGGCCACGTCCGACTCGGCACGCTGGACCCGGAGCTGATCGAGACGATCGTCCATGATCCGGACAATGCGGCGCAGCCGATTGGCATCGTGACGGTGAAGGACAAGAAGGGCCAGGCGCGACGGTACCGGGTGATCGTCAACGGCTCGGAGGACGTGTTCACCTCCCGGACGCGGGAGATCCGCGCGACGTTCGATTCCGGCGACTGCTTCTTTTTCAAGATCAACGATCTTGCGACGGGCCGGCGCGGACGCTCCGACCTACTCGCTACAGCCGACTGGCTCGACGGATACGATCAGTACCTCTTCGGCGAGCTGGAGCGCGCCGGGTTCATGCGGGCGTTTCTTTGGGACGTGACGTTGAAGGGGGCCACACCGGAGGAAGTCGCCAAGCGGGCGCGCGACATCAACGTGCCGAAGCCGGGCAGCGTGCGCGTGCACAATGACGCCGAGGAATGGTCGGCCGAGACACCTTCCCTGCAGCACGCTGACGGGGCCGAGGGCGCGCGACTGTTTCGCAACCACATCCTCGGCGGTCAGACGATGCCCGAGCATTGGTACGGCGGCGGTGGCGATGTGAATCGGGCGGCAGCGTCGGAGATGGGCGAGCCGGTGTTCAAAGTAATGTCGATGCGCCAGACCTTCCTCAAATACATGCTGGAGGAGGTCGCCACGTTCGTCATTGCACGGCGGCTCGATCCTTCCGGGCGGTCAAGCTTCGACCCGGCCGACCCCGATCCCGACTTGATGCCGAGCGCCAGCTTCCCAGAGTTGACCAGCCGCGATGTGAGCAAATACGCAACCGCCTTGGGCCAGGTGGTTATCGCAGCGGCGGCGGCCGTCGAGCACGGGTTCATAACGGAGATTCTGGCGGTTCGGGTCATCCAAACTGTTGCCGAGCGGCTGGGCGTCGAATTCGACGCCGAGGCCGAGCTGGGCGATGCGCGCAAGGAGGCGAAGATGCGCCGCGACAAACAAGAGGACGACGACTCGTTTGTCGATCCGCCCGAAGAGGACGAACCGCCAGAGCCTACCGAGGCGGCATGATGGCCGTGGGGGATGGCGATGTCGTGATCTTCCCGGCGTCCAGCCATTGGAAGCCCGAACAGGCGATCGCGGCTGCCGGGAAACGCAAATACGACAAGGTCATGATCATCGGCTACGACCCGGACGGCAATTTCAGTGCGATAGGCAGCGAAATGTCATGCAAGGACGCGCTCTGGCTTTCGGAACTGCTTCGCGACAATGCACTGCGGGGTCGTTGACCGGTGGCCACAGATCGCGACCGCAACAATGCGCTAAGGCGCGAGCGCACGGCGCAGCGGCGGCGCCTCACGGCCATACAGAGAGAGACGGCGGCCGAAGTGATCCGGCTGCTGCGAGTGGCCGAGGACAGGATCAGGGCAACCCTGGCCGGGACGCCGACAGATTTCCAGACCTTCCAGCTGACCCAACAGCAAGCCGCGATCCGGGCAGCGCTCGCCTCGATGGAGGCCGCCGCGTCGCCGGCATTGATCGCCGGCCTGGATCGCGCCTGGTTATCGGGAATCGATCTGGTTGACAAACCCATCGAGGCGGGCCTTGCGTTGGGCGCCGGGCCGCAGCTGCGCCTCTCGGCGATCTTGCCGAGCATCGATACGCGGCAGCTGATCGCGATGCGCGGGTTCCTGACAGACCGGATGAAGGATATCTCCACGACCCTGGCCAATCGCATCAACGGCCAGATCGGGCTGGTGGCGATCGGAGCCGAAACGCCGTCCGGCGCGGCGGCGGCCGTGTCACGCATCATGCGCAGCGGAGGCGCCCAGGGCGGGCGAAAGCGGGCGCTGACCATCATTCGTACCGAGCTGGGCCGGGCCTATTCGATTGCCGGCCAGGAGCGCCAGGCCCAGGCGAGTACGGCCCTGCCTGGCCTCAAGAAGCAATGGCGGAGATCCGGCAAGTTGCGCAGCCGGCGCGCCCACGATTTGGCCGATGGCCAGGTGCGCGATGTCGATAAGCCATTCACCGTGAATGGTGTCGCGCTGATGTTTCCGCGAGACCCGGCGGGAGGCCCGCGTGAGACGATCAATTGCGGCTGCACGTCGCTGCCGTTCATGGAGAGCTGGGACGTGGTGCAGCCGGGCCGGCAGCCGTTCAGCGAACGCGAGATCCGCAACGACCCGTTCAAGCGAGATTTGGCGGGTGCACTTCAGGGGTGATTAGGCTTGCATTCTGGCCGGTGCGCTGGATCGATGGCAATCTGGTCTGTGCGCAATTTGGTTGGCGCACTGATTTCGATATGTGATCATTTCATTTTGAGCCGACACCAGTTTCCGAGAGATTTCCATTGAATGATAAGTGTCCAGTTTGCGGAAATCGTGCCGACGTTCGGCTCGAAACGAAGGGCGTCGATAATGCGCTAATCTGGTGCACGAGATGCGGCCAATTCGAGATCACGGGGTCAGCATTTGCGATGGCGCCGGGATTCTTTGAGGAAAATCCAACTGCCCGCGCACGAGTGAGCCACGCTATTGGCTCAAGTGAAATGTTACCACCAGTGACAAGCCGGTTCTCCATTGACAGCCTTAGTCTGCGGGATCTGGCCACACGAACGTTGCCGGACACCTACAGGCAAATGGACAATCTTGTGCGGTGGCTTGGCCGGAAAGCTGGCGACTCTCATATCGCACCAGTCACCATACCGCCGCTAGAGGCGATGGCGGCAATTCTCGGAACCGAACATGGCGACGAAGCTTGGGAGGCGATACAGCAGGCCTCCCAATTGGGACTCATTGTCGTGAAATTGGGGCAGGAAACCCAGATCCATTTGGATGCCCGCGGTGTAGCGCGTTTCCAGGTAATGGAGCCCCAAGTCCTGCCGCCCACCAATCCATCGCCACAGACCGTGAAGATTGGCCAGGTTGTCGAGCATAATGAAGCCCTTCCAATAGCTGCTATCACCGGTAATTTCGGCAGGCAGGTTCTTCCGGCGCTCCGTCAGTATGCGACCAATCATGATGAACCGTCGCCCGATCCGCTTGAAGCCGATTCAGCCCTTCGCATACGTCTCAGCGAGGCCGGTTCTGTGCCTGTCGACCGCGTAGCAGAACAACACGGCGCCAGCCGGCAGCGGCTGATTGAGTTCAAGGAGACGCTCAACGCCTTTCATGGAATTGACGCTCCAAACATACCAGACAAGGCAAACTCGCAGGAGGTGCCCCTTAGCGAAGAAGATTTGCTGTTGATTCGAACGATCGTCGGCTCCGCGATCGAGCTTCACAAGACAACAGTTATCCCGATCCAGATCCGAAACATGATTAAGGAACTCAGCGAACTTCTTGGCGAAATCGCAATTATTCTCACAAAAGCGGCCGGAGCAGTCACAGCGCTGGCAGGATTGGCAGTTTCAGCGCAAGTAGCCGCAACAGCGCTTATGGATCTATATAAGGCCCTCGGTGCGCTGTAGCATTGGGACTATTCAGATCAGGCCGGCAGCCGTTCAGAGAACGCTCGATCCGGAGCGATCCGTTCAGGAGGGACCTGGATGCGGCGCTGGGAGCGAATTCATGAGGCGTGCAATTTTAGACAACCACGATCTGATGATAGCTACGGCCGAGTGTAGTGTTTGTCGAACTCATGAAGAATGCCGGCACTATAATACATCTTCTTCATGCTTTTTCCGGGTTTCTCAGGGTCCAAATACCGCACCCGGCAATATTGGCCGGCTTTCTCTATTTCCTTTTTGATGGTGTTGAATTTGCTATTCTGAAGAAAGTCGGAGTAGCGATCGCGTAGTTGAGCCACAAGCATGTTGAATTCCCAAGGATACATCTCCCGGATGCTTTCTTCGGATATTTGAACCTTTGGGGCAGTCGGATCACGGGTGACCCTAACAGGCAATGCGTCTTGCTCCGCTGTCCTTACGAACCGGAGCTGCACTTTCATCGTTACATTGAACGCCTGATTTTCGTCTGAGGGATAATCGCGTTCAGTTGCCGCAATATGCTCTAGCAGCCTCCTAGCAGCGGCGGGGTGAGCGTCAGATAGGAGGCTTTCGACGACGGCTGCGGGGGAATGGAACGCGAGTGGCATGAGAAAGAAGTTAAATCGAGAAAGGTCTATGCCGAACCAGCGCTCCGCTGCACTGGCATAATTCCTGAGTGCCGCTGAGCCGACTTGCTGCACTCTTTGGCTAAGGCCAGCACCCATATTGTAGAGATGAACAGAACTGTCCCGGATTTCCGTAAGGAGGCGAAGATTCTCGGCGCATCGATCATCGATATTGTCGGTCGGGTATTGGCGAACGAGTGCCATGGTGCGTTCCAACCCAATCGTTAGAACATTGCCGGACCTGTTCCGTCTGCGTTGGTTGCGCTTGCTCTTTGTTCCATCAAGTTTTCTCTTCGCTTCCCAGATCTCGATGGATCGAAATTTCCCGCGATTTTGCTTTACCACCCGCGCCTTCAAAAGCAGCTCCCAGGCATTCAGCATTAGAATCGAGAATGACTCCTCGCGGTATAGGAAAACCGGCTTGTTATAGACCTCAATGGCGGCGAGGCATGCATGGACCGATTTATCAACAAGGGCCATGTATCGGTAAGGGCGCATGAGTTACCTGCTCAGCATCACTAGCAACTAAGTGAGAACTGTCCCACGCGCCGGCTGACGCGTTAGTCAGGGGTTTCGCCGCATAGGGACAGCGGCGACACCCGCTACCCGTTTAAACCCCCGTTTAAAAATCGATTATGGGCCTATCTGGCGCGTCGGAATCCGGTAATTCGGCACTCCGCAGGCCGGGAATCTTGCCTGGAAATCGGAAAATGCCCCGGACAGCTGTCCGAGGGTACACCCCACGAATCCGGGCTTACCTTCCGGCAAATGCATCGGGCACACAAGCCGTTTAACCCGGAGATCTGACGATGAACGCTCCCGACGCGCCTAAAGCCGACGACGCGAAGACCGATCCGAAGGTGGATGAGGCCGCGCCGGAAAAGCCGAAGGCCGATACCAAGCCGAAGGCAACCGCCGATCGGAAGGCCGCTGCGAAGCCGAAGGCGAAGCCTCAGCCCAAGACGCCGGCTCCGTCTGTCGAGCCGGCCGGCGAACCGAAGGCCGAAGTCGGGCCGGGGTCGGAAGGGCTGACCAAGGTGGAGGTTGCCGGGTTCATCGACGCGGCCGTCCGTGTGCCTCAGCTGAAAGATGGTCAGCCGATCATCGAGAGAGGCGTCTATGTCGTTCAGAGGATCGCCGCCCGCGCGGAGGATATCCTCATGTTCCGGGTTGACGGCGACACGCTGCGTGTCGCGACCGTCGATGGCCAGAAATTCGAGCTGACCCGGTGAGGAAGAAACCCAAGCGGGAGCCGATCCCGGCGCTCGGCGTCTTCGGCGAAGAGGCGATCCGCGAAGCGATCGAGCGATCGTTCGGAGACACAGAGGCGGTTCTCCGTGACGAGCTGCGTAAGGTCACGCGCCTGACCGGTGACGGCGACCCATTCATGCATGTCGTGGCGTTCTTCCGTGAGAGCTTCGTCGTCCACCGCAAGGGCCGGTATTGGCGGCACAGCTACGCCATCGATGGCAACGCCGTGACGGTCGGTGCGGCTGAAGAGGTCGTGCCGGCCTGGGAGAAACCCGACGAGTCGATGACCGAGGCGCTGGCCGGCCCGTTTCTTGAGGCGACGGCCGATGGCGGCAAGGGCGCCTCAAAATTCCTGATCCGGGTTGTCCGTGGCGGCCTCAGCGGCAATGGCAATTACTACCCCGACGCGGTGCTGCGGGAATCCCTGCCGTTGTTCAAAGGCGCCCGCGTGTTCGCCAAGTCGGACGAAGAGCATCTGCGCGGCAAGGGCAAGGATGTCCGCAACCTGATCGGCCGGCTGGTCGAGCCGACCTTTATCGAAGGGCGCGGCGTCGATAGCGGCGAGATCCGCGCGACCCTGGAAATGATCGAGCCGGCCGGCGACGTGGCCGTGAAGCTGCGCGAGGCCGTCGATCGCGGCATGAGCGGCCTGTTCGGATTTTCCATCAATGCCGCCGCGATGGCGAGCCGGACCAAACGGGCCGGCCGCGACGTTCGCGAAGCAACCAAATTCACCCGCGTCGAGTCCGTCGATTTGATCGTCGAGCCGGGCGCCGGTGGCGAGCTGATCAACCTGATCGAGGCCAAAGGAGATGACGCCATGTGGCGCGACAAACTGATTAAGCTGATCGAGGCGAAGCGCCCTGGCCTGCTGAAGGGTAAGAAGGTCGATGAGCTGGACGATGCGGCGCTCGAAGTGCTGCTGACCGAAGCCCTCGCCGAAGAGCCGGCAGACGATGCGGGCAAGTCTGATCCGGGCAAAGCCGACCCGGCCGCCGCTGGCGTGACCAAGGACGATCTCCAGGCCGCCATGACGACGATGACCGCCAGGACGCATCTGGTTGAAGCGTTGGCGAAAAGCACGCTGCCAGAGCCGGCGAAGGATCGCATTCGTGGCCAGTTCGCGAATGTCGAGACCTTCACCGAAGCCCAGGTCGATAAGGCGCTGACGGATGAGCGCGAGTATCTCGGTCGGTTCACCGAGAGCGGTCGTGTTACAGGGCTAGGCGATGCGCCGCGCATCGAGATCGGCGAGACGCGGTTTGAGAAAACCGCGCAAATGCTCGACGCATTCTTCGACCCGACGCACAAGGATCACCGGCACGCCCGCTCGTTTAAGGAGTGCTACATCGCCGTAACCGGCGACAAGCGGGTTACTGGCCATCTGCGCGACTGCGACGAAGCCTTGATGCGAGAGGCGTTGTCCAGCGGCTCCTGGGCCGACGTACTCGGCGACTCGATTGCCCGGCGCATGATCGCGGACTATCGCTTGGCGGCGACGCCCTATGGAGCCTGGCGCGATGTGGCGTCCATCGTGCCGATCAACGACTTCCGGACCCAGGAGCGGACCCGGTTCGGCGGCTATGGGGATCTCCCCGCTGTGGTCGAGGACGCTGCCTATGCCGCGCTGACCTCGCCGACGGATGAGAAGGCCACCTATGCCGTCACGAAGCGCGGCGGCACCGAGACCATCTCCATGGAGATGATCAAGAACGACGATGTCGGGTCGATCCAGCGCATTCCGGTCAAGTTGAGCCGGGCGGCGCAGCGGACCCTTGGCAAGTTCGTCCTGGATTTCCTGCGCACGAACCCGGTGATCTATGACGGGCTCGCGCTGTTCCATTTGACGCACAACAATCTCACCACGGTGGCACTTGCCAGCGGATCGCTTGCGACGGCCCGTGTGTCGATGGTGCGCCAGACCGAGAAGGACTCGGGCGAGGAGTTGGGGATCGGCCCGGCCAACCTTCTCGTTCCCGCCGAGCTGGAAGAGACCGCCGTCGATCTGTTCCGCAGGAACACGGAGAACGACCGCAACTTCGTCCAGACGCTTTCGCTGAACGTGCTGCCGGTCTGGTACTGGACCGACACGAACGACTGGGTCGCCACGGCCAACGTCAACGACATCCCGTTGATTGAGGTCGGGTTCCTCGACGGTCAGGAAGAGCCGGAGATCTTCGTGCAGGACAGTCCGACGGTCGGCTCGATGTTCAGCAACGACCAGCTGAAATACAAAATCCGCCACATCTACGGCGGCACCGTCATCGACTTCCGGGGCGCCCACAAGGCGGTGGTTATTTAGCGAGATAGAGAGCGGCCCAGGAGGCCGCGAACCGGAGGGGTGCCGGCATCTGGGCCACGGACTGGATGCCGGCGCCCTGCCTTCGGGCAGGGCAGCCTCCCAACGCTTGCGGCCGGGGTCCGTGGGAACCCGGCCGGTTAGGGTCAGCTAGAGAGACGGTCGGCGCCGCAGATGGCACTCACAGATTATCAAGGCTTGGTAGACGATCTGGTCCGGGACGATTCCGGCAAGATCAGCGCGATTGATCGTGATGAGGCGATCGCCCGTGCCGTCGAGCGCTACTCGTCCGACCGGCCGCAAACGGAGGTCGAGGATCTGGCGTCGGGCGCCGGTGGTCATGTACTGGCGCTGCCGACCGGGTGGCAGGCCGATTTCAGCAAGCTTGGATGCCTTGAGTATCCGATCGGTGAAATTCCGCCCCGCTATATCGAGCAGGATCATTTCTGGCTCTATCAGGCGCCGGGCGGCTTCGAGATACAGCTGCTTCATTCCGTGCCGGCCAATGTCACCGTCCGGGCGACGTTCACGCAGCGCCAGGTGCTTTCGGCAGTCGCCGATACGATTCCGGCCGAGGATTTGGAGGCGGTCGCGTCTTGGGCCGCCGCCCTGCTGCTCGACCAGCTCGCCGGGTTTGCCAGCGGCAACACCGACAGCACGATCCAGGCCGACAATGTGGATCATGGCAGCCAGGCCGGCGAATACGCCAAGCGCGCCGGGTCGCTGAGGCGGCGGTACTTCAACGCCCTGGGCATCGATCCGAAACGCAATGTCGCTGCCGGCGCCGTTGCGGATCTCGACATGACCGCCAGCGACGGCGGCGGCCGGATTTTTCACACGCGATCGCGCCGATGACGGCCTTTCAGATGTCCATCGATGCCAGCGACGTTGTGTCCCTGTCGGAGGCCTGGAGCAAGGCGCCCGAAATGGTGATCGATGAGCTGTCCGGCGGCGTGCTGGAATCGAGCCTGTTTCTGGAGCGCGAAGTGCAGGAACGGACGCCCGTGGGGGTCGGCGGCGGCGGCGGGTTGAGAGGCTCGATCGGCGCCCGGCCGGTCCAGGTGTCAACCATGGCGGTCATTGGCACCGTGGGAACGTCTCTCGCCTATGCCGTGCCTGTGGAGTTGGGCACGCGACCGCACCGGCCACCTGTCCGGCCCTTGATCGAATGGGCGGCCCAGAAATTCGGGGTGAGCCTGGAGGAAGCCGAGCGGATCGGCTGGGCCGTGCAGCAGAAGATCGCCAAGGTCGGGACCGACGGCGCCTTCATGTTCACCCGCGCGCTCGATGACGGCCGCGCCCAGGTTGAGCGAATTATCGAAGGCAGAATTCGCCGGGTCGTCGCCCGGTTGGCCGAGGGTGGGGCGTGATGCCGACGCATCTGGAGATCCGCAACGCGATTTCGGCGACGCTGACCGGTGTGGCCGGCATCGGCACCGTTCAGAGCTATGAGCGGTTTGCCAGGAAACAGGCCGATCTATCCAACCTCTATGTGAGCGACGGGCAACTCCGCGGCTGGCTGATAAGGCGGCTCCGGCGCCCCGCGACCTTTACCGCCGTCGGTCGCCGGACGATCGACACCGGCTGGCAGCTGCGCGGATACATGAGCTTGGACGATTCCGCAGCCAGCGAGCTGGCCTTCGACGATCTGATCGACGCGGCGATCGACGCCTTCATTGCGGACGCCGATCTCGGCGGAACGGTCGCCACCACGAACGTTGGCGACAAGATCGGGCTTCAGCTGGACCAGAGCGGGCCGGTGATGTTCGCCGGAGTGCTGTGTCATGAGGCCCGGCTGACTCTGACCAGCCGACACTACGAGTAGGAGCGAGACGATGCGAAAGGGCGGCAGCTATGCGGTCGGCAAGTCCGGAGGGGAACCGAAGCGCATGGCGTTCACGAAAGACCACGCGAAGGGGCCACGGGCACGGGACGCCGAGGGCGAACCCATCGTCCGGCCGGAGATCGGCACGACCGCGAAGAAGCCTCGGACGAAGGCGGAGGCGGTCCCGTCGCCGGCAGCGGCGGCGAAGGCCGCCCCGGAAAAGAAGGAGAGCTGACCGATGCAGCAATGGGACCGAAAGGTAGTACTGCTGAAGGCCGAGACGGTCTACGGCACCGACAGTGTGCCGACCGGTGCGGCGAACGCGATCCTGGCGCTGAACGGGACGCTCGATCCGAACCCGCAGACCGTCCTCAATCGGCAGTTGATGCGGCCTTATCTCGGCAATGCTCAGAAGCCCACGGCGGCTCGGCATGTTGCGTTGAGCTTCGACATCGAGATGGCCGGAACCGGTATTGCCCCGCCCTCGACCGCGCCGAAATATGGCCCAGCTCTTCGGGCCGCTGGCCTTGCCGAAACGGTGGACGCTACTCCTGCATCGGAGCGGGTCGAATACGACCCGGTCTCGGAAGGCTACGAGAGCGCCAGCGCGTATTTCAACATGGATGGTGTTGAACACCAGCTGTTGGGTATGAGGGGCAACGTGCAGCTGGTCGTGCCCAAGGGCGAGGTTCCTCTCTTTCGGCTGAACTACCTGGCTCTCCATGTGCCGCCGACGGAAGTTGCGCTGCCGACGGCAGACTTTGCTGGATTCCGGCTTCCGAGGCCGATCGAGGACGCCAACACACCGACCTTCGCCCTGGACGGGTTCGCGGCGATGTTCCACTCCATGACGCTCAACATTGCGCAGCGCCTGGTGCATCGGAATCTGGTGAATGGCGAGTCGATCGACATCACCGGCCGCGAGCCAACGGGAACCGTCCAGATCGAGGCGCCCTCGCTTGCGACGAAGGATTTCTTCGCCATTGCCGAGGCTCAGAGACAGCCAGGCGCCGCGTTGTCGGCGCTGCAATTGGTGCATGGAACCGCGAGCGGCGACATCGTCCAGATCGATTGCCCGGCGGTGCAGCTCATCAATCCGCGATACGTCCAAGAGGACGGGGTCGCCTATCTGGAAATGGACCTCAACCCGACGGCGGTTGCCGGCGATGACGAATTGAAAGTCACCGTCAAGTAGCCGGCGCCCGCGACCGTTTAAACACCCGTTGAAGGAGCTTCGATGTTCGTTCTCAAGGAGTCTTATGAGTTTGATTGGCCGATCGAGCTGTGCGTTGGCGGCCAAGTGCAACGCTTCGTCGCGACGTTCCGGACACTGCCGCAAGATGAGTCGGAGGCACTTGCGTTGGCTGTTGGAGAGGCTTCGAAAAAGGTCCGCGCAGCGGTGACCGAAGGCGAGTCAGCAGAAGAGATTGCCAATTTGCAGCGCGAAGTCCGTGACCTTGACGACAAGCTGGTTCTCAGAGCGATGACCGGTTGGCACGACGTATCCGACGAGTCCGGTGATCCTATCGCCTTCACTGAGGCGGCGGCAAAACGGGCGCTGGCGATTCCGGCCTTCAAACTCGCGATCAGCGATGCCTACGGTGAGGCGACCCAAGGCCGAGGCGCCGTGGCAAAAAACTTCGAACCGTCGCCCGAGCCTGGGCCACCGGCAGAGCCGGCGACGGAGACTCCCTCGCCGACGAGCTAAGACGCTATGGCGCCCCGCAGGAGCTTGTCGACGGTTGGGATGCGCGGGAGCGCACCGCCGACATCGTGCCCGTCCTCCCGGAAAATTGGCCTGCCGTGGATTTATTTCTGGCCTGTTCGTCGCAATGGCGCTTCGCGGGCCAGGCCGGTGTCAGGACGGGCTTGGACTATTCCGCCGTGCGCGTCGTGATGAGCGAGCTGCGCGTGAAGCGGTCTCCGCAGCTGTTCCGTGACGTGCAGCTCATGGAGAGCGCTGCCCTGTCGGCATGGGCAGCGAGGAGTCCCAAATGACCGATATTACACTCGGCATCCGGCTCACCGGTGACTCCACAAATCTGGTCGGCGAGATCAAGGTCTCCACCGCAGAGCTGAACAAATTGGCGGAAGCGTCGGCGCAGGCCGGGCAGCGCGCCATGGCGGCTAGGCGGGGCAATGATGAGTTCTCCAGTTCGCTGCGCCGGCTTAGGGAAGGATTGGACCCGGCCGTAAGGAAGCAGCGTGAGCTGCGCGAGGGCACAACGCTGCTGGACAGGGCATTGCGAAGGGGAAAGCTCACCGCTGAGCAACATGCACGCAGCATGGCATTGCTCCGGTCGCGATACGACCAGACGCGGAGAGCCGCGGTCGGGTTCGGAGGCAGTCTTTCCAGCCTCCGGACTCTCCTGCTCGCAACGGTCAGTGCGGAAACGCTAAGGCGAACGATCCTTGTGGCGGACGGCTACGAGGCCGCGCAGGCGCAGATCCGTCTGGCGACCAGAGCGCTGGGCGACTATGCGACGGCGAGCCGTGAAGTGGATCGGATCGCCGATTCAACCGGTGTCCTGCTTGATGACACGGTATCAATATTCCGGGCGATAGCGCGAACGGCTCCCGAGTTGAAGGCGACGCAAGAGCAGGTCTTGGATGTTACCGAGGCGGTTCAGCAGCTGGGCGCGATCAGCAATACCGCGCCTGAAAACCTGCGGGCCGGCCTTCGCCAATTCGGCCAGGCCATGTCTAGCCAAATCGTCCGGGCCGAAGAATTCAACTCGGTCCTGGAGAACATTCCCGAACTGGCGGTGCGTATCGCTGCCGGCATGGGTACGACCGTTGGCCAGTTGCGCCTGGCTGTCGTGGAGGGCCGGGTGCTGTCCTCAGATGTCTTCAAAGCCCTGCTCGGCCAAACCGAGGATATCGCCGCCGATTTCGACTCGCTGCCAGCGCGGATAACCCGCTCGGCCAACCGGGTTCGAAATGCGTTCTCCGCCAGCCTCGCGGGGTTGAACGAGCAGTCCGGCCTGACAGCAGACTTGGCCGGCGCGATGGATCTCCTGGCGGAGAACATGGACACCGTCGTTCGGGGTGTGATCGTCTTGTCGGCGGGATACGCCACGGCTCGCGCGGCTGCCTTGGCCTATGCCGCCGCACAGCGCGTTGCCAATCTTGCACTAACACGATCGCCGCTCGGTTTGTTCGTCCTTGGGTTGGGGCTAGCGGCCTCGGCAGTCACCGCCATCACATTGCGAACCGACGAGGCGACCGACGCCAACAAGCGTTTCGAGGACGCCATGCGCGACTCGAACGTCGTTCTATCGTCGGCGGCCGAGAATGCGCGTCGTGTGGCGGAGGAACGGCGCAGGCAGGCTATCGAAACGGTCGAGGCGACATTGGCCGAACAGCAGCTGCGCGCCGCTACCGCCCAGACGATGGCCGAAGAAAGCCGAGCGCGTGCCAATCGAATGCTGGAGAATGCGCGCGGCCGAGATGTGAGCGAAGGGATTGCGCGCGTCGAGCAGGCTATTGCCGGGCTAGAGGCAATTACGGAAGAAGCCGACGGTAAGGTCGCAGATCTCCAAGCCCAACTCGCCCGCCTTAATGAGACTGTCCCGACAAATACCGTCAGCGGTGTTGTATCGCTCCGCGACTCGGCGACAGAGGCCGACAGCGCGCTCTCCAAGGTCATCCGGCAGCTGGAGGAAGCTCAAGCGCTCGGCGCGCTAGGACTGGGCATAGTCGGATTCTCGGGACGGGACCAAGCCATTGCAACGGCGCAGTTCGACGCTCTGAATGCAGCGCAGGCTGACTTCAACAAGGGCCTACGCGACTCGGCGCTGTTGCTGCCGGAGGAGAGCGCGGCGATCGAGGGGGCTGCCGGCGCGGCATTCGACTATGCCGAAGCGCTGGACGCGATTGAGGATGGGCAAAAGCGCGCGAGGAGCGCTGCCGATGCGTTTGGCAAGGCGGCAGGTGGCGCGCTATTGGACATTCGTAAGGGAGCATTCGACGCGACAGAGGCCGTCGACCGACTCATCGACTCATTGTTCCAGGCGCTAATTTTCGATCCATTCACCCAGGCAGTGAGCAACTTCGCCCTCGGTTTCTTCAATCCTGCCGGCGCAGCGGCCGGAAGTTCGGCTGGCGGAGGCGGCACCGGTGTCTCTGCATCTATACAGCACCAAGGCGGCCTGGTCGGCACGGGGCCGAAGCGTGTTGTCGATCCGGCGGTGTTCATCGGGGCGCCGCGCTTCCATCGGGGCGGCCTAGTCCCCGGCGAGCGGCCGATCATCGCCATGGAGGGCGAGGAAGTCCTCAGGCGCGACGATCCGCGGCATGTGCGCAATCGCGGCGGGGATGCCGGCGATTTCATAGTCAACGTGATCGATCAGCGCGGCGCCCGCTCCGAGCCGTTAGAGGTCAGTCAGCGCGCGGTCGGCCGCAATGAGGTCGACGTATTGATCTCCGAGTCCGTGGCGCGCGATATCGGCCGCAACGGTCCGATCAGCAAGGCATTCCAGACCCGCTTCGGTGCACGGCCGCAGGGTGTGGGGTGATGCCGGTCTGGCCCGCGACGCTTCCGCAAGACGTGCTGATCGACGGCTATGACGAGACGCCGCCGAACACTACATTGCGGAGCCAGATGGACCAAGGACCGGACAAGGTGCGTCGGCACTTTACTGCCGGGGAAAGGGTGTTCTCCGCCACGGTCGCGCTCACCCGCGACCAGGTCGAGACGCTCGACTCGTTCTATCTGACCGATCTGCAGGGCGGGGCGCTCCGGTTCGACTGGACGCATCCGCGCGCACAGGCCGCCGTACAGTTCCGCTTCCGGTCGCCGCCCCGGTACAAGCCGCAAAGCCAGACGGATTGGTTGGTGCAGCTGCAACTGGAGATCCTGCCCTAATGCCTGTTTCCGACAAATTCAAGCAAGCGGCGTACGCGCAGGAGACCGGCGAGGCGCCGCTGGTACTCCTCACCATCGATCACCCCGACATGGCCGCCCCGATCCGCGTTACATCGGACCCGGCGAACACCTATCGACGGATCTCCGACACGGTGGTCGACAGCACTGCTGGCGGCAACGACGGGACACTTACTGGGGCATGGTTTCTTCCCGGCAAATTCGGATCGGCGGTCCACTTCGAGCCTGGCGACGAATTGGCAATTCCGCCAGCGGCGGTGGCCGGCCATGCCAATTTCACTGTGGAGTGCAAGGTCAGGACACTGGTCTCCGCTGTTCAAATGGTGTTTTGGGCGGCCGAGACTGATGGCGACGGCTTTGGCAACAACGCAGAATTTCATCTCCATATCAACGGCAGCGGTCGCGCGTCTGCGTTCGTGCAAGGACCTTCAATCCTGAGCGGCGGCGCGAGCTTCACGATGGACAGCGCTCACTTCATAGCCGATGGAAAGTGGCACCGCCTTGCGCTGGTTTTAGACGACGTTGTCGGAGAGGCACTCCTGTACGTCGATGGAGCGCAGGTGCAAAGCCGAAGCTTCACGCCCGGCATTCTCAATCTTGCTGCCATCACCGATGTTCGGCTAGGGCGCCCGGAAGGCACCCTGAACACTCGCTATCTGGACGGCGAGATTGACGACCCCCGCTTCTGGAGCGTCGCTCGCACTGCCCAGGAGATCGCGGACAACAAAGACGCTCCGCTTCTCGGCACAGAGCCGGGCCTCGTCGGCTATTGGAAGCTGGACGACGGCGAGCCGTTCATCCATTTCCCGTTCCGGGTCACCTTGCCGGACGACACCGAAGAAGCGGTTCGGGCGACGCTTGAGATCGACAATGTCGATCGGCAGATCGTGCAGGCGGTGCGATCGATCTCCTCGCCGCCAACGGTCACGCTGGAAGTCGTGCTGGCGAGCACGCCGGATGTGGTGGAAGCGGGTCCCTTCGTCTTCGAACTTCAAGGCGCGCGCTACGATGCGGCGGTTGTCCGGGGCGAACTGGCGTTCGAGCCGATCTTGGACTTGGCCGTGCCGGGCGATGTGATGTCGCCGGGGCTGTTTCCGGGGCTGTTCGCGTGAGCGGCCGGCAGGCAGTCGTCAGCCGCTCCCTGCCGGCTCGGCAGCGTGAAGCGCCTCCCTTTCCAGCGCCCGGATGGCTGCGGCAATCGCCCGCCTCTCTGCCAGCGGCATGTACGGCCGTTTTTCGAGCAGCCGGCGTAGCGTCTTGGCATTGTCGAGCGATCGTTCCGGTGGGTCGGTGGTCATGAGCCGTATTATCGAACCCACGGCGCCGGCCTGTCGACCAACCGACGCGAGCAAGTCCACCGACCGTTTCGAACTGCCGGCCTGGGCAGCCGGGTATATTGGCCTGCCGTTTGCCGAGAAGGGGCGAGACCGCGCTGGCTACGATTGCTGGGGTTTGTACAGGTTGATCGTGGCCGATAGGGCCGGGCTGGCTTTACCGTGCTTCGCCACGTCGTACGACCGGCCGGACGATGGCCCAACCGTCGAGGCCGCGATCCGAACATTCGGAACGGAGAGCGACGATTGGCTGCCGATTTCGAGGGGCGATGAGCGGCTCTTCGACGCGGTGGAGATGCGCGGAATCTACCAAGTTAGAATTGACGGCAAGCCAGTCCTGAGGCGCGCGAATATGCATGTGGGCCTGGTGCTTGCCCAAGGGACGCTGATCCACATGGAGCGTCAGGTTTCGTCGGCGCTCGGCATCTATTGGCGCGACCGGGGGGTCGGGTCACGCATCGTCGGCTTCTGGCGTCATCGGGAGTTGGCTGATGTCTAGATCAGCTGCTGCACTCAAAGCGCACGATCATCGTCGAAGAACGGGCGGTGAGGGCTTCCCAAGCACGATCGACAACGACGAGATGCGGTTCGGAACAGTAGTCGGCGACACCGAGGCGAGCGGCTTCAACATATCGCGATGTGGTGAGCGCTTGGTCCTCGGAGATATAGACCGGGCCGGAAGCTTTCGCGACCAAGACTTCGATGTCGCCGCGCGCGTGATTTGCCGCCCTCGTTGTGAAGCCCCAACCATCGACGCTGTACGGACCCGTTTCCATCGCGCCTGCAAACCGGTCGGGGACGGAAGCGCAGCCATTGAGCGTGGCGATAGCGATGAACATCGTGGCGAGCAGTCGCATGGGTAATATCTCCCTTGAAATTCAGCGGAGTCTATCAGCCGATGGCGTTCATGTCTCGGCCTGTCTGCACCCCTTCCGTGCGGCGCGCACCGATCATTTGGTGCCAGTCGGTCTGACGATTCACCAAATTTTGGACGTGCTCGCGCCCAATCCACTTCTGATCGAACACGCTCACGTCTACGTTGGCGCGGACTATGTGCCGCGAGATCGTTGGCACTGCGTTCGGCCGAAAGACGGGGCGATGCTATCGGTCCGGGTTTTGCCTTCCGGCGGCGACGGAAAGAACCCACTACAGACCATCCTGACGATCGCGGTTATCGCCGGCGCTGCCATCGTCGGGGGGCTTCCACTCGGCACGCTCAGCGTATTCGGGGCCGAAGTGTCCGTAGCCGCGCTGGCGGCGGCCGGGGTCGGCCTTGCCGGCTCCCTGCTCATCAACGCGATCGCGCCGCCGCCGACGCCGAAATTCGATCGGCTTTCGGCGCAGCAGGACAGCCCGACCTATTCGATCGCAGGCGGGTCCAACGAGTTGCGGCCTTGGGGACCGGTTCCGTTGTTGCAGGGCACCCATCGGATTTATCCGCCCTATGCGGCGCAGCCTCATACGGAGATCGTTGGCGACCAGCAGTTCTGGCGGGCGCCGTTCCTGATCGGCTATGGCCCGGTCCGACTGCGGGATTTGAAGATCGGCGAGACGCCGATCGGCGATTTCGCCGAAGACGAAATGGAGGTAGAGGTCCGGGAAGGCTTCCCAGGCGAGCCACCTCGTGCGCTGTTCACCGATGACGTGTTCGAGGAGAGCTTGGGCATCGCCCTGACCGAGGCGGATGGCTGGCAGCAGCGTACGATCCAGCAGGAAGCGGACGAAATCTCCGTCGATATCACCTTCGCGACCGGGCTTGCCCGCATTGCCGCCAACGGCGCGCGGCAGAACCAGACCGTCACCGTCGAGATCGAATATGCCGTCGCGGGTACCGGCCAATGGTCCGTCCCGGGCGGCGGCCGTGCGTTCGCGGCGCGAACCGCCGGGCCGATGGCGCCGCCGCCGTTCAGACTGGACGACGACGGCAGTGACAGCCGCCACCGCCGGGACCGGGTCGTGATGGACCGCCTGTCCGGCGACCTGACCGTGCTGCCCGGTCAAAGCCACACGTCGTCCGGCGGCGCGGTACCGCCGCCGGTGCCGCCGACGGCAGTCCCAATTGCGCATGTGTTGCGGGTGTCCGGCGAGACCACGATCTCGGCCAACCGAGTCATCGACGAACGGCCGGAGGGGGCGCCCTTCGCGCTGGTCGCGGACTTCGCGCCGTCGGCAACCGCGCCCGAGAGCAATGCAATCGACATCGCTGCGGGCACCCTGTTCTCTGGCGGCATCCAGACCACGGCGCGCCAGACTACGACCGTCCGCCGGGATTTGCGGTTCCCGACACAGACGCGCGCTATCCACGACGTTCGGATGCGCCGGATTACGCCGGACACGACCGACCCGCAAATCGTCGACAAGGTTTCCTGGTCGGCGCTGCGGTCGATCCGCAATGTCGATCCGGTTCAGCTCGACGGCATGGCCACCGTCACGCTGCGCGCCCGCGCGACCGGCCGCCTGAACGGCGTCATCCAGCAATTCAACTGTATCGGCACGTCGGTCGCGCTGGACTGGACGGGGAGTTCCTGGGTCGAGCAGGAGACGAACAACCCGGCCAGCCTGTACCGCCGCGCCTTCCAGGGTCCGCACATGAAGCGGCCGCGCACCGATGCGGAGATGGACCTCGCCGGGCTGCAGGAGTGGGCGGACGCCAACCGCGCGGCGGGCCGGGCGTTCAACGCCTATATCGACTTCCGCACGACTCTGCGCGAGCTGACGGGCGACATCGCCGCCGCCGGCCGGGCGAGCCGGGGCATGGTCGACGGCAAGTGGAGCGTGGTTCGGGACCGGCCGCAATCAGTCCCGGCGCAGATATTGACGCCTCGGAACAGCAAGGATTTCCGGGCCACCAAGGCGTTCGTCGATCCGCCGCACGGGCTGACCGTCCGGTTCGTAAACGAGGAAATCGGTTTCAAGCGTGATGAGCGGATCGTGTTCGCGGACGGCTTCGACGCGGATACGGCGACGCGGCTGGAGGCCCTCGACCTGTTCGGCATCACCAATCCGGACTTGGCCTGGCAAGACGGGCGGTTCCACCAGGCCGTCGCAAAGCTACGGCCGGAGACCTACGAGTTGAACGCCGACTTCGAGCACATCGTGGCGATGCGCGGCGACCGCATCGATGTCGCTCACGACGCCATTCTGGTCGGCCTGGCGCAGGGGCGGATCAAGGTTGTGCAGGTCGATGGCGGCGGTGCCGCGACCGGCGTGACCCTGGATGAGCTGATGACGATGGAGCTTGGTAAGACGTATGCACTCATCGTGCGGCCGCCCGATGTCGATCCGGTGACCAGAGCAGTGAACACAGTGCCGGGCGAAACCGACACCGTCGTCTTCGCGACGACGATCCCGCCAGGCACAATCGCCGTGGGCGATCTTGCGGCGTTCGGCGAGACCGACCGGGTGACGGCGGAGATGATCATCCGCGAGATCAAGCCTGGCGCGGACGAGAGCGCCAAGCTGATCCTGGTCGATGCGGCGCCGGAGGTGCACGATTCGGACCAAGGACCGATCCCGGCATTTGAGAGCAATATCACCCTGCCGGCCGGAATTCACCGCCCGGCGATCGCCTCGATCCGGTCGGATGGCGCCGTGCTGCTGGTCAACGATGACGGCACCTTCAGAAGCCGCATCGTCATCTCTCTGCTTCGGTCGTCAACGGCGCTTTCGCGCTTTCGACAGATCGAGACTGTCTATCGCGTTGCCGGCGCCGACGTGCCTTGGCAGCCGGGACCGACACTGCCCATTACGGCGACGGAGATCTCGATTGTCGATGTGGAGGACGGCGAGACCTATGGGTTGCGGTTCCGCTATCTGGCGGCCGTCGGCGAACCGGGCGACTGGACCGCGATCTTCACAGAGACCGTTGTCGGCGTGACGGCGCCGCCGCCGGATGTTGAGGAGCTGTACCGAAACGGCGACGAGATCACTTGGAGCTATCCCGATCCGCCGCTCGATTTGGCCGGCTTCCGGGTGCGGTCCGCCGATGGGCTGGTGCCGAACTGGCCGGCGGCTGTGCCAGAACATACAGGGCTCCTGTCGGCGCCGCCGTTCGACATCTCCGGCATAGTCGCTGCCGGCGGCAAGCGGACGATCATGGTCAAAGCCATCGACGCCGGAGGGCGTGAGAGCGTCACGGCGGCGTTGCTGTTCGTGAATTTGGGCGACCCGCCCGTCACCAATATCGTACTGACGACCGCCTATGCGCCGACATTCCCAGGGACGGTGTCCAACGGCGCCTTGGTTGTCGGCGAATTGGTTGCCGACGACGATGGCGGGCTGTTCCTGCCGGACCCGAACGCGCTGTTCCTGCCGGACCCGAACGTGCTGTTCCTGCCGGTGCAATGGCAGGCGATGACCTATGCGGCCGGATTTTCGCCGCCGGGCAGCGACTTGCCGGCCGATTTGCTGCTCGGCCTGACGATCGAAGGCGATGGCTTCGAGGTGGTGTTTCGGACCGGCGGCACGGGGCGGTTCCTGCCGGACGCCGAGGCGCTGTTCCTGGGCGGGCCGGCGGCGGATGGCGATCTGTTTCTCGGTGGGCCGGGCAAATTCCGGCCTTGGCCGGGCCGTTTGGTTGCCGAGCGTCTGCATTACGACTTCGAGATCCGCGTGGGCGCCGGCAACACGCGCGGCCAGATCAGCGCCTTCACGCCGACGCTCGATGTCCCCGACTTGGAAGAGGTTCTGCCCGACGTGGCAATCGCGTCCGGCGGCAGCCGGCTGGCGCTGACCAAACCATTCCGCAAAGTCGTGGCCGTCAGTCTGACGCTGCAACAGGACGGCCAAGGCGCGAGCCGGCTCGAAGTGGTCGACAAGGACCACATCGCCGGGCCGCTGGTCGAAGGCTACGCAAATGACAACAGCGCGGCGCCGGCGACGGTGGATGCGATCGTGAAGGGGTACTGAGACATGACGACGCTGCCGGCATCCGGGTATTTCACCGACGCGGCCCGTACCAACGGCGAGGCGAAGCAAGGGTTTGACGATGTGCGCGACGTGGTCAGCGAGCTGATCGGCGGCGCGGCCGAGGCGACGCTGACAATCGCGGCCGGCTCCGTCACTGCGACGCAGGCGGTCCATGGCATCGATACGGAGGGTGCTGCCCCCGCCGACGACCTAACGCACATCAACCTGGCCAATGTTCCGGACGGTCGGCTGTTGCTGATCCGGGCGGTAAACGCGGCGCATGTGGTCACCGTGAAACATGCTGGCGTCGGCACGGGTCAAATCCTTCTTTCCGGGGCAGTGGATTTCGTCCTCGATGATCCGAAGAAGTACCTGTTGCTGATCCGGAGAGGGACAGATTGGGAGGAGGTCGTGCGAGGCTTTGGCGGCGACAAAGCCGCTGCACGCGCTTTCATCGGGGCGCAGGAGAGCCTGTCGTCACTCCTCACGACCAATGGCGATCTGCTCACGCGGGTTGGCGGAACGATTGTCCGGCTTGGTGTCGGCAGCAACGGTCAAGTGCTGAGCACCGTGGGCGGGTTGCCGGCTTGGGCGGCGGTCGCTCCGCCAATCGAAGTCCTGCCAAGCGCGATGGCGATCGGCACCGATGCGGACCATGAAATCGACCTGGCCGCGAAGACCTTCCGGGCCGAGGATGCGGCGGCAGCCATCGTGTTGCCGGCCACGACGATCGACATCGAGAACGCCGGCAACGGTGGCCGGCTGGACAGCGAAACGCTGGACCCCGATACCTGGTATCACATCCTCTCGGGCACCAATACCAGCGACGGCGCCTTTGTCGGCGGGTTCAAAAAGTCGATCGCCAAACCGGCGGCGTGGGATAATTTTCGGCGTCACGGCGCGGTTCTGACCGACTCCTTGTCGAATTTGACGCCGTTCTTTCAAAAAGGCCGGCGCTTCTACTGGCAAGACCGTCCGCGTGATTACAACGCCTCGTTGACAACCCTCGGTGCATTGCTGACGACATCGGTCCCCACCGGACTCGAAGTCATTGGCATCTACAGCGCGATCGCCAACACGAACACCACCACGAACGGCCTGTTTACCTCCCACGACGAGACCGATGTCGCCGCCGGGAACCCGACCGATTGGCTGACGGTGGCCGACGGCCGCACGCCGCAGCTCAACTTCGAGCGAAAGACCAATACATCCGGCCAGATTCGCCAGCGCGGGACGACGCCTGGAACGCAGCTTTGGACAGTCGGCTGGATCGACCCACTAGGAGTCTATTGATCATGGCATATGTGAAGCGGGACGGCGTCCACATCGTCGGATCGGCACGGTGGCCGAACCCGGATATGACAGAGCGCGTCGCCGACGATGACCCTGATCTGCTGGCGTTCGAAAGCCGCGATCCCGATAGTCCGTGGCCGCCGTTCCTGGCCGATATCCAGGCATGGGGCAGGGACGACGTCGACCGACAGGCGGAGGCGGCGCGTCGCCAATGGATCACCAGCGGCGATGGTCAGGCGCTGTCATACGAGGCCAAGCGCCGCGAGGCTGAAGCCTGGGCCGCTGCCGCCGGTCCGCGGAGCCCGGCCGACTATCCGTGGTTGCGTCATCGCGCGGCACGGCTGAATGGGGTATTGGAAGCCGACGCGACCGAAGCCCAGATGCAGGCGGTCGCCACCGAGTGGAACACAAAGGCCGCTGCCTGGCGCGACGCCGGCATCGCCATCGAGGCGGTGCGCGAACAGGCCAAGGAAGACATCGATGTGGCTGCAAATGCCGATGCAGTGCAGGCGGTGCTGGACGGGGTGATCTGGCCGGCGCCGGCCTAACCGGTGAGCCGCGCGGCCGACGGGGGAAGGGCTGCGCCAACAGCCCTAACCGCAGGATGGAGCCCTGCATGACCAAGACCGGCCTAGTCAGGGCCATCCCGCCACCGTGCGCACACGGCGGGCCTATTCTCAGGATGAATGGTCATGGAGTCCATCCGATGCGGATGCGGCGCGCTCTTGCTGCGCGCCGATCCCGAGGCTATACAAGGTGCCGTCGAGGTGAAATGCCGCCGCTGCAAGGCGGTCAATCAACTGAGGCCCCCACAGAGGCCCGCACCCGAGCGCCAAAGAGCGTCGATCCAAGGGACAGCAATCCCGTGTCGCGCGCTCCTATCAGCAGGCCGCCGGCCTACCGATTCCAAGGCAAGCTGCTAATCGGCTTTGGCCGTCCGTCTTTCTATGTCGAGCTGCTGGATCGACGGATTTCGAATGGCATCATTCGCGCCTGTCACTATTCCCACACGGTCGTAAACAACTCCTACATCCACCTCGGCGTCTTTCGGCGCGGCGAGCTGGTCGGCGCGGTCCAATTTGGCTACATGCTGAACCCGCGCCGGATGGAGCGAGTGGTGCTTCACACGGCCGTCAAGGAGTACCTCGAACTCAATCGTATGTGGTTGAGCGACGCGGCACCCCGCAACAGCGAGAGCCAAGCTCTGAGCTATGCCGTGAAGTACATCCGGCGCGCGCACCCGCAGGTGAAGTGGATTCAGTCATTCGCGGATGAGCGGTGCGGTGGTTGGGGCGTCGTCTATCAGGCGTGCAGCTTCCAGTATCTCGGCTGCCACCTTGCGAAATTCTACCGGCTCGACGGGCAGTGGTATCACACCATCAACATGACGGCCGCCAAACGTGGCGGTCAGCGCGGTGTGTATCTGAGGGCCAATCGTGACCGCGCCGAAATCCATCACTTTCGCCAGTTCCGGTACATCCGGTTCCTGAAGCCTCGGTTCCGCCAGTTCCTGAATTTCGATATCCAACCCTACCCGAAGAATCCACGCGGCCTGTCGCTGGGACGCCCCGCTCCAAGCGGTGCGAGCCAGGTTCAACCCCTGGAGGCCGCTCCATCTTCAGTATCGGACCACGGCGCCGCCTGACGGCGGAAGACCGGGATAAGGGGCCGGGCGGTTTCCTGGACGACACCACCCGGCCCTGCCATCGACCTGGGACTCCGCTCATCGACGAAGCATCAGCAGCTGCGCCTCACATTCCTGCTTTGGTACGTCTTTCGGACGAGTTGGCTGACGCGCCGAATGTCGCGGACTAGCCAGATTCGGACATTCGGCGGTACCGGCGGACCTACTCGGCCCAGCTCCTGTGGTCGGGATCTGCGGAGCGGTCGACGCCACCGATCATCTGTTTGGGGTTGGCTAGTCGACTCGTAGCGATCAGTTCATCGCTTTCTACGAGCATATGGCGTATTTGAAATCACGGTCGAAGGGGGCAGGCCGAGAAATTGGGTAGATCGGCACCGACATTGTCAGGGAATGCAGAGATGGAGTGCTTTCGGATCGACGAGAGCGGATATACGGGGTTCGATCTTCTGAATCCCGACCAGCGTTTCCAAGGCGCCTCAGCAATTGCTATTAGCGATGACGACGCCGCTCGCCTCATTAGGGAGCATTTCCCGAAACTACAGGCGCTAGAGCTCAAGTACGGCGCGTTGTCACGTCGCGCCGCAAATCACCAGAGGCTGATTTCTCTGCAACGTGATCTTCTCAGTGACTACAAGTGCGTAACTTACGTCTGTGATAAGCGCTATCTACTGGTGCTGATGTTCCTGGATTATGCGGTTGAGCCATTTTACTACGAACGCGGCGTAGATTTCTATGAGGACGGCCAGAACTACGCCCTGGCGTCGCTGCTGTCTCTTGCTGGTCCTACGCTTCTTGGAGAGGCGGCTTTTGAGAGGCTACTCGCAACGTTCCAAAACGCGGTCAAAGAGAAGACGCCGGAAGCTCTTGCGGCTCTCGTGTCTGCCGCACAGGCGACAAAGTGGCGTAAGCTTCCGGAAGCACTAGGGCCCTTGGCCCAGTACGCGGCAACCGAATGTCTTTCAGCAATTGCGACACCAGGCGTCGACACCGACGCTGCCTTCATTGTGCTGCAGTCGCTGATTAGCCGCATGGAAGTGGTGGCCGACGGACCGTATTGTGTGGAGCATGATCATTCCAAGAATCTACTCACCTATCATGATCTGCTGCAACGCTTTATAAATCACGATGAGGAAATTGAGTTTCGCCAGAGTGAAATTGCATCCTTAAAGTTCCCGCTTAAGCTCGCCGAGGTGACTCAAGTCGATTCAAAATCAAGCCCTGCTGTGCAACTCGCCGACTTGATGATAGGTGCTGCCATAGAGGCGACAAAAAACATTATTGGGCTGTGTGCTGGTGGGCCAGATCCTGAGTTCGTAATGTCACTCTACGCCGATCATCAATTTATCCATATGATCCCTTCAATCGACTTCGAAGAGCAGCGGCGATTCAGGCAGGGTACGCAAGCCGCCGAGGTGATCGACTATTTCTCCACCAACTTCTTTACTCCTCGCGAACGCTAGATTGGCTAACAGGTCTTCGTCTAGCACAGAGGGCGAATACGGTCGTCATTAGATAACCAATCAAATTGGCCGTTTGTAATAACGCTCTACCGACTAGCGCAACCGCCATTGCTGTAGTTTGTGGGCCATATTGAGAGTCTTGCCGCGCACGCCCAGTGCTCGTTCGTGAGTCCGCAGTGGGTCAACAGGCGAAATGAGGCCTGACGCGGTTCAATTCCGCTCTTTGGCTGAGTCCGGACATTCGACAGGGTGTTTAGGCAGGTCGCATTTGAGTCCGGATCCTGGGTAGGTTCGACAGAGAATCTGGTTCTCTGAGGCCCTGATCAAGCCGGATTCAATGCCTTACGTGAATTGCGCTAAGGGCAACGGCACGCGAGTCTAAAATCGATTGCCGAAATGTCCAAAACCGATCGCCGCGCTACAGTAAAACCAGTTCGCCTGTACTGCCCTAACCTACCGCTAATATACTGAAAGGATTGGTGGGCGCAGTAGGGCTCGAACCTACGACCCGCTGATTAAGAGTCAGCTGCTCTGCCAACTGAGCTATGCGCCCAATCCCTCACGGAGGGCGGCATATAGCAGAGGGGCGTAGCTGGGCGCAAGGGTCGTGCGGCGGCGATGCTGTGCCGGGAGGTTTTCTAAAGGGATAGCTTTAGAAAGTCGGGCGGTAAGCTTCAGACTTTTGAATGGTCGGTGCGCACGATGGTGAAATCGGTAGCGGCGTTGCCACCCTCGCCCTTCGACAGGCTCAGGGTGAGGACACCTATGGCGCAGGCAGTGCATTCAGTGTCCCTATCCTGAGCCTGTCGAAGGGTGAGGATGGCAACATTCGGCGTGACCGTCATCCTAAGGAATCAAAACGCGACGCCGCAGCCAGCATCTAGAAATAGTCATTCTCAAACGCGCGGCGGCCCATGCGGGCGTCGCGGTGGATGAAGACGGAGATGATCAGCCCGACGCCGAACATCACCGTCAGCATGGCTGTGCCGCCATAGGAGATTAGCGGCAGCGGCACGCCGACCACCGGGATCAGCCCCATCACCATGGCCATGTTGATGAAGACGTAGAGGAAGAAGTTCACCGTCAGGCCGATCGCCAGCAGCCGGCCGAAATGGCTGCGCGAGCGCAGACCGATGACGATGCCATAGGCGACGATGGCGCCGTACAGGATCAGCAGGCCGAGTCCGCCCATCAGGCCGAATTCCTCCGCCAGCATGGGGAAAATGAAATCGGTCTGCTGCTCCGGCAGGAAGTTCAGATGGCTCTGGGTGCCCTTCATGAAGCCGCGGCCCCACACCCCGCCGGAACCCAGCGCGATAGTCGACTGGGTGATGTGATAGCCGTCGCCCAGCGGATCGCGGGCCGGGTCGAGAAAGGTGAGGATGCGGTCCTTCTGGTAGCTGTGCAGGAACTGCCATGCGACCGGGATCGCCCCCAGCCCCATGGTCGTCACCACGGCGAATTTCCACAGCCGGACGCCGGCGACGAAGAACATGGCGCCGCCGACCATGATCAGGATCAAGGCGGTGCCAAGGTCGGGCTGCTTCAGCACCAGGCCGACCGGCGCGAACACCATCGCCATGGGCAGCAGCAGCTTCGTCGGACGCCATATCTCTTCCAGCGTGGGCCCGTGGAAATACCGCGCAAGGGCCAATACGACCGCGATCTTCATCACCTCGGACGGCTGCAAATTGATGAAGCCGAGATCGATCCAGCGTTGGGCGCCCATGCCGATCGCGCCCTTGAATTCGACCACCACCAGCAAGGCCATGCTGATGAAATAGATCGGATAGGCCAAAGCGAGCCAGGTGCGGATATGCACCAGGGCCGCCACCAGCAGCACGCCTAGACCAACCGCGAAACGCATCATCTGCTTCGACGCCCAGGGATCGAAGCTGCCATTGGCGGCGGAATACAGCATCGCAAAGCCGATCGCCGCCACACCGCTGACCAGCAGCACCAGCATCCAGTTGATCTGCAGCAGCTTCTCGCCGAAGGAAAATTCGGACCGGCTGCCTACAAAATCGTCACGCATCATGGCGCGACTTGGCGGTCGGGTATGGGTGAAAACGAGTTGCCTCTCCCCTTGCGGGAGAGGTCGGATTGCGGAGCAATACGGGTGAGGGGTCGCGTGGCGAAAGCCGCGCCACGAACGCAAATCGAAGATTTCGGGTTGGCAACGTCCAGGAATCATCCGCGTTTGACGGCGCGAGCCCCCTCACCTTCCCACGGCTTCGCCGCGGGTCCCTTCCTCTCCCGCGAGGGGAGAGGAGATTGTTGAGGCGACTGGACAATCTAGCCCTCATCGGAATTTGTCCCGGGCGGCCGGCCGGCATCGGCGGAGACGATGCGGCGGGCAATGTTGCGGAGCTGGCATTCCTGCAGCAGGTCGCGGGCAATCGGCGCCGCCGCCCGGCTGCCGCCGCCGCCATGTTCGACCACCACGGCGGTGGCATAGCGCGGCGCCTGGACCGGGGCGAAGCCGATGAACAGCGCGTGATCGCGGCGTTCCCAGGGCAGGTCCTCGTTCTTGGTGACGCCGGCTGCGCGTTCTTCCGGGGTGATACGGCGCACCTGGCTGGTGCCGGTCTTGCCGCCCATGCGCATGTGCTCGATGGCGATCTGCGAGCCACGGGCGGTGCCGCGTGGCCCGGAGGTCACCTCGATCATGCCCTCGACCACTCGGCGTAGCGCCTCTTCCTTGACCCCGAGAGACGGGCCGGGTTCGGGCAACCCGTCTGCCGAAGCCACGGCGCCGACGACCGTCTCGTCATCGAGCGGCCCGACGCGCCGGACGACATGGGGCTGGATAATATGACCGCCATTGACGAGCTGCGCCGTCATCCGCGCGAGTTGCAAGGGCGTCGCCAGCACGAAGCCTTGGCCGATGGCGGTGATCAGGGTTTCGCCGCCCTGCCAGGATTCGCCGATATTGGCCAGTTTCCAGTCACGGGTCGGGATCTGGCCCGGACGCTCGCTCGGAACTTCGATGCCGGTGATCTTGCCAAGGCCGAAGCGCTTGGCCATTTCGGCGATGTTGTCGATGCCGACCAGCTTGGCCAGCTCGTAGAAATACACGTCGCAGGATTGTCCGATGCCCTGCAGCAGGTTCATGCGGCCATGGCCGCGCTCGCGCCAGCAATGGAAGCGGTGATTGCCCAGCACCATCGAGCCGTTGCATTGGACTGTCTGTTCGGGATCGACCAGCCCGTGCTCGATCGCCGCCAGCGCCACGATCACCTTGAAGGTCGATCCCGGCGCATATTGGCCGTCGACCGCCTTGTTGGTCATCGGATGGTACGGGTCGTTGACCAGCGCGCTCCAGGCATCCGCTTCAATACCCAGAGCCATAACGCTCGGGTCGAAGCTGGGGCTGGAGGCCAGCGCGTAGATTTCGCCGGTCCGCACATCCAGCGTGACAGCGGAGGCGCTCTCATGTTGCGCCAGCCGGTTCTGCGCGAAGCGCTGCAGCCCGACATCGATGGTGAGCTGGATTTCGGAACCGGGATCGGCTTCGACCCGGCCTTCGTCCAACTCGCGGATGACCCGGCCGACCGCGTTCACCTCGACCTGGCTGGTGCCAGCCTGGCCGCGCAGTTTCAGATCGAGCTGTCGTTCGATGCCGGTCTTGCCGATGCGGAAACCGGGCAGGCTGAGCACCGGCTCGTCGTTCAACTCGTCCTCGTCGACGGCGCCCACATAGCCCAGCACATGGGCCGTCGCATCGCCCGCCGGGTAGGCGCGCAACTCGCCCTCCTCGATCGTCAGGCCGGGCAATTCCGGCGTGTTGACCTCGATTCGGGAGACCTCTTCCCAGCTTAGGTTTTCCTTGATCGTCACCGGCACGAAGGCCGCGCGTCGCCGTAAATTGCGGATGACCTTGAGCCGTTCATCCCCGGCAAGGGGCACGTATTCGGACAGCTTGGCCAGCGTCGCTTCCACATCGCCCGCCTGTTCGGCCACCATCACCAGCCGGAAATACTGCCGGTTCAAGGCCAGCGGCTCACCGAAGCGGTCGACGATCAGGCCCCGGGATGGCGGCAGCAACCGCATGTTGATGCGGTTCTCTTCCGCCAACATCCGGTATCGCTCGCTCTCGGTGACCTGCAGGTAATACATGCGCCCTGCCAGGGTGCCGAGCAGGCCGATCTTCATCGCGCCCAGCACCGCGGTGCGACGGGTGAGGGAGCGGAAGCGATCGGAATCCCGTTCCATCATCGGTCTGCGCTCCCCCGGCTCACGTGCGCCGCAGCAGGCCGCGCTGCATTTGCAGCAGCAGCCAGGCAATCATCGGGAACAGGGCCATGGTGATCAGCGCGCTGATCAAAGGCGAGCCGATCGACTGAATATCGTTGGCGTAGATCCCGAACGCCAACCATTCCAGCAACGTCGCCAGCAGCTGGATCACCACAAAGCCGCACCACAGGAACAGGAAAGGCTGTCCGACCAGCAACCTTCGTTGGGTCACCACAAGGAACTGGCAGATCAGGAACACGAAGGAATGAAGGCCAAGCGGACCGCCTGACAGGATGTCGAGCAGCAATCCGGCGAGGAACACGACGCTAAAAGGCAGCAGGTCGGGGCGATGGGCTGCCCAATAGTATACGGCAATCATCGGCAGAACCGGCGCCACCGCTCCATAGGACGGAATAGGCAACGGCGTGACGCTCAGCAGGACTAGGAGGAAGGTCGCCAGGGACGGCGCGGCCTGACGGAGGAACTGCTCTAGTTTTTGCCAGGCGAGATCGGTCACCAGTTATATCCCGGGTGAAGCTGCATCTGTCCGCCGCCCTCGCCCGGTCGAAAATCGGTGATCCTCACATATTCGATCCGTCCGAGATCCTCGATCGGCTCAACACGCACCAAACCACCCTCGACCGACGCCACGGTCCCAACCGCGATACCCGGCGGGAACATGCCGCCATGACCGGAGGTGACAACGCGCGCGCCGATTTCGATCTGTGCATCGGTGGGCAAATGAAGCAAGCGCGGGCGGTCGGAATTGTCGCCGCCAAGCACGGCCCGCTGGCGGGTATCCTCAAGGACCACCGGAATCCGGGCATTCAAATCGGTGATCAGCAAGATGCGGGCGGCATTGTTTCCGGTCTGCACAACACGCCCGATGAGCCCGCTGGGTCCCATGGCCGCCTGACCGTCGCGCACGCCATTCTCAGCCCCGAGATCGACGGCGAGGCTGCGCACAAAGGCGCCGCTATTGTCGCCGATCACCCGCGCCGCCAGAAAGGCATGCGGCGCTGTCGGGCGATAATTCATCAGGGTTCTGAGGCTGAGGTTTTCCGCTTCGAGGCGAAAGGCTGCCTGCCGATATTCCTGCAGCGCCTGGTTCTCGGCCAGCAACGCCTCGTTCTCGGCGCGCAGCCGGGCCAGATCGTGGATGTCATCGGCGATGTCGCCAATACTGGCGGCCGGCTGGGTGAACATGTTCATCAATGGAGAGAATGTATCCGTCACACCGGTACGCACACCCTCGACGGAGGCCGGATCAACCCGGCCCAAGACCATCAAGGCGACGGCTGCCATCACCAGCAGCACGAACGAAAAACGATGCGCCAGCGCCCGAAGCGCCGCGATGCGAACCATAGATCTGGTTCGATAGACCACCCGCGTTATCCCTACCGTCCTGTCGTTTCGAGGCTGCGCAACCCCGTACCGGACGCCGCCCGAACCCGACAGATCATTAACGAATCACCATCGACGGACGAAACCCTAGTACATATTTATTAACACATTTCGAAAGTTCTTTTTTTCTTCCAAGGCTCTACCGGTCCCCAGCGCGACGCAAGAGAGCGCGTCATCGGCGATCGAAACCGGCAGCCCGGTGGAGTGCCTGAGGACGAAATCGAGATTGCCCAGAAGGGCGCCGCCACCGGTCAGCACGATGCCCTTGTCGACGATATCGGCGGCCAGTTCCGGCGCGGTATGCTCCAGCGCCACCTTGATCGCCTCGACGATGGCGCCAACCGGCTCGGCCAGGCTCTCGGAGACCTGCCGTTCGGAGATCACCAATTCCTTCGGCACGCCGTTCATCAGGTCGCGGCCCTTGATCTCCATGACCCGGCCCTCGCCGTCTTCCGGCGGGCAGGCTGAGCCGATTTCCTTCTTGATCCGCTCGGCCGAGGCCTCGCCGACCAGCAGGTTATGATTGCGGCGGATATAGGCGATGATCGCCTCATCCATCTTGTCGCCGCCGACCCGGACCGAGCGGGAATAGACGATGCCGCCGAGCGACAGCACCGCGACCTCGGTGGTGCCGCCACCGATATCGACGACCATCGAACCGGTCGGCTCGGTTACAGGCAGCCCGGCGCCGATCGCCGCGGCCATCGGCTCCTCGATCAGGCCGACCTTGCGGGCGCCGGCGGACTCCGCCGATTCCTGAATGGCCCGGCGCTCAACCGCAGTGGAGCCCGAGGGCACGCAGATGATCACCTGCGGGCTGGCGAAGCTGCGCCGGTTGTGCACCTTGCGGATGAAGTGCTTGATCATCTCTTCCGCCACGTCGAAATCGGCGATGACGCCGTCGCGCAGCGGCCGGATGGCCTGAATGTTGCCGGGGGTGCGGCCCAGCATCTGCTTGGCCTCGTCGCCGACGGCGAGCACATGGGTTTTGCCGCGTCTTGTGGCGATTGCCACGACCGAAGGTTCGTTGAGCACGATGCCGCGGCCCTTGACGTACACAAGCGTGTTCGCGGTGCCGAGATCGATGGCCATGTCCGCGGACAGGAATCCTAGGAGATTAGAGAACATGTGACCGTATGCAGGTTGCGATGGCGAGGTCGAAAACGGATTTGCGGCAACGGTGCGCCAGTGCGGCGGTATTTAGGTCTCATACTGGCAGCGCCCATACTCTAGCGGCGAAACCGAAATCGGCCCCTGGGGACCGAGGGTGATACCGAACGTGGCAGCGCGGTCCGACATATTGGCGTCGTCGCCCTTCCTTGTTTCGGAACCTGATGCGGACTCGTTCCCCACCCGGCTTGGCGCTTCCCGACACAGCGTGACGATCATCCCCGAATTCGCGAAAAACAGGGACAAATCAGGCGTCGAACCAACCCATGACCGACATCCAGCCGAACAGAAATGGTCTGATAACCGTTCGTCAATCGCGGCGTCGCCACTACAGCGCCCTCCCATGACGGTAGGTACTTGCTCGTCCTGAGCTTGTTCGCCGCCAGATTGCCGCCCCTAGGGTTAACAATATCTGAAGACGGGGCACCTGAATCGCCCGAATCAATGTCTAAGCGGAACCCCCGGTCGGCGCAACGGTTTTCCCACCTGCCACCGCCGTCAAACCGGCTCATTCCGGGCTTTGAAGCCGAATCGAAGGGGTCTCGACAATGCTAATCCGGAGAGTGTCGCAACCGGTGCGCGCAACAACCGCCGCCAAGCCCCGCGTTTATTAAATATTCAGCAAGACCGCCCATCTTCGGTGCCGGACTTCCAGGCCGTCGAAAGGGCATGTGACCGATGGATGACGCAATTTCCCACACACTGGTCGACGATATCATCGCCAAGGGTTCGGTCAGTGCCGACGACGTGCTGGCATTGCGTCAGACCATGTTCAAGGACGGCCTGATCGACCGCCATGAGGCCGAACAGGTCTTTCGGATCGACGCCGCCTGCACCGACAAGGACCCGGACTGGGCGGCCTTCTTCGTCGACGCCCTGACCGACCATGTCGTCTGGAAGGTGGAGCCGAAGAAATACGTCACCGACGAAAAGGCCGACTTTCTGATCAGCAACATCCTGCGCGACGGCCGTGTCGACAGCGAGACCGAACTGGAGCTGCTGATCAATGTGGTGCATTGGTCAGTGTCCTGTCCGCCGCCGCTGGCGCTGCTGGCGATGCGCGCCATACGCGACAGCGTGATGGAGCCGGAAACCGCCGCCTATGGATCGAACCGCCCGCCGGCGGTGATCAGCCCGTCGGACGTGGCCTTGATCCGCAAGGTCCTCTATGCCCCCGGCAGCCCCGGCGGCTACACGGTCACCCGCGAAGAGGCGGAACTGATCGTTGCCCTGAACAATGCGACCAAGGACACCGAGCGTCCGGAGAGCTGGGACCTGCTGTACAGGCAGACAATCGCCAACTTCCTGATGTTTCCGGGCGCCGCGCCATCGGTGCCGAGCGCCGAAGAGGAGCTGCGCCGCGATCGTTGGATGAACGAGCGCCGTGGCGTCGGCGGATTTTTGAAGGATGCCGGAAGCTCCTTCCGCCGTCTCGACATCCCGGTCTCGGAAGCCTGGCGCGAATTCGATCCATTCGGGAGCGTTGCGGCGCGGGAGGAGCAGGAGAAGGAAACCGAGCGCCTGCGCCGCCATGTCACGGGAGAGCATCACCGCCGAGGAGGCCCAATGGCTGATGGCGAATGTCGGCGCCTCCGGACAGCTGGAAGAAAACGAGAAGGCCCTATTGGCCTTTATCCAAGAGAACGCTCCCCAGATAGACCCGGTGTTGAAACCTTTGCTGGACCGGGCGGGCCTCTAAGAGGGTCCACCACGTCGAGCCGTTCACATGCCCGGATCGATCGGCTGATCGATCGGGCCGCCGGCCTCCACCCAATCCTTGAACCCACCGAGGTTCCTCACATCGGTGTAGCCGAGATCCTGCAAGGCCTTGCCGGCCAGCGCCGAGCGCCCACCCGACGCGCAATACAGGACCACCGTCCGATCTTTGGAAAATGCCTCAAGATGAAAGGGCGACTCCGGGTCGGCGCGAAACTCCAGCATGCCGCGGCTGACATGAACGGCACCGGCCACCTTACCGCTGGTCTCCACCTCAGGCGCGTCGCGCACATCCACCACCAGGGCCTCCCCGGCATCAATCAGCGCAGCTGCCTCCTCGTAAGTGATCTTCCGGACCGCCGCATTTGCGACCGCCAACATATCTTTCACCGATGTCGCCATGAATCCCTCCCGCAATGCAGGCGATCGGCCCTATCCGACCGCTGCAAGATACCAGGCAGAATAGGGCCGCAGCGCAGCCGAAAGAAGCCGGATTGTTCAGCCGAGCGCCCCGCGTAATGCCCGGGCCAGTTGACCTATGTGGAACGGCTTGTTCAACAGCGGGCTGCCAGCCCCCGGCGCGCTGCCGGATATGGCAGTCTCTGCCAGATAGCCGGACATGAGGAGGACCTTCAGCTTCGGATATTCCGCTTCGATCTCCGCTGCGAACTCCGGACCGCTTGTGCCGCCCGGCAAAACGACGTCGGTGAGGATGAGGTCGATGCCGTCGCCGTTGGTCAGGACGTCGCGGCCACCCGCCGCATCGCCGACATCGGTGACCCGATAGCCAAGGCCGGCAAGCATTCGGACCGCCATCATCCGCACGCTCGGATCGTCCTCGATTACCAGGATCATCTCGCCGCGGCCCCTCGGGATGTCCTCTTGCCGGTTCACGTTTTCTGCCGGAGCGACATCGCCGGCGCGTCTCAGACACAGATTGACCGTCGTCCCCCGGCCGGGTTCGCTCTGAATACTGACATGCCCGCCCGACTGCATTGCAAAGCCATAGACCATCGATAGACCGAGGCCGCTGCCCGAACCGACGTCCTTCGTGGTGAAAAAGGGATCGAAGACGCGGCTCTTCACGTCGGCTGGCATCCCGGTGCCGGTGTCGCTGACGGACAGGCATACGAACTGCCCGACGCTGGCATCGGGATTTCTTGATACATAGGCGGCGTCGAGATCGGCGTTGACGCATTCGATCGTCAGTCGCCCGCCTTCGGGCATGGCGTCGCGGGCATTGAGCGCCAGGTTCAGCACCGCATTCTCGACCTGTCCGGGATCGGCCAGCGCGCTCCACAGGTCGGCAGCGGCATGGGTCTCGACCTCTATGGTCTCCCCGAGCGTTCTGGACAGGAGCTCGGTCATCCCAAGCACCAGTTCGCTGAGATCGATCGATTGCGGGTTCAGAGGCTGCTTGCGGGCAAAAGCCAGCAGTCGCTGCGTCAGCTCGGCCCCGCGTTCCGCCGCGTGGATGATCGGGCTCGTGAGCACCCCGTCGCCGCCGACGTCGTCGTCGAGCAGTTCGGCATTGCCCAGGATGACTGCCAGCAGGTTGTTGAAATCATGCGCGACGCCGCCCGTCAGCTGGCCCACCGCCTCCATCTTCTGGGCCTGCAGGAGCTGCTTTTCCATGCGCATCTGATCGGTGATGTCCAGCGCGATGACTCCGACTCCGATTACCGGGCCGCCATCGCGGCGGCGCAGCGGAAACTTGATGATCAATTCGCGTTGAACACCGAGATGGGCTGGCCAGACGTAATCCGTGCGCAAGGGCTCGCCGCTTTCGACGACCTGCCGGTCCTCCGCGGCCGCATCCCTGGCGATCTCATGCGGCAGGATATCGAAGAAGGTCTTGCCCAGGACCTCGTTTGAGGTCACTCCGTGAAGCCGTTCGAAGCGCGGATTGACGAGAGTGAATCGGCCCTCGCGATCCTTCAGCGCCAGCGATACAGGGAGGTTCTCAACGATCGCGGACAACATCGCCTCGCGCTCGCCCAGCGTATCCTGGATGCGCTTGCTCTCGGTGATGTCCTGGAACACGCCAAAGACGGTTTGCACCCTGCCATCGTCGCCGAGCTGCACCGTGCCGGTGGACCGGACATTCCGCGGCTCCCCGTCCGACCGGATGAGGCGCAGGTCGAACTGATAGTCCTGCTTTTCCTCCAGCGCGCGCCGGACATATTCCGCAACCTTTGCGCGATCGTCGGGATGATAACAGTTGACGGCCGCTTCCAAGTCAACGCCGCCGCCGACCTCGAGGCCGTGAATCCGGTAGACCTCATCAGACCAATAAAGGGCACCGGTCTCCGCATAGACGATCCAATGTCCAATGTTGGCCAACCGTTCGGCCTGCATCAGAAATCGCGTCTTTTCGAACAAGTCGCGTTCGGTCCGGATGGTTTCGGTGATGTCCTGGAACACCCCGAGAACCGAGTCGACGTCGCCCGCGTCATCGAGCCGCACGACGCCAGTGGAGCGCACATGGCGGAGCTCACCGCCGGGCAGGATGAGCCGCAGATCGAACTGGTAGTCCTGCTTGTCCTCCAGGGCGCGGCGGACATATTCCGCCACCTTGTCCCGATCATCGGGGTGATAGGCCTCGATTGCAGCCTTGAGATCGATCTTGCCACCGACCTCAAGGCCATAAATCCGATAGACCTCGTCGGACCAATGGAGTTCGCCGGTTTTGGCGTATACGGTCCAATGGCCGATCGCTGAGCGGCCAAGGTCACGCGATGACGCGTCTCCTCCACCGCCTGTTTGAGGCTGCAATGTCCTACTCCCGCATCGTGCCTCAGCGTGCCGCAGGGCTGCTGACGTACCGTGAAGGTGCGCCCTCTATCCGCACGCTGTCATGCGGAATGATAGCGAATTCGCCTGCCGACCTGTTAGTTCGCCGATCGTGGACGATGCCGAGCGACGTCATGCCGCAGTGCCGTGTTCCCGCGTCTACCAAGGACGATAGTAAGTATTGACTTACCGTAAGTGTCGACTTACGAACGATCATGGCGTACGAGATGGTGCTGTCCGCGATGTCGGACCCGACCCGGCGGGCGGTGCTCGAGATGCTGCGCGAGGGACCGCGCTCGGTGGCCGATATCGCACGAAGGTTACCGGTCAGCCGTCCGGCGGTGTCGCAGCATCTGAAAGTGCTGAAACAGGCCGATCTGGTCTTCGAACGCCGAGAAGGGACCCGCCGGCTTTACGGGGTAGACGCCGCCGGGTTGGAGACCCTGCGCGCCTATCTAGAGAGCTTCTGGGCCGAGGCCCTGGCTGACTTCAAAACCACCGCCGACCGCGGCGATAGAAGGGACATTTGATGACCGAGACACCGAGTGCCACCGCCTTGCCGCCGATCCTGAAAACCATTGAGGTTGAGCGCTCACTGGACGACGCATTCCGGCTGTTCACCGCTGAGTTCGTGCAATGGTGGCCGAAGGCGAGCCATTCGGTGGGCGGCGCGGACACAGAATGGTGCGGCATCGAGGGGCGGGTCGGCGGCCGCGTCAGCGAGCGAACGAATTCCGGGGATGAGCATGTCTGGGGCACGGTGACGGCTTGGCAACCGCCACATCGGGTCGCCTTCACTTGGCATCCCGGCCAGCCGGCCGACCCGCATACGGAGGTCGAGATCCGGTTCAGCGAAATCGCAGGGAATCGCACGCGGGTCGAACTGGAACATCGGAATTGGGAGGCGGCCGGCGATCGCGCCGCCGCCGTGCACAAGAACTATGTCGCCGGCTGGGATATCGTCTTCGGTAAGCATTTCAGCGGGTTCGCCGGGGTCGGTCCTTCGAGCGGTTGAGCTGGTTCGCCTTCTCAGGTGCTCTGACTGCCCCCTTACGATGGTCGGCGAGATATGGCGGTCAGTGCTCGCCACTCTCATCACGCCGGCCTAATCCGGCCAGGCCAGCAACCTTTTCATGCGCTCCCGGCGATTGCTGGCGGCGACCGGCGGGGGGCCGGCATCCATGGCCGCTTCCAGGCGATCGGCGACGATCTCGGCCTCGCCAGGATGCAAATTGCACGGGTCGAGGTAGAAATAGCCGTGCTCCACCTCATGGTCGCGTACGATCACCGGCGGGTCGCCGGCCGCTAGCGCCGCCGCAAGCGCCGCCGCATCGAAACCGGCAGTGGCGGGATCGACATGCAGGCGCAGCCGGTCGAGCGGGTTGTCGGTCGGGTCCGGCACGATCTCGGCACGTAGTCCGGCCCGGCCTGCCAGGCGGTCGCTCCACAGGGTGAGATATCCGGTCTCCCGCTCGCGCACCGCCGCATGATCGCGGGCCTCCCAGGCCTCAAGCGTGGCGATGGCGCCGACGATGCCCTCCTTGCCGACCTTCATGCCGCGACCGATGCCGTGATTCTGCAGATAGGCCGCGCGGACCAGTTCCTTGGTCCCGCAGATCAGCCCGGCCGTCGGCCCGCCGAGGAATTTGTGCGCGCTGTACACCACCAGATCGGCGCCGGCCGCCAGGAAGCCGCGCAGATCGTACTCCGACGCCGCGTCGACGATCACCGGCACACCACGCTCATGGCAGATCTCGACGAACTCCGGCAGCGCGATCTGGCCGTAGTCGACGCAATGGTGCGAGACCGCATATACCGCCGCCGCGCTGCGTTCGTTCAGACTGCCGGCCAACTGGTAGGGTCTGGCGTCGGTCGCCTGGCCAACCGGCACCACCCGCGCGCCGGCCAGCCGGATCGACTGCTCGACAGGGGCGCCGTAATTCACCATATGGCCGGCCTGGATCACCACCTCGTCCTTCATCCCTGCCGTGTCGGGCAGTTGCTCGATGCGCGCCAGATCGGCGCCCGTGATGCACCCGGCCGTGGACAAGGTGATCCCGGCCGAGGCGCTGGCCGTGACCATCCCAGCCTCCGAACCGGTCAGCCGGGCGATCACAGCACTCGCCTTGCGCTGTACATCGTCGATCTCGACAAAGAACGGCAGGATACTCGCAACCGCCTCGACGGCGCGCGGTACGCAGATCGATGCGCCCAGCGCGGTCATCGTGCCGGAAACGTTGATCACCGGGCGCAGTCCGAGGGGCTGGCGCGGGTCCGATCGCTCGTTCGACATGGGCGGGAGCCTCTCAGTCGCTATGGTTCATTCGGCGTTGAGCCGGGACAGGAAGGTCTGCAGGCGTTCGTGCTCCGGGTTCACCAGCACGATCTTGGGATCGCCGGAGACCAGGATACGCCCGCTCTCCATGAACACCACCCGGTCGCTGACCTCCTGGGCGAAACGCATCTCATGGGTCACCACGATCATGGTCATGCCCTCGGCGACGAGCTGGCGCACAACCGCCAGCACTTCGCCGACAAGTTCCGGATCGAGCGCCGAGGTGATCTCGTCGAGCAACAGCACCTTGGGGTTCATCGCCACGGCGCGGGCGATGCCGACCCGTTGCTGCTGTCCCCCGGACAACTGCGCCGGCAGGGCGTCGAACTTGTCGCCAAGCCCGACCTTCGCCAGCCAGCTCTCCGCGATCGGACGTGCCTTGCCACTGGCCATACCACGCACCTTGACCAAGCCGAGCAGGACGTTCTCGATCGCCGACAGATGCGGGAACAGATTGAAGAGCTGGAACACCATGCCGATATCGGCGCGGATCGCCGCCAGCTCGCGTTCGCCGCGCCGGCGGCGTCCGTTGCCGGCCTCGCGATAGCCGACCTCCTGGCCATCGACCCTGATGCTGCCGGCATCGTAGGTCTCCAGCAGGTTGATACAGCGCAGCAGGGTGGTCTTGCCGCCGCCGGACGGGCCGATGATCGACACCACCTCGCCGCGGCGGACCACAAGATCGACGCCGTCGAGCACGGTCAGGGACCCGAAGCGTTTTTCCACCCCGGCGATTTCGACGATGGCCTGGCGGTCGCTCACTGACTCACTCCCGGACAAAGGAATACCGCACCTCAAGCCGGCGGCTGAGGGTCGACAGGGAATAGTTGATGGCGAAATAGATCAGCGCGCCCAGCACATAGAGCGGCATCGGCTCGTAGATCCGCCCGATCACCTGCTGCACCGCCAGCATCAGATCGACCACGCCGATCAACGACACCAGCGCGCTGCCCTTCACCGCATCGGTCACCGCGTTGATCCAGGGCGGCAGGAACCGGCGGATCGCCTGCGGGAAGATCACATAGACCATGCGCTGCCAGAAGGTCAGCCCGATCGCCTTGCCGGCCTCGGTCTGGCCCTGGTGGATCGATTGCAGCGCGCCACGGACGATCTCGATCACATGGGCGGTCATGAAGGCCGACAGGGCGGCGACGGCGGCCCAGAAATTATCGAGGTCGATGCCGAATGCCGGCAGGCCGTAATAAACGAAGAAGATCAGCACCAGGACCGGAATGCCGCGGATGAAATCGCTGAAGCCGCGTACCAGCCACGCCACCGGCCACGGCCCATAGGTCACCCCGACCCCCATCGCCAGACCGAAGACCAGCGATAGCACCACCACCAGGACCGACACCTCCAGCGTGACCAGCAGGCCCTCGCCCAGGAACGGCAGCGCATAGATGATTACTTCCATCGGCTACCGTTTCAACTCAAGACGACGCTCGACCTGGCGCAGGCCGAGCAGGATGGCGTAGCCGGTCACCAGGTACATCGGCGTCACCACCATGTAGACCTCGATGATCCGGAAGGTGTTGAAGTTGATCCACTGGGCTCCGTAGGTCAGCTCCGGCACCGCGATCACCGAGGCGATCGAGGTGTCCTTGAACAGCGAGATGTAGGTGTTGCTGAGCGACGGCATGACGATGCGGAACATGGTCGGCAGGCGGATATAGAGCAGGCGCTGGAACGGCGTCAGGCCGATCGCCTTGCCGGCATCGATAAGCCCCTTGGGCACCGCGTCAAACCCGGCGCGGAACACCTCCACCAGATAGGCGCCGGAGTACACCGACAGTGTGATGATGAACGAGGTGGTGGGCCCGTAGGTGAACCCGCCGATCGTGGGCACACCGTAGAACAGCAGATAGACCAGCAGGATCAGCGGCACGTTGCGGATAAATTCCACATAGCCGGCAACCAAGAACCGCGCTGGCCGGTTCGGTCCGGTCGCCACCAGCGACAGCGCCAGCCCGATCACCATGCCGATCAGGATCGATACCAGAGCGAGCATGAGGCTCCACAACAGGCCCTCATAGAGCCGGTCGAAATGCCGCCAGATCAGGTTGAAGCTGAAATGATAGTCCAAGGCGTCGCCGCTCCCCCCGGCACCGGTATTCCGATGCCGCCAGAACACCCCTCGCCCGCCCGTCCCCGCGCCGGAACGAAGGGACGGAACAGAACGCCGGGGCTAGATCCGTTCCTAACCGCTAGATCGGGCTGATTTGAAGTCGACCCGACTTCAAATCTGAACCCCGATCTATCTCAATATTCTTGAGGACGATTCAGAGATGAGGTCAATTGACCTCATCTCATCGTGCTCTAGATGGCCGGGAAACCGGGCTCGCGAGCCGGTGGCGTCTGGCCGAAATAATCGGCGAAGGCGCCATCGTAGATGGCGGTCTGATGGCCGTGCATCGCCACGTCGAAGGCGGTGTTCACATAGGCCAGCCAATCGGGATCCCCCTGCGGCACGGCGGCGCTGTACAGCATGCTGAACCAACGCTTGCCGGCGTCGAAATAACGATCCGGATTCTGCCGCACCAGCCAGCGCACGGTCGAGAGATCGACAGCAGCGCCATCGGCCCGGCCGGATTCCAGCGCCTGGATGACGTTCGCCTGGGTGTCGATCAGCAGCACCTGGGCGTCCGGCAGCACGGCGTGCACCGATTGCTCGGCATCGACGTTCTGCAGGATCGAGATGCGGGCATCCGACCCGGCCGCCAACATCTGGTCGTGGGTCTTGATCTCCGCATCCGGGCTGGCCAGCAACGCGATGCCCTCGACGTAATAGGGCCGGGTGAACGCCACCAACTGGGCCCGGCCCGGGGTCACGGTCATGAACTGGGCGACGATGTCGACCTTGCCGGTGATGATGTTGGGAATCCGGGCCGCCGGGTCCTGGCGGATGTATTCGACCTTGGTCTCGTCGTCGAACAGGCCTTTGGCGAGGATCTTCGCCATGGCGATATCCATGCCGACCAGCGCGCCATCCTCATCCTCGAAATGCCAGGGCGCGTTGGTGCTGCCGGTGCCGACGATCAGATGACCGCGATCGATAACCTTGCGCAGCAGACTATCCGACGATGATTGCGCCGCCGCCTGCTTGGCGGTCAGCGTCACACCGGCGCCGGCGGCAATACCGGCCACCGCCAGACCCATCCCGCCGGATTTCAGTAGATCACGTCGTTCCATCGTTATTCCCTCCCGTTGAATGCCGGCAGCCGGCATGCCTCCCAGCCACCCGGCGCGAAAACCCCATGGTCCGCGTCGGCGCCCGACGAGTTCTCAACCGATCATTCGCCGTAATGCGCTGCTGCCGGAAATAAGGTTACCAGCGCCGTCGGGATCGGGAAACCATGTTGCGGGCATAACAGCCCGCCAAAGCAGCACCACAACAGTTATCCGTCCGACGGACTGCTGATATAGTCCGCCCCTTCATTTCATTGAGGAGCAGACCATGCGGGTCGACGATTTGGAAACCCCCTGCATTGTGATCGATCTCGACCGGGTCGAACGCAATCTGAAACGGCTGCAGGAGTATTGCGACGCCCACGGAATCGCCAACCGACCCCATATCAAGACCCACAAGATCCCGGAATTCGCCAAGCGGCAAGTCGTTTTGGGCGCCAAGGGCATCGCCTGTCAGAAACTGGGCGAGGCCGAGGTGATGGCCGATGCCGGGCTGGACGACATCCTCATTCCCTACAATCTGGTCGGGGTCCAGAAGCTGCGCCGCGCGGTGGCGCTGGCCCAGCGCATATCGCTTTCGCTGACCTGCGACAGTATCCAGACAGCCGAGGGCCTGTCTGAAGCCTTCGAGGCCGCTGGCCTGTCGGTGAAGCTGCTTGTTGAATGCGATACCGGGGCCAAGCGCTGCGGCGTGCAGAGCCCGGCGGAGGCAGTGGCGCTGGCGCGCCGGATCGACTCCCTCTCCGGCACCGCCTTCACCGGGCTGATGACCTATCCGCCGCCGGGCGGGCAGCCGGCGGTGCAAGCCTTCCTGGCCGAGGCTATTGCGGAATGCGGTGCCGCCGGGCTGGAGGTGCCGGTGGTCAGCGGCGGCGGCTCGCCGGATATGTGGACCGCCCATACGGTCACGGCGGCCACGGAACACCGCGCCGGCACCTACATCTACTACGACCGCTCGCAGGTGGAGTTCGGGGCGGCCAGCCTGGACGATTGCGCCATGCGGATCCGCGCCACCGTGGTCAGCCGGCCGACCGCCGACCGGGTGATCGTCGATTCAGGCTCGAAGACGCTGTCCTCCGACGTCATGAACATCACCGGACATGGGACGATCCTGGAATACCCGAATGCCCGGCTCTACCAGATGAGCGAGGAGCACGGAAACCTGGATTTCTCGGACGAGAGCGGCCGTCCTGCGATCGGCGAGATCCTTACGATCATTCCCAACCACGCCTGCGCGGTGACGAATCTGCACAATGTCGTGCATGGCGTCATCGGCGATCAGGTCGAGCGCAGCTATCCCGTCGCGGCGCGGGGGCTGGTGGCCTGATACGCGCTATGCCCCCTCTCCCCTTGTGGGAGAGGGTTGCGAAGGCTTGGCGAGGCCAATTGCCGAGCCCTAGCCGAAGCTGGGTGAGGGGTATTTTCTCGGCCTAGGACGTGCATGACAGAGTTTCCGCGGCATCCGCCGCGAGCCCCCTCATACCAGCGGTGGAAGGTTCTGACTCTCAGGGGATTCCTTTTCGTGGCGGGATGTGATTCAAGTGTGACGAGGGAGACTCGCCATGCCATCGACCGTTGCACTCCGAGACGACTATGACGCCGCCGAACTGCGCACTCTGGCCAAGCGCAGCCGGGACCCGCGCCAGATCCGGCGGCTGTTGGCAATAGCGGCGGTCTATGCCGGCATGAGCCGGGCGGCGGCGGCTCAGGTCGGTGGCATGGACCGGCAAACGCTCAGGGACTGGGCGCATCGTTTCAATGCGGAAGGTCCCGAGGGCCTGACGGACCGTGCACGTGCCGGCCGGCCGCGCCATCTCAGCGACGCTCAGATGGCGGCCTTGGCCGAGATCGTGGAGACCGGCCCCGATCTGGCGACAGACGGGGTCGTACGCTGGCGGCGGATCGACCTGAAGCGTGTGATCGAGGAACGCTTTGGCGTCGTCAGCGCCGAGCGGACGGTCACCGACCTGCTTGCCAGGCTGTCCTTCTCCTACATCAGCGGCCGGCCGCAGCATCCGCTCCAAGATCAGCGCGTGCTCGATGGGTTTAAAAAAACTTCCCGCGCACGCTCGCCGCGCACATAGGCCATCTGCCCAAAGGCAAGCGCGTCGAGATTTGGTTCCAGGACGAGGCCAGGCTCGGCCAGAAGAATGGCCGCGTCCGGATCTGGGCGAAGAAGGGAAGCCGCCCGCGCCTGCCCGCCGACCAGCGCTACGAGAACGCCTATCTGTTCGGCGCCATCTGTCCCCGGCTTGGCAAGGGCGCCGCCCTCATGCTGCCCATGGCCAACACGGCCGCCATGCAAATGCATCTCGACGAGATTAGCCGAAACGTCGCCGCCAAGGCCCATGCCGTCATCCTCATGGACCGCGCCGGATGGCACAGCACCGATAAGCTCAAGGTCCCGAAGAACCTCACCATCATCCTGCTGCCGCCCCGCTCGCCAGAACTCAACCCGGTCGAGAACATCTGGCAGTACCTCCGCCAGAACTGGCTCTCCAACCGCGTCTTCGAGACCTACGACGCCATCCTTGATGTCGGCTGCGAGGCCTGGAACAAGCTCCTCGCCCAGCCCGAAACCATTATGTCCATCGGAATGAGGGACTGGGCGCATGGCGGTCAGTAGTTATTGCCGTTGGTATCACCCGCCACGCTTCGCGTGCCGACCTCTCCCACAAGGGGAGAGGTGACCTATCTTGCGAACTGCTCTAGTTCTTCTCTTTGTCGACCAGCTTGTTGGCGCCGATCCAGGGCATCATGGCGCGCAGCTTCTCGCCGACCTGCTCGATCTCGTGCTCGGCGGAGCGGCGGCGGGTGGCCTTGAAGCTGGTCTGGCCGACCCGGTTCTCCAGCATCCAGTCGCGGGTGAATTTGCCGGTCTGGATCTCGTTGAGGATCCGCTTCATCTCCGCCTTGGTCTCGTCGGTGACGATCCTCGGCCCGCGGGTGTAATCGCCGTATTCCGCGGTGTTGGAGATCGAGTAGCGCATGTTGGCGATGCCGCCCTCATAGATCAGGTCGACGATCAGCTTGACCTCGTGCAGACACTCGAAATAGGCCATCTCCGGCGCGTAGCCGGCCTCGACCAGGGTTTCGAACCCGGCCTGAATCAGCGCCGTCAGACCGCCGCACAACACCACCTGCTCGCCGAACAGATCGGTTTCGCACTCTTCCTTGAAGGTGGTCTCGATGATGCCCGAACGGCCGCCGCCGATGGCGCAGGCATAGGACAGGCCGACATCGAAGGCGGAACCGCTGGCATTCTGGTCGACGGCGATCAGGCAGGGCACGCCGCCGCCCTTCTCGTATTCCGAACGCACCGTGTGGCCGGGGCCCTTGGGCGCGACCATGAAGACATCGATCTCCTTGGACGGCTCGATCAGATTGAAATGCACATTGAGGCCATGAGCGAAGGCGACAGCCGCGCCATCCTTCAAATTCGGGCCGATATGATCGTTGTAGATCTCGCCTTGCAACTCGTCCGGCGCGCACATCATGACCACATCGGCCCAGGCCGCAGCATCGGCCGGGCTCATCACCTCGAAGCCGGCGGCTTCTGCCTTCTTCACCGTGGCGGAGCTCGGACGCAGCGCAACACGCACCTCCTTCACGCCGCTGTCGCGCAGATTGGCGGCATGGGCGTGGCCCTGGCTGCCATAGCCTACGATCACGACTTTCTTGGTCTTGATCAAATTCACATCGGCGTCGCGATCGTAATATACGCGCATGGTGGACAATCCCTTTCTTGTTGGCCTGATTTTTTCTCGTTTCTTGGCCCGTCCGCCGCGCCGGCAGGTCGGGGGAGCAGTCCATAGCATTTCGCGCGCCGGGAATCCAAGCATCGGGTGCGGGTCCGGGCTCTTTCCGACCCCAACGACATCGCATCCGGTCAGTCGAATCGTGCGGCAAGCTCCGCCGAGGCGGGGCCCTGTCCTGCCAGTCCCGACGCGGAGTGGCCGATCAGTTGCGCGACGGCGGCGACGGTGACCGCGATGATGAACAGTTCCGACAAAAGGGTTACGAATGCGCGGGCTACCGGCTCGGTCACAGCCGACGGGGCGGCCGAATACCCATAGCTCGCAATATCGAAGTCCAGAAGCAGGAATGCGGACACCAGCACGTATACCGGCACCATCGCAATCATGATGGCGAGGAACAATCTCCAGAAGTTACCACGGGTTTCGTCCCATCGCTTGCGCAGTTCCCAGCGCCAGCCCAGGCAGATCGCGGGACCGACGAATGCGAGCCGCACCGAAATGAAACCATAAAGGACCTGATAGGCCGGCTCCAAGAACCCACCGCCATCCACACCGCCGACGATCTGCGCATAACCAATTGCCACTGTCGGCACGTTGATGAAAAACATGAAGGCAAGGCTGAAGCTCAGAAGGCTGACATAGATCGAACGCCATTGTGGGGCCAGCAGCTCCGCCGCCGACCCCAGCAGCAACAGCCGAAAGAGGAGCAATTCGAACCCGGTCCATACAGCGACTAACAGAATGTCGCGCAGCTGGCCGGCGGCAACGGCGCCCGGCATCCATTCGACGCCCGGAGCATCGGCGACCATCCCGTCAAGTTCGACAAGGTAAGGCTGAAGCAGCCAATCGACGGTGACGGTCAGCACCATCGGCAGGATCGCCCACCCGGCCAGCCGCCTTTTGTGCAGCCAGAGCGACCCGTAGGCGACCTTCACCGCCTTCCAAACCCGCAACTTGTCGACGCCTTGGCTCAATGCAGATTCCTCCCGGTATGCGGTGCGTGGCGGACGGATGTCTGAACGGCCTCAGTCGAACCGCTTGGCGATGTCGGTCGGGCCTGGAGGCTGACCGGTCATGCCCGCCGCGCGGAAGCCGGTCAACTGGCAGACGGCGGCGGCTGTCACGGCGGTTGCGCACAGCACCAGCACCAGGCTGAGAACGCTACGCGCCGCCGCTTCGGCCACCGACAATAGTCCTGGCGAGAGGGCGTAGCCCGACGTATTGAACCCCATCGCCGAAAACAGGACCGACAACAGATACATCGGCACGAAGCCCAGCAGCATCGCTCCCAGCAGACGCCAGAAATTGCCGGCGGTTTCGGACCAGCGCCGGGGCAGATCCCACGGCCAGCCGAGGCTGATCGCCGGGAACACGAAGGCGAGGCGGATCCCGATGAACATGTAGAAGAGAAAGGCCAGCAGCGACAGCGCTTCCCAAGTCGGCTGAGCGTCTGCGATGCGGGCGTAGGCGACCGCGAGGCTTGGGGCATTCGCCACCCCCATCAACACGATGTTGAATGTCAGCAGACTCAGGTAGATCGTGCGCATCGGCGACCCCGCCGGCCCCGCCACGGAGCCGAGCAGGAAAAGGCGGTAGCAGGCCAGTTCCAGTACCGTCCAGACCGCCATCTGCATCACATCGCGTAGCTGGCCGGCGACAACCAGGCCGGTCTGCCATGTCGCCCCCGGCTCGGCGAGCAGGAGCCGATCGAGCCCGGCGACATAGGGATGGGCCAACAGCTCGATCACGGCCACCAGCAGCAATGGCGCCACAGTCCAGCCGGCGATCTGTCGCCGTTGCAGCCAAAGCGACCCGAGAGCGGTCCTAACCGCCTCCCCGACCTGCAGCTTGTCGATACCCTGGCTCAATCGATTGTCCCCATCCGCCATGTGTCCGGAAGATTACACCAGTTGACCCGACATGGCGCGGGACCGTCGACGACGCTCACTCGAAGGTCTCCACCAACTGTTCTGGAGTGGGCGCGGCGCCCGGTATGCCCTCTGCCGGAAAATCGGTCAATCGCGCGAACACGACCGCGATCAGCGACAAAAGCAGGATGTGAACCGCCACGTGGACCATCGACTCCGGTATCGCCAGAACGGCCAGACCAATGGGCATCGCAGATTCAACGACATCCCGCGCTATCGGCAGAAAGGCATCGAACATTCGACCGACCATCGCCGATCCGGCCGACACCATGCCGAAGAGCATGAAAAGAGGGAGGGAGCAGCCCGCCGTCTTCCGCCAGGATTGCCGTATTTGCCAACCGCCCCTCAAGGCGGCATTTGCATAGACCAGGCACAGCCGGCAGCCCAACCACACGGCCACCAGCCAGATCGCAAGCGTGACAATCGTCCAAGTCCAGGACGGCACGGTCGAAACGAAGCGGTAGGCAACTTGTCTGGCGGTACCATAGGCCATAGTCAACGCCATATCGAATGCCAGAATGGAGCCCATCGATCGTGCAAACATGGCCGCACCGAATCCGGAGCCGGCCTGCAAACCGACAAGGAGAAGGCGCAGCAGAATGAGGGCGAATCCGCACCCTAACAAAGAACGCAGCGCCTGACTGACCAGCTCAATTACGAACAGCGAATCCGATATCCGAAAGTCGACAGGGAACCCGCTGAGGACGTCGGGCAATGCGTAATAACTGAAATAGGATCGAGCCGAATTATAGGTCAGATCGAGAACGAACCAGCCGAGCACGACCATGCTGACCGTTTTCCGTCGCAGCCACAATGCGCCGAATGCCTGCTGAAAGGTCGCGCCGATACCGAGCCGCTTCATGTGCCGCCAGACGTCAATTGGAACCGGCCGGACTCACTCCGTTCCCAATACCCCGCCCGCCCCCCGGGCGATGGCCACCACGCCGGTGCGGCTCACGTCGTTGAGGCCGAGGGGCTGCATGAGGCCGATGAAGGCGTCGAGTTTTTCCGACGCGCCGGTGATCTCGAAGGTGAAGCTCTCGGTGGTGCTGTCGACGACGCGGGCGCGGAAGATGTCGGCGATGCGTAGCGCCTCGATGCGCTTCTCGCCGGTCGATTGGACCTTGATCAGGCCGAGTTCGCGCTGAACGAACGGACCTTCCATGGTCAGATCGTTGACGCTGTGGATCGGCACCAGACGGTCTAGCTGGGCCTTGATCTGCTCGATGATCATCGGCGTACCCGAGGTCACAAGGGTGATCCGCGACTGGCCGCGATCGTGTTCGACCTCGGCGACGGTCAGGCTTTCGATGTTATAGCCGCGGCCGGAAAACAGTCCGATGACCCGGGCCAGAACCCCGGGCTCGTTGTCCACCAGCACCGATATGGTGTGCTGCTCGATAAGTGTGTCTTTGGGAGGCATGGTCGTCTCGTTTGCGGGTCGTGCGGGGATCGGTCAGGCGACCGGAGCGCTTTTCTGCGCCCCGGTATCTGGATTGCGGCGGCGAGCCGCGCCTAGACCAGGACCATGCCGTCTTCCGCCGCCGGCCGCTCGGCCTTATCCTCGGGGCCCAGCAACATGTCGTTATGGGCATGCCCGCCGGGGATCATCGGGAAGCAGTTCTCCAGCTTCTCGACCTGCATGTCGACGAAGACCGGCCGGTCGGTGGCGATCATCTCGGCGATGACGTCATCGACCTCGGAGACCTTGGTCGCCCGTAATCCGACCCAGCCGAACGCCTCCGCCAGCGCCACGAAGTCGGGCAGGGTGTCGGAATAGCTCTCCGAATAGCGTTCGCCATGCAGCAATTCCTGCCACTGGCGCACCATGCCCATCCAGAAGTTATTCATGACGAAGATCTTGACCGGCAGCCGGTACTGGGCGGCGGTCGCCATCTCCTGGATGTTCATCATGATCGACGCCTCGCCGGCCACATCGATCACCAGCGCCTCGGGATGGGCGATCTGGACGCCGATCGCCGCCGGGAAGCCATAGCCCATCGTCCCGAGCCCGCCGGAGGTCATCCAGCGGTTCGGCTGCTCGAAGGGCAGGTATTGGGCGGCCCACATCTGGTGCTGCCCGACCTCGGTGGTGATGTACAAATCATCGCGGTCGGCAGTCATCTCGGCCAGGCGCTTGAGCGCGTATTGCGGTTTGATGGTCGCATCCGGCGTCATGTCCTGACGGAACTTCAGGCAGTCCCGTGCGCGCCATTTCTCGATCTGGGTCCACCAGGGCTTCAGCGCCTTGCTGTCCGCTTTCGCGCGTTTCTTCAGCAGCGCCAGCATCTCCTCCATCACCACGCCGACATCGCCGATGACCGGCACGTCGACCTGGACGTTCTTGTTGATGGAGCTGGGATCGATGTCGACATGGATCTTCGTGGAGCCCGGTGAGAAGGCCGAGATCTTGCCGGTCACGCGGTCGTCGAAGCGCGAGCCCAGCGCCACCATCACATCGCAATGGTACATGGCCAGGTTGGCCTCGTAGGTCCCGTGCATACCCAGCATGCCGAGGAAATGCGGGTCGGATGCCGGCAGGGCGCCCAGACCCATCAGGGTGCTGGTGCAGGGCGCGCCGGTCAGCGCCACCAGCTCACGCAGCGCGGCGGAGGCCTGGGGCCCGGAATTGATGACGCCGCCGCCGGTATAGAAGACCGGACGCTTGGCCTTGGCGATCAGGGCGACGGCCTGCTCCACGGCGCTCGGCTCGGGCTTGCGGCGCGGCCGGTAGCTCTTGTGCTCGATATTGTCCGGCGATTCATAGACGCCGCTGTCGAACTGCACGTCCTTGGGCAGATCGACCACGACCGGGCCGGGACGGCCGCTGCGCGCCACGTAGAACGCCTCATGGACAGTGCGGGCCAGCCGGTTGACGTCCTTGACCAGATAATTGTGCTTGGTGCACGGCCGGGTGATGCCGGTGGTGTCGCATTCCTGGAACGCGTCATTGCCGATCAGATGGGTCGGCACCTGCCCGGTCAGACAGACCACCGGAATGCTGTCCATCAGCGCATCGGTCAGGCCCGTCACCGCATTGGTGGCGCCAGGGCCGGAGGTAACGAGGACGACGCCGACCTTGCCTGTCGAGCGGGCATACCCCTCGGCGGCGTGCACGGCGGCCTGTTCGTGCCGTACCAGGATGTGCCGGATGGCGTTCTGCTTGAACAGCGCATCGTAGATCGGCAGCACCGCACCGCCCGGATACCCGAAGATGACATCCACGTCTTGGTCCACGAGGGACTTCAGGACGATCTCGGCTCCGGTCAGTTGATCGTCAGACATCGTCCTCTTGCCTTGTAAAAAAAGGACCCCGAGCGGGCCCTAACTCCTTGAGATCAATAGAATCTCGCTAACCCGCCGACAGCGGGGAGGGGCAAGCTAGACGGGTTATATGCCAAGGTCAACGCCAATCTCGAATATTCGATAAGATTTCTGGCAATAAACTTTGCGAATATTGCGCAACGATTGCATGCAAATTCGCCGTCTCTCGAACGAGTAGCTGGTTGCGAAACCAGGTGAGTTGCCTCTTCGCGTAGCGCCGCGTGGCCTGCCGCGCCCGAACGATCGCGGTTTCCAGGTCGATCTCGCCGGCAAGAAACCGACCGATTTCCGGCACCCCAAGCACTTTCATGACCGGCAAACCCGGATCGAGCCGCCGGGCCAGCAGCGCCGCCACCTCCTCCACCGCCCCGTTTGCGATCATCGTTTCGAACCGCGTATCGCAAGCTGCATAGAGCGGCTCACGCGGCGGCGTCAGTACGATGGTGCGGAAACGATATCCCGGCGGCGGTCCCGAAACCGGCTCCGCCTGCCACTCGGCAAGCGAGCGCCCGGTAGCCTCCAACACCTCCCAGGCCCGGACCAGCCGCTGCGTATCACCGGGGTTGAGCCGCTCTGCCATCACCGGATCACGCTCGGCCAGCCTTGCATGAAAGGTGGTTCCGCCGAGCCGGGCGTGCTCGGCTTGCGCTTCTGCCCGCACCGCCTCTGGCACATCCGGGATTTCCGATAGCCCTTCCGTCAGGGCGCGAAGATACAAACCGGTGCCGCCGGCGACGATCGGCAGGCGGCCCTCGCCATGGGCCGTCTCTATCTCCGCCAAGGCCATTTCGCGCCAGCGAGCGGCCGAACAACGCTCGGCCCCATCGAGGGCGCCATACAGGCGGTGCGGTGCTCGTTCGAGGTCAACCGGTCCCGGTCGCGCGGTGATAACGGCAAGGTCGCGATAGATCTGCATGCTGTCGGCATTGACCACGACGCCGTCCAGCGCGACCGCCAAATCCAGGGCGAGCGCCGACTTCCCGCTGGCGGTCGGCCCGCCGACGATGACAACCGGTCGATCTTCTGTCTTGCGTTTAGCCACGCCGCTTTATAACTGTCCTCGCCCCAATGCGCAGCGCCATCGGTATCGAATGACGAACGTCCTGACCCTGATCGGCGCCCCGGCCCTTTCGGCCGACCTTGCAAGCGCGGCGCACAAGGCCGTCGCCGGGCATGCGATCGAAACCGCCGAGCCGGATTGGCTGGCGCCCGGTGTCGCGTGCGATATCGCCTTCGACGGGCCGGACACCACGACGATCGAGGCGGCGGTTCGCGCCCGGCTGGGGGATGCGCCGGTGGACGTGGCCATCCAGCCAGCGGCCGGGCGGCGCAAGAAGTTGCTGATTGCCGATATGGATTCGACCATCATCCAGGGCGAGAGCCTGGACGATCTGGCTGAGGTCGCCGGGGTCGGCGAGCGGGTCGCCGGCATCACCGCCCGGGCGATGAATGGCGAAATCGACTTCAAGGGCGCGTTGCGGGAGCGGGTCGGCCTGCTGGCGGGGCTGCCAGCGACGGCCCTTGATGAGGCCTACGAAAACGTGACCCTGACACCGGGCGCCGAGGCCCTGGTCCGCACCATGCGCGCCCATGGCGCCTTCACGGCTCTCGTCTCCGGCGGTTTCGGATTTTTCACCAGCCGGGTTCGGCAACGGGTCGGGTTGGACCATGACGAGGCGAACGCTTTGGAAATCGTCGATGACCACTTCACCGGCCATGTCCACGAGCCGATCCTGAACCGCGACGGCAAGGCGGCGGCGCTGGTACGCCTATGCCGGGAACGGGGCCTGCCAACCGCTGACTCCCTGGCCGTCGGCGACGGCGCCAACGACCTCACCATGATCCAGCGCGCCGGGCTGGGCGTCGCCTTCCACGCAAAACCGTCGGTCCGCAAGGCCGCGCCAGCGCGGATCGATCACGGCGACTTGACAGCGCTACTGTACCTGCAGGGGTATCGCGCGGCGGAAATCAGCTAGCCACACCAGACATCACGCAATCTCAGCCGCGTCACCCACGGTGACCTGCCCGGCTTCCACGACAATGCAACTCACGCCGCCGCGCCATTTCGGGGTGAGCGGCGCCTTCAGGCCGGGATGCTGGGCATCCATGACGGCGCAGGGTTCGGTTTCCAGCGTGATCTCCAGGACGATACCGCCGATCCGCAGGCGCGCACCCGGTTGCCGTGGCAATTCCAGCCCTTCGACCAGCAGGTTCGCGCGGCGGAGGGTCCAGGGAAGGTCGGCGTCGAGCTCGGCGCAGGCCGCCGCCCAGGCTTCGGCGGCGATCACCGTAACCTTGCGGCGGCGCGAGGTGCGGACATTGCCCTCCACGCCATCCTCCACCGACACGGCGGCGGTCTCGACGGTCTCCATGGCACCGCCCCGAACGGTGTGGCGGCCGATGGCCTTCAGATGTCCGGTCAATTCTGGTCTCCTGTTGCGAAGGCCACCGTTGAGGACTCCCTACTCCGCCGCCACTTGCGGCAGCCGCGAGAGGGCGGATTGCAGCTCGTTTTCGTCATAGGTGATATCCGTCAGCTTGCCGGCGAAGTAATCGGTATAGGCCTGCATGTCGAAATGTCCGTGGCCGCAGAGGTTGAACAGGATCACCTTCGAGACGCCCTCCTCCTTGCATTTCAGGGCCTCGTCGATGGCGCCCTTGACCGCGTGGGCCGCCTCCGGCGCCGGCAGGACGCCTTCGACCCGGGCGAAATCCACCCCGGCCTGGAAGCATTCGAGCTGCTGGTACGACACCGCGTCGATCAGGCCCAGATCGGCGATATGGCTGATCATCGGCGCCATGCCGTGATAACGCAGCCCGCCGGCGTGGAAGCCCGGCGGCATGAAGGACGAACCCAGCGTGTGCATCTTCATCAGCGGCGTGAAGGCGCCGGTATCGCCGAAATCATAGGCGAACTTGCCACGGGTCAGCGACGGGCAGGCCGCCGGCTCGCAGGCCTTGAAGTACACATCCTTGCCGCCGCGCAGCTGCTCGCCCAGGAACGGGAAGGCAATGCCGGCGAAATTGCTGCCGCCGCCGGTGCAGCCCACGACGATATCCGGATAGTCGCCGGCCATCTCGAGTTGGGCGATGGCCTCCTGGCCGATGACCGTCTGGTGCAGCAGGACGTGATTGAGAACGCTGCCGAGCGCGTATTTGGTGTCGTCGCGCTGCGCCGCCTGCTCCACCGCCTCGCTGATCGCGATACCCAGGCTGCCGGCGCTGTCGGGATTCTCGGCCAGAATCTTGCGGCCGATCTCGGTCTCCTCGCTCGGGCTGGGCACGCAGCGGGCGCCATAGGCCTCCATCAGCGCCCGCCGGTAGGGCTTCTGCTGATAGCTCACCTTGACCATGTAGACATCGACCTCGATGTCGAACATGGCGCCGGCCAGCGCCAGGGACGATCCCCATTGGCCGGCCCCGGTCTCGGTGACGATCCGGCTGATGCCGGCCTGTTTGTTGTAATAGGCCTGCGGAATGGCGGTGTTCGGCTTATGGCTGCCGGCCGGGCTGACGCCCTCATATTTGTAGTAGATGCGCGCCGGGGTATCGAGGAACCGCTCCAACCTACGGGCGCGGAACAGCGGCGTCGGCCGCCATTGCCGGTAGATGTCGCGGACCTCGTCAGGGATGTCGATGTGGCGTTCGGTGCTGACCTCCTGACCGATCAGGGCCATGGGGAACAACGGCTCAAGCGCCTCCGGACCGATCGGCTCCAGGGTTCCGGGGTGCAGCGGCGGAGCCAGCGGCTCCGGCAGATCGGCGGCCAGATTGTACCAGTGGCGCGGCATCCGGTCTTCGCTGAGCTCGTATTTGACGGTATCCGACATCGCCCCTTCCCCCAAATTGCTGTTGTTGGGGAAGTCTATGGACCGATGGCCATTTGGCGCAAGCTCGAGGGCACCGGTGATGCCGGATAATCGCAACGATGAAGGCCAATAAAAAACGCCGCCCGAAGGCGGCGCATTTCCCACTCGGAGGCTTGTCTTGCAGGCCTAACCGGCGACGCTCAAGGCCACGAAGCGGAGATCGCCGTCCCGATCGATCAGCAAGAGGACCGAACGCCGGCCGGATTCGCGGGCCTCTTCGACCATGCGGGCCACATCGCTCGGAGAGTCGACCGGCTCCTGGCCGACTTCGAGGATCACCTCGCCCGGGCGCAGCCCCTTTTCGTCCGCCAGGCCGGACGGCGTCACCTCGGTGATGACAACGCCCTTGGTGCCGCCTTGGATGCCGTATTCCCGAACCAGCTCATCGGTCAGGCCGGACAGTCCGAGCCCAAGCTCGTGGAGGCTTTCGGTATCCACCGGCGGATCGGACGGGCTTGTGGAGAGAGACGCCAGGAGGCCGGCATCCTCCGCGGCCTCCAACTCTCCCAAAGTGACGCCAAGGGTCACCGGCGCCCCCCGGCGCCATACCAGGACATCGACCTGGTTGTTGACGGGAGTGTCGGCAACAAGCCGCGGGAGACGGCGCATCTCCGTCACCGGGCGGTCATTGAAGCGCAGAATAACGTCGCCGGGTTCGATACCGGCATCTTCGGCCGGGCCGCCCTCGGTGACGCTGGCGACCAACGCACCTTGATTGTCGTCCAGCCCGAGGCTCTCGGCAATCTCATCCGTGACGGTTTGAATCCGAACGCCGAGCCAGCCACGCCGGGTCCGGCCAAATTCAATGATCTGGTTGACGACATTGCTGGCCAGCTTCGACGGGATCGCAAAGCCGATACCCACCGAACCGCCGGACGGCGAGAAGATCGCCGTGTTGATCCCGATGACATCGCCGTCGAGGTTGAACATCGGCCCGCCGGAATTGCCGCGATTGATCGAGGCATCGGTCTGGATGAAATCATCGTAGGGACCGGCATTGATATCGCGCTGCTGCGCCGAGATGATGCCGGCGGTCACGGTGCCGCCAAGCCCGAAAGGATTGCCGATCGCCACCACCCAGTCGCCGACCCGCATGGCGTCGCTGTTGCCAAAGTCGACCGAAGGCAACGGTGAATCGGGCTCGACTTTCAGAACGGCAAGATCGGTCTTCTCGTCGACACCGATCAGCGTAGCTTCAAGGTTGGTGTCATCCTGGAGGATGATGGTGATCTCGTCGGCGCCTTCGATGACGTGATTGTTAGTGACGATGTAGCCACTGGAATCGACGATGAACCCGGATCCCAGCGACGTCGCCGGGCGGCCTCGGCTACCATCGGGCCGCTCTCCCCGGCGTTCGAAGAAATCCTTGAAGAACTCCTCGAATGGCGAACCGGGAGGGAATTCCGGCATGTCGGGCACACCTTCGATCCCGTCGACACGCTGGGTCGTGGACACGTTGACCACGGCCGGCAGCAACCTTTCCGCGAGATCGGCAAAGCTCTCCGGCGCCGGCGCGGCGCGGACAGCGGTGGCAAAAGACAGGATGGCAGCGACCAGTGTCGCGGCAACGAGCCAAACCGATATCTTGATCCGATATACAACGTCCGAATCCACGGTCCGCGCCTTTGCGCAACCGCACCGGTTGTCTGAAATCCCAGGACGAATCGTCACCTGTACTCTCTCCTTGCCTCAATGCCTCGCGCGGTCGCATCGACCCGGAACGGACGCGGCACACCGTCCCGCGGGCACGCCTCATTGGCAACTATCGATTTTCCGACATCGGCCCGTCACTGGGTACCGTCGGATCGGTCGCATCACAAAGACAACCGATCACCGACAGAGTCGCACTTCAGGGGCATTACCCGAAGGGTTAATGCGTTTTCTGGACCGAAAATATGGTTCAAATTGGGCGTGACAAAGGACCAGGGAGCCGCATGACGGCTTTGTGAAGCAGCGCTAGCGCATTTATCTTTCAGACGCTCGACGACATTTCCGCGCAAGCGGATAAACCGCTAGCTGCGCATCAGCCAAACGATACCCACGCCGACGATGGCCGCCGCCAACCCGGCGACACGCAGTGTTGGCGCCGGCACCGACATGATCGTGACCATCATCCGCTTCAGATGATCGGGAAACAGGGCGTATATCAGCCCCTCGATCACCAACACCAACGCCAGGGCAGTTGCCAGGTCGTTCATGAATTCACGGCGGGACGCCTATACGACGAAGCGCCGCTATGTCCCAAACCTGGCCGGCAAGATCCTCCGTGACCTTCCGTCACGATCACCGCGAGCCGGGGGAGTTGGGCGGCCCTTCGTTAAAGTACCTAAAGAACTCGCTGTTTGGCGACAGCACCAGCGTCGTGTCCTCGGGGTTGAACGAGCCTCGATACGCTTCAAGCGCCCGATAGTAGGCATAGAACTCAGCGTCCTGGCTGAAAGCCTCGCCGCGCATGCGGATCGCCTCCTCGTCGCCCTCGCCGCGCAGGATCTCCGATGTCCGCTCCGCCTCCGCAAGCAGGACAGTGCGCTCACGATCGGCACGGGCGCGGATCTGCTGGGACAATTCGTCACCCTGGGCACGGAACTCGCGGGCTTCGCGCTCGCGTTCCGATGCCATCCGGTCGAACACCGACTGCACCGTGCCCTGCGGCACGTCGGCGCGAACGATGCGGACATCGACGATCTCGATGCCAAGGGCACTGGCGCGCTGGCGAACCGCATCCAGAATCGAATCCATGATCCCGGCCCGGGCATCGGACAACACCTCGACCTGGGTCGCGCTGCCAAGCACCTCGCGCAGCGACGCGATCATGAACGTCGACAGCCGCTGTTTCGCGGTGGTCTCGTTGTTGACCGCCTCCAGAAAGAGCTGCGCGTCGGAAATCCGGTAACGGCCGAACACATCGACGTCTAGCCGCCTCTGGTCGGCCAGGATGACCTGCTCGACCGGCGGATCGACGTTCAGGACCCGGTTCTCGAAATAGACCACCTCCTGGATCGGCCAGGGCAATTTGTATTTCAAGCCGGGCTCGGTGATCGTGTCGACCGGTTCGCCGAACTGCAGCACAACCGCCTGTTGGGTCTGGTCGACGACAAAGAAGACGCTGGTCGCCACGATACCGGCCAGGACGAAAAGAATACCGAAAATTGCTACTCTAAAGCTCATCGGGATTGTCCCTGTTCGACCGGACGGTTCTGAAGTTCATTGAGCGGCAAATAGGGCACCACGCCCTGGCCACCCCCGGCGCCGCTGTCGATGATCACCTTGTTGGCGCCGCCGAGGAACTCCTCCCAGGTCTCCAGGAAGAAGCGCTGGGCGGTCACCTCGGGAGCCAGCCGATAGGAGCGCAGCACCGCCAGGAAGCGGGACGCCTCACCCTGGGCGGTGGCGACCTCCTGTTCCTTATAGGCGGCGGCTTCCTGGATCATGCGCTCGGCCTCGCCGCGCGCCCGCGGGATGATGTCATTGCGGTAGGCCTCGGCCTGGTTGCGAACACGCTGCTGATCTTGGCGCGCACGCAGGACGTCGTTGAAGGCATCGACCACCTGTTGGGGTGGGTCGACCTTCTGTAGCTGGATCTGGGTGATCTCGATGCCGGCGCCGTAATTGTCCAATGTCTCCTGCACCAATGTCCTTACATCTGCTTCGATGCTCTGACGGGCCTCGGTCAGGGCCGGCTGGATGTCGGTCCGAGCGATGATCTCGCGCATGACGCTTTCGGCGGTCAGTTTGACCGTTTGTTCCCGGTCGCGAATGTTGAACAGATAGTCCGGCGCATCATAGATGCGCCAGAGGACCGTGAAATCGATGTCGATGATGTTCTCATCCCCGGTGAGCATCAGGCTCTCCTGTGGAACATCCCGAACACCTGACTGTCCGCGCGCATTGGTGTCGCTGCTGAATCCGATATCGATCCGGTTGACGCTGGTGACCCGTGGTGTATGCACCGAACCGATCGGTGGCGGGAACCAGAAGTGCAGACCTGGCGTGGTCTGGCTTACATAGCGGCCGAACAGCATCTGAACGCCGCGCTCATCGGCCTGCACGCGGTAGGGGACGGTGAAGACCAGCCACGCCGCGATGGCCAGCAAGATCAGAATGAACAGCCCGCCGGCGCCACCGAATCCGCTCGGCAGGGCCTTCTTGAAACGGTCCTGACCCTTGCGGATCATATCCTCAATGTCAGGCGGTGTCGGGCCGCCGCCGCCCCGGCCCCATGGGCCCTGACCGCCGCCACCGCCGCCGCCGGACCCCCAAGGCCCGCCGTTTCCACCCTGATTGCTCCAAGGCATTTATATCTTCCCTGTTTCACCGGTCACGGACAATTGCCGCACTTTCTATCACACCGCCCGCAGGCTATATCACAGTTTCTGGGGCGGTCGACCGCATCCACACGAATATTGGCGAACAAAAGGACATTTCAACCATGGCCGGTGCAACCGAGAGCCAAGTAATGCAGGCGCTTCGGAGCGTAAAGGATCCCGATCGGGGCGACGACATCGTCACGCTCGGCATGGTTTCCGGCCTGACGATCAAGCAGGGCAACGTCTTTTTCTCGATCGAGGTGGACCCCCGACGCGGCCCCCAGCTCGAGCCGTTGCGCCGCGAGGCGGCCGAAAAAGTTGAAGCGTTGCCCGATGTCCTGTCGGTAACCGCGGTGCTGACAGCGCATCGGGAGTCAACCGCCGGTGAGCAATCCGCTCCACCCGCCGCTCCGGCCGGCCCGGCCCGGGACGCCCCTGGCACCTCCGGGCAGAAAGCAATGGTCCCGGGCGTCACATCGATCATCGCGGTCGCCTCGGGCAAGGGCGGCGTCGGAAAATCGACGACGGCCGTCAACCTGGCACTGGCGCTGGCCGCCTCCGGCCGCACCGTCGGCCTGCTGGACGCGGATATCTACGGCCCCTCCATGCCGCGCATGGTGGGCATCACCGGCAAGCCCAATTCGCCCGACGGCAAGACCCTCGACCCGATGCAGCGGTTCGGGCTGAAGGTCATGTCGATCGGCTTCATGGTGGATGACGAGACGCCGATGATATGGCGCGGCCCGATGGTCCAGAGCGCGCTGTCGCAGATGCTGCGGGACGTTAACTGGGGCGAACTGGATATCCTGGTGGTCGACATGCCGCCGGGGACCGGCGACGCACAGTTGACCATGGCGCAGCAAGTGCCGCTGGCCGGCGCGGTGATCGTCTCCACGCCGCAGGACATTGCCTTGTTGGATGCGCGCAAAGGCCTGCGCATGTTCCAGAAAGTCGACGTGCCGGTGCTGGGTATCATTGAGAACATGTCCTATTTCGCCTGCCCCCATTGCGGCGAGCGCACCGAGATCTTCGGCCATGGTGGCGCCCGTGCCGAAGCGGAGCGATTGGGCACGCCCTTCCTGGGCGAAGTACCCCTGCATATGTCGATCCGCGAGACCTCCGATGCCGGCAGCCCGATCGTCGTGTCCGATCCGTCAAGCGAGCATGCCCAGGCCTATATGCGGATCGCCGAACAGGTGGTGGCTCAGTTGGACGGACCGGCCGGCGCCCCGCAGCGCCAGGCACCTCGCATCCTGGTGCAGTAGAAGACGTCCTTGGTATGACCCGTCAAATTCGGGCGGGCCACGGGCCATCACGAGAATGGCGGGCAAGCCACCCCGCCGCCGCATTCCCGTCCCAATCTTCAACCATTGTAGTCGTCTGACCGGCTCCGCCGGGCGCTGTCCGCGCGCCGGAAAAACGGGAGTGCGGCGACGATTGAGTGAACGAGGTTGACGGTATGGCGGGTAAGCGCACAGCGCGCCACGGTGGGATCCGTCGCTTTGCATTTATGAGCAGCACGGCGCTGATCGTCGCATCGTCCCCAGTGACGGCGCAGGATCGCAGCTTCACTGTTCACAATGCGAGCGATGTGCCGCTGGAGTCGATCTACGTGTCGCCGATCTACAGCAAATACTGGGGCGGCGACGTGCTGAACTCGACGCTGCCGCCAGGGCAAACCCGCCAGATCGAAATGGGCAGATTCGGCCCCGATTGTTTTTTCGATTTGCGCTTCAACGACGCGAACGGCCGCGAGACCAAATTGTGGGCGGAGGATCTGTGCAACAGCACCCGGGTCGAATTCCGCTGATCGCGGCTTGAGCCGACCCTTTCACAGGGTCGTCATTCCCGCTCCTGTCGACGGACCTAGACTTCCCGTCCCAGCATCTGCATCAATTCCCGCCATTCCCGTTTCGACAGCCCGCTATCCCCCTGGATGACGCCCTCGCCAGCCAGCAGGCGGCGGATCACCGACAGCCCGGTCGCGGAAATCTGCGCCGCGCTCATGCGGTATTCCTCGAACGCCTCATAGGTCAGCGGCACCCACCGTTTCAGCGTGTCCAGCATGACGTCGGCATAGACGCGGATTTCGAACTGCGCGTGGCTGTCCGCGCGCAGGCGCAAGAAATGCATCAGATTGTGGAGATCGGTCTTCCAGTACCACTGGGTATAGGTGTTGAGTGTGAGGTTCATGCGGGCCAATTCACGGGCCAAGCCGGACCGGCCCTCGTCGACGACAGCGCCGGACTCATCCTCGTTCAGCATCCAGGCATAGTCGCGATAGCATTTTTCCGCGTCGTCGCGGAGGAGTTCCATGACCCGGTCGGCCTCGTCGCCTTCCAAGGCATCGCCGCGGCCCTGACGATTGTTCGACGATTGCGCCGCCAGGTCCTGTGGCGCCGGCAGGTAGAATTCCTTGTCCAGGATCGAATAGCGCGCGGAATATTCGTTCACATTCGCCGTGCGATGGCGGATCCACTGCCGCGCCACGAAGATCGGCAGCTTCACGTGATACTTGATCTCGCACATTTCGAACGGGGTGGAATGCCAGTGCCGCAGGAGATAGCGGATAAGCCCTGAATCCTCGCGAACCTGCTTGGTGCCCTTGCCGTAGGAAACCCGCGCCGCCTGCACGATGGCGGCATCGTCGCCCATATAGTCGATCACTCGAACAAACCCATGATCGAGCACGGTCAGCGGCTCGAACAGGATCTCCTCCAGCGCCGGCACGGTCGTCCGCCGCGTCTGGTTGGTGATACTGCGCTCTTGATCGATCTCGGCGCGTTGTTCTGGCGTAATGGACATATTGGCTCCCCTGACGACGGGCGGCACTCTAACGCCGTGCGGCGGATCGAACCAAGACCCAAACCCGGTGCCTTGCCCGGGGCGGATTTCGGGGCCGGCAATCGCTCTGAATCCGCGCGAATCAGGGCCGCCAGCCCCGCCCCTTTTACCGGGACCCGAAACCGACTATATTATGCATGTCGGGAAACCGACTATGGCGATAAACGCCGCATTTAATAGCCTGACCGGACCCGGAGGGCAGTACTCCGGCGCCTCCACCAATTTCGGCGGCAGACAGGGCCCAATTGGGCCGCTCCACCGCCAGGTTAGCCAGGGCAGAAACCCTGGCTCCCTATGGGGGCGAAATAGGATCGACGGCTGGTGAACGGTACGGTTTTTGCTCGGCATGGTACCGCCGTTATCGGGCCATCTGATAGTTGCGAATGACAACTACAGTGAGGTTCGCCTCGCCGCCTAACGGCAGCTGGGTTAGCCACAGTAAGTCCTAGCCGGTCACACGGTTGGGCGGGGTTCGGGGCGCGCCTGGCAACAGAAGCGCCCCACTTTCTTTCTCCCATTCGCCAATTCGGACAGGTTCGCCACCGCGACCACCCTGGTGCGTTGTGTCGCGCCACCCTAGCGTTGTCGGCGCTTCCCAATGCCGGGCGCTGCCGCTAGTCTATGTGAATGGTCGAGGACATGCTCCGCTATGATCGGATGGTCGAAACCGCGTTGCGCGATGTGGTGCGGCAGGCCATTCGCGAGGTCGCCGAATCCGGGCTGCCGGGCGATCACCATTTCTACGTAACATTTTCAACGGCATATCCGGGCGTGGCCATCCCCAAGTCGCTGGCCGAGCAATATCCCGAGGAAATGACGATCGTCATCCAGCATCAGTTCTACGATCTGGAGGTTTCCGACGACCGTTTGGGCGTGACGCTCAGCTTCAACAACATCCCGGAACGGCTGGTCGTCCCGCTGGCCGCGATTACCACATTCGCCGACCCGTCGGTCAATTTCGCATTGCAGTTCCAGCCGATAGCGGAAGAGCCGGAACATCGGCCCCAACCGCCGACCGACGCAGCAATCCCGTTGCCGCAGGCGCCGATAGCGGAACTGCCTGTGGCGGCAGTGGCTGAGGGCGGTGGAAAGGTGGTTGCCCTGGACAGGTTCCGGAAGAAATAGCCTCCCGGCCGACGGTTCAGGAACGCTGCGTCACCGACCGCAAACGCGCACCTAGTCCCATAGCCAGCCTTAGCGGGAGCGGCCTGCCTTCGCCGCCCTGGCCTGTGGCACCCCGCAATTTACCAATCGCCTTGCCGATCCGCATGACGTCGGCGATACGCCGATCGAGAAAACTCCAGGTCGCGGCATGGCCCTCGGAGCCGTCGCCGAGCCAGTACAGCATCGTCGAGCTCTGAACGCCGGCCAGCAGCCCGCGCTTGGTGTAGAAATTGAAGTCGGTCGCCGTATCCCCGGCAGCCCGCCACATGGCATCCACGCTGCGATACAGCAGCCGCGCCGACTGGCCCGCCTGCGCCCGCATCGCCAGGACGGTCATTGCCCGGCGCACCGCCTCGTGGTGCGGTTCCAGAAGCTCCAGGCGCAGGCGCACCGCGCGGGTGATCTTGTCGCGCACCCGCAATGCGGCGAAGGAATCCGCCTCATCCGCGATTGCCGCCAGCATCCGGCGATCCGCCCAATCGCTGAAATGCACGATCGCGTCGACGCCGCCGCGCGGAAACGCGCGGGCCGCGGCACCCGGCTCATGGCCCGCCGCGACCGCGCCGTCCCGCAGGGTCCGATCGGTCCAACCATCGAACGCCACATGGGGCAACGTGGCCTCCAGGATCGCGTCGCGCAATTCGGCCTGGCGGGTCCGGTCGCTGCCATCAGTCATCGGGCTGATCCTCAAATTCGCCGTCGGCGAACAGATGATGCATTTCGCTCTCGAAACACAAGGTCGCAAAATCATCCATGCGGTCGACGAACAGGATTCCGTCGAGGTGATCGACCTCATGCTGCACGACACGCGCGTGAAGCCCGGTCGTCTTCCGCTCGATCAGTTCTCCCGACGGCGTCGTTCCGCGATAGACGATGGTGGAGTGACGCGGCACCACGCCGCGAATGCCGGGCATGGACAAGCAGCCCTCGATACCGAATGCGATCTCGTCGCCGACCGGTTCGATCTCCGGGTTCACCAGCACCGTGATGCCGGGCGGGCCGGGCGGTTCCCCCTCCTCCAGCCGATCCGGCGGCACCTGGAACATGACCAAACGCTGGCTTACATAGACTTGCGGCGCAGCGAGGCCGATGCCCTCGGCATCGTTCATGGTCTCGGCCATATGGCCGGCGAGCCGCCGAACCGACTCGCCGGTCGGATCGTCGACCGGTTCGGCGCGCCGACGCAGGACCGGGTGCCCCATGCGGGCGATTTTCAGGAGGGCCATTTGGAGTTCGATCCGCTTTTTGCTGGCTAATACCAAGGGAAATAGATAATGACCGGTTTCATGAAGCCCATTGGCCCTTGCGGGCAGGCGCGGCGTGTGGCGCGATGCAGCGCATCGGGCAAGCGCCGCAACGCCCCCGCAAGGGCCAATGGGCTTCACCGAAGGCCGCTCTCAGATGTCCGCCCGCCGCGTTGCGGCCCGCTTGTGGTGCGCTGCACCACGGCACGGACCGCGCCTCACGGGCGGACATCTGAGAGCGGTGAAACCGGTCATTATCTATTTCCCTTGGTATAAATCACATTTGGCTCATTCTGCCGACTTGGCAAGAGCGTCGGGGTCGTGATACAACCCGCGCCCTTGATGGGTCGGGACGGTCAATCCGAGGCCCGGTTTTTGTTCGACCGTATGGCGGGTTCTAGAGGAGCTACGAACCAAGGTGCAAGTTCACGTCCGCGACAACAACGTCGATCAGGCCCTACGCGCGCTGAAGAAGAAGATGCAGCGCGAAGGCATTTTCCGCGAGATGAAGCTGCGCCGCAGCTATGAGAAGCCGTCCGAGAAGCGTGCCCGGGAGAAGGCGGAGGCGGTGCGCCGCGCCCGCAAGCTGCTGCGCAAGCGCCTGGAGCGCGAGGGCTACTAGCCCACCCCTCTTCCTAAGTTAGCCGCACCGGTCGTTACCGCCGCCCAGCCTCATGGTTGGGCGGTTTTTGGTGTTGTGCGCATTAGGTTTGCTGCTGGCCGGTTCAAGACAGGCCGATATAGTTCGGGGTTCAAGTCAGCTTTGACCCGAGATAGCGTGCCCGGATTGACGACGGCAATCGCTGGCGTTGCCGCCTACCGCGCCGACAAATCCGCCCGGATCGCCGCTGCAAGCGAACGATATTCCACATCCGCCAACCGCTTCGCCGCCGGCTCCGGAATCGGCGCGCCGCCCCAGCTCGGATCGTCGCGATAGCGCGGATAGATGTGCCAGTGGACGTGACGCAACATGTTGCCGAGCGACAGATAGTTCATGTGGTCGGCGTTGCAGGCCCGGCGCACGGCCGCCGCCACACGGGTCATATCGGCATAGAGGCCGGCGCCCCGCTCGGGCGGCATGGCGGCGATGTCCTCGTAGTGACCCTTGGCCACGACGATCACATGGCCTCGATAGGTCTGATTGGGGTCGAGGAAGGTCCAGGAGTGGTCCATCTCGACCACATGCAGCGGGTCGGCTGGATCGCAGCCCTCCCGCGGGCCGCAGAATTTGCAGCCATCGACGTCGCTCATCGCCTCAGTCCATTGCCCCCTAGTTCATGGCCTTGACGATTCCCTCGCACATCTTCTTGGCGTCGGAGAACAGCATCATGGTGTTGTCGCGGAAGAACAGCTCGTTCTCCACCCCGGCATAACCCGAAGCCAGCGAGCGTTTCACGAACAGCACCGTCTTCGCCTTGTCCACGTCGAGGATCGGCATGCCGTAGATCGGGCTGGCGGTGTCGGTCTTGGCGGCCGGGTTGGTGACGTCGTTGGCGCCGATGACGAAGGCCACGTCGGCGGCGGAGAAATCGCGATTGATGTCCTCCAGCTCGAACACCTCGTCATAAGGCACGTTGGCCTCCGCGAGCAGCACGTTCATGTGGCCCGGCATGCGCCCGGCGACCGGGTGGATGGCGTATTTCACCTCGACCCCCTCGGCCTTCAGCAGATCGCACATCTCACGCAGCGCGTGCTGGGCCTGGGCGACGGCCATGCCGTAACCCGGTACGATGATCACCGATTGGGCGTTGGACATGATGAAGGCGGCGTCGTCGGCGCTGCCCTGCTTGACCGTCTTGTCGCCGCCGCCGGGGCCGCCGGCCACCGCCGTCGTCTCGCCGCCGAAGCCGCCCATGATCACGTTGATGATCGAGCGGTTCATCCCCTTGCACATGATGTAGCTTAGGATCGCGCCAGACGCCCCGACCAGGGCGCCGGTGATGATCAGCAGATTGTTCTGCAAGGTGAAGCCGATGCCGCACGCGGCCCAGCCGGAATAGCTGTTCAGCATCGAGATGACGACCGGCATGTCGGCGCCGCCGATCGGCAGAATCAGCAGGAAACCGAGTGCCAATGAGAGCGCCACGATCACCCAGAAGGCAATCGCCGTCTGGTCCCGGCACAGCCAGTACACGGCAGCGATGGTTGCAATCAGGAGCAGCCCGTTCAGAGGGTGCTGGAGTGGGAAGACCAACGGTTTGCCGGTTACCAGCCCCTGCAACTTGGCGAAGGCGACCAACGATCCGGTAAAAGTGATGGCGCCGATGGCGGTGCCGATCGACATCTCGATCAGGCTGCCGATGGCGATGTTGCCGTACTCACCGATGCCGTAGGCCTCGGGGTTGAAGAATGCCGCCGCCGCCACGAACACCGCCGCCAAACCGACCAGGCTGTGGAACGCCGCGACAAGCTGTGGCAGCGCCGTCATCTGGATGCGCAGCGCGATGACCGTGCCGATCGAGCCGCCGACCAAAATGCCTATACCGATCAGCGTGTAGCTGACCACCTGGGCCAGGGCCAGGGTGGTGCCGATGGCGATAACCATGCCGGCGATGCCAAAGAAATTGCCGCCACGCGACGTCTCCGGCGAGGACAGGCCACGCAGCGCCATGATGAAACAGATGGCGGCGACCAGGTAGAGCAGGACGAAATAGCTTTCCATGACTGTCTCTCCGCCCGCCTACCGCTTCTTTTTCTTGTACATCTGCAGCATGCGCTGCGTGACGATGAAGCCGCCAAAGATGTTCACCGAGGCCAGCACCACAGCCAGGAAGCCCATGGCCGAGCTGAAGGTGAAATCGGCCGGTCCGGCGGCGATCAGCGCGCCGACGATGATCACCGAGGACACCGCGTTGGTGACGCTCATCAGCGGCGAATGCAGCGCCGGTGTCACCCGCCAGACCACGTAATAGCCGACGAAACAGGCCAGGACGAACACGGTCAGCCCGACAGTCAGGAAATCCTGCCCGCCACTGTGAACCGGCGCCGCACCGGCCGCGGCCTGGGCCGCCTCCGCAGCTTCGGCGGCGAGTTCCTTGGCCTGATCGCCCAACTCGCGGATCTGGTCGACGATCTGATCGATCGTGTCGTTGATGTCTTCGCGTTCCATGGCTCAGTCGTCGCTGTTGTCGGCGGAGGGCGCTTGCGCCGCGGGCTTGGCCTTGGCGGCCGGCTTCTTGCGGGGCGCCGCCTTCTTGCGCGCCGCCGGTTTGCGGGCAGGCGCCTTGGTCTCGGCGGCGGCCGGCGGCGCCGGCTCGGCCGCTGCACCCGCTGCCTGTTCAGGCTCTTCCGACGGCGCCTCAGGTTCCGGTGCCGGAGCCGTTGCGGGGGCTGGTGCCGCCTTCGGCTTGGCCTTCGCAGCGCCGCCGCCCGAGAAGGCCGGATGCACAATGCCGCCACTGCGGGTCAGCGCCGTGCCTTTGATGATCTCGTCATCCCAGTCGATGGCGAGCGACCCGCTTTCCTTGTCGATCAGCGGCGTCAGGAAGTTCAGCAGGTTCTTGGCATAAAGCGACGAGGCGTCGACGGCGATGCGGCTGGCCACATTGGTATGGCCGACGATGGTCACCCCGTGCACCTCGACCACCTCTCCCGGTCGCGACAGCGGACAGTTGCCGCCGCGCTCTACCGCCAGATCGACGATCACCGAGCCCGGCTTCATCGACGCCACCATCTCCTCGCTGATCAGCACCGGGGCCGGACGACCCGGGATCAGCGCGGTGCAGATCACGATGTCCTGTTTCTTGATGGTCTCGGCGATCAGCTCGGCCTGCTTCTTCTTGTAGGCGTCGCTCATCTCCTTGGCGTATCCGCCGGCGGTCTCGGCTTGCCGGAACTCCTCATCGTCGACGGCGACGAAACTGGCGCCCAGGCTCTCGACCTGCTCTTTGGCGACCGGACGGACGTCGGTGGCAGACACGATAGCGCCCAGCCGACGCGCCGTGGCGATCGCCTGAAGGCCGGCAACGCCGGCGCCCATGACCAGGGTCCTTGCCGGCGGCACGGTGCCGGCGGCGGTCATCATCATCGGGAAAGCGCGGCCGAACACCGCCGCCGCATCCAGCACCGCCTTGTAACCGGCCAAGTTCGACTGGCTGGAGAGCACATCCATGGTCTGGGCGCGGGTGATGCGCGGCATCAGCTCCATGGCGAATGCATCGACCTGAGACTCGGCATAGGCAGCGATCGACTCCGCGGAGTCATAGGGATCGAGGATGCCGATCAGCACGGCGCCGCGGATCAGATGTTTGAGTTCGTCGAGCGACCCCTCGCCGGCCAGCAATGGCCGCCGCACCTTCAGCACGACGTCGGCGGCGCCGACCGTGGAGGAATAATCCGGGGTAATGCTGGCGCCGGCGCCGCGATAGGCCTCGTCGGTGAAGGCCGCCCCGGCGCCCGCGCCGGTCTCGACCACCACATTGATGCCCAGCGCGACCAGCTTCTTCACCGTGTCCGGTGACGCGGCGACGCGCTGCTCGCCGGAACGGCGTTCCTTCGGTATTGCGACTTTCATCTGCCCAGAATCCCTTGGGGCAAGAATATTTGGAAGAGGACGGTGAATCGACCTTGGCACCGCCCCCGAGAGGACCGGTTGCGCAACATGCCGCAAGCGCCGCGCCGATTGCAAGAGCCGTTCGGGAGTTGTTGACCGGCCGAGGAGGGTTCCCATGCCGCCGCAGATTGGTGGTGGCGACGGAGCCATCGTCGATAACCACCTTTCCGCGTCTGAATCCAGGCCGATTATCGGATCGTTAACCAAGTTCGAAATACCAGAGAAAGCTATTCGGATATTCACTCATGGAGAGATTCAATGATTACTCGGTTCGTGGCCGCATTAGGCCTGCTGGCGGCAGTGGCGGGCTGCGCCTCCACGGAAACCGTGCGGCTGGCGGACAATCCGGGCGCATCCTTGGCGGGCAAGGAACTGCACTCCACCCGCGAGGCTCCCCCCTCCTTCCTGGCCATGACGCCGATCCATGGCGGCCTTGCCGCGTTCGGCGCCATGGCGGCTTTCGCCGAAGGCGACACGCTGGTGGTGCAACAGGGCATCGAGAATCCGGCCCCGATAATCGAGGATGCCATCGCCCAGCATCTTCGCAGCCGTCACGGCACAGCCGGCAGCGGCCGCCCACTGGTCTTCGACGACGACAAGCCGAGCGATCTGGCCGCCTGGGCGCGCCAGAACAATGTCCGCGATCTGATCGTCGATGTCGAAACCAATGGCTGGGGCTATAATTACCAGGGCTTCAACTTCGGCAGCTACACGGTCGGCTATTCGGCCACGTTCCGCCTGATCGATCCGGCCACCGGCGATGTGCTGGCGCAGCATTTCTGCAGCGGCGGCTCTCATGACGGCCCGGAGGGCGCGCCAAGCCGTGACGAACTGCTGGCGAACAACGCGGCACTGCTGAAGACACTGTTGAATCAGCGCGCGCAAGCCTGCATCGAGGAAATCACCACGCAAGTCCTGTAGTTGGGATGGCCAAGGCGCCCATGAGGGGCGCCTTCCTTCCCATACTCGTCCGGCCACCGGGGTCTAGGCGGCTGGCCGGTGCTACATCCCCGGGATCGACAACGGCACGTCGTGGGATTTCAGCATTTTCTTCTGGCGCTTGGCCAGGTTGTCGACACTGAAATCGGCGATGAGTTCCTGGAACAGACGGTGCCAGTTGATCTCCGCCTTCAGATGGATGAACACCGAGCCCAGGCCGAGCGCGGCGCGGTCCATGAAGACGAATTCGCGCGGCACCTCCACCCCGCCGAGACGACGAAGCTCTCCATGCACTTTGGCGGCGGTCTTGCGGCCATAGACGCCGTGATCGGCCTCACCGATCGGGCGCACCTTGTCCTCCATCAGCGGCGCGTAAAGGAACTGGGCCCAAAGGCTCAGCACCTCGATCATCTCCGTACTCAGTCCGCGGAAACCCCAGGTCTCATAGGCATGCACCGCCAGATCGCGGTCGTCGCGCTCCAGCGCGTGATAGAGGTCGATGACGCCGCCGACGAATGAGGGCGGGAAGACCCGGATGCAGCCGAAATCCAGCAGGTTTATCGAACTGTCCGGCCGCACCGTATAATTGCCCATATGCGGGTCGCCGTGGATCACCCCGTAATAATAGAGCGGCACATACCAGGCGTGGAACATGTTCATGGCGATCTGATTGCGCTGTTCCACCGAGCCGTCGACGAACCCCATGATCGGTGCGCCTTCCAGCCAGTTGGTCGTCAGCAGCCGGCCGGTCGACAGCTCGGGCACGATCTGCGGCACATGGACGTTCGCCTGGCCGGACAGCATGTCGTGGTAGAGGTTGCAGTGCCGCGCCTCGAGCGCGTAGTCCAGTTCCTCATGCAGTCGTGCGGCGATCTCGGCGTGGATCTGCTTGGTAGAGATCGCGTTGTCGTAGCGCTCGAAGATGCCGAGGATCAGCTTGAGCTGCTTCAGATCGGCGTCGACCGCGGACAGCATGTCCGGATATTGCAGCTTGCAGGCCAGATCGGCCCCGTCCGGCCCAACGGCGCGATGCACCTGGCCCAGGGAGGCAGCAGCGGCGGCCTGCCGCTCGAAGCTGGTGAACCGGCCCAGCCAATTCGGCCCTAACTCCGCCGTCATGCGGCGGCGCACAAAGGGCCAGCCCATGGAGGGCGCATTGGCCTGCAGCTGCTGCAACTCGGTGACATATTCAGGCGGCAGCACGTCGGGGATGGTGGCCAGCATCTGCGCCACCTTCATCAACGGGCCTTTCAGTCCGCCCAGCGCTTCCTTCAGCGCCTCGGCGTGCTGGCCGCGCTCCAACTTAAGGCCCAGATAGCGGTTTCCCGCCAGCCGCGCCGCGAGGCCGCCCATGGTGGAGGAGACGCGTGCATAACGCCGCACACGGCCGCCCAGTGTGTTCTCTTCGGTTCCCTGAGGCATGGTCTAACAATGGTGCGAGCGGCGACCAAATGAAAGCGCCGCGGCGATTTGCCGAACGATTTCCGTTAATTGACCTTGCATCGTGATCAAGGTCGGCGGAAGTTGCCGGTTCCTGCCAGAAGTGACAGCCTCCCGAACATCAGATCGGATCGACACAGATGGGACGCCAGTTGCTGCCCGTTGCCGCGCTGCTGACCGGAGCCGCCTTCCTGTTCCTGGCCGGTGGCGTGCATATGCTGCTGCTGCCGATTCGCGGCGGGCTGGAAGGATTCCTCCCCTCCCATATGGGGCTGATCGGCACCGGCTGGGCCGCCGGGTTCATTGCCGGCTGCCTGATCGTGCCGGTGCTGGTGCAGCGGGTCGGCCACATCCGGACATTCGGTGTGGTGGCGGCCACCGCGTCGATTTCGGTGCTGCTGAACCTGCTGCTGATCGATCCCTGGGCGTGGATCGCCCTGCGCGCGCTCAGCGGCTTCTGCTTCGCCGGCGCCATGATGATCATCGAGAGCTGGCTGAACGAACGCTCGACCAACGAGAGCCGCGGGACCGTTTTCGCGGTCTACATGTCGATCAATCTCGGCGCCTCGACGGTCGGCCAGATGCTGATCGCGGTCGGTGACCCGGGCGGGTTCTTTTTCTTCGTGCTGGCGGCGATCCTGTTTTGCCTGGCACTGGTGCCCACCGCGCTGAGCACCGCCGCCAGCCCCCGCCCCCTGGTATCGACCCGGATTCGGCTGAAGCCGCTCTTCGCCAACTCACCGGTTGCGGTCGTCGGTTGTTTCAGTGTCGGCATGGCGAACGGTGCATTCGGCACCATGGGTGCGGTCTACGGTCAGCAGATCGGCCTGCCTATCACCGCGATCGCCCTGCTCACGGCGACGGCGGTCCTGGGCGGCGCCCTGGGACAGGTTCCGCTCGGCCGGATTTCCGATCGGATCGACCGGCGGCTGGTCATCTCGGCAACCGGCATTGCCGCGGCCACCACCGGCACCCTGTTCTTTGCCCTGGATCCGCATGAGGCGAACCTGGTGATCGGCATGGCCGCCCTGTACGGCATCTTCGCCTACCCGCTCTATTCGCTGTGCGTGGCCCATGCCAATGACTTCGCCGACCCGGAGAAGTTCGTGGAAATCAGCTCAGGCCTGATCCTGGTTTACGGTTTCGGCACCATGATCGGACCGCTGGCCTCGGCCGGCATGATGGAATGGATCGCCCCCCGGGCGCTGTTCGCCTTCACCGCCGGCGTGCATCTGTGGATCGCCGGATACGCCCTCTACCGCCGGATGCGCCGCGCATCGTTGCCGGCGGAACTGCGCGACGCCTATGGCAGCATGCCGCTGCCCCGCGCCACAACGCCGGAAACAGCCGCACTCGATCCGCGCGCGGACCGGGACGAGGAGGCGGCGTAGCCTTGGAACAGATCGGCGACTCGGCCGCTACTCCTCCATCGTCTCAAGCTCATCGACGAACTCGCCGATGACGGCCAGACCCTTCTGCCAGAAGGCAGGGTCGGTGGCGTCCAGGCCGAACGGGGCAAGCAGCTCCTTGTGGCGCAAGGTGCCGCCGGCGCGCAGCATTTCGAGATACTTCTCCGCGAAGCCGGCCTCGGAATCCTGATAGACGGCGTAGAGCGAGTTCACCAGGCAGTCCCCGAAGGCGTAGGCATAGACGTAGAACGGCGAGTGCACGAAATGCGGGATGTAGGACCAGAAAACTCCGTAGGCATCGTCGAAGCGCAGCGCCGGGCCCAGGCTGGTGCCCTGGATTTCCATCCAGATCTCCGCCAGCCGGTCGGCCGACAGCTCGCCTTCGCGGCGTTCGGTATGCACCTTCTGCTCGAACTGGAAGAAGGCGGTCTGGCGGACCACGGTGTTGAGCATGTCCTCGACCTTGTTGGCCAGCAGGATCTTGCGGCGCTTGGGGTCGGTCTCGGCATCCAGCAGGGCGCGGAAGGTCAGCATCTCGCCGAATACGCTGGCGGTCTCCGCCAGGGTCAGCGGCGTATTGGCCATCAGCGGGCCCTGGTGGCCGGCCAGCACCTGGTGCACGCCGTGCCCCAGCTCATGGGCCAGGGTCATCACGTCGCGGGTCTTGCCGAGATAGTTCAGCAGCAGATAGGGGTGGGCGCTGGGCACCGTCGGATGGGCAAAGGCGCCGGGCGATTTGCCGGGCCGCGTCGGCGCGTCGATCCAGGCATTGTCGAAGAACTTCTTGCCGGTGGCGGCCAGCTCCGGCGAGAAACGGCCATAGGCGTCCAGCACCAGTGAGGTCGCTTCGTTCCAGCGGACGGTCTTGTCGTCATCATCCGGCAGCGGCGCATTGCGGTCCCAATAGTCGAGCCGGTCGCCGCCGAGCCATTTCGCCTTTAGCGCATAGTAACGATGGGACAGCCGCGGATAGGCCTCGGTGACCGACGCAACCAGCGCCTCGACAACCGAATCCTCGACCTGGTTGGACAGGTTGCGCGACGACCAGGGCTGCGGGAATTCGCGCCAGTTGTCCTCGATCTCCTTGTCCTTGGCCAGGGTGTTGGTGATGTGGGCGTAAAGCCGGATGTTGTCCTTCAGCACCCGGCCGACACATTCCGCGGCCTCCTTGCGTAGGGCGCCATCGGGCTCGGTCAGGCAGTGCAGCGCCTCCGCCGAGGTCATCTCCTTGCCGGCGATCGGGAAGCGCAACGCCGCCATGCTCTCATCGAACAGCCGGACCCAGGCCGACCGGCCGGCGACCGATTTTTCGTGCAGCAGCCGCTCCAGCTCGTCGCTGAGCTGATGGGGCAGGAAGGCGCGCACATCGCGCAGCCAGGGCGCGTAATGGGCCAGCGCCGGCGCCTCCAGCTTGGCCTCCAGAGCCGCCTCGTCGATCCGGTTGAGCTCCAGCGTGAAGAACAGCAGATGGGTCGAGATGTTAGTCACCTTCTCCTGCATGGTCTGCAGGAAGCGTCCGTTCTCCGGCGCGCTCATATCGCCGGCATAGACCAGATAGGCGAAGCTCATGATCCGGCCCAGCACCTCGTCGATCGCTTCATAGTCGGCAATCGCCGCGCCCAGGGTCGCACCGTCCTGCTCCGCTATTTTGCCCCGCAGCCGATCGCCGAACGCCTGGGCGTCCCGTTCCATCCGCTCCAGATCGGCCTTCAGCTCCGGGCTGTCGGTGCCGGGATAGAGATCCTTCAAGTCCCAATTCGGCAGGTCGCCGAGATCGGGGGCGTCGGAGGCAATGGCGGTAACTGGCGAGAATGTCGGGGTCGGGATCATCGGAAGCTCCAAGTGACGAGTCGCCGGAAATATGGCGACCGGATGCGGCAACGCCAAGGCACGATCCGCAAATTACCGCGCCATGGCATGTACAATTCAGATGGGCTCGTGTCGAAAGGCGCGTAGAGAGATCCGATAGGGCAGGATCGCCCCCTCACCCTCCCAACGCTTCGCGTCGGGTCCCTCCCTCTCCCCAAGGAGAGGGGGACTTCGAGGCGGCCCTGACAACCCCTCTCCCTGGGGAGAGGGAGGGACCCGCGGCGAAGCCGTGGGAGGGTGAGGGGGAGCAGTGAACCCGCCAGCGCCTAGCTGATCGCAGGGACCCGCCCGAACGGCACCACCTTGTTGTAGACGTCGTGGCCGATATCGGCTCGGCCGAGATAGGGGATTCCCGATTTGCGGCACCAATGGCGGACCACGTCCTCCTCCGATTGGCCGAAATCGGGTTCGTTGGCCGGGATGTTGCTGCAGCGGCCGAGCATGATGCCGGATACCCGCCTGACGCCGGGATTGCCGGTGATGTGGAACAGCAAGCGGTCGATCCGGTACATGTGCTCCGACACCTCCTCCAGCATCAACACATGGTCGGTCAGGTCCGGTTGCAACGCGGTCCCAAGGATCTGGCTGAGCACCGCCATGTTGAACGCCGCGGTTGTGGTGCCCGGCGAAACGCTGGCTTCCATCGCGTCCGGTGCGCGATCGATCAGATAGGTCAGCGCCCGGTCAACCGCCGCATCGCCCCCCTTGCGGGTGATGTCGACGGGCATCGGGCCATGCGCCAATCCGGCAAAACCCGCCTTGTGCAGCGCGGCAAGCAGGCTGCCGGCATCGCTGTATCCCATATAGATTTTGCCTCGGGCCGCGTCCGATAGGTTGGGGATCACCTCCTCGGCGATGCGGCAGGCACCATATCCGCCACGCGCAAACCACAATGCCGCGAAATTCTTGTCGTTGGCGATGTCGAGAAAGGCCTGGGCGCGAACGGAATCGCCACCGGCAAAATGCCCCGATGACTGAAAACATTGCGGATGAAAGTAAATCTCAACCAAACGGTCGGAAAAACGGTCGATGGCAAACTCCCGAACCCGGTCCGCGACGGCTGTCGTGATAGGCGATCCCGGCGCCATGACCCCGATCTTGATCTTGCCCTTGGGCACCCGAGTCTCCTTCTCCGCCGACGTTCTTGTCACAGCCGTTCTAGCGCGATAGGACCCGGCACATGAACCAGGTTCGGCACTATTTCTTCTGCGGCATCGGCGGCAGCGGCATGTTGCCCCTGGCGCTGATCCTGCGCGCCCAGGGCCATGAGGTACAGGGCTCCGACCGGATGCTGGACCAGGGACGCATTTCGGAGAAATTCGCCTTTCTGCGTGCCCGCGGCATCGCGCTGCATCCCCAGGACGGTAGCGGGATCACCGGCCCGGAACAAATCCTGGTCGCCTCGGCGGCGATCGAGGAGACGGTGCCCGATGTGCTGGCGGCAAAACTTGTCGGCACGCCCCGGATGACACGCGCCGAGCTGCTGGCGGATCTGTTCAACGCGGCGCCCGCCAGCATCGCGGTCGGCGGCACCAGCGGCAAATCGACCACCACGGCCATGGCCGGCTGGATCCTGCAGCGCACCGGTCGCGGCCCGACCATTTTCAACGGCGCGGTGATGAAGAATTTCATCACCTCCGACACGCCCTTCGCCAGCGCCGTGCTCGGCTCCGGCGGGCCGTTCGTCAGCGAGGTGGATGAGAGCGACGGATCGATCGCCCTGTTCAGCCCGGGTGTGGCAATCCTGAACAACATCACCCAGGACCATAAATCGCTGGACGAGTTGCGGGCGCTGTTTGGCGACTTCATCGCCAAGGCGGGCAAGGCGGTGGTGAACCTGGACGACTCGGAATCGGCCGCGCTCCTGCCTTCGATCGCACCCGAGAAGGCGATCACCTTCGGCCTGAGCAACCAAGCGGCCGATTTATCCGCCGAACGGCTCGAGCCGTCTCCGGACGGCATCGTTTTCGCGGTCGCGGACCGTCGGAGCGGCGAAACCGCAGAGGTCGAGCTGCCAGTCCCCGGCCGGCACAATGTGGCGAACGCGCTCGCCGCCATCGCCGCCGCGCTGACCTGCGGCGTGACGCTGGCGGAGGCCGCATCCGCGCTCGGCAGCTTCAAGGGCCTGCGGCGGCGACTCGAAAGGGTCGGCGTGGCGAACGGCGTGACCGTGATCGACGATTTCGGGCATAACCCGGACAAGATCCACGCCACCCTGGATACCCTGCACGATTTTCCGGGCCGCCTGCTCGTCATGTTCCAGCCGCACGGGTTCAAGCCGCTGCGCCTGAACCGGGACGACTTCATCAAAGGTTTCGTGCGCGATCTGCGCCCGGGCGACGTCCTGATCATGCCGGACCCGGTCTACTACGGCGGCACCGTGGACCGCAGCGTCGCCAGCATCGACATCGTCCAGGAGATCCAGGCGGCTGGCCGCACCGCCTGGGCCTTCACCGACCGCGCCGCCTGCGGCGACAAGCTGGTCGCGCTGGCCAAGCCCGGCGACCGTATCGTGATCATGGGCGCGCGCGACGACACCCTGGCGCAATTCGCCGCCGAACTGGTCGACCGGTTGGGCGACGGCCTTTCGAAACCGGCGGACGAGCGGCCCGACCTCGCCTTGAAGGCCGTTTCGCCCTCCAATACCCGGCTGCCGGCCCGACGCGCATCGAAGATGGGCTAACCCTAGGGACGCAATCCGGGGGGCCAACGTCAGGGCTCGGTTCTCCGCCCTGATTGGTCTATGAAGCGGTGATGTGGGCCGCGATTCGATCTTCCTGGCCGCTTTTTGTCGGCATGATCTTCCTGATGGTGAGCAATGCGCTGCTCGCCACGCTGCTGACGTTGCGCGCCGGTGGCCTTGGCTTCGGCGAGGTGGAGATCGGGCTGATGCAGTCGTGCTACCCGGTGGGATCGCTGCTCGGCTGCCTGGTGGCACCACGGCTGGTGATACGGGTCGGCCATGTGCGGATGTTCGCGGCCCTGGCCTCGGTCGCCAGTACCGCGGCACTGATCCATCTGGTGACCGCCGACCCCTGGAGCTGGGGCGCCATGCGGATGCTGTCGGGCTTCTGCTTCTCCGGCCTGTATGTGGTGGCGGAGAGTTGGCTAAACGGGCGGGCGACGAACCGGACAAGGGGCGCGTTGCTGTCGATCTATTTCGTCATCCAGACCGGCGGCGCGGCGGTCGGGCAGACCCTGCTCAGCGTCTCCAGCCCGGATGGCATCCTTCTGTTCGTCGTCGTGTCGGTGCTGATTTCCCTGTCCCTGGTGCCGATCCTGGTCAGCGCCGATGCCTCACCGGCCTTTGAAGTACCGGAGTGGATCTCGATCAGGGCGCTGTTCCGGCTGTCGCCGACCGGCCTGGCCGGGTGTTTCCTGAACGGCGTGACGCAAGGGGCGATCTATGTGGGCCTCGCCGTCTATGGGCACGCCGTCGGCATGGATTCCGGCGCGGTCGGCGCGCTGATCGGCTTCACCATGCTGGGCGGCATGCTGGCGCAGTTCCCGCTCGGCCGGCTGTCGGATCTGGTCGACCGTCGTTGGGTGATCATGGGGTCGGCCGGCGCGGCAGTTCCGGTCTGCCTGCTGCTGGCGGCGGCCGGCGATCCGGTCGGCGGGCGTATTGCACTCTTTGCCGGCGTGGCTGTAATGGGCGGGCTGACCCTGCCGATCTATTCGATCTGCGTCGCCCACACCAACGACTTCCTGAAGCCCGGCCAGATCGTTGCGGCAAGCGGCACCCTGGTGCTGGTCCTGGTGTCAGGCGTGGTCTTCGGGCCGACCTTGGGGTCTTTGGCGATCGAGCAATTCGGCCCGCCGGCGCTGTTCCTTCTGCTGGCCATCGTCCAGGCGGCGACCGCCGCAACGTCCCTCTCCCGACTGTGGCGCGGCCGACAGCGCGCCGAGCACCCGGTCACTGCGGTGGCCATTTCCCACACGGTCACCCCCGGCGCCGCGCTGCTGAATCCGGACGCGCCGCCGCAGGACGAAACGCCGGCCGATAAATAAACGCTGGGCACCTGTCGGATTGCGGCCCGCCCATGCGTCTAGAAACGAGGGGTAATTGAAACCACCGCGCGATCCGGTGCTGAGTGGGATCACACCTTGTGGGGAGACTGACCATGCTGTTGCAGATCACCGTGCTTTTCGTGGGAATTCTGGCGTTGATCCAGATCCCGATGACCTTCGCCGTCGGCCTGTATCGGGTGAAGACGAACATCCATTTCCTGGATGGCGGCGATACGCAGATGACCCGGCGCATGCGGGCCCATGGCAACTTCACCGAGACCGTGCCGATCACCCTGCTGGCCATGGCCGCAGCAGAGATCGCCGGAGCGCCTTCCTATCTGCTGTGGACCGGCGGTACGTTGCTGGTCGCCGGACGGCTGCTGCATTACGGGACCATTCGCCAGTACGGTTGGGCCATCGGGCGGGCCATCGGCATGTCGTTGACCTTCCTGTCCATGGCCGGTTTCGCACTCTATGCCACCGCCGCCGGATTCGGCCTGATCTAGACGGGAGCGCGCCGCATGCCCCATGATCCGCACTTGGCCGACATGCTGCGCGGCGCTCTCGCCGGCCAGCCGGGCATCGCCGAGAAGGCGATGTTCGGCGGCTTCTGCTGGATGCTGAACGGCAACATGCTGTGCGGCGTCGGCGTCGACCGTTTCATGTTCCGGGTCGGCAAGGAATTGCTGGACGAGGCGCTGGAGCGGCCGGGGGCCGAGCAAGTGTCGATGGGCGGCCGCAAGATGGGCGGCATCGTCTGGGTTCAGGCCGATGCCTGCCTGAAGACCGTGCTGGACGATTGGATCGATTTCGCCGCGCGCTTTGCCGGCAGCCTTCCGCCGAAATAGATGGCGGCGGCGACTGCCCGATCCTCAGTGGTCGAGTTCGTCGACCTGACGCAATTCGATCCGGCCGCCATATTTGAGTTGCGGGCAGGATTGCGCCAAGGCGACGGCATCGTCGTAATCCGCCGCCTCGACCACCACCAATCCGCCGATCAGCTCCTTGGTCTCGGCGAAGGGACCATCCAGGACCAGAACCGATCCGTCCTTCTTCGTCATGGTTCGGCCGGGCTCGTCGGTGAGCTTATGGCCGCCGAGTAGCCGGCCTTCGGCTCCCAGTTTCCGGCCCCATTCGCCGAAATCCTTCAGGATTGCCCGGTATTCGTCCTCGCTCGCCGCGTCTGCGGTGATGTTGTCATGAAACAGAAGAACATATCTCGCCATCGCCCCAATTCCTTTCGCCCAAGACCATCTGAAACGGCGCGATGTGGTCGGCCGCCAACACTTAGACGAACGGCGCCAGCCCAAACCGACCGTTTGAAGAGCCTATTGTTCAGCCGGCGTTTCGCCGATAGGCGAAGGCCGCATCGAAACGGGCCTTGACGTGCTCTCCGGCCAGGATCGGTTCGTATTTCGGCGCATCGCCCGGTTGCAGCAATTCCGTCGGATCGACCACCGCGTCGTAGTTGGGATCGAAGAACACCGCCATGGAGTAACGCTCCCGGCCCGATGCATTCACCACCCGGTGCGGGGTGGAGACGAAGCGGTTGTTGGACCAGCGGGCCAGCAGGTCGCCCACATTCACCACCAGCGTGTCGGGGATTGGGAGGGCCGTCACCCAATCGCCATCCCTGCCCTGGACCTGCAGACCGCCCACCTCGTCCTGCCACAGCAGGGTCAGGCAGCCGTAGTCGGTATGGGCGCCCACACCGAATTGCTCGGTCCCCATTTGTGGCGGCTGCGGCGGGTAGTAGAGCGCCGAACCGCGCGCGATCGGCTGGGTGAAGTGCGGCGCGAAGAATGCCTCGTCGGCGTCGAGGCCGACGGCGAAGGCGCGCATCAGATCCCGGCCGCAATCGCAGGCGGCCAGGTAGTAGGCGTAGAGGGATTGCCGCAGCTCGGGGAGATCTGTGTCGGGCCAGTTGTTCGGGCCGAGCAACGGCTTGTCGCCGGACAGCACATCCGGGTCGTCTGCCGCCAATTCCAGCGCCCAGTTGAAGCTTTCCTTCAGATCGGCGCGGGCGGTCTCATGCATTTTCGCGCCGCCCGGCGCCATGAATCCGCGATGCTGGTTGTTGACCGCCGACCGCGCCTTGACCTCCTGCGGCAGGGCGAAGAAGCGTTTTGACGCCGACAGCGCCGCCACTCGGGTTGCGGTCTCAATGCCGTGATTGCGCACATAGAAGAAGCCGACATCGGTCGACGCCTCGCGGATATTCGCCGCCACGTCGGAAACCGCGTCAGACGACCCGCCGCGCAGGGCGCCGATATCGATGACCGGGATGGCGCCCACATCGATGGATTTGGCGGAGGCATAGGCGGCGTCGGTCATGCGTCTTCCTCCTGGTAATAGCCGATCACGTCGCCGGCGGTGGTGACGCCGAGGCCGTTCAGCAGCCGGTTGGAGTAGTTGAAATACGCGCAGACCTGATTGACCTCGAGGATCTCGCCATCGGAAACGCCGGCCGCGCGCAGCCGGTCGATATCGGCCTCGACCATGTTGCCCACATCGGCGGTCAGCTTGCGGGCGTATTGCAGCAGGGCGTAGTGCTTGCCGCCGAAATCGAAATGATCCTCGGGCCGGCCGATCTTCAGGCTCTCCAGGATTCGTTCCGCGCCTTCGGGGCCGGTGACGCCGTCCTTGACCATCAGCCGTTTGGCGTTGTCGCCGTGATGGGCCAGGCTGTAGGCGCAGTTGTTGGTGATGCTGGTGACGCTGGCGACCAGCTCCAGGAACCAGAACGGCAGGGTGTTGTCGGTGTTGTGCAGCACGCTTTTGTACAGCGCCAGATGGCCATCCATGGTGTGCGGCCTGAGCGAATGGGCCTTCATCACATTGTCGACGGTGCCATGCGGCGTGGTCACCCGGTCGTAGAGGGTGCGCAGCAGGCCGTGGGCGGCCTCCGGCTCGACCGTTTCGATCCAGGCGATCTTGTCCTCCGCCATCAATCGACCTCCGGCGCGACGGGCGGCCGGGCGAAGATGCGTTGCACCATGGGGCGGAAGACCTCGATGGGCGCGGTCGGGCGCGAGCCGCTGATCGCCACCTGATCGAAGCGCTCCAGAAACTCCGCCGCCCATTCGAAATGCGGATGGCCGCGCCAGCGGTCCCGTTCGTTCTGGAAGGCCACGGTGTCTTCCGGCGTATCGCAATGGCCGGGGTATTCGTGGATGTGCAGTTGCTGGAAAATTGTGTGACGCGAGAGCATCCAGCGGTTCCGCTCGGAGACGTAGCCGCCGAGGAGCGCGGCGGCGAACTCGCCATGCCAGTCGGGGCAGACGACGAAGCCGATATCGTGCAGCAGGGCGACGACGATATCCTCCTCCTCGTGCCCCGCCTCCATGACCATGGTCGCGGTCTGCAGGCAGTGCAGGTAGTTGTTCACCTGATAGCCAAAGCTCGGCTCATGCTCGGACGCCTTCAGCATGGCCAACACCTGATCGGCCTGCCTCTCGGCGAGATAGGGCGCGCGCTGCGCGTTCAGCATCGTCCAATCGGCGGCGCGGAACGCATCCATCGGCACCGGCTCGATATGCTTCCAGCCGGGCTCCGCCAGCGGCGACCGCCCTTTCGTCCAGTTCTTTTCCGATCCGGCCCCGTCCGCCATCTCAAAACCCCTGTGATGTCTGCCGGGAGTGAAGCACGCGGCGCTTGACCCTGCCAAGCGTAGCCATCCGGTGTAGGCTGGCAGCCGGCGAACAGCGGGGATCCCATGCGCCTGCATTTGATGACCTGGCCCGAGGTGGAGCGACATCTGGAGCGCTCCACCGGCATCATCCTGCCCATCGGCTCGACCGAGCAGCACGGGCCGATGGGGCTGATCGGCACCGATGCCCTGTGCGCGGAGACCATCGCGATCGGCGTCGGCGAGGCGGCGGACGCCATCGTCGCGCCCACCGTGGCGGTCGGCAACGCGCATTTCCATCTCGATTTCGCCGGCTCCATGGCGCTGCGCCCGACGACCCTGACAGCGCTGCTGGTCGACATGCTGACCAGCCTCGCACGGCACGGCTTCCATCATGTCTATGTGATCAACGGCCATGGCGGCAATGTCGCTCCGGTGCTCTCCGCCTTCCATGAGGTGCACGCCTCGGCCAGCTTCACCGGCCGGCCCGGCACGTTGAAGACGAGGCTGAAAAACTGGTGGGACACGCCGGCGGTTGGCGAACTCAGATCAACGCTCTACGGCGAGGACGAGGGCTTCCACGCCACTCCCAGCGAGGTGGCGACCACCCAGCACGCCTATCCCGACGCCATCGGCCTATCCGACATCCCGCCACCACCACCGCTCGGCCATGACGGAATGCAGCATGCCGGCGACAACTACTTCGACGCGACCGACTATCGGCGGCGATTTCCGGACGGCCGGGTCGGCTCCCACTCCGCCCTCGCCCGGCCGGAGCATGGCGAGCAGATCGTCGCGGCGGCGGTTCGCGACATCGCCGACGACTACAGGGGCTTTGTAGCCCTTTGAAGCGGGTCGCAGATTGACCTTGAGTGAATTCCAGGCCGGGCTACCCTGCTCGGCTTCACAAGCGCAGGAAGGCAGATCTCATGGCAATCCCCACAGAGGGAGTCGGCAGCGTTCCCCGCCCGGCATACCTGATCGAGGCGATGGGCGTCCTGCAGCTGGACAAGATGACACAGGAGGACTACGCGGTCATCGTCGACCGTGCGGTGGGGGAGACCATCGCCGAGATGACGGCGACCGGATCGCCGATCATCTCCGATGGCGAGCAGTCCAAATCGAGCTTCGTCACCTACCCGCTCGAGGGTCTGAGCAACCTTGCCTCCGACGGTGTGGTGATCCCCTTCGCCGATGGCCATACAAGGCAGCTACCCCGGCTGACCGAAGGGCCGTTCCGCTATGGCGGTTATGCCGGCCGGTATGTGACCCAGGCGCGGCGGCACACGGATCTGCCCCTCAAACAGGCCGTGATCGCACCGTCGGCGATCAGCCTGCTCTACCCCGAAGGCGGCATCCCGGGATATTCGCAAGAGCAGTTCATCGCAGACCTCACCAATGAATGCGCGAAGGACATCCGCTCGGCCTTCGACGCGGGGGCGGAGGTGGTGCAATTGGACTTCACCGAGGGACGGCTTGCCTGCAAGCTCGACCCGTCCCGGGGCCTGCTCCGGCAGTTCGTCGCCCTGAACAATGCGGTGCTGGACCGGTTTTCCGACGCCGAGCGCGAGCGGATCGGCATCCATACCTGCCCGGGCGGCGATCACAATTCCACCCATTCGGCGGATGTCGACTATGCCGAGCTGCTGCCAGATCTGTTCCGGATGAAGGCCGGCCGCTTTTACATCCAGATGGCCAGCGAGACCGACAAGCCGCGCATCCTCGACATCATCCGGCGCGAGCGCCAGCCCAGCCAGACCACCTTCATCGGCGTCATCGATCCGTGCGACACGGACGTCGAAACGGCGGAACAGGTGCGCGACCGGACCCTGGAAGCGGCGGAGCATCTGAAGGGCGAGCGTTTCGGCACCACGGATGATTGCGGCTTCTCGCCCTTCGGCGACGACATCGCCATGGCCCGCGCCACCGCCTTCGCGAAGATCAAGGCTCGGGTGGACGGGACGGCGCTGGCATCCTAGACCGCGTCGGACCGGGCCAGCCGGCGCTCCATACGGCGCACGAGCCAGGATACGATGATGATCAGGGCCAGGTATTCCAGCACGAGGAAGGTGTAAATCTCCAGCGGACGGAATTCGGTGACGGTGAGTTCGGTGGCGCGGCGGGTCAGTTCCTGGTAGCCGATCACCGAGACCAGGGAGGACATCTTCAGGACGTAGATGAACTGGTTGCCGAGCGCCGGCAGGATGCGGCGGATGGCCTGAGGCAGGACCACGAAACGCATGATCTGGAAACCCTTGAGGCCGAGGCTGCGGGCGGCTTCGGTCTGGCCGGCCTCGATCGACTGGATGCCGGCCCGGAAAATCTCTGCCTCGAAGGCGCTGTCGCTCATCGCCAGGGACAGCAGACCGGCCATCATGAACGAAAGCTGTATGCCGAGCATGATCGGCAGGCCGTAGTACATCCACATGAGGATCACCAGCAGCGGGATGGCCCGCACCAGTTCCACATAGCCACGATTGGCCATCCGCGCCGCGCGGTTCTTCGAGAGGCCGAGAATGGCAATCAGCAGTCCGACCGCCGTCGACAGCAGGATCGCTGCCACCGAAATCCAGATCGTCGGCCACAGGCCGCCAAGCATGAACCAGAGGTTGTTGCTGCCGCGCTCCGTGGTCGGATCGAACAGGTACCAGGCCCAGCCATAGCCGCTGTTTCCGCATCCCGCGAGGAGTAGCGGCAAGGCCAGGATCGCGAGCGTCATCGAGGACAGGCGTTGGCGCGCCCTCCGGATTGCGGTCATCGACGCCTCGCGGATCTTGAAAGGATTGGCGGGTCGGCGCCACCGCCCCGAAATGGGCGACGGCGGCGTCTTGGGCCGGTTAGTTCGGCATCCACTTGGCTTCCAGGGTCTCATAGAAGCCCTCGGTGGATTTCAGGGTGACCCAACTGTTCACGAAATTGATCCAGGCGAAATCATCCTGGGGCAAGGGATAGGCAAAAGGCCGCAAATTGCGCGCGCCGATGTCGAGCCAGACCATGTTCTCAAAACGCTGCACCAGCGAGGAGGCCTCCACATTGCTGGTGATGGTGATGTCCGAGCGGCCGGCCAGCACTTCCTGGAATCCGGTGGCCGGCGACTGCACCGAGACGATCTCCGCATTGGGGAAATGCGCGCGGGCCTGCTCTTCGAACACCGTGCCCAGGCTGACCGCAACCTTCACGCCGGCCTGATTGATATCGTCCCAGCTATTGAACCGGTCGGCATTGTTGGCGAGCGACAGCGGCACCGTGCCGGCCTGGAAATACGGGATCGAATAGCCGACGGTCCGGGCCCGGCCCATATTCAGAGAGGCGCCGGAAAAGATGTCGTATTGGTCCGAGGCCACGCCGGCCACCAGGGTCGCCCATTCCGCCGGAACCCACTCGACGGTCACGCCGAGATCGGCGGCCAGCTGTTCCATGGCGTCGATGTCGAAGCCTTTGTAGGTATTGGTCGCCGGATCGCGCACCGACATCGGATTGAAGTCGCCGGTGGTGCCGACGCGCAGGGTGCCGCGTTCCTGGATGAGTTGCAGACGCGATTGGGCGTCGGCCGGCTGGGCCAGCCCGATGGCCAGTCCTCCGACCAGCATAGCCGTCGCCAATGCCAATAGTTTCCGCATGTTCAGTGCCTCCTGGTTCCTGTAATGGCGTTCATTGTTGTTGCTTGGCAGCCCGTGCTTTTAGGCTGCGGCGGACAGCGTAGCTTGCATTTTCCACCCTGACCACGGTCGGCACAGCACGCAAGACCTGTTCCACAGGGCCGGCGGCAGGGTAGAACTGTTAAAAATACCAAGATCGGGAGGAATGCGGCGCCATGGCCGGCCCTGGGAAATACAAGAAATGGCAAAGCCTGCCCGCCATGTTTGTCGATCAGGCCGGACAGTTCGGCGATCGGCCGCTGGCCTGGGCCAAGCGCGGCGGCGCGTTCCAACCGACGAGCTGGCGCGGTGTCGACCAGGAAATGCGGCGGCTGGCGAATGGCCTCAGAGCCGTGGGCATGGAGGATGGCGACCGGATTGTCCTGATCTCCGAGAACCGGCCGAAATGGCTGATCGCCGATCTGGCGATCATGGCCGGCGGCGGCATCACCGTGCCGGCCTATACGACGAACACGGTGGACGATCATCGCCACATCCTGACCGATAGCGGGGCCAAGGGCGCGATCGTCTCCAAACAGGCGCTGTTTCGCAAACTATGGCCGGCTGCGTTGCAGGCGCCGGATCTGAAATTCGTGATCGCCGTGGATGCGGTGGAGGACCTGCACAATCCGGATGTGGAACTGTATTCCTGGGACGATGTGCAGGCTCGCGGGGATGCGGCGGAGGACGATGTCGACGCCCGTATTGCGGCCATGCGCCGTATCGATACCGCCTGCCTGATCTACACCAGCGGTACCGGGGGCAGGCCGCGCGGTGTGATGCAGACCCATGGCGGCATCATGGCCAATTGCCTGGGTGCCCATCATCTGCTCGCCAAGTTCGGGCTGGAGGACGACGTGTTCCTGTCCTTCCTGCCGCTGTCCCATTCCTACGAACACTCCGCCGGCCAGTTTTTCCCGATCTCGGTCGGGGCGCAGATCTACTACGCCGAGAACGCCGATGCGCTGATGCGCAATCTGGGCGAGGTGAAGCCGACGATCATGACCTCGGTGCCCCGGCTCTACGAAGTCATGCATCGGCGCATCTGCCGCGATGTGGAGCGCAGCGGCGGCATGGCGGCTTGGTGGCTGGACAAGGCTGTCTCGCTCGGCCGGGAGAAGTACGAGCGCGGACGGCTGGGTTTGGTCCACGCCGTTCAGGACTGGTTCGCCGAGCGGCTGGTCCGGCGGAAAATGAAGGCCCGCTTCGGTGGCCGGCTGAAAGCAATGGTGTCCGGCGGCGCGCCGCTGAACGCGGAAATCGGGATTTTCTTCCACGCCCTTGGCCTCACCATTCTTCAGGGCTACGGCCAGACCGAAGCCTCACCGGTGATCTCCTGCAACATGCCCGGCCGCATTAAGGTCCATACGGTCGGCCCGCCGCTGGAGGAGGTCGAAATCCGCATCGCCGAGGATGGCGAGATCCTGGTGCGCGGAGAACTCGTCATGAAGGGCTATTGGAATCACGAGGAGGCGACGGCGGCAGCGCTGCGCGACGGCTGGCTGCACACCGGCGATATCGGCCGGATCGACGAGGATGGCGCGATCCTGATCACCGATCGCAAGAAGGATATCATCGTCAACTCCGGCGGCGACAACCTGTCCCCGCAGCGGGTCGAGGGTTTTCTGACCCTGCAGCCCGAGATCGGCCAGGCCATGGTTGCTGGCGATCGCCGCCCTTATTTGGTCGGTGTCGTCGTGCCCGATGCCGAATTCACCGCGAGCTGGGCGAAGACTCATGGCAAGCCGGCGAAGATGGGCGAACTTTCGGACGACCCCGAGTTCCTTAAGGCGATTGGCGAGTCCGTCGACCGGGTGAACAAATCCCTGTCGCCGATCGAGCGGGTGCGCCGGTTCATCATCGCGCCGGAGCCGTTCGGCGTCGATAACGGCCAGATGACCCCGACCATGAAGATCAAGCGTGCGCCGATCTGGCAGGTCTATGGCGGCTCCATGGAGGCGCTCTACGGCGACTGAGCCGTATTGTCACAAGAGCGGTCCGAAAGGCCCGGCCGCCCGGATTAACCGGTAATGTCGTCCGGGCCGGCGTTCCCCCTCACCCTCCCAACGCTTCGCCGCGGTCCCTCCCTCTCCCCAAAGAGAGGGGGTACCGTGGCGGCCTTGAAATCCCCTCTCCTTGGGGAGAGGGGGGACCCGACGCGAAGCGTTGGGAGGGTGAGGGGGACGCGCCGTATTCTCCATCGGGCGCCGACGCCGGTCACCGCGCGCCCATCCTGTGATGCGGAAGGACTAGAGAAGGTCGGCGTCGGTAATCGACCGGACAAACCGGAAATGCGGGCCCGTTCCCGGTGTCTCGAATTCCTCGCCGACCGCTTCGAACCCGTGGCGCCGGTAAAACGGCACCGCGCCTGTACGGCCATTGCACCAGACCAAAAGCCCACCCTGACGCGCGATCAGTGCCACACCCCGGTCCAGCAGCTGGCCGCCGAGGCCCTGCCCTCGGCATTCCGGAACCGTGACCATGCCGCGCAGCCGAAAGACTCCCTCCGCGATGCCGTCCTCTTGCGGATCGGGCAGGAAGGAACCGACCGATACCAAACGGCCGCCGAGAAATGCGCCGAGGTGGATCGATTCAGAGTCGTGATCTTGGGGATAACGCGATTCAGCGGGTGGCAGCGACCGCCGTAGAATGCCAAAGCGCAGCGGGAATGCCTCATCTGCCGTGATGCAGCGGAGTGTTGTCGAGAGTGCTCCGCCCGTCACGCCGCGCGGCGACGCTGCGTTTCCGGCACCGGTCCGCCTATCGTCTGTCCGCTGGAGATGTCGAACGAAACCGGCACCGGCCGGCCACCGGAAAATCGGTAGGCGAGGAAACAGACGGCGCCGAAGGGAAAGGTGATCAGCAAAAGAAATCCGGTCCGCCATGGCCGCGACGGCCATTTGAAGGTCAGAACTTTGCCGTCCCGTCCCTCAAGGACCATGCCGATTCGGGTGAAGATCTCGCAGACCTTCACCGCGATGCCATCGACGGCGAGCCCCCGCCACTGGGTTGCCTTGGCCGCCGCCGCCTGCGCGCGTCGGATCACCACCATCCGTTTCCGGTGGGTCCGCACGCCGACGATCACGCCAGCAATGGCAAGGATCGTAAACAGAACAGCCACATAACCCAGCAGCCAAGCCATCTTCAGCGCCCCCCGCCAATGGGCATGACGCGTTTCTTCAGCGACCCGAGAAAGGATGCCGGCAACAATGGCTGCTGGGGGCGATCACGCCGCTTCACGCGATCCAACATGTCTTGTGGATATCGGAATCCAATGATGATGTGCCAAGATATTATCGTATTCTTCGACATCCAGGGAATAAATCCGCGAGGCGACCACGGCGGCGCCGAACCGTCAAACCAGCGCAATTCTGGCCCACACCTGGACCCCTCGCAACTGCTATTTCGCCGAGAAATGGGGCATCATGATGATCCGCGGCTTGAATCATCTCACCCTGGCTGTTTGCGATATGGAACGCGCGGTGGCCTTCTATCGCGATGTGCTGGGTTTCCAGGTCGCGAAAACCTGGCCGGACGACGCCCATCTGACCGCCGGCCCGCTATGGCTTTGCCTGTCCCGCGATCCGGCCACCCGCGTCGAGCCGACTCCGGACTATACCCATGTGGCGTTCGATATCGCCGCGGAGGACTTTGAAACCGGCGCCGAACGTGTCCGCGATTCCGGCGCGACAATATGGAAAGACAATCGAAGCGAGGGCGATTCGGTCTATTTCCCAGACCCGGACGGCCGCAAGCTCGAATTGCATGTCGGGTCGTTGCGCAGCCGACTTGCCGATATGGCAGCCCGGTCGTCCGGTTGACCTTGGATTCCTGCGCACCCATGATGGCTGCTGCAATTTTCCATAATCCGAACCGACGAGTACGATCCTTCGTTGCGTATTTCCCCGTTTACGCTTCGTTGAATTGGCAAATGGGTCAACATGGGTTAACTTGTTTGGGATAATTTCGCTGTGATATTCCGCAGACCAGGGAGTTTGAAATGACGCTGGCGGCGGTCTCGCTCGATGATAAATATGCTTTGGAATCGGGCCGTGTATACCTGACCGGGACCCAGGCTCTGGTGCGGCTGGCGCTGATGCAGCGCCGGCGTGACGAGCAGGCCGGGCTGAACACGGCGGCCTTCATCTCCGGATATCGCGGTTCGCCGCTCGGCGCATTCGACTTGGCGCTGTGGCGCGCCCGCAAATTCCTCTCCGACAGCCATATCCATTTCCAGCCCGGGGTGAACGAGGATCTCGGCGCCACGGCCGTATGGGGCAGCCAGCAGGCAGGCCTGTGGCCGGACGCCAAACATGACGGCGTCTTCGCCATCTGGTACGGCAAGGGGCCCGGGGTGGACCGTTCCGGCGACGTCTTCAAGCATGGCAATTTCGCCGGCAGTTCCCGGCATGGGGGCGTGCTTGCCCTTGCCGGCGACGATCATGCCTGCAAGAGCTCGACAGTGCCGCACCAATCCGAGCACGCTTTCGCGGCGGCGATGATGCCGGTGCTGAACCCGTCCAATGTGCAGGAGATTCTCGATCTTGGCCTGTATGGCTGGGCGATGAGCCGGTTCTCCGGCTGCTGGGTCGGCTTCAAGACCATTGCGGAAACCGTCGACAGCTCAGCTTCTGTCTATGTCGACCCGCATCGCATCGAGATCGCCCTGCCGGAAGATTTCGACATGCCCGAGGGCGGGCTGAACATCCGATGGCCGGACCCGCCGATGGTCCAGGAACATCGGCTGATGCAGGACAAGATGTATGCGGCGCTGGCCTTCTGCCGCGCCAACCGGCTGGACCGGGTGATTTATGACGCGCCAAAGCACCGCTTCGGCATCGTCACCGTCGGCAAATCCTATCTGGACGTCCGCCAGGCCCTGCAGGAGTTGGGCATCGACGAGACGCTGGCGCGGGAGATCGGCCTGGCGATCTACAAGGTCGCCATGCCCTGGCCGCTGGAACCGGAGGGCGTGCGCGCCTTCGCCGAGGGGCTGGACGAGCTGATCGTGGTGGAGGAGAAGCGCGCCCTCATCGAAAACCAGCTCAAGGAGCAGCTCTACAACTGGCAGGCCGACAAGCGCCCGGTTGTGGTCGGCAAGTTCGATGAGGAGCGCAACTGGATCCTGCCATCGACCGGCGAGCTGAGCCCGGCGCAGATCGCCGTCGTCATCGGCCGGCGCCTGCTGAAGCGTATGGAGCATGCCGGCATCTCGGAACGGGTCGCTTTCCTGGAGGAGAAAGAGCGCCAGAAGATCGCCATGCTTCCGGCGATGCAGCGCACCCCCTATTTCTGCTCCGGCTGTCCGCACAATACTTCGACCCGGGTTCCAGACGGCAGCCGGGCGCTGGCCGGTATCGGCTGCCACTACATGGCGACCTGGATGGACCGGAGCACGGAGACCTTCAGCCAGATGGGCGGCGAAGGCGCCGCTTGGATCGGCCAGGCGCCGTTCACCGAGACCAAACACGTCTTCGCCAATCTGGGCGACGGCACCTATTTTCATTCCGGCCTGCTGGCAATCCGGGCCGCGGTCGCCGCTGGCGTGAACATCACCTACAAGATCCTCTACAACGACGCGGTGGCCATGACCGGTGGCCAGCCCATGGACGGGCCACTGGACGTGCCGATGATTGCCCGTCAGGTGGCCGCCGAGGGCGTGAAAAAGATTGTCGTCGTCAGCGACGAGCCGGAGAAATACAGCGGCGAAACGGGGCTGCCGCCAGACACGCCGATCGAACACCGCGACGAGTTGGACCTTGTCCAGCGCAATCTGCGCGAGGTTTCCGGCACCACGGTCCTGATTTATGACCAGACCTGTGCCGCCGAGAAGCGCCGGCGGCGCAAACGCGGCACGATGATCGACCCGTCCAAACGGGTGTTCATCAACGAGCTGGTCTGCGAGGGCTGCGGCGATTGTTCGGTGCAGTCGAACTGCCTGAGCGTCGTGCCGGCCGAAACCGAGTTCGGCCGCAAGCGGGCGATCGACCAGTCGAGCTGCAACAAGGATTTCTCCTGCGTGAAGGGCTTCTGCCCCAGCTTCGTGACCATCGAAGGCGGCGAGCTGCGCAAGCCCGATAAGCCGGACGCCGCCGCCCAGAGCGCCGACAACGCCCGCTTCGGCGCCCTGCCGGAGCCGGAACTGCCGGCGCTTGATACACCCTACGGCGTGCTTGTGACCGGGATCGGCGGGACCGGCGTCGTCACCATCGGGGCACTGGTCGGCATGGCCGCGCATCTGGAGGGCAAGGGCTGCTCGGTGCTCGATCAGGCCGGGCTGGCGCAGAAGGGCGGCGCGGTGGTGACCCATCTGCGCATCGCCAGGACACCGGAATCGATCAACGCGGTCCGTATCGCGGCCGGAGGGGCCGATCTGGTGCTCGGTTGCGATCTGGTGGTCGCCGGCGGGACCGAGACCCTGCCGAAGATGCGGCCGGGCGTGACCCGCGCCGTCATCAACACCCAGCAGACCATGACCAGCGATTTCACCAACAATCCGGACCTGCCCTTCCAGCGTGACGCGCTGCTGGACGCGATCCGCGAGACCGCCGGTGATCCGGAGCTCGTCGAGACGGTAGACGCCACCCGCATTGCCACGACCCTGATGGGCGACAGCATCGCCACCAATCTGTTCGTGCTCGGCTATGCCTATCAGCGCGGGCTGATCCCTGTCTCCGCGGAATCCATTGAGGAGGCAGTGGCGCTGAACGGCGTGGCCATCGAGATGAACCGACAGGCTTTCCTGTGGGGCCGTCGTGCCGCGTACGATCCGGAGGCGGTGGCGGCATTGCTGGCCGAGCGCGCCACTCCGGAGCCGGCGGGGCACACCCTCTCGCAAACGCTGGACGAGTTGATCGACCGCCGCACCGCCTTCCTGACCGATTACCAGAACACCGCTTATGCGGTGCGATACCGTGACTTGGTGGAATCGGCCCGCCAAGCCGAAGAATCTGTGACCGGCTCATCGCCCGCGCTCGACGGTTCATTGACCGAGGCGGTCGCTCGTTACGGCTTCAAACTTATGGCCTACAAGGACGAATACGAGGTTGCCCGCCTCTATACAGACCAGGCATTTCATCGGCAGGTCGCGGATCGGTTCACCGGCGACTTCAAGCTGCGTTTCCATCTGGCGCCGCCGCTATTGGCCAAGCCCGACCCGGTCACCGGGCATCCGCGCAAGGTCACCTACGGCACTTGGATGCGCACGGCCTTCCGCATCCTGGCGCGACTGAAGGGTCTGCGCGGTACACCGCTGGACATCTTCAGCCGCACCGCCGAACGGCGGACGGAACGGCGGCTCATCGCGGAATATTTTACCACCGTGGAAGAACTCGTCGCCGGGCTGACGGTCGAAAACCGGGAGATCGCGGCGGCGATAGCCTCGATTCCAGAGCACATCCGCGGCTACGGGCACATCAAGGAAGCGTCGGTCGCCACGGCTGAAGCCCGGGCGGCCGCGTTGATGACGGCATACCGAAGCGCACCGGTCCAGCAGGAAGCTGCCGAATAGCAGCCGTCACCGCTTAGAGCATTTTCCTTTCAGACGGCACTACGGCACCGGCCCGCGTGAGCGGATAGTGCTCTAACCGGCATATCACCGCCGCAAAAACACTAACGGCGGCCCGAGGGCCACCGCTGTGCTCTGATCTTCCTGGCATGGAAGGACCGAAAACGCTTCGGAAATCTGCGCCCACCCCCAGCTTTCTCGTCGAAAACCGGATGCCGCTATAACCGTTCCCAACAGTCGGGCTGAGGGTGGGCGTCGCCCTCCCCGCGAAGGGAGAGCTACCGTCCGTGGCCGAAGAAATGGCCGCGTTCAAAACCTGAGGATAGTGATACCCACGGCAGGTAGACATTGGTGTGTTAAAGGTGTGACACAGAGTGGACGCGACAAAAATTTCAACAAAATCAATGTTTTGTGGTTAAATCGCGAAACCCGAGAAAGCTGCGGAAGAGCCCGGCCGTTGCCTGGAAATCAGGCCGGTCAGCCTGCTGTTGTCTTCGCGGCGGCGCGGCGATTTCTCCGACGCCGTGAGATGTCGCCACGCGACGCGGCGGAAGATGTCGGTTTCGGCAAAGTGACGGCGCGCGCCAGATTGGGAAATGCCGCGGTCTTGTGCGGAATCGCCATCGCGTCCACGAAGAATTCCTGAAAACGCGGCTCGACCGCGGTCTCCACCTTCTCGACCTGACGCACCACGGATTCGATCTCGGTCCGGGCGTCGGCGTTCAGCAGGGCGATGCGGGCCCCCGTTCCCGCTGCGTTGCCGGCGCCGGTCACATTTTCCAGATCGCAATCGGGAATCAGGCCCAGCACCATCGCGTATTTGACATCGATGTGGCTGCCGAAGGCGCCGGCCAGGGTGATGCGGTCGACCGCCGTCACCTCCAGACGCTCCATCAGCAGTTTGACGCCGGCATACAACGCTGCCTTGGCAAGCTGGATTGCCCGGATGTCGTTCTGGGTCACCTTGATTTCCGACACATCGGCACTGCCGGCGCGTAATACGTAGGAGAACGTCCGGCCGTCTGCGATCAGGCGGCCGGTCTTGGCCGACATGGTGCCGTCGATCACCCCATCGGTCGTCAAGACGCCGGCCAGGAACATCTCCGCCACCGCCTCGATGATGCCGGAGCCGCAGATGCCGGTGACCCCGGTCGCGGCCACCGCCCGGCCGAACCCGGGATCGTCGGACCACAACGGACAGCCGATTACGCGGAACTTCGGCTCCAGCGTCTCTGGATCGATGCGCACGCGCGAGATGGCGCCCGGCGCCGCGCGCTGGCCGCTTTCGATCTGGGCGCCCTCGAAGGCCGGGCCGGTCGGGCTGGAACAGGCGAGCAGGCGATGCTGATTGCCCAGCACGATCTCCGCATTGGTGCCGATATCGACCACCAGCCGCATCTCATCGGTGAGATGCGGCCCCTCCGAGAGGATCACCGCCGCCGTATCGGCGCCCACATGGCCGGCGATGCAGGGCAGGACATAAACCCGGGCGTTGGGATTGATGTGGAGATCGATTTCGCCGGCCCAGAGATTGATCGCCTGATCGGTCGCCAGGGCGAATGGCGCGCCGCCCAGTTCGGTCGGATCGATGCCCAGCAGCAGGTGATGCATGATCGGGTTGCCGACGATGGTCACCTCGAGAATGTCCTCGATGGCAATTCCGGCCTCCCCGGCGACATCGGCTGCCAGCCCGTTCAGGGCCTCGCGAACCACGTCGGTGAGTTCCAGATGGGACCCCGGCTGCATCATGATGTAGGAGACCCGGCTCATCAGGTCTTCGCCGAAGCGGATTTGTGGGTTCATCACGCCACCGGCCGCCAGCACCTCGCCGGTCTCCAGATCGCATAGGTGGGCGGCGATGGTGGTCGACCCGACATCGAAGGCGATGCCATAGGCCTTGTCGCGGAATCCAGGCCAGATACACAGCGGCCGCTCGCCTTCGCGCACCGCCACCGTAGCGGTCCAGCCGCCCTCGCGCAGAGCCGTTTGGATCTGTTGCACCACGCGCAGATCGCAACTCAGCCCGATGATGCCCCATTGGGTTTCCAGCGCCTGCTCCAGCCGGCGCAGGTCGCCGGACGGGTCGTGCATGTTCGGCTCGACGACCTCGACGTAGTGGAGCTTGACCTCCGGGACGATCTCGATATCGCGCAGCTCGGCGCGCTTGCGCACCACCTGCTTGTGGACCTGGCTCTCCGGCGGGACGTCGACCACCAGATCGCCCTGGATCAGGGATTGGCAGGTCAGGCGGCGTCCGGGCTTCAGCCCACGCTTGGCGACGTAATGCGCCTCGGCCTCATCGACCGGGGATACGTTGTCGGCGCCAGACACGATGCCATGCTTGGCGAAGCGGCCCTGGCCGATGGTGCACTGGCAGCGGCCGCAGAGCGACCTGCCGCCGCAAACGCTGTCCACATCGACGCCCAGGGCGCGGGCCGCCTGTAGAATGGACTGGCCGTGCGGAAATCGACCGCGGCGGCCTGACGGCGTGAAGACGACCAGCGCGTCTTCGCCTTCCTTTTGGCGCCGCCAGTCGTTCATGGCGCGCTAGCCGGCGCGCCGACGGCGGCGATTTTCCCGGCCGCCACGCGCCCCGCCCGACTCGGCGCCATCCGCCGCCGGCTCGCGATAGTGCCGGATCCAGCGGGCGCAGTTCGGGTCGTTGCCGTTCATCACATTGGCGCCGCGCACCGCCATCATGTCTTCCGGGTGCAGCGGGTTCATGATAGCCGAGGTCAGCCCGGCGCCCGCCGCCATGCACAGGAAGGCGGCGTTCATGCCGCGCCGGTTCGGCAGGCCAAAGCTGACATTCGAGGCGCCACAGCTTGAATTGACTTTGAGATCGTCGCGTAACCGCTGCAGCAGGTGGAAGACCTGTCGGCCGGCGGTGTTGATCGCTCCCACGGGCATCACAAGCGGGTCGACCACGATGTCGCTGCGCGGGATGCCGTGATCCTCGGCCCGCTCGACGATCTTGCGGGCGACTTCGAACCGCACGTCCGGATCCTCGGATATGCCGGTCTCATCGTTGGAGATCGCGACCACGGCGCAATTGTACTTCTTCACCAGGGGCAGAACCGATTCCAACCGCTCGTCCTCGCCGGTCACCGAGTTCAACAACGGCTTTCCCTGATAGACCGCCAAGCCCGCCTCCAGCGCCTCGACGATCGAGCTGTCGATCGACAGCGGCAGATCGGTGATCGACTGCACGAGCTGGATCACCTCGGCCAGGATGCGCGGCTCGTCGGCCAAGGGGATGCCGGCATTGATATCCAGCATATTGGCGCCGGCGGCCACTTGTGCTTCGACATCGGCGACCACCCGGGAATAGTCCCCGGCCAGCATCTCCGCCGAGAGCAGCTTGCGGTTGGTCGGGTTGATCCGCTCACCGATCACGCAGAACGGCCGCTCGAACCCGATCACGACCTCCTTGGTCGCTGAGCTGACTAGGGTTTCCGTCATTTCTTCCACTCCAGCCCATCAAGCCGTGTCGGGCGGCCGATGGGCCTGCCATTGCCGCCGCTCATAGGGACGCTATGCGACTGTCCATGCGAGGGCAGGCTTTGCAGCGGCATGCCGTATCACCTTTGCGCCACGCCGGGCGATCCGACGCCGCCGGTCGCGATCAGCGCCCGAAGGCGCTCCTTGTCATAGGCGGCCTCGAGCCGTTCGGCCTCGGCCTCGGCCTCCCTTTGAAGATCGTCGCTGCAGGCCACCGGATCGGATTTGCGCCAATCTTCCAGATAGGCATCGGTATCGCTGGCACCACCCTTCATGGCCGCGGCGTCGATCACCTGCTGGAAGCGGTCGGAGAGCATGACCTTGGCCAGATTGCGCCGGCCCGCCGACGCAATCACCTGGGAAGGGATGTCCCGCCAATAGACGATCACCAACTGCGCCATGTCAGGCGACCGGCTCCAGCACGGTACGCTCCAGGAACGGGGCCAATTCGCCATAGCCGGTATACCGACGCTCGAAAGCGAGGCCGAGGCGCTCGGCGGCCGCGATGGCGGCTTCGGTCAGCGCCGGGTCGTCTGACTGCGCCAGATAGATGAGCCGCCGGTAATTGCCGAAATAGGCCGACTGCAATTGCGGATGTCGGTCGAGCCCGAGACCGCGGATGATCAGCGTATCGAATTGCCGGACTAGGTAGTCGGTGAGGAAGAAACTGCCCGGCTCCTCCTCCATCAGTGCATCGAAGGTGCTACCGCCGGCAAAAGCGGAATAGCAGTGCGGTCCCTGGAAACGCGCGATGCCGAATTCGTTCAGGACCGCGTCGATGCCGCCGGCAGTGCCGCATTCGCCATAGGCGACCACGATGTCGCGATAACGTCCATGCGCCGCCGCGATAGCAGCGCGCAGGCGGTCGGGAATCTGGTCCGGGCGGTTGTGCAGGGATGCCGGCAAGCAGGTTATGTCGAGATGGGTCCAGCCGTTGCGGTCGATCAGCGCCAGGATCTCGCGGGCCAAGGCGCCGCAGGCGATGATTAGAGTCTGATCTGTCTTGTCACCTTTGGCGCTGCCCTCACCCTCCCACGACGCAGGAGCGCCGCGCGTCCCTCCCTCTCCCAAAGGGAGAGGTGATTCTGGGTGCTCCCAGCGGTTCCGCGGCGGATCAACGCGACTGCGTCGGCGTGACCGGCGAGGGCGCGACGCCATCATGACTCTATTGCGCGGCGCGCTGGTTGTGACGGCGATTGATCAATTCTTTCGCAGTATCGACCGCCACCGCCGCATCGCGGCAATAGGCATCTGCGCCGACCTCGCGGCCGAACTCCTCGTTCAGCGGCGCGCCGCCGACCAGGACGATGTAGTCGTCCCGGATGCCCTTTTCCTTCAGCGTGTCGATCACGACTTTCATGTAAGGCATCGTGGTCGTCAGCAGCGCGGACATGCCCAGGATGTCGGGCTTGTGCTCCTCCAGCGCCGCCAGATAGTTCTCGACCGGGTTGTTGATCCCGATATCGATCACCTCGAAGCCGGCTCCCTCCATCATCATCGACACCAGGTTCTTGCCGATGTCGTGGATGTCGCCCTTGACCGTGCCGATCACCATCTTGCCGACAGACGGTGCCCCGGTCTCGGCCAGCAAGGGCCGCAGGATCGCCATGCCCTGCTTCATGGAATTCGCGGCCAACAGCACTTCCGGCACGAACAGGATGCCGTCGCGGAAATCGATGCCGACGATGCGCATGCCCTCGACCAAGGCCTTGGTCAGCACGTCGTATGGCGTCCAGCCGCGTTCCAGAAGGATATTGGTGCCTTCGACGACCTCCTCGGCCATGCCGTCATAGAGGTCGTCCCACATCTGCTCAGTGAGCTCCTGATCGCTCAGGGACCGCAGATCGATGTCTTCGTCTTCCGCCACCGCCAACCCTTCCTTTCTAGAAAAGTCCGACAATTGCCCAAGGGACGAATTTTATGGTGGAAAACGTTGCTGTCTGGTGTCCTGGCGACAAGAAATGATCGGCCGGCGACACCGAACGGCCTAAAGGCTTGTAGGGCCTGCCTAATTCACGTCGGACCGCCCCATTTCACTTCACGGTGATTACGAGAAGCGCCGTTCAACAGACTCAGGATGAGGCGACACGCAATCCAGCCCCTCGTGGCCGCTCTGGATCGCCGCGCCTTTGGCTCGCGATGACGGTGACAGCGGTTAGGCGGGACAGATGCCCGATCAGGTGAACGAATCCGGCATCGATTCCCGCTTTTGCGCCATGAAGGCATTGAGGGCCTCGTCGACACCCGGATCGATGGGCGGCGCCTCGTAATCCGCCAGCATCTTCTTCCACAGCCCGTTTGCACGAACAGCGGCGTCCTGGCTTCCCTCCGCTTCCCACTGCTCGAAGCTGTTGTTGTCGGCAACGTTGGAGCGATAGAAGGCGGTCTCGAAATTCGCCTGGGTGTGGGCGCAGCCGAGGAAATGGCTTCCCGGTCCGACCTCGCGCAGGGCGTCCATCGCCTGGGCGTTCTCCGACAGATCGATACCCTGGGCCATCACCTGCATCATGCCGAGCTGGTCGGCATCCATGACCAGCTTCTCGTAGGACGATGCCAGCCCGCCCTCCAGCCAACCTGCCGAGTGCAGCATGAAATTGACCCCGCCCAGCACACCCGGCAGCAGCGTATTGGCGCTTTCATAGGCGGCCTGGGCATCCGGAACCTTCGAGGCGCAGAGAGACCCGCCGCTGCGGAACGGCACCCCGACCCGCCGGGCAAGCTGCGCCGCGCCGTACAGCACCAGCGCCGGTTCCGGGGTGCCGAAGGTCGGCGCGCCGGATTGCATCGACATGGAGCTGGCGAAACTGCCGAATACCACGGGCGCGCCGGGGCGGACGAGCTGGGTCAGGGCCATGCAGGCCAGCGCTTCGGCCAATGTCTGGGTCAACACGCCGGCCGCCGTCACCGGGGCCATGGCGCCGGCCAGGATGAACGGCGTCACGATGGTCGCCTGCCCGGCCCCGGCATAGGCCTTCAGCGCGCCGATCATGACGTTGTCGAAGGTCATCGGCGAGTTGGCGTTGATCAAACTGATCATCACGCAGTTCTGGTCGACGAAATCGGCGCCGAACAGCAGCTTGGCCATCTCGATGGAGTCTTCCGCCCGTTCCGGCGCGGTCACCGACCCCATGAACGGTTTGTCCGACCAGCGCATATGGCTGTAGACCATGTCGAGATGCCGCTTGTTGACCGGCAGGTCGACCGGCTCGCACACGGTGCCGCCGGAATGGTGCAGCGCCGGTGTGGCGTAGGTCAGCTTCACGAAATTGCGGAAATCCTCGATCGTCGCGTAGCGCCGTCCCTGGTCCAAATCTCGGACGAAGGGAGGGCCATAGACCGGCGCGAAGACGAGCCCCCGGCCGCCGATTTCCACATTGCGCTCGGGATTGCGGGCATGCTGGGTGAAGGTCGCGGGCGCCGTCTTCAACAATTGACGGCACAGGCCTCGCGGGAAATGAACCCGCTCGCCCCGCACATCGGCGCCGGCATCCTTCCAGATCGCCAAGGTGTCCGGATCGTCTTTGAAATCCAGGCCGATTTCCTCCAACACCGTGTCGGCATTGTGCTCGATCAGGGACAGCCCTTCCTCGTCCAGCACCTCGAAATTGGCGATCTTGCGATCGATCGACCGCATCTGCTGGATCGGACCGCCACGCCGCGCCGCACGACGTGCACCTGCCCCGCCCCGGCGGCCGCCGCCGGCACTCCTGGCGGCACCTGCCTCTACCTCGCTCATGCGCTGTCCTCCCGCATCAAAGGACCAAGTCTAGGCCGCTTCAATTCCCGTACCAGCGCGTTTGCGACGAAGCCTGCCGCCAAGCCGACACAATCCCCATCTCACCGCGGGGTACGCGGCTATTCCTATCAACGCCGACCGCAGGTCCCGTCGCCGAGAAAGTCGCCGTCAGCCGTCGACGCCGCGTAGGTGTCGAAGAACTCCTGCTTCTGGATGCCGTATATATCGTCGGCATTGTTCAGCAGGAACCCGCCCGCGTTGATGAACTGCTCCTCGCCCCATGGCGCGACGAAGCGGACACTCTCCGCCAGCGGCATTGCGCGAACCGGCCCGCCGCTCGACCGGTATGTGCCCTCCGCGCCGACAACCATCTCGTAACGACCTTCGAATTTCGCCTTCTCGACGATGTATTCCTCACCGCCGGGATTGCGCACCACATAGTCGCCCGCATTGGCGACGTTCCGGGTTTCCTGCGTACCGTCTACAACAGTCACGACTTCCTCGCCGGCCTCCGCCACCCGTGCCGTCACGATGGCGCATTTGCGATAATATTCCGCGCCGCCGAAATCGACCTTGCCCGGATCGATAACGGCGTAATCATCGGGATTCGGCGCCGCATCTTCCGCGACCGCCGGAATTGCGAGGAACGCCGCAGCGGCGATTGCGCCACCGATTGCAAATCCACGGATTGTCATCCTGTCCTCCCACTCTTGATCTTGCGGCGCGGGTCGCTGTCAATCCGACCCCGATCTCACGCCGACCATCGGAGTATACCCCGATTGGTGCCGGCAGCGCCCCGCACAAAGTCCCGGGCTGCGCTTGAATTTCCCGCCCATCCAGCTTACTTCGCCAAAGCGGGTCGCCGCTTCACCGAGACAACGCCGATTGCCGAGATGACGACCCTGCCAACCATCCCCTCGCCCTGCATCGCCGTGTGCCAGCTCGATCCGAAGAGCGGCTTGTGCATCGGCTGCCTGCGGACGGTCGCGGAAATCGGCGTCTGGTCGACCGCCAGTGATGCCGAACGGCTGGAGATGCTGGGTCGCCTGAAAGAGCGTCGCCGCGCCGCCGGGCGTACCAGCGCCGCCGACAGCCGCCCGAGGCGCCGGCGGCAAGGCCAGCGGCCGGCCTCCGATGATTGACGAATGCCAATCCGCCGATATTAGGAGGCAGCCATATGGGCGGAACCGCAGGTAACCGGCGGATCGCAGATATTGCGGGGCTCCTGGCCCATTTTCGCCGCCTGCTTCGCCGTGTCCGCCCTTGGCGGCCTGATCACCGCCGCGTCGGTCGGCAGTTGGTACCAGACCCTCGCCAAGCCGCCCTTCAATCCACCGGACTGGCTGTTCGCGCCGGTCTGGACAGCACTGTATCTGATGATGGCGATTGCCGGCTGGCGGGTATGGCGTCGCCTTGGATGGCGCGCCGGCCGCAAGTTACTTTTCGTGTATGGCATACAGTTGGTGCTCAACCTGGGCTGGTCCGCGGTGTTCTTCGGGCTTAGAATGCCCGGGCCGGCGCTGGTAGTGATCGGCTTGCTGTTGGCCGCGATAGCCGTGACCGCACGTCTGTTTTGGGCAACGGATCGGCCGGCCGGGATCCTGTTTCTGCCCTATTTGGCCTGGGTTGGCTTCGCGACCCTGCTCAATGCCTCGATCTGGCTCTTGAATTGAGAAGGACAAAATCGGAGAGATGGTGACCGCCGGCTACGCATATCCGGGACGAGTCGCCGTAATTGGCGCTGGGATGGCTGGCATGGAGTGCGCCGCGCATTTGGCCGAGGCGGGCATTGCCGTTGAAGTTTTCGAGAAGAGCGGCGGCACCGGCGGACGACTGGCCACACAGTCCGTCGGCGGGATCGCCGTCGATATCGGTGCGCAATACGCTACGGCGCGGGGACCGGCCTTTCGCGCCACGGTCGACCGCCTGATCGAAACAGCCGCCGCCGAGCCTTGGCAGCCGAAGACCCGGGATATCCGCCTTGGGGATGACAGCGCCATCGAGCGCCAAGATACATGGTTCGTCGGCCTGCCGGGTATGAGCGCTCTGGTCTCGCCCGTGCGCCGGTCGGGGTCACTTCGTACCGGTTGGACAGCCACCGGCATCGCGCGCCGGGCCCGATGGTTGGGCCCTCACCTCGGCGGCGGGGGCAACCGCAGGACCATTCTCAGCGGTGGCGGTGACCGCCCCGGCGCCGGAAACCTTGGCGCTGATCGGCGAACTCGATCCGGCTTTCGTGCCGATCGCAAATGTGGGCATGTCACCCTGCTGGACAGTAGCCTGCGTCTTCGAGCGGCCGGTCGACATCGATGCGGATGTGGTGCGGCCGAGCCGTGGCGCCTTTACTTGGTCGGCGCGGGACGGCAGCAAGCCGGGCCGTGACCGGGCAAGCGAAAGCTGGGTCATCCATGGCGACCCGGTGTGGAGCCTCGATCATCTGGAAGACACTCCCGATACGATCATCAGGGAGCTGCTGAACGCATTCGCCGGGGCTACGGGAACGACATTGTCGCCGACCGTCGGCGTCAAGGCGCATCGCTGGCACTACGCCCGTGTGGAAAACCCGATCGGCGTTAGTCACCTGCACGGCTGCGACGGCACGATCGGCGCCGCTGGGGATTGGTGCCTTGGCGCCAGGGTCGAGGCCGCCTTCGACAGCGGCCGCGCGCTGGGTCAGGCTCTGGTGGACCGCCTTCGTGCCCACCATCCGGAAATCGACTAAGCGAAGGGTACTTGCCGAAACTATCCTCGCAGTGAAACGTTCTCCGGATCGTAGGGCGATTCCGGGATCACCTTGGCCGGGAAGCGCCGGCCGAGGATCACCACCTCCAGCGCCGTGCCCGGTTCGGCATAGTCCGGCTCCACATAGGCCAGCGCCAGGCTCTTGCCGACGGTGTGGCCGTAAGCGCCGGCGGTGCAGCGGCCGACCATGCGGTCGCCCTGATAGAGCGGCTCGTTGCCCCCGCAGTCGGCGTCGGCCGGCTGGACCTCCAGGGTCACGAAGCGCTGCGGGATGCCGGCCTCCTTCTGCGCCGCCAAGGCATCGCGACCGGTGAACTCGCCCTTGTCCAGATTGGCGAACTGACCGAGTCCGGATTCGAGGATGGTGTAGTCGCGAGTCAGATCCTGGCCCCACATGCGGTAGGATTTTTCGATCCGAAGGCTGTCCATCGCCCGCATGCCGCACATGCCCAAGCCGAATTCCTCGCCGGCCGCCACCAGCGCGTCGAAGATCTGGTTCTGGTATTCGATCGGGTGGTGCAACTCCCAGCCCAGATCGCCGACGAAGTTGATCCGCATGGCGCGCACCGGCGCGTTGCCGATCAGGATATGCTGGCCGGTCAGCCAGCGGAACGCCTCGCTCGACAGATCGGCATCGGTCACTTTCGAAAGGATGTCGCGGGATCGGGGCCCCGCCAGGACCAGCACGCCATGGGCGGTGGTGACATTGTCGATGCGCACACTGCCGTCGGTTGGCATGTGCTTGGTCAGGAAATCATGATCGTAGCGTTCGGCCGCGCCGGAGCTGATCAGATAGAAACTCTCCGGCCCGTCGCGCATGATGGTGAATTCCGAGCGCACGCCGCCCCGCGGAGTAAGCGCATGGGCCAGATTGATCCGGCCGATGGATTTCGGTAGCCGCCGCGCGACCAGTGGATCGAGGAAGGCCTCGGCACCGGGACCGGATACCTGGAACTTCGAAAAGCTGGTGATGTCGATCAGTCCGGCCCGCTCACGCACATTTCGGCATTCATTGCCGACATGCTCGAAATAGTTGGTGCGCCGGAAGCTCCAGACATCCTTGCCTTCGACACCTTCCGGCGCGAACCAGTTCGGCCGTTCCCAGCCATAGCGCTGGCCCCAGACCGCTCCCCGGGCCGCCAGCTTGTCATGGATCGGGCTGGTCCGGTTCGGCCGTCCCGCCGGGCGTTCCTCATCGGGATAGTGGATGATGAAGACGTGGGCGTACGTCTCCTCGTTCTTGATCTTGGTGTACGCCTTGTTGGCGTACGCACCGAATCGGCGCGGATCGACATCCAGCATGTCGATGCCGGGCTCGCCCTCGGTGATCCACTCCGCGAGCTGCCAGCCTGAGCCGCCGGCGGCGGTGACCCCGAAGCTGTGGCCTTCCGACAGCCAGAAATTCTTCAGCCCCCAGGCCGGGCCGACCAGCGGGCTGCCATCGGGCGTATAGGAGATCGGCCCATTGATCACGGTCTTGATGCCGGCCTCGCCGAAGATCGGCACCCGGTTGATAGCGGCCTCGATATGCGGCTCCAGCCGGTCGAGGTCGCCGGGGAACAGATCCTGGCCGAAGGTCTCCGGCACCCCGTCGACGAACACCGCCGGCGCGCCCTTTTCATAGGGGCCGAGGATCATGCCCTGGCGCTCTTCGCGCAGGTAATAGGAGGCGTCGGATTCGCGCAGCACCGGCATTTCCGGCAGGCCGGCCTGCTTGCGCTCGAGCAGGGCCGGATGGGCATCGGTGACGATGTATTGGTGCTCGACCGGGATCGCTGGCACATCGAGCCCGACCATGGCGCCGGTCTGGCGGGCGTAGTTGCCGGTGGCGCTGACCACATGTTCGCAGGTGATGTCGCCCTTGTCGGTCTTGATCCGCCACTCGCCACTCGGCAATTGCTCGATGCCGGTGACTTCGGTGTTGCGGTTGATCTCGGCACCGGCTTTGCGAGCGCCGATGGCCATGGCGTTGGTCAGGTCGACCGGCGCGATATGGCCGTCATCGGGATGGAACAGCGCACCGACCAGCCCGTCGATATTGGCCAGGGGCCAGAGTTCCTTGATCTCGGACGGGCCGATCATCTCGAAGGGAACGCCGATGGTGTTCGCGGTGCCGCAGTACTTCTGGTACTCGTCCATCCGCTCCTTGTTGGTCGCCAGCCGCAGATTGCCGGTGACGTGGAAGCCGACATCCTGGCCCGTCTCCGCCTCCAGGGCCTTGTATAAGGTCGACCGAGTATTTATGGATCTGGCCGACCGTGTAGCTCATATTGAACAGAGGCAGCAGGCCGGCGGCATGCCAGGTCGAGCCGGCGGTCAGCTCGGTCCGCTCGAGCAGCACCACATCCGACCAGCCCTTCTTGGTCAAATGGTAGAGAACGCTGACGCCGACGACGCCGCCGCCGATCACTACGACACGTGCATGGGACTTCATCACAGCCTCCCAACTCTCTCTGCCGAACCGCCCTATCGGGCCACGTCGGCGTGCTTCCCAATCAGCGGTCTACGCCGACGCCATATTCCATCGCCGCATCGGCGAGCCACTGCCATAGGTATTCCGCGAAGGACCGTCGGACGTGGATGTCGAAGGCCGGCTCATCGGCCGAGTCGCTTTCGACCCGGTGCAGGATGACATCGGCCTGCGCCACCAGTGTCTGCGCCACTCTGCCCGGTCCAAACACCGTGGGATGCAGATCCAGCGCACAGCCTTTGGCGAGCACTTCAGCGGCGCTCGAGCCGCTGAGACGGATCACCGTGGCCGCGTCGCCTACATCCACCACAGCAGCCGCCAGACCTGCCAGCGCCTTACGGAGCGCCTCGGTCACCGCCGGCGCCGCCTCTTCGCCCGTCGTCAGCAGCCACTCATCTGGCCCAAGCCACAACGCGGCCACTCGGTCAGCGACCGCGCCGGTGTTTGGGTCGGTCGGCAACACCATGTCGAGCGCTTGGCCGGCCGCTGTCATGAACGCTCGGTCAGCGGGATCACCGCGCAGGGATATCCGCCCGCCCTGCGATCGATCGCTCATGCGTACGCCTGTATGCCCATCCGTACCGCCGTAGGCGTACGTCACCAGATCGAGGTCGGACAGCGCTGTGGCCCGGGTTGCGCTCATCGTCTCAGCCATGGAGCCGCTCCCCTTCAGGATCGTAGAAGACGGGGCTGGTGACCTCGACCGGGATGGTGCGGCCAGGCATGGCGACGTACAGGGTCTCGCCAGTCCGAGCCGCGCCACCCCTGACCAGCGCCAGGGCGATCGAGCGGCCGAGGCTGGGGCTGTGATAGCTGGAAGTCACATGGCCGAGCATCGGCACCGGTGGCGGCGGCTCGATCTCCGTGGCGATCACATGCGCACCCTCCTCCAGGCGTAGCGCCGGATCGCTTGTGAGCAGGCCCACAAGCTGCTTGCGGTCGTCCCGCTGCATGTCCCGCCGTGTCAGCGAACGGCTGCCGATGAAGTCCGGCTTCTTGCGGCTGACGATCCAGTCCATCTGCAGGTCGGACGGGGTGATCGTGCCGTCGGTCTCCTGGCCGACGATGATGAAGCCCTTCTCCGCGCGCAGCACATGCATGGTTTCGGTGCCGTAGGGCGTCGCATCGAAAGCCTGCCCGGCCTCCGCCACCGCCCGCCAGACAGCCAGACCCTGGGATGCGGGCACGTTCACCTCGTACCCCATCTCGCCGGAGAAGCTGATGCGGAACACCCGCGCCGGCGCACCCGCCACCGTGCCTTCCCGCATGGCCATATGTGGAAACGCCTCGCCATCGAAGTCGATGCCCTCGGACAGGCTGGAGATGAGGTCGCGGCTTCGGGGACCGGCCAGGGCCATGACCGCCCATTGATCGGTGACCGAGGTCAGATGGACCTTAATCTCCGGCCATTCGGTCTGAAGCCACTCCTCCAGCCAGCTCATCACTGACGCGGCACCGCCGGTGGTGGTGGTCATGTGGAAGTGGTTCTCGCCGAGGCGGGTAGTGACGCCGTCATCCATCACCATGCCGTCCTCGCCCAGCATCAGCCCGTAGCGGCAGCGCCCGACGCCCAGCTTGGACCAGGCATTGGTGTAGACGCGGTTCAGGAATTCCGCAGCGTCGCGGCCCTGGATGTCGATCTTGCCGAGCGTGGAGCCATCGAAGATGCCGACCGACTTGCGTACCGCCTGGACCTCGCGGTCGACCGCATCGTCCATGGATTCGCCGGGCAGCGGGTAATACCAGGGCCGTTTCCACTGGCCGACATTCTCGAAGATCGCTCCGTTCTCCGCGTGCCAGCCATGCATCGGCGTCTTGCGAACCGGTGCGTACAGCGCCTTCACGTCGCGCCCGGCAATCGCGCCGAAGGTGACTGGCGTATAGGGCGGGCGAAAAGTGGTGACGCCGATCTCCGGGATGGTCTGACCCAGCGCGCCGGCGACAATGCCCAGGGCGTTGACGTTGCCGGTCTTGCCCTGGTCGGTGCCCATGCCGGTGGTGGTGTAGCGCTTCACATGTTCGACGGAGCGGTAGCCCTCGCCGATGGCCAGTTTCAGATCCTTGGCGGTCACGTCGTTCTGCTGGTCGACGAAGGCCTTTACCCGCTCCGCAGGCCGATCCGAAGGCAACAGCCAGATGTGGCGCGACGGCGTCTGTTCGTTCTCGTCGACCTTGAGGGCCTTGGGTTTGCGGGCGGTGAACCCGGCCGCCTTTGCCGCCTCGACCCCGGCCGCGAAGCCCTCCGACAGACAGCCCGCCATATCGAAGGTGCCGTTGCAGGCACCCGCCGAACGCTCCTGCTGGAACGACCGGTCCGGGATGAAGGAGGCGATGCTCTCGTCGAATTTCACCGTGCCGCGCGACTGGGACAGCAGATGTACCGATGGGTTCCAGCCGCCGGAGACGGCGACCAGATCGCAGTCGATGACCTGGCGCCCGGATGAAGCGACGGACTCGCCATCGGCGGAAAGCGGCGCCGCCCAAAGGCGACGGACGCGCCGGCGGCCCTCGGTTCCCAGCACCGTATGCCCCGCGAGTATCTCGATCCCCAGCCTCGCGGCCTGCTGCAGCAAGGAGCCCGACGGTTCCGGCCGCACATCCACGATGGCCGCCACCTTCGCGCCCCGGGCAGCCAGATCGAGGGCAGTGCGGTAGGCGCTGTCGTTGTTGGTGACGATCGCCACCCGGCGCCCGGGCAGGACGCCATAGCGATTGACGAAGGTCCGCACCGCACCGGCCAGCATGATGCCGGGGCGGTCATTCTCGGCGAAGACCAGCGGACGCTCGATGGCGCCGGTGGCCAGCACGATCTGCTTGGCGCGCACCTTCCAAAAACGCTGGCGCGGCGTGCCCTCACCGGCCGTGCCGGGCGGCAGGTGATCCGACACCCGCTCCAGCATGCCTACGTAGTTTCCGTGGTAATAGCCGAAGGTCGTGGTCCGTGGCAGAAGCCGGATCTCACCTTTGCCGGCCAGGGCGGCCAGCGTCGCGGCACGCCAATCGGCGGCCGGCTTGCCGTCGATAGTGAGGCCGTCCGCCGGCTCCGAGAGCAGCGAGCCGCCCAACTCGGGCTGTTCATCCACCAGGATGACCCGGGCGCCGGATTTCGCCGCCACTTGAGCAGCCGCCAGGCCGGCGGGTCCGCTGCCGACGACCAACACGTCGCAATGGGCATGGCAGTGGTCGTAGCGGTCGGGATCGGGGCCGGTGGGCGCCCGGCCAAGGCCGGCGGCGCGGCGGATCAGCGCCTCATAGCCATGCCAGAAGCTCGCCGGCCACATGAAGGTCTTGTAGTAGAAACCGGCCGGGAACAAGGGCGACATGACATCGGCCACGGCGCCGAAATCATGTTTGACGGACGGCCAGCAGTTCTGGCTCGAAGCGGTGAGGCCTTCGAACAGTTCGACCTGGGTCGCCCGCATATTGGGGTCGGTGCGACCGGCACCATCGCCGAGTTGAACCAGCGCGTTCGGCTCTTCCGCACCGGCCGACACGATGCCCCTGGGCCGGTGGTACTTGAACCCGCGGCCGACAAGATGCACGCCATTGGCCAGCAGGGCCGAGGCCAGCGTGTCGCCGGCATAGCCCTGATAGGATGTACCGTTGAAGGAGAAATTGACCGGGGTGCCGCGGTCAATACGCCCACCTTCGGGCAGTCGGAAGCTCTGGCCGCTCATCGGTCGGCCTTTTCGGAACCCGATTCCGTCATCGCCAGATTGCCGGATCCGACGGCCGGTTCGCCGCAGGGTGTCGGCGGCGGTTCGGCGGTCAATTTGGGCGGCGGCTCTATGGCGCCATAGATCGCCAGGATACGGTCGGTGGCGGTGTTGCGCGCCACGTTGAACCAGCGCCGGCAGCCATGGCTGTGCACCCAACGCTCGAAATGCAGGCCCTTGGGGTTCTTGCGCATGAACACATAGTCGGCCCACTCGTCGTCGCTGACCGATGACGGCATTTTCGGCCGGACGATATGGCCCTCGCCGCCACAGGAGAATTCCCGCACTTCGCGGGGCCCGCACCAGGGGCAGTCGATCTGGAACATTATGAACGGCCCAAGGAAGCGTTTCGGATAGTCCCCTCACCTTCCCAGCTCTCCGCGCCGGGTCCCTCCCTCGCCCACAAGGGGAGAGGGGTATCAACAGCCGCGCTGCGCTCCATTCCCCTCTCCCCTTGTGGGCGAGGGAGGGACCCGCGCGTCAGCGTGGGAGGGTGAGGGGGCTTGAAAGCAATCATCATCAAAAGAGCCTCAATGCGCCACGGCAGCGGCGCCGTGCTCGGCGACCAGCTCGCCGCTGGAGAAGCGGTCCAGGGAGAAGGCGGCGTTCAGGGCATGCGGCTCGTCCCGCGCCACCGTATGGGCGAAGACATGGCCGGAGCCCGGCGTCGCCTTGAAACCGCCAGTGCCCCAGCCGCAATTGACGTACAAGCCTTCGACCGGAGTCTTGCCGATGATGGCGCTGGCATCCGGCGCGATATCGACGATCCCGCCCCATTGCCGCAGCATGCGCAGCCGGCTGGTGATCGGAAACAGCTCGACGATCGAGCTGAGTGTCTGCTCGATGATGTTGAAGCCGCCGCGCTGGGTGTAGCTGACATAGGGGTCGGCGCCGGCGCCGATCACCATCTCACCCTTGTCGGACTGGCTGATATAGGCGTGCACCGCGCTGGACATCACTACGCAATCCAGCACCGGCTTGACCGGTTCGGAGACCAGCGCCTGAAGCGGGTGGCTTTCCAACGGCAGACGGATACCCGCCATCGAGGCGATGACGCTGGCATGGCCGGCGGCGACGATGCCGATCTTGTTGGCACCTATGGCGCCGCGCGTGGTCTCGACGCCGCGCACCCGACCGGCCTCCACCGTGATGCCGGTGACCTCGCAATTCTGAATGATGTCGACGCCCCTGGCGTCGGCGCCGCGGGCATAACCCCAGGCGACGGCGTCGTGGCGCGCGGTGCCGCCGCGCCGCTGCAAGGTGCCGCCATAGACCGGATAGCGCAGGTTCGGATCGCCGTTGAGTAGCGGACAGAACGCCAACGCGGCATCCCGATCCAGCCACTCAGAATCGATGCCGTTCAGGCGGTTGGCGTGGACCCGGCGCTGTAGATCGCGCGCCTCGTGGATGTCGTGACATAGGTTGAGCACGCCGCGCTGGCTGAACATGACGTTGTAGTTCAGTTCCTGGCTCAGCCCTTCCCAAAGCTTGAGCGCATGCTCGTAGAGATGCGCGCTGTCGTCGAACAGATAGTTGGAGCGGATGATGGTGGTGTTGCGGCCGGTATTGCCGCCGCCCAGCCAGCCCTTCTCCAGCACCGCCACATTGGTGATGCCGTGTTCCTTGGCCAGATAATAGGCGGTGGCGAGGCCGTGCCCGCCGCCGCCGATGATGATCACATCATAGGACGGCTTTGGGTCGGGGCTGCGCCAGACCTGCTGCCAGTTCTTGTGTCCGGTCAGCGCGTTGCGCGCCAGGGACATGAACGAATATTTTTTCATGGTCGCCGATCCCCCTCCGATCCGGCATTGCGCCGGCTCAGAACAAGCCCTCGATCTGACCGTCCCCATTGACGAAGATCGCATTGGCCGCAGGCACCCGCGGCAATCCTGGCATGGTCATGATCTCACCGCAGATCACCACCAGGAACTCGGCGCCGCCATTCAGCCGGACCTCGCGGATCGGCACCACATGGCCGGTCGGCGCACCCTTCAGACTGGGATCGGTGGAGAAGCTGTACTGGGTCTTGGCGATGCAGATCGGGAAATGACCGTGCCCGGCCGCCTCGAACTGACGGAACTGATCCCGGACCTTCTTGTCGGCGATCACATCATCGGCGCCATAGAGTGTGCGGGCGATGTGCCGGACCTTGTCGAACAGCGGCATCTCATCGTCGTAGAGGGTGCGGAACTGGGCATGGCCATCAGCGGCCAGTTCGGCCACCGCGCGAGCCATGTCCTCGATCCCGGCACCGCCGTCGGACCAATGGCTGCAAACAAACGCATCGACACCAAAATCGGTGCAGTAATCGACGATCGCCTGCATCTCGGCCTCGCTGTCGCTGGTGAAGCGGTTCACCCCGACCACCGCCGGCACGCCGAACTGGCCGATATTGCGCAGGTGCCGGCCGAGATTGGCGAGCCCGGCCTTGACCGCCTCAACGTTCTCCTGACCGAGATCGTTCTTGTCGACGCCGCCATGCATTTTCAGGGCCCGGACGGTCGCCACCATGACCGCCACGTCGGGTTTCAGGCCGGCCTTGCGGCATTTGATGTCGAAAAATTTCTCGGCCCCCAGATCGGCGCCAAAGCCGGCCTCGGTGACCACGAAATCCGCCATCTTCAGCGCCGCCCGGGTCGCCATGACCGTGTTGCAGCCATGGGCGATATTGGCGAAGGGGCCGCCATGGACGAAGGCCGGGTTGTTCTCCAGCGTCTGCACCAGGTTCGGCATCAGCGCGTCTTTCAACAGCGCCGACATCGGCCCATGGGCATTGAGGTCGGACGCCAGCACCGGCTTCCGATCCCTGGTGTAAGCGACGACGATCCGGCCCAGCCGCTCCTGCAGATCGTCCAGGCTGGTGGCCAGGCACAGGATCGCCATCACCTCGGAGGCGACGGTAATGTCGAAGCCGGCCTCCCGCGGGAAGCCGTTGGCCACCCCGCCCAGATTGCAGACGATCTCGCGCAGGGCCCGGTCGTTCATGTCCATCACCCGCCGCCAGGTGACCCGGCGCGCGTCGATGTCCAGGGCGTTGCCCCAATAGATGTGATTGTCCAGCAGCGCCGACAGCAGATTGTGTGCGCTGCCGATGGCGTGGAAGTCTCCGGTGAAATGGAGGTTGATTGTCTCCATCGGCACGACCTGGGCATAGCCGCCACCGGCCGCCCCGCCCTTCATGCCGAAGCATGGCCCAAGGCTGGGTTCGCGCAGGCAGATCGTTGTCTTGTGGCCAATCCGGTTCAGACCGTCGCCGAGGCCAACCGTCGTTGTGGTCTTGCCCTCGCCCGCCGGCGTCGGGGTGATAGCGGTGACCAGCACCAGCTTGCCATCCGGACGGTCTTCCAGGGAGTTCAGGTAATCGAGATCGATCTTGGCGATGCTCCGGCCGAACCGATGGATCGCCGTCTCCGGGATGTCCAGGCCGGCGGCAATGGTTTCGATGGGCTGCATCGACCCCTCGCGGGCGATCTCGATGTCGGACTTGGACAAAATGGAACCTCCTGTTTCGGTCGCCCAGCCAGGGTCCGGCGGCCGCGCGCCACGCCATTCCAGGCTCGGAATGCTGCCACCCGGCCGCCGCGACGACACGATTGGCGGCGACCCGTTTTGTGCAATGTGCGACATTCGGTCGGACAGGCCAAGCGTTGCCGAATGTTGCAGCGCACAAAGCCCCCGCGACGAATAGAATTGCATCCTTGCAGTCACGGCTTTGTTCAAATTGCGACATGTGATAGGAGGAGTGCAGTCGGACCGGGCGTCCGAGCCAAACGGTGACCGTCACATGGCGAACCACACGATGGATATCGGCGAAGAGCCGTACCGTCCACAGATGATCGGATTCATGCTGGTCCCGGATTTCTCGATGGTGGCTTTCACTACGGCCGTCGAGCCCTTGCGCGTCGCCAACCGTATGGCCGGGAAAGAACTTTACGGCTGGCCGGTGATATCCAAGGATGGCGGCCCGGTCCGCGCCAGCAGCGGCATCGTCGTGGGCGCCGACATGTCGATCGCCGACGTTCAGCGCACCAGCGCCTATGGCCGCCCGATCGACATGGTGATCGTCTGCGCCGGGGTTAACGTCGAGCGCTACCGCGACGATGAGGTCTACGGATGGTTGCGCCGCATGGAACGGATGGGCGCCGATATCGGGGCGGTGTGCACCGGCGCCTGGGTGCTGGCCCGGGTCGGGCTGCTGAACGGATACAAATGCGCGATCCATTGGGAAAACCTGCCCGGCTTTGTGGAGACCTTTCCGGAAATCGACGTGAATGCCGACCTCTATGAGGTCGACCGCAACCGCTATACCTGCTGCGGCGGTACGGCAGCCATGGACATGATCCTGGATATGATCCGCGAACAGCACGGACAGCAACTGGCGACCAAAGTTTCCGAACAGTTCATGGTCGACCGGATCCGCAGCGGCACCGACCGTCAGCGGCTGCCCATCGGGCCGCGGCTGGGCGTGCATAATCCGAAGCTGATCGGCGCCGTCGAATTGATGGAGGCCAATCTCAGCGAACCGTTGACCCAGGACGAACTCGCGCAGTTTGTCGGTCTGTCCAGGCGCCAGCTTGAGCGTCTGTTCCGCAAACATCTCGGCCGGGCGCCAGCGCAATACTATCTGGAACTCAGGCTCGAGCGGGCTCGGCACCTGCTGTACCAGAGCGAAATGCCGATCGTGGATCTTTCATTGGCCTGCGGGTTCGTGTCGGCATCGCATTTCTCAAAATGCTATCGCGAGATGTACGGCAAGTCGCCGCGGGAAGAGCGCGCCATCACCGTGTGATCCCGCTTGGCGAGATCCTGCTGGCCGATCTCCGGTGCTGCTACAGTTCGACCCGGGCGGCGAACCCCTTGTCGGGGATCATGTCGAACTCGTCCTTCAGCACCGCATCCAGCCACCGGGTCGTGCGTCGCAGCCCGCCGAAAGTGTAAAAATGCGCTCGCCCGATCCCACATTGCGGGTCCGTGGCCCGATACCGGGCCAAGCCGGTAACCACCTGGTCGGGCGCCGAAACCATGCCGAGCCGGGCAAGGTTGCGTCCTTGCCGGAACAGCACCCGGGCCGACGGGCCTATGCCGCACATGCGGGCATAGTTGAGCAGGCTTTTCAGGGTGGCGGGACCGGCGATGCCGATATGAATGGGCAGGCGGTTGCCGGCTTTTTGAATGGCCTTGTCCCAGGCGATCACCGGCTTCGGGTCGAAGCAGAATTGGGTCACCAGATGCAGAGCGATGCCGGATCGTTCGGCAAAGGCATTCTTTGCCGCGAGGGCGACGGACAGTTCGTCGGGATCGATATCCGGGTTGCCTTCCGGATGGCCGGCGACACCGATCCTCCGGATACCGTTTTGTTGGAACAGTCCGGTCTCAAGCATCTTCATGGTCCGGTCGAAAGTGCCGACGGGGCTGCGCAGACCACCGGCGATCACCAGCACATCCTCAACGCCGGCCTCACCGTTCAACTCGCCGAGCAGGCGGGCGAGTTGACCCGGCCCGGTAATGCCACGCGCCGGCAGATGAGGCACCGGGACCATACCCTCATCCCGTAATCGCAAGGCGGTCGAAATCACCTGTTCGAATCCGGTGCCGGGCAATGTGGCGATGTACACACGCGTGCCCGGATGCAGATGGTCGCGGAAACTGTCCAGACGGTCGGCTGCGGCTGGCGATGTCTCGACGGAATACCCGGCCAGAAAGTCGACGATCGCACGCTTGTCGCACAGCGGAGTCGCATCTCCGCCGGCAATCGCGAATACCCTTTCATGCCGACCCATCGAGTCCCTCCAGCGATCCGGACACGGTACCGTGCGCACTTCCGCGCCCGGATACGCTAGAGAAACCCGTTCCTTACGCTCTCTTCCGCGCGACCCCGCTTGGCCGAAATACGACAGGAGGCTATGGCGAGGCCAATGACGACCTGCGTGCCCAGATCTGCCGCGCGACCACGGGCGCGGCGAGTAAAGCACCAACTGCCATGGTGGTCCCGCCGGGTGAGATGAAAAACAAAGCCGCCACACCCAGCAGCCATCGCTCCGCCATTGCCATCGGGGCCAGCAAATAGCCGGTGAAAGCCGCGCCCAGCAGGCCGATCCCGGCTGTCGCGCCACCGACGGTTACCGCGAAGGCCGACCAGGTGAAACCGTCGGTGACGATCAGCATCACCGGCGAATACACGAAGACGATCGGCACCAGCGCCTTGGCGATGGCCAAACGGAATGCCGTGTTGCCGGTCTTGAACAAATCGGCGCCGGCGATCCCGGCCGCTGCATAAGCGGCCAGGGCCACAGGCGGCGTAATGTCCGCCAATACCCCGTAGTAGAAGACGAAGAAATGCGCGACCAGATTTGGCACACCGAGCAGGGCGAGAGCCGGGGCGGTCAGGGAAACCAGGATTATATAAGTGGTCGTCGTCGGAATTCCGGCGCCTAGAATGATGCAGGCAAAGGCGGTGAACACGAGGGTGAAGAACAGCGTCATCGCGGCCACGCTGAACCACCCGAAGGGTATGAACGGCTCCAGGAACGTCGCGACCTGGCTGGCAACGTCGATTACCATGCCGCTCAGCCGAAAGGCGCTGCCGGTCAAAGTGACGACGCCGATCACGATGCCAATCGCCGCCGCCGCCGCGCCGACCGCCAAGGCGTATTGCGCGCCAGTCTTCATCGCATCGAACAGATCACTGAAGCCGATACGCTGCATGGGGTTCAGCAGGCCGATCGCAATACAGGCGATTATGCTCCAAAATGCCGCGAAGTCCGGGGACCGGCCGTCGAGGATCATATAGATCAGCAGCACGAGCGGAATGAGCGTCATCCAGCTTTTGCGCATGGTCTGCATCAGGCGCGGCATCTCGTCGGGCCGAAGGCCGCGCAGGCCGAGTTTCTTCGCCTCAAGATGCACCATGACCAGCACGCCGAAATAATGGAGCAACGCGGGTACCGTCGCCGCCAGTAGGATTTCCCGGTAAGGCACCTCCAGGAATTCGACCATCAGGAACGCGGCCGCTCCCATGATCGGGGGCGTGATCTGGCCGCCGGTCGACGCAGTCGCCTCCACCGCAGCGGCAAAATGGCGCGGATAGCCGATACGGCGCATCATCGGGATCGTCATCGACCCGGTGGTGACGGTATTGGCGATCGAAGAGCCGGAGATCATACCGAGCATGGCCGACGACAACACTGCAACCTTGGCCGGACCGCCGGAATACCGACCTGCCACGCTCACGGCGATATCGATGAACAACTGTCCCAGCCCGATGCGGGATGCCAGAACACCGAACAGCACGAACAGGAAGACGATCTTGGCGATCACCCAGACGGCAATGCCGTAGATCCCCTGACCTGTCATGTAGAGGTGATTGATCAGCCCGGTCCAACTGTTGCCGGGGTGCTTCAGTATGCCCGGCGCGTAGCGGCCGAAAAGCCCATAGAGAATGAAGATCAATACAATGAAAGGCAGGGTCCAGCCCATGGACCGCCGGGCCGCCTCCAATACCAGGATCAGCAGAAAGGTCCCCGCGACGATGTCGCTGGTGGCCGGGTTGCCGACCCGCATGGCCACCTGTTCGGTCGGCAAGAGCGGCAGGTACAGGGTCACGACGACGGCGGCCGCTGCCAGCACCCAGTCCCAAAGCGGCAAGCCGCCCGGAAACAACAACGTCGACTTCGGCTCTCGTGTATAGGCGCCGGGCGTCGCACCGAAGACCAGAAACACCAAGCTCAGCACGAAGGCGAGGTGAATGCCCTTATGAATCAGCTCGCGCGGCGGCCCGAAGCCGGACGCGTAGATGTGGTACAGGGACATTGCCACCAGTGCGGTGCCGACGAACTGGCCGACCCGATGGCCCATAGGGCGGAAGTTCAACTCCGGATCGTAGCGCTGTTCCAGGCCCCCGACACCATCACCGCTCACGGGCTCGATGTGCGACTGATCGGTATCCGCCATGCCGGCCCTACTCTCAGCGATGCTGCAGAATCAGGTCCGCCGGCCGGATGTGGCCCGGCCGGCGGTTATGTCACTGCGGCAACGACGCGCTGTTTCTCGGCGTTACCGATAGGCGAACGCGACCTGCTAGAGCATGCCCGCTTCGCGATAGAAGCGCTCGGCACCCGGATGCAGCGGAATGCCGATACCCTCCAGCGCCGTTTCCGGCGTGACCGACGCGCCCTTGGCGTGGCCGACATCCAGAAGGCGGCGGGTCTTTTCGTTCCACAGCGCCTGGGTGATCTGATAGATCAGCTCTTCATCCTGATCGGCGCTGGTGATCCACTGGGCGCCGACGGCCAGGGTGCCGGTCTCGCCGATATCCTCATAGGTGCCGGCAGGGATCGCGTCGGCGGAGAAGAAGCCGTAATCCTCGATGATATCCGTCGCTTCATCACCGGCAACCGGGACCAATGTGATATCGGCCGAGGAAGCAAGCTCGACCACCGCACCTGTCGGGTAACCGGCGACGATGAAGAAGGCGTCGAGCTGGCCGTTGCGGATGGCGTCGCTGGCCGGTCCCGGCTTCAGATAGTCGACGTCGACATCGTCGGTGGTCAGACCATAGGCGGTCAGAATAATCAGCGCGTCGACATAGGTCCCGGACCCGGGCTCGTCCAGCGACACCCGCTTGCCACGCAGATCGGCAACAGTCTCGATGCCGGCATCCGCGCTGGCGACCAGATGAATATGCTCCGGATAGAGCGCGGCGACCGCGCGCAAGCCGGTCATCGGATCCTGGCCTTCGAACACTTCCGTCCCGGTATAGGCCCAATAGGCCACGTCCGACTGCGAGAAGCCGGAGGAGAACAGCCCGGAATTGATGCCGTTCACATTGTTCACCGAACCGCGTGAGGACTGCGCCACAGCGATCAGGTTGGGCACGCCGCAGCTTCCACCCTCATCGCAGGGCCGCGATCCAGGCGGGTTGGAGACCGCGTTGGCGATCACGCCGCCCAGCGGATAGTAGGTGGCGCCGGTCCCGCCGGTCCCGATGGTGAAAAAGTTCAGTTCCTGCGCCGCGACGCTGCCGGCCATCGCCAAGCCGGTCAAAGTGGCCGCAATACCCAGCTTAAATCCCGTAACCTTCATGATTCCTCCTGCACAGCATCTACGCCCGCCCCATCGCGACGGCGTTCAGGCTGTTGTCTGTTTGAAGCGAGAGTAGCGGCGTGCGCGGTTTGGGACAACGGAGTCCGTTGCCCAGCGACTCAACTCGCCTCGGCAAGCTCCTGTTCGGACATGCCGAGCGCGCGCTTGTACAGGTCGAGGAGCAGTTCCTGCTCCTCGCGGTCGGCGCTCTCCATCTTCCGGAGCCGGACCACTTGGCGCATGATTTTGGTGTCGAAGCCGTTCGACTTGGCCTCGGCGAAGACTTCGCGAATATCGGCCGCCAGCGCGGCCTTCTCATCTTCCAGCCGCTCGATTCGCTCGATGAACGAACGCAAACGATCCGCGGCGATTCCGCCGACATCAGTCATGGCGATCCTCTTGAAATCCGTTGGAATATGGCTTGGCCCTGGACGGGATCCGGGCGGCGAGCGCGACGATAGGGCCAGAGGCTTGAGGGTGCAAGCGCACTATCGGCGATGAACGCCTAATGCCCCTCCGCCGGCTTGTTCAGCTCATACGCCGCCTTCTGCTCCGGGCTCGCCTCGGTCTGGTACTGCGCTTTCCATTCGGCATAGGGCATGCCGTAGACGGCCCTTCGGGCCTCGTCATAGGTCATCTCCAGCCCCTTATCCTCGGCGGCGGCGCGGTACCATTTCGACAGGCAGTTGCGGCAGAATCCGGCCAGGTTCATCAGATCGATGTTCTGCACATCGGTACGCTCGCCGAAATGCGCCACGAGGCGGCGGAAGGCGGCGGCTTCAAGCTCGGTACGTGTGGTGTCGTCCATCGATCGGAGTCCCTTGGATTGGTATTTGCTTAGATGTGGGGGCAGGTGCGGCCGAGAAAAGCACCTGTGCATTTTTGCCGGAAGGGGGCGCTTCCGGCACCGGTTTCAATCCACCCCGACCAGGGTTTCCTCGATCAGCCAATCGACGACCTTGACCAGCGCCTCGCTTTCATCGGCGCCATCAGCCAAGGCTTTCTGATAGATCGCGAGTTGCCGATGCGCGCTGGTGCCGCGCTTGCGGATCTCCCTGGTATGGGCGATCTCAGCCTCGCAGCCCAAGGCCTCGGCATCCTCTTTCACCAGATCGAGGATCTCTTCCAGCAAATCCCCGTAGGGCACCATCTCGCCACGGCCGAAATCGATCAGACCCGCGTCGAATCCGTGACGCATGGCGCGCCAGCGGTTCTCGTTGATCAGCAGCGTGTTGTACCGGCGCCAAGTCACATTCATGCGCTTCAGCCGCCACAGCATGCGCAGCAGGCATTGATACAGCGCCGCGATGGCGATGCCGTCCTCGAGGGTCGTGGAGATGTCGCAGATGCGCATCTCCAATGTCGGGAACCGGGCGCTGGGCCGAACATCCCACCAGATCTTGGTGCCATCCTCGATCACCTTGGTCAGGACCAGGGCGTCGATGTGCTTCTTGTATTCGCCGTAGCTTTGATATTCCTCGGGCATGCCGGTGCGCGGCATCTCGTTGAACACCGCCAGCCGGTAGGATTTCAGTTTGGTGTCCTGGGCCTGCCAGAACGGCGATGAGGTGCTGAGCGCCAGCAGATGCGGGAGGAAGTACCGCACCTGGTTCATCAGATCGATGCGCAGATTGTCGTCGTCGATCCCAACATGGACGTGGTTGGCGCAGATCAGCAACCGGCGCAACGGCACGCCCATATCCCTTGCCAACTCGTCATAGCGCTTGGCATGGGTGTGCTTCTGCGGCTGCCAATGGGCGAAGGGATGGGTCGAGGCGGCGATGATGGCCAGCCCGTGCGTCTCTGCCAACCCGGCCACATTACGGCGCAGGAAGGCGAGTTCCTTGCGCGCCGCGCCGATATCCTCACAGACCGGCGTACCGACCTCGATCTGGCATCGCATGAATTCCGGGCTGACACGGCCCTTCATGCGATGCTGGCAATCCTTCAACAGGGCCTTGGGCGGATCCCGTTCCAAATCGCGGGTCTGCCGGTTGACCAGCAGGTACTCCTCCTCGATGCCCAGCGAAAATGTCGGCTTCTCCCCGGCCATCAGGCGGCATCCTTCTTGAAAATCGCTGTATCTGCGAGGATTCCGGCCAACGGCTCCGCCAACCGTTCGGCCCATGCTCTGGCGTCGTCGTCGGTCGCCACCAGATCCTGGCGGATTTCGATCAGCGCGTTGGGAAGTCCCCGCGGATAGGCGTGGCTTTCGACCGTATTCCCATGCTTGTTGCGGCCGCTATAGGGTTCGTTGTCTCCGACAATCAGCGCCGGATCACGCCTCAGCGCCTCTATCAACGGCGTCGGCATGCGGTCATCCTCGCCCCATAATATCCCGACATGCCATGGCCGTTCGGCACCGCGCAGCAACGGTGTGAAGGTATGGACAGAGATGATCGCCGGCGGACCGTCTCGTGCGGTCAGCCGGTCAATCTCGGTTCCGATCGCATCGTGATAGGGATGGAAAAAGGCCATCGCGCGCGCCGCGGCATCGGCGTCGCCAAGGTCCCGGTTGCCCGGCACGACGACTCCGTCGCTGATCACGCAGATCGAGGTCGGATCGGCCAGTTCCCGGTTCGGATCGATCAGCAGCCGCGAATAGCCGTGGATCAGCGCCGGCGCATCCAGCAATTCCGACAACCGCTCCGTCACCATCCGACTGCCGATGTCGTAGGCAATATGCCGTTCCAGCGGCACATCCCCCAAGCCAAGCCGGTTCAACGATTTCGGTATGGCGGCATTGGCATGATCGGCGAGCAGCAGCGCGCGCCCCCGGCCGCCCGGATTCAAATGGGTAAATACGGGCGGATCTTCGGTGCCGATCAGCGGCTCGACCATGGGGTGCAACTCGGCAGCAATGCTCTTCGTCATCAGCGGACTATAGATCAAAATCTCAAGAGTGGAGCCGATTTGTGAGTCCGAATCCGCCTCGTCGGCCGCGCTGCGAGTTTCCGTGTTGGATCGAGACAATCGCCTGCTATCGGCCATCCGCCGCGCCCGCTATAACCCGGCGATGACCCATGCTGAAAAATCCTGGCGCACAACCGGCGGCCGGTTTGCGTTCGCCGCTCTGATCGCCGGCGCCTTGGGTATCGCCTTCTCGCCGATCTTCGTGCGTCTATCCGATCTCGGAGCGCCGGTGACGGCTTTCTGGCGCCCGGCGCTGGCGATCCCGGTCCTGCTGATCTGGGTCGCTTTCGACCAGGGCGGCCGGAGCCAGCAGAAGCGGGCGCCTACCCCTAGGGATTACGCGCTGCTGGTGCTGTCAGGGTTCATGTTTGCCGGCGATCTGTTCTGCTGGCACTGGTCGATCCAATTCACATCGATCGCCAATTCCACCCTGTTGGCGAATTTCGCGCCGATCTTCGTCACCCTGGCATCGTGGCTGCTGTTCGGTGAACGCTTTACTCTGCAATTCCTGATCGCCTTGGGACTCGGCATCGCCGGCGCCATCGTGCTGATGGGCGACAGCCTGACGATCAGCCCCGACAATCTGATCGGCGACGCGATCAGCTTGGTCACCGCCATGTTCTATGGCGGCTACATCATCGTTGTCGGCCGGCTGCGAGCCCGCTTCTCGACCGCGACTATCATGAGCTGGAGTTCTGTCGTCACCGCAGTGTTCCTGCTGCCCATTGCGCTGCACTATGACGGCCCGCTGTTGGCGACGACGCTTTTCGGATGGGGCGTGTTGCTTGGCCTCGGCCTGGTCAGCCATGCCGGCGGCCAGAGCCTGATCGCCTACGCGTTGGCGCATCTCCCGGCCGCGTTTTCGTCCCTCAGCCTGCTGGTGCAGCCGGTGGCCTCCACAATTCTGGCCTGGATCGTCCTGGGTGAGGCGATCGGCATATGGCAGGGACTGGGCGGTGCCATTGTGCTCTCGGGCATCCTGCTTGCGCGGCGCGGTTCAGCGGCGGCAACGAAGCCGCCGCCGCCGGAACCCACCGCGCCGATCGGTTGACGGCTTGCCGGGGTTGCGGCACGATCCAAGTGGTAATACCAGTAATTCTCCGCCGAACGGGCAACCCGGCTTGAACGACATCCCGACACCCCTGGGCAAGAGCGTCGCCGACCGCGTCGCGGCCGAGTTGATCGACATGATCGCCGGCGGCGATTGGGCACCGGGGCAGCGTCTGCCCGGCGAGCGCGCACTGGCCGAGCAGATGAATGTCAGCCGCGTGTCGGTGCGCGCGGCGCTTCAGCGGCTGAAGACCCAAGGATTCGTGGTCGCGGTACAGGGCGGCGGGACCAGCGTGGTGTCGTCAGCGGCGGCGATGGATGATGCCCTCACGGAACTGGTGCGTTCCAAGCTCGATAACCTGCACGATCTGGCGGAAATCCGCATGGCGCTGGAGACTTGGGCCGCACGCCGGGCGGCGGAACGGGCGACGCCCGAACAGATCGCGGAAATCGCCGAACGGCTGGCCGCCATGGAGAGCGCCGGCCCGCGGGATCGCGCCGGGGCCGACAAGGCGACCGAGGATGTCCGCTTCCACTTCGCCGTCGGCAAGGCGGCGGGCAGCCCGGTCTACACCCATATCCTCACTGTCATCCGCGACATCCTGATGCAGATGCTGGAATTCCACCGCTACAAGCTGTTCACCTCGCCGGAGGACGACCGGGCGGTGATGGATCAGCACCAGGACATCTACGACGCCATCGCCGGGCATCAGCCCGATGCCGCGGCGGAAGCCATGCGCAGCCATCTGGAATGGGTGCTGGGCCACTATGATGCCGAACGCGGCCGGCGCGGCACGAAGGTGAAACGCGCCTCCTGAAGGCCTCCGCATCGCGGAAACTCCCCGTTCAGTGGAGGTCGAACGGATTGCGCACATCCGTTCCGCGCGCCTCCTTCGGCGATTTACACGCCGCTGTTAAAACGTTTAAACTCTTGCCAAGCGCCCATTGAAAAGTCGTTTCGATGAGCGTCAAAAAAGCGACCAAACATTCCTTGGGAGGAATCAATCATGCAATTCAGCACTTCGATGCTGCGCTTGGCCACCTGTGCCGGTGCCGCGGCAGTCGGACTGACCGCCCTTCAGGCAGCGGCGAGCGACACCAAGGTCGCGCTCGTTCCCGGCGGCCCTCACCCGTATTTCGCCGCCTGGGAACAGGCCGGCAACGATGCCGCCGAGCAATTCGACCTTTCCGGCGCCGATTACCGCGTTCCGCAGGCCTGGGAGTTGAGCCTGCAGAATGAGCTGATCGAGAGCCTGGTGGCACAGGGCTATAACGGCTTCCTGGTATTCCCCGGCGACGCCGTGGGCACCAGCAGCACGCTGAGCGAGCTGTCCGAGTTCGGTATCCAGTCGATCGCGCTTGCCGGTTGCCTGCAGGACCCGAACCCGGCGATCTTCTGCATGGGGACGGACGTCTACAACTCGGCCTATCTGGGCACCAAGGAGCTGATCGACGCCATGGGCGGCCAGGGCAGCATCGCCCACTTCACCGGCTTCCTGGTCGACCCGAATACCCAACTTCGTATCGAGGCGGTCGAAAAGGCGGTGGCGGAAGCCGGCGGTTCGGTCGACATCATCCAGGTGATCGCCGATATCGACGCCCCGGAACCGGCCGACGAGAAGATCAACGCCTTTCTCGCGGCCCAGGGCGATCAGGTGGACGGCATCGTGACCACGGCCTGGGTGCCGGCGGTAGTGGCCGCAACATCGCTGCGCAATCTCGGCGACCAGCGCATCAAGATGGTCGGCATCGATCATGACCAGGTGGTGCTGGACGCCATCGGCGACGGCTTCGTCCACGGCACCATGCTGCAGAACCCCTACGGCCAGGGTTACATCGGCTCCTTCGTCATCGACAAGCTGCGCCAGGGCTGCACGGTAAAGGCCGACGCGCCGTTCGAGCAGACGGCGCAGACCGCGAAGTTCATCGACAGCGGCACCGCCTTCGTCGATGCCAGCGATGTGGCCAATTACCAGGACGCCATGGTGCGGGTGACCAACGAGATCATGGCCACCTTCGAGGACACCTACCTTTCCTGCCCGTAGCCGGAAATTGGCGCTGTGCCCGGCAACCTTGCGCGTGACTTGCAAGGCTGCCGGCCAGGACCGAACGCCTGTGCCATCCCCCTCACCCTCCCACGGCTTCGCCGTGGGAGGGTGAGGGGGTAGCAGCGGCCCGTTCACCTTGCGCTTCAGGTCCCGGTTACGACAGGGTATTTGAGATCGCTTCGGATCAGCAGCATTTGCCAGTGAAGCCATGACCGATACCACGATGCCGCGAAACGGCCCCAGCCTGCGCTGGCTGGCCAGCAGCCAGTTTGGGCTGGCCATGGTGATCGCGGTTTTCGTCCTGATCTTCTGGTTCGCTACCGCAGGCTTCGGGTCCCGGTTCAATCTATATGCCCTGGGCAGGGTCGTCGCCATCGACGTGGTCATCGGCTGTTCGATGATGGTGGTGCTGGCGACCGGCGGCATGAATTTGGCGGTGGGATCGATCGCGGTGTCTTCGGTGATGATTGGCGGCTGGCTGATGCAGCAGATCGGACTGCCCGTCATTCCGTCGGTGATCATCGCGCTCGCCTTCGGATCGGCGCTGGGCTGGGTGAACGGCATCACGGTGGTGAAGACCGGCGTGAACAGCTTCATCATCACCCTGGCGACCATGAGCCTGTTCTTCGGCGCGATGATCGTGCTGACCGAAGCCGAGGCGTTCAACGGCTTGCCCAAAAGCTTCACCGATATCGGCAAGCTGAAGGTATTCGGCTTGGTATCGGTTCTGGTGTTTGTGGCGCTGGCGGTCTGCGCCGCCTTACATACCCTGTTCCGCTATACCGCCATTGGCCGACAGATCCTGGCTGCCGGCGCCAACGCCAAGGCCGCCGCCCTGTCCGGCGTGCCGGTCGAACGGGCGATCGTGATCGCTCATATGCTGTCCGGCGGTCTGGCGACCCTGGCCGGTTTGATGCTGACCATGAGGAACGGGGCCGCGCTGCCGTCCATGACCGGGCATATCGGCATGGACTGGCTGCTGCCGGCCTTTCTGGCGCCAGTGCTCGGCGGCACCCTATTGAGCGGCGGCGGCGTTTCGGTTATCGGCACGCTGCTCGGCGCACTTCTGGTCGGGGTGCTCAAGAATGGGCTGTTGCTGCTTCAGGTCGGCGATTTCTGGATCCAGCTGTTCCTTGGATTGATCCTGCTGGCGGCCGTCGTGCTGGACCGGGGGCGCAGTGTGTACGCCGAACGCCGGCGCGTCATGCGGCCATGACCGGGAGCATACAACGGCTGTTGCGCTCGGACTGGGCGGGACTGGCCATCGTCGTTGTGCTCGGCATGGTCATCATGGGCACGACCCGGCCCGCTTTCACCGGCTCGTTCAACCTGTATGTGCTGCTGATCTCCTTTTCGCTGTGGTCGGTGATCGCCCTGGCGCAGATGGCGACGCTGGCGGTTGGACAGATGAATCTGGCGGTCGGCGCCATTGGCGGGCTGGTGGCGATCTCCTTCGGCGGCATGATGGAAGTCTGGGGTCTTCCGATACCGCTTGCCGCCCTGATCGGGCTGGGCATGGGAATGCTCTGCGGCCTGATCAACGGCGCTCTGACCGTAGGCACCGGGATCAACGGCTTCATCATCACCCTGGCCATGCTCTCGGCCTATAAGGGCATCAATCTCGGGATTACCGAGGCGCAGCCGTTCTATGGCATTCCGGATAGCGTGAAGGCCTTCGGCAATGCGCGGCTGGGACCGATCCCACTTCTCGTCATTGCGCCCATCGTGGTGGCGGCGCCCATATGGCTGCTGATGGCGCGGGGCGTGCTCGGCCGCCAGATGCTCGCGGTCGGCGGCAATCCGCATGCCGCGGCTTTGTCCGGCATCTCGCCGGGACGGACGATCATCGCCGCCCATGTGCTCTCGGGCGGGTTGGGCGCCATTGCCGGCATGCTGGCGGTGGCCCGGCTGCAGATCGCGCAGCCCTCCATCGGCGACGATTGGCTGATCCTGTCCTTCGCGGCGCCGATCATCGGCGGCGCGGTGCTGACCGGCGGTCATGTCTCGGTCATTGGCACCCTGCTGGGCGTCGCCATGATCACTTTGATCAACAACGCCCTGGTGCTGTGGCAGATCGATCCTTACTGGGTGCAATTGCTGCTGGGCGCGCTGATCCTGGGCGCGGTGTTCCTCAACCGATATCGCGAGGTCCGGGCGGAACGACAGGCTGTGCCGGTGGCCGGCCATGGTTGATTCAATTCTGGACATCAGCGGCGTCAGCAAGGCCTTTCCCGGCGTTCAGGCCCTGGATCGCGTCTTCATGGATCTGCGGCCGGGCGAGATTCACGCGCTGATCGGAGAAAACGGCGCCGGCAAATCGACCCTGATCAAGATCATCACCGGGGTTGCGCGGCCGGATGCCGGCGATATCCGCTTGAACGGCGAGCTCACCCACTTCGCCACCCCGCGCGATGCGATGGCCGCCGGCATCGGCGCCGTTCATCAGGAACGCAATTTGATCTCCCGATTCACGGTGGGCGAAAACATCATGCTGGAGCGGCCGCCGGCGCGGATGGGGCTGGTGGATTTCGACCAGGTCTTTGTGGAGGCGCGGCGATGGCTCGATCTGCTCGACCTGCCGATCGATCCGCACGCCCCGGTCAGCGCGCTCAGCGTCGCCCAGATGCAGATCGTCGAGATCGCCAAGGCGCTGTCCCTGCAATCGAAGATCCTGCTGATGGACGAGCCAACGGCGTCTATCACCGCCCATGAGACCGAAATCCTCTTCGCCCTGCTGCGGCGGCTACGCGATGACGGCGTCACCATCGTCTTCGTCAGCCACAAGCTGGAAGAAGTGATGGCCTTGTGCGAGCGCGTGACCGTGCTGCGCGACGGCAAGAACGCCTGCCCGCCGACGCCGCTCGCGGACCTTTCGCGCGGCGATCTGGTCAGGCTGATGATCGGCCGTGACGAGCAGATCGCGGTGCTGGGCGACAAGCCGGTCGATGCCGGCACACCGGCGCTTCAGCTTACCGGCGTGTCGACCGGACTCGGACATGACGGTATCGATCTCAGTGTGCAGAAGGGCGAAATCGTCGGCCTCTACGGCCTGGTCGGATCCGGGCGGACCGAACTGGCAAAGGCCATCATCGGCGCCGAGCCGGTGACCGGAGGCACGGTCTCGGTGAAGGGGACGCCTGCGTCGATCGCCAATGCCACCCACGCCTTGCAACGCCACCGCATCGGCTATGTCAGCGAGGATCGTAAGCAGGAAGGCCTCATCCTGATCCATTCCGTCGCGCGCAATATCGGCGTCACGATCTGGACCCGGCTGGCCGGGATACTCGGGCTGCTGACCGACCGCCGGGAACGGGATGCGGTGGCGCCCTTCGTCACGAAGCTCGACATCCGCACGCCATCGGTCGAGCAGATCACCGGCAATCTTTCCGGCGGCAACCAGCAGAAGGTCAGCGTCGCCAAATGGCTGGCGGCGGAGGTCGAAACCCTGATCGTCGACGAGCCGACCGTCGGCGTCGATATCCGCACAAAGGCCTATCTGCATGAGTTGATCTGGAAACTGGCCGCCGACGGCACCGCCGTGCTGCTGATCTCCAGCGACATGCCGGAGATGATCGAGATGGCGGACCGGATCCTCGTCATGAGCGATTTCCGCATCGTCGGAGAACTCGACAACAGCCGCGACTACGACACCATGAGCCACCGGATCATGGCTATCATCCACAGCGAGGAACCGGACGCCGAAGCGCCCATACCCGACACTACCGCCAAGGTGGAGGCCGTATCATGAGCCAGAACGTCACCGTCGATTCGCACCATCATTTCTGGGACCCGGCGACCGCCGAATACCCCTGGATGACCGAGGAACTGGCCTCGATCCGCCGGCGCTTCGACCCGTCGGATATGCGGCCATTGCTGCAGGCTAGCGGCATCGACAAGACGGTGCTGGTGCAAACCCGCTCCAGCTTCGAGGAGACGATCGAGTTCATGGAGACCGCCGCCGCCACTGATTTCGTGGCTGGTGTGGTCGGCTGGCTGGATCTGACAAAGCCGGATGTTGCCGACGATCTGGCGATGCTGAAAGCGCGGCACGACGGCAAATACCTGGTCGGCATCCGCCATCAGGTCCATGACGAACCCGACGCCGACTGGTTCACCCGGCCAGAGGTGCAGCGCGGCGTCGCCGCGGTGGGCGCCGCCGGGCTGGTCTACGATCTGCTGCCGCGCACCCGCGAATTGTCGGCCTGCCTTACGACCGCCCGTGCCTTGCCCGATGTGCGGTTTGTCATTGATCACATCGCCAAGCCGCCGATCGCGACCGGTGAGATCGATGACTGGGCAGCCGCCATGACCCCCTTCGCCGATTTGCCCAATGTCTGGTGCAAGCTGTCCGGCATGGTGACCGAGGCCGATTGGCAGAGCTGGACCCCCGCCGATCTGAAACCCTATGCCGACAGGGTGATGGGCTGGTTCGGCGAAGACCGGGTGCTGTTCGGCTCGGACTGGCCGGTCAGCCTGCTCGCCGCGCCATACGACCGGGTGAAGAGTGCCCTGGACGAAGTACTGGGCCCAATATCGGCAGAAACACGGGCCAAGATCTTCGGCGCCAACGCCGTCGAGGTCTACCGCCTGCCGCTAGACTGAACGGAGACCGGCCATGGCTACAATCACCCGCATCGATCTCGCCATGGTCGATCTGCCGCCCAAGGTGGTGCGCACCGACGCCATCCAGAGCTTCGTCACCCAGGAGACCCCGCTGGTCACCGTCACGACCGACGATGGCGCCAGCGGGACCGGCTACAGCTACACCATCGGGACCGGCGGCAGTTCGGTGATGGCTCTGTTGCGCGATCATCTGGCACCGCAGCTGATCGGCCGCGACCCGGCGATGGTGGAGCAGATCTGGAAGGATCTGTTCTTTCACACCCATGCCACGGCGGTCGGCGCGATCACGTCGCTGGCCCTGGCGGCCATCGACACCGCCTTGTGGGATCTGCGCTGCCGGGTTGCCGGGCTGCCGCTGCACCGCATGGCCGGCGGCGCCCAGGACCGCCTGCCGCTCTACACCACCGAAGGCGGCTGGCTGCACTTGTCGCCGGAAGCGCTGGTCGAGGACGCGCTGGCAGTCCAGCAGCAGGGCTTTCAGGGCTGCAAGATCAAGGTCGGCCGGCCCAGCGTGGCCGAAGACTGCGCCCGGCTGGCCGCCGTGCGCGATGCCGTCGGCCCCTCGTTCCAGATCATGGTCGACGCCAACCAGGCCTTTACCGTGCCCGAGGCGGTCCGCCGGGCCCGGCACTATGAGACGTTCGACCTCGGCTGGCTGGAGGAGCCGCTGCCGGCGGAGGATCTCGGCGGCCATGTGCGCCTGTCGCGCTCCACCAGCCTGCCGATCGCCGTCGGCGAGTCGATCTACCACCCCTCCCATTTCCGGGAGTACCTGCAGCGTGAGGCCTGTTCGATCGTCCAGGCCGACGTGGCGCGGATCGGCGGCATCACTCCCTGGCTGAAGACGGCGCATCTGGCGGAGACCTTCAACGTACCGATCTGTCCGCATTTCCTGATGGAACTGCATGTGGCGCTATGCTGCGCGGTGCCGAACGCCCCCTGGCTGGAATACATCCCGCAGCTCGATGACATCTCGACGGAGGGGATCAGGATCGAGGATGGCTGGGCCTATCCGTCGGACAAGCCGGGGCTGGGCATCGATTGGGATTGGGACGCCATCGCGGCCATGCGCCGCGACGACCACACCGCGACCATCCAGTGACGGAGCCGGAGGCCGACCGATGAAACGCTATGGCATGGTGATCCGGGTCAAACCGGAGAAGCTGGACGAATACAAGCGCCTGCACGCCGCGGTCTGGCCCGAAGTGCTGCGCATCATCCACGATGCCCATATCCGCAATTACAGCATCTTCCACAAGGACGATCTGCTGTTCGGCTATATGGAATATCACGGCGAGGATCTGGCCGCGGATTTCGAGCACATGAACGCCCAGCCGATCATCAAGGACTGGTACACCCATTGCGGCCCCTGCCAGCAGCCGCTGGAATCCCGCGCCGAAGGCGAATGGTGGGCGCTGATGGATGAAGTATTTCACACAGAGTGAGGCTTAGAGCGGGGCTCCCTCTCACCTTCCCACGGCTTCGCCGCGGAAGGGTGAGGGGGTGGCGCCGACGTCTCGTGGTTCACCTGAAGGGCCGTTCGTGACGCAGAGCCTGCCAATGAATCACCTCGACTTGCCGAACAACCTGCGAAACAGCTCGGCCGACTTGGCCTGCCCCACTTCGGTCAACACCACCGATTTCGCCTTGGATTTCGGGACGCCGATCAAGTCTTTCTCGTGCAGGCGATTGAGCGCCGCCCAGTCGTGGCCCTTCCAGGCCCGTGCCCCATACTCGTCGCGATATGTGGTGAGGTACAACAACGCCAACACCGCGTCGTCGACTTGCTCGGTGTCGTAATCCATCTTCAGGCCCTCCAGGTCAGTTTGCGTCGCCTGCCGCAGGCAGAACCTTGCCACCCAATTCCTCCGTCAGCTCCCGGCAGGTTTCCGCCACCAGCCTTCCCAGCGACTCCAGCTTGGCATCGTCGATGCGTGCCGCCGGCCCGGAAATCGACAGAGCCGCAAGCGGTCGGCCGCCATCGTCGTGAAACGTCGCCGCAACGCAGCGCAGGCCAATCGCATGCTCACCATCGTCGATGGCGAAGCCGCGCCTGCGCGTCGTGTCGAGGTCGGCCCGCAATGCTTCCGGCGTGGTCAACGTGTGTTCCGTCAGGCGCGGCTGGCCGGCCGCCACGACGATCGACTCCGCCTCGGCCGTCGGCAGGGCCGACAGCAAGGCCTTGCCGACGCCGGAGCAATGCAGCGGCACCCGGGCGCCGGGGCGGGCGAAGGCGCGCATCATCTGGTCGCATTCGATCTGGGTCAGATAGACCGCCCCGTTCTGGTCCAGTACCGCCAGATTGGCAGTCTCGCCGGCACGGTCGACCAGATCGCGCATGTGACGGCGGGCGAGCGCCACATAGCTGCGGCCGCGCAGGAAGGCATTGCCGACGGAGAATGCCTTGGCGCCGATATGCCAAAGGCTGGTGCCGGAATCCTGCTCGGCGAAACCGCGATCGCGCAGGCTTCCGAGCAAACGGTGCGCCGTCGATGGCGCCAGCCCGGTCGCCTCAGCCAGGCTGGTCAGGGTGCTACCGTCGGTGGCGACTGCCAGCGCCTCCAGGAGGGCAAGGCCGCGGGTGAGCGACTGCACCGGCCCGGTGCCGGGCGCGGCGGGTCCGCCAGACTTGCGGGCGCGTTTTTGCATGGTGGAATTCATTTCCATTTTTGTAGGGCCGGTGACGCTCAAGCGCAATTGCGTTGACAGCCGATGGCGCACCGACTGGATTAGCGGCCATGGATATCGACCCCGAAACTCTCCTGCGCCGCCTGTTCTCCGTTGCCGTCGAAGCGGCGCAGCCCGCGCACTGCGTGCCGCCCTATCTGCCCAAGCAGCCAAAGGGCCGGACGGTGGTGATCGGCGCCGGCAAGGCCTCGGCCGCCATGGCGCGCGCGGCGGAGGATCACTGGCCCGGCCCGCTGGAAGGGTTGGTGGTCACGCGCTATGGCCACGCGGTGCCCTGCGACCGGATCCGGATCGTCGAGGCCAGCCATCCGGTTCCCGACGCGGCCGGCCAGCGGGCGGCGGCCGAAATCCTTGCCCTCGCCCAGGGCCTCGGTCCCGACGACCTGATGCTCTGCCTGATATCCGGCGGCGGTTCTGCACTGCTGTCGTTGCCGCCGGAGGGCATCGGGCTGGACGACAAGATGGCGGTGAACCGGGCGCTGCTGAAATCCGGCGCCAGCATCTCCGAGATGAACTGCGTGCGGAAGCACCTGTCGGCGATCAAGGGCGGCCGTTTGGCCGCCGCGGCACATCCGGCCAAGCTGGTCACTCTGCTGATCTCCGACGTGCCGGGCGACGACCCGTCGGTTATCGCTTCGGGGCCGACGGTGCCCGATTCGACCAGCTATGCCGATGCGCGGGAGATCCTCAACCGTTATCGGATCGACCCGCCGGCATCGGTCGCCCGGCATCTGGAACGGGCGGCCAATGAATCGATCAAACCCAGCGATCCGGTGTTCGACTCCGCCGAGACGATCGTCATTGCGACGCCACAGGCCTCGTTGGAGGCGGCTGCCGCCGAGGCAGGCCGCCACGGGCTGGCGCCGCTGATCCTGTCGGATCGGATCGAGGGCGAGGCCCGGGACGTGGCCCGGGTCCATGCCGCCATGGCGTTTCAGGCCGCCCATCACGGCCAGCCGGCACACCCACCTTGTGTGCTGTTGTCCGGCGGCGAGACCACTGTCACCGTCAGGGGCCAAGGGCGCGGAGGGCGCAATGCGGAGTTCCTGCTATCCCTGGCGATCGATTTGGGCGGCCATCCCGGCATCCACGCTATCGCCTGCGACACCGATGGCATCGACGGCTCGGAGGACAATGCGGGCTGCCTGTGCGGCCCCGACACGCTGGAAAAGGCCGGATCATTGGCCCTCAACCCCAGAGAACGCTTGGAAGACAACGACGGATATGGTTTCTTCGCCGCTCTCAACAATCTCGTGATCAGTGGCCCGACGCTGACCAATGTGAACGATTTTCGGGCCATAATGATCCTCCCGCCACCACCCGCATGAGTCCCCCAGGCATGCCGCAAAACAAACGCGTCAAGCGCGACCGCCAAACGAAGATTGTCGCGACACTCGGCCCGGCGAGCGCCGACGCCGAGACGATCCGCGAACTGTTCATCGCCGGCGTCGATGTCTTTCGCCTGAATTTCAGCCATGGCCGGCAGGAAGACCACGCCGAGCGGTTGAAGGCGATCCGGGCACTTGAGGAGGAATTCGGCCGGCCGGTGGCGGTAATGGCCGATCTGCAGGGCCCCAAGCTGCGCATCGGCACGTTCGCAGACGGCCCGATCGAACTGGAGCCGGGGCAGAAATTCCGCCTGGACATGGAAGACAAGCCCGGCGACGTCGGCCGGGTCCGCCTGCCCCATCCGGAGGTGTTCAGCGCTCTGTCCGCTGGCCAGTTCCTTTTGCTGGATGACGGCAGAGTTCGCCTGCAGGTCGAGGCCTGCGGCAAGGATTTCGCCGAAACCGTCGTGGTGTCCGGCGTCGGCCTATCAGAGCGCAAGGGCCTGAACGTGCCGGACGCGATCCTGCCGCTGTCGCCGCTGACCCCCAAGGATCGGGACGATCTGCGCTATGCGCTGGATATCGGCGTCGACTGGGTGGCGCTGTCCTTCGTGCAGCGGCCGGAGGATGTGGCCGAGGCACGGCGGCTGATCGCCGGACGGGCGCAGCTGATCGTGAAGATGGAGAAGCCCTCGGCGATCGACCATCTGGATGCGCTGATCGAAATGACCGATGCGATGATGGTCGCTCGCGGCGATCTGGGCGTCGAAATGCCGGCGGAAGACGTGCCGAGCCTGCAGAAGCAGATCGTGCGGAGCTGCCGTCGCGCCGGCAAGCCGGTGATCGTCGCGACCCAGATGCTGGAAAGCATGATCGGCGCCCCGACCCCGACCCGGGCAGAGGCCTCCGATGTAGCGACTGCCGTATATGACGGCGCCGACGCAGTGATGTTGTCGGCGGAAACAGCGGCCGGCGGTTTCCCGATGGAGGCGGTCACCATGATGGACCGCATCGCCCAGCGGGTGGAGCACGACCCGCTGTACCGCACCATCCTGGACGCGGTGCATTACGACCCGGAAAGCACCGCCGCCGACGCCATCACCGCCGCCGCGCGGCAGGTGGCGCATACCATCGCGGCCTCAGCGGTCGTGACCTACACCACCTCGGGCTCCACCACGCTTCGGGCGGCACGGGAACGGCCAGAGGTGCCGATCCTCTGCCTCACCTCCAGCATGGCGACGGCGCGATTGCTGGCCCTCTGCTGGGGTGTGCATTCGGTGCATACCGACGATGTGAAAGATTTTCAGGAGATGGTCGAGAAGGCCTGCACTGTCGCCTACCGCGACGGGCTGGCCACGAAGGGCGACCGGCTGGTGATCACCGCCGGCGTCCCCTTCGGCACCCCTGGCAACACCAACGTGCTGCGCATCGCCTGGGTGGAAGGCTGAGTCGGGATAGGGCCATCGCGTTGAGCATCTCGGAGACTCAGCGCTCGCCCTCACCCTCCCACAGACCCGCGAAGCGGGAGGGTGAGGGCGAGTGCTGAAGTAGCAGAGATCACTTGAGTCATTGAGCGAGCGCCGATCGCAAATCGGGTCGTTGACGCTACGGCGCCCAGTTGGCCTTCTCCGCCGCCCACCATTCGCGCCATGCATCGAAGTCGTAAGCAAGCCGCTGGCCGGTCAATTCGGTCAGCGCACCGACCGCATCGCCTCGCAGCCAAAGCGGATCGTCCTCGCGGCCCAGCCGCTCGACCAGCGCATCGATGGTCGCCATATCGTTCTGGCCGATCGCCGCCGCCGTGCGCATGGCGGCCGGCGGGCTGTTGAAATACTTCTCGCTGCTATTCTGCGCCGCCGCCCAGGGCTCCGCGATCAGTTCCGGGGGCACCCGCCCCTCGCCCGCCAGAGTCATGCCCCAGAGCAGCAGCCAGCGCCGCAGCGTCGTCGATGAGATCCGCACCCGTCCGCCGATCAGCCCAACCGGGCGGTCCGGGGCCTGGGCCAGCAGGCGTTCGGCGAATACATCTCCGGCGCCGATCGTGCCGGACAGCGCAAAGATCGAGTCTCTCAGAAGGGCACGGCCAGTATAGGCATCGGGGTCTTTCAGCAGCCGGTCCAGAGAAACCACCGCGTCGGGTTCGAGAGCCGGCGCCGGTAAGGACGGCCAGACCGGCGGTGCCGTTACATCCGTGGAGGCCGGCGCGGGCGGTCCCCATAGCAGGCCGCTATCAGCGCCCATACCGGCGACATAGACATCGCCCGCATGGATCGTCAGTTCCATGGGCTCGCCGCCGTCGAGCCGCGATACGATTTTCCAATCCGAACCGTCGGCGCTGTGCCAGACGGCGCCGCCATCCGGGCCGCCGCCCACCGCCCACAATCCACGCCCATCGGCGGTGATATCGCGCAGCCGCCAATTCTGATCAGGGCCGGCGACCCGGCTACTGACATACCCGTCGGTGCGCCAGATCGCCGGCCCATCGCGCTCCCGAACGATGGCATAGGCAGCCCCGTCATAGGATGCCAAGCCGCGAATGGCCCGATCCACCGGCCAGCCTGGAACCTCCGCTACATCGGAGCCGTCGAAACGCAGGAGCCGGCGCAGATCGCCCTGGATCAGGGAGCCAAAGACCAGGTCGCCGATCACCGCCAAATCGACAATGCGGCTGACCCGGCGTTCCGGCGTCGGGTGGTCGTAAACCTGGGTCCAGGTCACACCGCCATCGTCGGATACTTGCAACCCGGCCCGCCAGGCCGACGTGGTGGCAACCAGCCGGTCGCCGATGCCGGCCATGACATGGGTATGGAAGATCTGACCATTCGGGATCGTGCCGAGTTCCCAGCGCCCGCCGTCGGTGACCAGAAAATGCCCCCAGCCCAGGCTGAAACGGGAATCCTCGAACGGAAGGAAGAGCCGGCCCGATGCGACCATGGGTCGGCCGCCATCCTGGCTGAACAGATGGCGTTCATACCGGGTCGCGCCGGTCGCTGGATCGTAGCTGTAGAGGTCGGCCGAGTTGTGGTTGCGGCCCTTGACGCTGTTGACGAACCAGATGCGCCCGGCGAATCCGATCGGCGACGACAACACCGGCCAAGGGCCGATCCGGGCCACAATTGGCAGTTCGTCCTGAGCGTCGGCGAGCGTGTTGCCAAAGATGATTGCCGCCAGCAGGGCGGCGGCCGCGATCGGCACCCGACTCATCCCGGTCAGATCGGGTCCCCGTCCAGCAATCCGCGCAGGAACTCGATATTCGCGCGTGCGCCGGGCAGGTGTGGATTAATCTTCAGGGCAGCCTCGAACGCGGCCAGCGCATTGCCCGGCTCCTCAAGTTCGGTATAGATCAGCCCGAGACCGGACAGGGCGCCGAAATGCCTTGGCTCCAATTGCAGGGTGCGCCGGATGTCGGCCACCGAGCCCGAATAATCACCGGCCAGATAGCGCGCGGTCGCCCGGCGGTTCCAACCTTCCGCAAATCCAGGCGCCCGCTCGGTAACTTCCGTCAGCACGGCCTCGGCCCGGTCGTGCTTCCGCAGACGCATGGCCAGGGCACCGTCGCGCATCAGCCGCTCAACCTCACGGCCATCGCCATCATAGGCGACCCAGATCGACCAGATCAGCGACTCGACGGTCCGCGCCTCGGCCGGATTTTCCGTGGTTTGCAGGCGATCGAACAGATCGGTCAGCCGCTGGTCGTCTTGGCCAGCCAGCGCCGTAAGACTCAAAACGCTGGCCAGCAGGACAGTGGGAAGGGCGATCCAGAAGCGCATGTGATCAGTATGGCCACCAGACACCCCGGAGCAAGATGCAGTCGATCAACTCCGCGCGACCGAAACGCTAGATCGGATCGCCAAGCGCGCGCTGCAATTCAGCGATCTGCGCCAGCGCGCTGACCAGATGTGGGTGGATTTCCAGGGCGGTCCGGAAGGCTTCAAGGGCCAGTTCCGGCTGATCCAGGGCCCGGTAGCACTGTCCAAGCGCCGCCTGCGCGTCGAAATGGCGCGGCTCCAGGCTGAGCGCGAATCTCAGATCGGCGATCGCCCCGTCGATATCGCCGATGCCTAAGCGAAGCCGCCCGCGCTGATTCCAGCCCTCGACATAGTTCGGCGCCCGGCGAATCACCCCGCCGAAGGACAGCTCCGCCAGATGGACCTCGCCGCGCAGCGCGGCACGGCTGCCCCGGTTCAGGAACTCCACCACGTCATAGTTGTCGCCGGTGTAGATCCGCCAGATATCCCTGATCGCCAGGCTGATCGGCCGGGCTGTCTGGGCATCCGGGGCAGCGGTCAACTTGGCAAACAGATCGTCGAGCCGTGGGTCGTATTGATCGGCGGATGCCGGGTATGCGGCCAGCAACAGGCAAAGGAGCGGGCAGACGAGCAGGCGCTTCATGCGTTGAAGTATGGCCGGGCGGTGGTCAGGCGGCAATTCCGGGCGGTCGAACCGGGCCGCTGGCCATCCATCGATATGCCCACGACCAGCTCTGGCGGCCCGATCCTCACACTTCAACAGGCTCAGCATGAGGATCTTGTTCACCGCCAAAAGGCCCTCATGCTGAGCCTGTCGAAGTATGCGGGCCGGGCCACCGGAGCCCTGGCCGACAATTCTAAGCAGCAGCGGTCTTCCCGGACACATCCGCACGTTCGGCCGGGGCCAGCCCGGCCAGCGCCGGCGGTTTCGGCCCGCCGGTGGCCCAATCGAGCAGTTCCACCGTGTGAACCACCGGGATCGTCGTGCCGGAGGCGATCTGGGTCATGCATCCGATATTGCCGGCGGCGATGACCTGCGGCCCGGTGCGCTCGATATTGGCCACCTTGCGATCCCGGAGTTGGCCGGCGATCTCCGGCTGCAGGAGGTTATAGGTGCCGGCGGAGCCGCAGCACAAATGCGCCTCGGGCACGTCGGCCACGGTGAAGCCGGCGGATTTCAGCAGATCCTTCGGCTGGCCGCGGATGCGCTGACCATGCTGCAGGGAGCAGGCGGAATGATAGGCGATCCGGTGGCCGGTCTCGATCACCGGCGCAGCGAGGCCAAGCTCGGCCATGAACTCGCTGATATCCTGAGTTATGGCGGACACCTTGACAGCCCGGTCGGCCCACTCCGCATCCTCGCGCAGCATGAATCCGTATTCCTTGACCGTCGTGCCGCAGCCCGACGTGTTGATGATTACCGCATCCAGTCCGGCCCCGCCAAATTCCGCCATCTCGCCCGACCATGCGCCAACATTGGCCTTGGCGCTGCGATGGGAATCGTCCTCGCGGCCCATATGGTGGGTCAGCGCGCCGCAACAGCCGGCCCCCCGGGCAACCACCACCTCGACGCCGTGCCGGGCCAGCAGCCGGGCGGTCGCTTCATTGATCTGCGGCGCCAGCACCGGCTGGGCGCAGCCATTCAGCAGCGCGACCCGCTTGCGGCGCGGCCCCTCGGCCGGGATCACTTGCGGCGTATCGATCGGGCTGCGACGGGCGATGCGGGCCGGCGCCAGGGCCAGCATTGCCTTCAAACGACCGGGCATCAGAGCTGCGAAAGGCCGGCCGAACCATGCCCCGATCAGCGCCAGCCGAAACCGCGAGCGGTTCGGCAGCATGAACGCCAACAATGCGCGCAGACCGCGATCGGCCCAGGGCCTCCGATGGGTGCGGTGGACATGGACCCGGGCGTGGTCGACCAGATGCATATAGTTCACGCCGGACGGGCAGGTGGTCATGCAGGACAGGCAGGACAGGCAGCGGTCCAGATGTTTCACTACGCTGGGCGGTGCCGGCCGGTCGTTCTCCAGCATATCCTTGATCAGGTAGATGCGGCCGCGCGGGCTATCCAACTCGTCGCCCAGCAGCGCGTAGGTCGGGCATGTGGCCAGGCAGAACCCGCAATGCACGCAGTTGCGCAGGATCTTCTCGCTCTCCGCCACCGCCGCATCGGCGAGTTGGGCCAGGGTGAAGTTGGTCTGCATCGCCGTCTATCTCCCCTCTTCGCCCGCCGGTCCCGCCGGGTCGCGCCCGCCATCCCGATACCGATTCCATCGATACAAAGCCGGCGCCAGGAGACGGTCGTAGACAATCCGAGCCACCCAGCTAACCACCGGCGCCCGAACCATCCGGGCCAACCGGCGATGGCCGGGAAGCTCCGCCCAGATGACCGCAAAAGCGTCGACCCCGATATGGATCTGCCCGGCCTCGTCAATCACATGCAGGCGCTCTTTCACATCCTCCGGGTTGAGACCCCACTCGGCCAGAATTCCAGGTTCTTGCGAAATGTCCCGCCAGCCGAGATCGCCATTTGTGCTCGCGTCGATGCGCTGGTAGCGGCGAATCTCCGGCCCGCAAACAGGGCAGGCGCCGTTGTAGAGAGTCGTTGGGCGCGGGGGCACGGTGCGAGGAGATATCCCGGGAACAGCGGAACCGTCCTTATCGCTCTGCGGTGCCATATCAAACAAACCGCCTAGACGCCCGCATACATGCGGCCGGGGTTGAGGATTCGTTTCGGGTCGAAGCTGTCCTTGACCCGGGCGGTCAGCGCAGCCAGCGGCGGCGCTTGCGGCTGGAAAACCTCGACGGCCGCACGAACCGCTTCCGATGCGCGGATCAGAGTTGCATGGCCGCCGCAGTCGGCGATCGCCGACCGAACCGATTTGGCGCCGGCATCGTCGCTCGCCGCCAGAGAGACCCAGATCAAACCGCCGCCCCAATCGAAGAAATACTCTGCCGATGGCCCTCGGGCGATCGACGCGGCAACGGCGGGGCCCGATGCCGGCGGCACCGACAGTTTCCAGATATCACGGCCATCGCCGGCACCGGCAAAGGGCGCAACATCACCGATCTGCCGCCACAGGGCCCGCGACTCCTCATCGGCGATCGTGTGAGTCTGTCCGATGCCGGCAAGCGCCGCCTCAAGGCCCTTGGCGCGCGCCGTTACCGATGCGGCAAATCCCTCCAGCCGGATCGCCGTGACGGCGTCACCAGATTTCAGCTCCGCCATTCCGGCCGCCACGGCCGCCGGCAAATGGGCGGCGCCGGATACGTCAAACGGGCTTTGCAGCGCCTCGATCAGGGCCCGAACCGCCTCCTCGTCGGCGAGGCCCGGCAGGGTCACGGTGAGGCTCACCTCCGGCGCCGGCAGCACCTTGAAGGTCAGATCGGTGAAGGCACCAAGGGTTCCGTAGGCCCCCGTCATCAGCTTGCAGACATCGTACCCGGTGACGTTCTTGACCACCCGGCCGCCGGTCTTGAAGGCCTCGCCGCGCCCGCTGACGGCGTGCAATCCCAGAAGGTGGTCGCGCGCGGCGCCGGCCTTGATGCGGCGCGAACCGGCGAGGTTGCACCCGAAGACGCCGCCGATGGTGGATTGGCCATTTGCACCACCGAGCAGCGGTCCCCAATCCGGCGGCTCGAAGGCCAGTTGCTGGTTCGCCGCGGTCAACGTGGCCTCGATATCGGAGAGCCGTGTCCCCGGACCGGCCGACATCACCAACTCTTCGGGCTCGTGCAATCCGATGCCGGCCAGTTCGGACAGATCGAGCCCGTGATCGGCCTGGAACGGCCGGCCGAGCCCACGCTTGCTGCCGCCGCCAAGGATTTCGAGCGGAATCTCCTCGCTCACCGCCCAGCGCACGGCGTCGAGCGCCTGCTCGGCGGTGGTCGGCTTCAGGATGTCAGGCATCGGTGCGTGGGGTCTTCCGCATCGGCTAGAATCGCGGGATGTCGGGGTACGGGATCTGGCCCCGATGGATATGCATGCGTCCCATCTCCGCGCAGCGATGCAGCGTTGGAAACACCTTGCCGGGATTCAGCAGGCTCTCCGGATCGAAGGCGCATTTCACCCGCTGTTGCTGGTTCAGGTCGGCCTCGTTGAACTGAACCTCCATCAGGTCACGCTTCTCCACCCCGACACCGTGCTCCCCGGTCAGGACACCGCCGACTTCCACGCACAGTTTCAGGATATCGGAACCGAAGGCTTCGGCCTTGTCCAACTCGCCGGGTTTGTTGGCGTCGTACAGGATCAGCGGATGCAGATTGCCATCGCCGGCATGGAACACGTTGGCGACCCTCAGGCCGTATTGCTCCGACATCTCCGACATACGCTTCAGCACCTCCGGCAGTCGGCGGCGCGGGATGGTACCGTCCATGCAGTAATAGTCGGGGCTGATCCGTCCGACGGCCGGGAAGGCTGCCTTGCGCCCGGCCCAGAAGCTGAGCCGCTCTTCCTCGGATTCGCTGCGGCGGATCGACACCGCGCCGCACTCCCTGGCAATCGCCTCGACCCCGGTCGATAAGCAGATCGACTTCCTCAGCCGGGCCATCCAATTCCGCGATCAGCAATGCTTCCACGTCGAGAGGATAGCCGGCATGGACGAAGTCCTCGGCGGCATGGATCGCCGGCCGGTCCATCATCTCCAACCCGCCGGGAATGATGCCGGCGCCGATGATCCCGGCCACGCAATCGCCGCCGGCTTCCCGAGGACGCAAATCCAATCAGCAGGGCGCGCTGGGTCTCCGGCTTGCGCAGAATGCGGACAGTCACCTCGGTAACCACGCCAAGCAGCCCCTCGGAGCCGGTCATCAGTCCCAGAAGATCGTAGGCCTCGGCATCCAGATGCTTGCCGCCCAGCCGGATGATCTCGCCATTGACCAGCACCATTTCCAGCCCGAGCAGGTTATTGGTCGTCAGGCCGTATTTCAGGCAATGCACGCCACCGGAATTTTCCGCCACATTGCCGCCGATCGAACAGGCGATCTGACTGGACGGGTCGGGGGCATAGTAGAAGCCGTCTTGCTCGACCGCATGAGTGATCCCCAGATTGGTGACCCCGGGCTGGGTGCGCACGCAGCGGTTTTCGTAATCGATCTCCAGGATGCGGTTGAACTTGCCCAGGCCCAGCAGAATGCCGTCTTCCAGCGGCAGGGCGCCACCGGACAGCGACGTGCCGGCGCCACGAGGCACCACCTTGATCCGGTTGTCGTTGCAATATTTGAGTACTCGGGAGACCTGTTCGACATCCGTCGGCAGAACGACGATCAGCGGTAACGCGCGATAGGCAGTCAGCCCATCGGATTCGAAAGCCCTAAGCTCATTTTTATCGACAATCACCCCTTCGCCGGGGACGATTGTTCGCAGCGCGTCGACAATCTCACGCCGCCGGGAGATCACCGATTGATCAAGCTCCGGCATTTTCATCAGGATCAGCCTCGCTTCGGCCCGCGTCGCGCGCCAAGTGGTAATACCAATTTATCAGACGGAAAAACGTTGTCGAGGAAAACCCGAATTCCGTACTTCCAGGGATGAGTGCGGAAACGCCTGCAAGCCGGCTCACGCCGTCTCGACATAAGCCTTTAGCCCATCGGTCATCAGCCACCGCCAGCCATCTTCCAGGCTCTTGGCGGTCTTGTCGGTCACATGGCCGAACACGGCGTCGGTGACCCGCAGCAGGGTCCCGCCTTCGCGGTCCTCCAGATGAAACTTGATCATGCTGGTGTTGGGCCCGCCCCAATCGGGAGCGGTATGCCCGACCAGATGCACCGACACGCCCGGATCGCACATCAGAACCGTGTACCAGAGCAAGCTCTTGCCGTTCCTGTGCTGCTCGATCAGCCGGCCACCGGCTTCCGCCTCGAGTTGGATGACCGAGCCCTCTCCAACCATGTGAAAGTCCGGAAGCCACCAGGCATTGGTCTCCCCGGTCAGCGCTTGCCAGACCCTGTCCCGCGCACGGTCGATGGGGATCTCCAGCTCGTAGATTGCCGCCCGTGTCTCCATGATCTTGGCGCCGGTCATGTTCCCATATCTCCCTTGTCATCGTCGCCGCAAGGCCGTGGCACCACCAATCTCAACGGCTGCGGCCCTTCGGCCACCGCCTTAAGACGGGAAACCGCCGCGGCCAGGTGCTTCACATGGCGTCCGACCCAACGGTCGCAGACCTGCTGAATGGGCACCGGGTTCAAGTGGTTCCAGCGGGCTCTGCCGTCGCGGGTGGTCAGCACCAGATGAGCACGTTCCAGGATGTCGAGATGTTTCATCACCGCGGTCCGGCAGAGCCCGTCGAACAGCCCAACCAGTTCTCCGGTCGTGTGAGGGCGTTCCGCCAGCGTGTCCAGGATCGTCCGCCGGGTTCGGTCGGCCAATGCCTTCCAAACCAGCTCCGTGTCATCATTGCTCATCATGTCACCAATAAGTGACATGATCATGTGACCGATGCAACGACTCCAGTCAGCACCCTCGGCCGGGCTCCAGACATGCAAAAAGCCGCGCTCTGACGGCGCGGCCTCGGCATTTGCCAACGATGAAACAGCCGCAGTCGAAGACCGCAGCCAGCAGGGATCTACCCCTGGCGCGCCTTGAAGCGCGGGTTTTCCTTGTTGATCACGTAGATTCTGCCCTTACGGCGAACCACGCGACACGCCCGATGGCGCTTTTTCAACGTCTTCAGGGAGGAGACGACTTTCATGATGGCCATCCAGCAAAAAACGGCCCCGCCACCGGCAGAGCCATAGACAATTTCGAACGCGGCGGAACATACGCAGGGCCGCCGGGCCTGTCAACGGCCACGCCGGTAACACCGCTTGGGGCAGAATTCATCGTACCGAGCCAAACCGCATAGATTCTCATTATTGGACTCATTTTAAAGTCTGATGATTGCAAAAACTCAAACTATACGTCGGGTTCATAGAAGCGCGTCCGTGCGGTGGGCCGAAATTTCACAACAATTCCGTGCATTAGACTATGGTTGATTAGAGAATCCGGGGCTTCCGGAAAGTTGGCCCGTAATTTGCTTGGTATATAAGTCCAGTTGATATCCGATGCGCAAGGGGCAGCCATGGGATTTCGATCCAGAGGCTAATATAGAGGGATTCGATGCAAACGGCAGCCTTGGTTTATCGACCGCCCATTCCAACTCTTGACGAGCCGGCGAATTTTGCCGAGCGCCGTTCCACCACCGACAACCCCAAAGGCTTGCGCGTTTTGGTTGCAGGACAGTTCGACCTGCCGATCAAGGACATCACAAACCGGCTTTTGCGGGTGACGAGCCGCGCTGCCGCGCCCGATTTTCAAACCGTTTTGAACCTACTGCGCGACCTTCCCCATGTCGATCTTGTAATCCTCGAAGCGTCGCTACCGGGGTTTGACGACGTTGAAGATCTTGGCAGGATTTGCACCCAGGCGGCCGGCACACCGGTTGTCGTCGTCTGCAATCGCGGCGAGCAAAAGAGGGCGGCGGATTTTCTACGGGGCGGTGCGGCTGGCGTGATCCCGGGAGACTTTTCGGACGACGCCGTTGCCAGCGCCATTCAACTTATACTTTCCGGGCAGCGCTTTGCTCCGGCCGAATTGCTGATGGGGCCGGCCCAATCGGAAAACGGCCGCGGTGAGCTGATGGAGTTGCTTTCCAACAGGGAAGGTGAAGTGGCGCGGCTCATCGCGCAGGGTTGCCCGAACAAGGAAATCGCCTGCCGGCTTGGCCTGCAGGAGATCACGATCAAGGTCTATGCAAGTGCTGTCTTCCGCAAGCTCGGCGTACGCAATCGCACTGCCGCCGCCGCGAGGCTTCTGGCGGAGGGCCTGTAAAGCCCTCCCTCCGATCAGCCGGGTAGCGTATAGGCGGTTTTCACCTGAGTGTAGAATTCCTTGGCATATCGCCCTTGTTCCCGCGGCCCGTAGCTTGAACCCTTCCTGCCCCCGAACGGCACATGATAGTCGACGCCGGCAGTCGGCAAATTGACCATCACCATCCCGGCCTCGCTGTTCCGCTTGAAGTGGCTGGAGTATTTCAGCGAGCTGGTACAGATGCCCGCCGACAGGCCGTAGATCGTGTCGTTGGCGACGGCCAGCGCCTCCTCATAGTCGCGGACGCGAATGACCGTGGCGACCGGGCCGAAAATCTCCTCCCTGTTGATCCGCATGTCGTTTTGGGTCTCGGTAAAAAGCGCCGGCGCTAGGTAAAACCCTTCGGTCTCCCGATTGAGCCGCTCGCCGCCAATCAACTTGGCCCCTTCTCCGCGCCCGATATCCAGATAGGACAAGTCCTGATCCAGCTGGCTCTGGTCCACGACCGGGCCGATCTGGGTGCCTTCTTTCAGCGCATGATCGACCGTGAGCCCAGCCATGGCGTCGTTCATGGCCGCGACGAAACGGTCATGGATTCCCTCGGTTACCACGATCCGCGAAGACGCGGTGCAGCGCTGTCCGGTTGAGAAGAATCCGCCATTGATGGCACAGGACACCGCCGTGCTTAGATCCGCATCGTCTAGAACGACCAGCGGGTTCTTGCCGCCCATTTCAAGCTGCACCCGTTTGCCGGCTTCCACCGCCTTGAGCGCGATGCCGCGGCCGGTGGCCACTGAACCGGTGAAGCTGACCGCATCGATAGCGGCATCGGACAAAAGGGCATCGCCGACCACCGAGCCCCGCCCCATCACCAGATTGAACACACCTTGGGGCACGCCGGCCTCCGCCATTATGTCGGCCAGCGCCCAGGCGCAGCCCGGCGTTAGATCGGCAGGCTTGAGGATCATGCAATTGCCGAATGCAAGTGCTGGCGCGATCTTCCAAGCTGGGATCGCTATGGGGAAATTCCAAGGGGTGATTGCCAGCGCGACACCCACCGGCTCGCGCGTGATCTCCACATCGACACCCGGGCGCACGGAGGCAAGCTTTTCCCCCTCGATCCGCAGCGCCTCGCCGGCGAAGAATCGGAAGATCTGGCCGGCCCGCGCGGCCTCGCTGATGCCCTCCGGCAATGTTTTGCCCTCCTCACGGGAGAGCAGACGACCCAGCTCCTGCTTGCGGGCCAGGATTGCCGTCCCGACACGGTCCAACAGATCGGACCGCTCTTGGATGGTCGTCATCGACCAAGCCGGAGAGGCCGCCCGGGCGGCTGCTGCCGCGGCGCCGGCCTGGGCGATATCGGCCCGGGCAAACTCGCCGACCACGTCGGAAAGATCTGACGGGTTGACATTCTGGGCCGCCTCCGGCGCCTCAACCCATTCGCCGTCAATGTAGTTTGCGTGCAGCGACATGGCCGCCATTCCTCCCGTCCCGCGAAAAGTCGGCGGTCGCCGGCGCCGCTCGACTACGGCGTCCGCACCATGAGGCCGCCTTCCCGCCCAACATCTCATAGCCGAACCGCCGGTACAATCGATGGGCATCGCTGGTCTTCAACGTCCAACGCGTCAGCCCCTGCAGTTCCGGAGGGTCATGGACCGCGACCAACAGCCATTGCCCCAACTCCCTGCCCCGGTAGCGGGCATCGACGAAGACATCGGCCATATGGGCGACATTCGTCCGATCACCCATCACCCGGGCAAACCCGATCTGCCGACCACTCCCGCCCCATTCGCCCCATTCGCCGTCGTCGACATGGTGGAGCCCGAAATTGATCGAATAGGCGATCGATCGCTCCAACCGGTCCCTCGCGATACCGGTGTTCCGATAGGTCGTGGACAGGAAGTCGAATATATAGTCGGCGTCAAGCCGCGCCGGATCGCAGGACAAGTATAGCCGCTGCGCCGAAGCCGCCGACAGGATTGCGCGGGAATTGCAATCCGCCGACCACTGATCGAGCCAAGCCGGCACCAAATTGCGCCAATACCGAGTCGTGGTCCGGCTACGCCTCGCCGGCAAATTCCGCGAGCTCGCGGTCGAACCGGTCGCGGGCTTCCAAGAAGGGGGCGTGGCCCACCGCCGGATAGCGAGATAATCTGGCGCGCGGCACGATCTCGGCGATGTGTTCGGCCATGCGCGGCGACACCATGGCATCCGACATACCGGCGGTGACCAACACCGGCAGTGACAGGGTGGCCAGGATCTCGTCATAGTCCTCTTTGCGCCCAAGCACGAAGCGGCGGATCGTTGGCGGCACCATCATGGTACTGGCAAGCGCCATATCATGATCCTCCCGACCCATTGGACCGGATGAGGTACCGCGGACGAAGCGTCTCGCCGCCACGACGTTCTTACCGGGGTCGGACGACAGCAGTCCGGGCGTGCTTTCCAGAAGATCGGGACCAAGCAATGGGACGGCGTCCGGGCCGAGTTTGATCACCGCGCCCACGAAGTTGATGCCTGCCAACGCCTCCGCGCCGTGATGCCGAAGATAGTCGCCAACCGCCGCGCCACCGTACGACCACGCAACGATGACAGGTCGTGTCAGCTCCAATGTGGTGATGGTTGCCGCCAGATCGTCGGCCCAAAGGCGACTATCGGAATAGGCGGCCGGGTCCTCGGGCTTTGCCGAGCCACCATGCCCGCGGAGATCCGGCGCGATCAGCCGGTACCGGTCAGCCAACCGACCTTCGAACTGCCGGTACCAACACAAATGGCACTGCGAGAACCCATGCAGCAGAAGGATTGGCGGCCCGTCGGCCCGGCCGCCCTCGGCGACCAGCAATGGCAGGCCGTTCCCGCCCTCGATCCGGTGCAGTCGGCGGCCCTCAAAGCGGCTGCGCCTGATATTCGGACGAACGATCCGGTCTGGTGCCGGCATTGCAGATCACCTCTTCCACTCTTCCACACGAACGCCGTGCCCACGACACCGACGCTAGGTGCTAGAACCATGGACGATGAACGTCGGGTTTCATAGCCTGCGGCGCAGGCTTGGGCTGTCTGTAAGCGCCTCGCGGCATTCGGCAATGCGGAAAGGACCACGACCTTGACGATTTTGGTCACCGGGGCGGCCGGGTTTATCGGCTTCCACACTGCCCAGGCACTTCTGGATCGAGGCGAGCAGGTGGTCGGGCTCGACAATCTGAACGCCTATTACGATGTGGCCTTGAAGCAGCATCGACTGGATCGTCTGACGCCGCAGGATGGCTTCACCTTTGCAGGCATCGATCTGACGGATCGGGATGCCATGGCCCGGCTATTCGCCGAGCACCCTCGAATCGAGACGATCGTGCATTTGGCCGCCCAACCAGGAGTACGCTATTCCCTTGAGAACCCATTCGCCTATATCGACGCGAACGTCACCGGGCATCTGGTGGTGCTGGAACAGGCAAGGCAGTGCAAGCGCCTTCGCCAGCTTGTCTACGCAAGCTCTTCATCGGTGTACGGCGAGAGTTCCGCATTGCCATTCTCGCCATCCGACCGGGCCGACCAGCCAGTTTCTCTTTATGCGGCCAGCAAGCGGATGGACGAGTTGATGAGCCACGCTTACGCCCATCTCTACGGTCTGCCGTCCACTGCGCTGCGTTTCTTCACGGTGTACGGCCCTTGCGGGCGGCCCGACATGGCTGTCTATAGCTTCGCGAGCGCGATTCTATCCGGAACGCCGATCTCGGTGTTCAACAAGGGCACTCTTCGGCGCGACTTCACCTATATCGATGACATCGTCGCCGGCATATTGGGCGCCATCGATCGGGCACCGGAGGGCGCGGACGGCGTGCCGCCGCATCGGATCTACAATCTTGGGAACAACCAGCCGGAGACGGTTTCGCGACTGGTCGCCATCCTGGAGGGTGCCATCGGCAAGGCTGCGATAATCCGCAACGAGCCAATGCAGGCTGGCGATGTCACTGCGACGTATGCGGACATCGAAGAAAGTCGCCGAGATCTCGGATTCAATCCGTCGACGTCACTGGAGATTGGTATCGGACGATTTGTCTCCTGGTTGCGGGAATATCAGGGCACATAGCGATCTGGACCAACGCTCGATTCTGATTATGGAAACAACAGGTTCGAGCTTTCGGTCTTTACTTGCGATTGCCTCGCGTCGATCGCGTCCCCAGCCCTATTTTCTTTGCCATCTCCGATCGGCGCTTTGCATAGTCCGGCGCAACCATCGGGTAGTTGCTGCGCAAACTCCACTTCGTGCGATATTCGTCAGGCGTCAGATTGTGTGCGGTCGAGATATGTCTTTTCAACATCTTCTGGCCGCGGCCGCACTCCAAACAAACGATCTCACTGTTCTTGATCGACCGGCGGATTGAAATTGCCGGTTCCAGCGGCGGCTGTTCTGCTGCACTTGGAGAATCCAATGTTGCAAGTGTGCTGTGCACCCGATTGATCAGTTCGGCGAGTTGATCGGGAGCAAGTGCATTGTGCCCCGCGTATGAAGAAACGATCTCCGTCGTCAGGTCAAGCAACCGACGGTTTTCCACGCTCATGGCGCACCCCTGTTTCTATTGACGTTTATTGTTATCGTTTCGCATATGACATGAAATTCAGCTGTCATGGAACCTTTTTTTAGATAAAGAACTGATCCAACGCTCGCGGAGCAAGATAAAGCCTTTGATTCAGATATTTTTTCCAAGTCTGCGTCAAAACTGCGGCGAATCGTAACCAGTCGAATTCATTTAGTGTCGAAGAGTCGGCCACACCGGCCACCGCCCTCACAACTTTCGATTGTCGACCGATCGAACCGATTAGGCAATCGGTCCGTAACGTCCGGGCCGCTGCTCAAAGCCGCCACCCGAGCTGCGCACCAGCGTGACATGGCTAGCCGGATCGCCTGGATCTTTGCTCGGCTTGCACCGACCAGAATTCTATGAAAATGCTAAGTTGGTCGTGGCGAATCACTGGTCGGATCCGCGGGTTTTGGAATCAAGAGGCATATCTTCCCCGATGGCGGCGATCGCCGGATTTCCGACGCGTGCGTTACGCGATGTCGGTTTGTCGATCGAAGACCTTCGCCTTTTGATCTGCGCCGGCATATTAGCCGGTGCATCGGGGAGGTGTGCCGAAGACATCGGCTGGATCGCCGGACAAGCTGGAATGCCGAAGACGACGGTGCTTAAGCGCTTGGAACGGCTGTCTTTGAGAGGCTACGTGCAGCGTCGACAGGAAGGCGGCGTGATGATGCTCAGCCTGTTGCCGGATCCGTTACTGGAACCCGACTCCGACCCATCTCCAAGACCTCCGACAAAGCCGCCCCCATCGGCGCGCCAGGGCGGCACCCGTTCGGCCCAGGCCAGCCTGCATAGCGGCATGTTACGCCGACCGCCGCGCCGGCAGTCCGGAGCGATCGAGTTCGACGATCCTTTGCCGCCGCACCCGGTTGTGTCCTCTTTCCTGGACTCGGTACAGAGCACACCCGGCGGATTTGACGGGTTTCGCTTCTGGCTAAAGACCATTCTCGATCCGGAGGATGTCGAAATATTCTCCGGCTGGGCCGGACGTCAATCGACGGAATATCGCCAAATGGTCCGGAAATTCGAGGACGCCCACGACGACCAGACGATCGAATCGCTTCTCGAAGACACGCTGGCCGTGGTGACTCGGGAGAAGACCCCGAAGCGTTGATCGACGTCAGTGCCTATGACGCCACAGTAGCCCCCGAAGGTTCAGCGCCCGGCCAGTGCTGGATTCGCCATCAGCCCATTATCGACCCAGGTAACCGGCGTCGGCCCCAGGGGACGGCTTGCCGGCGCCTCATAAGTGGCAAAATCACCCACAGGTGACGATCCGGGGCCGGTAGCGGCAACCACCGTCACCATCCCTATGCCGGCGACAAACAGAATGGAGGGTAGCCCCCACTGCGCGGCAAGGGCTCTCCAGGCATCGACAAGCCTGGCCGCAGCGTCACGCGACCGGGTCGGCGGCACGGCTGAAGCGGTTGGCGGCAATTGGTGCACATTGGATTGTGCCAGGGTGTCTGACGGCCTGACAGCAAGCGCCACGTCATAGGGCGTCCGTTCCGTCGGCTCCAAACCCAAGGGGCGCGCTGACCCCTTGCGAACCAATAGCTCGCTGCTCAGCGCCGCCACGGGCCTGCTCATGATACCCCCTGGCGTTCCTCGGCACCGTTGATGCGGGCGCTGCCAACCGATGGCTTCTTGGCGGGCCGGCTGGACTGCATCGGCTTCAACATCGAGCCGTTGAGCCGCCGGTTGAGGAATTCCCAGATTTCAGCCACCTCCTGCCGAGACCGCGACCGCCCAGCCAACTCCATGACGGTGCGGCCATCTATCATGCTGGCAGCGAAATCGACCCTCTGGTGGATCACCGTCGGCGCAACCGGCCCATATTGGGAAAGCGCTATGGCTGCCTCGGTGGTGATTCGAGCCCGCGGCGACGCGCCGTTGATCACGAAAACCATCGGCTTCATCAGGCGCTCGACCAGTTCGACCGTCGCGCCGGCGGCGCGCAAATCATGCGGGCTGGGACGCGTAGGGATCAGCACAAGATCGGCGACATCGATGACATGGCCGATCGTCGAGGTGATGGCCGGCGGCGTGTCGATGATCAAAAGCTTGATCCCGAGATCCTTCAACTCCTGAAGATCGCGATCGAGTTTCGCGACGGTGGTCTGAACGAACAGCGGTCGGTCAGCCTCCCGCTCGTTCCACCAATCGGTCAGGCTGCCCTGCGGATCGGCGTCGATCAGCGCGACCGGACCATAGCCAGCCAACTCGGCCTGGACGGCAATATGTCCGGACAACGTAGTCTTGCCGGACCCTCCCTTTTGCGATGCGACCGCGAGAACCTGCATGGATGACCCCCTAATTTTTACCCACTGCCCCTGCCATGCGCTCGTCGGCACCGATCCCCCGGGGTTCCCCTGAGATTTGCCTGCCGCCTGTCTCGAAAAAGTCCCGGCGAGCGCGAATATGACCTAGACACTATGCGTCGTATTTTGCCGCCCAATGAAAGGGCAGACCAGAATCGTACCCGATCCACGGTTTCGTTAACACCTGTTAATCAACCAAACTCGCCAGTTTGGGTCAACCCGTTGTAGCGGAACTGTGTAATATGTCGATGATCTTGCGGTTACCACCACATATATGATATCCGGCTACCTGCGCCACTACTGGGCTGGCGTGATCCGATATGCGGGCGTCGCGGAGGATCGCCAACCCATGCGGCGCGAATTGTTTGGGGGCATCGGCCAAGCCGGTTACCGGCCGGATGCGGGTATTGAAAATGGGGATTTCGTAATGAAGGTCGATAAGAACACGGTCGCTCCCAAACGGGAACTGGTCACGATGCTGAAAGTCGCGGGCACCGCCGCGGTGGTCCTGAGTCTCAATTGCGGCATTGTTCGCCGCCATCGATATTCGAAGCGACGGCATTGCGGCGGCATTGCCGATGTTCTCTCTCGCGCTGCAGCTGTTTTTCGCCGGCATGATGATGCTTGCGGCGGCTGCCGGGCTTGAGGTCCTCAACGGCCTGCGCGACTCGCTCACCGAGGACCCCATCGAAACCCGCCGATACGGCCGCACGCGGTCGAACAAGGGGTCGCTTCTGGCAGCGAAACTGGCGGCGGAGCCCATCGCGAACTGATCTGCAAGCGGCTCAGGTCGACTGTTCCGGGCCGTGACTCCCGATCAATAGATTACCCACCGCCCAAATCGTCCGGAGCGTGTGACCGTCAATCTCAGATGTCCGCCGTCAGCGCCTCTGAGACAGATTGGGCTTATTGAACAACGGAGGATTTCTGGTTCATCGTAGCCATCAAGGAGCGAAGATGAGACAGAAATCCGGGCCGCCGAATGATACAGTCGATCGGAATTGGGTAAGACTGGCGCCGGTGTGCGATCCCATAGCATGTAAACAGAGGCTTTGAGCTAGCGCTATGCCGCCATCCACCTTGGCCGAGCAGGGCGCCGCCGCAGTGCCGCTTTTTGTGGATCTGGACGGCACCCTGGTCGCGACGGACACCACTGTAGAGGCGTGTTTCCGCCTAGTGCGCCGCAATGCCGGCTATGCCGTCCGATTGCCGCTCTGGTTGTTTCGCGGCCGCGCCCATCTCAAGCGACGTGTTTGCGAGCGCATGCCGTTACGGGTGGATCAACTTCCCTATCGGGAGGATCTGCTGGCCTTCCTGAGGGCCGAACATGCAGCGGGACGGCGCTTGATCCTCGCGACGGCGGCGGATCAAGGTTATGCCCGAGCGGTCGCGGATCATCTCGGCTGCTTCGACGCAGCGGTCGGCTCGGACGGGGTGACCGACCTTTCAGGACGCCGCAAGCTGGCGCGGATTCGGACGTTGAGCGCCGGGGGGCCGTTCGACTACGCCGGCGACGACCTGGCGGATTTGGTGATCTTCCGTCAGGCGCGCATGTCGATCGTTGCCCACCCGGTTCCGGCCCTCCGCCCGGCCATCCGGCGACTGGAAAATGTCGAGCGCCTCTTCGACGCGGAGCCGCGTCGGTTCATCGACGTGCTGCGCGCGCTGCGGCCGCAACGGTGGCCGCTGAACCTGCTGGTCGCGCTGCCGCTGGTGCTGGTAACGCTGGCTGGCGGGCCGGCGCCTCTGGGCTGGGTCGATGGCGCGGTTGCGATCCTCTGCTTTTGCCTGGGCGCATCAGCCATCTATATCTACGACGATTTGTTGAATCTGGCCCGGAACCGCACATCGCCGCCTGCAAATCGTGGTCCCATTGCCGAAGGCAGGGTGGCCATTCAGCTTGCCGCGCAGGCCATTCCCGTTCTGGCGATCCTGGCCTTCGCGCTGGCGGCCTGGCTATCCGGCGCCTTCCTGCTGGTCCTCGCCGGCACCTTCGCGATTGCCGTGCTGGCGGCGCAGGACTGGCTCAGGCTGCCCCGGATCGTCCTGTCCGTGACGGCGAACCTGCTGCGAATCCTGGCCGGCTTGGTGCTTTTGACCGCGCTGCCGTCGCTCTGGGTGTTGATCGGCTCGGCGATCGCCGGGCTCGCCGGTGGAGTCCTCGAGGATTGGCTTGCCGGAAAGCCTGACAGGCTGATCTAGCCGCGGGCGGCTTTACGGTGAGGACAGCAAGGGACCGTCGGGCAGGACGAAGTGCAGTCGTTGCTTCAGGGCCTGCACCCTTATTCGCGTCAACTCAAGTTCCTCACCATCAGGGCTGATCGGGATTTTCTGCTCGGCGTCCACGTGGAACCACTCGGCCTGTTCATATTTAATGATTTCCGGCTCCTTGCCGGTCTTCAGACCCTTGATGTCCCGCATGATCTTTGGGAGTAGGTCAATGCTGAAATCCGGCACCGAGAACAGATCCAGCAGCCCGTCATTAAGCCGGGCTCTCGGCGCCAGATCGAATCCGCCAGCCTGGATTCCGTTCGACAGGGCGGCAAATACGGTGCGGCCTTTGCGCTCGCCCTGCGGTGTTTTAACGTTGCCGGTATAGACCTTGGGCTTCAATGCCATCAAGAATCCGGTAATGCCGTATGCGGCGCCATGGATAGCCTTCTTCATCCGCTCGGACGTCCGAAACGTCACCTCGGCGCCGAATCCGAGGACGGCGGCATTGAGGAAATACTGGTCATTAAGCCGCGCAACGTCGATCCGGTGCGGTTCGCCCGTCGCAGCGAAGCGAAGCGCGCGCGTCGGATTGCCGACCGCGATGCCGCAGCCCCGTGCGAAGTCGTTGGCCGAGCCGAGCGGCATCACGCCCATGGCGGTCTTCGGTTCCTCGGTCGTCGCAAAGATCCCGTTGACGATCTCGTTGACCGTGCCGTCGCCGCCGCCCGCAACGATGACATCGACGTCGTCATCGAGCGCCTCCGCCGCGAACCGGTTGGCGTCGCCGCGCTCCCATGTTACCCGAACATCGACCGAATGCCCGTCCTTGCGGACGCGCTCCACGGCCTGACGGACGTCCGGTCGCCCGGCCTTTTTGCCGTTGAGAATGAGCCGAAGAGTACGCTGCGGCATGATTGAGCCTCCTTAACTCCGACGATGGCCGTCTGCGCGATCGCCGCACCGACCACCGAAAGCATGCGCGACGATACAACCCAGTCCGTCCGACCATTTGCCGTTCACAGAACGTGCGAACAATGAGATGATAGCGCAACAATCTGTCTCGCGCGCGGCCTTTGAAACGGAAGCTAGGCGGGTGGAACGAAACAGACCCGGCAAGGTATTCCGATATGCTGCGAGTACGAAGGATACGATCGTTCCCTGGCCTCGGCACGGTCAAGGTCGCGGCCCTTGGTTTGGCGCTGGTCCTCCAGGCTGCCCAGGCGACGGCGCAGGATCGGAATCCACCGTCAGTCGAAGAACTAATGTCAAATCTTGGGTATAGCGACCAAGACCGGAGCACGCTTCTGTCGGGAGGCATCGTTGCGACGGATTTGGACCCCATCCGAGACGACCAGCTGATTGCAGCCGCAGCCGTCTATCTGCCCGTGACGGTGGATGCCATTCTGACGACGGTCCGCAACGGCGATGGCCTGCGGGAGGATCCGAGCATCTTGGCTATGGGCGTACTCGGCCCGACCCTGGATCTTGGAGAATGGCAGGATCTGAAGTTCGGCGAACCGGATCGCGCTGAAGCTGAAAGACTGCTCGGTTTCACCGGCGGCAGCGATTTCAATCTCGCCGAGGATGAGATCGCAGTGCTCAGGGCCAAGCTGGACGGACTATCTAAGAACGCGCCGGAGATGCTCGGGACTGTCTCCGCTGCCTATCGCGAGATCCTTATCGGACGTTACGAGGCCTATTTTCGGCGCGGACTTGACGGCGTCGCCGAATATCGGCACGGCGGAACGACGTTGAAGCCCGCGCGACAGTTGTCGGAAATCGTCGTTCAGACCGAGCCGTTTCTCAGCTCTCATTTCCCTGAATTCTGGGCGGCCTATTCGAGTTTTCCCGAAGTCGAGAACCCGGAGATCGCCAACAGGTTCTATTGGCTCAAACGTGAGGTCGAAGGACGGCCCGAATTCGTCCTCATGCATGAGATGTCGGCGGGCAATGCGGATTATACCCTGCTTTCGCGGCGGGAATATTTCGTCGGCCACACCTATGAATCCCTCCAGGTGATCGCAGTGGCGCTGCCCGTCGACACCGGAAGCGCCGTATTCTATGTCAATACGGCGTTCACCGAACAGATTACCGGTTTCTTCAGCGGAGTCGCGCTGTCCGTCGGACAAGGCCGCATGAAGGACGATCTGACGGAATTCTTCGCCGGAGTGCGGGAGAGGCAGCAGAATTAGGTCCGATCGACTTTCATGATTCTCAATACGGCGGATTGCGTGAATCATGAAGCTCGGGCTTTTCGACCTGGAAACCCGGAGATGGTGACGCATGCGACGTCATGACGTCGACTCCGGCCGGATCAGACGCAATCCCGTCATCCCGCAACTGCGACAACGCCTCATAAAACTTAGGAATTCTGGGGTGTCCGGTGGTGGGCACGACTGGGATTGAACCAGTGACCCCTACGATGTCAACGTAGTGCTCTCCCGCTGAGCTACGCGCCCTACCGGTGACGGACAGGCCGTCATGCGACGCGGGGGTTTACCACCAACCTATTCGCCGTGCAAGAGCCGCCGCCACATCATCAGGTCCCCGAACTCAGGTTTGCAACAGTTGATCGACCTGATCGACCAGATCCCTCAAATGAAACGGCTTCGACAGGATCTGCGCCTGTTGTCCGCCCTGGTTGCGATGTTTCATGGCGATGGCGGCAAACCCCGTGATGAACATGACCTTCAGCCGCGGCGCGATCACCGAAGCCCGACGCGCCAACTCGATGCCATCCACGCCCGGCATGACGATGTCGGCAAGCAACAGCTCGAAGTTCGAGTCCGCCAGAGCCTTCAGCGCATCGGCGCCGTCGGCGACGTCCTGCACCTCATGCCCGGCCCGGCTTAGCGCCATCGCCAGGAATCGCCGCATCGACTTGTCGTCCTCGGCCAACAATATTCGCGCCATCAACCCCTCCGGCGAAGGCCCTTTCAGACACAGCGATCACGTTGGACCGCTTACTTCGCGCCAGATTCCGTGTAGCCGGCCGCGACACCCCATTATGCCTGGATATCGCTGAATTCCGGTCGCGCGATCATGGGGCACCACAACTCCCGTGGCAATGCGCAAGGGGCGTCCATGCACGTCGGACCGGCATCGGGCAGCTACCGGCTGGGCGAATGACGCCGGGAGCACCATATAGGACACTGCGCGGCAACGAGCCACCGTGACAGGTGCATCATTTCGGGTTATGAAATTACAATGGATTGTCGGGTCAACGGCGAAGCGGGTCTCAATCACGGGCTGGAGATGCTGGCCCCGAGCGACTGGCGTTTGCCGATCGTGTTGGCGTCGCCGCACAGCGGGCGCAACTATCCAGAGCAATTCCTGAAGGCGACAAGGCTGGACCCCAGGACGTTGCGGCGCTCCGAGGACAGCTATGTGGACGAGATCTTCGGAGCCGGGCCCCAGCACGGCGCGCCGCTGCTGAAGGCACTGTTTCCGCGTGCCTTCCTGGACACCAATCGCGAGGCGTTCGAGCTTGACCCGGAGATGTTCGAAGACGACCTGCCGGACTATGTGAATACCCGCTCGCCGCGCGTCGCCGCCGGCTTGGGCACCATCGCCAAAGTCGTCGCCCATGGCCACAACATCTACAAAACGAAGCTGCCGTTTTCCGACGCGCTGGACCGGGTGACACGCCATTACCAGCCCTACCACGCCGCCCTGCACCAGATCGTCGACGAGGCCGTTGGCAGGTTCGGCTTTTGCATCCTGATCGACTGCCATTCGATGCCATCGAATGGCAGCGGCATGGGGATGCGACGTCCAGGCCGGCGCATCGATTTCGTGCTCGGCGACTGCTATGGCAGCGCCTGCGATCCGGCGATCACCGACACGGCGGAGGCATGGCTGGTCGATCAGGGCTATGTCGTGGCCAGAAACGCGCCCTACGCCGGCGGCTATACCACACGGCATTACGGACGGCCGCGGGCCGGGGTGCACGCGATCCAGATTGAGATCAATCGCGCGCTCTACATGGATGAGACCGCCCTGCAACGAAAGCCGTTCATCGCCACATTGACAGAGCAAATGGGCCGCATGATCGCCGAGATCGGCACTATCGACGCCAAGCGTCTGGCGCCCTGACAGCCAGCAGATTCCGCGTGCCGCCCAAATCCAAAGCCGAACACGGGACATCCTTGCCAGTGACGATTTCCATCCGCGACGCCGCGGATAAGGATTTGCCGGCGATCCTGGAAATCTATGGGCATCACGTCCTCACCGGAGCCGGCAGTTTTGAGGAAACGCCGCCCGATCCCGAGGCATTCGCGGCTCGATTTGCAGACCTGACCGGTCAGGGCCTGCCCTATCTGGTCGCCGAAACCGAAATTGGACTCAAGGGCTTCGCTTATGCCGGCCGCTTCCGAGCCCGCGCCGCATACCGCTTCACCGTCGAGGACAGCATTTACGCGGCGCCCGGCCAGAACGGCCGGGGTATCGGCCGTGCCCTGCTGACCGAATTGATCGCCCGCTGCACCGAGCTGGGTTATCGTCAGATGGTCGCGGTGGTCGGCGACAGTGCCAATGCCGGGTCGATCCGGCTGCATGAAAGCCTCGGATTCCGGATGGCGGGAACCCTCGGGGCGGTAGGCTACAAGCACGATCGCTGGGTCGATCTGGTGCTGATGCAGAGGCCTCTTGGCGATGGCGACGGGCCGGTTGAATCAGGGTTACCAATTCGTTAACGCCTATAGCGGCATTATGCGGCACAGCGGCGATTTGCCAGCGACTTGAATGCGAAGACGGGGCTGCTCACCTCTAAGGCATCGCAGTCTCGATCATACGGAGACATGGCCATGTCCGAGGTTAACCTCGCGGATCAGCGCGGCGATTTTACCATCGATCAGAATTGGGACCGGCATACGGAATCCGAGCACGCGGTCTGGCGAACGCTATTCCATCGCCAGGCAGATCTGCTCAAGGGCCGGTCGACTCCGGAATTCCTGGCCGGCATAGAAAAATTGGAGATCGCCGCCGACGGCATTCCCGATTTTCGCCGCCTGAACGAGATGCTCGACCGAGCCACCGGCTGGACCATCGTGGCGGTCCCCGGCCTCGTCCCCGACGACATCTTCTTCGATCATCTGGCCAATCGGCGATTCCCGTCGACCTGCTTTATCCGCAAACCGGAGGAGATGGACTATCTGGAGGAACCGGATGTCTTTCACGATGTGTTCGGCCACGTACCTTTGCTGGTCGATCCGGTCTTCGCCGATTACATGCAGGCCTATGGCCGAGGCGGGCTGAAAGCGCTCAAGTTGGGCAGTTTGCACCATTTGGCGCGGCTGTATTGGTACACGGTTGAATTCGGATTGATTCGCCGCCCGGAGGGCCTGCGCATCTATGGCGCGGGCATCTTGTCCTCCAAGGGGGAATCCGTTTACAGCCTGGACGACGCCAAGCCGAACCGCATCGAATTCGACCTGATGCGGATCATGCGCACGAACTATCGGATCGACGATTTTCAGGAGTGCTACTTCGTCATCGACAATTTCGAGCAGCTGTTCGAGGCAACCGCGCCGGATTTCACGCCGCTATACGAGCAACTCCACGACCTGACGGATCTTAAGCCCGGCGATGTGCTGGACTCCGATCAACTGGTTGAAGGTGGCAGCCGCAGCGCCTGAGCGCGGACAAAAAATTGGGCCGCTCTCGCGGCCCAAGTTTAGGGAGGAAACGCCCATAAGTGCGTTTACGACAGCAGGATCGCTGCTTATCGCACCGCACAATATGCGGACGACACATCGCCGATGCAAGAAAAAACTGAAAAGGCCATTGAAAGATCGGGCTTTTTACCAATATCGCAGAAAATTTTTTGACCTTCCCTGCCTTGCATTTGTGCAACGCACCATAGAATCCCTTTTGCTTCCTGGAATTACGCCCAGTGGCGAATTGCATATCGATTGATACTTGTGTTTCGGTTCGACCGATCGATTCTGTGTGCTAGCGTCCGGGCTGAGCCAGCGCCTCGGCGTACCCACCCATCGGTCGGCAAATCAGCCGGATCAGCCGCGACCTCAGAATGACAGATCAGCAGCACGCAGACCTCAATCTCGCGATCATCGGCAACTGTTCGCAGGCGGCCCTCGTGGATCGGCAAGCCCGCATCGTTTGGGCATGCGTTCCACGGCTGGACGGCGATCCCGTCCTGTGCAGCCTTCTGAATGCAAAACCGGATGGCGGGCTGAACGGTGATTTCGGCTTCTACGACATCGTCGTGGAGGATTTTGCCCGGTCCGAGCAACACTATCGTCGCAACACAGCCGTCCTGGTGACGACCCTGTTCGACCAGAAGGGTCAGGCCGTCGAGATCACCGATTTCGCGCCCCGCTTCAGGGTCTATGAGCGCATGCACCGCCCGGCAACGCTGATTCGCATGATCAAGCCGATCTCCGGCAGTCCGCGAATCCGAATCCGGATTCGGCCACGGTTCGACTATGGCGCTATCGAGCCGGAGATAACCCGCGGCAGCAACCACATCCGCTATGTCGGGCCAACCACGGCACTTCGCCTGACGACCGATGTGCCGGTATCCTACGTTGTGGAGGAGACGCCATTCATACTGGAAACGTCGGTATCCCTTATGTTCGGCGCCGACGAAAGCCTGACCACCTCGATCACCGAGACGGCGCACAATTTTCTCAGAAGTACGAACGACTATTGGACCGAGTTTTGCCGCTATCTGGCCTTGCCCTTCGAATGGCAGGATGCGGTGATCCGCGCGGCGATCACGCTGAAACTGTGCAGCTTCGAGGAAACCGGCGCCATCGTCGCGGCGGTGACCACTTCGATCCCCGAGGCGCCGCACACTGCCAGGAATTGGGATTACCGCTATTGCTGGCTCAGGGACTCCTACTTCGTAGTCCACGCGCTCAACCGCCTGGGCGCGACCAAGACAATGGAGGACTACCTCCACTACATCACCAATATCGTCGCCGATTCCGGTAACGGCTATCTGGACCCGCTGTTCAGCATCACCCTGCGCAAGGAAATCACCGAACGGACCTACGACAATCTGACCGGATATCGGGGCATGGGGCCGGTCCGGGTCGGTAACGCCGCCCATAGCCAGGTACAGAATGATGGTTATGGCGCGGTGATCCTGTCCTCAGCACAGGCCTTTTTCGACGAGCGATTGGAGCGTCCGGGCACCCTGCGGCTTTACGAAAGGCTGGAATTGCTGGGCGAGCAGGCGGTCAAGCTCTGGAACACCCCGGATGCCGGCCTGTGGGAATTGCGAACCCGCGAGCGGGTGCACACTTTCTCCGCCCTGATGTGCTGGGCCGCTTGCGACCGGCTCGCCAAGATCGGGCGTCGGATTGGCGTGACCGATCGCGCCCAACGCTGGATGAAGGAGGCCGACAAGATCCGCGCGGCGATCCTGAAAAAGGCCTACGATCCCGAGCAGAATACCTTCGTGGAGAGCTTTGGCGGCAAGGATATCGACGCTGCGTTATTGCTGATGCACGAACTTGGCTTCATCGCTGCCGACGACCCGAAATTCCACGGCACCGTCGCCGCCGTCGAGAAGTGGCTGCGCCGCGAGAATCTCGTCTACCGCTACCACGCCGCCGATGATTTCGGCGAGCCGGAGACCGCCTTCACGGTCTGCACCTTCTGGTACATCGACGCGCTGGCCGCCATCGGGCGGCGGGAGGAAGCACGGGCGCTGTTCGAGAACCTGCTGGGACTGCGCAATCATGTCGGCCTGTTGTCCGAGGACATCGACCCGACAACCGGCGAACTGTGGGGCAATTTTCCGCAGACCTATTCCATGGTGGGCCTGATCAACTCGGCCATGAAGCTCAGCAAAACCTGGGAGGAGGCATTTTGACCCGCCTGCCCCGCTCATACCAAGGAGCGTTGAAAATGACCCATTTGCACAAATGAGCCGGCTGGTCGTCGTTTCCAACCGCATCGCGCCGATCAACGAGGGCAAATCGACCGCGGGCGGTTTGGCGGTAGCGGTTCTCGCCGCGCTGAAGAAAGAAGGCGGAATCTGGTTCGGGTGGAGCGGCGAGGTGGTCGGCGCACCGGGGCCCGATCCCAAATTGTTCAAATCGGGCAAGCTGACCTACGCCACCATCGAATTGTCGCAACGGGACCACGACGAGTACTACAACGGCTTCGCCAACTCGACGCTGTGGCCGCTCTTTCACTACCGGCTCGACCTGACGGAATTCAACCGCCGAACCTATGCCGGCTATCTGCGGGTCAACAGCCTGTTCGCGACGCGTCTGGCGCCTCTGCTGGAGCCGGACGACATGGTCTGGGTCCACGACTACCATTTGATCCCGCTTGGCGACCAGCTTCGCCAGATGGGCTGCGGTCAGAGGATCGGCTTCTTCCTGCACACGCCGTTTCCGGTGCCGGAGATCATGGTCTCCCTGCCCAATCACGAGGCGATGATCCGGTCTCTATGCGCCTACGACGTCGTCGGTTTCCAAACCGAGACAGACCGCAGCGCCTTCATCTCCTATCTGGTCAGCGAAAGTGGCGCTGAGGTGCTGGGCGATGGTCTGATCCAAGTCTTCGGTCGGGTGCTACGCGTCGAGGCCTTTCCAATCAGTGTCGAGACGGCCGATATCGAACGCCAGGCAGCGGTCGCCGGACGATCGCGGCAGTCGACGCGCCTGCGTGAGAGCCTGATCGAGCGGGACATGATCATCGGCGTCGACCGGCTGGACTATTCCAAGGGTCTGCCGCAGCGCCTGGATGCATTCCAATCCTTGTTGGAAAACTATGCCGAAAACCGTGGCCGGGTCACTTTCATGCAGATCGCCCCGCCGACCCGGGCCGACGTCAAGGAATATATCGATATCCGCCACGAGTTGGAAACCAAGGCAGGCCATATCAACGGCACCTTCGCGGAATTCGACTGGGTGCCGATCCGCTATCTCAACAAGAGCTTCTCGCGTCGCAGCCTGCTGGGCTTCTACCGGATCAGCCGGATTGGGCTGGTGACTCCGCTGCGCGACGGCATGAACCTGGTCGCCAAGGAGTATGTCGCGGCTCAGGATCCAGAGGATCCCGGCGTGCTGGTGCTGTCGCGCTTCGCCGGCGCCGCGGCGGAGATGGGCGCGGCGCTGATCGTCAATCCGTATGACGTCGAAGGCGTCGCGGAGAGCCTGCAACGCGGCCTGACGATGCCGCTCGGCGAGCGCCGGGAGCGCCACCAGACTCTGATGACCGGGCTGCGGCACAACGACATCAACCGCTGGCGAAACCACTTTATCGACGCGCTGACCGCAGCGCCTTATGGTCTGGCGGTGAACCCGCCGGGCTGATGGGTTGCTGTGGATGGCCCGCTCCGATGCACCTGATCTGAACGATATGGACCGAAAAGCACCTGCCCTGATCGCCGACCTCGGCGCCACCAATGCGCGGTTCGCACTGGTCGATGGCGATGGGATCGACGCGCCGATGGCGTTGCGATGCGCAGCCTATCCGGATCTCTTTTCCGCCGCCTCCGACTATCTGGAAAAGGTGGCGCCGCCCCTTCCCCCGGATCGCGCGGCAATCGCCATCGCCTGCCCGATAATCGGCGACTATGTGGAGATGACCAACCATGCCTGGTCCTTCTCCACCTCGGAGTTGCAGCAGAAGCTCGGCCTCGGCCGGCTGGATGTCGTCAACGACTTTACCGCCCAGGCGCTCGCTATCAGCTACCTGACCGAGCCCGACCGCATACAAATTGGCCCTGGAGAGCCCGAGGCCGGCGGTCCGGTCGCGGTGTTGGGACCAGGCACCGGGTTGGGCGTATCCGGGCTTGTTCCGAGCGGCTCGGACTGGACCCCGATCACCGGCGAAGGCGGCCACGTCACCATGTGTGCCGTCAATGACCGTGAGGGCGACGTGATGCGTCGCCTGCGCCTGCGCTTCAACCATGTCTCGGCGGAGCGGGTGCTGTCGGGCATGGGCCTGACCAATCTTTACGAGACCCTGGCCGCCATCGACGAGGTCGACGTGCCGCAGCGCGACCCGCGAGAGGTGAGCGAGGCCGCCCTGTCCGGCGCTGAAGATCATGCGGTCGAGGCCGTCGCCATGTTCTGCGCCATGCTCGGCACCGTCGCCGGCAACTTGGCGCTGACCCTGGGTTCGACCGGCGGTGTCTACGTTGCCGGAGGCATCGCACCAAAACTCGGCGAACTTTTCCTGAATTCGGAATTCCGCGAGCGATTCGAGGCCAAAGGCCGGTTCCGCGACTATCTGGCGCCGATCCCGACCTATCTGGTGACCCATCCAACGCCGGCCTTCCTCGGTCTGAGATCGATGCTGGACGGGCCGGCACAGGGATAGCGCGGCACGTCGAGCACGGTCAGCCGAGACCAAAGCGCGGACCAATTCTTGCCGGCCACCCGAGCGCGATAGATCGCCATCTTATGGCGAAAGCGCGGTGTCGGCCGGACGGTCAGCCCCATCAGATCCTCGGTTCCGAACGGCGCGATTACCGCCACGCCGCCGCCCCGGATGGCCACAGCCACCGCGGTCGGCGTCTCCGCCCAGAATGCCAGGGCATGGCAGGTCGATCGGTAGGGCGCGTCGCGGTTGCGCCGATGCATGCGGGCCTGGTTACGAACCGACCACGGCAGCCCCGGAAAAGACCGTCGGAGGCGAGCCTCGAGCTTTCGTTCTGTTTCCCGCGATTGATCGGCCGGGTCGAAATAGAGAACGTCGATGTCGTTGAGTGGCGTTGCCTCGGTGTAGCCATGCAATCGGTCCCAGACCAAATTGCGGACGAAGCCGGCGCCAATCCAGCAATCGGGCAGGCCGAGTCGCGCTACCGCGCGCAGCATGCCCATGCGCAACGAATCACCTTCGATCCACCGGGCGATATCGGCGATGGCCGCAGACATCCCTACCCCCCTTACACCCTTCAATCGCCATCACAGCCGGCAACGCATACCCCAGCATCCCAATACATACCCGCCAACTCCACCAAAGGTAGGTGAGACGGTCAGTACGCTTGCCTTTGCGGCATCCGCCGGGCATGTATCAATCGGTTCGCCTCGGCACCATAGGACGCATCATCTTGCCGATCGACGTCGACCGTGTTCGCGCCGACACCCCCGGCTGCCTTCGTGTCGTGCATTTCAACAATGCCGGTGCCGCGCTTCAGCCTTCAGTAGTGACCAAGGCGGTCATCGACCATCTACGCCTGGAAACGGAGATCGGTGGATACGAGGCCGCGGCGCAGGCCAAGACGCGGCTGGAAGGCTGCTATACCTCGATCGCCAAGCTGCTGAACTGCCATTCCGATGAAATCGCGGTGGTCGAGAACGCCACCCGCGCCTGGGACATGGCCTTCTATGCGATGGACTTCAGGCCGGGCGACCGCATTCTCACGGCCCGCGCCGAATATGCATCGAACTACATCGCCTTCCTCCAGATCGCCAAACGCACCGGCGCCATCGTCGAGGCGATCCCCAGCGACCCGGACGGCCAATTCGATGTCGGAGCGCTGAGAAGCGCCGTCGACGAGCGGGTGAAACTGATCGCCGTCACCCACGTTCCGACCAATGGCGGCCTGATCAATCCTGCCGCCGAAATTGGCAAGGTCGCACGCGAGGCCGGCATCCCTTTCCTGCTCGATGCCTGCCAGTCGGCCGGACAGATGCCCTTGGACGTCGAAGAGCTCGGATGCGACATGCTCTCGGCGACCGGACGGAAATTCCTGCGCGGACCACGGGGCACCGGTTTCCTTTACGTCCGAAAATCGTGGATCGAGCGGCTGGAGCCGCCTTTTCTGGACCTTCATTCCGCCGAATGGACCAGCCCCGACACCTATAAGATCCGCGCGGATGCGCGCCGGTTCGAGAATTGGGAGTGCAATATCGCCGGGAAGATCGGGCTCGGAGTCGCCGTGGACTACGCGCTGGCCGTCGGCCTCGATTCCATTCGCGAGCGGTGCAAGAAGCTCGCCGACCAGCTTCGCCACCAATTGTCGGAGGTGAAGGGAATGACGGTCCACGACATCGGCGTCAACAAAGCCGCCATCGTCAGCTTCTCGAAAGAGGGCACGGAGGCCGGCCGTCTCGCCGACCGGCTGTCGGTACAGCAGATCAACGTCTCAGTGACCGATCGCGGATCGACGTTCCTCGACATGCAGGGGCGTGGGCTCGAGAACATCGTCCGGGCATCGCCGCACTACTACAACACCGAAGAGGAAATCGAGCGGCTGGTGCGGGCCGTTCGCGATTGAAGGCGCGGTCTGCGCGCGCTTCCATCCAAGCGGTCCCGACTTGCCATGCCGCCATGATCGCAATGTCGATCGCCAGAACGCTCAGCATCGAGAAATAGAAGCGGCGTTTCAGTATCGCCCGATAATCACTTTGCTTGGCGAGGATCGCGGCGGTGCCGGGGATGGCGAGCGTATTGACGCCGATCAATGCGGCGACAGACCGACGCCGATACGCTTCCTTCGCCAACAAGAGTGAATACGCACGTGGCCGACGATTGGACCACCACGAAGGGAACCGGATCATGGCAACGAAAGTATTGGCGGCAATCGACGGTTCGGAACAGGCCTCCAAAGCGCTCGATTTCGCCATCGACTTCGCCCGCAAATACGCCGGCGAACTGCACCTGATCTACGCCGCGCCCGAACAGGCGCCGCCGGACGCCCTGATCGAATTCGCCCGGGCGGAGCATTTGCGCGATACACCCTCGGCGATCTATCACGCCATTGGCGAAAGCCTGCTGCGCGGCGCGCAAAACCGCGCCGAGGAGGCAGAGTTGACGGCAGTCTTCCAGCACATGGATTTCGGCGACGCGGCCAAGACCATCATCGACTATGCCGAAAATCATACGATCGACGTGATCGTGATGGGGACCCGCGGCTTCAGCGAGCTCCAGGGACTGCTGTTGGGCAGCGTGTCGATGAAGGTGCAATCGCTCGCACCCTGTACCTGCATTTGCGTGCGATAGGGCAATCCGGTCGTCGAAGCCTTTGCGCATGACGGGGCAGACACCGTAAGCTCAATGGATCTTATGCCGTCCCCACGCCAGCCGAGGTAACGATGACTTACGTCCCCGCAGCCGATCGCTACGACCGCATGAAGTACAACCGCTGCGGCAATAGCGGCCTGCAGCTGCCCGGTGTCTCGCTTGGCCTCTGGCACAATCATGGCGGCGTCGACGCCTATGAGAACGGTTTGGCCATGGTGCGGCGGGCTTTCGATCTCGGCATCACCCATTTCGACCTGGCCAACAATTACGGCCCGCCGCCCGGTTCGGCGGAAGAGAGTTTCGGGCGCATGCTGGCGACCGATCTGGCCGGCTATCGGGATGAGTTGATCATCTCCTCCAAGGCCGGCTACGGGATGTGGCCGGGACCCTACGGCGAATGGGGGTCACGCAAATACCTGATCGCGAGTTGTGACCAGAGCCTGAAGCGCATGGGCCTGGACTATGTCGACATCTTCTATTCTCACCGTTTCGACCCCGATACGCCGCTGGAAGAGACCATGCGGGCGCTGGACACCATCGTCCGGCAGGGCAAGGCGCTCTACGTGGGGATCTCATCCTATTCCGCCGACAAGACCGCGGAGGCCGCCTCTATCCTGAAGGAGCTGGGCACGCCCTGCCTGATCCATCAGCCCTCCTACTCGATGCTGAACCGCTGGGTCGAGGACGAGTTGCTGGGGGTGCTGGGGGATCTGGGTATTGGCAGCATCGCGTTCTCGCCGCTGGCCCAGGGCATGCTGACCGACAAGTATCTGAACGGCATTCCGGCGGAGTCCCGCGCCGCCAGCGAAACCGGTGCGCTGAGCCGCGAGATGCTGTCCGACGATGCGCTGGCCAAGATCCGCGGATTGAATGAGATCGCCAAGGCGCGCGGCCAGACCCTGGCCCAGATGGCATTGGCCTGGGTGTTGCGCGACGACCACATCACCTCGGTGCTGATCGGCGCCAGCCGCGTATCGCAGATCGAGGATTGTGTCGGCGCGCTCGACCGGCTTGATTTCAGCATCGAGGAACTGGCCGAGATCGACCAATTCGCCACCGACGCCCAGATCAATCTGTGGGCCAAATCGAGCGAGGACGACTGAGGAGCCCTGAAGTCCCGGCATTGTGCTGGCGGCCCGGTCCCCGTACTTCGACAGGCTCAGCATGAGGACCTTTTTCAGGTCCGCAGCCCTCGAGTCCAAGTAGTGGCCCTCACGTTGAGAGTCCAATAAGAGGCCCTCTTGCTGAGCTTGTCGAAGTATGCGGGCCGGGCCGTTAGCACGCTGCCCGCCCTGTAAATCCAATGAAAACGGACAAGACCATGTTCGATGAACTCACCGGCAAGGTGGTGCTGATCACCGGTGCGAGCACCGGCATCGGTGCCGCGGCGGCGCTGGCTTTCGGCCGGTTGGGCGCCCATGTGGTCGGTCACTACAATGCCAGCCGGGAGGCGGCCGAGGGTGTCGCCGCCGAAATCGAGGCGTCGGGCGGCAAGGCCACGCTGGTACAGGGCGATGTCTCGGACGGGGCGATCGCGGCCTCCGTCGTGGAGCAGGCCATTGCCGCCACCGGCCGGCTGGACGTGCTGATCAACAATGCCGGGCACATGGTCGACCGCATCCCGGTAGAGGACATGACCGACGAGGCGTTCGACCGGGTGCTGGACCTGAACGCCCGCTCGGCGGTCGCCGCCATTCGCGCCGCCGTGCCGCAATTCCGCCGGCAGGGCAAAGGCAACATCATCAACGTCACCTCGATCTCGGCGCGCGGCGGGGGCAGTCGCGGCTCGGTGCTCTATAGCGGCGCCAAAGGCTTCGTCAGCACCATGACGCGCGGCCTGGCCAAGGAACTGGCGCCGGACAACATCCGCGTCAACGCGGTCTCGCCAGGGGTGATCCTGACGGCGTTCCACGAGAAATACTCGACGCCGGAGAAGTTGGAATCGCAGCGGCGGACAATCCCCTTGGGCCGGCTCGGCACCGCCGAGGATTGCGCCGGGGCCTTTCTGTTCTTGGCCACGGACGCGCTCAGCGCCTATGTCACCGGACAGATTATCGAGGTGAGCGGCGGCCAGATCATGCCGTGATCGGCTCTGTCCAGTCTCGCTATGCGTGAAAAAGCCGTTCAGACAGTCGTAGGTGTGCAGCAAGGACACGCCGTCGCCATCTCGCCCTCGAGCACCGGCTGACACGCATCGGATCGGCCGGACCGAGCGGCCAATTCAGTTCGTGTCGGCACGCCTCCTGCCAGGTATTCCCTCTGCCACCGGCTCGAGACTTTCCAACGAATCCTTGGAAAATATAGCTCGAATACCGTCTATTTGGGCTCCGATGCCGACGTGGTGGATCGCTTGGCGACTCATCCGCCCATTCTCGTTTGCGCAATCGGTGAGGCGATCGAAGATCGCCCGCAAATACCGATCCAATAGGGCTTGAGCGCGGGAACCATTCTCTCTAAGGTTGAATATCTAAAAAAGATAGGGGAGCATCATGTCAAGAATTCCTACCACTATCCTAGCACTCACTCTCGGCATTCTAATGGCCTCTTGGTCGAACCAAGGCCACGCGGATGACGATGATGATGGGAACCAGTTTGGAGGCATCTTCGACAGTGACGAACTCGAAGACCTCTTCGAAGATATCCTTGACGACGACGACGACGATTTCGAATCCTGTGGCAGCAACATCACCAGAAGGCCCGAAAGACTTCTGGACTGCGTGACGGTCGAAGGTGTGCGTAGGCACCAACGCGTTCTCCAGGCAATCGCCGATGCCAATGGCGGTCTCCGCACTTCCGCCACACCCGGATATGACATTTCCGCCTACTACGTGGCGTGGCTAATGGACGAGGCCGGTTACAACGTCGAACTGCAGCCGTTCGATTTTGAGTCCTCGATCCGGGTGGGATCATCCGCGTCGCAGCAGACCACTCCTGACACAATCACCTATGCCGAAGGTGTCGACTTCGACACCATGAGCCAAACCGAACCCGGCGACGAAACGGCGCCGGTCACCGCTGTCGATCTCGACCTTGGACCTGCAGGCGACGGCATTGGGAATACGTCTACGAGCGGATGCGAGTCGGACGACTTTATTGAATTCCCTGCCGGCAATATCGCGTTGATCCAGCGCGGTAGCTGCAGCTTCCAGGCCAAGGCCGAAAATGCCGCAGACGCAGGCGCCGTTGGTGCCATCATCTTCAACCAGGGCAATGAAGATAACGATGATCGCCGGGGCCTAATCGGCGGGACGCTGAGTGCGGCATACTCCGGTGGCATTCCCGTCCTGGAGGCCACATACGCCCGCGGCATTGAATGGAGTGAGACGGACGATCTGAGCCTGCGCGTGTTTGCGAACGTCTTCCGGGGGATCGCCACGAGTTACAACGTGCTAGCCGAATCGCGTAGCGGTGACGATGAAAACGTCGTCATGGTCGGCGCGCATCTCGATTCCGTGGACGATGGTCCAGGGATCAATGACAACGGATCGGGCAGTTCCGCCATCCTCGAAGTGGCTTTGCAGATGGCCGACGCGCGGCTCAACAACAAGGTGCGGTTCGCCTGGTGGGGCGCAGAGGAGTCCGGTCTGGTCGGGTCGACCTTCTATATCGCGGAACTCAGTCAGGGGGAAATCGACGACATCGCGCTCTACCTCAACTTCGATATGATCGGTTCGTCGAACTTCGCTCGCTTCATCTATGACGGCGACGGCTCGACGTTTCCCGAGGTGGGCCCGCCAGGGTCGGCCGCAATCGAGAAGTTCTACGAGGACTTCTATATGGACCGCGGGCTGGCCTCCGAGCCGACCAGGTTCAGCGGCCGGTCGGATTACGGTCCGTTTATTGCCGCGGGTATCGACATTCCCGCTGGCGGACTGTTCACCGGAGCGGAGGGCATCAAGACTGAGGCGCAGGTGGCATTGTATGGCGGTACGGAAGATGAGCAGTACGACCCGTGCTACCATCTTGCTTGCGACACCTTCGACAACGTCAATCTAGATGTGCTGAGCCTAAACGCCGATGCGGTCGCGGCGTCAACGCTTCACTTTGCGATGAGCACCGAGTCTTTGACCGAGTCTGTTACACTCGCCCTGAGAACAGCGAGAAGCAGAACTTCCCAGGCCTCTGCGGTGCAGGAGTATCTGGGACCACTGAAAGTTAGGTAGGTCAGATATCCTGACTTTGGGCGGCGCTTCGGCGCCGCCCGCCGCCGGGTTGCACGAAGGACCCAAGCGATGACAATCAGACGGATCATTTCGGCGTTGTCGGCCGCCATCGTCGCGCTTGCGACAGGTGCGTCCACGGCCACCGAGCCAGTGGACGCCGGAGTCGCCCCGGCTGGATTCGAGCTTGAGCTCAAGGCCGGCCTGGTGACAATCGAGGCCCGCGACGCCCCGCTATCCGAAATCGTGCGCGCGATCGGAGACCATGCCGGGTTTGAGATTATCTTGATGGACGACATAGACATCCCGCTAAGCGCCTCGTTTCAAGACCTATCGGTCGAAGATGCGTTGGAGCGACTGCTCCAGGACGCCGACTGGGTCGTCACTTATGGACTACCTGAGCAGGGGACGACGAACCGCGTAATAACAAGGCTTTTGGTGTTCGAGTCGACCGGCGCGGCGGTAGATGCTGTGCTGGACGCTGCTAGCCCGGCCGAGCCCGGCGCGGCGGCGGGCAGTCTGGCGGACGATGCCGGGTCCGCCATGTCCGATGATCCCGAGCAGCCCGACGAAAACGAGCGCGCCCGAATTATGCTCGGGCTGGCGAATTCGGGCGCCACGCCTGAGGTGCTGGCGACGCTCACCCAGGCACTTCAAGGAGATGACAGCGCGTGGGTCCGCGGCCGCGCGGCCACCGCATTGGGATTTTTGCAAGACGAACACGCGGTGTCCGACCTCGCCTGGGCGTTGGGAGACGAGAACGCATCGGTGCGCATGCAGGCTGTGCAAGCCCTCGGGCGGATCGGAGGCGACCGCGCCATATGGGCATTGGGTGTGGCCTTGGTGAACGGCACAACAAGCATGGAAAGAATCCAGGCCGGCTGGGCGCTCGGCAAGCAGAATAGCGAACTCGCCCGGTACCTGCTCGAAGGCGCGGCAGGAGACCCAAGCGACCTAGTCTACCGGTCGTCGCTCACTCCGCCCACTCCTGCGCGCGGGCGCGCTGCTGAACTCCCGACAGAGATCGAGCGGCGCGGCACACACGACCTCCGGTAGAACGCCCCTGTGGAGACGGCCATCATTGCGGACAATGCCGCAGCGGTGGTCATTCGTGGCCGCCGGATTGATTTCTCAGATCGGAAAGATCAGACAGGTCGTCGTGCCATGGGCGTAGAGGCGCCCGGAGGCATCGATCAGGCGTCCCTCTGCCGTGCCGACCCGCGACCCGACCTGGATGGCGGTGCCTTCCGCGCGGATCGGCCCGGTCTCGTCGGTCAGCGCACGGACCAGATTCACCTTGAACTCCAATGTCGTGTAGCCCTTTCCCACCGGCAGTTTGGTCTGCACCGCGCAGGACATGCAGGAATCGAGCAAGGTCGCGGCAAAGCCTCCATGGACCGAACCGATCGGGTTGTAGTGATGGCGTTGCGGCTCGGCTTCGAACACCACCCTTCCCTCTTCCGCCTCGGTCAGGCTAAACCCGAGGAGGCCGGCAATCGGCGGCCGCGGCAACTCGCCTGAGATAATGCGGGTGAGGAACTCAAGCCCGCTCAGAGTGCGGATCGTATCCAGCGGCGTAACGCCATAATTCCGGTCACCACTCATTGCGAAATCGTCCGCCACGGAAATCCCCCTACGCCGCAATCAGTTCGAATTTGTCCACATCGACCAGCCCCATATCGGTGATCTTCAAATGCGGGATCACCGGCAGGGGCAGGAAGGCCAGTTGCAGGAACGGCTCCGGCAGCGGACAGCCCATCTCGCGCACCGCCTTTCGCAGATGCAGCAGGTGCCCCTCGACCGACTCGAAGACCTGCAGGCTCATCAGCCCGGCCAGCGGCAGGGCCAGTTCCGCCAGCACCGCGCCGTGCCGCACGGCGACGAAACCGCCATCCAGATCGATCAGCCGGTTGACCGCCAGCGCCATGTCCCCATCGTCGCTGCCGACGACACAGACATTGTGGCTGTCATGGCCAACCGACGAGGCCAGCGCTCCGGCCTTGAAACCGAAGCCCTTCACGAAGCCGCGCCCGACATTGCGGTTTATGCCGTGGCGGGAGAAGACGCAGATCTTCAACACGTCCTGATCCACCGCCGGGTGCCGCAACCCGTCGCGATAGGGCAGCGTGGCCGTCAGGGCCTCGGTCAGGATCTTGCCCGGCAACAGGCCGATCACCGGGCCAGTAGGACCGCCCGTCGGAACTTCGAAATCGCTCTCGACGACCGGATCCAGCTTCACCGATTTCAGCCCGACCGGCGCCACCGCCTCCCGGCCTTCGAATGTCTGCGGGGTCACCAGCAGGCCGGCGCGGATCACCCTGTTGACGGCGCAATTCTCCACATCGTCCAGCAGCACGATATCGGCGCGCTGCCCGGGAGCGACCAAGCCCCGGTCGCGCAGACCGAAGCCGCGCGCCGCGGACCATGTCGCCGCCCGATACACATCTGCCACCGGCGCGCCGAGCTTGATCGCGGTGCGGATCAGATGATCGATATGGCCTTCCTCGGCGATGTCGAGCGGGTTGCGGTCGTCGGTGCAGAAGCCCAGGAACGGCGAGGTCTCCTTGCTGATGATCTCCGACAGGGCGTGCACATCCTTCGACACGCTGCCATCGCGGATCAGCACCTGCATGCCCTTGCGCAGCTTCTCCATCGCCTCGTCGGCGCTGGTCGTCTCATGACAGTTGCGGATGCCGCAGGAAAGATAGGCGTTGAGATCCTTGCCGCGAACCAGCGGCGAATGGCCGTCGATATGGCCGTCGGAGAACGCCGCCAGCTTGTCCAGGACCTCGTCATCCTTGGCCAGGACACCGGGGAAATTCATGAACTCAGCCAGCCCCAGAACCTTCGGGTGATCGCGGTGCGGCACCAGATCGGCGGCGGTCAGCCGGGCGCCGGATGTTTCCAGATGGGAAGACGGCACGCAGGAAGACAACTGAACCCGGAGATCGATCGCGGTGTTGAGCGCGCTCTCCATGAAATAGCGCAGACCCTCCAGTCCCAGCACGTTGCTGATCTCATGGGGGTCGCAGATCGCCGTGGTGGTGCCGCGAGGCAGCACGCAGCGGTCGAACTCCAGCGGCGTCACCAGGGTCGATTCGCAATGCACATGGGTGTCGATGAACCCCGGCACGGCAGTCAGGTCGCGGCCATCGATCTCCGTCTTGCCCCGGTATTCGTCATAGGTCCCGACAATCCGGTCGCCGCATACGGCGATGTCGCCCCGGTCGGTCTCCCCGGTGACGACGTTCAGCAGCCGGACATCCTTGATCACCAGATCGGCGCTGCCGCGGCCCAACGCCTGGTCGATGCAGTCTTTCAGAAACGCCTTGGTAACGGTCATGCAACCCCTCGGAACGATCTATCGCAACGCTAGTGTGATGGTTCTGAAGTTCGGCACATTTTATGTGCCGGGATTCGGAAGCTGAATCACACTAGAATCATATAGATAGTGTCCCTTTGATTCTGTAATTCGCTATGGCGAAATTCAGAATCGGGACACTAGCAGATTCGCCCACCCGCCGTCGTTCGGATGCTGACCGAGTTCGCCGCGCAATGGTATCAGCGGCGCTCCGAACACCGAATGTGACTGCACCCTCAGGTGCAAAATCTCGAATCAATAATTCTCATAGGTGCGATCAAAAGAGCTCGTTTGTAGCCGCCAGGGTGACTCAACACATTCAGGACAGCACGAAGAAGGCGGTGCCCGGCTCAGTTGTCCGGACCGCCCTTTCGAAGAAGGAGCGCTGACATGAGTTACGCAGAGTCACACAATATCCGGACGGCCAACGGCATCGCGTTCTCCGCCGACACGATCCGCAGGATCCGGCTCTCTATGGCCGCAATCTTGGTGCTGGCAGTGTTCGCATTGGGCGCGTTGGGCGGTCGGTCCGATATTCAGGCGCCAGACCGTTCGGCCAGCCAGAACACCGAACAGCACGACACCGATTCCGAACCGGTCTTCGACGGCCGCGGAAAATGGACTGGCTATGCTCGTTGAGGTCGGCCGGCGGCTTGTTAGGGCCGCCGGCACCACCCTTGGAACCTACGCCTCTGCGTGGCCAGCCGTGTACTTTTTGATCTCGCCGCTCTCCAGCCGCGACCAATAGGAGTTCAGCTCCTTCTTGACCACCGGGAAGAGAACATACAGCGCGACGATATTGGCGATCGCCATGGCGAAGATCGCGGAGTCGGAGAAGTCCACCACCGGTCCCAGAGACATGGATGAGCCGATCACCACGAAGATGCAGAATATCAGCTTGAACAACAGATCCATCGACCGGCTCTCGCCGAACAGATAGGTCCAGCACTTGGCCCCGTAATACGACCAGGACAGCATGGTGGAGAATGCGAAGAGCATCACCGCCAGGGCCAGGACATAGGGGAACCAGGAGAACACGCTCTCAAACGCCGCGGAGGTCAGTTGCACACCGCTCATGCCGCCGCCGGCCGTATAGGTGCCGGTGATGACGATGACCAGGGCCGTCATCGTGCAGATGACCACGGTGTCGATGAAGGGTTCGTGCAGCGCCACCAGCCCTTCGGTGATCGGCTCCTTGGTCCGCACCGCGGAATGGGCGATGGACGCTGATCCGACTCCGGCCTCGTTGGAGAACGCGGCCCGCTTGAAGCCCTGGATCAGCGCGCCGACAGCGCCGCCGGCAACGCCCTCGGGACTGAACGCGCCGCCGATGATGGCGCCGAAAGCGGCCGGCACCTGATCGATATTGGCCAGGATGATGATCACTGCGGCGGTGCAGTAGACGACCGCCATGAAGGGCACGATCTTCTCGGTCACCTTGGCGATCGACTTGATGCCGCCGATGATGACGACACCGACCAGCGCAGCGACGATCAGGCCGAACAGCCAGCCCTTGTCGGCCATGAAGCCGGTCTCGCCACCGGTGACGGTGACCAGCTGCTGGAAGGACTGGTTGGCCTGGAACATGTTGCCGCCGCCCAGCGAGCCGGCGATGCAGCAGATCGCGAAGAACACCGCCAGGAACTTGCCAAGACCGGCCATGCCCTTCTCGGCGAAGGCCTTGCTCATATAGTACATCGGGCCGCCGGAGACGGTGCCGTCGGCATATTCGTTACGGTACTTCACGCCCAATGTGCATTCGGCGAATTTGAGCGACATGCCCATCAGCCCGGCCAGGATCATCCAGAAAGTGGCGCCCGGCCCGCCGATCGAAACCGCAATCGCGACACCGGCGATATTACCCAGCCCGACCGTGCCCGACAGGGCCGTGGCCAGGGCCTGGAAATGGGTGACCTCGCCCGCATCCTTGGGGTTGGAGTAGTCGCCCTTGATCAGGTCGATGGCGTGACCGAAGGCGCGAAAGGCGATGAACCTGAAATAGACCGTCGCATAGGCCGCGGCGACCACCAGCCAGACCACGATCAGCGGGATGTCGGTGTCGAACGCCCGCACCGAAAAGAAGATCACGCTGACGATGAAATTGGAAACCGGCGCGACGGCCGCGTTGATCGCTTCGTCGATGCCTCCGCTTTCCTGGGCCCAGCCAGCCGGCGCCCAGAGCAGCAATGCCGACAGGGCGATGAAGAATCGTCTCATGGAAGTCTCCCAGAATTCTCTTATGTCGGGGCCGCGACTTGCCGAACTCCCCACCTCTGCCGGGCTTGTGGGAGCGATTGGCAGGTTATTTGGCGGGTTATGGAATGACGGTTACCGGGACCGGTGATATCTGAACCAGACTGCCGGCGACACTGCCGAAGAGCAGCGCCTGGAGCTTTGAAAGCCCGCGCCTGCCGATGAAGATTTGGCCGGCCTTGTATTCACCGGCCAGTCCGCTCAGCACCTCCGCGGGGTTGCCATGGCGAACGACGCCCTCGGCCTTCGCCCCGGCCTTCTTGAGTGATGCGACAAGCGGCGCCAGAACATCGGTTTCGGCACGCGATATCTCTTCCTCGCGCCGTTTGTGTCGGACTTCGTTTTCCTCCGGCGTATTGAAGGTGAAGGGGGACCATTCGATGACATAGGTCACGATCAACCGTGCATCGCTATCCTTCGCGCATCTGGCGGCAAACTCGGCGGCCCGTGCGCCACCATCGCTACCGTCAACGCCAACCAACAAGGTATCGGTCATTTCTCGCCCCGCATTCGTTTCAGGCAATGCTGCAAGTGTGCCGTCACACCGATATTTGCCGACCAGCGCCCTTCCTTTCCGAACGCGCGCTGGGAGCGAATTCTCACATCGGCTGTGAGGTCTTCATCGCGAACCGGGCATCAGGAACCGGATCAGACCGGTCATCACTGCCCTGAAACGAAAGGATTGCGCCGTTTGTAAAAAGTAACAAGAGGTTTCGACCTCGCGGGAAAGTTGCCGGACCCGGCATTCGCGCATTGTCGCGATACAATCGGGCCGCGCGACGTCGAATTTTCGCGCCGTCAACCGCCGATGATGGGGGCGAAGACCTCATGGGTGTCGTTCAAGCCGCGCAACGCGTACCGCCCGATCGGCTCCGATGGCCGGCCGCTGGACTCGGCGAATTTGCTGGACAGTAGCGGGCGCCGATCGAGCACTTTGCAGAGCTGCTCGATTCGGTGGGCCAGATTGACCGCCGGACCGATCACTGTGAAGTCGAGACGATTTAACGCACCGATATTTCCATAGGTCACCTCGCCAACATGCAGCGCCAGGCCGAAATCGAGGGCCGGCTGGCCGGCGGCGATTCGGCCGGCATTGAGTTCGGCCATGCCGACCACCGCTTCATTGGCTGCGTCCAGCGCTAGTCCGCAGACCTCTTCCTTATGCAACTCGTCATCCAGCGGAAAGATCGCCAGCATGGCGTCGCCGATGAATTTGAGCACCTGCCCGCCATGGCTTTGCACCGGCGTCGCCATGGTCTCGAAATAGGCGTTCAGCACGTCGATCATCGCCTCCCGGGACAGCGACTCGCTCATGGCGGTGAACCCGCGCAGATCGCCGTACCAGATCGCCGCGTAGATCGTCTCCGCATTGCCCCGCTGGATCTGCCCGCGCAGGATCCGCCGGCCGGCATGGCTGCCGACATAGGTGTTGAGCAGGTTCTCGGTGGTGCTGCGCAGGGTCTCGCGCTCGATCAGCCGGGCCAGCACGGGCAGCAGATCGTTCAACTGCTTCAGATCCGACGACGAGAATCCCTCCGGATGGTCGCTGGCGAAAGAGATCGCGGTGCGCTCTCCGCTGGTGAATTCCAGCGGCATACACACATAGTCGGTCGCCCCCCGCTCGCTCAGCTCGTCGACCAGTGGAAATTCGCCCGGCGTGTAATTGCTCGGGATACGCCGCCGGACCCCGGCGAAGCCGTCCACCATGATCAGCTTCAGTGGGTTGTCGATGAATTCCGGACCAAGGCGCGCACTGTGCTCGCCAAAGCCCTGGAACATCTCGGGCTCGTCCCGGTTCCACCGAAGGCCGCTGCCGATATAGATCGGATGCAGGGTCGGCACGAGGCAGAACAGGCGCCACAGCGGCACCCCGTCGGCACAGAGGCGCCGGGCGAGAGTATCCAATAAATCCGGCGTCGATTCGATCCGCCAGCCATCCAGGATCAACCACTGGATGACAGGCGACGCCGACCACATATCCGCCTGCGGCGCGAATGACGGCGCGTCGGCAATCGCGATGTTGCTCATCCCAAACGTCTCCGGGTTCTGACGATTTTTTGCGGCTGTTATTGGACGATCCAGGACGCCACCGCCCGACCGCCATCCACCAACTCTTATCTGGCCGCCGTGCGGTGCCTCATCAACCCCAAAGCGCGGGTTGGGGCGGCATTATTTCCGACCCGATGAATTCAAGCCCGGGATCGCGATCCCGGCTCATCCAGAGGGGCCCGTCGAGATCGACCAGCGCCGCCCCCTGGGCCACCAACACAGCCGGCGCCATCGCAAGCGAAGTGCCCACCATGCATCCCACCATGATATCGAACCCGGCATTCAGCGCCGCCTCGCGCAGCTTGAGCGCCTCGGTCAGCCCACCGGCCTTATCCAACTTGATGTTCACCATGGCGTACTTGCCGGCAAGCTGCGACAGAGAGTCGCTGTCATGGCAGCTCTCATCGGCACAGATCGCGATCGGGCCGGTCAGGCCAATCAACGCGTCGTCCGCACCGGCCGGGAGAGGCTGCTCGATCATCTCGACGCCGAGGCGGGCCAACGCCGCCGGAAGCTCGGTCAGATCGTCGGCCGACCACGCCTCGTTGGCATCGACCACCAAACGGCAGTCCGGCGCCGCTGCCCGGATGGCGCGCAGCCGATCGAAATCGCCCGCGCCGGTTAGTTTAAGCTTCAACAATGGCCGATGAGATTCCGCGCGCGCCGCCTCGGCCATCTTCTCCGACGTATCAAGGCTGATGGTGAAGGCGGTCGTCACCGGTTGCGGCTCGGCCAGTCCGGCCAATTCCCAGACAGGACGACCGGTTTGCTTTGCCTCCAGGTCCCAGAGCGCGCAATCCAGCGCGTTGCGCGCCGCGCAGGCCGGCATCGCGGTCTGCAGCCAGTCGCGGCCGGCGCCGCCCTCGATCTCGGCGGCTGCCCCGGCGATCTGCGCCCCGACACTGTCGAGGCTTTCCCCATAGCGGGCATAGGGCACGCATTCGCCGCGCCCCGTCGCATCGCCATCATGGATCTCCGCCACCAGCACATGGGCCTCGGTGCGGCTGCCGCGGGAGATGGTGAACACGCCCGCCAGCGGCCAGGTCTCCCGGCGAACCGTCACTGTTCGAGACATGGTCGGGGTGCCCTACGCGAGAAGTCGGTCGACGATGGGGCCAACGCCGGTCCGGACCGGATCGACCGTCGGCAGATCGTAGCGTTCCTCCAGGTCGGCCATGGCCCGGGCGGCGGCGGCGGCGTCCATGGCCGCCGTGTTGCAGGCGATGCCGACAAAGCGGGCGTCCGGATTGGTCAGGCGTGCGCAACGCTCGTTCAGCGCCATGCATTCGGCAATATCCGGCAGGGCATAGCCCGGCAGGCCGCGCATATGGGGGCGTCCGGGCTCATGGCAGAGCACCAGCGCGTCGGCCTGGGCGCCATGGAGCAGCCCCAAGGAAACGCCGGCGAACGACGCATGGAACAGCGATCCCTGCCCCTCAACCAGATCCCAATGATCCGGGTCGTTTGCCGGCGACAGGCTCTCGGTCGCACCCGAGATGAAATCCGCCACCACCGCGTCCACCGACACGCCGTCGCCGGCAATGAATATGCCGGTCTGGCCGGTGGCACGGAAATCGGCCTTCAAGCCCCGCGCCCGCATCTCGCGCTCCAGGGCCAGGGAAGCGAACATCTTGCCGACGGAACAGTCAGTGCCGACGGTCAGCAGCCGCTTGCCAGGACGCCTTTCGCCGCTGCCGATCTCCAACCCGCCCGGCGGATGGCGCACATCGAATAGCTGCCGGCCCTCCAATTTGGCGACTTCGAAAACCGCCGGCAGATCGGCGACTTTCTGGTGCAGCCCGCTGGCGATATCCATGCCCAGTTGAAGCGCCCGGATCATCGAGTCCTGCCAGGACGGCGCGATCTTGCCGCCCCGGTTGGCGACGCCGATCACCAGCGTCTTCACACCGGCCTCGGCGGCCTCTTCCAAGGTCATGTCCGGCAGGCCCAGATCGGCCTTGCAGTCAGGATAGCGAAGCTGGCCCAGACACCACTCCCGCCGCCACATGGCGACACCGTTGGCGGTCTTCGCGGCCAGTTGATCGGGCGAGTCGCCGAGAAAAAGCAAATACGGGTGCTGGATGATCATGCGGCGCTCTCGAATGCGAACATAGGGATCGGCAGTCTAGCCGATCAGCAAGCCATCGCCACCGCGTTTCGCCACACATCCGAATCGACTCCTGGCGGTCAACCTGCAGGCGCCCCACGTTGGCATGAACCGCCACCCGACCTATGATTGCCGCATGATCGTCAGCGTATTTATATGTGCATTCACGAACTCCGAGGTCATGGCGCGGATGTATTCGCAGACAGCGCCGCAGCCGATGGAATCACGGGATCAGATCGTTTCGGCTCCTGCCTAGGAATAAGATCCCTCGATCTTCGCCTTGCGTCGCCGGTATTCGTCTTCGCTGATCAACCCACGCTCACGCATGGCGTCGAGCGCATAGAGGTCCTTGTCGCCGCTACCGGCGCCTTCATTCCCGCTCTCGCTATCGGCGTCGGCGGAGGCCGCCGGCCGACCAAGGGTCTTGGGAGCCTGCTTCTGTCTCCATAGGCCCTTAAGCCGCTTGGGCATTGCGTGTCCGTGTCCGGTCATTCATCGAATCGACAGCTTATCACGCGCCGCGCAACCGGGACCCCTTCCGGCAGCCGGTCACATCGCCTATATCGACGGCAATACCGAAACCGGAGGCATCCTCGTGACCCAGGCGCGTTTGAACAGAATCCTGATCCTGTGCAGCGTGGCGCTGGTCATGCTTGCCGGCGCAGCCCTCTGGGTGGTGAACCAGGAGTTGGAACGGCGCGGCCAGGGCAGCCTGTCGCGGGTCGCCAGCGCGGTGGCGGTGGGTGGCCCGTTCGAACTGGTCGACCATAATGGGGCCGCCGTCACCGACCGCAGCTTCGGCGACCGTAACCTGCTGATCTTCTTCGGCTACACCTATTGCCCCGATGTCTGCCCGACCGAGCTGGCCCGCATGGCGTCCGCGCTGGAGAAATTGGGCGACGAGGATATGGCGATGGTCCAGCCTCTCTTCGTCACCATCGACCCGGAGCGCGACACGCCGGAATCGATGGCCGGTTATGTCGAGCAATTCCATCCCAACATCGTCGGCCTGACCGGCAGCGAAGAGCAGATCGCGCAGGTCGCCCGGGCCTATCGCGTGTACTATGCCAAGGTCGATATCGACGACCCTGACTATTACCTGATGGACCATTCCACCTTCACCTATCTTATGGCCCCGGACGGCAGCAACATCGCGGTATTCCCATACGACACGGCGCCCGACGAGATGGCCGGCGCCATCCGCGCGGCGCTCTGACCGGCCATGCTCGAGGCCGAGTTCCTGGTCGTCGGCGCCGGTATCGCCGGGGCATCGGTCGCCGCCGAACTGGCCGCCCATGCCAATGTGGTGCTGATCGAGGCGGAGGATCAGCCCGGCTATCACAGCACCGGCCGGTCGGCCGCCATTTTCACCGAGACATATGGGCCACCGGCAATCCGGGCCCTGACCATGGCGAGCCGGGCATTTCTGAGCGAGCCTCCTCAGGGCTTTACCGAGTCCCCAATTTTGAGTCCGAGAGGCATCCTGTTGATCGGCCGCGAAGACCAGGGGGAATCGCTCGACCGGGCCGAGGTGTTGGCGCGGGAATCGAAAGATGCCAGGAGGCTCGACCGCGATCAGGCCTTGGCTCTCTCGCCGATCCTGCGGCCCGACTACGTCGCCGGCGCGGTGCTGGAACCGGACGCCATGGAGATCGACGTCCATGCCCTCCATACCGGTTTCCAGCGACGCTTCAGGGCGCGCGGTGGGCGGTTGGTGACAGGTGCGCGGCTGCAGGAATTGAGCCGGACGGATGGTCTTTGGCGGGCGGGAACCACGGCCGGGACCGTCGTGGCGGCGACCATCGTGAACGCCGCCGGCGCCTGGGCGGACGTGGTCGCCGGGATGGCCGGGGTGGAGCCCATCAGCCTGGTGCCGAAGCGCCGCACCGCGGTGGTTTTCGAACCGACCGAGCCGGTCGACGCCCATGGCTGGCCGATGTTGGTCGATGTCGACGAGACCTTTTACGTCAAGCCGGAATCCGGCCGCTTCCTCGTCTCCCCGGCGGATGAAACCCCGATGCCGCCCTGCGACGTGCAGCCCGACGAGCTGGATATCGCCATCGCCATCGACCGGGCCGAGCGCGCCACAACCCTGACGGCCCGCCGGCTGGTCAACAAATGGGCCGGGCTGCGCAGCTTCGTGGCCGATGGTTTGCCGGTGGTCGGCTGGGACGATCGGACGGAGGGTTTCTTCTGGCTCGCGGGCCAGGGTGGGTATGGCATCCAGACCTCTCCGGCCTTGTCCAAACTGGCCGCCGCGACCGCATCCGGCGCGCCAATCCCTGCCGATATCGCAGATCGCGGAATCACGGAGCGGGCCCTTTCGCCGCACCGGCTGGCTGACCGCGACCGGGGGGCTTAGGATCACCCGGATGGCAAAGCGCCAGAGACGCGGACTGTTTCGCGCCATCGGCTTGGCGATCACGATGACCCTGTGCGCGTGCTCCAGCGCATCGCACGAACGCGCATTGGCGGCGCAGCAGGCGTTGATCGGCATGCCCAAGGCCCAGCTGTTGAGCTGCGCCGGTGTGCCGGACCGGTCGCGGGACGAGTCCCTCGCCGAGTTCTTCACCTATGAGAACGAGCGCATCTACGGCGGTTCCGGCGCCACCGTCGGCGTATTTGGCAGTTCGGGCCATGTGGGCACCGGCCTCAGTGTGCCGCTGGCGACCCAGCTTCAATCGGAGTATTGCGAGGCGACCTTCACCCTAATCGACGGCCGCGTCGCCGAGCTGGTCTACAACACCAGCCGCGGCGGTCGGTATTCGGAATGCGCCCGGATTATCGAAACCTGCCTGAATTCCGTGACCGGACCACCGCAGCAATAGCAACCGCCACCCACGCCACCCTGGCCGGGAGACCCTATGACCCTCAACGCTCTTGCCCCGCTTCTCAACGTCGAGGATGCCGAGCGCAGCATCCGCTTCTACGTCGAGGCGCTGAACTTCGAGATCGTCCGGAAGGCGGATTTCGATGGCTCCGTGGGATGGGCCGCGCTGCGCCATGGCGACATCACCCTCATGATCAACCGGTCCAGTCACTGCGACAGCGCAGCCCGGCGGGACCACCCTATCCTATGGCGAGACGGTGTTTTACTTCTATGTCGACTCCGCGCCGGATTTGCACCGGACGTTGAAAGAACGGGGTGTTCCGGTCAGCGATGTGACGATCGAAGACTACGGTCTCGCCGAATTCCGCCTGCGCGACCCGGATGGCTATGAACTCGCCTTTGGCAGCGAGGTAGGCTGACGCAAGGCCGAATAGGTTGCCGTTCGGCCTCACCGACGCCAAATAGCAAAGGACCATGGTCTACCTGATTATCATCGTCGCGATCCTGCTGGTGGTGTTCGGCCCGGCTGTCTGGACCAAGGCAGTGATGTCGTCGAACGCCCATGACCGGCCGGATTTTCCCGGGACTGGGGGCGAACTGGCCCGGCACCTGCTGGACGAATCCGGTCTTGCGGAGGTGGCTGTCGAGCGCACCGACGGCGGTGACCACTACGATCCGGAAGAAAAAGCGGTGCGGCTGAGCAAGGCCAACCATGACGGCCGCTCTCTGACTGCCGTGGCGGTCGCGGCCCATGAGGTCGGCCATGCGCTGCAGGACCGTGATCGCTACCAGCCGCTGATAGCGCGCACCCGTCTGGTCAAATCGACAAACAAGCTTCAGCGTGTCGGATCGATAATTCTCTTCGCCGCACCCATCCTGGCGTTACTGACCCGTTCTCCGGCCTTGGCGATGATTCAGATCGGCGCCGGCATCATGGTAATGGCGAGCGGGGTCGTGGTCCGGCTGGTCACCCTGCCGGTGGAATACGATGCCAGCTTCAACCGGGCTCTGCCGATGCTGGACCAAGGCGGCTACCTCCCCAAGGAAGACCTTCCGGCCGCCCGCCGGATTCTCAAAGCCGCCGCGATGACCTATGTCGCCTCCTCATTGGCCTCGCTGCTCAATCTGTGGCGCTGGCTGCGATATCTGCGGTAACCACCGCCCTCACAATCCGCGTATTTTTCCCGCTTCGCCGCATTGACAGGGGGCGGCCTGCGGCGACATTGTCTCGCCCTCACCCACGCCACTTCCGTGGTGTCTATCAGGGATGGCTTGAGATGCCGGTTACGTAAACGGCAACTACATAAAAACGGCGCCCGGCTGCCATCAATCACCTTGCCGGGGCATGCCTTCGAAGGAGCGGTCACGATGAAAATCCTGGTCCCCGTGAAACGGGTGATCGACTACAACGTCAAGGTGCGCGTGAAGGCCGATGGGTCCGGCGTCGATCTGGCGAATGTGAAGATGTCGATGAACCCGTTCGACGAGATTGCCGTCGAAGAGGCGCTGCGCCTGCGCGAAGCCGGCACCGCGACCGAGATCGTCGCGGTCTCCATGGGCATCCAGCAGTGCCAGGAGACCATTCGTACCGCGCTTGCCATGGGTGCCGATCGCGGCATCCATGTGCTGACCGATGAAGAGCTGCAGCCACTGGCCGTGGCGAAGATGATGAAGGCGCTGGTCGACAAGGAAGGGCCGGAGCTGGTCCTGCTGGGCAAACAGGCCATCGACGATGATTCCAACCAGACCGGCCAGATGCTGGCGGCGCTGTTGGGCTGGCCCCAGGGCACCTTCGCCTCGAAGGTCGTTCCGGCCGATGGCGGGCTGAACGTGACCCGTGAGGTCGATGGCGGGCTTGAGACCGTGTGGCTGAAGTTGCCGGCGATCGTCACCGTGGATCTGCGCCTCAACGAGCCGCGCTACGCCAGCCTGCCGAACATCATGAAGGCGAAGAAGAAGCCGATCGAGCAGGTATCGCCCGCCGATCTGGGTGTCGACCCGGCACCGCGCCTGACGACGCTGAAGGTGGTCGAGCCGCCGAAGCGCCAGGGCGGCGTGATCGTCGACAGTGTCGCCGCACTGGTCGAAAAACTGAAGAACGAAGCCAAGGTCATCTGAGCGCCCCGTCAGGCGCCGAATTCCGGGAAATCGATTGCCATGAGCATCCTCGTCATCGCCGAGCACGACAACGCCACGCTGAAGCCGGCCACCCTGCACGCGGTCACCGCGGCGGCGGCCATCGGCAGCGATATCCACGTTCTGGTCGCCGGCAGCGGCTGCTCCGGAGCCGCTGACGCCGCCGGCAAGGTAGCGGGGGTTGGTAAGGTATTGGTCGCCGACGCCACCGAGTTTGAGCACCAGCTGGCCGAAAACCTGGCGCCGCTGGTCGTCGATCTGGCCAAGAGCTACGGCCATTTGCTGGCGCCCGCCACCAGCAACGGCAAGAACCTGATGCCGAGGGTCGCCGCCCTGCTCGATGTGCAGCAGATCTCCGACATCATCGGAGTGGAATCGGCCGACACCTTCATCCGGCCGATCTATGCCGGCAACGCCATCTCCACGGTGCAATCCGCCGACCCGGTCAAGGTGATCACGGTCCGCACCACGGCCTTCGACGCCGCGGCGGAATCCGGCGGCAGCGGCGCTACTGAAAGCGTGTCGAGCGGCGGCGATGCCGGATTGTCCCGCTTCGTCGGCGCGGAGTTGAGCAAGAGCGAGCGGCCCGAACTGACCTCGGCCAAGATCGTCATCTCCGGCGGCCGCGGGATGGGCTCGGGCGAGAACTTCGTCCTGCTTGAGAAAGTCGCCGACAAGCTGGGCGCCGCGATCGGCGCCAGCCGCGCGGCGGTCGATGCCGGCTTCGTGCCCAACGACTACCAGGTCGGTCAGACCGGCAAGGTGGTGGCTCCCGACCTTTACATCGCGGTGGGCATCTCCGGCGCCATCCAGCATCTGGCCGGCATGAAGGACAGCAAGGTCATCGTCGCCATCAACAAGGACGAAGAGGCCCCGATCTTCCAGGTCGCCGATTACGGACTCGTCGCCGATCTGTTCAAGGCGGTGCCGGAATTGGAAGAAGCGCTGGGCTGAGACCGGGACTTCTCAGCAGGCAATCCCGGCGAGCGGAGAGAGCGGCGGCTCACAACCCGTTAGGCTTGTCCGGTCACTTTCGGCCGCGCTATGCGCAGTAGGGGGCTGGCGAATGGACCTGCAGGCTCGGCTTTATCTTTGGACGGCGATCATCATTGCCGCGGTCGCGGGCTTGCTCGTGCTGATGTGGCCGCATCGGCGATTTCGCGAGTTCGACATTCGACGTTCGATTGCGGCTCCCGCCGAAGACATCTGGGAGCTGGTCCAGGCCAACCCCGAAAACCCTCGGAATGCCGCGTTCAACGACACGGTCGTCGGGCACAGGATCGTCAGCACCGATCCTGAGGTCGCAGAAATTACCTTTGACTCCAGCGGACGGCACGGAACCCACCTCACCACCGTCCGGATGGAGACGCTGGAAGCGCGCCCGCCGAAATTCATGGCGGCGCGCTGCCTGAGCGTCGATGGCCGGCCCTTCCCGTTCGGCCTGCAGCATGTCACGGAGATACAACTGTTCGAGGATGCCGGAACATCGACCGTCACGATGAAGTGGCGCGGTGAAATCGTGAATTCCCTGCAGCTCTGGTTGATGGGGCGCAAATCTACCCAATACATGGATGCGCTGAAGGTTTTCTGCGAGACCGGTCAAGGCACCGCCATGCGGGCGTCGAAGTGGTCGCCAATGAAGAGCATTGGCCTGACGGCCGCCGCCTTCGCGAGCTTCAGCTTCCTGTTCGGCTGGATTTTCGCATTGCTGCTGTCGGTCGCCATCGGCATCCATGAATTCGGGCATTGGCTGGCAATGCGCATGACCGGTCAGCCGAAACCCCGCATCATGTTGGTGCCCTTCTTCGGTGGCGCAGCGGTGCCAAACCATCCCCATAAGACCCAGTTCGATCGCGCCTTCGTCGCGCTGGCCGGCGCCGGTCTGAGCTTGATACCGTGCATCGCATTGTTGTGGGTCGCGGCATCACTCGGCCTGCCGGATGGCAGCGATCGGTTTCGCTTCTCATCGATTAAGGTCCAGTCCGGCCCGAATGGAGCGTCGGTGCTGTTTATCGCCTACTTCGTGGCGCTACTGAATGGGTTACAGCTGATCCCGGTGCTCCCGCTCGACGGAGGACATGTTCTGCGGAGCGTCATCGAATCTTTCAATACCCGTCATGCCCGGCCGATCCTGCTGGCCATTGCCGGCATCGCGATTGTCGGCTTTGCATGGCTGGAAGAGTACATGTTGGTCGCCCTGCTTCTGCTGGGCGCGATGCAGGCGTGGTACATAGGCAAACATGCACCGGCGATGCGTCCGATGGGGTCCGTCGGGTTGGCGACGATCGGGGTGAGCTACCTGGCCATTCTTGCTATCTACATCGGCACCGTGATCTTCGCATCGCAGACGCTCGGTTATCACTTCTTCTAAGGCTTTTGGGGGCCGTCACAAGCGAATGCCGTGGTGTGGATCATTCCGACGACATCAGTGATTCCATCGGCCTTTCGCACAGCGAATCCGACCCCGCCTCGCCGCCCGTCGCCACCACGCTCAGCCGCGACAGATGATGGTCCCAGCCGCGGCTGGCAACCGGTTGGAAGGGTGGTGGCAAGGCGTCGTGGATCACCTCCACGCGGGTCCCGTCGACTTCCGCCGACAAGGTGATCTCGACTCGGCTCATGGTCTCCGGGCCCTGCTCGGCGGCACCAACCTCATAGACGATACGGCCGGGCCGGACGACTTCCAGGAACCTGCCTTGCAGGATGCCTCCCTGTCCCATGTCGAGGCGGAAGACACCGCCGGGGCGGGCGTCCAACTCGGCGGCCACCCCGCTCCACTGCGCCATGCGCCGACCCTCGGTCAGGTAGGTGAAGACGATGTCCGGGGCGGCGTCGATCCAGATCGATTTTTTCAGAGCGGTCATCACGCGTCCTTCTCTGCCGCCGCTTCGTCACCCGTCGATCGAGAGCGGCCTTCCACGGCTTGCTTCAACAGCGGAAGACCGGCATCCCAGAATGTGTCCAGCCGCTGGCGCACCGCGGCCAGGGCCTCCTGGTCGGTGCGGTAGTAACGGCTGGTCCCGGTGCTGCGAACGGTGACCAGACCGGCCTCGCGCAGAACCCTGAGATGCCGCGACACCGCCGGCCGGCTGACCGAGAAGGCGTGGGCGATCTCGCCGGCCGGGGCTTCATGACCAAGCAGCCGACGCAGAATCTCCCGCCGGGTCGGGTCGGCCAAAGCGCGCAATTGCTCGTCCATGGGTCAAGTCGTCGGGTTGAAGGTCACGTAAATCTCGGCGATCCGGCCGTCCCGCAGTTTGATCAGCTCGCCGGCGCAGAAATCGCCGGTGTGATAGACAAGATAGCCGCTGTCCCCGTCATAGACCTGATGGACAACGTCCATGCTGTTGAACTGCTCCGATAGGACCCAGCATTTGTCGAGGAAGGCGTCGGCGGAATCGAAGTTGTCCGCCGGGCTGCGGAACTTAAGATCGTCTGCCAGCAAGGCGCGGGCCGCATCCCGATCACCGCTGAGCCAACGTCCATAATAGTCCCGGATGATCGTCTCACTGCTCACCGTCAGCCTCCCATAATGTCGGTGCGCACGCACGATTCGGCGACGACCATCAAGCCATGCATGCACCATCGAGGAATTATGTAACAATATCTTTACGTAACAATCAAGTTACGAAATGCTGTCTGGGCGACTCGCGGATCAAGCGGTGCGCCGGCCGCTGGCCTGGGATGCCTCAGGGCACTGCGCGTCGTAGAGGCTGCCATTGGCGGCCGCCACGCGGAACCGGCGGATGCGCTGGTACAACTCGTCCTTTTCCGGTTCGTCGAGGATCGCGTTGACGGTCATGCCGGCGACGTTGCGCCGGCAGCGGGCGCCGACCCGGCCGCTTCGGCGGATCCAGGTGCTCGGGAAGGCCTGCACGCGATTGCTCGCGTTGCTGGCGCTGACGAACAGGCAATTGGCAAAGGCATGGCCTTGCAGCGTCGGCGGAATGACATCGGTGTGCAGGGTGTCACCCTCGCCACCGGCGCCATAGGCGGACAGCAGGACCAGATCGACGCCGGCTGCCGCATAGGCGCTCCACAACTCCGGAAACGACCATTCCAGACAGATCAGCACGCCGCAGCGCACCCCCGCCACCTCGAAAATCAGCGAGTGATCGCCGGGCTGATAACTCTCCAGATCGCGAACGGAGCAGCGGCGCTTATCGTATCGGCCGCGGTACCGGCCATCGGCATCGATGACCACCACGGCGTTATGATGATGGTCCGCCCCGCGCACCCGGTGGCTGGTGCCGAACACCGCCCAGACGCGGTGGCGGCGACAGGCGCTGGCGATGGCGTCCTGGGCGTCCTGCAGCAGCGGCCAGTCGAAACCCTCCCAACCCTTGAAATGGGCGCCGGCATATCCCGACAGCGCCGCTTCCGGCAGGTGCACGATATCGACACCCTCCCGGCCGGCGCGGGCGATGAGGGAACAGATCCGGGCGGAATTGGCCAGGATGTCGGCCGAGACGGCGAATTGGCAGGTCGCGACGGAAAGTCTTGGCGACGGCATCGAATGGCAGCCTCTGATCGGTCGGTAGCAGCCCAGAATCCAAGAACATGGACAGTGAGGAGATCATCATAATGCGAGTCGGGCCGGTCTCCCCAGCCTCCTGTTGCCCGACGATCAGATTTCCGTGTTCGGGGGTCCAATGTGCGGGTGGCGCCCTTCCATCGGCGGCGGCCGCGGGATAGAAGACAGGGTCAACAATCCCAATCCAGCCCTGGAGGTTCCCTCAACATGATCGAGCTGCACACTTGGCCGACCCCGAACGGATTCAAGGTCTCCATCATGCTGGAGGAGGTCGGGCTGCCCTATGAGGTCCATGCCGTTGACATCGGCAATGGCGACCAGTTCAAGCCGGAATTCCTGAAGATCAGCCCGAACAACAAGATGCCGGCCATCGTCGACCCGGACGGCCCGGGCGGGGCGCCGTACTCCCTGTTCGAGAGCGGCGCCATCCTGATGTATCTGGCTGAGAAGACCGGACAGTTCTGGCCCCAGGAACACTCGGCGAAATACGATACGATGCAGTGGCTGATGTTCCAGATGGGCGGTGTCGGGCCGATGTTCGGCCAAGCCCATCATTTCCGCGTCTACGCTCCGGAACAGATCGCCTATGCGGTGGACCGGTACACCAATGAGGCCGGGCGCCTATACGGCGTCTTGGACCGCCGGCTGGCCGAGACCGAATACCTGGCTGGCGATGCCTACTCGATCGCCGACATGGCAACATTCCCCTGGACCCGCAGCATCGAGCGCCAGGGCCATTCCTTCGACGAATACCCCAACGTCAAACGCTGGTTCGAGACCATAGATGCCCGTCCTGCAGTCCAACGCGGCCTGCAGGTCCTGGCCGACCGCCGCAAGGAGGGCCCGATGGACGAGAAGGCGCGTGAAATGATGTTCGGCTCGACGCAATACCAGCAGCGATAGGGAATTCGCGCCCTTATACCAAGGGAACTAAATATTGACCGGTTTCACCGCTCTCCTACGTCCGCCCGTTAGGCGTGGTCCGCGCCGTGGTGCAGGGCACCACAAGCAGACCGCCCAAGTATCGGGGCGACGGGCGGACATAGGAGAGCGGCCTTCGGTGGAACCCACAGGATTCCATTGGGACTCTTTCGGGTGCGTTGCGACGCTTGCTCGATGCGTTGCATCGCGCCGCACGCCGCGCCTGCCCGAAGGGGCCTATGGGCTCCATGAAACCGGTCAATAATTAGCTCCCTTGGTACTAGGCGAAGGTCTGTCTGCCGACCCGCTTAGGTCTCCGCCTGCCCCTTGCGGCCGGTGACGAACTTCCAGATCGCGGCTGGAATTATCAGCGCCAGGAACCAGAACTTCTTCAGGAACAGCAACGCCACGACCAGGAATCCCTTGCCGAATTTCACACCCAGCGCGGCTGCGATCAGTCCGCCGGCACCGACCGCCGCCACCGTGTCGCCATCCCGGAAATCGGCATAGTCGGATTGCGGGCCGAATTCATAGGCGCCGGCGATACGATTGGCGATCGCACCGGCATCCATCGCCTGGAACGCACGGCTGCTCTGCACGACCGTTAGCTCTTCATAGCCGCGGCGGCCGAAATCCATGATGATCATGTTGATCAGCGGCTCGTCCTCGCCAAACTGCACCTCAAAGGCGTAGTAGGCCGTGGCATTTGCCTGATCCAGGGTCGGCTCGATAATCCAGCGCAGCGGCTTGATCTCATAACCGAACGTTTCGGACTGCCCACGGGCGCCTTCGACATAGGAATCCCATAGGGCATCGACGTCGAGCTCGTCCCAATCGTCCATCTCCACATAGCCGATTGGTTCATTGTTCAAGAATACATCCAGTTCGGGAGTCGCCCAGAAGGCCTCCAGGGTCGGGTCAGCGCTGCCTTGGGATGTAACGGAAATCTCGTCAAGCGTCTCCCGATCGACGATCACTTCGTCACCGGCATCGGTCGTCAGCGTCGCGCCGTTTGACAGAGTGTGGACCACCTGCTCGGCCGCGGCCGAATAGGCGACCAGAAGCGCTGCAAGCAGGATGGCCGGAGCAAAGGCCCTGGGCGTCATAATGTTATCCTCTCGGTGGATCGGCGCGCCATGAAATCACCCCCGAGGATGCACGCCCTACGTGAAATCGAATCGACGGTATCAAACCATGCGTTTCAATTCCAGTTCGATGAGCCCTGCCACGGCTAAACCAGGCGGACGCCCATCGGCCCGTCGCGGGGGGGGTCTATGCAGCCTTTGACAGGTTGCGCTCACTCATACTGTCTTCCGCAGCCAACCAGGCGGTGACCCGGTCCGGCAGTTCGGGTGACTCCGCCGACCATCCGGCCGCTTGAGCGATTTCCTTCATCGGCACGGTGCCGCCCTTGCAGCGAAAGACGGCGCGGACCAGGGCCCGGGCAGCGATCTGCCCGTCCAGGGTCTCGAATGTCTGCTCCATGATCACATTCCGGGCGTCCCAGCCGAGGACACGAGTGCGCAAGCGAAAGCGCTGAAACGGGTCGAGCGAGCGCCGAAAGCGGATCGTGGCCGCCGCCAGCACCGGCATCCAGCGCCGGCGGAAGACGGTCCCCAGCATCCCGCCGCGGATCATCAGATCGAAGCGGCCGAGGTCCATCAGCGTCAGGTAGCGGCCGTTATTCATGTGCAGATTGAAGTCCAGATCGCTCGGCCAGACCCTGAGCGTGACCGTCGACTCGCCTAGATGGTCGATAGGTCGCCCGAAGATGGCTGCGATGACGACCTTGATCAGACGGAAATAGAGATTCATGGCGGATACTCAAGAACAGGGCTTTCACCACCAAGACACCAAGGGATCGCTTCTGTTGCTTCGGCAGTGTCGAAACAATAACGCTCGCTCTTGGCGCCTTGGTGTCTTGGTGTCTTGGTGGTAACCCCGGTTGTTGTCAGAACGCGTCGATATCCAGATCCATCAGCGAGGCACCGCCCGCCATGATGGTGCTGAACAGGCTGCCGGATTCCGGCAATACGCGCTGGAAGAAGAACCGGGCCGTCTTGACCTTGTTCTCGTAGAAGGCGGCATTGCCATTGGCGTCGGCGGCCTTGGTGCGCGCCACCTTGACCATGCGCGCCCACATGTAGCCCATAGCCACCAGGGCGAAGAGTTTCAGGTAATCGGTCGACGCTGCACCGGCCTCGTCCGGGTTCTTCATGCCCTTCTGGGCGACCACCGCGGTCGCCTGCTGCAAGCGGCCGAACGCCTTCCTCAGCGGCAGGGCGAATTCCGCCATCTCCGGGTCTTCGGAATGTTCCTGCAGGAACTGGTCGACCGGGTGGAAGAAGCGGCGCAGCAGCCGGCCCATGTTCTGCGGCAGCTTGCGGCCGACCAGATCGAGCGCCTGGATGCCGTTGGCGCCCTCGTAGATCTGGGCGATCCGGGCATCGCGGACATATTGCTCCATGCCCCATTCGCGGACATAGCCGTGGCCGCCCAGCACCTGCATGCCCACGGTGGCGCCGGAATAGCCCATATCGGTGAAATAGGCCTTGATGATCGGCGTCATCAGCGCCACCAGATCGTCCGCCTCCTGGCGCACCCGCGGATCGGCGTGCTTGCTCAGGATGTCGATCTGCAGCCCGACCCAATAGGCCAACGCCCGGGCGCCCTCGTTGAACGCCTTCAAGGTCAGCAGGTTCTTGCGCACATCGGGGTGTACGATGATCGGATCGGCCGACTGATCGGGGAATTTGGCCCCGGTCAGCGACCGGCCCTGCAGGCGGTCCTTGGCATAGTCGCGGGCATTCTGATAGCTGACCTCGGCAATCCCAAGCCCCTGTATGCCGACGGCCAGGCGGGCGGCGTTCATCATCACGAACATGGCGCGCATGCCCTTGTGCTTCTCGCCGACCAGCCAACCGGTGGCGTCGTCGAAGTTCATCACGCAGGTCGAGGACGCCTTGATGCCCATCTTGTGCTCGATCGAGCCGCAGGCCACGCCGTTGCGCATGCCCGGCACCAACTCGCCGTTTTCGTCCTTGGGCAGGAATTTCGGCACCAGGAACAGGCTGATGCCGCGAATGCCGGCGGGCGCGCCGGGTAAGCGGGCCAGCACCAGATGCACGATGTTCTCGGTCAGGTCGTGTTCGCCGGCGGAAATGAAGATCTTGGTGCCGCTGATCTTGTACGAGCCGTCATCGACCGGTTCCGCCTTGGTGCGGATCAGGCCCAGATCGGTGCCGCAATGGGGCTCGGTGAGGCACATGGTGCCAGACCAAGTGCCGTCGACCAACTTCGGCAGATAGGTCTGCTTCAGCTCATCCGTACCGTACGCTTCGATCGCGTTGTACGCGCCGTGCGACAGTCCGGGGTACATGGCGAAGGACAGATTGGCCGAGCACATCAGCTCCTCCATGACGAAGTTCAAAACCTTCGGCAGTCCTTGCCCGCCGAATTCCGGGTCGCAGGACACCCCGGTCCAGCCGCCCGCGATGAAAATTTCGTACGCTTTCTTGAAGCCCTTGGGCGTACGTACGACACCGTTCTCGAAAGTACAGCCTTCCTCGTCGCCTGACCGGTTGAGCGGGAAGAGCTCGTTCTCGGCGACCTTCGCCGCCTCCTCCAGGACCGCGTCGATCAGGTCTGGCGTCGCCTCTTCATAGCCGGGCAGGTCGTTCACCTGGCTGACATCCAGCAGATCATGCAGGACGAAGCGGATGTCTTCTAGCGGAGCGGTATATGCGGGCATCAGGTAGGCTCCTTAAGTCATATTGACTTCGGTGCGTTCTAAAGCCCCCTCACCCTCCCGCTACGCGGGGCCCTCCCTCTCCCACAAGGGGAGAGGGAAACAGAGGGTTGCCACCCCTACCCCTCATCCCCTCGCGGGGGAGGGAGGGACCCGCGCGTCAGCGTGGGAGGGTGAGGGGGCTCACGAAAATCATTTCAATCCGCGGACCTAGTTACGCAGCGGCTTGCCGGTTTCGAGCATGTGCTCGACTCGTTCCAGGGTGCCGGATTGCTTGACCAGCCCCATGAACTGCTCCCGTTCCAGCCGCAGCAAATCGTCTTCGGTGATGACATCGGTGATGTCGGTGTCGCCGCCGGACAGCACCACGGCCAGCGCGCCGGACACCACCTTGTCGTAAGGCGTGGCCTTGCCGGCCAGTGCCAAGCCGTCGACCGCCATCTGCAGGGCGGTGCGGGCGGTTGGGCCGGGCAGCCGGATTTCATCAGGCGGTGCCGGCGGCTGGTAGCCCCCCCTTGGTGGCGGCCATGTCCAGCACCCGCGCCTTAGCGTCGGCCAGCAACCGGTCCCGGTTCATGGTGACGCCGTCGGTCGGCCGCAGATACATCAGCTCCTGGGCTTCCGCCGCGGAGCGGGCCACCTTGGCGGTGCCGATGGTCTCGAAGGTCTGGCTGATCGGCGGCATCGGTCCGCCCGACCGCCGCTTGTTGGCGGTGGCGCGCAGGATCATTTCCTTGCAGCCGCCCCAGCCCGGCACCAGTCCGACCCCGACCTCGACCAGGCCGGTATAGGTCTCCGCATGGGCCTGCACCGCATGGGAATGCAGCAGGATCTCGCAGCCGCCGCCGAGCGCCATGCCGGACGGCGCGGCGACCACCGGGAACGGTGCGTATTTCAGCGCCTTGTAGGCGTTCTGCCCGGCTTCGACCATCTGCTCCATCTGCGGCCACATGGCGATGTTCAGGGCGAACAGAGCGAGGCCGAGATTGGCCCCGACCGAGAAATTGGTGCCTTCATTGTAGATCACCATGGCCTTGTGCGATTTGGCGGTCAGCGCAATCGACTTGACCAGCAGGGCCATGGTCTGGTCGTCGAGGGAGTTCATCTTCGAGGTGAATTCGAAGCAGGTGACGCCGTCGCCGATATCCCACAGGGAGGCAGAACCGTTCTTCAGCAGCGGCTCGGAGACCCGCTTGATGTCGTCCAGCGACAGCACGCCGTCGGGCCGCTCCACATCGGCATATTCGCCCTCAACGGTGAGATACTGCGCTCGGCCGTCCTCGAAGCGATAGAAGGTCTTGCCGCGAGCCGCCTCCAGCAGGGCCGGAACCGGCCTTCCGTCTTCCGCCAGCTTGTCGGCAAACCAATCGGAGCCGAGCTGGTCGATCAGCTCGAACGGCCCGTATTTCCAGGCATAGCCAAGCCGCATCGCCGCATCGACACCGGTGACGGTGTCACTGATCTCCGGCACCAGGGCGGCGCTGTAGGACAGGGTCTCCGCCAGCATGCGCCAGACATACTGGCCGGTTTGATCGGGATGCTCGACCAGCGCCCGCAGACCGCCCTTGCGCGATTTCTCGACGCTTTCCAGCCGGGGCTTTTCCGATTTGGCGTAGTCGCCGGTCTTCAGATCGATGGATTCCTTGACCCGCTTGCCGTCCACCTTGGCCAACCGGTAAAAGCCGCCCTTCCCTTTCCGGCCGATCGAGCCTTCGGCGATCATCTTCTCGATCAGCGGCTGGGATTTGTAGATGCCGTGGAAGGCATCGCCCTTGGGCAGGGTCTCCGACATGCTCTTGGCCACATGGGGCATCAGATCCAGGCCGATCAGATCGATCAGCCCGAAGATGCCGGTCTTAGGCACCCCGATCGGCCGGCTGGCGACTGCATCGGCCTCCTCCACCGTCAAGCCCAGATCGAAGGCGGCGTTGACGCCGATCGTCATCCAGTGATTGCCGATCCGGTTGGCGATGAAGCCCGGCGTGTCTTTGCAGTCGACAATGCCCTTGCCGAGCCGCACATCGCCGAAACGACGGATCATCGCGACCGCATCGGCGCTGGTCTCCTTGCCGGTCACGATCTCCAACAGCCGCATATAGCGCGGCGGGTTGAAAAAATGGGTGATCATGAAGTCGGCCTTGAAATCGGCCGAGCGGCCCTCGGTCAGGATCGCCAGCGGAATTGTCGAGGTATTCGACGACACTACCGCGCCCTTCTTCTTGATCTTCTCCAGCTCGGCGTAGAGGTCCTGCTTGACCTTCGGGTTCTCCAGCACCGCCTCGACGATCCAGTCGGCGTCCGCCAGGGAGTCCAGATCGTCCTCCACATTGCCGGTGGTCACCAGCTTGGCGACCCGCTTCGACATGAAGGGAGCGGGCTGCATCTTCAGCATGCGCTGGACAGCGCCATCGGTGATCACATTGCGGTTCTCCGCCCCTTCCGGGACGATATCCAGCAGAGTGACGGGGATGCCCGCATTGGCGATATGCGCGGCGATGCCGCCGCCCATCACGCCGGCGCCGATGACGGCCGCCTTCTTGATTTCCATGGCCATATCCGCGCCCCGATCAGACGGCTTCAAGGATGGTGGCGATGCCTTGACCGCCGCCGATGCACTGGGTCGACAGGGCGAACTGCTTGCCCTCCCGCTTCAGCAGGCTGGCCGCCTTGCCGGTGATGCGGGCGCCGGTGGCGCCGAGCGGATGGCCGATGGCCAAAGCGCCGCCGTCCAGATTGACCTTGGCCGCATCGAAGCCGAGCTCGGTCGCAACCGACATGGCCTGGGCGGAAAAGGCCTCGTTGGATTCGATGACGTCGAGATCCTTGACCTCCAGCCCGGCGCGGGTCAGCGCCTTCTTGGTGGCGGCGACCGGGCCGATGCCCATGATGGTCGGATCGCAACCGGCGACCGCCACGGACTTGATCCGGGCGATGATCGGCAGGCCGTTGGCCTTGGCGTATTCCTCGGACGCGATCAGGGTCGCCGAGGCGCCATCGGTCAGCGGTGAGGACGTGCCGGCGGTCACCGTGCCCTCGGCGTCGAAGGCCGGCTTCAGATCGGCCAGGGCCTCCTTGGTGGTGCCGGGCCGGATGGTGCCGTCCTTGTCGACCACATGGCCATTTGCCTTGATCGGAATGATCTCATCGTCGAAGCGCCCGCCGGCCTGCGCCTCGGCCGCCTTGCGGTGACTCTCGACGGCGAACTCTTCCTGCTTTTCGCGGGTCAGCTGGTATTTGCGCGCCAGGTTCTCCGCCGTTTCGCCCATGGACATATAGGCGCCCGGATTGGCGTCATGCAGCTTGGAGTTCGGCATCGGGTTGAAACCGGTCATCGGCACCCGGGTCATGCTCTCGACACCGGCGCAGATGAAGGCATCGCCGGCATCGAGCTGAATGGCCCCCGCCGCCGTGTGGATCGCCTGCATGGATGAACCGCAGAAGCGGTTCATGGTGACCCCGGCCACCGATTGCGGCAGGCCGGCGATCATGCCGATCAGCTTGGCGACGTTGAAGCCCTGCTCGCCCTCCGGGAAGGCGTTGCCGAGGATCAGATCCTCGATGTCCTCGGGATTGACCCCGGTCTTCTCGATCAGGCCGGCGACGACCTGGGCCGCAAGATCGTCGGGCCGCACCTTGATCAGCTCGCCTTTCCGGGCGAGATGGAACGGCGAACGAACGTAGCCGGCAATGACGACGTTCTTGTGCATGATCAGGCTCCTTAGACTGTCGGACCGGCGATTGGCGGAGGGCGGTCCATCGGTTGGGGCGATGCGCGAGAATTGCGCCTCGTGCGTCGGGGGGCTGATACGGGCCTTACGGCCGATCGGTTGTGAGCTCTACACCTTGGTCGCGCAGGTAATCGAGCATCTCCTTCTCGATCCCGTGCAAATCGGTGAGCGTCTGCTTGACGTCCTGCAATTGTACTTCCAGCGACTCGATCCGCTGCCGGGCCAACCCGGCAGCGTATTTCATCTGCTCGACCTGTCGCTGGTCGCGGTTGTAAAGGTCGAGGAACTCCTTGACCTCCGCAAGCGAAAATCCAAGGCGCTTGCCGCGGCAAATGAGGTCCAGCCGGGCGCGATCCCTCCGGCTGTAGACCCGGTTCATGCCCGAGCGTCCCGGAGACAGCAGGTCTTCATCCTCGTAGAACCGGATGGTTCGAGGAGTCAGCCCGAATTCGGCGGCCAACTCGCTGATCGTGAAATTTTCGGGCGTCCGCTCTTCAACTGAAGTTGTCTGATTGGTCGGCAAGTGCGCAACTCCATTAGACTTTACGTTTACGTAAACGTAAAGTAGTCCCTCCTGCCACACTTGTCAATGTACGGCATGCGGCATGCGGCATGCGGGACTCGAGATACGGGATGGTCGGATCGACGCGGCAATCGGCACCATCCTAGTCTCGCACCAAGGCTCTGATATAGGCTCGCCATGATACCGTGACCAGCCGGGTGAGTCGCACGGTCGCGGTCGAAGTGTCGAATACAGAGAACTCGATAACGAGTCGGTGAATTTTCGACCACGGGTCGACGGGATTCCAGTGCTGTCGATCCAACATCTATCAGGGAGGAATAAATGTCAGATACGCCGCAAGTGCCCGATGGCCTAGTCGCCAAAACGGGCATGTTCAAGGGGCTCCATGCCGGCATGGGGCTGGCGGCCAAGGGCATGGTGGCCGCGTTCGTTCTCTTCACCGTGCTCAATGTCGACTTCGCCGATGGGATCTATTCCGCGGTCCGCGGATGGATCGAGGCGACGCTGAACTGGTATTACATCAGCGCCGTGACCATCATGCTTTTTGTCTGCATCTACCTGCTTTTCAGCCGCTTCGGAAATATCAGGCTGGGCGACGATAGTTCCAGGCCGGAATTCAGCAATTTCTCCTGGTTCGCCATGCTGTTCTCGGCCGGCGTCGGTATCGGCCTGCTGTTCTTCGGCATCGCCGAGCCGATGTTCTATTTCGACAACACGCAGCCCTGGGGCTATCCGAATAATCCCTTCGCCGATCATCTGGGCATGGTCGAGATGACCGAGCAGCGCGCCGTCACCGCCATGCGCGTCACCTATTTCCATTGGGGTTTCCACGGCTGGGCGGTCTACGTGATCATCGGACTTTGCCTAGCGTATTTCGGCTACCGCAAAAAGCTGCCGCTGACTTTGCGCTCGGCGCTCTATCCGGTCATCGGCGACAAGATCTATGGCCCGATCGGCCATGCGGTGGATCTGCTCGCGGTTTTCGGCACCGTCTTCGGCGTCGCCACCTCGCTCGGCCTGGGCGTCAGCCAGATGGCCACGGGCCTCAACGTGCTGTTCGGTGTCGATCCGGGCATCACCACCCAGATCGTCCTGATCGCCGCCATCTCGGTGGTCGCCACGCTCTCCGCGGTCTCCGGGGTCGGCAACGGCATCCGGATCATTTCGGAATGGAACATCTATCTCAGCATCGTGCTCCTCGCCTATTTCCTCTTCGGCGGTCCGTTCCAATGGCTGATGGGCTTCTTCGTGACCACCCTGGGCGACTATCTGTGGAATGTGATCCCGATGGGCTTCCAGACCTTCAACGCGCCGGGCGAATCGTCCTGGCAGGGCGGCTGGACCATCTTCTATTGGGGCTGGTGGATTTCCTGGGCGCCGTTCGTGGGCATGTTCATCGCCCGGATCAGCCGGGGTCGGACGATTCGCGAATTCATGATCGGCGTGATGTTCGTGCCGACCACGATCGCGTTCTTCTGGCTGTGCATCTTCGGTGGCAGCGCCATGTACCTGGAACTCAACGCCGATGGTGGCGTGGGAACGGCCGGGATTGCGCAGCTGGTGCGGGACTGGAACCTGCCCGCCGCGCTGTACGGCACCATCGAGCGTCTGACCGACGTCGCTTGGCTCAACTGGATCATGGCCGCCCTGGCCACGTTCCTGCTGGCGACCTGGTTCATCACCTCGTCGGATTCCGGCACCCTGGTGATCACCACTATGCTGTCCATGGGCGACGATGATCCACCTGTCAGGTTCCGCATCATCTGGGGAATGGGCGAGGGATTCGTGGCCGCCGTGCTGCTCTTCGCCGGAGGCCTCACGGCCCTGCAGACGGCGTCGATCGCCGCCGCCCTGCCGGTCAGCGTGATCATGCTGCTGATGACCTACGGCATCGTCAAATCGCTGCACGAGGATGCCGCGGCCATCCCGGAACCCGGGCTTGAACTGGCGCCGGACGGCACCAGCCTGGCGCGCGAACTCCGCACCTGACGGACCCGCCCGGCCGTCTTTCGGGACGGCCGGGCGAATTCGGTTGCCACCGTCCGGTCGGAGCGATACCCGAATACCTTCGTGCCGGAGTCAGCCAATCTGAAAGTTGCGCAGGATTGATGGCAGAGAATCGTCCGCCTTCCGAAGCACCGGCACTTGAGTCGCCACGGATCCTGATGCGGCCCCACCGATTCGGGGATTTCGACGATCTGGCCGCTATGTGGGCGGAACCGGCTGTCGTCCGGTACATCTCCGGCAAGCCGTCGACCCGGCAGGAATCCTGGGCCCGGTTGCTGCGGTATCTTGGCCATTGGCACGCGCTGCCTTATGGGTACTGGGCCGTGGAGGACAGGGCGACCGGACAATTCGTCGGCGAGGTCGGGTTCGCCGACTTCAGGCGCGACATTCAACCCCCACTGGACGGCATACCGGAAATCGGCTGGATATTCCGAAGCGCTGTGCATGGGCGCGGGCTGGCAAGCGAGGCCGTCGCGGCGGCGCTGACCTGGGGCGATGCCCATCTGGAGTCCGACCGGACGGTCTGTATCATTGATCCCGAGCACGCCGCCTCCATCCGGGTCGCGCATAAGAATGGATACCGTGAGTTCGAGCGCACCATCTATATGGGTCAGCCTGCAATGCTGCTTGATCGGCGGCGCGGAACCTGAGCATTGGCTGTCAGGATAGCGGCGCGTGCCGGGTCGCCGATCCGACCGGCGACACTGGCGAATTCAGGTCCGGATTTCATAGTTCGGCCTCAGCCGAACCATCGTCGAGGAGCATATTGCTATCGTTCTCCGCATCGATCGCCAGAGGGACACCGACCATGATCACCTGCTTCATCCGCTATGAGATCGACCCGTTCAAGGCGGGGGCATTCACGGAATACGCACGCAATTGGGGACAGGCGATCCCGCGATGCGGCGCCGGCCTCATCGGTTATTTCGGCCCGCATGAAGGGTCGAGCACCACCGCCTATGGGGTCTACAATATCGAGAGCCTGGCCGCCTATGAGGCGTATCGCGCCCGCCTCAGGGACGACCCGGCCGGGCGGGCGAACTACGACTTCGCACGCCGGGAACAGTTCATCTGCCGCGAGGACCGCATCTTTCTGCGCCTTGCCTCCGCTCCCCATGCGACCCCGGTGCAGTCATGATCGCCGTCATCTTCGAAGTCGAGCCCAAACAGGGTCAGCGCCCTGCCTATCTCGACATGGCCGCCGAGTTGCGGCCATTGCTGGACCACATCGACGGATTCATCTCCATCGAGCGGTTCGAGAGCCTGACCAATCCGGGCAAGATCCTGTCGCTGTCGATCTGGCGCGACGAGCAGGCGGTCCGTGACTGGCGCAATGTGGAGGCGCATCGACAAACCCAGGTGGTCGGACGCTCGGAGGTTTTCGCGGATTATCGGCTGCGAGTGGCGTCGGTCATCCGCGACTATGGCATGTCCCAACGGGCCGAGGCACCGGAAGATTCCGTTGCCGTCCATGGTGGTGACGCGGCCTGGAAACGGCCAGACGCCTGAAGCCTGCCGCCGCGCCATTCAAGTCTGCTTGGCCGCCCTCTCCGCCTCTTCTTCCAGCACCGCCTTGCGCGACAGCTTGCCGATCAGCGTCTTCGGCAATTCGTCGCGGAATTCAACCTGCTTGGGAATCTCGATCTTGGAGAGCTTGTCCTTCAGGAAGGCCTTCAGATCGCCTATGGTCAGCGGGTGGTCGGGCTTCAGCTTGATGTAGGCCTTGACGGTCTGGCCGCGATATTCGTCCGGCACTCCGGCCACGATGCATTCATCGACCGCCGGGTGCAAGTAGATCGCCTCTTCCACATTGCGCGGATAGATATTGTAGCCGCCGGCCAGGATCAGATCCTTGATCCGGTCGACAATGAAGACATAGCCATCCTCATCCATATAGCCGACATCGCCGGTGTGCAGCCGGCCGTCGGCCAACGTTTCGGCGGTCTCTTCCGGCTTTTTCCAATAGCCTTTCATCACCTGTGGACCGCGGATGCAGACCTCGCCGCGCTCGCCCAGCGGCAGCACCTTGCTGCGATCCTCCAGGGAGACGATCTCGATGGTGGTGCCGGGGAATGGAAGGCCGATCGAGCCGGTCTTGTTCACCCCGTCGAGCGGATTGCCGGTCGCCACCGGAGAGCTCTCGGACAGCCCATACCCCTCTACCAGCTTGCAGCCGGTCAACTGCTCGAAGCTCTGCTTCACGTCGACCGGCAGCGGGGCGCCGCCGGACAGACAGGCGCGGATCGAGGTCAGATCGTAGCTGCTGCTCTTGGGGTGTCGGATGATCGCCGTGTAGATCGTCGGAACGCCCGGAAAGGCCGTCGGTTTCTTTTTGCGGATGACGTCGAGTACGACGTCGATCTCAAAGCGCGGCAGCATGATGATTTCGGCGCCCAGGCAGATGCCGACATTCATCACCACGGTCATCGCGAACACATGGAAGAAAGGCAGGGCGCCCAGCATGCGCTCATTGCCGAAATCCACATGCGGGAACCACAGCACCGATTGCCGGGCATTGGCATACAGGTTCCCGTGGGTGAGCATCGCGCCCTTGGGTACGCCGGTAGTTCCACCAGTGTATTGCAGAACTGCGATCTCGTCGGCGGACACATCGACCGGCGCGTACTTGCCATCATTGCCGACAACGGAATCGAAACGGATGTGGCGGTCGTCCTTCGGGAAACGGGCGATCTCGCCGCGCTTCAGGATCGGGAACAGGACGTTCTTGGGAAACGGCAGAATGTCGGCCATCGGACACATGATCAGCCGGTTCAGCCTTGTGTCCGTCAGCATCCGCGCCATCTTGTCGTGCAGGATTTTCAGGTCGAGGGTGACCATAAGGTCGGTCTCGGAATCCTCGATCTGATGCGCGATCTCCCGCTCCGCATAGAGCGGATTGAAATTCACGACGGTGCCGCCGCATTTCAGCACGGCGAAATAGAAGATCAGGTAGTAGGGGGTATTCGGCAGGAACAGGCCGACATGCACGCCCTTCCCAACGCCAAGCGACTGCAGCCCCTTGGCCGCGCGATCGACCAGATCGCCGATTTCGCGATAGGTCTGGCGCTTGCCTAGAAAGTCAGTGCAGGGACTACCGCCGAACCGGTCAACGGAATCGTCTAGGATTTCATAGAGCGGCTTCTGTTCGATCGGCGCATGCCAGTCGACAGTCTTTGGGTAGCTTTCTATCCAGGGCATCTCGGCCGATTGGGCCGCGGTGTCCGCCATCCGATCACTCTCCCAGAATGCTCAGTCGCCGGCAAATTCGGTCGGCGTTTCAATGGTTGGTAGCGTATATCGGACATCCCTTCCATCAGGGCAAGGGAATCCGGAAATACCGGGCGATCCGACGCGCAACGCCCATATGTTGCCAAATCGTCCGGGCAACAGGCTTGCATCCTGGCGTGGACGCCGCCAAAACGCCCTGACAGTGCCGGTGCAACGCGCCGTCACAGGCTGAAAGGACACGGAGTGTCGACCGACGTTTTCGCGAGCGGCCAGCAATACACAACCCCGCAGTTGATGCGGCGGCTGTTCCGAGAGCACGTTCGCCACTACATACCGACATTGCTGATGGCGGTCGTGTTCATGGCCCTCACCGCCGCCACCACCGCCGCAACCGCCTGGATGCTCGGGCCGGTGTTCAAGTGGCTGTTCACCGACACCAACGCGGCCTATCTCTGGCCTCTCGCGATTTCGATCTTCGTCATATTCACGTTGAAGGCCATCAGCGCATTCGGACAGGGAGTGCTATTGAACCGGATCGCCTGTCGGATCGTCGCCGAGTTGCAGGACAGGATGTTCAAGCGGCTGATGCATTCGGACCTGGCGGAGTTTCATGCCTCCGGCTCTGGCGGCCTGGTTTCGCGGTTCACCTATGATGTTCAGACCCTGTCCGCGGCGGTTTCCACGGCAATCATCGGTGCCGGGAAAGACAGCTTCACGGTCGCTGCGCTGGTCGGCCTCATGTTTTTCAACGACTGGCAGCTTTCCCTGATTGCCTTCGTCGCCTTTCCGGCGGCGGCCTTCCCGATGGTCCAGTACGGACGCAAGATTCGGGGACTCTCCAAGCGGATGCAGACCGAAATCGGCCGGATGACTTCGTCATTGACCCAGGTCTTTCAGGGCATTCGGCAAGTGAAGGCCTACAACGCCGAGCAACGCGAGTCCGAGGAGGCCAGCAGGGTCGTTTGGAAAGTCGCCAGCCTGAAGCAGAAATCCGCCCGGATCGCGCTGGCGATCACACCCATAATGGAATTGCTCATCGGCATAGCGGTCGTTGTGATCGTGTTGTACGGCGGCAGCCAGGTCATCTCGGGCGCGAAGCCGGACGGTACCTTCATCGTCCAGTTCATCGCGGCGCTGTTGCTTGCCTATGATCCGATGAAGCGGCTGGCACGGCTGAACACACAGTTGCAGGCCGGGATGGCTGCGGCGCAGCGGGTCTTCGATCTGATCGACAGCAAGCCGAGCATCGTAGACCGGCCGTCAGCGGCCACACTAGGCTCGGTCGAGGGCCGTATCGTTCTCTCGGGGGTGCAATTCAGCTATGGCCCGAACATCCCCGCCCTGCACGGAATCGATATCGAGATCCCGGCCGGCAAGACGGTGGCCCTGGTCGGCCCCTCGGGCGCCGGGAAATCGACGGTGCTCAATCTCATTCCACGATTCTACGATGTCCAGAAGGGCTCCCTAACAGTCGATGGGCACGATATTCGCGACGTGACGATGCATTCGTTACGTGAGCAATTGGCGCTGGTCAGTCAGGAGATCGTCCTGTTCGACCAATCCGTGCGTAACAACATCGTCTTCAGCCGCCCGGGCGCCACCGAGGAGGAAATTGTGGCCGCCGCAAAGGCGGCTGCCGCACACGACTTCATCATGCAGCTCCCCGAAGGTTATGACACCATGGTCGGGGAGCAGGGCGCGAAGCTTTCCGGCGGCCAGCGCCAGCGTCTTTCGATCGCTCGCGCGATGCTCAAGAACGCGCCGATACTGCTTCTCGACGAGGCGACATCGGCACTCGACACCGAATCCGAACGGCAGGTCCAGGATGCCTTGAAACGGCTGATGGTCGGACGCACCACGGTGATGATCGCCCATCGCCTGTCCACAGTCGCCGATGCCGATGTGATTTATGTGCTGGAGGACGGGCGGGTTGTCGAACAGGGGTCCCACAGCGAATTGATCGCCCGGCAGAGCCTGTATGCCAAACTCTGGGGCATGCAGACCACCACCCGATCCGAAGATGGGGCCGTTTCTGCCGCGAGCGGGTAGTCACAAACATGACCGGATCGTCAGATCGACCATCATTGAGCCATGATGCTGGCGCTAGATGATCGTTAACCCCTCCGCTGCTGGAAGGCCTCCATGGAGGCGCACGCCAACGACCTGACCTCGATGGCCCTCGTTACCTCGGTGGCGGTGCTCTGCGGCCTGCTGTTCACCCGGCTGCGGCAGCCGGCGATCGTCGGCTACATCCTGGCCGGCGTGCTGCTGGGACCGACCGGTTTCAGGCTCGTTTCAAATTCCGAAAACGTGACCTCCCTCGCCGAACTCGGTGTGTTGATGCTGCTGTTCCTGATCGGCATGGAGCTGAGCCTGCGCCATTTCAAATCGGTGCTGTTCGTCGCGTCCTGCTGCGCGCTCCTGCAGATCGGCCTCTCCCTGGCGATTACCGCCGCCCTCGCCCGGTTCTTCGACTGGCCATGGCAGCAGGCGGTTGTCCTCGGCTTCGTGGTCGCGCTCAGCAGCACCGCGGTCGCCATCAAGATGCTGGAGGACATCAACGAGTTGCGCTCGCCAGTCGGCCGCATCACCGTCGGCGTGCTGATTGCCCAGGATCTGGCGATCGTGCCGATGCTGGTGCTGATCTACGGCATGGGCGGGGAAGGCGGCCTTGGTGTCGACATCGTGCTTAAGCTGGTATTGGCCAGTTCGGTCCTGGTGCTGCTGATCTGGTTCCTGAGCCGCGGCCAAAAAATCGTGCTGCCGACCCGCCGCTGGATGCGCGGCAAGCTCGATCTGGTGCCGTTGGCGGCGCTGGCATTCTGCTTCAGCGCCGCGACCGTCTCCGGCCTGCTCGGGTTGTCGGAGGCCTATGGCGCCTTCCTGGCCGGGCTGGTGATCGGCCAATCCACCGACCGCGCGGCGACGATTCGCGCCACCAGGCCGATCCAGAGCGTGCTGCTGGTGGTGTTTTTCCTGTCGATCGGGCTGCTGATCGACAGGCACTATATCTTGGACAATCTCGGCATCGTGCTGACCATCCTGGTGTCGGCGGTGTTCCTGAAGACCGCCATCAATGTCGGCGTCCTGAGACTGCTGCGCGAGCCCTGGGAGCGGGCCTTCCCTGCCGGCGTGATCATGGGGCAGATCGGCGAGTTCTCCTTCGTCCTGGCGGCGGCCGGAGTCAGTGTCGGCGCCATCGACAAGGAAGGCTATCGCCTGGCGATCTCGGTGATCGCGCTCAGCCTGCTGATCAGCCCGCTTTGGCTGATCACCGCGCGGCGATTCATGAGCATCGCCGCCGGCGGGGTGACCAACATACAGTCCGCCCTGGCGGAGACCTTCAAGGAAGAGGTGACGGCTTACGAGATGGCCATGTCCCTGGCCCGCCGCAGCGGCGCCGCCGTGTGGCACGGCGCGTCGAAACTCAAGCCGGAGGACGCACCCAGGACACAGCAAAAGACGTTGCCGGCGCCGACGCTACAGCTCGAGGCGACGTCTCAGCTGGAGACGTTGCCGGAGCCGGAACCTGTGCCGGATCCGGAACCAGAGGCGGAGTCATTGTCGGAGCCGCGGCCGGAGATAATCGCCGCCTCCGATGAGGACGATTTCATTGCGGATGATGATGCCGAAGATAACACTGCATCTTCCGTGAAGGAGCCTGTCGAATAGCAGAATGGCGTGCTGCGGTCATAGCATCCGGATCTCGTAACTGCAGGCCTCCGTTTACCGGTCCTTAAAAATCAAGCCGTCACTATCTCTGCTGGCTCCAAGTCGGGTCAAGAGATGGGGGGCACGAATTGGTGAAACACCAAGAACTCGCAGGGGATTTGCGTGACTGCGTCTCTCCGGGCGAGGTGATCCTCTGGCGCTCTGCCGTGGCTGGAATCAAGCGCTGGCAATTCTGTCTGTTCTGGATCATCACGATAACGGTCACGGCGCTGGGTCTTGCGCTCGTGCTAAGGCCATACGGCTCATTCGACTGGCCATATCGCTACCTTTGGCTGTTTGGCGTGCTGATTGCCCTGTTCGCCAGCTTCCTGACGATCGTCCTCAAGGCGGGTGCAGCGATCGTCCTCACCGCGACGGAAATGTATATCCGTGGCAACGTTCCCGGTCGCGGCATTCAACGGTTCGCGCGGTCGGACATTGCCGGAGCCACTGCCTTCGTCGGCGACGGCACCGTGATTCTTCATGCCGCAAATGGCGACCAAACCCGATTGACCGTGGGCCGCGAGGCGCGCGACTTTGTTGAGGCGATGGCCATCCCGGCACAGATCTGGATCGCCCATGAAGCTCCGAGTGCAGGCGGCATTGTGTCATTTGTTCTGCTCGCTGCCGCCGGCGGCATCCTGCACAGTGTCACCGGAATGGTGTTCAATTGGAGCGGCGGTGAGAAACTTGCCGGCCGCTGGCACATCGTTTTCCTGATCGCTGCCGCTGGCATTGTGATCCATATCCTCGGCCATCTCTACAAGGCCTGGAAGATGGATGCGGATGAGCGCCGCCGGACCGCCTGCATGTTGTTAGACCCCAGATGGCGTGGTTGCGACCCGTATTCCTCCGGGAACATAGCGATCTGGCTAATTCCAAAGGCGACGTTCACCCTTTGGCTGACCAAGGCGATCTACCGAATGCCGACCGAATGCGCGACCGGGCACGAGCCGGAGATCATCGATCCAAGCCACGCGGCGGCGGCTGAATAGACCGTCGCGTCCTGCCCGCGACCCGGACGCGGTCAGCTCTGACCGATCGGCTTCAGCCGGGCGATCGCCTCATCCAGAATGCTGTCCTGCTTTGAGAAGCAGAACCGGACGACCGTGTTGAGCGGGTCTTCCCGGTAAAACGCGCTGGTCGGGATCGCGGCGACGCCGGCGCTTTCGGTGATGTGGCGGCAGAAAGCGACATCGTCGCCATCGAATCCGGCCTCGCGCACATCGACATTGACGAAATAGGTGCCGGCACAGGGCAGCACGCTCAACCCGATCTCTTGCAAGCCGGTCGCCAGCCGATCCCGCTTCGCCTGCATTTCCGCCGACAGCCCGGCGAAATAGGTTTCTTCCTTCGACAGTCCAAAGGCAACGGCGCTTTGCAGGTTGGGTGGCGTGGTGAACACCAGAAACTGATGCGCCTTGCTGACCGGCGCCAGCAGATCCGGCGCCGCGGTGATGTAGCCGACCTTCCACCCGGTCAGCGAAAACGTCTTGCCCGCCGAGCCGATCTTCAGGCAACGGTCGCGCATGCCCGGCAGTGTGATCAGCGGGATGTGCGGCCGGCCGTCGAAGACGATGTGCTCATAGACCTCGTCGCACACCGCATAGGCGTCGGCGCCCTCGATGAATTCCGCGATCAGGGTCAGTTCCTCCCGACTGAATACCTTGGCCGCCGGGTTGAGCGGGTTGTTGAGCAGGACGAGTTTGGTCCTGGGCGAAAAGGCGCGCTCCAGATCGGCCCGGTCGAACCGCCAATCCGGCGGCGCCAAGGAGACGTATTTCGGCACCCCGCCGGCCCGCCGCACCATCGGCGCGTAACAATCGTAGAGCGGCTGGAACAGCACCACCTCGTCGCCGGGCTCGATCAGCCCCAGCAGGCACGCCGCCAGCGCCTCGGTGGCGCCGGAAGTGACCATCACCTCGCGCTGCCAGTCGACCTCCAACCCGTAGAACCGCCGCCCATGCTCGGCCACCGCCTGCCGCAGCTCGGGAATTCCCATCATCGGTGGGTACTGGTTCCAGCCGGTCAGCAGGGCGTCGGCGGCCGCCTGAAGCACGTCCTCCGGACCTCGCCCGTCGGGAAATCCCTGGCCGAGATTGATCGCGTCATGCTGCAGGGCAAGACGCGACATCACCTCGAACACGGTGGTGCCGGTCTTGGCGAACAGAGCGTTGGCGGGCTTCATGCGGGCCTCCGGAGCCGAACCTGAGCCCGGTCGTTTAGCCTGCGATGGCGCTTTCGTCCAGGCCCGCGCGGTTCGATCGCTTAGGCGAGCGCCAGCACGCCCTGGCCATCGGATCCGGTATGGGACCGCTCCAGCCCCAGTAGCGCCGCCTTGGTATCGAGTCCACCGCCGAACCCGGTCAACTTGCCGGTGCTGCCGATGACCCGGTGGCAGGGCACCACGATCGGCAGCGGATTGGCGCCGTTGGCGGCTCCGACCGCACGGGATGCGCTGGGCCGGCCGATGGTCTGGGCGATAGCGCCGTAAGACACAGTCTCACCATAGGGAATGCGGCACAGCGCCCGCCAGACCGAGAGCTGGAACGGCGTTCCCCGTGGCGCCAGGGGAAGGTCGAATTCGGTCAGTTCCCCGGCAAAGTAGGCGCCGAGTTGCCGCTCGGCTTCGACAAACGGGCCGGGATCCTTGCGCCAGCCGGTTTCGGCCGCCCGTGCCCGGCTGCCGGTCGGAAAGCTGATCAGGCTGATGCCGTCTTCGTCGCCGGCCAGGAGCAATCGGCCGATCGGACTATCCATGTGGTTGTAGTACATCGCCCCTCTCCTCAGGCCGCGTTGCCGACACGGCCGACGAATCCCCGGTCGGTTTGTGGACCGCCTCGGCCCGCCATAGATACTGAGCCGCATAGGCCCGCCAGGGGCGCCATGCCTCCGCGTGCGCCGACAGTTCCTTCGCGGTCGTCGCGATTCCAAGCGCCTCGGCGCTGCGGATCAATCCCAGATCGGTCGCCGGAAAGGCATCCGGTTCGTTCAGGGCCCGCATGGCGACATATTGCGCCGTCCAGTTGCCGATGCCGGGCAGCGCCGTAAGCCGACGTTCGAGGGTCTGCGGATCGAGCGCCGCGTCGAAGGTCACATCGCCGCTGCAGACCGCCTCTGCCAACGCCCGGATCGTTCGGGCGCGGGCCTTGGGCAACCCGATGGAGCCGACATCCGCCTCCGCCAGCGCGGCCGGGGTAGGAAACAGGATTATCGGGCCATCACTTACCGACAACCGCTCACCGAACGCCTCGGCCAAACGTCCGGACAGGGTCGACGCCCCTTTGACCGTGACCTGCTGGCCCAGAATGGCACGGATCGCCAGCTCGAACCCGTCCCAGGCCCCGGGCAGGCGCAATCCGGGATGGGCGGCCAGCGTCGGCGCCAGGGCCGGATCGCGGCGGAGATGGGACGCGATGTCTTCCGGATCGGCCGCCAGATCGAAGATGCGCCGGACCCGCTCGACGATATGGAACAACGGTCGCGAGTCCGGAAACACGACCTGCAGCATCAAGGCGCTTTCGCCCTGGATCGGGCGGATGTGAATCTGTCCGACTTCACCATCGACGGCGATCGTCCGCCGGTATCCGCTGCGATCGGCTGCTTCCACCCCGGGGGTGGCGCGCATGGCGAAATAGTCGGCGATGGAATTCCAGTCGAAGGGCTGCCGATAGGGCAGTTTCAACACAAAATCGCTGCCGGATTTCCGAAGGGCCGATCCTCGCCGCAGCGCGCTGGGGGGACAGCCATAGCTCCCCCGGAACGCGGCGTTGAACCGGCGAATGCTGCCGAACCCAGAGGACAGCGCGATCTGGGCCAAGGGCAGGTCCGTCTCGTTGATCAGCTTCTTGGCGAACAGCAGGCGGCGGGTACCGGCGACCGCGCGGGGCGACGCGCCCAGATGCTTGCGGAACAGGCGCGACAGGTGCCGCGGCCCAACGCCAAGCCGGTCGGCCAACTGTTCCACTGTCCCGTCGCCATCCAAGGCGCCATCGCCGATGAGCCGCAGCCCGCGCGACACCGTAGCCGCGGTGCCGAACCACGCCGGCGAGCCGGGCGCCGCTTCCGGCCGGCATCTGAGACAGGGCCGAAACCCGGCCTCCGCCGCCGCGGCCGCCGTCGGATAGAACCGAACGTTTTTGGCCTTGGGCGGCCGCACCGAACAGATCGGCCGGCAGTAGATGCCGGTCGTCACCACGCCGATGAAAAAGCGCCCGTCAAAACGCGCATCCCGCGCGAGCCGCGCCCGTTCACAGATTTCAGGGTCCAGTATCATTCGTCCAACCGTGGTTTTCGTGATCTCAGAAAACCAATAATACCGCCATTGAGCGGTCGCGTCTGGTCGCTTTCGGACCACGTTCGCCGGGTGAGGGGTTTGGCGCAGAGGCGCTGAGGAACAAACCCAACAACACCTCCGTCATTCCCGCGAAGGCGAGAATTCAGGGATCACCATCGCGACGCCCTCAGCATCGGGAAATCTGGATTCCCGCCTTCTCGGGAATGACGATGGAATTATTGCAGTTATCTCTGTGACTCCCTGTTCATCAACCTGCCGCTCACAGCGGCCAGACGATCAGCAGCAGCGGGATGGCGGTGGCGATGACCAGGATTTCCAGGGGCAGGCCGACACGCCAGTAATCGCCGAACTCATAGCCGCCGGGGCCCATGATCAGGGTGTTGTTCTGGTGGCCGATCGGGGTCAGGAAGGCGCAGGAGGCGCCGATCGCCACCGCCATCAGGAACGGGTCGGCGCTGACCCCCATGCGCTGGGCGATGCCGGCGGCGATCGGCGCCATGACCACGGCGGTGGCGGCGTTGTTCATGACATCCGACAGGGTCATGGATGCAACCAGCACGATGGTCAGGATCGCCCAGGGCGGGAAGTCGCCGGCCAGCGACAGGATGCCGTCGGCGATCAGCGCGGTGCCGCCGGTGGCGCCCAGCGCCCCGCCGACCGGGATCATCGCTCCCAATAGCACGATCACCGGCCAGTCGATGGCGTCGTAGACCTCGCGCGGAGTGAGCAGATTGCCGAGGATCATGATCAGTAGCGCGCCCAGCAGCGCCACCGGCACCGACAGCAACCCGGTCGCCGCCAGCGCGATGGCGCCGGCGAACAGGATCAGCGGCATGAAGGTGCGGGCGCCGGACAGGCGCAGCCCCCGCTCCGCCAGCGGCAGGCAGCCGATCAGGCCGAGATTGTCCTGGATCGCCTCGCTGTCGCCCTGCAGCAGCAACACGTCGCCGGCGCGCAGAGTGACGTTGCGGATGCGCTTGCGAACCGGCTGGCCTTCCCGGGCCACCGCCAGCAGATCGATGCCGAAACGGCGGCGGAGATGGAACGCGGCGGCAGAGTTGCCCACGAGGCGCGCGCCCGGCGCCAGCACCGCCTCCACATGGATCAGATCTTCGTCCTTCAGGGATTCGCGCAAGCCCAGCGGGTCGACCACCAGCTCAAGCTTGTCCTCCTTGGTCAGCTCCGGCAGGGCATCCGGGTCAAGCTCCATCAGCAGAAAGTCGCCGGCGCGGATACGGTGACGGCGGCCATGGGTCACCGCCCCCTTGCCGTCGCGGATCAGCCCGAAGATATGCGCCTCGGATTTCAGGGAGCGCTCGAAACCGGCGATGGTCTGGCCGACCGCCGGGGACTCCGCCGTGACCTTGAATTCGGCGACATAATCGTCGATCTGAAACAGCGGCGTGCCATCATCGCCTGTACGCCCACGTGGCAACAGCCGCCACCCGATGAACAGCAGATAGCCGACACCGACCAGTACGATGGGCAGGCCGATCGGGCTGAAGGAGAACATGCCGAAGGGCTCGCCGGCGATCTCCGCACGGTAGGCGGCGACGATGATGTTTGGCGGCGTGCCGATCAGGGTGACCAGCCCGCCGAGGATCGAGCCGAAGGCCACCGGCATCAGCAGCCGCGACGGCGGATCGCCATTGGCCCGGGCGATCTGCATGGCGACCGGCATCATCAGCGCCAGGGCGCCTACATTGTTCATGAACATGGACAGCACGGCGGCCAGCCCGACGACCGCGCCCTGCTGGGCATATCGACCGCTGATGGTGTTCGACACCGCCTCGCCGATGCGCTGGACGATGCCCGAGGTGACGAAGGCCCGCGTCACCGCCAGCACCACCGCCACCACCACGACCGCCGGATGCCCGAACCCGTCGAAAGCATCGGCCATCGGCACCACGCCGGCCACCACGCAGGCGACCAGCGCCATCGCCGCCACCACGTCGTAACGCCAGCGACCCCAGACGAACAGCACCATCGCCGCCGCCAGGATCGCGAACACGACCCCCTGTTCGAATTCCATGTCCCGGCCTCCGCACGCCGATCCTGGTTCGGTAATGTCACCAAACAGGCACAGAGCGGCCCGGAAAAGAAGAAATTTCTCGGCTGTCATTCCCGCGAAGACGGGAATCCAGGGATCACCAGAGTGAAGCACTCAGTATCGGGGAATCTGGATTCCCGCCTTCGCGGGAATGACGATGGCGTTGTTGCGACCAGTGTCTCCCTTGTTCTCCCCTTTGTCTTGCCGCAAGGACTGCGCTAGGCTTTGACCGAACGGTCAGGTTCCGCCGCATGCGCGACAGTTTCTGCGGACCATCCAGCAACGGAAAACCCGGAGATCCGGGTCCTGAGGGGGAGCAATCAAGCGATGTCTACGGTGATCAAGGGCGGTACCATCGTCACGGCGGACCGCACATGGCAGGCCGATGTGCTGATCGAGGGCGACACCATCGCCCGGATCGGGCCCAAACTGTCCGGCGACACGGTGCTGGACGCCAGCGATTGCTATGTCATGCCCGGCGGCATCGACCCGCACACCCATATGGAAATGCCCTTCATGGGCACCCATTCAGCCGATAATTTCGAGAGCGGCACCCGCGCCGGCCTGTCCGGCGGCACCACCATGATCGTCGATTTCTGCCTTGCCGCGCCGGACCAGTCGCTGTTGGAGGCACTGGCGCAATGGCGGCAGAAATCCTCCAACGCCTGCGCCGATTATTCCTACCACATGGCGATCACCTGGTGGTCGCAGCAGGTCTTCGACGAGATGGCCGAGGTGGTCGACCGCGGCATCAACACCTTCAAGCATTTCATGGCCTACAAGGGCGCGCTGATGGTCGACGACGACGAGATGTATGCGTCGTTCCAGCGCTGCGGCGCCCTCGGCGGCATGCCGCTGGTGCATGCGGAGAACGGCGACGTGGTCGCCCATCTGCAGCAGAAATACCTGGAGATGGGGGTCACCGGGCCGGAGGGCCATTCCTATTCCCGACCTCCGGAAGTCGAAGGCGAGGCTTGCAACCGGGCGATCATGATCGCCGACATGGCCAATGTGCCGCTCTACATCGTGCATACCTCCTGCGAGCAGGCCCACGAAGCGATCCGCCGGGCCCGGCAGAAGGGCATGCGGGTCTATGGCGAGCCCCTGATCCAGCATCTGGTGCTGGACGATAGCGAGTATCAGAACCCGGACTGGACCCACGCCGCCCGCCGGGTGATGTCGCCGCCCTTCCGCAACAAGGCGCATCAGGACAGCCTGTGGGCGGGCTTGCAGGCCGGCAGCCTGCAGGTGGTCGCCACCGACCATTGCTCCTTCACCACCGAGCAGAAGAAGATGGGGCTGGGCGATTTCACCCAGATCCCGAACGGCACCGGCGGGCTTGAAGACCGTATGCCGTTGTTGTGGACCCACGGCGTGGCCACCGGCCGGCTGACGCCGAACGAGTTCGTTGCCGTCACCTCAACCAACATCGCCCGCATCCTCAACATGTATCCCAAGAAGGGCGCGGTGCTGGAAGGCGCGGATGCCGATCTGGTGGTCTGGGACCCGAAGAAGAGCAAGACCATCACCGCGGACAAGCAGCAATCGGTGATCGACTACAACGTCTTCGAGGGCAAGCAAGTCACCGGCCTGCCCCGCTACACCCTGACGAGGGGCAAGGTGGCGGTCGAGGACGGCGATATGAAAGCCGAACCCGGCCACGGCCAATTCGTCCCCCGCGACCCCTACCCGGCCGTCAACAAGGCGCTGTCGACCTGGAAGGAACTGACCGCTCCGCGCCAGGTGGTACGCAAGGCGGAGAACATTCCGGCGGGGGTTTAGACGAGCCACCTACTTGGGCATTTGGGGTGCAGCCAATGGCGGCAATCTGAATCGCAATTCTTGGCCAAATACGGCTGCGGAGCCCTATGGCTGACACCCTCACGAAGGCGGAGAGATCTGAACGCATGAGTCGCGTCCGGGGACGTGACACCAAGCCTGAGATGATTGTCCGGCGCATGGTGCATGCCATGGGCTACCGGTACCGCTTGCATCGCCGCGACCTTCCGGGTACACCAGATATGGTGTTTTCCCATCGACGGAAGGCTATATTTGTCCATGGGTGCTATTGGCACCGTCACCCTGATCCAAACTGCAAACTCGCGCGCGAGCCCAAGTCCAGACTCGATTTCTGGCTCCCCAAACTTGAGGGCAATCGAATGCGCGATGAGAAGAACATGCGGAGGCTTCAGGAGATGGGTTGGCGGGTTTTTGTTGTGTGGGAATGCCAGATGAGCGATAAAAGAGAACTAAACAAGAACATTTGTCGCTTTCTGGAGAACTGACATGCGCTCGCTGGAATTGTTCGCCGGTGCTGGCGGCCTTGGAATGGGCGTGTGTCAGGCTGGCTTCAAACCTGCGGCGGTCATTGAATGGGACCGATACTGCTGCGACACGATTCGGGAGAATCAGGATCGCGAATTCCACCCCTTGGTTGAATGGCCCCTTATTGAGGGCGACGTCAGGGATCAGGACTTTCGTCAGCATGAATCAAGGATCGATTTGGTTACTGGCGGGCCACCTTGCCAACCATTCTCTCTGGGTGGAAAGCATCGTGCGCACCAGGATCATAGGGACATGTTTTCGGAGGCAGTGCGAGCAGTTCGTGAGATTTGCCCCCGTGCGTTTGTATTTGAGAATGTCAAAGGACTAACCCGGGCTGCCTTTGCCAACTATTTTGAGTATATCCGCCTCCAAATGACGCACCCAGAAGTCACGAAAAAGATCGGCGAAGATTGGGAAGGCCATCTGTCGAGACTTGAAAATCATCATACCGAAGGTACTCACGACGGCCTGGATTACAGGGTTGTCACACGAGTTCTAAATGCCGCCGACTATGGCGTGCCTCAACGCAGAGAAAGAGTGTTCTTTGTCGGATTTCGGTCTGATCTGAATATTGAGTGGACCTTTCCTTCCGCGACTCATTCACTCGACGCCTTGCTATGGCGACAGTTTGAGACCTCGGATTATTGGGATAGGCACGAAGTGAGATGGTCCGAAAGAAGAGTGAGCGAGCGACAGCGACAACGAATTGCCAAAGTCAGGTTCAAGCCTCATCTTGCGCCGTGGCAAACAGTTCGGGACGCACTAACCGGATTGAATGACCCCGAGTTGGATCAAGACGGAAATCACGAACACTTGAATCACGTCTTTCAGAGTGGCGCCCGCAGTTATCCTGGACACACAGGTAGTCCACTTGATGAGCCGGCGAAGACGCTAAAGGCAGGCGTTCATGGTGTACCTGGCGGAGAGAATATGCTTCTTCGTCCGAACGGCAGAGTTAGGTACTTTTCGGTTAGGGAAAGCGCCCGGCTGCAGACTTTTCCTGACAACTTCCTTTTTCATGGCTCTTGGACTGAAACTATGCGGCAACTCGGAAATGCGGTCCCAATCAAGCTTGCGGAGACTGTAGCTAGCTCAGTAAATTCCAAGCTATCAGCCATCTACCAATCCAATATTCCATAATGGCGCGTGGTTCATCGAACCCCTCCGTCGCATTGGCAGGTCAACTGCGCGAGGACATTGAAAAACTTCTCGACACCGCACGTGCTTCAAGTCTTTCCGCGCATGCACGTCGCAAAATCCATGAACACATCAAGACAATCCAGCAAAGCCTGGACACTCTCACGCGCGAAATTGATCCAATACACCAACCTGATGCTGTCTTTGACCCCTCGGAGCCAAAGGTCATCGGACGATTTGTGGCGCTCGCGCTCGTTGCTCAACCAAAGAGGCCACTAATCAGCCTGGAACGTTTCTATGGTTCAGGCGTGTACGCCATCTACTATCGCGGAGATCTTCCCAGTTATCGACCAATTAGTGGGACAGAAACCCCAATCTATGTTGGGAAGGCTGATCCAGCGGTCAGCACCGCTAAGACGCCAGCCGAGCAGGGCGACAAACTCTCTGGACGGCTCCGCGAACACACAAGAAATATTCGCAAGGTCGAAAATCTGAATATTCAAGATTTTGACTACCGTGCGCTGGTAGTACAAAGTGGATGGCAGGCAGCAGCCGAAAACTATCTTATTCGCCTATTCTCTCCAATCTGGAACAAAGAGACTAGATTAATCTTCGGAGTGGGTAAGCATGGCGATGCAGCTCTCACCCGATCGAACAAGCGGTCGCCGTGGGACATCCTGCATCCAGGACGGACTTGGGCATCCAGTGAACTACTAGAGAATTCAAAAACTGATCTGGAAATTAGCACATCATTGGCGACGCATTTCTCAACAATTCCAATCTATATGAGCATTGAACTGGTCTTATTAGATTTTGTAAGTGAACTCCGACAGTTGTAGTGGAAATTGAATTTGGTGATACACAGCATAGTATTCGATCAGCGTCGCTGATTGGGCCCCCTGAAGAAGCGTTCTAGCCGCCCGACTCGCTGGACTTGCTGTCCACTCACGTGTTGTCATTTGTGGTTGCGCACACAATCACGAGTGGTAGGACAACATGGCAATCCCGAGAGCGCTCAACGGTCGTACAGTATTGGCGCTGCTGGCGTTTGGAGTCGCCAATCTAATTGCCCCTTCCCCAGCCCGCGCCGAGACTTTCCGCTGGGCGTTTCAGGGCGAGGCGGAGACCATGGACCCCTATGGGCGGTTCGAGATTTTCACCCTGGGGTTTCTGCACAACATCTATGAGCCGCTGGTGCGGTATGACAGCGACCTGCAGATCGAGCCGGCGCTGGCGACGGCTTGGAAAAATGTCGACGACACCACCTGGCGGTTCACCCTGCGGCAGGGGGTGACGTTCCATGACGGCAGCGCGTTTACCGCCTCCGACGTGGTGTTCTCCTTCGGCCGGGCGAAGGCCGAGGGGTCGGCGTTCGGGTCGACCCTGGGACCGGTTGCCGAGGTGGTGGCGATCGACGATCACACCGTGGAGTTCCGGCTCTCCCAGCCGCAGCCGGTGCTGCTCAACACGCTGGCCTTCTGGTTCATCATGGATGAGGGCTGGGCTACCGCCAACGGGGCCGAGAACCCTGTCAATCTGCGCGCCGGCATCACCAACCACGCCACCCTGAACGCCAACGGCACCGGCCCGTTCCGTCTGGTCAGCCGTGAGCCGGGGGTGAAGACGGTGTTGGAGCCCTATGGGGGCTGGTGGGACGACACGGCGCATAATCTGACCCGGGTCGAGTTCTCTCCGATCGCCGCCGACGCCACGCGGATCGCGGCGCTGCTATCCGGTGAGCTGGACCTGATCGATCCGGTGCCCTTGCAGGATATAGAACGGCTGTCCGAGCGCGACGGCGTTTCGGTGCTGCAACGGCCAGAGCTGCGCGTGATCTTCCTGGGTATGGACCAGTTTCGCGACGAGCTTCTGTATTCCGACGTCAAGGGCGCCAATCCCTTCGCCGATGTGCGGGTGCGCCGCGCGGTCTTCCAGGCGATCGATGTGAACGCCATCGTGCGTCAGGTGATGCGTGGGGCAGCCGAGCCGGCCGGGATCCTGTTTGGACCGGGGGTGAGTGGCTATGGCGCCGCGTTGGACCATCGCCTGCGCTATGACGTCGACGCGGCAAAGGCGCTGTTGGCCCAGGCCGGCTATGGCGACGGGTTCCGGGTCACGCTGGATTGCCCCAACGACCGCTATATCAACGACGCGGCGATCTGCCAGGCCGTGGCCGGCATGCTGGGCCGGGTCGGCATCACCGTCGATCTGAACGCCCAGAGCAAGAGCGTCTATTTCAGCCAGGTGCTGGGCCAGGACACCAGCTTCTATCTATTGGGCTGGACGCCGGGCAACCTGGACGCAATCGATGTGCTGAAACCGGTCATGCACAGCCGCAATGGCGGCGCCGGCTTCTTCAACATCGGCGGTTATGCCAATGACCGTGTCGATGAGTTGGTGAAGGCGATCGAGATCGAGACCGATCCGCACGCCCGTGCCGGCATGATCGCCGAGGCTCTGTCCTTGCACAAAGAGGAGGTCGGCCACATCCCGCTGCACCGGCAATACGTCTCCTGGGCCCTGCGGGATGGCATTTCGGTCGACCAGCGCGCCGACGGCGTGTTGCCGTTGTGGACGGTGAGAACGGATTAGCGCGGGGACTCACAAGCAGAGCATCTGGCTGACAGGGGTGCTATTATTCTCGTTCGATGCGGTGATGGCTGCCCTCCGAGGGCAACCGTCGGGACACCCATATGACAGATTGTTCCAGGATCGAGACCGTACCCACAGACCAGATTGTTGATCTCACCCAGACTCTGGTGGCGACGCCCTCCCAGACCGGGGCCGACAGCTGTGGGCCAATGCTGATCGCCATCGCCCGGTTCCTGGACGCCAATCGGCAGAAACCGCGCATGCTTTCGGATGCCACCGGTGAGCCGATCGCGGTGATGACCGATATCGCCGGCGAGTCCGAAGGCCCGACCATCTGCCTGAACGCCTGCGCCGACACTGTCCAGGCAGGTGATCCGGCAACGTGGGTCAGCGATCCGTTCACCCCCATCATCCGGGATGGCTGGCTGTATGGCCGGGGTGCGGCGGATTCCAAAGTGGCGGTAGCCATTTTCTGCCACTTGGCCGTCGCGCTGGCCGGGGAGCGCGATCGGCTGACCGGCCGGCTGGTGCTGCTGTTCGATGGAGATGAACACACCGGCAAGTTTGGCGGTGTGAAGGCGCTGCTGAAAACCGTTCCGGACCTTGCTGCCGTGATGATCGGATATCCGGACGAGTCCGTCATCAATATCGGCGCGCGGGGATTTTACCGCTGCCGGATCATCGTGCACGGCCGGGCAGAACATTCCGGCGGCCCACCGGGACCGGTGGCCAATGCGGTGGACAAAGCGGCTCGTTTGGCCACTGCCCTGCAGACGACCAATCTGCCGGTGGTGGATGATGCGGATTTTCCGCTGCCCCCGAAAATTACCGTGACCTCGATCAGCGGCGGCGGTGGATTCAGCGTCGTACCGGACCGTTGCGAACTCAATGTTGACATTCGCCTTACCCCAGCCGCTGGGCAAAGCTGGGCGGAGGCCCTGCTGGCCGACGCCGTCTGGCGGATCGACCGCGACCAACCGACCGGAACGCCGACCGACATCGTCGAAACCAATAGCTGGCCGCCCTACCGGCTGCCAGATGGGTCGGCGCTGAGGGCGGCAATGGAGTCCGCCGCGACGGAGGCCGTGGGACACCCGGTGCCTGAACAGGTCTGCGGGCCATCGAACATCGGCAATCTCCTGGCGGCTTCGGGGATCGAGGCGACCTGCGGATTTGGTGTGAAATGCACTGGTGTTCATGGCGCCAATGAGGGCTTCGCCATCGACACCATTGCCCAGACCTATCGCACCTATGAGAGCGCCGTTCGCCGACTGCTGGGCGCTGACTAGGGAAGATCGGAGTTCGAGGGTTGCCGCTTCGATCCTCGCAACGTGGAGGCTATCGCCGGTGCCACGCGACCGCAGTCTCAAGGATCGTCGGGAGATCGGATCTGGTCGGCTGCCAGCCAAGTTCGCGCATGGCAAGCGACGGATCGGCCACCAGTTCCGGCGGGTCGCCCGGCCGGCGGGTCGCGTTCTCGCTTGGCACAGGGCTGCCCAGGACCTCGCCCGCGGATTCCAGCACCTGCCGGACCGAATAGCCCTGACCGGTACCGAGATTGGCGGCGAGGCTGCCACCGCCATCGAGCATGCGCTTCAACGCCAGCACATGAGCTTCCGCCAGATCCGTCACATGGACATAGTCGCGGACCGCCGTGCCGTCCGGCGTCGGGTAGTCGGTGCCGAACACCTTGACCGGCGGCCGTTTGCCCAGCCCGGCCTCCAGCACCAACGGGATCAAGTGATATTCCGGATCATGCGCCTCGCCGATCTCCCCATCCGGGTCGGCCCCGGCCGCATTGAAATAGCGTAGCGCCGTCCAGCGCAGGCCATAGGCATGGCTGTACCAATGCAGCGCCCGCTCCACCGCCAGCTTGGTCTCGCCATACGGATTGATCGGCCGCTGCGGATGGTCCTCCGGCATCGGCACACGCTCGGGGTTTCCATAAGTCGCCGCGCTGGAAGAAAACACGATGGTGTCCAGTCCGGTCTCCCGCATGGCGTCGAGCAGCGCCAGGGTATTCACCACATTGTTCGCGTAGTACTTCGCCGGCACCTGAACCGATTCGCCGACATTCAAGGACGCGGCGAAGTGCATGACGGCGCCGACACCTTCATCGGCGATCAGCCCGGGCAAGGCCGCGTGATCGGACAGATCAAATTCGATCAGCTTGCCCCAGCGCACCGCCTCGGCATGACCGGCGGACAGATTATCGACCGCGATCGGCTCAAAACCGGCCTTTGCCAGCGCCTTGCAGGCATGGGCGCCGATATAGCCGGCACCGCCGGCGACCAGGATTTTCATGGAATTTCACTCCCGTTCGCGACGTTAGGAAATCATTAAGCCTGAATCAGGCAGATTGTGTCCGGTTCGAATTTATTATCGCTTTTCGCGAGGTGCGCGGAGGCGATGCCTTCCACCGGCTAGGTCATAGGGATTGACGCGGAGGATGGCAACGATCCCGGCAGCGGTCCGTTATTGGGGCGACGAACGGGACCGGATACAGAGATTTGGCTGGCGCCGGATCAGGGGCGCGGACGCCAGCCATCAGGGGGGCCTGCTTGCAGGCTCCCCTTCTTCTTTGAAAAAAGGGGGCCGAATGGCCCCCTTTTCCGCGTCCGGTTTCCGCAACCAACCTTACATCCCGTTCGCTTTCTCCCAGGCCACATGGCTCCAGGCGCCTTCCGGCATCGTGGTAATGACCGGATCGCTGTCGCCGGACATGAGCACGTTCACGGTCCGCTCGTAGGCGGCCGGCTCCAGATAACCGAGACCCTTGCTCGAGCCCGGGATCAAACCGGCGACCTCGCCCATCTGGCGGGACTGGATCTCCATGGTGGCGACGCCTGCCGGGTCGGCCTCGACGATGATCTCCGCGGCCTCCTCGACATTGTCGATGGCATATTGCCACCCCTTGATGGACCCGGCGATGAACCTGGACAGCTTGTCCACATAGGCCGGATCGTCGAGGTTGGCCTCAAGCGCATAGAGCCCGTCCTCAAGTGTCGCCACACCTTCATCCTCGTAAAAGAAGGTGATCAGTTCGTCGGCCTGCAGACCGGCATCGATGACCTGCCAATACTCGTTGTAGATCATGGTGGAGATGCAGTCGGCCTGGCCGTCGAGGATCGGGTCGACGTTGAAGCCCTGGCGCAGCACAGTGACGTCAGCGCCGGACCCGGTGGTCTCAAGGCCGAGCTGGCTCATCCAGGACAGGAACGGATATTCATTGCCGAAGAACCAGACGCCGAGCGTCTTGTCCTCGAAATCCGCCGCCGACGAGATGCCGCTGGCCTTCAGGCAGGTCAGCATCATGCCGGAGCGATTGAAGAACTGCGCCACATTGACCATGGGCACGCCACGCTCACGGGCCGCCAGCGCCGCCGGCATCCACTCCACCACCACATCGGCGCCACCGGCGGCGATCACTTGCGGCGGCGCGATATCCGGGCCGCCCGGCTTGATGGTGACGTTCAGGCCTTCCTCTTCATAGAAGCCCTTTTCCAGCGCCACGAAATACCCGGCGAACTGCGCCTGGGTCACCCATTTGAGCTGGATGGTGAAATCGTCCAGGGCCTGGGCGGACGTGCTGCCCAGAACCATCGCGGCACCCGCCGCCAGCAGAGTCAGACTTTTCTTCATTGCTTTACCTCGCCTATTCCTCATTGCGTTTCTTGTCTTTTCGTCATCGGCCACCTCCGAATTCGAGGTGGGTCACTGTCGTTGCGAAGGATGCCAGAAAGTCAGCCCGCGCTCCAGCAGAGCCAGCGCGCCATAGGACGCCGACCCGGCCAACGCGGCCACCGTTATGGTCGCCCAGACGAAATCCACGTTCAGCCGGGCGACTTCGGTGGAGATGCGGAACCCCATGCCCATGATCGGCGTGCCGAAGAACTCCGCCACGATGGCGCCGATCAGCGCCAGGGTGGAATTCAGTTTCAGCGCGTTGAACACAAAGGGCAGTGCGGCGGGCAGGCGCAGCTTCAGCAGCGTCTGCGGATAGCTGGCGGCGTAGGAACGCATCAGATCCCGCTCCATCGCGCCGGCCGCCTGCAGTCCCGCCAGGGTGTTGATCATCATCGGGAAGAAGGTCATCACCACCACGACGGCGCGCCTTCGACTGCCAGTCGAAGCCGAACCACATCACCATGATCGGCGCGATCCCGACGATCGGCATGGCGCTGATAGCGCTGCCGAGCGGCTGCAATCCGCGCTGCAGAAAGGGTGACCGGTCGATCGCCACGGCGACCAGAAAGCCGCCGCCGGACCCCATCAGGAACCCGGGTATGACCGCCTTGATGAAGGTCTGGTGGAAATCGATGCCCAGGGTGAACAGGTTGGCCTGGAAAGACTCCGCGATCATGCTGGGTGGCGGCAGCAGCACCGGCGGCACCTGGAAGCCGACGGTCAGGACTTCCCAGAGATAGAGCAGCAAACCGCCAAACAGCAGTGGCACGACGACTCCTGTCCAGCGCCCAGGGATGGCGGCGAGGAGCGTCATCCCGCGCCATAGCAGGGCCGCGATCGCGATCAGGGCAACGACGGCGCCCAGGAGGTTCTCAGCCAGCGCCACTCCGCCGCGAATCTGGTTCAGCAAACCGAGGCCAAGCACCATGCCGGATCCGGCCGCGAGAACGCACTCCGTGACAATGATACGCCGCGGCGAGTTGGTCTCGAAAGCGATGAACAATAGAGCCGACATCACGACGATCAGCGCCCCTGGAATCCCCGGCAGCCAGCCGGCCCGTGACGTCGCCGATTGGGCCGGCCGGCATTGCGGCCAGCGCGGCGAAGACGACAACCGCGATCACGCCGCTCCTGATCAGCGCGCTTCGGACGACATTGGTCGTGCCCGTCATCAGTTCATCACCGCCCGCCCCGCGCCGCGATCGTCAGCCGTTGCGCGAACGCGACCGCGCCGACCACTGCCATTGCGAGGAAAGCCGCCATGAACAGGGCCGCCCAGAGCGCGGTCATCTGGCCATAATAGGAGCCGAGCAGCAGCTTGGCGCCGATACCGGCCTGGGCGCCAGTGGGCAGCTCGCCGACGATGGCGCCGACCAGGGACAGGGCGATGGCGATCTTCAGGCTGGGGAACAGGAAGTCGACCGAGGCCGGCCATCGCAGCTTGGCGAAGATCTGGGTACGCGACGCGCTGTAGGTGCGCAGTAGGTCGAGTTGCAACGGGTCGGGCGAGCGCAGGCCCTTGACCATGCCGATGGTCACCGGGAAAAAGCTGAGATAGGCGGAGATCACCGATTTCGGGACAAGCCCGGTGAACCCCAGATTGCCCAGCACGACCACGATCATCGGCGCGATGGCCAGGATCGGGATGGTCTGCGAGGCGATGATCCAGGGCATCAGCGACCGGTCCAGGGTCGCCACATGGACGATGCCCACGGCCAGCAGGATGCCCAGCGCCGTGCCCATCACGAAACCGACCAGGGTCGAGCTTAGAGTCACACCGGCGTGGAAGATCAGGCTGCGCTTGCTGGTGATCGGCTTCTCGACCGTGGTCTCCCAGAGTTCGGCGGCGATCTGCACCGGCGTCGGCAGCACCGGCCGGTCCATAGACCACGCCGCAGCGACCAGTTCGCCGAAGGTGTACTCGGCCCCGCCCCGGCTGAGCTGAAGGTCGACCCTGTGCTTGTTCAGCCCCACCGCGCCCGCGTACCAGACGACGATCAGGCAGGCCAGAACGACCAGGACCGGCGCGGTGCGGCCATGCTTCAGCCGCTCCCAAAGCCGCGCAGCGGTGCCGGGTGGCGTGGCGGAGAGTGCAGTCGTCGTCATGAGAGCACCGCGGCGGCGGACGATTGGCCGTCAGCGCGTGCCGATAGGACGGTGCCCAATTCCGCAAACGCCATTTCGACGTTGCCATCCTCGCCCTTCGACAGGCTCAGGGTGAGGGTGTTTGGATTGACTGGCATGCTATTTCCGGCCGGTCCACAGAGGCCGATGGTGAGAGTCAATTCATGACCTCCCACCAAGCACCCTCACCCTGAGCCTGTCGAAGGGCGAGGATGACGGTGTCTAACCAGCGCCCGCCGGCAAATCCCCCGCCCCCAACATCGCCACTAATCATAGGAATGCCCCTTGCGGAGCGCCATGCGGACTTCATGGGCGATCTTCTGGAAGCCGCCGGTCTCCCGAATGTCGAGATCGCGTTCGGCCGGCAGATCGCTGTCGATCACCTCCAGGACCCGCCCCGGCCGCGGCGACATGACCACGATCTTGGAGGATAGGAAGACCGCCTCGGGGATCGAATGGGTGACGAAGATGACGGTCAGTCCCGTGCGGTTCCAAAGCTCCAGAAGATGGACATTGAGATTGTCTCGGGTGATCTCGTCGAGCGCGCCGAACGGCTCGTCCATCAGCAGGAGGTCCGGCTCGAAGCTCAGCGCCCGGGCGATCGACGCGCGCTGCTGCATGCCGCCGGAGAGCTGCCAGGGGAATTTTCGCTCGAACCCCTCCAACCCAACAGTCGCCAGCGATTTCGCCACCCGTTCGTCGCGTTCCGCGGCCGGCAGCCCCATGATTTCCAGAGGCAGCCCGACATTGCGCACCACGTTGCGCCACGGATAGAGCGCCGGTGCCTGGAACACATAGCCATAAGCCCGGTTGAGCCGCGCCTGTTCCGGCGTCACTCCGTTGACTGTCAGGGCGCCGGCGGTCGGCTTCTCCAGATCCGCCACCGCGCGCATCAGCGTGGTCTTGCCGCAGCCCGACGGACCGATCAGTGACACGAACTCACCGCGCCCGATGGCGAGGTTGATGTCCTCCAGCGCGATTACCGGCGCATCGGCGGTCTGATAGACCAGGGACAGGCCCTTGGCCTCGACCACGGGCGCGCCGCTCGCCGCCGGGGCCGAATTCTCGGTTGCCGACAAGGCCGGGTCAGCGGTCTGCGCCGTCACAATTTCTACCCCCAACTTCGCCCCTAGGCGTTCGCCATGGTGATCATGGCGCGCAGCAGCACATTGGCGCCGGCGGCCAGATCGTCGAACGTCGCGTTCTCGATCTCATTATGGCTGATCCCGTTCTCGCAGGGCACGAAGATCATCGAGGTCGGCGCCACCCGGGCCACATAGCAGGCGTCATGGCCGGCACCGCTGACCATGTCGCGATGGCTATACCCCGCCTCCTCCACCGCGCCCCGGACGGCGGCGACGCAACGCTCGTCGAACTTCACCGGCGGGAAGTGCCAGATCTGCTCGAACGCCAGATCGAGAGATCGCTCGTCGGCAATACCGTTGCAGATCGTGCGTAATTCCTGATCCATCACCGACAGCACGGAATCGTCCGGATGCCGGACATCCACCGTGAAAAAGACCTGACCCGGGATCACGTTGCGGGAATTGGGCTCCACACTCGCCATACCGACAGTACCGACGGCGTGCGGCGCATGTTTCAGCGCGATGGTCTCCACCGCCTGGATCATCTTCGCCGCCGCCATCATGGCGTCCTTGCGCAGCGGCATCGGCGTGGTGCCCGCATGGCTTTCGCGGCCGCTCACCGTGACCTCGTACCAGCGCTGGCCCTGGGCGTCGGTGACGACGCCGACGGTCTTCTCCTCCGCCTCCAGGATCGGGCCTTGCTCGATATGCAGTTCGAAGAAGGCGCCGAATTTCCGGTCGCCGATCTTTTCCGGTCCCTTGTAGCCGATGCGCTCCAACTCGGCGCCCAGGGTCTTGCCTTCCGGGTCGGCACGGTCATAGGCGAAGTCGAGCTCGAAGGCGCCGCCGAAAACGCCAGAGCTGATCATCGCCGGGGCGAAGCGCGAACCCTCCTCGTTGGTCCAGTTGACCACCATCATCGGGGCGTTGGTCTCGTAATCCGCATCGTTGAGGGTGCGGATCACCTCCAACCCGGACAGTACGCCCAGAATGCCGTCGAACTTGCCGCCGGTCGGCTGGGTGTCGAGATGGGAGCCGCAGACGATCGGCGGCAGGGAATTGTCCTTGCCCGGCCGCAGCGCAAAGATGTTGCCCATTTCGTCGATGCCGGTCGTGCAGCCGGCCTCTTCGCATTTGGCGACGAACCAGTCGCGGACCTGGCGGTCGAGATCGGTCAGGGTCAGCCGCTTGATCCCACCCTTCGGCGTCTTGCCGATCTGGGCCGTCTCCATGATCGAATCCCACATGCGCTGGGCATCGATGGTCAGATTGTGCATGGCTTTGTCCGTCTTTCGCCGATTGGAGCCATCCGAAATGGGTGCCGGGAAAGCCCCTCTCCCGCGGGGAGAGGGGTTGGGGTGAGGGGGTGGAATTCATCCGTGAGAGCGCGAGAGCCACGACCACCGTGCTGCCCCCTCACCCTCCCATCGCTATCGCGACGGGTCCCTCCCTCTCCCCAAGGAGAGGGGCAAATCCACAACAGCGCGGCGCTCACTCCGCCGCCGCGCGTATCGGGTTGCGCGGGTCGTCCCTCCAGGTGACGTAGGGCAGTCCGGTTTCCTGCGACACCATGGTGATGCAGTCATCCACCGGGCAGACATGCATGCAGAGATTGCAGCCGACGCATTCCTCGTCGATCACCTCGTAACGCCGCCGGCCGGCCTCGTCGCGCAGCGCCGCGATCGACTGGTGCGAAGTGTCCTCGCAGACGACGTGGCACTTGCCGCATTCGATGCAGAGGTCGTGGTCGATCTTGGCGATGGTCTTGAAGTTCATGTTCAAGTCCTGCCACTCGACGAAGTTCGGCACCGCCCGGCCCTGGAATTCCTCCAGAGTCTTGTAGCCCTTGGAATCCATCCAGTTGCCCAGCCCGGAAATCATGTCCTCGACGATCTTGAACCCGTGGGTCATGGCGGCGGTGCAGACCTGCACATTGCCGGCTCCAAGCGCCATGAATTCCGCCGCCTCGCGCCAGGTCGAGATGCCGCCGATGCCGGAGATCGGCAGTCCGGCACAATCCGGATCGCGGGCGATCTGGCCGACCATGCGCAACGCGATGGGCTTGACGGCCGGGCCGCAATAGCCGCCATGGGTGCCCTTGCCGTCGACGATCGGAGTCGGCGCCATGGCGTCGAGATCGACCGAGACCACGGACTGGATGGTGTTGATCAGGGACACCGCATCCGCGCCGCCCGCTTTCGCCGCCCGGGCCGGGCCCAGGACGTTGGTGATGTTCGGCGTCAGCTTCACGATCACCGGCATGCGGCTGTACTGCTTGCACCAGCGCGCGACCATCTCGACATATTCCGGCACCTGGCCGACCGCCGAGCCCATGCCGCGTTCCGACATGCCGTGAGGACAGCCGAAATTCAACTCGATGGCGTCGGCCTCGGAATCCTCGACTTGGCTGAGGATCTTCTTCCAGGCCTCTTCCTCGCAGGGCACCATCAGCGAGACGATCATCGCCCGGTCCGGCCAGTCGCGCTTGACCTCCTTGATCTCGCGCAGATTGACGTCGAGCGGCCGGTCTGTGATCAGCTCGATATTGTTGAAGCCGGCTACCCGCGTGCCGTTGTACATGACCGCGCCATAGCGCGAGGACACGTTGACGATCGGCGGGTCCTCGCCCAGCGTCTTCCACACCACGCCGCCCCAGCCGGCCTTGAAGGCACGCTCGACATTGTATTGCTTGTCCGTCGGGGGCGCCGAGGCGAGCCAGAACGGGTTCGGCGATTTGACCCCGATGAAGTTGTTTGTCAGGTCAGCCATGGTCTGGTCCTCCGATGACAAGCGCCGCCGTGATCACCTCTCCCCTTGCGGGAGAGGTCGGCGAGCGAAGCGGGCCGGGTGAGGGGACGCGCGGCGTCGGCCGCGCATATGACTCTGGTGTCGGAAATGTTTTCGCATCTACCGGCGCAAGCCCCCTCACCATCCCACGGCTTCGCCGCGGGCCCCTTCCTCCCCCACGAGGGGAGATGCGAATTGTAAGCGCCAGCGTCATCAGCCGCTCAGCATCCGGTCGATGGCTTGGGCGGCCTGCTTGCCGTCCTCGACGGCGCTGACGGTCAGGTCGGTTCCCGCGACGCAATCGCCGCCGGCATAGACGTCCGGAAGCGAGGTCTGACGGTCTTCATTTACGGCGATGCGGCCGCCGGCAATCTCCAGCGGCTCGGCGCTGCCGGCCTCCACCGCTGAGGACAGGAAGATCTGCCCCGTTGCCTTGAAGACCTGGTCCGCCAGCAAGGTGAAGGTATCGCCGGTGCCGGCGAGACGGCCCTGCCCGTCCAACTGGGTGTATTCGAACTCGATTTCCTTGACCTGCGACCCGCTGCCATTGGCCGGCCAGCCGAGCAACCGGCGCGGCTGGGCGAAGTATTTGATCTTCACGCCATTGGTCTGGGCCCAGTCCTGTTCCTTCCAGGTGGCCGACATCTGCTCCTTGCCGCGCCGATAGACCAGAGTGACGTCCTCGGCGCCGAGGCGCTTGATCTGGGTAGCCATGTCGATGGCGGTGTTGCCGCCGCCGATGACCACCACCAGCCGGCCGACCGGCAGCTTCGAGAGATCCGCCTGGCGCAGCTCGGCAATGTAGTCGACGGCGTTCATCACCCCGCCCATCTCCTCGCCTTCCAGACCGATCTCCCGCACCGCGTTGTGGCCCAGCCCCAGGAAGACCGCGTCATGGTCGCGCCTGAGATCGGCCAGGGTCACATCCTTGCCCAGGGTCTGCCCGTAGCGCATTTCAATGCCGCCGAGGGACAGGATGAATTCCATCTCGCTCTGAGCGAAATCGTCGGCCAGCTTGTAGGCGGCGATGCCATATTCGTTCAGCCCGCCACCCTTGGGTCGCGCCTCGATCACCACCACATCGTGACCCAGCATAGACAGGCGATGGGCACAGGCCATGCCGGCCGGCCCAGCGCCGACCACGGCCACATTCTTGCCGGTCGGCGGTGCGCGCTCATACAGCGTGTCACCGGAATCGAACAATTGCTGGGTGGCGAAGCGCTGCAAGGCGCCGATGGTGACCGGCTTGTCCTCCTGGGTGTTGCGCACACAGGCTTCTTCGCACAGCTCCTCCACCGGGCAGACCCGGGAGCAGGTGCCGCCCATGATGTTGGAATCCAGGATCGTCTTGGCCGCGCCCTTCACATTCTCGGTGGCGATCGATTTGATGAAGGCCGGGATGTCGATGCCGGTCGGGCACGCCTCGATACAGGGCGCGTCGTAGCAGAAGTAACACCGGCTGGCCTCGATCAGCGAGGTGCGCCGATCCAGCGGCGGGTGGATATCGGCGAAATTGTCTGCCAAATGGCGGCCATCCAGCCGGCCAGCGGAAATGTCCGGCCCTGTGCCGGAACCTGAAGCTCCTGCCGTCATGCCCGTCCCGTTCCTTCGATCGTGTTTTTCGTTATTGTGCGGCCAGCCACGGGAGAGTTTCCCGCCGCTGCAAAAGTAAAGCTAGCGAAATCCTGACCAATCGGTCAAAATTTTTTTTCGTCCCGGGTGCAAATAAGACAAGACAATGTCGGAATCGACCAATCACGTGCAATCCAACGCCGAACAGTCCGCCTCCGAAAGGTATGAGGTCGGCACCGACCCCACGACCACCCGCCGGCCGGCGGGCGGCCGCACCCGGCAGTTCAACGAGTCCCGGATTCTCTCGGCGGCGGAGGCCGTCTTCGCGGAGGCAGGATTCACCGGCGCCTCGATGCAGGCGATCGCCGAAAAAGCCGAACTGCCCAAGGCCAATCTGCACTACTACTTCGGCACCAAGGAGGGCCTGTACCGCGCCCTGCTGGCCAATATCCTGGACATGTGGGTGGACGCCTTCGACCATTTCACCCCGGAAAGCGATCCGGCAAATGCCCTGGCCTGCTATATTCGCGACAAGATGCGTTGGTCGCGAACCCGGCCTCTGGCATCCAAGGTTTTCGCCAACGAGGTCATCCATGGCGCCCAGCAGATCGAAGGCTATCTGAGCAACAAGCTGAGACAGCGGGTCGAGGAAAAATCGGCGGTCATAAAGGCTTGGATCGAGGCCGGCCGCATGGCGCCGATCGATCCGGCGCATCTGTTCTTCTCACTCTGGGCCATGACCCAGACCTATGCTGATTTCGACGTGCAGATCCGTGCCGTGCTGGGACGCACATCCCTGTCCGAGGCAGATTTTGATGCCGCCGCGGATCAGGTCCTGGCTTTCGTCCTGCGTGGCTGCGGGCTTGAACCGCCGCGACTGTCGAACGGTTGAGACACGTATACGGCTGAAATGGATTTGGTCAGGATTTCGGTGTAAGGATCGCGATGAGATGTTTGCCAGACCCGCCCTCATTGTCCTAATCGTCCTGCTGGCCGCTTGCGGCGGCGGCGCGCCGCAACGGCCTTCCGCCGAACTGGCGGCGACGCTCGACGCCCAGCCCTTCGATCGGCAGGCGTCCGACGAATTGCTCGCCGAGGGCCAGCAGATCGCGCCGGCTGATCCCGCCGCCGCCGCATCGCTTTACCGCGCCGCTGGATTGCGCTGGCCGGACAATCTGGAGGCCTGGCGGCGATTGGCCGATTTGGAACGCTCCAACAGCAATGCGGTCGAGGCGGAAGCGGCCGAATTCATGGTCGAGAGATTGCGCCTGTATCCAAGCGAGGAGTTGTATGTGCAGCGTCAGGTGAACGCGGCGCTGAAGACCTATCTCGAGGAACAGCGGGTTTTGCCCACCTACAACCCCTCGACCCAGAGTTACGGCGCGCGGCTGGCGCTGTTCTACGACGCACTGCTTGCCGAGAGGCCGGCCTATGAACCGCCCACCGGCATCTTCAATCTGGCGCCCCAGGAGATCCCGACGGCGTTGATCACCGGCGGCGCCGGGTACGTCTATTTCAGCACCCTGGGCGGCTGAGCCTGTCCAACCAAGCAAGGTATCTCGGGCTCTCGCACGGCTCGAAGGCACTGGGCGAGGTCCGATAGGGCAGGATCACCCCCTCACACCCTCCCACGACTTCGCCGCGGGTCCCTCCCTCTCCCCCAAGAGAGGGGTATTGCGACGGCATTGAAATCCCTCTCCTTGGGGAGAGGGAGGGACCCGACGCGAAGCGTTGGGAGGGTGAGGGGGATGCACCGCTATCCGGCCGACCAAGCAACGGATATGCAACTTCACAAATCCCCGCCTAGAGGGATTATTTTGGCGGCAAGGCATTCCAGATCTTCTCGGCATATTCCCGAACCGCCCGATCCGACGAAAACCATCCCATGCCCGCCGTGTTCAGGATCGCCTTGCGCATCCAATCGTCGCGGTTGGCGAAGGCCCGATCGACATCCTCCTGGCATGCCGCATAGGACGCGAAATCCGGCGTGACGAGGAAGTAGTCGCTGCCGAGCAGACTATCGACGATCGGGCGATAGCGCGCCGGGTCATCCGGCGAGAAGGCGCCGGAGCCGATCATGTCGAGCGCCTGTTTCAGCTGCGGTTCGGATTCGACGATGGCGCCGGGATCAAAACCGCCGGCGCGCCGCTCGGCAACCTCGTCGGCGGTCAGGCCGAAGATGAAGATATTGTCCGGCCCGACCCGCTCGCGGATCTCCACATTGGCGCCGTCCAGTGTGCCGATGGTGAGCGCGCCATTGAGGGCGAACTTCATGTTGCCCGTGCCGGACGCCTCCATGCCGGCGGTGGATATCTGCTCCGACAGATCGGCGGCCGGAATGATGCGTTCCGCCAAGGTCACTGTGTAGTTCGGCAGGAACACCACCTTCAGCAGGTCCTTGACCGCCGGGTCGCTGTTCACCACGGCCGCGATGTCATTGGCGAGCTTGATGATCAGCTTGGCCATCGCATAGGCGGAGGCCGCCTTGCCGGCGATGATCTTGACCCTCGGCTGCCACCCGGCATCAGGCCGCTCGCGCATGGCGTTGTACAGGGCCACGGTCTGCACAAGGTTCAGCAGTTGGCGCTTGTATTCGTGGATGCGCTTGATCTGGACGTCGAACAAGGCGTGCGGATCGACGGTGAGATCCATCAGGTCGCCGATCTGGCCAGCGAGCCGTTCCTTGTTCCGCTGCTTGGCGGCAGCGTAGTCGGCCCGGAACCCGGCGTCGTCGGCCAGCGGCGCGATCTCGGCGATTCGTTCCAGATCGCCGATCCAGCCATCGCCGATCCGCCCGGTGATCAGCCCCGCCAACGCCGGGTTGCATTGGTGCAGCCAGCGGCGCGGGGTGATCCCATTGGTGACATTTGTAATGCGGTCCGGGAACCGGCGATGCAGTTCGGCAAATACGGTCTGCTTCATCAGACCGGGTATGGAGCGCCGACACGCCGTTGACCCGGACACTGCCGAGAAACGCCAAATTGCCCATGCGCACCCGCCGTTCGCCATCCTCATGCACCAGGGAAACGGCCGCGAGATGTCCGTTCTCGGACTGCTCAGCGCCGGCTTCCTTCAGGAACAGGGCGTTTATCTGGAAGATGATCTGCAAATGGCGCGGCAAGACCCGGCCCAGCAGATCGACTTGCCAGGTCTCCAACGCCTCTGGCATCAGCGTATGGTTGGTATAGGAGATCATATTGCTGGTGAGCCGCCAGGCCTCTTCCCACGCCAGCCCATGGCAGTCCATCAACAGCCGCATGAGCTCCGGCACCGCGATTGCCGGATGGGTGTCGTTGAGCTGAACCGCCACCTTGTCCGGAAGCGAGTCGAAGCCTCCGTGATGCTGGCGGTAGCGCCGCAGGATGTCCTGCAGCGATGCGGAGGTGAAGAAATACTCCTGCCGCAGCCGCAACTCCTTCCCGATCTCCGAGGCGTCATCCGGATAGAGCACCCGGGACAGGTTCTCCGACAGCACCTTCTCTTCCACCGCGCCCATATAGTTGCCGCGGTTGAAATCGGCGAGGCCGAAGGCGTTGGCCGATTTTGCCGACCACAGGCGCAGGGTGTTGACCTTGCGGCCTCCCCAGCCGGCCACCGGCGTGTCATAGGCGATCGCCAGCACCTTCTGGGTATCGACCCATTGGCCCGGCGCCCCATCCTCGCCGCCCTCGACACGGCCGAAGAACTCGATCGGATAGGCGACTTCAGGCCGTTCGAACTCCCAGGGATTGCCGAATTGCAGCCACTCCTCGGGATATTCGACCTGCCAGCCATCCTCGATATGCTGCTCGAACATGCCGAATTCGTAGCGGATGCCATAGCCGTGGCCGGCGATTCCGAGCGAGGCCATGCTGCTGAGATAGCAGGCCGCCAGCCGGCCCAGCCCGCCATTGCCCAGCGCCTGATCCGGCTCGACATCGAAGACTCGGTCGGCATCCACGCCAAGATCGGAGAGCGCCTCCCGGCAGGTATCGACGATGCCCAGGCTGGCCATGGAATCGGTCAGCAGCCGGCCGATCAGAAATTCCAGCGAGAGGTAATAGACCCGCTTCTGGTCCCGCTTGTAGTAGCCGCGGGTGTGTTCATCCAGTTGTCGACCAGCCGGTCCCGCACCGCCAGCGCGACGGCGTCGTACCAATCGCGGTCCTTGGCGGTCTCCGGGTCCTTGCCGACCGAATACACCAGCCATTCGACGAATGAGCGCTTCAGCGCTTCCTTGTCGAGGCCGCGGCGATCGATCGCCGCCGGCTGTTGAACCGGATCCATGGGCAAACCTTCTGATGATGTCGGGCAAGGACATGTGCGATCGACCCTGCCGCTGAAACGCGGAGACACAGTCGCCGATCAGTATCGACTCGTATTCCTTGGTGTCGCTCAAGCGGCGCTAACATACATAGCTTGTCGGCAGGCGCAATCGACAGATTGCCTTAAGACGACTGTCTGCATGACCCAACATCGACCGGTTGCAAAACACGACCGACAAAACCCCGTGTCTTCTGGTATGAATTTCGATCGCCACGATCATTCGGG
>CBDEGD010000024.1:0-36400 GCA_965237625.1 Inquilinaceae bacterium
TCACCCTCCCACAGCTCTGCCGCGGGAGGGTGAGGGGGTAGCGCGCTGCCCGCATCGGTCACTGGATGAACTCACCGAGCATTGAGAGACAAAATACAACTTCAGGTTTGCATCGGGTCGACCGGCCGCCGCAAGATCTGTGTCTCTGGGATTGACCTTTCTCGCCCCTAAAGCGCCTCGCCCTTGACCAAACGCGGCAAAGTTCCGGTCAGGCCCATGGCGTCCTGGAAGATGCGGCGTTTCAGGCCGGGTAGCCGGTTGATCGCCGCCAAGCCGATATCCCGTGCCAGCTTCAGCGGCGTCACCGAATTGGCGAACAGCCGGTAGAAGCTGTCGGTCTGGGCGATGGTGGTCATCACGTCGACCCGCCGCCAGCGCTCGTAGCGCCGCAGCAGGCCGGCATCGCCGATATCGAGGCCGAGCCGGCGGGCGTCGGCCACCACCTCCGCCAAAGCGGCGGCGTCGCGCATGCTGAGATTGAGGCCCTGGGCGGCGATCGGATGCACCGCATGGGCCGCCTCGCCCATCAGCGCCAGCCGGTCGCCTACGTAACGGCGGGCATGCAGGCCGGAGAGCGGGTATTCGAATCGCCGGCCGATTTGGTTGACGGTGCCCAGCCGGTCGCCACACCGGCGTTGAAGCTCGGCATCGATGGCGTCCTGAGGCAGATCCCGATACATCGGCGCGTCCTTGCGCCGTTCGCACCAGATGATCGCCGAACGGTGCCGGCCATCGGCCAGATCGGGCATCGGCACCAGGGCGAAGGGGCCGGACGGCATCACATGCTCCACCGCCACCCCGCCATGGGGCCGGTCATGGGCGACGACGCAGGCGATGGCGGTCTGGTCGTATTGCCAATGACGGGTCGGGATACCGGACCAGGCCCTTGTCGGCGATTGCCGGCCATCGGCGCCGACCAACAACGCGCCGCGCACCGTGCGGCCGTCTTCCAGCGCCACACCGATGCGGCCATGCTCGCGCTCGAAGCCGACCACCGGCGCCGGCGCCAGATGGGTGACCGAGGGCAGCTCCGAAATCCGATCGAGCAGCGCCGCCCGTAATTCCCCATTATCGACATTGTAGCCGTAGGGGTGGTCGCCGATATCGTCGGGGTCGACCTGTAGCACCAAAGGCGACCAGTTATCGGCGATATGCAGTCCGGTGATTGCCGCCGCGCCCGGCTCCACCTTCGGCCACGCGCCGATCCCCCGAAGTACCCGGATCGAGCCGTAGGTCAGCGCGACGGTCCGGTCGCCCTCGCCCGGCGCGGTGCGCTCGGCCACCGGCGACCGGTCGATCACCACGGTGTCCAGCCCGGCCGTGCCCAGCGCCGCGGCCAGGGTCAACCCGGCCGCCCCGCCGCCGACCACGACAATCTCGGTTTCAATCCCGGTTTCCCGGTCAGCCCTTGGCGGCGCGCCCGACCCACCCTTGCGCGTTTTCGTAGCCATGGCCCGAACATCGTACCGAGCAGCCTCGTTGTCCAGCCTCTGCATCCGGATAGACATGCCTAAAAAATTGGCGATGCTTAATATTTAGGCAAATCGGAGGCTACGAATACGGCATCACCTGGAAACGTCACTTCCTACCGCTCTGAATCCATTGATTTTCCGATCACTCCACAAACCGGCACGGAACTTGAAAAGCATTGCAAGGTTCGCCGAGGAGGCGGAGGGGATCGGGCAATACCGGTCGCATCGGCGACGGCAAAATTTTCGTCCTCGACGTTCCGGCCGCGCTGCGGATCCGGACCGGCGAGATAAACGCGGAGGCATTGTAGAAATGAGTAAGTACCTTTCCAAAAAGGGGGCCGGGGTCGCCGGGGCCGGTATGGCGCTGGCAGCGACGATGCTGGCTGGGCCGGCGCTGGCGCAAAACGTAGCGCTGGGCGTGCCGTCGGAATCCGCCTTCGTGTTCAACACGTTCTCGTTCCTGTTCAACGGGGTTTTGGTGATGTGGATGGCCGCCGGCTTCGCGATGCTGGAATCCGGGCTGGTGCGCACCAAGAACACCGCGGCGATCTGCCTGAAGAACATCGCCCTCTACTCGGTCGCCGGCATCCTCTACTACGTGGTCGGCTACAGCCTGATGTACACCGATGTGAATGGCGGATTCATCGGCACCTTCACACTGCTCTACAACCCGAGCGGCGCGGAAGCCGAATTGCTGGGCGGCAGCGAGGACCCGGCGGTGCTGGCCAAGGTGGTCGGCAACGGATATTCGCAGATGTCCGACTGGTTCTTCCAGATGGTCTTCGTGGCGACCGCCGCATCGATCGTGTCGGGCACCCTGGCCGAGCGCATCAAGGTCTGGCCGTTCATCATCTTCGTCGTGGTGCTGACCGGCATTCTGTACCCGATACAGGGCTCCTGGACCTGGGGTTCTGGCTGGCTGTCCGATATGGGCTTCAGCGATTTCGCCGGCTCGACCATCGTGCATTCGGTCGGCGGCTGGTGCGCCCTGACCGGCGCCATCATCCTCGGCCCCCGCAAGGGCAAGTACAGCGCCACCGGCGCGGTGTATCCGATGCCCGGCTCCAACCTGCCGCTGGCGACCCTGGGCACCTTCATCCTGTGGATGGGCTGGTTCGGCTTCAACGGCGGCTCTCAGTTGGCGGCCGGGTCGGCGTTCGATATCTCCGCCATGGCCGTGGTCTTCACCAACACGAACCTGGCGGCAGCCGGCGGCGTGGTGGCGGCGATGGCGACGAGCCAGATCGTGTTCAAGAAGATGGATCTGACCTTCGCCCTCAACGGCGCCATCGCCGGGTTGGTGTCGATCACCGCCGGCCCGGACCTGACCAACCATCTGTTGTCGATCGTTATTGGCGGTATCGGCGGCGTGCTGGTGGTGGTCGCGGTGCCGCTGATCGATAAGCTGCGCATCGACGATGTGGTCGGGGCCATCTCGGCCCATCTGATTGCCGGCATCTGGGGAACCCTGGCGGTCGGCATCTTCGGCGCCGACAGCCTGGGCACCCAGTTCATCGGCATCGTCGCTATCGGCGCCTTCATGGTGGTGACCAGCACGCTGCTTTGGCTGGTGCTGAAATACTCGATCGGCATCCGGGTCTCCGAGGAAGACGAAGAGCTCGGCCTCGACAAGGCCGAACTCGGCATGGAGGCCTATCCGGAATTCGGCCAAGGGTCGCAGCGGATCTGACCGCCGGCGGAGACGCCACGGTTGTTAGCCCTCTCCCCAAGGAGAGGGCTAGACGCCAGCACCCATGAGATAGCGGGTTCGGAAACACCCTCCACGCCAGCCTCGCTCCTCCCCCGGTAGGCATTCGTTAAAGAAAGTTTAGAGAGTCTCGCCCAAACTCGCCGGAATCACGCGTGGGGGCGCGGGTGGGGGCGCGGAAGGTGGCCTTGTTTCCGCCATCGCCAATACCTAGAGTCGCGGCCGCCTCGCTCAAGTTTATCAGGGACCGCAGTTCGACGAAAATGGTGGGTATGCCGCAGATCAACCTTCGACTGGAGGGGCTGACGAACTATCCGTTCGCCCGGCTAAGAACGCTGCTGGAGGGGATCGACCCGCCGGCCGGCACCGAGCCGCTTGCCATGTCGGTCGGCGAGCCCCAGCACCCGGCCCCGTCGATCATCGCCGAGACCCTGGCCGAAAACAGCCATTCCTGGAACCGGTACCCACCGGTGAACGGCACCGAGGAATTCCGTACCGCCGCCGCCGATTGGCTGGATCGCCGCTTCGGCCTGCCGGCCGGGATGGTCGACCGGGAGGGCGGCTTGCTGCCGGTCTCGGGAACCCGCGAGGCGCTGTTCCTGTCGGCCCTGCTGGCGGTGTCTCCGCGCCAGGATGGCGTCACGCCCGCAATCTGCCTGCCGAACCCCTTCTACGCCGCTTATGAGGGCGCCGCGGTCATGGCCGGCGCCGAACCGGTCTTCCTGGACGCCAATGCGGAGACCGGTCATCTGCCCGATCTTGATGCGCTGTCCCCGGGCCTGCTCGATCGCACGGTGTTGTTCTATTTCTGCAGCCCGTCCAATCCGCAGGGCGCCGTGGCCGACATCGACTATCTGCGCCGGCTGATCGGCCTGGCCCGCACCCATGGCTTCATCCTGGCCATCGACGAGTGCTACGCCGAAATTTACGACCACGCGCCGCCGCCCGGCGGGCTGGAGGCGGCGGCCGGCATGGATGGCGGCGCGCTGAACAATTTGCTGGTGTTCCATTCCCTGTCGAAGCGATCGAGCGCGGCCGGGCTTCGTTCGGGCTTCGTCGCCGGCGATCCGTCCCTGATCGCCGCATTCGGACGGCTGCGCGGATACTCCGCGGCCGGCATGCCCTTGCCGATACAAGCCGCCTCTGCGGCACTTTGGCGCGATGACGCCCATGTGGAGCGGAACCGGGCCCGCTATCGAGCCAAATTCGACATTGCCGATACCGCGTTCGGCGGGCATCCGGGCTTCAGCCGCCCGGCCGGCGGGTTCTTCCTCTGGTTCGATCTTGGGCCGGAGGGCGATGGCGAGGCGGCGGCGCAGCAGCTTTGGCGCGATGCCGGCATCCGGATTCTGCCCGGCGCCTATTTGACCCGGCCCGGCGCCGACGCTATCAATCGCGGCAACCGCTACATCCGCATCGCCCTGGTGCATGACGAACCGGTCCTGGCGGCGGCCCTGCCCCGCCTGGCCGATTGTCTCGGTCATGCAACACGTGAAAACCGACCGGCCGCCGAGCCGGCCCTGACGACCAGTCCTTAGGAGCCTATCCGAGTAATGCTTATGGTCATCACCGCGTTTTCAAAGGCTTGGGCTAGGATGGTGTCGCGTGGCGATGCTGGATGCATCGCGAGCGGCGGCGGACGACGTCCCAAGCCCCCCTTGGCCAAGCCTTTGAAAACGCGGCCCTTCGGGTCGACCAGGGGGGCACGGGTGCGGCGTCGCGGACGCTTGACGATGCGCACGGCATCGCCGGCGCGCCCGCTCCTGGCACCCGCGCCTCCCTGGTCGATGATGGCCACAAGCATTACTCGGATAGGCTCCTAGGGAACCGGAGATGGCATCCACAACCTCCCGACGTCGGGCCAATACGCGCCAGACATCGTTTCTGCCGGCCAGCGCCAGCGGGTTCCTAAGGCGGCGCATGGTTGAGCTTCTGGGTCTGGTGATGGCCGCGCTGGGCGTGTCCGCCTTGCTCGCGATCGCCAGCTACGATCCTTCCGATCCATCCTGGAACACCGCCGTGACAGCGGGCGTTACCGGCAATCTGCTGGGGTCGCCGGGCGCCGTCGCGGCCGATCTGATGCTGCAGAGCGTGGGCGCTGCCGCAATCCTGATCGCTCTGCCGCTGGTCATCTGGGGCTGGCGGGTTCTGCGCCATCGCGATCTTGGCCGGCTCTGGGTCCGTGTCTTGGCTTGGGCGGCGGCTGTCGGGCTGGCGGCCATTGCATTGACGCCGGTGGCGCCTCTGATCTCTTGGCCGGTCCCGGCCGATATGGGCGGCGCGGCCGGCACGCTGTCGATGAGTTGGATACTGGCGATGGCCGGCGACCGGCTGGCCCCGGGTCAGCAGGTTTGGATCGCCGCCGCCGCCGGATTGCTGTCGGCCGGCGCGCTGATGGTGACGCTGGGCTTGAGCCGGGCCGAATGGAGCGCCGGCTGGGCCGGGGCGGCCGGCCTTGGCGGCTTGCTCGGCCGGGGCATGCGCGCCGTCGGCAAGGCGCGGTCCCGATCCTGGAACACCACCCCCGGCGCCCGGGCCCAGGCTCAGGCCGACGAAAAGAAGATTTCCGCAAAAGTCGATCTCGGGCGGCCCCCTCCGCTGGCGCCGGGGGACATTCTCGACAGCCCGATTGGTATCGCCCGGCCGGCGCCGAAGGTCGAGCCCAAGGTCGCCGCCAGGCCGAGACCGCCGGCCCAGGGCAAGCGCGCCGTATCGGAAAAACAAGCCAATCTCGGCTTTTCCGAGGGCGATTTCATACTGCCGCCGCTGGATCTGCTGCACCCGGTCGATGCGACGTCCCGGCCCAAAGCGCTGGGCGAGGATGCCTTGCGCAAGAACGCCGAGATCCTGGAGAGCGTGCTGGGCGATTTCGGCGTCAAAGGTGAGATCGTCCGGGTCAATCCCGGCCCGGTGGTCACCCTGTACGAACTGGAGCCCGCACCCGGCACCAAGTCCAGCCGGGTCATCGGCCTGGCCGACGATATCGCCCGCTCCATGAGCGCTGTGTCGGTGCGTGTCGCCGTGGTGACCGGCCGCAATGTGATTGGCATCGAGTTGCCGAACGCCGAGCGTGAGACCGTGTTCCTGCGCGAGATGCTGTCGTCCCAGGCCTATGAGCGCGACAGCGGCACCTTGTCGCTACTGCTGGGCAAGGACATTGCCGGTTCTCCGGTCACCGCCGATCTGGCCCGCATGCCGCACCTGCTGGTCGCCGGCACCACCGGCTCCGGCAAGTCGGTCGCCATCAACACCATGATCCTGTCGCTGTTGTACCGGCTGCCGCCGCAGAAGGTGCGGATGATCATGATCGATCCGAAGATGCTGGAGCTCAGCATCTATGACGGCATCCCGCATCTGCTGTCGCCGGTCGTCACCGATCCGAAAAAGGCGGTGGTGGCGTTGAAATGGGCGGTCCGGGAGATGGAGGACCGCTACCGCGCCATGTCCAAGCTGGGGGTCCGCAATATCGAGGGCTACAACCAGCGCCTGCGCGACGCAAGGGCCAAGAACGAGACCCTGATGCGCCGGGTCCAGACCGGCTTCGACCCGGATACCGGCAAGCCGATCTTCGAGGATCAACCGCTCGACCTGACCGAGCTGCCTTACGTCGTCGTCATCGTCGACGAGATGGCCGATCTGATGCTGGTCGCCGGCAAGGATATCGAGGGGGCGATCCAGCGCCTGTCGCAGATGGCCCGCGCCGCTGGCGTGCATCTGATCATGGCGACCCAGCGTCCCTCGGTGGACGTTATCACCGGAACAATCAAGGCGAATTTCCCGACCCGGATCAGCTTCCAGGTGACCAGCAAGATCGACAGCCGCACCATTCTGGGCGAGATGGGCGCCGAGCAGCTGCTCGGCCAGGGCGACATGCTCTACATGGCCGGCGGCGGCCGCATCACCCGCGTGCACGGTCCCTTCGTCAGCGTCGAGGAGGTCGAGCAGGTGGTCGCCCATCTGAAGGCCCAGGGTGAGCCGACCTATAACGAGTCCATCCTGGAAGAGGATGAGAGTGCGGAGGTCGGCGATTTGCCGGGCCGCGGCAATGGCGGCGACGAGTTGTACGATGAGGCGGTTGCCCTGGTGGCCCGCGAAGGCAAGGCCTCCACCAGCTTCATCCAGCGCCATCTGCAGATCGGCTACAACCGCGCCGCCCGGATCATCGAGCAGATGGAACAGGATGGCGTGGTCAGCCAGGCCAACCATGTGGGCAAGCGCGAAGTCCTGATCGGCAGCGGCGGCTAGGCGCCTCCCCTCCCCTGCGGTCATGACGGCAGACCGCCTACCCTACTCCCACGTCGTCCCCGGACTTGATCCGGGGACCCATCGCACCGACTGTGCAATTGCGTTTCACCACCGGTGATTGTGGCCGCCGTCACGGCCCGTCGTTCCTTGTTACGAGCCGGCTGATGAATGGGTCCCCGGATCAAGTCCGGGGACGACGCGGCGAAAATGGTCCGTCGGTGTCGGAAACCATCGAAGCCGCACCCGGCCGCCGCACTTCCGCCAAAGAATGGCGGCATCCATGGGCCTATGAAAAAAGCGGTTGGGACACTTCTCGGTACCGTGCTGGCAGCGCTGCTGCTCGCCGGGCCGGTCAGCGCACAATCCACCCTCGCCCCACAGGATGCCGAGATTGTCGGGCGCGTGGAGGCCTATCTGGAACGACTGACCACGGTTCAGGCCCGGTTTGTCCAGCACAGCGAGGCCGGCGGCTTTGCCCAGGGCACCTTCTACCTGTCCCGCCCAGGACGCATGCGGATCGAATACGACCCGCCGATCCCTTTCCTTTACGTCGCCGATGGGTTCTGGCTGACCTTCTGGGATGACGAGCTGAAGCAGCGCACCGACATACCCCTGGGTTCGACCCTGGCGGATTTCCTGATCCGCGAGGATGTCACCCTATCCGGCGACGTCACAGTGGCTGGCGTCCGCGAATCGACCGAGCTGGCCGAAGTTGAAATCGACCTGAGGCAGAGCGACGATCCTGGTGCCGGAACACTGACATTGGTATTCGGCTCGGAACCGATGGCGTTCAGGCGATGGACCGTGCTTGATGCCCAGGGCCTGTTCACCGAGGTGACGCTCAGCGATCCGACCTATGGCGGGGCCCTGGACGACGACTTGTTCCGCGCTCCCCGGCCGCCGCGACGGGCGCGCGACGACTGACGACCATCGAACAGCCGTCGCGGAACGCGTTCAGCTCAGGACAACGGCGATCCACCATTTGTCGTCATTCCCGCGAAAGCGGGAAACTGGAGAGATATTCCCTGCACTCCACCGAGATTCCCGCTTTCGCGGGAATGACGACAAAAGACCGAGGCAGAAGGCCGCCTTCGAGGCGTGCCGTCGGTAACCGCTATTGCTGCCAATCGGAATTCATCGACTGTTCGACCGTGCGGCCCGACCGGTAGGCCTCGACCAACTCCTTCAGCTCGTCATATTCCTCGCAGCCGAAGAAGCAGATGCGGTCCAGCGCCGCCAGATGTTCCTCGGCCTTGGCCAGATCGCCGGTCTCCAGGAACAGCTCGCCGATATACTCATGAGCGCCGCGATGGTTCGGATCGAGCGCCAGCGCCCGCTCGTAGTGCCCAAGCGCCACCCGGTAGCGTTGCAGCTTGCGGTTTGTGTAACCGAGATAGTTGAAGGCATCCGCGTTGTCCGGGGCGCTGGCTGCCACCGATTCCAATAGGGTGATCGCGGCTTGATAGTCGCCGGCCTCGATCTTCGCGACGGCGGCGGTGTAGTTCGGGTCGACACTGACCTCGGCGTCGTCATTGCCGCCGCCAGCGCCATATGCCGAGCCGGCGGCGAGGGCGAAAATCATCGAGGCGGCAAGGGTGGTCAGTGCGGTGTGTTTGATGGACATGAAATCCTCGTCAAAATCTGGCGGTCGATGCGCCGGTCGCTGTTGCGATTCCGACGGTGGGGTGTCTGGTCTGTGGTAAGGGAAACCGGTCAATCCGGCCACGCCTTCGCCGCTTCATCGGTATCTACGAGTGGAGCACTGCATCCGGTTTCAATTTTTCCGGTTTGGTGTGGCGGGATCGCGGCGGTATGGTCCGGCAAATCTTCACGGACACCGTCCGGATCCGAACAATTACCGAGAGGCCATGAGGCAGGATACACCGTCCAACCGGCTGATTGTGCTGCTGCAGCAGTGTGCCGCAGAGGATCGGCGCGCCTTCGACAGCCTGTATCATGCCGTGGCGCCGAAACTTTATGGCGTCGCGCATCGTATATTGAGACGGGACAGCTGGGCGGAGGAAGCGCTGCAGGACGCGTTCGTCAATATCTGGCGACATGCCGGGCGCTACGATTCCACACTCGGCCGGCCCATGACCTGGATGATCAATATCGTTCGCAACCGGGCCCTGGACATGCTGCGCAGCGCCACATACCGGAATGACGAGGTCGAATGGTCGGCCGATGACGATCGTCGGCTGAGCAGCGACAACCCGCTTGCCCAGGCGGAAATGAATCAGGAACTTGCCCGGGTTCTGCGCTGCATGTCCGAGCTGACAAAGCCGCAGCGGCGCTGCATCGTTTTGATGTACCACCGTGGCTATACCGCGGTTGAGGCCGCGACCCGTCTGACCATTCCGGTCGGCACGGTGAAGACCTGGACGCGGCGCGGCCTGATCGCGATACGGGAATGCCTGGCGCGATGAGATACGACGATCCCGACCTCCAGGACGAGCTGGCGGCGCAATATGCGCTGGGCGCACTGACCGGCCGGGGCCGGCGGCGTCTGGAAACGCTGATGAGCCAACGGCCGGCCCTGCATGCCCGCGTAACCGCCTGGGAGGAGCAGCTGGCGCCGTTGACCGACACCGCCCCGCCGATCGTGCCGCCCGGCCATGTGCTGACGGGGCTGCACCGCAGGCTGTTTCACGGTCACCCCGCCCCGACGGTCCAATACGCCCGATCCACCGGGAGCCGGTGGGATAGGTTATCGGTGTGGCGTTGGATGACCGGCGCGGCGGTCGCGGTGGCGGCGGCGCTTATGGCCTATGTGGCCATCGACCTTGGTTTCGGCGAAGAGCCTGCGGCAATTTCCGGCCCTCCCAGCTATGTCGCCGTGCTGAGTGACGACTCCGAGACGCCCGGCATTGTGGTGACCGCGTTCGACAAGCCCTGGCGGCTTGCGGTCGAGCCGCTCGACGGCCTGTCGGCGCCGGAGGGATCGGTTCTGCAGATCTGGGCCGTTGAGCGCGACACCGGTGTGACCCGGCCGTTGGTTCGGGTCGCCGACCGGGCGCCGGTTCAGCTCGCCATGTCGACCGAGATGTGGTCGATGGTGACGAACGCGGAATCGCTGATCGTCAGCCTGGATGACGCCGAAGCCCAGGGCCCGGGACCGGCCCTCTATGCCGGGCTGTGCATCCGGTTGAAGGGATCGCCGGAAATGCGGTCAGGTCCGGGGTCGAAATGGCCGGATAACTAGGTCGAGCAACGACCGCTCGGGCAGGCGCTCGACACCAATCGGCATGTCCGGGGTCCGAGCCGTCCGGCTGCGCGAGCCGAAGATCGGGTCCCAGAAGCTGAACAGGGTGCCGTAATTGCTGTCGGTGTCCGATCGGACGGCGTGATGATGCACCCAGTGGATCGACGGGGTGATGATCACCCGCGACAAACCCCTTTCCAGCCCCGGCGGCAGGCGCAGATTGGAGTGGTGGAAGATCGCCGCCAGCAGCACCACCGCTTCGAATACGACCACCGACACCAGAGGTATGCCCAGCACCACGATGATGGCTGCCCGGGCAAGGGCGCTTAGCAATACCTCACCGAAATGGAACCGCACCGCGCTTGTGGTGTCGAGGAAATGGTCGAGATGGTGGATCTCGTGGAACCGCCACAGCAGCGGGATCACGTGGTTCGCCCGATGCCACCAATAGATCAGGAAATCCAGCACCAGCAGATCGACCAGCAGCGCCGGCCAGCCGGCCCACCAATCCGGCCGCCAGCCTAGCGACTGCCCGGTGGCCCAAAACGATACGGGGATGACGATCAGCGGCGACAGGCCGGTATTGACCAGCCAAAGCCCGGCATTGCGCAGCAATCGGCGCCAGCACCACTTGCCATCGCCATCGGGCGGCATCGCGGCCGGCATTACCCGTTCGAGAGCGAACAACAGCACCAGCCAGGCGATCACCACCATGCCCTTGAATCTCAACAGGTCCGGGATCGTGTCTTCCATCGCCGATATATGATCGCTTTTGGCGGTCGCGCCAAGTCACGACCTGTCATGGGCGTGCCACCGGCCGGTCGTCCGCCGACCTACCCGCCGCAGTCCTTCGTGCCGCCGCCAATTCGGCGCAGCAGCTCGATCAGCGTTGATTGTTCCGATTTGCTCAACCCGCCTGCGATGGCCACTTCGTGCTCACGTAGCCTGGGCAAGATCTCGATAACGGTCTTCTTGCCGTGATCGCTCAGCCGCAACGCATAGGAGCGACGGTCGTTGGGCGACGGCGCGCGGACGACGAAATCGCGGCTTTCCAGCCGGTCGATCACTGCGACCATGGTCGAGCGATCAATGCCCAGCGCCGCGCCGAGATCGCTCTGGCTCAGCCCCTCATTCTCGCAGATCAGGACCAGGACGCCGAACTGGCCGGGGGTCAGGTCGAACGGCGCCATGGTCGATTGGAAATTCTGAAAGACCGTGAGCTGGGCCCGGCGCAAATTGTAGCCGATCAGGCTCGGCAGAACGCCATAGTCGATCTCCATACCCCGACCGCGCCTGGCGCCGCGGGGACCATGAGAATCGGAGTCGGTCACGGCGATACCCTTGATTGAATTTGACGCGCGGAACGCATATTCACATGACTATAGCGAACCCACCGCACAGACCAAGGGCGCTTTGCATTCCCTAACGGCGGAAATCCCGCCCAGTAAGCGTCTCAGGCCAATATCCTGACCAGGATCAGCGTGATCGACGGGAATGCCAGCAGGATCACCACTCGCAGAATGTCGGAGATCAGGAACGGCAAGACGCCACGGAAACTCTCCAGCATCGGCACATCGCGGGCGATGGCGTTGATGATGAAGACGTTCATGCCGACCGGCGGCGTGATCAGCCCGACCTCGACGACGATGACGGTGATGATGCCGAACCAGATCGCCGTTTCCTCCGGCGACATGCCGAAATCCATCGCCACGACGACCGGGAAGAAGATCGGTATGGTCAGCAGGATCATGCTGAGGCTGTCCATGATGCAACCGAGGGCCAAATAGGCCAGCAGCATCACCGCCAGCACCAGCATCGGCGGCAATCCGCTGCTGCCGATCGCCTCCGACGCCGCCTGGGGCAGATGGGTCAGGGCGAGGAACACGTTGAAGATCGAAGCGCCGAGCAGGATCAGGAAGATCATGCCGGTCGCCGTCGCCGTGCCCTTCAGGCAGTCGATCAGGCCCGCAAGCCGCATGCCGCCATGCCAGACCGCCAGCAATCCGGTGCCGAAGGCGCCGACCGCCGCGCCCTCGGTCGGGGTGAACCAGCCCAGATAGATGCCGCCGATCACCGTCAGGAAGATCACCAGAACCGTCCAGACCTCCTCCAGGCTCTTCAGCCGGTCGAGCATCCCCGCGCGCGGACCGGCCGGGCCGGCATCGGGGCGGAGCCTCACATAGACGGCGATCGCCAGGATGTAGCCCAGCGCGGCCAGGATCCCCGGGATGAAGGCGGCCATGAACATCTTGGCGATGTTCTGCTCGGTCAGGATGGCGTAGATCACCAGGATCACCGAAGGCGGGATCAGGATGCCCAGCGTGCCGCCGGCCGCGAGCGATCCCGTGGCCAAAGCACCGGAGTAGTTGTACCGGCGCATCTCCGGCAGGGCGACCTGGGCCATGGTGGCGGCGGTCGCCAGCGACGAGCCGCAGATCGCCCCGAAACCGGCGCAGGCCCCGACTCCCGCCATGGCGATGCCGCCGCGATAGTGGCCAAGCCAGACATTGGCCGCGTTGAACAGCGCCCGGCTCATTCCCGCCTTGGTGGCGAACTGGCCCATCAGCAGGAAAAGCGGGATGACCGAGAGCGAGTAGTTGGAGAATTGAACGAAGGTCGAGGTCTTCAGATAGGCCAGTAGCGGGCCCCAGCCCCGAATATAGACATAGCCGCCCATGCCGACCGTCAGCATGGCGACGCCGATCGGCAGCCGGAGCGCCAATAGCAGCAGCATGATGCCAAACGCGGCCGCGCCCAGTTCGATACCGGTCACCGCCCGACCCGTGTCATGCCCAGGCTCTCCAGGCTTCGGCGCCATGTGGTGTAGGCGCAGACGGTTGTCAGCAGCACCATCGCCGCCACCGCCGGCACGTAGCCCCACCAGACCGGAACCCGCAGCACCATGGTGGTCTCGTTGTAACTGTGCAAATCCTCCGCCCCCAGGACCAGCCGCCAGGTCAGGACGGCAGCGATGGCGGTGAACAGGCCATCGCCGACAGCCGCCAGGAAGGCTTTGAGCCGCCGCCCGGCCTTGGCGGTGAAAAAATCGACCAGCACATTGCCGCCGACGATCTGGCAATAGGGCAGGAAGGCGAAAACGGCCACCGCACAGCCGATCTCCACCAGTTCGAAATCGCCGGTGACCGGCCCGGCCCAGCTGAAGGCCGGAATGCCGCGCAGCCAGTCGGTGCCGGCGATCTGCCGGCCGATAATGCTCCACACAGTGATGGCGGTCAGAGCGACCAGAACCAGGCCGCCGAATACCGCCACGGCCTCGGTGATGCGGTACAGCACACGACCGAGCGGATCGGTCGGCCGGGCGCCACCGGACTCGAATTCATCCATGCCGAAACGGTCCCGATTGGCCAGAGATCTCAAATGCCCCGCCAGGGATGCAAACTAAGCGGACCGCGAATCCCCTCTCCCCTTGCGGGAGAGGGCGGGCCCTGCGGCGAAGCCGGAGAGCGGTCAGCGGCCTTCGCTGTATTTCGCCACCAGATCGCGGGCTTCCTGCAACAGGGCGGCACCGTCCCGGCCCCGGCCGTCGGTCTCGGCGAGCCAATCGGCGATCACCGGCGCAGTCGCCAGCTTCCAGCGTTCGATTTCGCCGTCGCTCAAGGATACGAAACTGTTGCCGGCATCCTCCGCCGCCTGGCGGCCGGGCACTTCCGCGGCGTCCCAGACCGCGCCGATCTCCTTGGCCAGCGCCAGGCCGGAATTGGCATCGATCACCGCCTGAAGGTCGGCTGGCATGGACTCGTACACATCCTTGTTCATGGCGAACAGGAAGACCGCCGTGTAGAAACCTCTTTCTCCACGGATTTCCGTGTGGTTATCCACAAGCTCGGCGATCCGAAGCGGGCGCGCGACCTCCCACGGGATCACCGTCGCGTCAACGACTCCGCGCGACAACGCCTCGGGCACCTGCGGCACCGGCATGCCGACCGGCACGGCGCCCAATCGCCCCAGCGCGCTGTTGATGACACGGGTCGGCGCGCGGACTTTCAGCCCGTCGAGATCGTCCAGGCTCTCCACCGAACTCCCGTTGATATGAAATACACCCGGCGCATGCACGTGCAGCATCAGCACATGCACATCGGCGAATTCATCCCGCAGGTTCCGTTCGTAGAATTCCTGCACCGCCTGGCTGGTGGCTTCCGCCGAGGCGGCCATGAAGGGCAGTTCGAACACTTCCACCGTGGGGAAACGGCCCGGGGTATAGCCAGGCAGCGTCCACACCACATCCACTACGCCGTCCCGGACCTGGTCGAACAGACCGGGCGGGCCGCCGCCGAGCTGCATGGCCGGATAGATCTCCACCGCAATGCGGCCATTGGATTGTTCCATCACCCGTTCCGCCCAGGGCGCAATGAACTGGGCGTGCGCCACGGAGGGCGGCGGCAGGAAATGGTGGACGCGCAGGGTTATCTCCTGCGCCTGGGCGGATGCGATGCCGCCGGCTGCCAGGCCGAGAGACGCCCCTACAATCCAGGTTCCTATCTTGTTTCCAATTCCCACGGCCCCACTCCTCCCAACGTTTTGGTCTTCACCCGGCGTCGGCTTCCGGCGCCGGTGTCGTTGCGCTATATAGCCACTCAGTCCGGCTCAGGCGCAACCGTATCGATTCAGCGGCGGCAACGGCCAGGAAAACCCCATGAACGGACCCGAATGACAGCAATCGTCACCGTCACGCAATGGCCGCATCCGATCCGGGTCCGCCCCGGCAGGACGATACTGAAAGCGGCATTGGCGACAGGAGTCCCCTACCCCCATGGTTGCCGCTCCGGAAATTGCGGCTCCTGCAAATCCCGGCTGATCACCGGTGAGGTCGAGATGGCGTCCTATTCGGCCCACGCGCTGAGCGAGGCCGAGAGGGCAAGCGGCCTCATTCTTGCCTGCCAGGCCACACCCCTGACCGATTGCACGGTCTCCTGGCCCGAACCGGATCTGCCGGCTATCCACCCGCGGCGGGTTCTGGCTTGCCAAGTCAGCAATATCGCCGAGCTGACCCACGACATCCGGCGTGTCCGCCTGGCGCTCGAGATTATGGAGACTGGAGAAACCGAAAAGCCACTATCCTTCTCGGCCGGGCAGCACGTAGCGGTGACTTTTGCCGGGCATGCGCCGCGGGATTACTCCATGGCGAACCGGCCCGATGAGCCAGAGCTGGAATTCCATATCCGCAGTTCCGGCGGTGGGGCCAGCGCCTATGCCTGCGAAACGCTGAGGTTGGGCGAAACGGTATCGGTCGAGGGTCCCTTTGGCACCAGCCATCTGCGCCCAAGACATGAGGGGCCGATCCTGGCGATCGCCGGCGGCTCCGGCTTGGCGCCGATCAAATCGATCGCCGAGACCGCCCTGTCGGTGAACGCGGCGCGGCGGATCGCCGTGTATTTCGGGGTCCGCGACACCCGCGATCTTTATCTGACCGAGCATTTCGCGGCGTTGGGCGGGCGCCACCCGAACCTGACCTTCACCCCGGTGCTGTCGGAGCCATCTGACGCAACGCCCCATCGCACCGGCCATGCGGGCGACATCGCCGCCGCCGAACTCGGCGATACCAAAGGGGTGAAGGCCTATCTGGCCGGACCGCCGGCCATGGTGGAGGCGACGGTGCCTTTGCTGAAGGCGCGTGGCATACCGATTTCCGACATCCATGCAGACGCGTTTTACCCACAATCGGAAAAACTCCGACCAAGTCTGCCCGTCTGATCGATTAGACTTCTTACGACCGTCCCCCGATTCGGAATGACCCCGTGCGCATCGTCACCTGGAACATCAACTCGGTTCGTCTGCGGCAGGATTTGGTTCTGCGGCTGATCGACGACATCGCCCCGGACATCCTGTGCCTGCAGGAAACCAAATGCCCGGATGAGTTATTTCCCCGCGAACCCTTCATCGAGAAGGGCTACGAGCACATCGCCCTGGCCGGGATGAAGGGCTACAACGGCGTCGCCATCCTGTCGCGCCTGCCACTGGAGGGGCATGAGGTCCAGCATTGGTGCGGCCGCGAGGATTGCCGGCACATCATGGCGCGGCTGCCAGGCGGCCCCAATGGCTCTGGAATGGAGATCCACAACCTCTACATCCCCGCCGGCGGCGACATCCCCGATCCGGACAAGAACGAGAAGTTCGCTCACAAGCTCCAATTCCTGGACGAGATGACCGCCTGGTGGTCGGCATCGCGGCAGGCGGAGACGCCGATGGTGGTGGTCGGCGATCTGAACATCGCGCCGCTGGAGCACGATGTCTGGTCGCACAAGCAGCTTCTGAAGGTTGTCAGCCACACCCCGATCGAGGTCGAGAAGCTGACCGCCATGCAGCGGACATTGGGCTGGGTCGACGCGGTACGGCATTTCGTACCCGAGGACGAGAAGCTGTATTCCTGGTGGAGCTATCGCGCCCGCGACTGGGAGATTTCCAATCGCGGCCGCCGGCTGGACCATATCTGGGTGACGCCGCCGCTGGCCGGTGGCCTGCGCCAGGCCAAGATCGAAACGACTGCACGAGGCTGGGAACCAAAACCGTCCGACCATGCGCCGGTCTGGGTGGATATCAAAGTCTGATCGGACCGTAGCGTCAGTCGCTTTCCCCGGCTGCCGTGTTCCAGGGGTTGATCAGCGACAATCCACAGGCCTCGAAATCCTGAGTGTTCCGAGTCGCAACTGTCGCATCGTGAATCGAGGCGATCGCGGCAATCTGCCTATCGAGGGATGACATCGGGCGACCAGTCGCCCGGCGCTGGGCCATGAGGCGGCCGTATCTTTCGGCGGCCGGCCGGTCGAATGACAGAACGCGGTCCGGAAAGCTTCGACGCTGCAACGCGTCGAATCGGTTGCCCAGATCGTCACGGCGACGGCCAGCCGGAAGGCAGGACAGGCCGAACCGAATTTCCGCCACAGTGATCGTCGTAATCCAGAACTCCATCGGCGACAGCGAGCCAATCCAGCCCATAACGGCGCGGTCCGGTTCTGACCGCATGCCCTCGGAAATTACGTTGGTGTCGAGGATGATCACTCGTCGAACCTAATCGGTTCATGGGGCGACCGGTCGCTAAGATCGGGGATTTCCACGCCATGTTCGGACCCGAACAGCTCTCTGAAGACACTGGCAAGGTTCTCTGGACCATTGGCCGACTCTGACAGCGCCTGTCGGAGAATTTCCCGGTGCTCCTCCTCCATGCTCCGGCCTTTTTGGGCCGCCCGCTCGCGAAGGCGCTGCTTCAACCCTGGATCGATCTTGCGGACGATCAGTTGGGCCATCTGCCATCTCCCAAAACCAGTCTGACTACAATGATATCATCAGTATCAATGTAGTCATAGCGAATGGTAGAACCAAGGGTGCCGATAGATCTTCACTGCCTAAGATTACCGGCTCTCCTGCTGCGCCAGATACAGCGCGGCCGACAGGATGAGTCCGGCGCCGATCCAGGCATAACGATCCGGCGTCTCGCCGAAGGCGAAATAGGCGACCAGCGCCGAGAATGGCAGGCGCGCGAAGTCGAACGGGCCGAGGAAACTGGCGTCCGCCGAAGCGAAAGCATGGGTCAGGGCGAATTGCGCCGCCGCCGCGCTCAGCCCGAGGGCCAGCAGGAAGGGCAGCAAGTCGACCGTGGGTGCCTGCCAGACCGGGATCGCCGGCACCAGCAGCATCGGCGTCATCAGGACGAGCAGGTAGAAGACGATCGAATCCGGTGTCTCGGTCACCGCCAGCCGCTTCACCATGAGCGACGAGACGGCGAAGAAGAAGGCCGCCGCCAATGGATAGATTCCAGCCGGCCGGAAGGCCTCGAGACCCGGGCGCAGGATCACCAGAACGCCGACGAAGCCCAGCGCCGTGGCCGCCCAGCGCTGCCAGCCAACCCGCTCCTTCAGCACCAAGGCGGCGCCGACCACCGCGAAGAGCGGCGAGGCGAAAGTCAGCGCCACCACCTCGACCACCGGCAGTTTCTGAAAACCCAGGGTGATGAACACCACCCCCGTTGCCGCCGCGGCGACCCGCAGCGCCTGAAACCAGGGCCGGCCGGTGCGGATACTGGCCAGCCCCCGGACCAGAGCCCAGGGCAGCAGGATCAGCAATGCCAGCCCGTACTGGAGGAACGCCACCTCGTAAGAGGGCAGCACGCCGGTCAAATAGCGCAGCAGGCTGTTGCCCACCGCGAAGCAGGCGCCCGCCCCGATCATCCAAAGCGCGCCACGCAGCGGTGCGTGGCCGGTTACCATTGTCGGCAAGCTCATGTGCTATTCCGCGCGGTAGAGGTAGTACCGGCCGGGCTTGACGCCCGCGGGCTCCGGTAGCCGGGTCCAGTGGGGAACCGTCAACTCATGATTGGCGACGACCACGCCACCCGGCGCGACCAGCGCCACCAGCAATGGTCCGACCAACCCTGCCAACGCCGCATTGGCCTCGGCGTCGCCGGTGCCGAGATCGGTATGGACCAACGCCACGCTGCGCCCCAGCCGCGCCGCGGCCTCGGGCAGCATCTCCGCCGCCTCGCCGAGAAACATGCGGTCTTTCGGCGGGATGCAATCTGGATGGGCGGCGATGCGCCGGTCGAACACGTAGATGTCGCGGCCCGGCAGGATTTCACGCAGATGGTCGTAGGTGCGGCCATTACCGAGACCAAGTTCCAGAGTCGGGCCGGGCAGATCTGCGATGTCCCTGGCGGCCCATTCGAGGCATGTCCGTTGCGCCTGCATGCGGCGGATGAAGCTGTCGAGCCGGCTCATGGGCGAGGGTTGGTCCTGATGAAATACGGAGAAGTCGGAGCGGCGTACCGGTCCTCGTCCTTCGCCCTTCGACAAGCTCAGGAGGCTCAGGATGAGGACCTCATTTCGTCGATAAGTACATCGTCATGCTGAGCCTGTCGAAGCATGCTTTCGACGTCGGCCCGGGCTTGCGGCCTGTTACGCGCTGCCCTGCTTGTATTGCGCCAGCTCCTTGGTCGTGGCTTCCAGGCGCTGGGCCAGCACCCGCATGATCTCGACGGCCATTTCCGGGAACTCCGTCACCAGGCGGAAAAACAAATCCTTGTTGATGCACAGCGTCGTCATGTCGGTTTTCGCCTTGACCGTCGCGGTTCGCGGCACATCGCAGAGGATCGCGATTTCGCCGACGAAATCGTTCTTGTGCATGGTCGCGACGGTCAGCGGCCCGGACGGCGTGTTGACGACGATATCGGCATCGCCATCCATGATGATATGGGCGGAATCGCCCATGGCATCCTGCTCGAACAGGGTCTCGCCGGCCTTATAGCCGATCCGCTCGCTGGTGAAGGCCAGCAGCTTGAGCTTCGAAACCTCGATATTGGCGAAAAGCGGGATTCGCTTCAGCAGCTCTACTTCTTCGGCAAGGCTCACCGTCATTCCCCTCCCATTGGCAGCGGTATTATTCCGCTGCGATCAACTCGCTGAGGACGCTACCGTCCTTGTTTAGCGAGGCAAAGTCACCCTGGGCCGCGACCCGGCCCGCCTTCAACACCACGACGCGATCGAAATCCGCCGCCATGCTCGGGCGATGCACCGCCCAAATCAGCCCGCCCCGATCCATCATCCGGCGTATGTTGGCATGCACCCGGGCCTGACTGGCGCCGTCGAGCGATGCTGTGGCCTCATTGAGAACCAGCAGCTGCGGCCGCTTCAGCAACGCCCTGGCCAATGCCAGCTTCTGCCGCTGCACCGACGACAGGCGCGCGCCCGCGACACCGACCGAGTGATCCAGCCCGCCGGCACTGATCCGGTCGCGCAGATCGAACTGCGATACGGTCTCGCTGATAAGCGCCTGAACCGTGTCCGTACTGCCGGCATGACCGTATCGGACCTTTCCGAACAAAATGTTATCCTGGATCGTTGATGCGGCATTGTAGCTGTTGGAGTCGAAAAACTCGACCGACGGCCGCAGACCCGCCGGCAGTTCCGCGGCAAAGACCCGGCGCGCCTCCACCATCCGATCCTGCAGCGAATCCTCGATCAGCCCGAGACGATGTCGAGAGGGAATCAGCTTGAACGGCAGAGCCAATAGCCGGGCTCGATCCTCCGGCTTCAGGTCGCCGAAGCCTTCCTTCGACACGCGGGCCACCAGGGGCTGGAAGTCAGGCAGATCCTCCGACGCGATGAAGCTGAACTGCTCGAAGAACTCATGGCCCGGCGGCAGATCGGCGAACAGCTCGATCATGGTCTCGGCAACCTTGGTGCCGATTTCCAGGAATGTTTCGGTCAGGCCGACCTTGTCCAGGACCTGCAGCACGTAAGGCTGCTCCGCCAGACTCTCCAGCGAGAAAGTCTTGCCCACTGGCGTGCCGAACAACAGGTTCTCGGCCACCGTAGCGCTGTCATTATAGGTGTCGGCGTCGAACAGCTCGACGACTCCGCCCAGTTTCGGATCCCTCAGCCGCTCCCGTATCTCCTGCCTTGCCTTCAGGATCGTTTCCGCTGTCTCCGGCTGGGCGGCCGGATCGATCGTGCCGTTCAACCCCATGCGATAGATGTCTTCGGCCATGTCGACCGCTTCCAGCACCTCCAGAGCGCGGCTCTCCAGTTCATTTCCATCCGCGACGCCCGCCGCGGCATAATCGATCCAGTCGGCGCTGATATCGAAGTCGATATTTCCAGAGGCGCGGGCATCGGCCAACCAGCGGGTATGAGCGACCTGCTCTTCGGCCGAATAGTCGGCCGGTACCAGCGGCCGGTGCTTGAGCCCGTAGTACAGGTTGGCGCGGAGCGTGTCGGTGAACATGTATGCGGACGGCCCGACATAGGACACCACCCGACCGACCACCGATTCGGGAAGGTGGTCATAATCCATGTCGCCAAGCTGAATGCGCCCGCCGCTGGGCACCAGTAGCCGGCCAAGCAGCTGCATCAGTTCGTCGCTGCCGCTGCCGGCCGATCCGACCACCGCCGTCTCGCCCATCGTATGGAAGCTGACCGAGACCCCAGTCAGGACCGGGAGGGAGTCTTCTTCCTCATACTGCACATTGCTCAGGTCCAGCCGGCCAGGTAGCGGCCCGTCCAGCGCCTCGTCGGAGTCGAGCTGTTCGATTGGCAGAATGTCGTCAGGTTGGAACTGCTCGACCACTTGTTCGTATTTGATGCGGATGTCTTCCACGCGCTGGTAGTAGGTCAACAAATCGCGCCAGGGGCCGGAGAGATCCTTGTAGGCCGCCAATACCGCCACCAGCGACCCGAAGGTCAGGTCATCCTGAATCACCAGGTAACCGCCGACGGAATAGAAGAAGAACGGCGTGAGCTGGTTGAGAAAATTGTTGAGGAACTTGATGAAGAACTTGCGGCGAAAAATCTCGTAGCGGATCGCATAGATGGTGCCCAAACGGTCGGATATGTCGGCCCGATGACGGGCGGTCGCGTCATGGGCATGAATTTCATGGGCGCCCGCGACCGTCTCGCCGATCCGGTCGGACAGCCGGCGAACCGTCTGAACCCTCCGCTTTCCGAGTTCGTTGACCCGCCGCTGCAGCTTCGGGATGACATAAGCCTGGAGCGGGTAGAGCGAAATCGCCGCCGCCCCGAGGATGGGATCCTGGACGAAGATGAAGGCCACATAGACCAGCAGTGTGCCGCCCTGGAACACCGGCAGCGCAAAAGCGTCGCCGACGAAGCCGCCCAGTGGCTCCACCTCGGCGGTGATCATCGGAATGATCTCGCCCTGGGACATGCGTTTGAATCGCGGCAGGCGGAATCGCAGAACGCGGCTGTAGAGCTCGTACCGCATGCGCCGCAACATGCGTTCGCCCAACTGGCCACGATAGACGTTTATGTAATATTTGAACCCGCCATTGACCGAGACGAGGGCCAGGAATAACGCGCAAAGCGTGTACAGATAGGTGAGCTGGTCCAGCTCAACGCTGAACATCAGGGTCGGAAAATCGATCCCGCCGCCAATCGCCTGGTTGATAATCGTCTTAGGAAGATCCAGCGATAAATAGAGAAACGGGAATGATATGAGCGTCAGCAAGATGACGTATATCTGCTCCTTCTTGCTGAACCGGTAGACGAACCGGAAGACGCTTTTTTCCATATTTGTGAGAACCCGTTGAACGGCCGTGAATTGGCCAAAGGACGCTACCTGACGGCAAAAGAACCATATAGCTTTTCAAGGACAGCCGTAAACGGCATGGTTTTTCCGGGTCTCTTCGTGATATGAATCTCGAAGTCCGACGGCCCTTCGATCCTGAAGGGCTGTCTTCCTTTTGGCTGATATGCGGAGCGTCATGGCGAAGCGCCCGGGTCAGACCCGAGTTCTTATTTACAGCCACGATTCTTTCGGGCTGGGACATCTTCGTCGCTGTCGGGCGATTGCCCACGAGCTGGCGAAGCAGAACCGGGACATGTCGGTGCTGATCTTGTCCGGATCGCCGATCATTGGCAGTTTCGATTTCCGCAACCGGGTCGACTTCGTGCGCGTGCCCGGCGTGATCAAGCTGCACAATGGCGAGTACACCTCGCTGAACCTCAACATCGATACCGACGAGATCATGGCCATGCGGGCCTCGATTATCGAGCACACCGCGGCGATCTTCGACCCGGATCTGTTCCTGGTCGACAAGGAGCCGCTGGGCCTTCGCGGCGAAGTGCGCGGCACGCTGGAGATCCTCAAGCGCCGCGGCACGCCGTTGGCGCTGGGTTTGCGCGACGTGATGGACGAGCCGTCCCTGCTGGCCCCGGAATGGGAACGCAAGAACGTCGTGCCGGCGCTGGAGGATCTCTACGACTCGATCTGGGTCTACGGATTACCACAGATCCATGAACCGCTGGCCGGCATCGACCTGCCGCAGAGCGTTCGCGACAAGATGGTCTACACCGGCTATCTGAGGCGCGAATCCACCCCCAAGGCGCGGCCGCCCATCGATATCTTCGAACGCCCCTATTTCCTGGTGACGCCCGGCGGCGGCGGCGATGGGGAGAAGATGGTCGACTGGGTGATCCGCGCCTATGAGACCGGCGCAGCCATTCCGCACGCTGCGTTGATCGTGCTGGGGCCATTCATGCAGCGCGAGTTGCAGGACAGCTTCATGGAGCGGGCGGCGGATTTGAAGGATGTCGAGGTCATCACTTTCGACGCCCATCTGGAGAATCTGATGGTCGACGCCGTCGGTGTGGTGGCCATGGGTGGGTACAATACGTTTTGCGAGATCCTTTCCTTCGATAAAAGGGCGCTTTTGATACCACGCACCAAACCGCGGCTGGAGCAGTTCATCCGAACATCGCGCGCCGAGGAGCTGGGTTTGGTCCGCATGATCAACTATGACGATGCGGATGATGCCAACCACATGGTCAAGGCGCTGTGCCAACTGCCGAATCAGAACGTGCCGTCCGAGGTGGTCGTTCCGGGGCTGCTGAGCGGGCTGGAATCGGTCAATGCGCTGGTGGGCAATACGGTGAATGCTCCCGGGCCCTTTCGGATTCCGGCACGCCAAACCGCCTGACCCCCGATCCGCGACGATGGCAGCGACGATGGCAGCGACGATGACCGCGTCGGCAGCGGCATCGCCTGCCGGCGGCCGCACGGCGATTGTGGTCAAGGGCTATCCCCGCCTGTCTGAGACCTTCATCGCCCAGGAGATCCTGGGCTTGCAGCAGCGCGGCCAGCGTCAATTGATCGTGTCCTTGCGTCATCCAACCGACGACCGGATACATGCCATCAACCGCCGGATAACCGCCTCGGTGCTGTACTTGCCGGAATACCTGCGTGACGAGCCGGCCAGGGTTTTCAAGAGTTGGCGCTGGGCCCGGGCCCAGCCGGGCTACGCCCGGGCGCGCGCCGCCTTCCTGAGCGATCTGAAACACGATCTCAGCCGCAACCGCATTCGGCGCTTCGGCCAGGCGATGGTTTTGGCGCGCGAATTGCCGGGCGATGTCGACCGGCTGCACTGCCACTATCTGCACACCCCGGCCTCTGTGACGCGCTACGCGGCGATGATCCGCGGCCTGCCCTGGAGCTTTGCAGCCCACGCCAAGGACATCTGGACCAGCGAGGCCTGGGATCTGAAGGTCAAGCTGGCTTCCGCCCAGTGGGGCGTGACCTGTACGGCGGTCAATGCGCGCCATCTTGCCGAATTGGCGCCGGCGCCGGACCGGGTCGAGCTGGTCTACCACGGCCTCGATTTCGCGCGCTTTCCAAAGCCGGTGTCGCGGCCGGCAAGGAATGGCCATGATCGCGATGATCCGGTGCGGCTGCTGAGCGTCGGCCGGGCGGTAACGAAGAAAGGCTTCGACCGGCTGCTGGCGGCATTGGCGGAATTACCGCCGGACATCCAATGGCGGTGGGTCCATATCGGCGGCGGCGCACTGCTCGGCGGGCTCAAGAGTCAGGCTGATTCGGCCGGGCTGAGCGATCGCATCGAATGGCGCGGCGCCCAAGACCAGGCGGCGGTGATCCAGGCTTATCTGGAATCCGATCTGTTCGTCCTGCCGGCACGGATCGCCCCCGACGGAGACCGCGACGGGCTGCCGAACGTCCTGATGGAAGCGCAGGCCACCGGATTGGCCTGCCTGTCGACCCGGGTGTCGGCAATCCCGGAGCTGATCATGGACGGAGAAACCGGCCGCCTGATCGATTCGGAAGACACGACCGCCCTCGCTGCCGCGCTGACGGCCTTGATCGAAGACCCTGGCGAGCGGGAGCGTCTGGGGTCCGCCGGTGCAACCCGCGTACGCCGGGACTTCGCTTTCACCCCCGGGCTGGACCGATTGTCCGAAAAATTCGGCTTGCCTGCGCTGGCCGAGAGCCCGCCGGCATGAGAATCGCGTTCTACGCGCCGATGAAACCGCCGGACCATCCAGTGCCTTCCGGCGACCGGCGCATGGCGAGGCTTTTGATCAGGGCGCTGGGCCAGGCAGGGCACCATGTCTCTGTCGCGTCCAGGCTGCGAAGCTGGGAGGGAAGCGGCGACCCGCGAAAACAGGCCCGAATCCGCGCCGATGCCGGGCGCGCTGCGGACCGTCTGATTGCCGGCTGGCAGAAAGCCGAAGACAGGCCCCAGCTCTGGTTCACCTACCATCTCTATCACAAGGCGCCGGACTGGCTGGGCCCGGCCGTCGCCGGCGCTCTGGGCATTCCCTATGTGGTGGCGGAGGCATCTTACGCCGCAAAGCAGGCAACCGGACCATGGGCCAAGGGCATAGCGGCCAGCGTCGATGCCCTGCGCCGCGCCGATGCGGTGATCGGGATGTCGGAGATCGATCTTGATGGTCTCGCCGCCGTGGTGGATCGCCGAATTCTGCACCGGCTGCAGCCTTTCATCGACATCGGCCCGCTGGCCGCGGCCAGGGCCCGGCGGGACGATCACCGGGCATGGTGGTGGCGCGGCGCGCCCGGCCCCTGGCTGTTGGCGGTCGCGATGATGCGGACGGGCGACAAGCAACAATCCTATGCGGTATTGGCCAAGGCGCTGGCGCGCCTGGGTGATCTGGACTGGCGTCTGGCGGTTGTCGGCGACGGCCCGGCGCGGGATTCCTGCCTGGCGCAGCTGGACGACTCCCGACTGCTCTATCTCGGCGAGCGGGACCAGGCCGAGCTGGCCGCGTTGTACGCCGCCGCCGATCTGTTCGTCTGGCCGGCGATCAACGAGGCCTATGGGCTGGCCCTGCTGGAAGCCCAGGCCGCCGGGCTGCCGGTGGTCGCCGGCCGCAGCGGCGGCGTGCCGGATATCGTGGCGGACGGCGTGACCGGATTGCTGACGCCGGCAGGGGATATCGAGGCCTTTGCAGCGACTGTCCGGACTCTGCTGGTGGATGCCCGACGACGGCGGAAGATGGCTGCCGCCGCCGCCGAACGCGTTGCAAGCGGGTTGGATCTGGGTCAGGCGGCGAAGGTCCTCGGCGGGATCATCGCGCAGGTCGCGTCATGAACTCCCTTGTGGTGCTGCGCCATGGGCCGACGGAATGGAATGCCCGCGGCGCCATTCAGGGTCGGGCCGACCCGCCGTTGTCGGCTGCCGGTCGAGACCGGGTCCGGAGTTGGCGGCTTCCAACCGGCTATGAGGCAGCGCGCTGGATCGCCAGCCCGCTGCAAAGGGCGGTGGAGACCGCCCGGCTGCTCGGCGGAGACCCGACACCGGAGCCCCGGCTGGTTGAGTTGGATTGGGGTGATTGGCAGGGTCGTAGCTTGACGGAACTGCGGGTGGACCCAGCCATGAAGATGGCGGAGCGGGAAGCCGCAGGGTTGGATTTCCAACCGCCGGGCGGCGAATCCTATCGTATGGTGCAACAGCGTCTTGTGCCGCTGCTGCGCGACATTGACGCCGATCCGAGGCCGGGGCCGGGGCGGACCGTCGCCGTATGCCACAAGGGAGTCATTCAGGCTCTTTATGCTCTGGCAAGCGGCTGGACCATGACCGGCCCCCCGCCGGACAAGTTGCGCGACGATTGCTGCCACGAATTCCTTCTCGACGGCGCCGGCCGGCCCACGACCGGCCGCTTGAACCTCTCATTGCTGCCATGAAGGTGCTCTTTTACGTCCAACATCTGCTGGGGATCGGCCATGTGCGGCGTGCCGCGCTGATCAGCGACGCGCTGGTAGCCAAGGGGGTCGCGGTCACAGTGGCCTTCGGCGGGTTCCCGGTTCCCGGCATCGAATTCGCCGGAGCACGATGTGTGCAATTGCCGCCGGCCCGGGCCGCCGATAGCACGTTCTCCGATGTCCTGGACGAAACCGGACAGCCGATCGATGACGCTTGGAAAGAGATGCGAACCCGTTGTTTGATGCGGATATTCGCCGAACTGCAGCCGGACGCGGTAATCGTCGAAACCTATCCGTTCGGGCGGCGAAAATTCCGTTTCGAGCTCGAACCCCTGCTGCAGGCCGCTCGGTCGAAGGCCGGAACCCTGGTGGTCTGCTCGGTCCGCGACATCCTGGTGGCGAAGAACGACCCCGCCAAGGAGGCCGGCATGGCCGAGAGCGCACGCCGCTGGTTCGATCTGGTGCTCGTGCACGGCGATCCGGCGCTCATCGCGTTCGAGGCGACCTTCCCTTACGCGGGCCGGGTCGCCGATTTGATCCGCTATACCGGCTATGTGGTCCCGCTTCCGCCCCATCCTGCACCCCCGGCCGCGATGGACACCGATGGCGACGAAGCGGGCGCCGGCGAGGTGATCGTGTCGGCCGGCGGCGGAGCGGTCGGCGACGCACTGCTGCGAACCGCCCTGGCGGCGCGGCCGCTGACAGGACTGGCCGACGCACCGTGGCGGTTCCTGCTGGGGCCTGACGTGCCGGCGGAAACCAGCGATTTTCTGCGGGGCGCCGCCCAAGACGGAGTGACCGTCGAGCCTGCCCGCCCCGACTACCCGGCGCTGCTGCGCCGATGCCGGCTTTCGATCAGCCAGGCCGGGTATAACACGGTGATGGACGTGATCACTGCCCGGTGCCGCGCCGTTCTGGTACCGTTCGCCGGCAACGGCGAGTCCGAGCAGACGATCCGGGCCCGGCTGCTGGCAGAGCGTGGTGTGGCCCAGATGCTTGAGGAGGCGACCTTGACGCCGCGATGCCTGTCAAACGCCATAACCGCAGCGATGGCGCATGGGCCTGGGACGCTGACCGACATTCGCATCGATGGCGGTGCGGCGAGCGCGCGATCGATAATCGAGGGAATTCAGCGCCGATGACTGCCCGTAAGCGGGAATTAGCCATGGATCACTCGCGAATTTCGCTTAATTCGCCGGAATTCGACCTGCGGGCTTGTCGGCGGCGCCATTGGCGGATTTATAATGGTTCAAAATCCAGATGGACGCTCATGAGTCACTTCGGTTCCCCCCCAAAAGCGCGGAACGCCTCCCGCGAATACCCTGGGGTGTCGGCGTGGGCCACTTTGACGGCGGAGCTGGACCGATGGGCGACGGTCGGAAGGGTCGCTTCCTTTTGGTGGCGGGACGACGACGCGGTGGCGGCGACGCCGGCTCTTGGGTCGCTGATCGCACTGTCGGAGCGGCATAAGGTGCCACTGGCGCTCGCGGTGATCCCCCAGGGCGCCGAGACCGGGCTTGCGGATCGGCTTGCCCGATCCGCCGCACCGGTATGCGTTGTCCAGCACGGGTATTCCCATGGGAACCACGCCGCTCCCGGCGAAAAGACCGCCGAGCTGGGCGATCACCGGGATGCAGCCATTGTGGCCGCCGAGCTGGCCGTCGGCCGGGACCGGCTGTCAGCCTTGTTCGCGGATCGGTTCCTGCCGGTCATGGTGCCGCCATGGAACAGGATCGGACCCGGTGCCGAGGCGGCTCTGCCACCCCTGGGATTTCGCGGTCTGAGCACATTCGGACGTCGGCCGGCTGCCGGGCTCGGCTATCTGAACACACATGTCGACATCATCGATTGGCGCGGCAGCCGTGGTTTCGCCGGCGAGGCCGCCTGCCTGGAAGCGGCCATCGGCCATTTATCGGATCGGCGCACCGGGCGCTGCGACCCGGATGAGCCGACCGGGCTGCTCACCCATCATCTGAACCATGATCCAGCATGCTGGAAATTTGTCGAGCGGCTGCTGGACGACGTGCAGCGTCATCCGGCGGCGGCGTGGATCGCCGCAGCCGATGCTATTGCCGAGGCCGGCGCGTGAGCTTTCATTACTATCCGATCGAAGTGCAGCGGTCGGATCTGATCCGCGGCGGCGGCGGGTTGTTGCTGACAGCAGGGCCGCTGATTTTCCTGCCCATGCATTGGATCGTGGCACTGCTGTTTTCGGCGGCGGCGATCCTGTTCACTGCATTCACGGCGCGGATCCTACAGCGCGTTTTCACCCGCTATGAGGCAAGCGACCAGGGTATCGTCGCTCATGGCCCATTAGGGGGAGCAATCGCCTGGGACGATCTGAACGCGCTGAATCTGAAGTTCTACTCCACCCGCCGGGACCGCCGGGATGGCTGGATGCTGCTGATCCTGAAGGATGGTAAGCGCACCCTGAAGCTGGAATCGACGGTCACCGGTTTTGACGAGATTGTCGATCAGGTGGCTGAAATCGCCAAATCGAAGCGGCTTCCTTTGACCAATGCGACCATCAACAACCTGCTGGCCATCGGCGCACCGGTGGAAGACGACGCGGCCGCCGAACCGGCAGTGCAACCGATGACTTCCGATTTGAGTTCATCGGGCGCCGAGGGTCGCTCCGCAAGGGAGGATCGCTCGTGAGCGACCTTCTGAGCGTCAAAGACCTGAAGGTGACGTTTGCCGTTCCCGGCGGAGCGATCGAGGCGGTGCGGGGCGCGTCATTCCGAGTCCGACCGGGATCGACCGTCGCCATTGTCGGCGAGAGCGGGTCGGGTAAATCGGTCGTATCGCAATGCATCATGGGCATCCTGCCCCGGGCCGGCCGCATGACGGGTGGCCAGATCATATTCGACGATCCGCTTTCTCCCGGGAGACCCGTTGATTTGGCCGCTATCTCCCCCAGCGGGGCCGAATATCGCAATATTCGCGGCGGGCGCATTTCGATCATATTCCAGGAGCCCATGACCTCGTTGTCGCCGCTGCACACCGTTGGCAATCAGATCAATGAGGCAATCCGCCTGCATCGAACCGTCACGGAAAAGCAGGCGACGGAAATAGCGGCGGAAATGCTGGGGTTGGTCGGCTTCCCGGACCCGGCGAAGTCGGTCCGCACCTACCCTTTCGAGCTATCCGGCGGGCTGCGCCAGCGCGCCATGATCGCCATGGCCCTGGCCTGCCGGCCGGCTTTGCTGATCGCCGACGAACCGACGACCGCCCTGGATGTCACTATTCAGGCGCAAATCCTAATGCTTCTCAAGGATTTGCAGCGCGAACTTGGCATGGCGGTTTTGATGATCACCCACGATCTGGGCGTGGTCGCCAACATCGCCGAAGAAATCGTCGTCATGTACAAGGGCGAGGTGATGGAGTCCGGATCGCTGGAGCATATCTTCCGCGATCCGCAACACCCCTATTTGCAGGCGCTGCTGAAGGCGGTCCCGCGCTTCGACATGGATCCCGGCGAGCGCCTGGTGCCGATCCGCGACATTCCGCATTCGACCGGGAATTTGCTGACGCAGAAGCCGGCCTGGCCGGATGACGCCGATGCAGCCGGCCCGCTGCTCAGCGTCAAAGGCATCAGCAAGACTTTCACCATCCGCAAGAGCGGCCTGTCCCCCAAGAAGGCGGATGCCGGCGTGTTGGCGGTCGAAGATGTGAGTTTCGAGGTGCGTCGCGGCGAGTGCCTGGGGCTGGTCGGCGAAAGCGGCTGCGGCAAGACCACCCTCAGCAAAATCCTGATGCGGGCGCTGACGCCGGATTGCGGCGAGATCACCTTCAACGATCACGGCCGGCTGGCCAATGTGCTGGCGCTGGGCGATCAGGAACTGAAAACGTTCCGCCAGCGCATGCAGTTCATTTTTCAGGATCCATTCAGCTCACTGAACCCGCGCATGACGGTTCTGGATATCGTCACCGAGCCGCTGGTGATCCACAAGATCGGCAACAAGGCCTTCCGGCAGGAGATGGCCAAAGAGCTCATGGCCGTGGTCGGCCTGGATACCCGCGCCCTGCAGCGCTATCCGCACAGTTTTTCCGGTGGCCAGCGTCAGCGCATCGGCATCGCCCGTGCTCTCGCGCTTCGGCCGGATCTGCTGATCTGCGACGAGCCGGTCTCTGCATTGGACGTCTCGATTCAGGCACAGGTCCTGAATCTGCTGAAGGATCTCCGCGACGAATTGGGCCTGACCTACCTGTTCATCAGCCATAATCTGGGCGTTGTCGACTACATCGCCGATCGTATCATGGTGATGTGCCAGGGCCGGCTGGTGGAAATCGCACCGCGGGATTCACTATTCAAAAACCCAACTCATCCATACACACAGGCCCTGTTGAGCGCGGTTCCGCATCCCGATCCGGATGCACCGTTGGATCTGCGGGCACTAATGGATGGCCGGGCGTCCGATCCGGGCGCCTGGCCGGCACCATACTGCACAGGAGCGGGAATGGCGCTTTCTATGATAAAAGTCGGGGACGGACATTTCGTCCGAGCCCACGATCAGGAAGATCAGTTGGAGGTCGCGTCATGATCCGAACCCTCTTCCACTTCGCCCAGGCGGGCATTGTGGCTGGCATTGCCAGCTGCCTCGCCATGAGTGCCGGCGCGCTGGAACTGGTGGAAACACCGATGCTGGAATCGGCCGTCATCGACGGCACTTTGCCGCCGGTCGCGGAGCGGATTCCAGACAACCCGGCAATTGTCGACATGTCGGCAATCGGGAAGGTTCCCGGCCGATCCGGAGGCGAGATCACCTGGCTCGCCCGCCGCTCGCGCGACATCCGGATCATGACTGTTTACGGCTATAGCCGGCTGGTCGGCTTCTCGCCGGATTTCGAGGTGATGCCGGACATACTGGAAGATATCGAGGTCGATAGCGGGCGGATATTCACGCTTCACCTCAGGCCCGGCCACCGCTGGTCGGACGGCGCTCCATTCACGACGGAGGATTTCCGGTACACTTGGTACGACATCTATCTCAATGACGATCTTAAGCCCTACGGCCCGGACGCGCGGCTGCTGGTGAATGGCGAACTGCCGACTGTGCAAATCCTCGACCAGACCACGATCCGTTATAGTTGGTCGGCGCCGAACCCAGAGTTTCTGCCGGCGCTCGCCGGTGCTCGACCGCTCTATATTTACTCACCGGCCCAATATCTGCGCCAGTTCCATGCCGGCTATGCGGCGCCTGACGAGCTTGCCCGCAAGGTCGAAGATGCCGGCGCCCGCAACTGGGCGGCGCTGCACACGAGGCGCGGCAATCTCTATGAGACGTCGAATATCAACCTGCCGGTCTTGCAGCCCTGGGTGAACACCACGGCACCGCCATCGGACCGGTTCGTGTTCGAGCGCAACCCCTACTATCACCGGGTCGATGCGGATGGCATCCAACTCCCTTACCTGGACCGGGTGATTGTCAACATCGCCGATAGCGCGCTGATCCCGGCAAAGACCGGCGCCGGGGAAAGCGATTTACAGGCGCGCAGCCTGCGCTTCGACAACATTACCTTTCTGAAGGAAGGCGAGACCCGAAACGACTATTCCGTCCGGCTCTGGCCGACCGCGCTCGGCTCCGAAATCGCGCTCTATCCCAATCTCAATGCCGAAGACGACGTCTGGCGGACCCTGAACCGAGATGTCCGGTTCCGGCGCGCCCTGTCGATGGCGATCGATCGGGACGAGATCAATGCGGTGATCTATTTCGGTCTGGCAACTCCGGGCAACAACACCGCCCTAGCGGCATCGCCATTTTTCAATGAAGACCGTCTGAGCAGATGGGCGACCTTCGACATTGAGCAGGCCAATGCCCTGTTGGATGAGATCGGCCTGACCGACCGCGGCAGCGACGGTATCCGTCTTCTGCCCGACGGGCGGCCGCTGGAGATCGTGGTCGAAACAGCCGGGGAGCGCACCGTCGAGGTGGATGTGCTGGAGCTGATCCGCGACACCTGGAAACAGGTCGGGGTCAGTCTGTTCACCAATACATCCCAGCGCGACGTATTTCGAACCCGGGTTTTCTCCGGCGATATCACCATGTCGATCTGGTTCGGCATGGACAATGCGCTGTTCGGACCGGATTCGGTACCGACGGAGTTGGTGCCGGTGGACCAGAATTGGCTGCAATACCCCAAATGGGGGCAATATGTGCAAACCGGCGGCGAGGCCGGCGAACCGCCGGATATGGATTTCGGCGTCCGGCTGATCGAGCTCTACGATGCCTGGCGCAATTCGGTCGACCGCTACGAAAAATCGGCCATCATCGAGGAGATGCTGGACATCCAGGCCGATCAGGTGACATCGATCGGGGTCGTTCAGGGCGTGCTGCAACCGATCGTCGTAAGCAACCGGCTACAGAATGTGCCGGGAGAAGGAATATTCAGCTGGGATCCAGGCGCCCATTTCGGGATGTACCGTCCGGACACGTTCTGGCGCGCCGACTGAAAAAATAGGCCTGGGGAGGCTTGGGGAGCAGGCATGCTGGGCTATGTCGCCAGACGGCTGATGATCATGGTGCCGACGTTGTTGGCCGTGAGCGCGATCAGTTTCGTCATCATCCAGCTGCCACCGGGTGATTTCCTCACCACCCAGATCAACGAGCAGCTGAGCCGCGGCGAGCACGCCGACTTGGCGCATATCCAGTTCCTGCGCGAGACCTATGGCCTCGACAAGCCGCTGTGGCAGCAATACTTCACCTGGGTTGGCGGCATATTGAGGGGCGATTTCGGCTGGTCCTTCGAGTATGAGTTGCCGGTCACCGATATCGTCGGCGATCGTGTCTTCCTGACCATCCTCCTGACCGCAGCGACGACCGTGTTCATCTGGGTCGTCTCGTTCCCTATCGGCCTGTATTCGGCCACGCATCAATATAGTCTGGGTGACTACGGCCTCACCTTCCTGGGCTTCATCGGCTTGGCGACCCCCAACTTCCTGTTGGCCCTGGTGCTTCTGTACTTTGCCAATGTTAAATTCGGCACGTCGATCGGTGGGTTGATGGATCCGGAATTCATCGATGCACCGATGGGTTGGGCGAAATTTGGTTCGGTACTCGAACATCTTTGGATACCGGTGATCGTCATCGGAACTTCGGGCACCGCTTCGATGATCCGCCGGTTGCGGGCCAATCTGCTGGACGAGCTGCAGAAACAGTATTTCGTCACCGCCCTGGCCAAAGGTTTGACTCCTTGGCGGGCCTTGATCAAATACCCGCTGCGCATGGCGCTGAACCCGTTCATCGCCGATATTGGCAGCATCCTGCCAGAGCTGCTGTCCGGCGCCACCATCGTGTCAGTGGTGCTGAGCCTGCAGACAACCGGACCGATCCTGCTGTCGGCCCTGCAAAGCCAGGATATGTACCTGGCCGGATCGTTCGTGCTGCTGCTGGCTGTGATGACGGTCATCGGCGTGCTGATCTCCGATCTGGCGCTCGCGGTGCTCGATCCGCGAATCCGGCTCGGCGGGGGGGCGACACGATGACCGCGACCGTGGGCGGCGAAGCGGCAGGGGCCGGGCTGGACCATTTCGTCAACGAGACGGATTGGGATCCGAATGTCGTCGAGACGCTGACCGCGGAGCAGGAGAAATACTATCTGGCCTCGCAATGGCGGATCATGTGGTGGAAGCTGAAGCGCCACCGCCTCGCGGTCATCTGCGGCTCGCTGCTCGCCTTCTTCTACATTTCGATCCTGTTCGTCGAGGTGCTCGCGCCCTATGAATTGAGTTCCCGTCACACCAGTCACATTTATGCCCCGCCGCAGCGTGTTCACCTGATCCATGATGGCTCGTTCGTCGGCCCCTTCGTGTATGGCTATACGGCGGAGCTCAACATGGCGACGATGCAGCGGGAATACGCTCCGGAAACCGACAGGGTGCAGCAGATCCGGTTCTTCTGCATGGGCGATTCCTATGAGTTCTGGGGCGCCATTCCCGGACGGTTCCACATCGTCTGCCCGGCCGATGGCGGCACGCTGTTCCTGTTCGGGACCGACCGGCTGGGCCGCGACATGTTGAGCCGCATGGTCTATGGCGGTCGCATCTCGCTGTCCATCGGATTGATCGGCATCGTGGTCAGCTTCACCCTGGGCATCACCATCGGCGGGCTGGCCGGCTATTACGGCGGCTGGGTCGACAATGTGGTCAACCGGATCATCGAGATCTTCCAGAGCTTTCCGCAATTGCCGCTATGGATGGCGCTGTCGGCGGCGCTGCCGGCCAATTGGAGTCCGATCCTGGTCTATTTCGGGATCACCATCATACTGGGGCTGGTGGATTGGACCGGCCTCGCCCGAGCGGTCCGTTCCAAGCTGCTGTCATTGCGGGAAGAGGATTTCTGTGTCGCGGCCCAACTGATGGGCGCCAATCCGGGACGCATCATCGGCCGGCATCTGATGCCCAGCTTCATGAGCCATCTGATCGCCTCGGCGACCCTGTCGATCCCCGGCATGATTCTCGGCGAAACGGCGCTCAGCTTCCTCAATCTGGGCCTGCGGCCGCCGATCACCAGCCTCGGCGTGCTGCTCAACGAAGCGCAGAACATCAACGTCGTGGCGCTGTATCCCTGGCTGATGGCACCGGTGATCCCGGTGATCCTGATCGTACTGGCCTTCCAGTTCCTGGGTGATGGCCTGCGCGACGCCGCCGATCCGTACAAGTAGCCGGCTTACGGCAGAGACCGCCGTGCCGATTGCAAACTCGGCGCTTCCCCCTCACCCTCCCGCTGCGCGGGCCGGACAAGCCGGAAACCCTGGCCGGATATTCTCGAACTACCGCGCCAACACAGCCAGATCGATCGGCTTGGTGACCCCGGAAACCTCGCAGCCGCCAACGATGTCGTGCTCCTGCTTCGGCTCATAGCCCTGGTCGAGCGCCTGGGTCAGGGCCTCGGCGGTCGTCAGACCGACAACACCCAAATCCTTGTTGTGCTTCTCCAGCTTCGCCGCGAGGTTCACCGCGTCGCCGATTACCGTGTATTCCAGCCGCGTCTCGTCACCGACCGCGCCATAGACCACCGGCCCGAAAGCAACCGCGGCATTGACCGTCAGGGGTTTGGAGTAGCCAGACGAGGCCCGGAACGCATTCCACGCGTTGGCGGCCTCGAATACCGCCGCGGCGGCGCGCAGCGCGTCGGCCGCCTGGGTCTCCGACGGCTCGGTGGCACCGAAAGTGGCCATGATGCCGTCTCCCAGGAACTTGTCGATGGTCCCGCCATTGTTCTGGATCACCGGCACCATATGGGATTGGTAGCCTGCGAGCAGGCGCATCACGTCGTTGGCGGGGATGGTGGC
>CBDEGD010000025.1:0-157059 GCA_965237625.1 Inquilinaceae bacterium
GAGCTCCTGTTGGGCCAGGGAAATCTGCCCGTCGCGCAACTGCAGAACGGGATGGCGGAACCGGCGGATGATGGATTCACTGTGTGTCGCAACGATGACAGTGGTCCCGACTTTGTTCAACTCGTCGAACAGGCGCATCAATCTTAGCCCGATACGTTCGTCCACATTGCCGGTCGGCTCATCGGCCAGCAGCAGATTGGGTCGGTTGATCACCGCGCGGGCGATGGCGATCCGCTGCTGTTCGCCACCGGACAGGGTCGGCGGCCGGGCCTCAAGATGGTCCCCCAGCCCGACCCAGCGCAGCAACTCCTTCACATGACCGCGAACCCGGTCGTCGCGGGCGCCGGCGAGGCGTAGCGGCAGCGCCACGTTGTCCACCGCAGACAGATGGTCGATCAGGCGAAAATCCTGGAACACCACACCGATCCGGCGGCGCAGGGCCGGTAGCTCTTCCCTTTTCAGGGTCGCGATGTCGCGTCCGAACAGCGTAACAAGTCCTCGCGATGGCCGGTGGGTCAGCGACAGCAGCCGAAGCAACGACGACTTTCCAGCACCGCTGGGGCCGGTGATGAAATGGAACGACCCCTTGGCCACGGAGAAGGTGAGATCGCGCAACACCTCGGGCCCGTTGCCGTATCGCATGCCGACATTTTCGAATTCGATCAGGGGCTGCACGAGGGTCTCCAACTCCACGGCCCCACGCCCAATACCAAGGGACATAGATATTGGCCGGTTTCCTGGTGCCCCCAGGAGTCCATTGGGGCCCTTGCGGGCAGGCGCGGTGTGCGGCGCGATGCAGCGCATCGGGCAAGCGCCGCAACGCACCCGCAAGGCCCCCAATGGATTCCTGGGGGCACCACCGAAGGCCGCTCAGAGATGTCCGCCCACAGCGTTGCGATCCGCTTGTGGTGCGCTGCACCACGGCGCGGGCCTCGCCTCGCGGGCGGACATCGCTGAGCGGTGAAACCGGTCAATATCTATGTTCCTTGGTATTAATCCGGGCGATACGGCGAGGGCCACCGCGCCCGAACCATGGCATGAGGCGGCGGGTCAGTCCAGCATTGGGGGTGGGCATGGCTGCCATGTTGGACCCGGCCGAATTTAGAGTTTGTTGTCTATATTCGTGGATACCAGGATAAACCCCTCCGTGTTCATCCATAGGCCCATACCCGTTTAAATGATCATCACCTGCGAGAAATGCGCGACAAGCTATTCCGTCGCCGACGATGCCCTGGGGGTCGGCGGGCGGAAGGTGAAATGCAAGAGCTGCGGCCATGTCTGGCAACAGTCGGGTGCGGTCGAGTCCGGCCCGGAAAAACCTGCGGAGGCCAAAGCCAAACGGCCGAAAGCCGGCGCTCCCAGGGCGCGGAAATCCGCCGGTGCGGTCGCGCTCGTGGCGTTGCTGCTCCTGGTTGGCGGGCTTGGCGCGGCGATCTATGCGGGCCGCGCCGCGATCGTCGGGTCCTGGCCGCCGGCGGCATTGTTGTATGAGGAAATCGGTCTTGGGCTGCATGGTCTCGACCTAGCGGGAATTCCCGGCGTCGGCGCCGGGCTTGAATACCGAAATATCTCGTCGGAGATCACCACCGATGCATTCGGCGACACCCTGTGGATCCGCGGTGAGATTCTCAACGCGTCGGAGATAGCGCGGCCCGTGCCGACGTTGCGGGTCAGCCTTGCCGACGCCCATGGCGCCCCGTTGGAAAGCTGGACGTTCTCGCTTGAGGTGGAACGGCTCGGGCCGGGCGATGCCGCCCCGTTCGAAACCAGCCGCCGCGCCGAGACTGAAGCCGGAGGCAAGCTGGTGCTGGGTGTCGACGGGCCCTGGTCCGAAGCGGCTCAGGTCGAGTCAGAATTGGCTCATTAGAACTGGCGCATGAGGCGGTCGATATAGTCCAGCTCGTCAAGCGGCCGATGCCGCTGGCTTGACCGCCGACGCAGTTCGTCGAGGATCTGGCGGGCCCTCTGCAGGTCCGATTGGCTGGGAATGCCGACCTCCTCGGTGTTCATGCCGCCGGAATTCGGCATCGGCCGGCCCAGCGGGTCACGGCCCGAATTCAGCTGCTGCATCATCTGTCCGACTTGGCCGCTATTCTGCTGCGCCATCTGCTCCAGGACCTGATCGACAAAATCCTGCAACCCCTGTTGCAACTGATCCACGGAATCGGCCTGCGGCTGTACCGCCTCGCCCATCTGGCCCTGACCCAAAGCTTGTTCCGATTGGCGCATCGACTGTTCGGCGCGGCCAAGCGGTACCGGGATCTCGCCGGTCATCTCGTCCATCTGGCGCATCATGTCGCCGAGCGCGCGGCGCAGCGCCTCCTGAACGGCGGCGCCCTCGGTGCCGAAATCCGAACCGAGCTGGGAACCGCTGCTGGTGCCTGGCTGGGCATGTTTTCGCCCTGCTGGCCTTGCTGCGACTCTTGGGACTGCTGGAAGGTGCGATCCATCAGCTCCTGCTGCGCCCGGGTGAGGTTCTGAAGGTCCTCCATCAACTCCATCGCCGGGTTCGGCTGAGCGTTCTGCTGTTGCTGTTGTTGCATCATGCCGGCCTGCAGATTCTCCAGCATCTCCTGAAGCTGGGCCAGCATGTCCATCGCCGCATCTTTCGCCCCGGATTCCGCCAGGTTCTGCATCTGCTCCAGCATCTCGCTGAGCTGGTCGCGATCGACGGTCTGGCTGTCCGGGTCGGCCATCATCTCCGGCAATTCGCCGCGAGCCAGCCGCTCCATCATGTTCTCTTCCAGAGCCTTGAGATATTGATCCAGCGCTTGGCGAAGCTCGTCCATCAACTCACGAATCTCGTCATCCGTGGCGTCGTTGGACAGAGCGTCCATCAAGGCCTGCTGCGCCTCCCTCAGGTCGCGCTCGGCGATCGACAGGCCGCCATCCTCGATCCTGAGCGCGGTATCCCACAGCAATTCCTGAATCGGTTCGACTACATCTTCCACGGTGCGGGCCAGCGCCAAGCGGCGGACGGCGGTTCGCAGCGCCAGGAAAACCACTGAATCGTCGTAGTAGCGATCCGGGCGGATCGACAGCGTGTAGAGTATCTCCGACACCACCGGATGGCTCTTCGGGTCCAGCATCAGATTGCGGCGCTGCTCGATGATGGCGCGGGCGATCGGATGAACGAATTCCCGCTCCGGCAGCAGGAATTCGATGACTTCCGACCGGCCGGTCTGTCCGGCGCCATCGGTTGCCGACAACGTAAGGGCGACCATCTGGCCGGCCCAAGGGTGCGGCGTCAGATCATGATAGCTCGCGGCCCGCGCCTCACGCGGCCTGCGCCCGGGCACAGCCAGGTCAAGTATGATCGCCGGTTGGGTCAGTCCCGGCGCGGCTGCAAGCGCCTCGTCGGTGAGTCTGATCGATGCAGAGGCCGTCTCGACGCCGTAATCGTCGGTTGCCTCATACTCCAGGCGGATCGCCGCACGCTCGGACTGGGTGGGGTCGGCCAAGGCACGGATGCTGGGTGGTTGATCCGGGATTACCGTAATCGGCCAGGACCCAAGAACCGCGCCGTCCTGCTCCACGGTGATGCGGTCTCCGGCGGTGACCGTCGCGGTGACTTCGTAATTCGCGCCATCGATGTCGCTGAACGGCGTCGTACCGGACGCCAGCGCAAGGACGGGCTGCACGCCGCCGCCGCTGACCCGGGCCAGGACCGCGCTGTTGACCGGTACGTCGATGGGCGCCTCGTCGGCCGCGGTCGCGACCGTGGGGTCGTCGCTTTCCGGCGCGGCAGGGCGAAGGTAGAGTGGTGGCGCGCCGGTGTATTCCGGCGGGGTAATGAATAGGTCGAGAGTGGCTAGTTGTTCGGTGCCGCCGGCGGATAGTTGCGGCAGAAACGCGTGGCCCAGACGTTCCGCCCAGTCGCCCCGTGCGCCGACCATCGCCAGCAGCAGCAAAAGGCCAACGGCGGCGCGCATGCCATACCGATCGTGCTTGGCGAGCCCGGGGGCCGGCCAACCCACCCGCCAGCGTTTGACCGCCTCGCGCAGCCTCTCGCGATGCGCCTGCCAGAGCCGCCGGCTGAAAGCGTCGGCGGTGCCGGCGACCTGATGGTCAAGCAGGCCGGTGAGCGGGCGGTGGGCGACGCCGCTGGCGTTTTCAAGCCGCCGTCTGGCGGCCTCGGCGTCGGGGATTTGAATGCGCTGGACGGCGACATACACCGCCGCCGAGAATCCGGCGGCGAAGCCGAGCAGAACGATGAGATGAAGCCAGCCCGGCAACAGCGGCAGGATGTCGAACAAGGCTGCCGCCAAGAACAGGCCCACGACGCCGACTGCCGGCCATACCGCAGGCCATACCCGTTCCCAGAGGAGGGTCAGCCAAACGAGGACAAGCTTCGTTCGGGGGATGGCAAGCGCTTCAGCAGCGTCGCCTGCGCCGAGTAAATCGGCGATGCGGCCTTTCATACCAAGTCTCGCTGATAATGACTCATTTGACCGGGTTCCGTTGATCGCCTGTCAGGCGCGGTTCGCGCCGCGGTCCACCGCACCGCGAGCGGAGCGCAACGCAGCGGGCGATCAACGGAACCCGGCCTGCGGTGGCGCGCGGCGGCCCGCCGGGTGCGTTGCGGCCCTTGCCCGATGCGCTGCATCGCGCTGCGGACCACGCCTGCTCGGCGGGCCGCCGCGCGCCATCAAATGGGTCATTACCAGCGAGATTTGGTATCATATATCGGTCCGATCCGTGTCCGGTCGTGACGGCGTCGCCAACCATGGCGGCAGCGCCTCAAGGGACATCATCTCATCGAAAGTTGGCCGTTTTCTGACCAAGGCGAATTTTTCGCCATCGACCAGCACTTCCGGGATCAACGGACGCAAATTATAGCTCGACGCCATCACCGCACCATAGGCCCCGGCGCCGGTGAAGGCGAGCAGGTCGTCTGCTTCCATGTGGGGCAGAAGCCGCTGAACAGCAAAGGTATCGCCGCTTTCGCAGATCGGCCCTACCACGTCGACCGGCTCGTGCGGGGTATCGGCGGCGGATTGCCGGACCGGCAGGATCGCGTGCCATGCATCGTAGAGGGACGGGCGCAGCAGGTCGTTCATCGCCGCGTCGATCACCAGGAAGACCCGGGACTGGCCGATTTTCCGGTAGATGACCCGGCTGACCAGCACGCCCGCATTGCCGACCAAGGCACGGCCCGGCTCGATCATGATCCTGCATCCGGTCGGCGCTACAATCTCGCGCACCAGATCGGCGTAGGCTGGAAGGCTGGGCGGCACCTCATCCTGGTAGGCGATACCAAGTCCGCCGCCCAAATCGAGCCGGTCGACGGTGCGGCCTTGCGCGCGCAGGACGCCGACCAGTTCCGTCAGCCGGGTAAAAGCGTGGCGAAACGGCGTGAGTTCGGTCAACTGGCTGCCGATATGGATGGCGATGCCGGTCGCCGAGATGCCGGGCAGCGCTTCGGCATGCTGGAATACCTCCGCCGCCTGCTCGATATCGACGCCGAATTTGTTGCCCTTCTTGCCGGTGGTGATCTTGGCATGGGTGCCGGCATCGACATCCGGATTGACCCGGATGGCGCATGCCACCGTCATCCCGCGCGCGGCGGCAAGCGCGCTCAGCGCCTCGAGCTCCGGGACCGACTCCACATTGATCTGACCGATGCCCGCATCCAGCGCGGCGGCCAGTTCGGATTGGGATTTTCCGACTCCGGAGAACACGATGTGGTCCGGGCCGATGCCGGCAGCCAGCGCCAGCTGCATCTCGCCCTCCGACACTACATCCGCGCCGGCGCCGAGCCCGCCCAGCGTAGCGACCACGGCGCGGTTCGAATTGGCCTTCATGGCGTAGTGGATCTCGACCGCCTGCCCCCCGGACTGCCCCCCGGGCTGCCCATCGAATGCATCGGCAAAGGCCTGATACGCCCCAGCCAGCATCGCCGTGGAGTAACAATAGAAGGGCGAGCCGACCGACCGGGCGATCGTGCTCAGCGGCACATCCTCGGCGCTCAGGATGCCATCGCGATAGCTGAAGGCGGTCATGAGGACGGGTATGTCCGCGGATAGTTCTCGCCCTCGGACCCTTCCGGCGGCAGCAGATCGGCGGGCTTGCGGCCGCAGCCGCCGACCGCCAGGGCCAGCACCAGAACCAGGATACCGGCGAACGTTCTGATTGGGGTTCTCATAGATACCGCTCCCGCGCGTTGGCCGCCGCCTCGCGGACCCGGTCCGGGGCCGTGCCTCCAAAACTCATCCGGCTGGCGACCGACGCATCGACGCTCAGCACCGACCGGGCCTGCTCGGTGATCCGGGACTCCACGGTCTGCAGATCGGCCAGCGGCAAATCCGCCAAGCCGACACCCCGATCCTCGGCCAGCTTCACCAGCGCTCCCGTGACATGATGCGCCTCGCGGAATGGCATTTCGAGTTCGCGCACCAGCCAATCGGCCAGATCCGTCGCCGTTGAATAGCCGACGGCCGCGGCGTCCCGCATGGCCCCGTCATTGACTGTCATATCAGAGACCATGCCGGTCATCGCCGCGACGCAGAGGATCAGACTGTCATCGGTGTCGAATACCGGCTCCTTATCCTCCTGCATGTCCTTGGAATAGGCCAGGGGCAGCCCCTTCATGGTGGTCAGCAGGGCAATCAGATTGCCGACCACCCGACCGGACTTGCCTCGGGTCAGCTCCGCGGCGTCCGGGTTGCGCTTCTGCGGCATGATCGAAGAGCCGGTGGAGAAGCTGTCGGAAAGCCGCACGAAGCCGAATTGATGGGAGGTCCAAATCACCATCTCCTCGGCCAGCCGCGACAGATGGGTCGCCGTGATCGCCGCGGCTCCCAGATACTCCAGGGCGAAGTCGCGATCCGACACCGCGTCCAGGGAATTGGCCGTCGGACGGTCGAAGCCCAGCGCCTTGGCGGTCGCCTCCCGGTCGATGGGGAAGGAGGTTCCGGCCAGCGCCGCCGATCCCAGTGGCGACTCGTTCAGCCGGGTGCGGGCATCGGCGATCCGTCCCCGGTCGCGGCCGAACATCTCCACATAGGCCAGCATGTGGTGTCCGAAGGTCACCGGCTGGGCAGATTGCAGATGGGTGAAGCCGGGCATCACCGTATCGGCATGGCGTTCCGCCTGCGCGATAAGCGCCGCCTGCAGCGCCTGCAGCCCGGCATCGGCCCGGTCCATGGCGTCGCGCACCCACAGGCGAAAATCGGTCGCCACCTGATCATTGCGGCTACGCGCGGTGTGCAGCCGTCCGGCCGCCGGTCCGATCAATTCCGCCAGCCTTGCCTCGACATTCATGTGAATGTCTTCCAGTTCGGTCTTGAACCGGAAGGCGCCGGATGCGATTTCCTCGGATATCTGCTGCAGCCCGTCGAGGATCGCCTCGGCGTCGGCGCGGCTGATGACGCCCTGGTCGGCCAGCATGGCGGCATGGGCCTTCGATCCGGCGATATCCTGATCGGCGAGGCGCCGGTCGAAGCCGATGGAGGCGTTGATGCGCTCCATGATCGCCGAGGGGCCGGCCGCGAACCGGCCGCCCCATAGGGCGTTGGCGGATTTTTCCCCGGAAGGGGCGTGCGGTTTCTTGGTATTGGGTCTGTCGGTCATGACGGTACCGCGGGCTCTTCTTGAGCGTTCATTGGAAGGACGGGCATAGCAGTGAACAAGGTCGCTCTATTTTACGCTTTCCTGCTGGCTGCCGTCGGCGCCATCGCCATTTGGGCAGCCGGTGCGCTGATGCCGCCAATGTCGGCAAGGCCGCCCTTGTTCGGCGACATGCGCACCTTCGACCTCAGCCAACCGCCAAACCCAGCGCCCGAAATAAGCTTTTCCGACCTTTCGGGCAACACTCTTGGACTGGACGACTTCCGTGGAGAGGTGCTTCTGGTGAATTTCTGGGCGACCTGGTGCGCGCCCTGTCTGCGGGAGCTGCCGTCGCTGGAACGGCTTCAGGCGGCGCTTTCGGGGGAGGAGTTCCGTCTGATCGCCCTCTCCATCGACCGCGAGGGCGCCGAGAAGGTCGCGCCCTTCCTGGCCGAGAACGGTTTCGACGCCTTGCCGGTCTATCTCGATCCGACCACCACAACCGCTACGACATTCGGCGTCTTCGGCATGCCGACCACGATCCTGATCGACCGTCAGGGCCGTGAGGTCGGCCGCTACACCGGTCCGGCGGAATGGGACGAACCGGAAGCGATCGCCCTCATCCGCTTCTTTCTGGAGAAGTGATCCTCAGTCGCGATCGATACGGCATTGGAAGCAGTTGTTGGACGCCGAACGGAGATGCAGATAAGCGACGTCCGACCGTTCCAGAAGGCTCGCCGCGATGTCGGCGATGTCCTCTGTTCGGGTTACCTGACCGGTGCCGTACTGGATGCGATCGTCCTGGCCATATCCGCGGATCAGCATCTGTTCGCGCTTGAGGAACATGTCCGGCGTGTCGCCGGCCTCCGGGTGTCGCTCGCACTGCGCCGCGTGCAGAAAGATCGGCCCGGTTTCCGCATAGGGCTGTAGTTCCGGGAAGGGCCGGTAGGCCACGATAAGGTATTCGTCATCGGCGGCCACATCGGCCAGGCAGTGCCGGCAGGGCACGCCGCCGCCGTCGGAAATGCGCCGCTCCGGCATGCGCCCGTAAGCGTCGGGCTGTCCGGATTGGTAGGCTCGGGCGATTTCCGTCGGCATCGCCATGAATTTCAGGGAGGTCATTGCACCGGCTCCGCGTTCTTGCTTCGATCGGTGCAGGATTGCCGGGAACCATCGGTGCCGGCCACCCGGTTCTTGAGGCCGTCGACCCAATTTGGACATGCATGAGGATCCGCAATGCAGACCGTCAACATCGCCGAGAAATTCGGCAAGTTCGCCGACCATTGGTCGCCGCATGTCATCGCCCAACTCAACGATTTCCATGTGAAGATCGCCAAGATCAAAGGCGCCTTTGTCTGGCATGCACACCCGGATACCGATGAGCTGTTCATCATCAACAAGGGTGAGATGGTCATGCGGCTGCGCGACCGGGACGTGCCGCTGAAGGCGGGCGAGATGTTCGTGGTGCCCAAAGGGGTCGAGCACATGCCGGTCGCCGAGGAGGAATGCGAGATCGTGATGATCGAACCGGCCGACACCCTCAACACCGGCGACGCCGGCGACGACCGCATGGTCGAGGCGCCGCCTTGGATTTAGGTCGTTGAAAGCGCTGTCGAAACCAAGCCCTCCCACGCTAACGCGCGGGAGGGTGGGGGGTGTTCTGGTTTGGTCTCGACTTACGGCTACCGCGTCGGCACCGGGGCGTCGCCGGAATAGTCGTAGAAGCCGCGGCCGGTCTTGCGGCCCAGCCAGCCGGCCTCGACATATTTGACCAGCAGCGGGCAGGGCCGGTACTTGCTGTCGGCCAGCCCGTCATACAGCACGTTCATCACCGACAGGCAGGTATCCAGCCCGATGAAATCGGCCAGCTCCAGCGGTCCCATCGGGTGGTTGGCGCCCAGCTTCAGGCAGGTGTCGATGGAGGTCACCGAGCCGACGCCCTCATACAGGGTGTAGACCGCCTCGTTGATCATCGGCAGCAGGATGCGGTTGACGATGAAGGCCGGGAAATCCTCGGCGGTGGCCGCGGTCTTGCCCAGCTTCTCGGTCAGGGTCCGGATCGCCTGATAGGCCTCGTCCCCGGTGGCGATGCCGCGGATGATCTCCACCAGCTGCATGACCGGGACCGGGTTCATGAAATGCATGCCGATGAAGCGTTCCGGCCGGTCGGTGGTGGCGGCCAGTCGGGTGATCGAGATCGACGAGGTGTTGGTCGCAATCAGCGCGTCGTCGCGCAGGTGCGGGACCAGGATCTTGAAGATCTCGCGCTTGATCTCCTCGTTCTCGGTGGCCGCCTCGACCACCAGATCGCAATCGGAGAAGGCGCCATAGTCGGTGCCCGTCTTGATCCGGCCCATCGCGGCCGTCTTATCGGCCTCTGTGACCTTGCCCTTGGAGACCTGCCGGGTGAGGTTGCGGTCGATGCCGGCAACCGCCTTGTCGAGCGCTTCCTGGGCCACGTCCAGCAATTGCACGTCATAGCCGGCAAGGGCACAGACATGCGCAATGCCGCTGCCCATTTGACCCGCGCCGATGATCCCGATCTTTTTCATGACTGTGGCCCCCAAAAAATCTATTCTCGCCGTCTATGGTGCAGCGCAACATTCCGGCGCGGGACAATAGGATTTGGCCGTATTCCTGTCAACGCGCCGGAATACCTGATGCTATCCCCCTCACCCAGCTACGGCTAGGGCTCGGCCGATGACCTCGCCAACCCTTCGCAACCCTCTCCCCGAAGAGAGGGATATTCCGGACTGTGTTTGATTTCCCTCTCCCCGGGGGAGAGGGTGGGGCCCGCGGCGAAATCGTGGGAGGGTGAGGGGGTTGGACCCGTACCGTAAGCCTGCACTAGCGATTGGCCCCTGGCACCCATAGAACGTCGTCGTGTCCCCTGTCGTTCAGCCACCGCGCCATGACGAACAGATGATCGGAAAGACGGTTCGCGTAGCGCAAGGCTGCCGCGGTGACCGCCTCGGTGGACGCCAGTTCCACCATCAGCCGCTCAGCGCGGCGGGAGATGGTACGCGCCAGATGCAGATTGGCTGCCGCCGCGCCGCCGCCGGGCAGCACGAAGCTGGTCAGCGGCGCCAATTCCGCATTCATGGCATCGATCTCGGACTCCAGCCGGTCGACCTGACTGTCGGCGATGCGCAGCGCGGTCTGATCCGGCTCGTCGCTTTTTGGCCGACAGAGATCGGCGCCCAGATCGAACAGATCGTTCTGGATGCGGGACAGCATCGCATCCGCCGCGCCGGCGGTGTGCAGCCGGGCCATGCCGATCGCCGCATTGGCCTCGTCGACGGTGCCATAGGCGGCGACCCTCAGATCGTGCTTGGGCACACGGGCGCCGCCGCCGAGCGACGTCTGCCCCTCATCGCCGCCGCGGGTATAGATGCGGGTCAGCCGTACCATCTGCGTCTCCGGTCAGGGTGGCTTTCAATTGGCCGCGGCGATTGCCGCGACGATCAGGATCAGCACGGCAACCGCCTGAAGAACGACTCGCCAGCGCATCAGCAAATTGCCATATCGGGCGTTGAACGCGCCACCCTTGGCCATGCCGAACAGCCCGATGAACAAGGTCGCCACGACCGCCGCCATGGCGAGCAGAAGCACGATCAGCAGGATGGGACTCATGAGCCGAGTATAGGACAGGCTTTCCGGCAATCCCAGGCAGACCGGATGCCATCGGATAAAGGATCGCGGCCTGTTGCCGGATCATGCCCGGATGTCGTGCCCGCCTTGGCGCGCCTGCCATTCGCTTCTCAGCAGGGCGTAGCCGAATTCGTCCGACCATGCGCCCTTGAAGAAAATGTTCCGACGCCAATGCGCCTCCTGGCGGAACCCGATTTTTTTCAGAAGTTTCTGGGCGTCGCGATTATCCGCATCGGTGATCGCGACGATGCGGTGTTTGTTCAGATCGGTGAACAGCAGGTCTACGACCCCTGAGACCGCCTCGAAGGCGTAGCCCTGTTTCTGATAGGCGGAGTCGAAGGTCACGCCGATCTCCGCCTGCCGGCCTTCGTCGAGAAAGTGCACCGCAACGTCGCCGATCAGCACATTGTCCTGCCGGCGAATGACGACGAGCTGAAACCATGCGCCGTCCGTATCGAACGGCTGTGTTCGCTGGTCGGTGATGAACGCGGCCGCGTCGTCCGCCGAGCACAAGGACCAGCTTTGATATCGCGCGACCTCGGGCTTGTTGCGATAAGCCGCAAATCCGTTCGAATCTTTGTCTTCGAGGGGCCGGAGCAGCAATCGATCGGAGAACACCGGCAGCATTTCGGCCATGGTCGCATTGTCCGCGGACTAAGGTGAGCCGGAACAATAACGCTTGAGGCCGACCCCTCAATAGCCTGACGATGCGCCGGGCAATTATGGAGGAGTCGCACCATGATCCGGGGACCCTGCCATTGCGGCGCCGTGACATTCGAACTGGCCGAGACGCTGGAATGGTTGACCGCGTGCAATTGTTCCATCTGCCGGCGGATCGGCAGCCTTTATGCCCATGCGGAGAGGGGCCGGATCACCCTGACGGGCGCGGCCGATGCCACGCTCGCCTATGCCTGGGGCGACAGGACCCTCGCCTTTCACACCTGCAGGAACTGCGGTTGCACGATCCATTGGGCGCCGCTGGACCCCCAGCCGAATTCCCGAATGGCGGTCAATTGCCGGATGTCGGACCCTGCCGATATCGCCGGGCTTCGGGTTCGCCATTTCGACGGCGCGGACACCTGGTCCTATATGGATTAGGGTCCGAGTCTCCGCGTTTCCTTTCCGATCCGACCAAATTGTGGAGGCCCCATGGCCGATGAATTGAAACCGCCGGCCCTCGATCCGGCATCGGTGACGCCGAAGACCGGCTCCGGCTATCCCGCGCCGTTCGACCAGCCCTGCGCGACGAGGGGGCGTCAGGCGCTCGGCGATGCGTTGGGGTTGAGCCAGTTCGGCGTCAATCTGATGACCTTGCCGCCGGGCGCCTGGTCGTCCCAGCGTCACTGGCACGAGAGCGAGGACGAATTCGTCTATGTGCTGGAGGGCGAGGTGGTGCTGATCACCGATGCCGGCGAGCAGACCCTCGGCCCTGGCATGGCAGCCGGCTTTCCCGCCGGCAAATCTGACGGCCATCATCTGGTCAACCGATCGGACCGGCCGGCGAAAATTCTGGAGGCCGGAACCCGCGCCGGCCGCGACAAGTGTCACTACTCGGATATCGACATGAAACTCGAGGCGAGCGACGGCGGACACCGTTTCCTGCACAGAGACGGCGAGCCGTATTGAAGGCCGTATTTCGGGGCATGCTTGACCGGCCACCGATCGAGGGGCTACCGTCTTGCCATGGTCGCTCTTCTTGGTTGCACGAGGCGAATTAGCGACCCGGTTCTCTGCTGAGAACCGGGCACTTCCGCATTCGTTTCGTTCCACGCGACCAAGGACTCTCACCATGGACACTCATTGCGCCGTCGGGCTTGCCCCGCTGCCCTCCCGTGATCTGACCACGCTGCGATACCGCATGACCGCCGATGCCGATCCAGGGCTGCTGCCCCGGGTGCTTCAGGTCTTTGCCAAGCGAAGCCTCGTGCCGGAGGCGGTTCGCGCCGAGCGCCTTCCGGACGGGCTGTCGGACGGCGGCGATTTCCTGTCCCTGGAACTGCGTGTTCCGGCGATGCCGGAGGCGCGGGCGCTGCATGTGGCGGCCTGTCTTCGTCAGACCGTCGGGGTGCGCAGCGTGCAGGGGCCGGTCGCGCCCAGCCCGGCGGTGTTCGGTCTGGACTAGGCATCGGCGGCGCGGCGCGCTAGACAGCGCGCCATGTCCTTCCTTAACAAGGTCGCTGCCTGCAACGTCCACGATCTGACGCGGTTTCGACCGTTCCGGGTCGATGGTGTCCAGATCGGCTGGGTGCGTCCGTCGCTGGTCGAGCGGCTGGCCCCGATGGGCCATATCTTCGAAACCGACCGGGAAGGCATTCGGCTGCATCCGGGCCTGACCGGCTTCGGCGATCGCAGCGCCGCCATGTCCGAGGCGGTCGATACCCTGTCGACTGCCGGGCACATCCCGGCGCGGCGTGGCGAGGATTACAGCGTGAAGGAGGCGTGGTCGGAACCGGCCCTGTTCACCATCGACCGCTGCGCCGCCGCCAGCTTCGGCGTGCTGGCCTTCGGGGTCCATGTAAATGGTTATGTCACCCGGCCGGACGGCATCCATATGTGGATCGCCCGGCGCGCCCGGGACCGGCTGGTCGACCCTGGCAAACTCGACTGCATGGTTGGCGGCGGCCATCCCCACGGGCTGTCGGTGCGGGAAAATCTTATCAAGGAATGCGCGGAAGAGGCCGGAATCGGCCGCGATTTGACCCTGACGGCTCGTTCGGTCGGGGCGCTCGGCTATGTTCTGGAGGATGATCGCGGGCTGAAGCGCGACGTGCACTTCGTCAGCGACCTTGTTTTGGCGACCGACTTCACGCCACAGAATACCGACGGAGAGGTGGAGAGCTTCCAATTATGGCCGATCGAAGAGGTGGCGGCGCGGGTGCGCGACACCCATGATTTCAAATTCAATGTCTGCCCGACCATCATCGAGTTCCTGATCCGCCACGGGCTTCTGACACCCGACGACCCGGACTATCTGGCGATTGTCATGGAACTTCGGCGTTAGCCGCCATCAGGTCCGCGGCGCGGAATGAGCGAGAGCCCGTACTTCATCCGGCCCCATGCCGCCAGCCCGAAGCGTTCGGATCGCCAGGCTGTCGGCACGCTTTGCAAGCCGGACGCCGCCTTCGTCGGTCAGCAGGGCATGGTGGCGGTATTCCGGCGTCTCTAATTCGAGCAGGGCCTGCAACAGCCGTTGCACATGGGTTGAGGCGAAGAGGTCGCGGCCTCTGGTGACCAGGGTGATGCCCTGGCGGTGGTCGTCGACCACCACGCTCAGGTGATAGCTGGCCGATACGTCCTTGCGCGCCAGCACCACATCACCCATCAGCTCCGGCTCTGCCGTCACCCGGCCGGCATCGCGATCGTGCCAGCCCAGCGGTCCCGTGCGCCCGGTCGCGGCGGCGACATCCAGCCGCAGCGCATAGGGCCGGCCGGCATCGATCCGTTCACGGCGTTCAGCCTCGGCAAGGCGGCGGCAGGTGCCGGGATACAGGGCGCCGTCAGGGCCGTGGGGGGCGCTCTGCATCCGGGCGATTTCCGCCCGGATTTCCTTGCGCGAACAGAAACACGGGTAGAGGACGCCCAGATCCTGAAGGCGGGACAGGGCCGCATCGTATTCCGGCAGGAAATCTGTCTGGCGTTCCACCGGCTGTTCCCAGCTCAGGCCCAGCCAGTCCAGGTCTTCGTAGATCGCGGCCTCGAATTCCGGCCGGCATCGCTCCTCGTCGATATCGTCGATGCGCAGCAGGAACCGGCCATCCGAACCGGCCGCTTCCTGGCAGAACAGCGCGCTATAGGCGTGGCCCAGATGCAGAAAGCCGGTCGGGCTCGGGGCGAAGCGGGTCACTGGCACGGAGAACTCGCGAGACCACCGATTTCGAGGTGAGGCGCGTCGGTTTCGGCCATCTGACTCCGATTTCGGGATATCGGCGATATGCAGCCAGGAGATCCGCTCCTTGTCGGCGAAGCCGTGACCTTGTGGCGGGAACGCCTCGGGCTCGTCCAGGCAACCGATATGCACATGAACCTCGCCCGGCCAGCGATCGCCCTCATAGGTCAGGGCCGAGCCGCAGCCGGCGCAGAAACCCCGGCGGACCCCCGGCGTGGAGTTGAAATGGCTCGGCTCCCCGGCGGTGACCTCGAACCGGTCCGCCGCATAGCCGGCATAGGCCGACACCGCCGAGCCGGTCGCCCGTCGACAGCTTTCGCAATGGCAGAAGCCGGTCCATTTTGGCCGCCCGGTGACCTTGAAGCGCACCGTGCCGCACAGGCAATGGCCCAGATAATCGCGGTTCTCGGACATCGGAAATCGCCTTGGTGCTTCGGATTGGGATGTGTCGAACATCATGGCGAGCCAGGCGTCGTGATGGCAAGCACGGGGAAAGCTGGACAAATCATCCCGCCCTCCCCATATTCGTTAGATCAGCAATTGAACGACGTTCAATTAAACATCGAGGCGGACACGGCCATGCGTGATTTTGGAACGATGTTGGCGGATTCGGAACCGCTGCCCCAACACTCCGCCCAGGTATCCATCGATACCCGGAGCACAGCCATCGTCAACGATCTGCACTCCAGACTCAACGCGACCTCCGTCGCATCGATCATCTGCCCAGTGAACGTGGAAGGGCTCGTAACGGCGGTTGAGCACGCCCGGCAGGCCGGGCTGCCGATCTCCATCGCCGGCGGTCGCCACGCCATGGGCGGTCAGCAATTCGGTTCCGGTAGTCTGCTGGTCGATACGGCGTCGCTGAATCGGGTTGTCCGCTTCGATTCCGAACTCGGGCTGATCGAGGTCGAGGCGGGCATTCGCTGGCCCGAACTGATCGACTGGCTGATCCGAGAGCAACAGGGGCAGCCGCGGCAATGGGGTATCGCCCAGAAGCAGACCGGCGCCGACCGGCTCAGTATTGGCGGTGCCCTTGCCGCCAATATTCATGGGCGGGGGCTGTCCATGCCGCCATTCATTGCCGATATCGAGTCGTTCACCCTGGTCGACGCCACCGGGACCCTGCGGCGCTGCAGCCGGGAGGAGAACTGGGACCTGTTTCGCCTGGCGGTCGGCGGCTATGGGTTGTTCGGCATGGTCGCGACCGTGACTCTCCGGCTCGTATCGCGGCGAAAGCTGCGGCGCGAAGTCGAGGTGATCGATGTGGACGATCTGATGCCGTTGTTCGAGGAGCGGATCGCTTCGGGTTACCTGTATGGCGATTTCCAGTTCTCCACCGATCCGGACTCGCCCGGCTTCCTGCGCCGGGGCGTGATGTCGGCCTATCGGCCGGTGGATGCCCAAACGCCGATTCCGGATGGGCAGAAATCCCTGTCGGAGGCGGATTGGCTGAATCTGCTGCACCTGGCCCATACCGATCGTGGCCGCGCCTTCGACATCTATGCCGCCCACTACCGGTCGACGTCGGGCCAGATCTATTGGTCCGATACCCACCAACTCGGCACTTATGTGGATGGCTACCATGAGACCATCGACCGGCGGTGCGGCGCCGAGGTGCCGGCGACCGAGATGATCACCGAGATCTACGTGCCACGCCCGGCCCTGGCTGCCTTCATGGCCGCCGTGCGGCAGGATTTCCGCGACCACTCGGTGGATTTCATCTATGGAACCGTGCGCCTGATCGAGGCCGATACGGAGAGCATGCTGGCCTGGGCCCGGGCACCCTGGGCGTGCGTCATCTTCAACCTGCATGTGCCGCACAGCCCGGAGGGAGTCCGCAAGGCGAAAGTGGATTTCCGCCGGCTGATCGACCGCGGGTTGGAATTCGGTGGCAGCTATTACCTCACCTACCATCGCTGGGCGACCCGTCCGCAGATCGAGGCGGCCCATCCGAAAATGCCGGAATTCCTGAAGGCCAAGCGGGAGCATGACCCGGAGGAGCGGTTCCAAAGCGATTGGTACAGGCACTACCGACGGATGTTCGCGGATGCATTTGAGGGTCAGGTGAGAGATAAATTGCTTTAAATCAGTGTATTGTCTGACTTTCTTCACCAACCATATTGTCATTCCCGCGAAGGCGGGAATCCAGTTGGCACAATGGCGCAGCCTTCACTGCCGGGAACGCTGGATTCCCGCCTTCGCGGGAATGACGGTAGGTCGGTGTGCTGACGGCGGGAGTTTTCTAAAGGAAATCCTTTAGAAAACCTGCCTCCTTCAGCGCGCCGTCGTTGACAAGGCCGGCCAGCCCGGCCCTGATTGCGGCCATGTCTGAATCGATCTCTCTCTCCGGTCCGTCGCGCCCTCCTTCCGCTGGCGGCAAGCCGCGCAAGCTCGTGATCCTGCTGCACGGCGTCGGCGCCAATGGCGACGATCTGATCGGATTGGCGCCATACTGGGCGCAGGCCCTGCCGGAGGCCGAGTTCCTTGCCCCGAACGCGCCGTACCCCTGTGACATGGCACCGTTCGGCTATCAGTGGTTCAGCCTGCAGGACCGTACGCCGGGTCCCATGTTGGCGGGCATCCGCAGCGCCGCGCCGATCCTCGACACTTTCATCGACGATGCGCTGAGTGCCCGTGACCTGACCGATGCGGATCTGGCGCTGGTCGGGTTCAGCCAGGGCACCATGATGTCGCTGCACATCGCACCGCGCCGAAAGACACCCTGCGCCGCCGTGCTAGGCTATTCCGGCGCGCTTCTCGGATCGGATCTGTTGGCGGACGAGGCGGTCTCGAAGCCGGAGATGCTGCTGATCCATGGCGATTCCGACGAGGTGGTGCCGGTCGCGGCCCTTCCCGTCGCCGAACAGGCTCTGAAATCAGCCGAGATCTCGGTGTCTGCCGTTATCCGGCCAGGGCTCGGCCACGGTATCGATCCGGAGGGTATCTCGATTGGCGCGGCATTCCTGAAAGAGAAACTTGGATAAGCTTTACAATAAAGTGACGATTTCGCCGCAAGCTACACTACATCTTGCGTCAGTCTATGGCGCGCGATATGTCAAAGGGGAGTTGCGGTCGGATATTGCTTCCGGCAGCATATGGGGACAACAGAATAGGAGCGGGGATTGGTAGCCCCACCTGATGGTTGCCCGGCACTGGTCTTGAATGCGGATTTCCGTCCGCTGAGTTACTTCCCGCTGTCCCTATGGCCTTGGCAGGATACGGTGAAGGCGGTCTTTCTCGACCGGGTGAACATCGTCGCGGAATATGACCGGGTGGTGCGTAGCCCCAGCTTCGAGATGAGCCTGCCCAGCGTCATTTCGCTGAAGGAATACGTCTCTGCCAGCCGTCGTCCGGCCTTCACCCGCTTCAACGTGTTCCTGCGCGACAGTTTCAGCTGCCAATATTGCGGCGACCGCTTCCCGACACCGGAGCTGACCTTCGACCATGTGATCCCGCGATCGCGCGGCGGCCGCACCAATTGGGAGAACGTGGTCACCGCCTGTTCGGCCTGCAATCTCCGCAAGGGCAACCGAATGCCGGGGAGCTGTGGTATGAGGCCGCAATACCGCCCGGTCCAGCCGACCACATACCAGCTGCAAGACAACGGTCGAGCCTTCCCGCCAAATTTCCTCCACGAGAGTTGGCGGGATTTCCTTTATTGGGACACGGTGCTGGAGACCTAGAACCGCTCCGCCAGCCAGATGGCGAGCCGCGAGCCGGTCTTGATCGCGCCGGACAGCACCCGGTAGCCGGGCGTCTGCTCGGCGCCGTTGTCGAGGCCGATGTCGCGGTGTTCCAGCTCCTCGGCGCGGAATTTTTCGATCTTTGCCTTCAGGTCAGGCTCCGCGTCGCCCAACTCGGCGGTTTGGCGGGCGTAGTGCTCGTCGATCACCTCTTCGACCGCGACGGTGCAGGCCATGGCGGCGCGGGGGCCGAGCAGGGCCGTCCCGGCGCCCAGCGCGTAACCGGCGGCGTGCCAGATCGGATGCAGGACGCTGGGGCGCGCGCGGCGCTCGACGATCAGGGTCTCGAAGGCCTTCAGATGCTCCGCCTCCTGCTCGGCCATGTGGCGCAGCAGCGGGCCGAGTTCCGGGTCGTCGCCCAGCACCGCCAACTGGCCCTCATAGATGCGCTTGGCGCCGTATTCGCCGGCATGGTCGACCCGGACGATGCGGTCGATCAGCGCTTCGCCGGTCAGGGCGCCCGGCCGCGGGCCCTCTTGGGCAGAATTCATCGCTTCTCCGGCCTGAGGCTTCGTGGATCGGCGCGCGGTCATCATCTACCTCCCGCCAAGCCCCTTGCAGCGATCAAGCTGGCGATGCCAAGCCCGAGAGAGACCAGCGCGTTGTATCCGGCCATGGAAATGCCGAGCAGAGACCACGCCACCTCGTCGCAGCGCACCGTCGGCGCCGCCAATATCTGTGCCCGCAAATCCTCAAGGGTCGCGCCGCCGGCTTCGAGGCTGCCGCATTCGGCAGTGCCCTGCCACCAATGCTGCTCGACCCCCAAATGGAAGATCGCAATGCCGGTTCCGGTGAACAACGCCAACCCGGCAAGGGCCAGGGCGACCGCGCGAGGGCCGGACGGCAGGAACAGGGCCGCCCCGGCGATCATGATGACTGCCACATAGGGCAGACGCTGATAGACGCACAGCACGCAGGGCTGCAGGCCGCCAATGTACTGTGACGCCAGGGCGGATCCGAGCACGGCCACCGAGGCCAGCAACAGGATCAGCGGCGATCGATCGATGAGGGTTCGGGAGATGTCTTGGCTCATGGTCTGGATATAGGACAGTCAAGCGCCGGGAACGAGAGGGGATTGCTAGAGAATATTTCGTTCAGACGGCACCGGCCCGCTCCCCCGCCCGGCCACCCCCCGGCCACCCAACGACAGTATCCTCATGGGTGGCCGGGCGAACCAGGGAGCGGGCCGGTGCCGATTCCGCGTAAGTGGACATGGCGCTAGTGTCCCGATTCTGAAATTCGCATGAGCGAATTGCAGTATCAAAGGGACACTAACTGTATGATTCTAGTGTCATTCAGCTTCCGAAATCCGGCACATGAAATGTGCCGAACTTCGAAACCATGACACTAGAGCAATACCTTGAGGACCAGGAATCCGCCGAACAGCATCACGAAGAACAGCAGTGTCAGAAGGCCCAGCCAGCGTTCGATAAAGTTTCGGATCGGCTCGCCGAATCGCCACAGCAGCCCCGCCACCAGGAAGAATCGCGCACCGCGCGACACGGTCGAGGCGAGGAAGAAGATCAACACATCGAGCCGGGTCACGCCGCTGGCTATGGTGAAAATCTTATATGGGATCGGCGAGAAGCCGGCCCCGAACACGATCCAGGCGCCGTATTCATTGTACTGGCCCTGGAAGTGGCTGAACTTTTCGGCATACCCGTAGAAATCCAGGATCGGTTGACCGATTGCGTCGAACAGGAACAGTCCGATGCCATAGCCGGCCAGCCCGCCGAGCACCGAAGCCAGGGTGCAGATCGTCGCCAGCCGCCAGGCCCGCTCCCGCGCCGCCAGCACCATCGGCATCAGCAACACATCGGGGGGAATCGGAAAGACGGAACTTTCGAGAAACGAGACGAGCCCAAGTGCCCACTCCGCCCGGCGATGGCCGGCCAGCGCCAGTGTCCAGTCGTACAGCGCTCGCAACGGCGAACGGGCGCGAACCGGCATGGCGGTATCCGCGTCGGCCATCGGGCCCTCGATATGGTCTTTGATCGGATCGTCGGTCAAAGCCGCGCCGACGGGGTCAGACGAATTTGACACCGACCTTGTTTCGGAACTGCCAGCAGGTTTCGCATCGGCGTTCCATACCGTCGTCGGTCTTCAAAGTGAAGAACTTCATCCAACGAAGGTTGTCATTAGCGACCTCGATCGCCGCACCGCCATCGGACCGGCTGAAGATCGTGCAGTCGACGATCTTGCCGTAGTCGAACATCACCCGGGCAGTTTCGGCCTCGGGCTTGCGTTGACCCTTGCGGCGTTCATTGGCCGCCTGACCCTTCTCGGCGGCGCGTGACACCGCCTGCTCCAGCCGTTTGATCAGCTCGGCGCGATTGAACGGCTTGATCAGATAATTCTCGACGCCAAATCCGGCACCGGCGCGCTTGTTCTCGCGTTCCACCAAGCCCGATTGGATCAGGAACGGCGTGCGGACCCCTTTTTCGTGGAGCCGCTGGACGACTTCATAGCCGTCGAAATCCGGCAGCATGATATCCAACAGAATGACGTCATAGGCATTGGCTTGGCCAAGTTCCACGGCCTCCCGGCCGGTTCTGGCCCGGTCGCACCGGTGACCCTCCAACTCGAGCATCCGCTCGACCGTTTTCGCCAACGGCTCGTCATCTTCGACGTACAACACCCGCATGGCCTGCTCCCGCCCGCACAATTCGACGCATTCTCTTGAGCGTTAACCCATAAGCATGAAAGTTAAATAAAAGGTTGCCTATCGAGAGGTTTGCCCGTGACGCTGCGTCGCAGTGCGGATTTCGAGGAAGTCCGGCCGCCTTGGCCTACCAAGGGGTGTGACCGGTGGATTGGAGGTTCAGGCGCCGACGCCCCGGTCGCCGCAGGTTACAGGAATTTGACGCCAACCTTGTCGCCGTGCCGCCAGCAGGATTGGCAGCGATAGCTCTTGTCGCCGGCAACCGCCAAGCGGAAGTCTTCTGGGCAGACGATCAACTCGTCAAAGACATTCAACACGGCGCCGCCGGTAGTGACGCTGATGACGGTGCAGTCGATGTCGATCCGGCCCTCATCGGCGACGATCTTGGCGGGCAGGGCCGGGAATGAATCCGGTAGGGGCGGTTCGTCGGCTATTTCAGCGGTGTCGGAATCGACCCTCCCTTCGGCCGACTTCTCAGTCGCGGTCTCACCAGCCGTCTCAGGCGGTGTTTCTGGCAGGTTCTCGGGCACGGTCTCTGGCACAGTCTCGGCCGCTGTCTCGGTTGCCGATTCATCCGTCAGCATGATCACCGATTCGGCCGGTGCCTCGGAATTTGTGTCCGCGGCGTCGCGGGATGCCATCAGGGCTGGCAGGTTGGCAGCGGTGGGCGCCGTCGCCTTGCCCGACCGGGCTGCCGCCTTTCGGACCTGGCTGATCAACTCGTCCCGATTGAAGGGCTTGATCAGATAATCGTCGACCCCGAAGCCCAGACCGTCCATGGCCTTGTCTCGCTCCACCAGCCCGGATTGAATCAGCACCGGCGTGTTGACGCCGGCACCCTGAAGCAGGCGGATGACCTCGTAGCCGTCGATATCCGGCAACATGACGTCCAGCAGGATCACATCGTATTCGTTGGTCTGGCCGAGCTTGACCGCGCCCGCACCGGAGCGCACGCGGTCGCAGCTGTTGCCGTCCTGCCGCAGCATCTGTTCGACTGCAAGAGCCAGATTATCGTCGTCCTCGACGTAAAGAACCCGCATTGGGGGGATGCTCGTCTACCAGCGGCCATGTCACCACCGCATCAGCAATACGCCGGAGAGTTGAAGAAAAAGTTGCTTAACAGGCGATTTACCATGCATTGCCCGAGATTCCGGAGCCGCAGACGCCGAATTCCAGTCGACGGAGGGGGCGTCTGGCTTCCCCGGTTCAAATCGCGTTGACCGCCCAAAACGCTCGTCTATGATGGCGCCGCCTTCGGGCGTGCCCCTGTGGCGGAATTGGTAGACGCGGCAGACTCAAAATCTGTTGCCTTCACGGGCGTGCTGGTTCGAGTCCGGCCAGGGGCACCACTTACACTATTGATGGCTTGCGGTGCGGTGGCGGCATTGGACGGGCCATCTACATTGCTCCAGAATGCAACTCAAAATATTACAACTGCACGGACGCGCGATTTAATATCGGTGGCGCGCTCGCTTGGCGGCGCCACTCCGGCGAGTCGACACCCAATCGAATTCTATCGGCACAGTCGGCCGAAGTAGTGAGCAGCAGGCTCGTTCGATAAACAGCGGCGGGGGCCTTCCAACAAGGAGATTTTCATGACCATCGCACTGAACGTCCAGGGACTTTGGGACAATTGGCAGCGTAGCCAGCGCGATCACAACATCCTTCCAGCGAGAGTGGCTTACTATGTGGCGGAATTCACAGCTGGGAATGCGGTGCCCGCGATTGTGATCGGCGGTATTGTTTTTGAGGGCGAAAACGCGCGGGTCCGAACTTCCGACGGGAGGCACAGGCTCACAGCCGCGCACCAATTGAACCGCGCCACAATCGACGCGGTAGATACAGATGTCGCGCGACAAGCCAGGGATTTGTTTGGCCTTTGAAACGAGGCCGGAGCGTCGCCGTAAACATCCTGGTCGTCACGGCATTTCATGAACGCACCCGCGCAAGCGCCTTAGCTCTCAAAAAGATGGCGCATCCCGGTGCGGTATGAGCCGTGCACTGGTCGCAATCCTGTATGACCGTGCGTGCATGCATGTATCATCCGGCGGCCACGGTGGCGGTTCTGCCCTGGTCCCAGGCCGCGCGTTCTAGCTGCGAGGTTCAATCATGACACATCCCACATTGCGCCGGCCCTCCCGTGGGGAAGACGTCCGACGGCTCCAGGGACTGTTGAATGCGAAAGGGGCCGCGCTGGTCGTTGACGGCGATTTCGGCCCGGCGACCGAGGCCGCCGTCATGCAGGCCCAGAAGAAGGCTGGGCAGGCCGCGACCGGGATCGCAAACCATGCGCTCTGGGCGTGGCTGGAAGCGAGGGGTGGGCCGACCCTGCGCCGCCCGTCGGCCGGACCGGATGTCAAGCGGCTCCAGAGGCTGCTGAATCGAATCGGGTCACTGCTGACCGCCGACGGCGATTTCGGAGCCGCGACCGAAGGGGCCGTGAGAGAGGCGCAGAAGCTGGCCGGACAACCGGCCACCGGCATTGCCGACGACGCGCTTTGGATTTGGCTGGAGACTCAGCCGGAACCGTCGCCCGACCTGCCGATCGAGGCGGTGACCTTCATTGTCGAGGAGGAGATTGGCGGCCGGTCCTTCTATGACCGCCATGCGGCATTCCCCCATTTCCCCGGCGAGAAGAGCGGTGTGACCATCGGTATCGGCTATGACCTCCGCTTCCACGAAGCCGCGGATCTGGAGCGGGATTGGGGCGGCGAGTTGACACCGGACGCAATCGCCAAGCTGAAGCCGCATCTTGGCAAAAAGGGCAGCAAGGCCGCAGTGGACAATCTGAAATCCATCCAGATTCCCTTCGTGTCGGCCTGGCGGGTCTTCGTCGCCGACAGCCTGCCGAAATACGTCGACAAGACACGCAAAGCCTTTCCCGGTTTCGACGGGCTGCCGCCGCTGGCCGGCGGGATGCTGGTCAGCCTGGTGTACAATCGCGGCGCCGGTATGAGCGGAGACACCCGGCGGGAGATGCTCGCGATCCGCGAACACATCGCTGCCGGCCGTTTCAAGGACGTGCCGGCCGAGTTCGAGTCGATGACCCGGCTTTGGCCCGGCAACAACGGGCTGATCAACCGGCGGCGCAAGGAAGCGGCGCTATGGCGCAAGGCGTTTGGCCGAGGCTGACCCGCCTCGCGCTGTGTCGACCCATTTGAGATCGTCATCGATTTCCCGCCCGTGGATAATGCCCTAGGATCGCGGTATCAAGGACGTGCATTCGGAGAGAGACGATGTCGGCGAAGCGTTGGAGTGTCTATCTGTCGGGCGAGATCCACAGCGATTGGCGCGAGCGGATCATCGCCGGTGTCGAGGCCGCCGGGCTGCCGGTCGATTTGACCGCGCCGATTACCGATCACGGCGCCAGCGACGAATGCGGCGTCGCCATTCTGGGTGCGGAGAACACCCGAACCTGGACCGACCACAAGGGCGCCAGCGTCAACGCGATCCGAACCCGAACGCTGATCTCGGCGGCCGATGTGGTGGTCGTCCGGTTCGGCGACAAGTACAAGCAGTGGAATGCCGCTTTCGATGCCGGCTACGCCTCGGCGCTCGGCAGGCCGGTCATCACCCTGCACGACGAATCCATCGGTCACGCCTTGAAGGAGGTGGATGCCGCCGCGCTGGCGGTGGCCGAGACGCCAGACCAGGTGGTCCGCCTTCTAGACTATGTGATCACCGGCAAGCTCTGATCCATCATTTAGCCAGAGCTGACCGATAGCGGGCACCGCCATGGCGGCGTTGATCGGCCTGTTCGCCAGCGCCTTTCTGGCGGCGACCATCCTGCCCTTCTCGTCCGAGGTGGTGCTGGCCGCGTTGACCGTATCCGACGGCGCCGATCTGCCGGTTCTCTGGGCCGTCGCCAGCACCGGCAACACCCTGGGCGCGGTGGTCAATTGGGGCCTCGGCCGGTTCTGCCTGCGCTGGAGCGACCGACGCTGGTTCCCGGTCAAGCCGTCGGAACTGGACCGCGCCCGCCGCTGGTTCGGCCGCTATGGGGCCTGGACGCTGCTGCTGGCCTGGGTCCCGATCGTCGGCGACCCGCTGACCGTGGCCGCCGGCCTGCTGCAGGTCAGGCTGGGCTGGTTCGTGCTGTTGGTCGCGATCGGCAAGTCGGCGCGCTATGCCGCCGTGATCCTTCTGGCGGATCGCGTCCTGGGCGGTTGAGCGGGATGGAAACGCCAACGCCGTCTTCCTATGTTTGTGGGCCGCCGTTCGGTTTGCAGGCGGGTGGTATCGTTGGAATGGAGTGGGCGGCGGCATGACGAATCCCCGGTTTCTGGTAGTCGAAGGCAATACGGCCGAGGCACGCGCCGCCACCGTCGCGGCGGGCGGGCGGGAGACCGGCGACATGTATTGCGCCGCACTGCGCGCCTGCATGGCCGATGCCGTCTGTGAGGTGGTGCGGCCGACGGATAGCGGCGCGGCACTGCCCGGCGGCAATGCGATCTCCGGCTATGACGGCATCGCCTGGACCGGCTCCGCGCTCAATATCTACAATGGCGGGCCGGAAATCAGCCGGCAGATCGACCTCGCCAAGGCGGCCCTGGCGAGCGGCGTTCCGGTGTTCGGAAGCTGCTGGGGCCTTCAGGTCGCGGTCACCGCCTGCGGCGGTGAGGTGGTGCAATGTCCCGATGGCCGCGAATTCGGTATCGCCCGCAAGATCACCAGGACCGAGCCCGGGCGCGACCATCCACTCTATTACGGCAAGCCGGATGTGTTCGACGCGGTGGCGGTGCACAAGGACGAAGTCTCGCGTCTGCCTTCCGGTACCACCGTACTGGCCACCAATGCTCATAGCGACGTCCAGGCGCTTGAGTTCGCGGTTCCGGACGGCAGCATTTTCTGGGGCGTGCAATACCACCCTGAATTCGACATGCGCGATATCGGGGTGATCGCCAAGCGTTATGGCTCGGCACTTGTGGAGGAGGGCTTCTTTGCCGACTCCGACGCGACCGAACGATTTGCCGAGATGGCCGCCACGCTGCAGGCCGATCCGGGGCGGACCGACATTGCCTGGCTCCTCGGTGCGGATGCCGACGTGCTGGATGAGAGCGTGCGCCTGGCGGAACTCCGCAACTGGATCCAGACCATGGCAATCCCCTTCATGGCCAACCGCTAATCGGTCGCGGATTCCGATCCGGGCGGGCCGGCGTTTCTTTTTGCCAGGCGCCAAAAAACGCTTTTTGGTTAGTGAATTTCAAACCTTTGGCGGTCCAAGCTGCGCCCTCTTCGTGCCACGGGTAGCGGGACTCATGAGCTATATCGACGAATTGCGGGAACGATTTCAGGCCGCGGAACAGCGGTTTGGCCAAATCAATGAGGCCGGCCGCGAGTACCGCGACCGCCTGATGGGTCTGATAAGCCGGATCGAAGAGGAGATCCGCTGCCGGCGCGATGTGGAGCAGCAGCAGGTCAAGGAAATCGAGCGTCTGTCAGGCGAGGTCGACCGGGTTTCCGGAGAGAACGAACAACTTCGGACCATGATGATGTCGTTGCTGACGGCGGTGGAAGACGGCGACACCGACATTTTGGGCGATACGCTCAATGATATGGATTCCAAGGTCGCGACGCTGATCGGCGAGGGGCAGGGCGCGTCTGCTGCTCCGGCGCCGGCCGATCCTGCGGACGTCGCCACTGACACTGGCACGGAGTTTGCCGACGATCTGGCCGACGAGTCGGAAGAGGAAGAAACGTTCGCATCGCCGTCCTTCCCAGCTGGAGACATGATGTCTTTGCCGGGCGATGAGCCTCCTTTCTCCGGCGACGATGCCGATATCGACCATGACGAGGAATCCGAATCTGCTGAGGTGGTCGCTGAGGACGTGCCGGAGGCCGAGGAAGGCGATGCGGCGCTCGCGCTGGACGAGACCCCGTCCGCCGATACCGCGGCTCCGGCAATCTCCGATCCGTTGGCAGCCGAAGAGCCGGCGCAGGCCGGTTCCGATGGAAGCGGTGCTTCCGACATGGCTGAATTTTATGGCGCGCAAGATCGGGCCGATGAAGGTGGGGTGCCGGAATATTCCCATGCTGTCGCCGGCTGGGAAGACTTCCTGGACGATGATGGCATGTCCGCTGAGGCCTCCACATCCTCGAACGAGGACAAGGAAACGCTGACAGAGGTCTCGGCCGATTACGTCGCGGAAAATATCAGCGATCCGGAAGCCGGGTCTATTCATGACCTCATCGACCGGGTCAAGACCGAAGTTGATGGCGAGGATGACGCTGGCGATGCCGCCGCGACCGACCAGTCCGGCGAGGATGATGACAACGGCGACAAGGCCGCTGCTCAGTAAGAACCTTCTTGGGTCCTGCCTTCGCAAGACCCTGTCACGGCTAAATGGGCGCCTCACACCGGTTCGGTGTGGGGCGTTTTACTTTTAGCGCTTTGTCCGCGTATGCCGATCCGGCACCGGCCCACTCCCGTCCAAATGAAAAGGCGCTAGTGTCCCGATTCTGAAATTCGCATGAGCGAATTGCAGTATCAAAGGGACACTAACTGTATGATTCTAGTGTCATTCAGCTTCCGAAATCCGGCACATGAAATGTGCCGAACTTCGAAACCATGACACTAGAGTCGGCCGAACAGAATAAACGCATCATATCGCGGTGCGCAGATGGAAGGATTTCGGCCGGGTGAGCTGCTCAGGCGTATGCCTTCAGAAGGCCTGCGCGGCTTCGGCGTTGGTCAGAGCGGCGGCGGTCTCGCCACGCCGGCCAGGGCGCGCTCGGCAACGACGCAACCTTATCGCAACACTGCGAAGGTGGCCCAGCAGCTGCCCGTGGACGGCCGGTGCTGAAAGCTCTTGAGGCCGGGGGCGGCTCTGGGCCACCATGGTCGCCACAAATATGCGCATCCGGTCAACGGGGCGCGCCAAAGACAATCGATCCCAGATCGTTTACGGACCATGTTAGGGAGGCAGTATCTATGGATGTAAGGGCCGCGGTCGCGCATGAAGCCGGCAAGCCGCTGGAGATCGAAACCGTCCAGCTCGAGGGCCCGCGCGCGGGTGAGGTGCTGGTCGAGTTGAAGGCGACGGGGGTATGCCATACCGACGCATTCACCCTGACCGGCGAGGATCCGGAAGGACTGTTCCCGACCATCCTCGGCCATGAAGGGGCCGGAGTCGTGGTCGAGACCGGGCCGGGAGTGACCTCGCTGCAAGCCGGCGACCATGTCATTCCGCTCTACACCCCGGAATGCCGGGAGTGCGATTACTGCACCTCGCAGAAGACCAATCTCTGCCAAAAGATCCGGGTGACCCAGGGCCAGGGGCTGATGCCCGACGGCACCAGCCGGTTCTCGCTCAACGGCAAGCCGATCTTCCACTATATGGGCTGCTCGACCTTCGCCAATTATTCGGTGCTGCCGGAGATCGCGCTGGCCAAGATCCGCAAGGACGCGCCCTTCGACATGGTCTGCTATATCGGCTGCGGCGTGACCACGGGTGTCGGCGCGGTGGTCAATACGGCCAAGGTGGAGGCCGGCGCCAATGTTGTGGTCTTCGGGCTGGGCGGCATCGGCCTCAACGTGATCCAGGGCGCCAGGCTGGTCGGCGCCAACATGGTCGTCGGCGTCGATCTCAACCCCGACCGCGAGACCATGGCGCGCCAGTTCGGCATGACCCATTTCGTCAACCCGAAGGATGTGAGCGGCGATCTGGTCGGCCATCTGGTGGAACTGACCGGCGGCGGCGCGGATTATTCCTTCGAGTGCATCGGCAATGTGAACGTCATGCGCCAAGCATTGGAATGCTGCCACAAGGGCTGGGGCGTCAGCACCATCATCGGCGTCGCCGGCGCCGGCCAGGAGATCGCCACCCGCCCGTTCCAGCTGGTCACCGGCCGGCGCTGGCAGGGCACCGCCTTCGGCGGCGCACGGGGTCGCACGGACGTGCCGAAGATCGTCGACTGGTACATGGACAAGAAAATCCAGATCGACCCGCTGATCACCCACAAGATGCCGCTGGAGAAGATCAACGACGCCTTCGACCTGATGCATGAGGGCAAATCGATCCGCAGTGTGATCACGTATTAGCGGGGCGCCTGTGGCCCGGCTTTCGCCCTTCGACAGGCTCTGGGTGAGGATACTCAGGATGAGGGCCTCCACCCGCCTCCCACAAGAGCCTCATGCTGAGCCTGTCGAAGCATGACCTCTCCATTTCGCACGCCGGCCGCCGCGCATCCGAGGAAACCCAATGACCATCAAGACCATCTCCGAACAGAAATGCTATGGCGGTGTCCAGGGTTTCTATGAGCACGCCAGCGAGGCGACCGGCACCGCGATGAAATTCGCGGTCTACCGGCCGGTTCAGGCGGAGACCGCCAAGGTGCCGGTGCTCACTTATCTGGCCGGGCTGACCTGCACCGAGGAGACCTTCACCATCAAGGCCGGGGCGCAGCGCTACGCGTCCTCCTACGGCATGATGCTGGTGATGCCGGACACCAGCCCGCGCGGGGCGGGCATCGCCGGCGAGGACGATGATTGGGATTTCGGCAGCGCCGCCGGCTTCTATCTCGACGCCACGGCGGAGCCCTGGTCGCGCACCTACCGCATGTACAGCTATGTGACAGAGGAACTGCCGGCGCTGATCGCCGCGAATTTCTCCGCCGATATGGACCGCCAGGGCATCTTCGGCCATTCCATGGGCGGCCATGGCGCGCTGACCATCGCCCTGAAGAACCCCGGCCGCTACCGCTCGGTCTCCGCCTTTGCGCCGATCGTGGCGCCGATGTCGGTGCCCTGGGGACAGAAGGCGTTCGCCGGCTATTTCGGCGGCGACGAAGCGGCGGCCCGGCGCTACGACGCGACGGCGCTGCTGGCTGATGGCGCCCGTTTCGACGGCACCATCCTGGTCGATGTGGGCGAGGCCGATCCGTTCCTGGAACGGGAGCTTAAGCCCGAATTGCTGGAGCAGGCCTGCCAGGCCGCCTGCCAGCCGCTCGATCTGCGGCGTCATGCCGGCTACGACCACAGCTACTACTTCATCAGCACCTTCATCGGCGACCACATGACCCACCACGCGGACGCTTTGCTGGAGCGGTAAGGGCGGCGGAAGACGCTACTGACCGGTTGTCATTCCCGCGAAGGCGGGGATCCAGGTGTCACGAATCTGTGCGCCAGACTGCCAGGACCTCTGGATTCCTGCCTTCGCAGGAATGACAATGGTGTTTGATCGCGAGATAGGGGCTGGAGCCGCCGATCTTGGTGCGGCAACTTCGACTGTCAGCCCACCGCCAGCCCCTCCCGGAATACCGTCATCTCGCCGTCGCTCATCACGTGCCAGTCCTCATTGTCGGTCAACGGCTTGGTGGCGATGACCGTGACGATGTCGCGGAACGTGGTTTCCTTGGCGAAATCCACGGACATCTCGGTGTCGATCAGGCTGGCCTCGCCGAAGGGCGCGCGGCGGGTCAGCCAGGCGAGGTGCGTGCTGCAATGGCAGTACAATTGCCGCGAATCGCACAGCAGCATGTTGAACGTGCCGGTCGCGGAGAGTTCTGCGGCCAGTTGGCCGATCAGCCGTCGCAGCGCGCCGTCGCTCCCTGGCGCCGATGGGAAACGCTCGCGGATGCGTCCGAGCATCCAGCAGAAGGCGTGCTCGCTGTCGGTGGTGCCGATCGGCCGGTAGACGCCGAGCGGCCAGGATTTCACGCCCTTCAACTTGCCGTTATGGGCGAAAGCCCAGTTGCGGCCCCATAGCTCGCGGGTGAAGGGGTGGGTGTTCTCCAGGCAGATCCGGCCGTTGGTCGCCTTGCGGATATGGCAGATGACGTTGAGGCTCTTGACCGAATGGGTCCGCACCAGCTCGGCGATCTCCGAATCCACGCCGGGCAGCGGGTCGTGGAAGGTCCGGCAGCCGCGATTCTCATAGAAGGCGATGCCCCAGCCGTCGCGATGCGGCCCGGTTCGCCCGCCACGCTGGATCAGCCCGGAAAAGCTGAACCGGATGTCGGTGGGAACGTTGCAGTTCATGCCAAGCAGCTCGCACATGGTGCGAAGTCTTGCCTGTCGGAGGTTCGCGGACAAGCCCGGGTAGTCAGAAAGCCATGCGCCTGGATCGCGAGGTCGGTGCCGGCGGCCTTTAGATGGGCCGTCCGTTGACCATCAGCAGTCGTCGGTCGGCGCCCTCGAACACGGCGCAGGTCAGCCGGCCGGTGGCGAAGGCGCCGGTATCGATCCCGACGCGGTTGTCCAGCATCTCGGGCAGGCGGGTCGGCGTGTGGCCGTGCACCACCACGAAGGGGTGGGCGTCGCGGTAGTCCAGGAAGTCCTTGCGAATCCACAGCAAATCCTCGCGGGATTGCTGTTCCAGCGGAATGCCCGGGCGGATCCCGGCATGGACGAACAGATAGCCGCCTTCCCGGTGGTGCGGTTTCAGCCCGTCCAGGAACGCGCGATGATGGGGCGGCATTTCGGCATCCATGCCCCGCCGCACGGCCTCCGCCAATTCGGTGAAGGGCGCCGACGTGTCCACCGAAACGCCATAGCTGGCCAGGGTCTCGACACCGCCATTTTGTAGCCAGGACATGGTCATGCCGGCGCCATGGCCAGTGCCCACCTGTGCCGCATCCAGCGCGGTCAGCATCATATCTTCGTGGTTCCCGGCCAGGTGGACGGTCTCGACCCGGTCGCCCAGCACGCTGGTTTCCGCCGCCAGCAGCTCAATCACCGGCCGGCTGTCACGGCCGCGATCGACATAGTCGCCCAGATAAATGGCGACCACGCGCGGGACCTTCGCTTCCTGCAAATCGCGGCGGATCGCCTCATGCAATTCCTCCAGCAACGGCAGCTGGCCATGCACGTCGCCGATCGCATACAGGCGCGTCCCGGGCGGCGCGTGGCCCGGACGAGCGGTTTCCAACAAATTATTCATCGGCGAAAGATAGTCTGTGCAATCCTATGTTACAGGGTGCGTCTGCGAAAATTTACAGCCATGGCGTTGGCCCGGATGTCTTCGGCTCTGTTGAACCGCTGAGGAATTCGGGTTAGGAACGCCGCCAATGCGGCAATTTCCCGATTCCACCGGAGCCCGAAGATGATTGATGCCAGATCCCACACCCGACTGGACAAGAAGGACGACGACAAAGAGAAGGAACGCCCGGAAGCCGGCGCCATGGTGGCCCAGCAGCTCTTCGAGTCGCGCACGGTCCTGATCTTCGGCGAGATTTCGCAGAAGGTGGCGAAGGAAATCGTAGCGCAACTGATAGCGCTCGATGCCACGAATGCCGATCCGATTCGGCTCATAATCTGCTCCCAAGGCGGCCATGTCGAAGCCGGCGACACCATCCACGACATGATTGGCTTCATCAAGGCGCCGGTGAAGATGATCGGCACCGGCTGGGTTGCCAGCGCCGGTGCGCATATCTTCCTGGGCGCCAAGAAAGAGAACCGTTATTGCCTGCCGAACACCCGGTTCCTGTTGCATCAGCCGATGGGTGGGGTCGGCGGACCGGCGGCGGATATCGCCATCGAGGCCACGGAAATAATCAAAATGCGCCGGAGACTCAATGAAATCATTGCCCGCGAAACCGGCCAGTCGGTGGACAAGGTGGAGACCGATACCGACCGGAACTACTGGATGACCGCCGAAGAAGCCAAGGAATACGGTATCGTCGCCCAGGTTGTCGAGAGCGCCGACAAGATCAAATAGCGGCTGTTTCCCAATCCCCTTTCCGCGTCGTCCCCGGACTTGATTCGAGGACCCATGGATTGGCTGGACGGCGGCGCATTGAGATATTTGCACCAGCGATGGCGGATCAATGGGTCCCCGGGTCAAGTCCCGGGACGACGCTGGGTGGAGGATGTCCGGGTGCCACGGAGTTGTGCGCCGTAGGTTCGTCTACGCCAGCCGATTCTCTACAAGGGCAATGATTGACCGGTGGCGGGTATCCGCCGCGCTCGCCAGATGTTTGCGGCTCTTGGCGAAATCGGCGGCCGCCTCGGCGTCCTTCACGCTCCCCAGATTGATATCGACGTTGTACAGCACGGCGGTCACGGCGCCGTTCAGCAATGCCGCGCCAGCGCCGACATCGCTCAGAATCCCACGATCGGCCGCCGCCGCGGCCTGGCGCGCCACATCCAACGACTCCAAGACGGTCTGCGCGGCGTTCAGCGGCACTTCGGTCGCGGCCAGCGCCGCCTCGGCCATCGCGGCGCGGCGGGTCGTCTTTTGCTCATCGGTATCGCGCGGTAGCTTGAGCGCGGCCATGTAGACCTCAAAGACCGCGATGTCGCTGTCGGCGTGCTGCGACAGCTCGACCATCAGCCGGTCGCCGGCCTCGATCAGCGGCGACAGGCCGCTCGTATCCTCGACCTTCCGGGCCGTGACCCTGAGCGCCATCTGGACCAACCCCAACCCGATCGCCGCCCCGACCATAGCGGCGGAACCACCGCCCGGCGTCGGGTCGTCACTGGCGGTGCGATCGCGGAACTCGGCCAGCCCCCAATCCCAGATGCTGTCAGTCATGCCGATCCCTTTTGCAAGGTAATCGCCCGTAGCAGATTATCGAAGATCACCGTGGAGGTGAGCGGGCCGACGCCGCCCGGTACCGGGGTCAGGGCTCGGACCGTTCCAATCGCGTCGGCATCCACATCACCGACGATGCCGCCCTCGACCACGTTGATGCCGGCATCGATCACAATCTGATCGGCGCGCAAATGCGCCGCCATGATCAGGGACCGCCGCCCGGCGGCGACGAAGACGAAATCGCAGGGTGCGATGGCAGCGGCAAGATCCGGCGTCTTGGTGTGACATACCGTCACTGTGGCGTCGCGGTTGATCAGCATCGGGATCAATGCCCGCCCCACGGAGCGCCCGCGGCCGACCACCACCGCGCGCTTGCCCGCCAGCGGCGCGGCCGTCTCTGCCAGGCGAATGCAGGCGAGCGGCGTCGCCGGCGCCAAGGCCTGGCGCTCATCCCCGGCGGCGATCCGGCCGAGATTGGCGGCGGTCAGCCCGTCGACATCCTTCAGCGGATCGATCCGCGCGATCGCCCGTTCCGCGTCCAAACCGACGCCGAGCGGTAACTCCAGCAGGATGCCGTGAACCTGTTCATCGTTGGACAGGGAGGTGAGGATCGACTCGAGCGCGCCCTGACCCAGCACGGGGTCGAAGCGCAGCAGGGTGAACGTGATGCCCAGCTTTTCCGCGGCGCGCTGTTTCGCCTCGGCATATTTGACCGCCGCCGGGTCGGCGCTGGCTACAACGACGGCAAGGAGCGGCGTGGTGTCGGCGGCTTTCAGCGCTTCCACCTTGTCGGAAATCTCGGCGCTCAAGGCGTCGGCAAGGGGCTTGCCCTTCAGCAGCAGCGTGTCCGTCACGGGGCGTCCTTTTCGACTTGCAAATCGGGTGGCGAAACATGTGCCGGGCGATTGGATACACCTCGACTTTCCCCAACCACAAGGCCATAAACCCAGGCTGCCCCGGCAGCGGCATCTTTAAGGGAGCGGGAACCGTTGGATCGCGTGCTTCTCGGGTTGGGAACGAACCTCGGCGACCGGTCGGCCAATCTGCGCGCGGCAGTCGATGCGCTGGCCGCATTTTTCCAGGTCGAGGCGGCGTCGCCGATCTACGAGACGGCGCCGATGTACGACACCGATCAGGGGCCGTATCTCAACATGGCGGTCGTGGGCGCGACCGAATTGGAGCCGCGCCCGCTACTCGACACGCTCAAGGCCATGGAGCGAAACCTGGGCCGGACCCGCTCCCGCCGCTACGGCCCCCGCCGGATCGACCTCGATATCATCTTTTATGGCGACCGGATCGTCGCCGAACCGGGTCTCGAGATTCCCCATCCCAGGCTGACGGAGCGCGCCTTCGTTCTGGCCCCGGCGGCGGATATCGCCGCTGTTTGGCGCCACCCGCAAACAGGTCGCACGGTGGCGGAGCTCCTCGAGGCACTGGGTGATGCCGATGGCATAAGGGAGTTTCACGAAGTGGTGTGACGAGCGCTCCCGCCGGTCAATGAGCTTTACCGTTGCCGCCATGACCGTCATCCTCGGATTGATGAGGTGGGTTCATTGGATAGTCGCAACGGCGATTGCTGCTGCCACTCCTGCATGGGGTTCGGCGGCGCATGCCGAACCGATCACCCTGAACGGCATCACCTTCAGCGACGAGATCGGCGGCTTCGTGCTGGTCGATGGTTGGGGCAGCGGCACGCTCGACGATCCCTTCGTCATCGTCGAGCAAGTGACCGACGATGCGCCGGCGATCCTGGTCGTGCGGGAATTCTCCGCCGCCTTCGGGAATCCAACCCGGTCTCCCCATCTCGCCGGCTTCGTCCTGACCAAGGTGGTGATCAACGGCACCGACAGCACCTGGCAGAGCTATGAGCTGCAGCTTCAGGAGTTGTTGGGACAGGACAGCACCTATGGCGACGGCCTGTCCTTCGGCCAAAACCAGGGAAACGTGCGCAGTTTCTCCTCCGACCTCTATGCCGACACGCTCGCTATCGACGAACCGCGGGACGGCGTCACCTTTCGCCAAGGGGTGGTGCGCCCCGGTGAGCAGGTCTCATTCCGCTTCTACGTCACCGACAACACGCCGCAATCCCTGTTCTATCTGGTGCAGACCCGAGAGCAGCCGGTTGTGATGGCGCCGATTCGGCCGGGATCGGCGCCCAAGGCGTGATTCTCCCGAATTTTGCTGAATTATTGGGCGGTGCAGCATTTGCAGCGATTGCATCGCCGATGGTTCTTGCGCTGCAGCGGTTGTAGCGCTGGTCTCGTCGACCACGCCAAATCCCATGGAATTCAGCAATTTGCTAGAGATTCAGCCGTTCCGACTCGAGGTGGGTGCCGGACACCAGCCATTCGTTTACTTGCCGTTAACGGCGATGCTGCATATATTGCGGCGCACAAATTGTTTCCGCGACGCACAATGATGTCGCGATGGACGGGATGGCAAATCGGGAGATTGGACCTGTGGACGACGTTCGCCGCTACGACGACCGCGATACCGGATACTGCCTGGAAGACTTGTCGGTCGGCATGTCCGCCAGCTTCTCCAAGACCCTCACCGATGCCGATATCGTCATGTTCTCCGGCGTTTCCGGCGACACTAATCCGGTGCATCTGGATGAGGACTACGCCAAGTCCACCATCTTCAAGGGCCGGATTTCGCATGGCATGTTGAGCGCCGGGTTCATCTCGGCGGTGCTGGGCACCAAGCTGCCCGGTCCTGGCAGCATCTATGTCAGCCAGTCGCTGCGCTTCAAGGCGCCGGTGCGGCCGGGTGAGACGGTCACCGCCCGAGTCACCGTGATGGAGATCATTCCCGAGAAGTCCCGGGCGATCTTCCAGACCCAGTGCATGGTCGGCGACACGGTGGTCATCGATGGCGAGGCAACGGTCTTGGTGCCGGCGCGGGCTTGACCCGCACCTGAGGATTACGCCGATCCGTACCGCACTGGCGGCGATGCGGGTCCCTCACTATAGTCGCCCCCGATTTTGCCTTGGTGGGCACTGAGTCGTCGGGACGGCGTTCATGCAGATTTTCAGGCACCACAGCGAGCTACCGGACGCGCTTCGCGGATCGGTCGTGGTCGCCGGCAATTTCGACGGTGTCCATCGCGGCCACCAGATCGTCATCGCCGACGCCAAGGCGGTTGCCAAAGCAGCCGGGGTGCCGCTCACCGTCCTGTCCTTCGAGCCCCATCCGCGTGCGATGTTCCGTCCGGACGAGCCCCCCTTCCGGCTGACACCCTTTCGCATCAAGGCCCGATTGCTGGAGGCGCTGGGCGTCGACCTGCATGTGGTGCTGCATTTCGACCTCGAATTTTCCCGGCAATCCGCCGACTGGTTCGTCGAGCAGGTGCTGATGGCCGGGCTGGGCGCCAGCCATGTAGCCATCGGTTACGATTTCTGCTTCGGCCATCAGCGCCAGGGAAATGCCGAAGCGTTGCTGGCCTATGGGCGCAAGCACGGATTCGGCGTCACGGTGGTCACCGAGGCATCCGACGAATCCGGCGGCAAATACTCCTCCAGTGCCGTGCGGGCGCTGTTGGAGAAAGGGCAGGTCCGCGAGGCAGCGGAGATCCTGGGCCGGCCATGGGAGGTCGAGGGACGGGTGGAGTCCGGCGACAAACGCGGCCGTGAGTTGGGTTATCCGACCGCCAACATGGCAATGGGAGAGTTTCTCCGGCCGGCATTCGGTGTCTATGCGGTGCGCGCTGCTGTCGATGAAGGGGCCGATCTGGAATGGCGCGATGGCGTCGCCAATCTCGGCATTCGCCCCATGTATGAGGTCGCCGAGCCGTTGATGGAGGCGCATCTATTCGATTTCGACGGCGACCTCTACGGCCGTCACCTTCGGGTGCAACTGGTTGAACGGTTGCGCCCGGAGATGAATTTCGACGGCGTCGACGCGCTGATTGCCCAGATGGACCAGGATTCCGAAAACGCCCGCGATGCGCTGGCGATCTAACGCCTACGCATCGCTCTTCTGCGAACCAGGTATCCGGTCTTGACCGACGGGGCCGATCCGCTAACATCCGCGCCGCTATGGAAAACCGGACCTTCTTGCGCCGCGCCATATCGCACCGGGCGCGAATTATCGCCCCGGTCCTCTGACCGGGGACCGGGTCATGGCCGCAATTGCGGCACTTTCCGAATCCAAAAGATAGACGTCACGTTCAAAGAGCTTCCGCCGGATAGGCGAAGCCGAGAGGTATTCCGATGACCGCTGCGGACACAGCAACGGAAGGGGTCGACTACAAATCCACGGTATTCCTGCCGCGGACCGATTTCCCCATGCGTGGCGGCCTGCCGGCAAAGGAACCCCTGCTGCTGGATCGCTGGCTCCAGGCCGATCTGTATCGCCGACTGCGCGACCAGTCGAAGGGCCGCGACGCCTTCATTCTGCATGACGGCCCGCCCTATGCGAACGGCCACCTGCATATCGGTCACGCCATCAACAAGGTGCTGAAAGATCTGGTCGTTCGCACCCAGCAGATGACCGGCAAGAACGCCAACTACGTTCCCGGCTGGGACTGTCACGGTCTGCCGATCGAATGGATGATCGAGGAGAAGTACCGCAAGGAAGGCAAGGACAAGGACGACGTTCCGATCCTTGAATTCCGCGATGAATGTCGCCGGTTTGCGCAGGATTGGGTCGAGCAGCAATCCACGGAGTTTCAGCGCCTGGGCGTGGTCGGCGACTGGAAGACGCCCTACACCACCATGACCAACGCGGCGGAAGCGCAGATCGTCCGTGAGATCCACAAATTCGGCCTGAATGGCGGCCTCTATCGCGGCATGAAACCGGTGCTGTGGTCGGTGGTGGAAAAGACCGCTTTGGCCGAGGCCGAAGTGGAATATGACGACCACGTCTCCACCACGATCTGGGTGCGCTTCCCGGTGGAAACGGCGTCGCGGCCGTCCCTGGAGGGCGCGTCGGTGCTGATCTGGACCACGACACCCTGGACCATCCCGGCCAACCGGGCAGTCGCTTATGGCGACGACATCGAATACGCCACATTCAAGGTCGCGGCGGTCGAGGAGGGCAGCGCGGCAGTGGTCGGCGAGACCCTGGTGCTTGCGACGGCCCTGGCCGATGATGTTGCGAAGATGGCCGGCATCGCCGAATGGTCGGCTGTCGACACCTTCGCCGGCAGCGCGCTCGCTGGCACGGTCTGCCGGCATCCGCTGAACGGCAAGGGCGGAAAGGATGCCTATGCCCATCCGGCGCCGGCTCTGGCCGCGGATTTTGTGACCACCGAGCAGGGCACCGGCGTGGTGCATATCGCACCCAGCCACGGCGCCGACGACTTCGAGCTCGGTGCGCGGCACGGCATCAAGGCCGAGCAGATGGTGGGCGAGGATGGGGTGTTCCTGGAGCATGTGCCGCTGTTCGCGGGCCATGTGATCTACAAGCCGGACGGCAAGGCCGGCAATGCCAACCATGAAGTCTGCGGCGCCTTGAACAAGGCCGGCGCGCTGCTGGCGCGGGGCAAGCTGAGGCACAGCTATCCGCATTCCTGGCGGTCCAAGGCGCCGCTGATCTTCCGCGCCACGGCGCAATGGTTCATCTCGATGGACACCAACGATCTGCGCGCTACGGCGCTGGCGGCGCTGGACGAGACCCGGTTCGTGCCAAAGGCGGGCTACAACCGGCTACGCTCGATGATCGAGAACCGACCCGATTGGTGCATCAGCCGGCAGCGTGCCTGGGGCGTGCCCATCGCCATCTTCGTGGCCAAGGCAACCGGCGAGGTGCTGCGCGACGAGGCGGTGTTCAAGCGCATCGCCGATACCTTCGAGGCGGAGGGCTCGGATGCCTGGTTCGCCCGCGACCCGCAGGACTTCCTGGGCAACGAATACCGGGCGGAGGATTACGAGCAGGTCTTCGACATCGTCGATGTTTGGTTCGAATCCGGCTGCACCCATGCCTTCGTATTGGAGGCGCGGGACGATCTGGCATCGCCGGCCTCGCTCTATCTTGAAGGGTCGGACCAGCATCGCGGCTGGTTCCATTCGTCGTTGCTGGAAAGCTGCGGCACAAGAGGGCGGGCGCCCTATGACGCCGTCCTGACCCATGGGTTCACCATGGATGAGAACGGCCGCAAGATGTCGAAATCCTTCGGCAATTCGATCGGGCCGGAACAGGTCATCAAGCAGAGCGGCGCCGATATCCTGCGGCTCTGGGTGGTCGGTATCGACTATTTCGAGGATCACCGGATCGGCCCGGAAATCCTGAAAACCCATGTCGATTTGTACCGACGCCTGCGCAACACGCTGCGCTACCTGCTGGGCGCGCTGGAAGGTTTCGCGGAGTCGGAGCGTATCGCCGACCCTGCGGAGATGCCGGAGCTGGAGCGCTGGGTGCTGCATCGGCTCCATGAACTCGATGGCGAGCTTCGCCAAGCGGTCGACGGATTCGATTTCCATGCCATGGCCACCGCGCTGCACCAGTTCTGCAACGTGGATCTGTCGGCCTTCTATTTCGACGTGCGCAAGGATTCGCTCTATTGCGACCGGCCGGACAGCGTCCAACGCCGAGCGGTGCGCACGGTGCTCGACCATCTGTTCGACTGTCTGACCGCCTGGCTGGCGCCGATCCTGTGCTTTACCGCGGAGGAGGCGTGGCTGTCGCGCATGGGCGAGAGCGCCGACAGCGTACATGAACGGCAATTTCCGGACGTGCCGGCGGCTTGGCGCGACGATGCCCTGGCCGAAAAATGGCGCCGGATCCGCCAGGTCCGCCGGGTCGTGACCGGCGCCATCGAACTGGAGAGGGCGGAGAAGAAGATCCGCTCATCGCTTCAGGCGCGACCGGTGGTCTTTCTATCCGCCGAGCTCAAGGCGCTGGTGGACACCGTCGACATGGCCGATATCGCCATCACCTCCAGTCTTGATCTGCAGGAGGGGGATGGTCCGGCGGACGCATTCCGCCTGCCCGACGTCGCCGATGTGACTGTCGAGCCCAGGTTGGCCGACGGCGACAAATGCCAGCGATGCTGGAAGATCCTGCCGGAGGTCGGAAGCGTGGCGGCGCATTCAGCCCTGTGCGCGCGTTGTGCGGATGCGGTCGATGCCATCAGCCACTGAAATGACCATCATGGCCCGATGGGGAACTTGGTCGATCCGCTTCGGGTTGGCGGTCGCCGCAGCAATTCTGGTGGCCGATCTGGTCAGCAAATGGTGGATTCTCGAGCATGTGATGCAGCCGCCGAGGACCATTGAGATCACCGGGTTCTTCAATCTGGTCATGGTCTGGAACACAGGTGTCAGCTTCGGCATGTTCGGTGGCAGCGGCGAGATCGGTCGCTGGGTCCTCTCGGCCTTCGCGCTGGCCATATCGGGGTACTTGGTGCATTGGTTGCGTCAGATGGATCGGCGGTTCCAGATGGTGGCAATTGGCATGATCATTGGCGGAGCGATTGGCAATGTGGTCGATCGGGTGCGGTTCGGTGCAGTTGCGGACTTCCTGGACGTCCATCTGTTCGGCTATCATTGGCCGGCATTCAATGTGGCGGATAGCGCGATCACGGTGGGCGTAGGTTTGCTGCTGATCGATATGCTGATTGCACCGCAGGCGCCGGCCGAGACGAAGAGCGAGGATCGGAACGAAAAATGAGCCGAAATTCTGGTGGCATTCTCGCCGGGCTTGCGATGGCCGCCCTTCTGTTATCCGGCTGCGCCGACATACGGTCGATGGCTGGATTCGACCGTCGGGTGCCTGATGAGTTCGCGGTGTTGTCGCGGGCGCCGCTGGCGCTGCCGCCATCGTTCGAGCTGCCGCAGCCGAGGCCCGGCGCGGCGCGTCCGCAAGAGGGGACCGCCAACGCCCGGGCCGAGTCGGTCCTGTTCGGTGGGCGTCAGTCCGGCTTTTATCTCAATGGCCAATTCACCCCGGCGGGCCCGGCATCGGCCGGCGAAGCGGCATTATTGGAACAGTCCGGTACGGCCGGCGCCCGGGCCAATATTCGGCAATTGGTGAACCGGGACGCGGATCAGGAAATCGAGGATTCCGGTGGATTTGCCGATGGCCTGTTGTTCTGGCAGACCCCCGACCAGCCGGGACATGTGGTCGACCCGCAGGCCGAAATGCGGCGACTGGCGAACAACGCCGCCTTAGGGCTGCCACTAAACGAAGGCGAAGTGCCGGTCATCGAGCAGCGGAATAAGGCTCCTCTCGAAGGTTTGTTCGGCAGTTAGGTAATCCGCCCCTTGGTATCGGGAGACATCCGCCAAAATTAATGGGCATAGGTCGCACAAGCACGCCCAACGAAGGAAAATTGCCCGTGATCAGAATCCGACGTTTGTTCGCCGCCGCTGTCTTGGTCGCGGCGGGCGGAGTCGTCGTCTTGTCCGGCGACGTCGAGGCAGCCGTCTATGAGCCGGAGACCTTCACCCTGGATAACGGCATGCAGGTGGTGGTCGTCACCAACCGCAGCGCGCCCGTTGTCACCCATATGGTCTGGTATAAGGCGGGCGCCGCCGACGAGCCTCCGGGCCGCTCGGGCATTGCCCACTACCTGGAACATCTGATGTTCAAGGGAACCGCCAATGTGCCGGATGGTGAGTTCAACCGACGCATCGCGCGCAATGGCGGCCGGGACAATGCCTTCACCAGCTGGGACTATACCGGCTATTTCCAGAACATCGCGGCCGACCGGCTGCCGATGGTCATGGAGCTCGAGGCCGACCGCATGGTCAATCTGATCCTGACCGAGGAGCAGATCCTCACCGAGCGCGATGTGATCATCGAGGAGCGGCGCCAGCGTATCGACAATAATCCCGGCGGCCGGTTGGGCGAACAGATGATGGCGGCGCTGTACCAGAACCATCCCTACGGCACCCCGATCATCGGCTGGGAGCAGGAGATGGCGGCGTTGACCCTGGACGATGCCGTCGAGTGGTATCGGACCTGGTACGCACCGAACAATGCCGTCCTGGTGGTGTCCGGCGACATCGATGCAGCCGAGTTGAGGCCGCTTGCGGAGCAGTATTACGGGGTAATTCCGGCGCGGCCGGTGCCCGAGCGCATCCGCCCGGTAGAGCCTGATATCGCTTCGGAGCGGAGGGTTATACTGCGCCATCCGGATGTCCAGCAACGGTCTTGGCGCCGGTTCTACCTTGCGCCCAGCTACCGCACCGCCGACGGGAATGACGTCTATGCCCTCCAGGTGCTGAGCGAGATATTGGGCGGCGGTACGACCGGCCGGCTGTACCGCTCGCTGGTGATCGATCAGCAGATCGCGGTCGCCGCCGGCACCGGCTATTCCGGCAATGATTTCGATCAGACCCGGTTCATCGCCTATCTCGCGCCGGCTCCTGAAACGGAGATGAAGGCGCTGGACGATGCCTTCGATGCGGTCGTCGACCAGCTGTTGGCCGACGGCGTCACCGGACAAGAGGTGGCCGACGCCAAATCCCGGATGATCACCGGCGCCGACTATGCCCGCGACAGCGTCAGCGGCCCGGCCCGCGCCCTCGGAGCGTCGCTGACCGTTGGCCGCACGATTGCCGATGTTGAGGCCTGGCCGGATCGGATCGCCGAGGTCTCCGCCGAGGATGTGTTGCGCATGGCCCGCATCGTGTTCGATCTCGACCGGTCGGTAACCGGTTATCTGCTGCGTGCCGAGCCGTCTTCGGAGTTGACCCAATGAGCCGCCTTTCCTCTCTGATCCGGGGTCTCCCGGTCCTGTCGCTGCTTATCCTCGCCCTGGTCGCGCCGACACCGGCCTGGGCGGTCGATGTTCAGCGGGTGGTCAGCCCGATGGGGATCGAGGCGTGGCTGGTCGAGAACGATTCAGTCCCGGTCATCGCCATCGAATTCGCCTTTCGCGGCGGAGTCGAGCTGGATCCGGACGGCAAGGAAGGGCTGGCCAATCTGGTGTCCATCCTGCTGGATGAAGGCGCTGGCGATCTCGACAGTGCGACCTTCCAGCAGCGGCTCAGCAACGCCGCCATTGGCCTCAGCTTCGATGGGTCGATCGACGGCTTCTATGGCAGTTTGAAGACCGTGACGGCCAATGCGGATGAAGCTTTCGACCTGCTTCGGCTGGCGCTGACCGCGCCGCGTTTCGACGAGGACGCGGTGGAGCGCATGCGGGCCGCCGTCTTTGCCGATATCCGCCGCCAGGTCGCCAATCCGAACTGGATGGGCCGCCGGGCCTTTTACGAACAGGCGTTCGCCGGACACCCTTATGGACGGCCCTCCCGCGGCACGGCTCAGACCCTGGCGGGGCTGACCGCCGACGATTTGCGGGGTTTCGTCGACCGGCGCTTCAACCGCTCCAACCTCATCGTCGGCGTATCCGGGGATATGACCGCGGCTGAGCTTGGCCCGATCCTGGACCGCATCTTCGGCGATTTGCCTGTGGGCGCCCCGAGCCCGCGGCCCGCCGATATTACGCAGGCTGGCACCGGTGACCGCATTCTCGTTCAGCGTGATGGTCCGCAGAGCGTCATGATGCTGGCGCAGCCGGGCATCGCCCGCAGCGATCCGGATTTCTACACCGCCTATGTGGTGAACCATATCCTCGGCGGCGGCGGTTTCACATCGCGGCTGACCGATGAAGTCCGCGAACGGCGTGGCCTGACCTATGGGATCGGCAGCTATCTGGTGAATTTCGACCACGCTAATCTGTTGATGGCCAGCAGTTCGCTGTCGAATGCCAATGTGGTCCAGGCCCTCGATCTGGTCCTGCAGGAATGGCGACGGCTCGCCCAGTCCGGCGTTACCGCCGAGGAGCTGGACGACGCCAAGACCTTCCTGACCGGCTCGTTCCCGTTGCGCTTCACCTCCACCGACCGCATCGCCTCGATCCTGCTCGGCATGCAGATCGAGGATCTCGGCATCGACTTCCTCGACCGGCGCAACGCAGAGGTCGAGGCAGTCACGCTGGCAAACGCCAACCGTGTCGCCGCCCGGCTGTACGACGCCGACGCGCTGACCGTCGTCGTCGTCGGCGCGCCGGATGGCGATTTCCAGGCCGACCGGCTGATCGATGGCGCCGATCTGGCCGCGCGGGAGCTTGGCCTCGGCGGATAGTCGTTCGCCTTAGTCCGGGGCTCAAGGCGAGCCGGGTGGTTATGAATGAACGGCCGCTGCCTCCCCCTCACCCTCCCACGGCTTCGCCGCGGGTTCCTCCCTCTCCCCAAGAAGAGGGTTTGTCGAGGCGCCCATGAGCTTCCCTCTCCTCGGGGAGAGGGAGGGACCCGACGCGAAGCGTTGGGAGGGTGAGGGGGCAGCGCTGACCCTCCTGTCGGTCGCTGTGGTGAACCCCATCCCGTTTTGATACCCTCCGCGCTCACTTCACCGTGCGGAAATCCCATCCATGTCGACGCTGACCCAATCCGAAGTCTGGAAACTGCTGGCCGCCCATGCCGAGGAAGCGGAGCGCCAGCCCATGCGCGAGATGTTCGACGACGATCCGCGGCGGTTCGAAAAGTTCTCGCTGCGCGTCGGCGACATGCTGCTGGACTACTCCAAGAACCGCATCGGCCGGGAGACCATGCGCCTGCTGATCCAACTGGCGCAGCAACAGGATGTGGAAGGTTGGCGTAGCGCCATGTTCGCCGGCGAGAAGATCAATCGCACGGAGAACCGCTCGGTGCTGCATGTCGCCCTGCGCAACCGGTCGCTGCGGCCGGTGCTGGTCGGCGGCCGCGACGTGATGGTGGATGTGCGCGAGGTGCTGGGCCATATGCGCGTCTTCAGCGAGGCGGTGCGCTCGGGCGACTGGAAAGGTCATTCCGGCAAGCGCATCACCGATGTGGTGAATATCGGCATTGGCGGTTCCGATCTTGGGCCGGAGATGGTGACCAAGGCGCTGAGCGCCTATCGCCATTCGGACATCAGGCTGCATTTCGTCTCCAATATCGACGGCACCCACCTGGCCGAGGCGCTGAAGCCGCTCGACCCGGAAACCACCTTGTTTATCGTCGCCTCGAAGACCTTCACCACCCAGGAGACCCTGACCAATGCCCGCTCGGCGCGGAGCTGGTTCCTGGAGAGCGGCGCTGACGAGGCTGCCGTTGCGAAGCATTTCGTGGCGCTGTCCACCAACGAGGCCGAGGTCACCGCTTTCGGCATCGACCCGGCCAATATGTTTGGCTTCTGGGATTGGGTCGGTGGCCGCTATTCGGTGTGGTCGGCGATCGGCCTGTCGGTGGCGATTTCGATCGGCATGGACCGGTTCGAGGAATTTCTCGAAGGCGCCGACGCCATGGACGACCATTTCCGCAAGGCGCCGCTGGACGAGAACATGCCGGTGATCCTGGCCTTGTTGGGGGTCTGGTATGGCGGTTTCTTCGGCGCCCACGCCCATGGGGTTCTGCCCTACGACCAGTATCTGGCCCGGCTGCCGGCCTATCTGCAGCAGGCCGATATGGAATCGAACGGCAAATCTGTCGGCCGCGATAACCTGCCGGTCGACTACCAGACCGGGCCGATCGTGTTCGGCGAGCCCGGCACCTGCGGCCAGCACGCCTTCTATCAGCTGATCCACCAGGGCACGCGGCTGATCCCCTGCGACTTTATCGCACCGTGCCGTAGTAGTCATAGCGACCTGGGCCAGAATGCGCTGGGCGACCATCACTGCATCCTGCTGGCGAATTTTCTCGCCCAGACCGAGGCGCTGATGCGCGGCAAGACCGAGGAGGAGGCCCGCGCCGAGCTGGAGGCCCAGGGGCTGGAGGGCGCCGCCCTGGAGGCGCTGCTGCCGCACAAGGTGTTCTCCGGCAACCGGCCGACCAACACCATCCTGGTCAAGCAGCTCGACCCCCATACGCTCGGCATGCTGATCGCTCTCTACGAGCACAAGATCTTCGTCCAGGGGGTGATCTGGAACATCTACAGCTACGACCAATGGGGCGTGGAACTGGGCAAGCAGCTTGCCGGAGACATCCTGCCGAAACTGGCGCCCGGAGCGACACCGGAGGGCCATGACAGCTCGACTGTCGGCCTGATGAAATTCTACCACGAAAACCGGGGTTAGGCCGCCGTCCCATAGGATTGTCATTCCCGCGAAGGCGGGAACCTCGATGGACCAGATGCTGGCAGCTCTAGATTCCCGCTTTCGCGGGAATGACGGGTTGGCGGGCGGTTTGGACAAGGCAGTCGGATGCTGGCCTTAGCCGCCAAATCGACCTCACGATCAACCACAATCACTCGCGTTCGAGACCCTCAGGGTCTACGATATCTGGTAGCCTTCTTCCGCGAGCCAAACCCATGCCCATCCGCCGATTGCCGCAAAACCTGGTCAACCGGATCGCCGCCGGCGAGGTGATCGAGCGGCCGGCGGCGGCCGTCAAGGAGTTGGTGGAGAACGCCATCGATGCCGGCGCGAGCCGCATCGAGGTGACCCTGCGGGACAGCGGGCGCAGCTATATCGGCGTTGTGGATGATGGGCGCGGCATGGACCGTGAGGCGCTTTGCCTGGCCGTGGAGCGCCATGCGACGTCCAAGCTGCCGGATGACGATCTGGTCCATATCGCGACGCTGGGTTTTCGCGGCGAGGCGCTGCCCTCGATCGGCGCCGTCGGGCGTTTGACCCTGTCGAGCCGGGCCGAAGGATCCGACGAGGCCTGGGCGCTGACGGTAGAGGGCGGCGAATTCGGCGAGCCGGTGCCCGCCGCGCTGAATGCCGGCACCAAGGTCGAGCTGCGCGATCTGTTCTACGCCACCCCGGCGCGGCTGAAATTTCTCAAGGGCCAGCGGGCCGAGACCACAGCCGTCATCGACGCGGTCCAGCGCCTCGCCATGGCCTGCCCGGAAATCGGTTTCACCCTGTCCGACGAGAACCGGACGCCGGTGCGACTCAGCGCCGCTCAGGGCGATCTGCTGGATTCGCGATTGGCCCGTCTGTCGGCGATCATGGGCCGGGAGTTCGCTGATAACGCCGTGCCCATCGATGCGGAGCGCGAGGGCATCCGCCTGACCGGTCATGCCGCCTTGCCGACCCTGAACCGGGCGACCGGCCAGGCGCAGTATTTCTTCGTCAATGGCCGGCCGGTGCGCGACAAGCTGCTGCTGGGCGCCCTGCGCGGCGCTTATGCGGATTTTCTGTCCCGCGACCGCCATCCCATGGTGGCGCTGTTCCTGGAACTGCCGGCCGAGGAGGTCGACGTCAACGTGCATCCGGCCAAGGCCGAGGTCCGGTTCCGCGATGCCGGGCTGGTGCGCGGGCTGGTGGTCAGCGCCATCCGCCATGCGCTGGCCGGGGCCGGGCACCGCGCCTCCACCAGCGTGGGGACCGCGACGCTGGGGGCATTCCGGCCCCATAGCGGTGTGGATGTTTCCTATCGTCCTGGCGGGTCATCCGGCATGCCGGGCAGGATGCCGGGTGGTGTGGCGGAACTTGCCGCCCAGTACCAGGCGCCGATCGGGCCGCCCTCGGCGCGGGCGGATCTGGTGGGCGGGCCGATGGCGGGCGGCGAGGCGGTCGAGACACCACAGACCGAGATGGCCGCCGCCGGTTTCCCGCTCGGCGCGGCGCGGGCGCAATTGCACGAGAACTACATTGTCGCCCAGACCGAGGACGGGATCGTCATCGTCGACCAGCACGCCGCCCATGAGCGGCTGGTCTATGAGCGCATGAAGACAGCGCTGGCCGAAGGCCGGGTGAAGACCCAGGGCCTGCTGCTGCCGGAAGTGATCGAGCTATCCGGTCCGGCGGCCGCGCATTTGGTCGAACGGGCCGGGGAACTCGCGGAGCTTGGCCTAGCGCTGGAGGCGTTCGGCCATGACGCTGTGGTGATCCGCGAGGTGCCGGCGATGCTGGGCCAGACCGATGTGCAGGGACTCGTCCGCGATCTGGCCGACGATTTGGCGGCGCTGGACGATACTACGACCCTGAAGGATCGGCTGGAGGCTGTCTGCGCCACCCTGGCCTGCCATGGCAGCGTGCGATCCGGCCGTCGGCTGACGGTCGAGGAGATGAATGCGCTGCTGCGCCAGATGGAGGCGACACCCTATTCCGGCCAGTGCAACCATGGCCGGCCGACTTATGTGGAGCTTTCCCTGGCCGATATCGAGCGGCTGTTCGGCCGCCGCTAGGCAGGTCCGGTGAAACTTGGGCGGGTCCTACGCTGACCGGCGTCAAGGGTCCCGCAAGTCGTTGATGTCGACGTCAAGCTTCACATCGCCCGGTTTCACATCCAATTCCGCCGTCGCGGCGGGCCGTGCGCGGCGTTGCAGCCACAATCCGAAGGCCGCCAAAACCAGCCCGACCGGCAGCAGCATGACGGGCCATGCGAATCGCTGGCGGGCGATCAGCGCGCGAGGTGCGTCGCCCTCGCTGTACCAGACCGTGACCCTATCCCCAACCTCAGGCGCCAGGGACCCGACCGCCTCGGCAAACATCATCGTTTCGCCGCCGGCTGTCTGATAGGCCACCAGCAATTCCGGGCGCGGGCCGGATTCGGTGTCCACGTCGCGGGTGCCGACGACCTCGCCGATGGTGCTGTCCAGTTCGCGGGCATCCCAGAGGGTGGCGACCGCAATCGAAAGCGCGGCGACCACAATGGCCAACCCGACCGCTGCGGTTCGCCGCCACAGCCTCCGTGCCGCGAGCCGATCTCCGCCGTTCATTGACAAGCTCCGTTGTCGTGGTGCCACCGAGTCATACCCAGTCCGGTGCGTCCTGTCTGCCGCGTCGTAAAGATAGAATATGGTGTGAAAGAACTAAACTAAATTAACGCAAACAATAAAAATTTACTTGTAAACGTTTGAAAGTATAATCAAAATTAACCACAGTATTTATTAAGTTGATAACGAACAGTGTGCTAGTTTTTCTTAAGCCAGGGACTGTATTGGGGAATAATGATGTTGGTAACATGGACACGGCGTCCGCTCTCGGCGAAGAGCGAAGGCGCCGCATTTTTGTCGATCCCGCATAGGGCAAAGTTGGGAGTGGCGTCTGCACTCGTGATTGCCCTCATTGGCTCGGTCGCCGCCTGGGCCCAATCGCCGGTGTCGGCAGGTGGCCAACCGGACGGGCAACTTGCCCAGATGAGTGTCGGCGGACCGCAAGCGCCGTCCCGGCAAGATGCCGCGACCGGGCAAGCGTGGCAGGTTGTCTCGGTTGAGGGACGTGCGCATGTGCTGGTCGATGATGGTCAGTCGATCGGCTGGGCGCCGGTTCACCCGGGCCAGGAACTGCCTGGCAATTCCCAGATCGAAACTGGAGCCGGCAGCCAAGTGCTGCTGTTCAACGGCAGAGATGCGATCACCGTGGGCGCCGAAACGCGGCTCGGCCTGGCGCAAACCGATGCCGATGCCAACAGGGTCGAGATCTTCCAGGATTCCGGCACCGCCGATTATCAGGTGGAGGACCGTTCTCCCGGCATCGGCCTGGAGGGTTTCCTGACCGGCGTCAGCCAGATTTTCGGTGGCGCGCCCGAAGGCCGTTTTGAGGTCCGCGCGCCTTATCTGACAACGGTCGTGAAGGGCACCGTCTTCTCCGTGACGGTCGAGAACGACAATACCGAGGTCAGCGTCAGCGACGGCGTGGTCCAGGTCCGTGACCCGCGCTCCGGCGACGGCTCCGACATCGTGGCCGGTCAAAGCGCGACCGCCCGGTCGAACGCCGCCGCCGGCGTTCAGGTCGAAGACGACGTTGACGTGGCATTCGATCCGGGCGCCAAGGCACCGCCGAGCAACGGCAACGGCAACGGCAACGGCAACGGCAACGGAAATAGTAACGGAAATAGCAACGGGAACGGCAACGGAAATAGCAACGGGAACGGCAACGGGAATAGCAACGGGAACGGGAACGGAAACAGCAACGGCAACGGCAACGGCAACGGCAACGGCAATTAGGCCGACGTATCGGCCTGTACCGATGTTGTCATCGACATATGACCTCACGCACCACGCATAGCCCGGTCCGACGGGCCTTCGCTCACCTCGCCATTTTTGGCGTGGTGAGCTTGGCTTTCATGCTCGGGCTGCTCGATTTCATCGAGTTCAAGATCGCCGATCTGCGTTTTGAGATGCTCAGGCGTGACGTGTCGGGAGACCTGGTCCTCGTCGAAATCGACGCCCGCAGCCTGCGGGCGCTTGATGGCTGGCCCTGGCCGCGTTCCTACCATGCCCAGATCACGGATACTCTGAGGGCGGCGGGCGCAGACCGGATCGCCTTCGATGTCGATTTCAGCTCACATTCCACACGGCCGGGAGACTCCGCCCTCGCAGAGGCGCTTCAGGCCGCCGAGGGCCGGGTCCTGTTGCCGGTCTTCGCACAGATGATGCGCCAGGCGGGCGGTGAAGAGCGGTTGGTGGTGAGCCGACCTCTGCCGGAATTCGAGCGCAGCGTGGCGCTGGGTTCGGTCAATGTCACGGCCGGGGCGGACGGGCTGGTGCGTCGGATGTCCTCCATGCAGTCCCTCGGGCTCGATCGGGTGCCATCGTTCTTCGCGACCCTCGCCGAATACGATCACGCGAATCCGGGACCCTTTTTCATCGACTATGGCATCCGGCCGGAACTGATCGCACGGCTGTCCTATGTCGATGTGCTGCTCGGCCGGTTCGATCCGCGTTCCGTGGCCGGGAAACGGGTTCTGATCGGTTCGACGGCCATGGAGCTGGGTGACGAGGTTGCTGTGCCGATCCACGTCAGCATCCCGGGGGCGGTATTGCAGGCGCTCGCCTATGAATCGATCGTCCAGGGACGGGCGATACGGGGGGTGCCAAAATGGCTCACTCTGAGTGTGATTGCCTTGATAGCGGCGCTGGCCGGTTGGGGTTTTGCCCGCTGCTCGTGGCGCCGGGGATTGGCGATCCTGTCAGGCAGCTGGGTGGTGCTCTTCCTGGCGAGTGTCGCTGTGCAGGCCGCCAATCCCGTCGCGATGTACCTGACACCCTGGCTGCTGGTACTATTGTTCAGCTATGCCGCCGCAGTGATCGGCCGGGTCGACCAACTCGATTTACGATTACTGGCGCAGAGCATCGCCCTGAGAAAGTCCGGCGCCTTCATGCGGCAGGTCGTCGATAATAGTTTCGACGGCATCGTCACGATCGATGGGGACGGGCGGATCAAATCGCTCAACCGGGCCGCCGAAGCGGTTCTCGGGAGCGCGGCGGAGCGCGTAGTTGGCACAAGCTTCTATCGGCTCCTCGCCAGCGGAACCTGGCGGGGCCTTGTACCGGAGAATGAACTCTATTTCCGCCCGCAGGAAATACGCCGTACGCGGCCGGATGGGACCTGCTCCGCCGTGCAGGTGGCGATCAGCCGGACCGAGGTCGAGGACGAGTTGGTGCATATCGCCATCCTGCGCGACATCACCACGCAGAAGCGGGCCGAGAAGATTGCCGAGGAGGCGCAATTCCGGCTCCATGAAGCAATCGAGCGCATTCATGAGGGCTTCGCCCTCTATGATCCGGAGGGCAACCTTGCCCTGAGCAACCGGAAATTCGGGGAGCTTGCGGCGCGGATTCCGGGGCCGACCGATAGGGTCGATATTCCAGGCGTGGAGTCCGAGGCCGAAGCCGGGGAGCCGGGTTGCGACGCCTATCGGGAAATGGTTCTGGACGATGGGACCTGGTTGCGGGCCAGCCTGCAGCCGACGAAAGAGGGCGGCGCGGTCGCGGTCTATGCCGACATCTCCGAGCTGAAACAGCGCGAATCCGAGTTGCAGGTGGCGGTGCGGCAGGCGGAAGCCGCCAATCGCAGCAAGACTGAATTCCTGGCCAATATGAGCCATGAACTGCGCACGCCATTGAACGCGATCATCGGTTTTTCGGAGACCATGGTGACCGAGATGATGGGGCCGGTCGGGACGCCGCAATACAAGGAATATGCCGGGGACATCCTCGCCAGCGGCCGCCACCTCCTGGACATCATCACCGATATTCTGGACGTCTCGAAGATCGAGGCAGGCGAATTGCGGCTGACCCCGGAATTGCTTGCACTCGAGGCCGTCACCGATGACGCATTGCGGATGATCCGTGAGCGCGCCGCCAGCAGCGGTCACCGGATTACGTCCGAGTATCCCGAAAATCTGCCGGGTTTGTACGCCGATCGCCGGGCGATCCTGCAGGTGCTGCTCAACCTGCTGTCAAACGCCCTCAAATTCACCGCCGATGGCGGCGACATCGCCGTCAAGATCACCTCCCGCGGCGATGGGACCCTCTCGGTCGCCATCACGGATTCCGGTATTGGCATGACCCCCGAAGATATCCCCCGGGCGCTGAGCCTGTTCGGACAGGTCGAGGACAGTATGCAGCGAAGCTATGACGGTACCGGCTTGGGACTTCCGCTATCGGACCGCCTGATGACCCTGCATGGCGGGTCCATGGATATCGAAAGCGAATTCGGAATCGGCACGACGATCACATTGCACTTTCCGGCGGACCGGGTGGTCTGGCCAGTGGCCGATTCCGAATCCGCGACCGCCTAAGGCGGCTAACGCCCTCTCAGAAACACCAGCCGGGTCCCGCCATAGCGGCGGTCGTCGAGCGTCTCGCACCCCTCCGGCACCTCGAACGGGTCAGGGACGGCCAATTCGACCACGATGACCGCGCCCGGCGACATCCATCCCCGGTCGGCCAGCCCGGTGATGGCAGGCGACGCCATTGCCTTGCCGTAGGGCGGCGCTATGAAGACCAGATTGGCCTGTGCCTTTGCCGGCAGCGGCCGGGTGGAATCGGTTCGCAGGAAATGTGCCCGGTCGGATTCCCGCATGTCGTCGACATTGCGTCGCGCCGCGGTCAGGGACTCGCTGCTGACGTCCAGTAACCACGCATCGGCGGCGCCACGCGACAGGGCTTCCAGGGCGAGCGCCCCGGTGCCGCAAAAGGCGTCCAGCACCACCGCGTCGACGACCGGGTTGGCGCCATCATCGCCCCAGCCGCCATGGGCCAGGACGTTGAACAGAGCCTCCCGGGTTCGGTCGGTCATCGGCCGGACATCGCGGCCGGCCGGCGCTGTCAGCCGGCGGCCCTTATGTTTTCCGGCGATGATGCGCATGGCTCTTCCCAGCTGGCTTCCGGGGGGGCTTTCTCGAGGACCTTTTCGAAAACTCACCTGTGGCCTTCTCTGGGGGCTTCCCGCCGTCTTTCTTACTCTCGTTCTCGACGCCGAAATAACCCCTGAGCTGGTCGCGCATGACCGATTGCTTGACCTCCTCGACCGCGCCCTCGGGCAGGCTGCCGAGGTGCAGCGGGCCGAAGGATATGCGGATCAGACGATTGACCGTGAGGTTGATGCTCTCCATCACCTTGCGCACCTCGCGGTTCTTGCCCTCGCGCAAGGTGACGATCAGCCAGGCATTGGCGCCGGTCTGCCGGTCCAATGTGGCGTCGACTTGTCCATAGCGTACACCGTCGACGGTCACGCCGCGCTTCAGTCCCAACAGGGCCTCGGGAGACGGCCGGCCATGGACCCGGACCCGGTATCGGCGCGGCCACCCTGTGCTGGGCAACTCCAGATGCCGGGCAAGCGCGCCATCATTGGTCAGCAGCAGCAGACCCTCGCTGTTGAGATCCAGCCGGCCGATGGAAACCACGCGCGGCAGGCTTTCCGGCAGTTTTTCGAAGACCGTCGGCCGGCCCTCCGGGTCGCGCTGGGTCGTCACCAAACCGACCGGCTTGTAGTAGCGCCAGAGCCGGGTCGGTTCTTTCTGCGGCAGCGGACGCCCATTGACCGTGATCTTGTCGCTCGGCTGCACGACCACCGCCGGTGTGGTCAGCACCTTGCCATTTACGGTGACCTTGCCCTCGTCGATCCAGCGTTCCGCCTCGCGCCTGGAGCACAGTCCGGCCCGCGCCAACGCCTTGGCGATGCGCTCGCCCTTTGGAGATTCAGCGGCGCTCTCGGGCGTGCCGTCGGACGCACCCTTGGGCGTGGCGGAGTCTGGTTTGGTCATCGGCTTGCGGCGCCTCGGCACGGTTCGGTCAGCGGTCATATACAGGGTTCCGTCGGCCGTCCCAATCATCATGACGGAATGCCTTGACCGGCGTCGCGCTCGGCTTCCAAGGTCAACCCATGGAATACGATCCCGCAATGATGGAATTGGCCTTTGTCGAGGCCCAGGCGGCGGGCGCCCGCGGCGAAGTGCCCGTGGGCGCGGTGCTGGTCGAGGCCGAGTCGGGCCTGGTCCTCGCCCGCGACGGCAATCGCACCGAAGAGCTGGCCGACCCGACCGCCCATGCCGAGGCGCTGGTCATCCGCGCCGCCGCCCGGGAGCGGGGCCGCCCGCGCCTGCCGGATTGCGATCTCTACGTGACCCTGGAGCCCTGCGCCATGTGCGCGGCGGCAATCAGCTTCGCCCGCATCCGACAGGTGGTCTATGGCGCGCCGGACCCGAAGATGGGCGGCGTCGATCACGGACCGAAATTCTTCGGCCAGCCGACCTGCCATCACCGCCCGTCGGTCACCGGCGATGTCGAGGCCGGTCGCTCGGCGGAACTGCTGAGGGAGTTCTTCCGCGAACGGCGGGGGCGGTAGGAAGATCGTGCTCGCCGGACAGGGTGAGGGGCACTCAGTCCAGTTCCAATTCCAGACGCGGCAACATCCGGCCGGGAATGCTGCCCGAGGGGATTTCGCCGGTACGGCGGGCGCCCATGGCCGTATAGAACGACTCGGCGTACGGGTCTGAATCGATAAGGATTTTGGTCAGTCCCAAAGCTTTTGCCGTTTCCATCATGTGGCGCCACAAGGCACGGCCGATGCCCTGCCGCAGGCGATCCGGATCGACGAACATCATCTCGATCTCGCCGGTTCGCCCGCTCGGTTGCACCGACAGGGCATAGAAGCCGGCCAAGGAGTCGCCCTGCTGCGTCACAAAAATGTGCCAGTTGGCGACGCTGTCCGGATCGAGGGTCAATTCGTCGCGGAACGCGTCGACCATCGCGGTCTCATAGCCCCAGGCGGCCTTGGAGCGGATCGCGAGATCGGTCAGCAGCAGAGCCTCGTCCGGCCGGGCCGGTCGGATATCCATCTTTTCAGAGCGCGGCAATGTCGCGCCGGCAGAAGCAGCCGGGCCAGTCGACCCGGTCGACGGCCCCATATGCGGCTGCGCGCGCCGATGGCAGATCATCGCCGGTGGCCGTAACGCCGAGGACCCTGCCGCCATTGGCGAGAATCTCGCCGTCTGGTCCGACCCGCGTGCCGGCATGGAAGATCGTCACTGCCTCGCTTTCGCCGGCGGCATCCAGACCGCCGATCGGGTCGCCTTTGCCATAGGGGCCGGGGTATCCCTCGCTGGCCATAACGACGCACAGCGCCGCTTTGTCGTGCCAGCGCAGATCGACGGTCGACAGCACGCCGTCCCGCGACGCGATCAGGGCGGGCAGCAGATCGGATTTCAGCCGCGCCACCAGCACCTGGCATTCCGGATCGCCGAAGCGGACATTGTATTCCAGCAGCTTTGGCCCATCCGCCGTCAGCATCAGCCCGGCATACAGCACACCCTTGTAGGGATGTCCTTCCGCCGCCATGGCGCGCACCGTGGGTTCGACGATTTCCGCCATCACCCGGGCCTGCAGCGCCGGATCCATCAGCGGTGTCGGAGAAAAGGCGCCCATGCCGCCGGTATTCGGGCCCCGGTCATTGTCGAAGGCCCGCTTGTGATCCTGCGCGGCCGCCAGCGGCAGCACCGATGCGCCATCGACCAGGGCGAAGAAACTGACCTCCGGTCCGACTAGGCATTCCTCGACGATCACCTCTGCGCCGGCCTCGCCGAAGGCCGCATCGACCAGCGCCGCATCGACCGCCGCCAGGGCCGAGTCCAGGGTCTCCGCTACGACCACGCCCTTGCCGGCCGCCAGCCCATCGGCCTTGACCACGATCGGCGCTCCCCGTTCGGCGATATAGGCTTTGGCTTCTTCCGCATCGATGAAGCGGGCATAGGCGGCGGTGGGAATGCCATGCCGGGCGCACAGATCCTTCATGAAGGCCTTCGAGCCTTCCAGCGCCGCGGCGGCGGCGGTCGGGCCGAACGCCATGATCCCGGACGCTTCCAGCCGGTCGACCAGCCCGAGCACCAGCGGCGCCTCTGGGCCTACGACGACGAAATCGATGTCCCTGTCACGACAGAAGGCGACCAGCCCGTCGACGTCGTTGGCGGCGATGGCGACGCATTCGGCCTCGGCGGCAATGCCGGCATTGCCCGGCGTGCAGTACAGCTTATCGCACAACGGTGAAGCGCCGATCGCCCAGCACAGAGCGTGTTCCCGGCCGCCAGATCCGACCACCAGCACCTTCATCGCCACCATCCGCAGTATTAGTAACCGAGCGCAGGGTTTATCATGCCGCCGACATGACGCAAGGCTTTGCAGACACGGGCGGACCACCGCCCCCCGGATCGAACCTTCCGGAATTCACCGTTAGCGAAATCTCGGCCGCGCTGAAGCGCACGGTGGAGGAAACCTACGGCCATGTCCGGGTGCGCGGCGAGATATCGCGGCCCAGCTTGCCGGGCTCGGGCCACATCTATTTCACCCTGAAGGATGATTCGGCGGTGATGGATGCCGTTTGCTGGCGCGGCACTGCCAGCAAGCTGTCGGTAAAGCCGGAAGAGGGCATGGAGGTGATCGTCACCGGCCGGCTGACCACCTTCGCCGGGCGCTCGAAATACCAGATCGTCGTGGAGGCCATGGAACTCGCCGGCGAGGGCGCGCTGCTGAAGCTGTTGGAGGAGCGTCGCCGCCGTCTTGCCGCCGAGGGGTTGTTCGCGGAGGAGAACAAACGAACGCTGCCCTTTCTGCCGGATATCATCGGCGTCGTGACCTCGCCGACCGGCGCGGTGATTCGCGATATCCTGCATCGGCTCTCCGACCGCTTCCCGCGCCATGTGCTGGTCTGGCCGGTCCTCGTGCAAGGCGACGGAGCGGCCGGGCAGGTCGCCGCCGCCATCGAGGGCTTCAACGCCCTGCCGGTCGGCGGTGCGGTGCCGCGCCCGGATCTGCTGATCGTTGCAAGGGGCGGTGGCAGCCTGGAAGACCTGATGGCCTTCAATGAGGAGATCGTGGTCCGCGCCGCCGCAGCCAGCGCGATCCCGCTGATCTCAGCCGTCGGCCACGAAACCGACACCACCCTGATCGACTTCGCCTCTGACCGCCGCGCCCCGACCCCGACGGCGGCCGCCGAGATAGCGGTTCCGGTGCGCAGCGAGTTGGTCGCCACCGTGCTGGACCTCGAGCGGCGTTCCGGCGCCGGCATGGCGCGGTTGGTCGACGAACGGCGGGTCAGGGTCGAGGGGCTTGGTCGGGGCCTTGGCGACCCGATGCGACTGCTGGAAGGGGCGGTCCAGCGGCTCGACGACCGCGCCGAACGACTGATCCGCGCACTGCCGCTATTGGTCGAGCGGCGACGCGGCCAGTTGGCCGAAGCCGCCGCCCGCCTGCGCCATCCGGGCCAAATGCTGTTGGATGCCTCGCGTCAGTTCCGACAACTCGCCGAGCGCCTGCCGGTCGCCGGAGACCGCGTAGTGTCCGAAGCATCGGCCCACTTCGCGGCACTGTCGAAACTGCTCGACAGCTATTCCTATCAGGATGTGTTGCGCCGGGGTTATGCGCTGGTCCGCGACGCTGCCGGCGCCCCGGTTACCGATCCAGCGTTGCTGACCGTCGGCACTGAGTTCCAGATCGAGTTTCACGACCAGGCGACAGTCGGGGCGGTGGTCACGACGAAGGCTGGCAAAGGATCCGGACAAGCCGTCAAGCACAGGGCCGGGCCGATCCAGCCCAAGGCACGGCCTGCGAAGCCGTCATCCGGACAAGGGGATCTGTTCTAGGTTTCAGCCGGGTCCGCTACCCTGCTCAAGACTGGCTCCAGGATTTCGGCGAGCGCGCCCTCATCTTCCCAGCGGACAGATACGGGCAACGGTTCGACCATTTGCCGTGATTCCACGGGCAGTCGGACATAGTCTTTTGTCGTCGTCATCAACACAGCGCCTGCGCTGTCCGCCAGTTCCACCATGCGCATGAATTCGTCGGTCGGAATGCGCTGATGGTCGGCGAAGGCGACGCGTGCGACCAGATTGGCGCCAAGCTGGCTGAGGGTGGCGAAGAATTTCTCCGGCCGGGCGATGCCGGCGAATGCCACCACATTTCGGCCGCGCAGCCAGCCGGTCTCGCCCTCGGGCGCGATGCCGGCGCGGATCACCGGCAGGTCGTAACGGGCCAGCAGGGCGCCGACGCCGCTGGTGTCCTCCCCCATCAGGATCGCGGCGCTGGTTCGGGAGATCGCGTCTGCCGGGCGTTCCCTTAGCGGCCCCGCCGGCATCAGCCGGCCATTGCCCAATCCGCTGCTGCCGTCGATCACCAGAAGCGAGAGATCCTTGTGTAGCGAAGGGTTTTGGAAGCCGTCATCCATGACCAGCAGGCCGGCGCCACCGGCGACGGCGGCTTTGGCGCCTGCCGGGCGGTTGCGGGCGATCCAGCACGGTGCCTCCCGGGCCAGCAGCAACGGCTCGTCGCCCACATCGCGGGCGTCATGCCGTGCGAGGTCGACGCGCAGTGGCCCGGATTTGCGTCCGCCGTAGCCCCGGCTGAGGAAATGCGGGTTCAGGCCGGCGGCGATCAGATAGCGAGCGATGGCGATGGCGACCGGCGTCTTGCCGGCGCCACCGGCGACCAGATTGCCGACGCAGATCACCGGAATGCCGGCCCGAACCGGCTTGGCACGATCCATGCGCCACCGGCCGGCGCCGGCATACAGGCCGCCGAGCGGGGATAGTATCCGAGCCGCAAGACCCGGTTCCCGGTACCAAAACCCGGGCGTTTTCATGCCGCGCCGTCGGCTGCCGGCTTGCCGCCCCGGTCCATCGACGGTTCGGAAGCATCGGTCTCGAGCAGTGGCGTCAGCGCCAGCATCATGCGATCGATAACGCCCGTATTTCGGGCCGCGACCTCTCCGGCTGCTTTGGCAAGGCGAACGCGCTCGGCCGGTTCGGACAACAACCAGCATACGGAATCGCCCAACCCGGAGACATCGGCCACTTGAACCGCGGCATCCGCGTCGTCGAGTTGGCTGGTGATCTCGGCAAAATTCGCCATATGCGGCCCGTAGACGATCGCGGAGTCGAGCTGGGCCGGCTCGATCGGGTTGTGCCCGCCATGAGGAACCAGCGAGCCACCGACGAAAACAACCGGCGACAGCCGCAGCATGGTGCCCATCTCGCCCATGGTGTCGGAGATATAGATATCGGTGTCAGCCTCGGGAAGGGCCCCGGTCGAGCGCAAGGCCGAAGTCAGGCCCAATGCCGTCATATGCTCGGCGATAACCGGCCCACGCGCCGGATGGCGTGGAACGATGATGGTCAGCAATCCCGGGATAGAGGCGGCCATCCGCTGATGCGCCCGGGCGCAGAGCGCTTCCTCGCCGTCATGAGTGCTGACGGCCAGCCAGGATGACCGACCGCCGATCGCGCTATGAAGGGCCTCGAGCGCAGGCGTGTCGACCGGCAGCGACTCGGCAGAGAATTTCAGATTGCCGACAGGACCGATCTGTTCAACGCCGAGTTGCCGAAGCCGATCCGCCGTATGGTCATTCCATGGCAGGATGACGCGAAAGGCGGAGAGCAGCGACCGGATGGCGCCGGGTATGTGTCGCCAGCGGCCGAAGGAGCGCGCCGAGAGCCGAGCATTGATCATGGCTGCCGGGATGCGCCGCCTGCCGATCTCAGAAAGCATGTTCGGCCAGATCTCCGATTCGACCCACAGCACCAGATCCGGGCGCCAGTGGTCGAGGAAGCGGCGGACGAAGAGCACGCGGTCGACCGGCACAAATTGATGGAAAGCCTGGTCGGGAAGTCGCTCCGCCATCATCTGGGCCGATGTGACGGTTCCCGTGGTCAGCAAGACCGATAGTGCCGGATCGTGGTCGAGCAGCCGGCGGACCAGAACCTGGACCGACTGGGCCTCGCCGACGCTTGCCGCGTGGATCCAGGCGAGTCGTCCGGATGGCCGGGTGCGTGATGCCTGCCCCAGCCGTTCACCGCGACGATCCGGATCTTCTTTGCCCGCCGCCTGCCGTCGTCGCAGAATCAGCGGCACGAACGGCGCGGCGACGGCGGTCAGGCCGCGATACAGGGCATAGATCATGCTGCCGTCTAGCGCGGTGTCGTCGGGCGTGCAAGGTCTTGATCCGCCAGCGATGGAATGCAGTGGCACCGACTCATGGCCTCTGCGGCACTGGTCTATGCTGCCTCAATCGCCCGTCTGATCGGGTGCAGATGGCTCAGGAACTGCCGTACGGAGACTGGCCAGGCATGCGCGAGTGCAAAGCTACGGCAGTCTTGGCTGGAAATCTTAAGCGCCTCTTCGACGGCCAGCGACAGATCCTCATCCAGGGCGCCGACGCCGCTGCCGGTCAGCACATCGACGGGCCCCTGCACGGGATAGGCTGCGACCGGAACGCCGCAGGCAAGCGCTTCCAGCATCACCAGGCCGAACGTGTCGGTTCGGGACGGGAAGACGAACACGTCGGCCGCGGCATAGTGACGGGCCAGTTCTTCGCCATGTTTCGCGCCGACAAAACGGACTTCCGGGAAACGTCCCTGCAGCGTGGTCAGTTGCGGCCCGTCGCCGACGATATATTTCGTGCCCGGGTTCGGCAGGGCCAGGAACGCCTCGATGTTCTTCTCCACGGCGACCCGGCCGACATAGAGTTGGATCGGGCGCGGCCCATCCAGGAAATCCTTGTCGCGCGGGTGAAAATGATCGACGTCGACGCCCCGGGTCCAACGGACCAGATGTTCAAAGCCGCGAGCTTTCAATTCGCGCTCCACCGAATCGGTGGCCACCATGACGGCGTCCGAATGATTGTGGAAGCGCCGCAGCATCGCGAAGGTCCACGATACCGGGATGCCCGTGCGCAAGCGCAGATAATCCGGGAACATGGTGTGGAACGAGGTGGTGAATTCGTGCCCGCGCTTTAGGCAATAGCGACGCGCCGACCAACCCAGCGGCCCCTCGGTCGCGATGTGGATGGCGTCGGGTGCGAATTCGTCGATCATCTTTGGAAGTTTGCGCCGGACTCCCAGCGCCAGCCTGATTTCCGGGTAGGTCGGGCATGGGATCGAGCGAAACCGGTCCGGTCCGATGATCTCCGCGTCGTGACCTTCGGCGATCAGGGTATCGCGCGTCGTCCGCAATGTGCGCACTACGCCATTGACCTGTGGTTCCCAGGCGTCGCTGACGATCAGAATTCTCACGAATGCCCCGTATCCCGGTTGCCTAATATCCCACGACCGGCAGGCGGCGGCGAATGCTGAGCCGGGCGGTGGCTGTACTTCAGTCGCGTGGCCTCCAGGTGTTGACCTCGCCGCCGATCAATTCCCGCCGATCATTTCCCGCCGATCATTTCCCGGCGATCGTCATGCCGTCGATCCGCAATGTCGGGCAGTCGACGCCATAGCGGAATTCCAGATCGCTGGCCGGGACCAGCGCCTTGAACATGTCTTTCAGGTTGCCGGCGACGGTGATCTCATTGACCGGATAGGCGATCTCACCTTTCTCGATCCAGAAGCCGGTGGCACCGCGACTGTAGTCGCCGGTAATCTGGTTGACCGCCGAACCCATCATCTGGGTGACATAGAAGCCCTGGTCGATCTCCGCGATCATATCCTCCCGGCTGACCTCTCCGGCAGCCATGTAGAGGTTGGTCGGGGACGGCGAGGGCGGCCCGCTGGTGCCGCGCGACGCATGGCCGGTGGATTGCAGCCCGAGCTGACGGGCCGAGCGCAAATCCATGAGCCAACTGGTCAGTACGCCTTCGGCGATCAGTTCGCGGCGGCTGTTGCCAACGCCTTCGCCATCGAACGGTTTTGACCGGCGTCCGCGCTTGATATGCGGATCGTCGATCACGACGATGCCCTCTGCGAAGACCTGCTGCTCGAGGGATTCCTTGAGGAAACTGGTGCCGCGCGCGATCGACGGGCCGCTGATGGCGCCGATCAAATGGCGCAGCATGCCGCCGGACACGCGCGGGTCGAAGACCACCGGCACCCGCATGCTCTCGATCTTGCGCGCGCCGAGCCGCGCCACCGCCTTTTCGCCGGCCCGGCGTCCGACCGCGGCGGGGTCTTCCATGTCTTCGGCGTAGGTCGCGCTGGTGAAATCGTAGTCGGTCTCCATGCCGGTGCCCTCGCCGGCAATGACCGACGCCGACAGGCTGTTGCCGGTCAGCGCGTATGCGCCCGAGAAGCCGTTGCTGGCGGCGACCGCGATATCCGCGCGACTCCAGCCGGCCTCCGCCCCTTCGGAATTGGTCACGCCCGCGACGGCCAACGCGGCGTCCTCGGCCGCGCCGGCAAGGGCGATCAGCGATTCCGCAGCGGGTTCGACCGGGTCGCACAGATCAAGGTCCGGCCAATCGGTCGCCAGCTGCTCGGGGTCGGCCAGGCCGCAGAATGGGTCCTCGGGGACCAATCGGGCCATAGCCACCGCCCGCTCCACCACCTCGGCCAGAGCCGTCGGCGAGCGATCGGAGGAGGACGCGATCGCCATTCGTTGGCCGACGAAAACCCGCAATCCCAGATCGCCCTCCTCGGAACGCTCCAGACGTTCGGGCTTGCCGAGCCGCTGCGACAGCGACAGGGAGGCCGAGTTATACAAGACCGCGTCGGCCGCATCGGCTCCGGCCGCCTTGGCCTTGGCGATGAGATCCTGAAGCAGCGTCAGCGAGTCATCGGGCGAATTGGCCATGGCCTTCTCCACTATGGAACTGCAGGCGCCGGCTCGGCATGAGCGGCGGTCGGCATCATTGGTCTATGTCGTCGGAATCAACCTGACCGGCAACCCGCCGGCGCACATGGGACCATGACATGCCGATCGCCAGCACCGCAGCCATGATGACCAGCACCACATAGGTCATCTGTTGACCCTGGCCGGGCACGATCAATCCGAAATCGATCAGGACCCAGACCAGGGAGCCGAAGAACGCGACCGCCAGCACCAGGCCGATCGGCCCGATCGACCGCCAGGTCGCGCGCAGGAAGATGATATAGGCGATCACGATCACGACCCCCGCCAGCGCCTTCAGTGGAATCTGCCCGCCTATCGGATCCATGACCCAGGCGTAATACGAATAGGATGTCGGGTTGAAGGTGGCGAAGACCAGGATCAACGCCGCCGTCAAGCGGATCAGGAAATTCGGCCAACTGAAGGGGGCTTGCGCCATCACAGGTTCCTTGACACTTGTCCGTGCATGTCGATTCGTTTGGACATTATGAAGGCGGGCAGATGCTCCGCAACCGCCATGCACGCAAGACGCTCACTATCCCGGCCGGCAGCAGGGTCCTAATGGGTCGGCGCAGTCAACGGCACTGCCTTGGCCTCGGCATCGCGCCGATTGGTTCCCAAAAGTCGAACGTAGATAGCCAGGCTCAGCATCGACGCGGCGAGCATCGTTAGGGCCAGCGGGAGCTGGCTGTCGGTGACCAGATGGCCGACAAGGGCGCTTGCGCCGGCGCCGAGGCTCATCTGAAGAAAGCCGGAAAGCCCGCTGGCGCCGCCGGCGCGACTGGGGTCGACGCTAATGGCACCTGCGGTCCCGTTCGGTATGTTCAGGCCGTTGCCAACCGCGAACAGCATCATAGGGCCGAATAGGGCCAATGGTATGTTGGGGCCGGTGGCCCACAGAACCAGCATCGATGCCGCACCGATAATGTTGAAGGTGAGCCCGATGCCGATCATCCGATCAACCCCCAGGCGCACTGACATGCGGCCGGAGATCAGGTTTCCGGCCATGTACCCGAGGGCGCTCATTGCAAAGTACCAGCCATATTCGCTTGATGGCCGGCCCATCAGTTCGACAACCACATAGGGTGCGCCGCCCAGAAAGGCGAAAAAGCCCGCGCTGGCGAATGCCGTCATGAAGGAGTAACCGCGGAATGCCGGCAACGCCAACAACCCGCCATAAGTCGAGACCATGCCGCGCAGCCCAGGAAGCGGCTGCAGGTTGTAATTGCTTTCATGCAGCAACAGAACAGCGAAGACCGTTACCATGGCGCCGAAGCATCCGACAAAGACGAACGTCGATTGCCAGCCAAACCATTGATCCAGATAGCCTCCGATCAGCGGCGCCACCATGGGCGCCAAGACCATCGCTGCGGACACGTATCCGATGATGCTGGCCGACCGTTCGCGGTCGAACAGATCGCGGACGATGGCGCGGGTCAGCACCATACCGGCGCAGCCGCCAATCGCCTGCAGGACCCGGCTGGCGATCAGCATCTCGATGCTGACGGAAAAATATCCGGCGGCTGTTCCAACCAGGAACAGGCATAGCCCGCCCAGCAGCAGCGGGCGTCTTCCGAAGCGGTCGGAAAGCGGCCCGTATATGAGCTGAGTTACGGCCAGCCCGGTCAAATAGAGACTCAGCGTCAACTGCACAGTGCCGTAATCGGTGTCGAAAACCGAGGGCAGTCCTGGCATCGAGGGCATTAAGATATTCAATGCCAAAGGCCCGACCGCGCTGACGGCAACGAGCATGGCGATCGGCGGTTGTTTTTTGAGATCCGACATAAGGCCGGTTAAATTCCGATTTCCAGGATGGATTGGCAAGTCGCGATGATGTGATGGCCTGCGACCTGATAGCGCGCCGTTAGAATGAACAAGGCGTTAACAGGCCGGTAATCGAGGCTGTGATAGCGTGCCGCCGCCGCGATCAGTATCGTCGATCCAGTGCCATCAATAGGGGAGTGCCCGTGTCTTTCCGTTGGATATCGAAGACGCCTACTGGACTTGCGGCCATGGCTGCATTCTGTGGCGCGATCATTGCCCTGCCGCCACCGGCGAGCGCCCAGGATATCGCCTGGAATGCAATTCCAAGCCCTGCGGTCGGGGCCCCCAACTCGGTCGGATCCTATTCCGATGGCTGCGTCGACGGCGCGATGGAATTGCCGCCGGATGGACCGGGCTACCAGGCGATTCGCCTCAACCTGCGCCGCAATTACGGTCATCCCGAATTGGTTCGGTTCATCGGCGATCTTGGCGCTCGGTTGGAAGAGGCCAGCCTCGGCCCGGTGATGATCGCCGACATGGCGCAGCCCAGAGGCGGTCCGATGCCTTCCGGCCATATCAGCCATCAGAGTGGTTTGGATGCCGATATCTGGTTTCGCCTCGACCAGCCGCGCATTCCTCTTGCGGAACGGGATTCGGTGCTGGCGGAAATCATGGTCGACCGGACGGATTGGTCGCTTCGGGAAGAGGTTTGGACCGACGGCCAGGTAGAGATGGTGCGCTTGGCGGCTTCCGATCCGCGTGCGGCGCGTATTTTCATTCATCCGACCCTGAAGCGGAATATATGTGAGCGGGACTGGGAAGACCGGTCGTGGATCCGCACCCTGCGTCCCTGGTTCGGCCATGATGCGCATTTCCACGTCCGGCTTCACTGTCCGGTGGATAGCCCAAATTGCAAGCCGCAGAGCACGCAGCCGGAAGGCGATGGCTGCGGTGAAGAATTGCTGTCGTGGTTCCCGGAGCCCGGCGAGCCGCCGCCGCGTCCGCGACCCGGAAACCGGGTGATCCCGACACCGTCCGCGACCTGCGTCGCCATCGCGACCAAAGAGTAATGCCCGTCGCCGCGGCGCTCCGCCGCGCCAAGGGCTACCCCTACCGGATCGACCGCCGGACGTTTCGCTATGTGGACGGTGCGGTGCAGTCGGAGGCCCGACTGCACCATCCGGACCGGGTGCCGGTGGTCGCCTTCGGCTCAAACCGCTCAGCCGAGCAACTCGCCCGCAAATACCGCGACTGGCCGCCTGGCACGGAAATCCCGGTGACCCTGGCCTGGCTGGGCGGATATGACGTGGTCTATTCCGCCCATTTTTCCCGGTACGGGGCGGTGCCGGCCATGCTGATTCCGAGTGCCGCGGTGACCGTCGAAGTCTCGGTGACGTGGTTGACCGAGCCGCAGCTCTCGCGCATGCACCAGACCGAGGGCGCCTCCAACTATCGGTTCGTCATGGCGCACGGCGTCGATCTGCGGTTCGAGGATGATACCGTCATCGATCGCGCCGGCCTCTATGTCGGGCGGCATGGTGCGATTGCCATGGATGGCCGTCCGGTTCCCCTTTCGGACATCGCGGCGGAAGGACGGGAGGCGGCGGGCCTGGGTCAGGTCGAGGTGCAAACCCTGGCGCGCGATCGGCTGGCGCCGGATGCGCCTCTGGACGCCTTTATCATGCAGAACGTCGCCTGTCCGGTCACCCGGGCGGAGCGTGGCCGCCGATTGCGCCGGGATGCGCTTGCGGCTGCAGACGCCTGACCAGTCAGGCCAGGCCGCCGGCGATCAAGCCAACCAGCACCAGCAGCCCAAAGGCGCGGTTGGACTTGAACATGCGCAGGCAATCCGCCGGGTCGTCGGGCTCCCAGCGCGCCACCTGCCATGCCAGTTGCAAGGCCGCGACGGCCAGGGGTGGCAGATACCATACCGACAGGCCGGCGCTCTGGGCGGCGGCGGCGATGCCGATGACGGTAAGCCCATAGAATCCGGCAATCCATCTGCGGCTGGCGTCGCCGAAGCGGAGCGCGGTCGATTTCACGCCGATCAGCACGTCGTCCGCCTTGTCCTGATGGGCGTAGATCGTGTCGTAGCCGAGAGTCCAGCATATGCCTGCCGCATAGAGTATGGCGGCTGGGATCATGCTGGCCGGCGTTGCATCGCCGGTTACCGCCATCCAGCCCATCAAGGCGCCCCAGTTGAAGGTCAGCCCAAGGAAGAGTTGCGGCCACCAGGTGATGCGTTTCATCAGCGGATAGGGGAACACCAGCGCCAGGGACGCGACACCGAGCCAGATCGTCGGCCAATTGAATTGCAGCAGTATCGCAAGACCGACCAAGAGCTGGGCCACGAGGAAGGCCAACGCCTGCGGAACGGTGATCTCGCCGCTGGGGATCGGCCTCGTGCGGGTTCGGGCGACCATGGCGTCGAAATCACGGTCCAGAATGTCGTTGACGGTGCAGCCCGCGCCCCGCATGACCACGGCGCCGGCGGCGAACAGCGCCATCTGCCAAAGGTCGGGCCACCAGATACCGTGGCCGGCCAGCCCGGCGGCGCTGGCCAGCGCCAGGCCCCACCAGCACGGCAGCAGCAGCAGCCAGGTGCCGATCGGCCGGTCCAGGCGCATCAGCCGCAGATAGGGCCGTATCGGCCCCGGCGTGAAGCGATCGATCCAGGATTGCTCCGGTATGTCGGTGGGATCGGCGTGCACGATCTGCCCTTTTGGCTGCCCTTTTGGCTTTCCTTCGGCGCGGACACCCTTTAATCGGTGCCGCCATGACCGATCAGAAACCCCGCGCGCGACTATACGTCAATGGCGATCTGTCGGCCGGCCGCGAGATCGAGCTGGCTGCCGGCCAGGCCCATTATCTGCGCAATGTGATGCGCTGCTCGGCCGGCGATGCGGTGGTGCTGTTCAATGGCGCCGATGGTGAATGGCTGGGCCATCTGGCGACGCTGACGCGGGGCGCCGCGAAGGTTGACGTGGCAACCCAGCGCCGTATCCAAAGCGGATGTCCGGATCTGTGGCTCTGTTTCGCGCCGCTCAAGAAGTCGGCCACCGATTTCGTGGTGGCCAAGGCGACCGAGCTTGGCGTGTCGGCCATCCAGCCGGTCACCACCCGTAATTCGGAAACCGCACGGGTCAATCTCGACCGGCTGCGGGCGACGATCGTCGAGGCCGCCGAGCAAACCGAACGGCTGGACATCCCGGCGATCCTGGCGCCTGTCGCCTTGCCCGCGCTGATCGCCGACTGGCCTGAAGACAGGGTATTGCTGGTGGGCGCCGAATTCGGGGCAAGCCGCCCGATTGCCGAGGTTGTGCCGGAAATCGCAGGGAGGCCGGCGGCGATCCTGGTCGGGCCGGAAGGCGGGTTCGCCAAGTCGGAGCTTGACGGGCTGCGCGAACTGCCTTTTGTTCACCCGGTTGGCCTGGGACCCAGGGTTCTGAGGGCCGACACCGCGGCGCTGGCGGCGCTGGCCTGCTGGCAGGCCGTTGCCGGCGACTGGCAGGACCGCGCACCGGGCCGGTCCGACTGATACCAAAGGACCTGGCGCGGACCCATCCTCCGCGCATCATGCATTCCACAATCTGGATCGAGTTGGACCATGCTGAATTCCGTGTCTCCTAAGCCGAGCGAGGTGCCGGTCACCGACCGCCGGCAATTGATCGAGCACCTTGAGCAGGGCAGCAAGCCGATCGAGCAGTGGCGGATCGGCACCGAGCACGAGAAATTCGCCTATCGCCTGAGCGATTTGCGGCCGCCGACCTATGAGGGGCCGGACGGCATCGGCGCGCTGCTGGAAGGGTTGGCCCGCTTCGGCTGGCAACGTGTGGAAGAGGCCGGCAATCTGATCGCTCTCAGCGACGCCACCGGCTGTTCGGTCACCTTGGAGCCCGGCGGCCAGGTCGAGCTGTCCGGCGCGCCGCTGCAAACCATTCACGAGACCTGTGACGAGGTGCATGCGCATTTGCGGCAGGTGCGCGAAGTGAACCAGGAGGTCGGTCTGGGCATGATCGGCCTCGGCTTCCAGCCGAAATGGGCGCGTTCCGACATAAACTGGATGCCCAAGGGCCGCTATAAGATCATGGGCGATTATATGCCCAAGCGAGGCACTCTCGGCCTCGACATGATGACCCGGACCTGCACCGTGCAGGTCAACCTGGATTTCTCCAGCGAGGCGGACATGGTCCGCAAATTCCGGGTCAGCCTGGCGTTGCAGCCGATCGCAACCGCGCTTTTCGCCAACTCGCCCTTCACCGAGGGCAAGCCCAACGGCTTCCAGAGCTATCGCAGCCATATCTGGACCGACACCGATCCGGACCGCTCCGGCGATCTGCCCTTCGTGTTCGAGGACGGTTTCGGGTTCGAGCGATATGTGGACTACATGCTCGATGTGCCGATGTATTTCGCCTATCGGAACGGCACCTATCTGGACGCATCCGGCCAATCCTTCCGCGATTTCATTGATGGCCGTATGCCGGTCCTGCCGGGCGAGATCCCCAGGATGGGCGATTGGGAAGACCATATGACGACCGCCTTCCCGGAAGTGCGCCTGAAGCGCTTCCTGGAGATGCGCGGGGCCGATGGCGGTCAGTGGCGCCGGCTATGCGCCCTGCCGGCGCTGTGGGTCGGGCTGCTATATGACGGAACGGCGCTGGATGCTGCCTGGGACCTGGTCAAGGACTGGACCGAGGAGGAGCGGGCCGCCCTGCGCGAGTCGGTGCCGCGCGACGGGCTGCGAACCCGGCATCGGGACCGGAGCGTGCAGGACATCGCGATGGAGGTGCTGGATATCGCGCGCAGCGGGCTGGAGAGCCGGGCGGTAAAGGATGCTTTCGGTGAGTCCGAGGCGCACTTCCTCAACGCCCTGTGGACCATCGCCGAATCCGGCGAGACACCGGCCGATGAATTGCTGCGCAAGTTCAACGGCGATTGGCAGGGCGACATCGACCCGATATTCCGCGAATACTCGTATTAGCCCCGACTTGAACGGCCCTTGGCCGGCGCCAAGAAAAAGGGCGGCCCATTCGAGGCCGCCCTGATTTCTTGCGCGATAAGCCGCTTCTGGCTAACGAGTCCGGTAGTACATCACGGCAGCGATGCTGGCGATCGACAGGATCGTCGACAGCAACACGACCGCACCCCCGGAATTGCCGTTCTCACCGCCCTGGCTGTTGCCGATACCCAGCGCCGCGGGCATGGCGGCGGCCAGGATCGCGAGCCACATCCAGGTGCTGCGGACGGAAAGCACATAGGTCCCCAGCGCCCACACGATCAGCGGGTGCACCGCCAGCTTCAGCACCGACGTCACGAAAGCGGACTGCATGTTGGCGCCGAAACTGTACTTCGCCAGGATGCCGCCCAGGGCGAACAGGGCGCAGGGCGCGGTCGCGTCGCTGATCAGAAAAACGACCCGGCCGATTTCGCCCGGCATGGCGACATTGAGCTGCTTCAGCACCAGTCCGACGATGAGCGCGATCAGGATCGGGCTCTTGATCTGCTTGGTGAACACCCGTCCCAGGGATTGCGGGATCTGCCCGGCGGCATTGCGCCTCACATCGTTCACCGCATTGGCGATCATCGCCATCAGCAATCCGTGCAGGCCGAGGATGATGACCAACGGCACGCGGTAACCATCGGCCAGAAGCAGCACGACGGCCGGCAACGCCAAATGCATGACGTTGGAATGGGAGGCGCCGGCGGCGACCAGATTGGGCGAGTCGCTCCCGGCCATGCTGCGGGCGATCACCAAAGCGACGATCATCGCGCCCAGCGCCCCGAGGAAATAGATCGACAGCATTGGCCAGGCGAAGCTGAAAAGCTGCTCCATCGTCCATGCATTGTCGAAACTGTATCGGAAGACGAAGAGCGGAATCGCGACGGCGATCACGAAGCGGGACAGGCCGTCGGCGACGGATGACGCCAGGTAGTTGAACCTGACGGCGGCATAGCCCAGCAAGGCGACGGCGGCGATAGGCAGAACGGTGAGAAAGGCATCTTGCATGATGGGAACGCTCGGTGGCCAAGGAGGATTGCCGGGCTTGCGGTCACGGCTCCGCGAGCAAACCGACACGGCTTGAGCCTGGATTAGCAACCCAGGGTTAATCGTGCGTAAAGAATGGGATGCTGCCGGCATTTGACACGAATGCGGCCTGCCCGCATTCCGACGCCGTTCTGTCGCAGCCGGATTACCGAAGTGGCGGAGGATGACCGTCGGTCGGGTGATATTCGGTCGTCGAGAAGGGCGTTCCGTGCTGTTGAACGCCGTTATTGAAGACATAACGGTGAAGTGGCAACTCCACGGAAACCGATATGTCCAATCATTGCTCGAACCAATGGACGATCAGCGGGAACTTCGCCGATCGATCGAAGACAAGACTTCAGCGTGCCGCGCGCTTCTGGCGCTTGAGGCGGTCTCTACGCCCCACTTGCCGATCGAGTAAGAACTGTCCCGCCTGTCACAGTGCGAATGGCGACACTACGCCGCCGTGCCGCCGACCGTCAGCCCGTCGATGCGCATGGTGGGCTGGCCGACGCCGACCGGCACGCCCTGGCCATCCTTGCCGCAAGTACCGATGCCGGGGTCCAGCGCCATGTCGTTGCCGACCATGGAGACCTTGGTCAGGGCGTCGGGGCCGTTGCCGATCAGGGTGGCGCCCTTGACCGGGGCGCCGATCTTGCCGTTTTCGATCAGATAGGCCTCCGAGGTGGAGAACACGAACTTGCCATTGGTGATGTCCACCTGGCCGCCGCCAAAATTGACCGCGTACAGCCCGTTCTTGACCGAGGCGATCACTTCTTCCGGCTCGTGCGCGCCGTTCTGCATGATGGTGTTGGTCATGCGCGGCATCGGGTGGTGGGCATAGCTCTGCCGGCGTCCATTGCCGGTCGGCGCCACGCCCATCAGTCGCGCATTCATGCGGTCCTGCATATAGCCGACCAGGATGCCGTCCTCGATCAGGGTGGTGGTCTGGCTCGGCGTGCCCTCGTCGTCGATTGTCAGCGAGCCGCGGCGGTCGGTGATGGTGCCGTCATCGACAACGGTGACGCCGGGCGAGGCGATGCGCTCGCCCATCAGGCCGGAGAAGGCAGATGTCTTCTTGCGGTTGAAATCGCCTTCCAGCCCGTGGCCGATAGCTTCGTGCAACAGGATGCCGGGCCATCCGGAGCCCAATACCACCGTCATCTCACCGGCCGGCGCGTCGATCGAGTCGAGCTTGACCGTTGCCTGCCGAAACGCCTCGTCGACCGCGAATTCCCAGGTCGTCGGGTCGAGATAGGCCTCGAACCCGGCGCGGGCGCCGGTGCCGTAGCCGCCGCTTTCCATCTTGTCGCCATCGGCGCAGACCACCGAGACGTTGAGCCGGACCAGGGGCCTGATGTCGGCGGCATGGCGGCCATCGGGGCGGATGATGCGCACCGCCTGCCACTCGCCGGAGATCGAGGCCATGACCTGCTTGACCCTTGGGTCCTTGGCACGGGCGTAGGCGTCGATGTCCTGCAGCAGTTTGACCTTGGTCTCGAAATCGACCTCGGATAGCGGGTTGGTGTCGGTGTAGAGCTTGGCGTTGGTGCCGACCGGCGCTTCCGCCATGGTGCCGCCCTGCCCGGCATGAACGGCGCGGACCGTCTGGCCGGCCCGCCGGATGGCCTCTTCCGACAGTTCGGAAGCGTGGCTGTAGCCGCTCGCCTCGCCGGCGATGGCGCGCAGGCCAAAGCCCTGGGCGGTGTCAAAGCTGGCGCTCTTCAGCTTGCCATCGTCCCAGCCGAGCCCTTCCGATTGCCGGTATTCCAGGAACAACTCGCCATCATCGGCGCCATCCAAGCTGTCCGCGACTATGCGCTCGACCTTGTCGCGGTCGAGGCCTGCGCGGTTGAAGAACAAGTCGTCGGTCTGGGAGAGGCTGCTCATGGGGAGCTCCGGATGGCTGTCAGTGGGCACATTGCGAAGCGGCGTTTCATCGGATCGAGGCGCCGGCATCTCACTGAAAGTGGCGTTCCACCGCCGATGCGGCAAGGTCCGAATCATCTTACACGGCGGCAGGCGTCTGATCGATCCTGCGCGTGACGCTACGCAATCACGTTCGGACGCCAATCCCAGGCGTATTGACGCGGCAGGAAGTCACAACTCAAAAAGGAAAAACAGCGCTGGGAAAACATCGAAAAATTCGACCGTTAGGCTGGTGAATGCCGGCCGATGTGGTCGATTCCCGAAGCCGGCTGGCAAACTCTGGCCTATGGCCTGGTTACGGGTCATGAACCAAGGCCGGAAATCGTGGCTGAGGCGATGGCCGGAAAGCACGAGCTGGGACAAGCGCGCGGTTGTTAATTCCCCCGCCGCCGGTGTAGTTTGCCGGTTGTCGGGCGCCGTCGGGTGGCCCGGCCCGGCGCTTCCCATTCGCCCTCGGAATGGGTATACGGGCGCGGACATGATCCCCCTTGGATCGGCACGATAGAAGGCCGGTCAATCAACGCGGCCGTCATTGGGCGGTTGGCACAATCAATAAAGCGATGCCGACCGGCATCGGATCAAGGCAGGCGAACGACAGGAACGGATGACGATGAACCTGACGAAACTTGCGGCGGGCGCGATGGCTTTGTTCATGGCCGTGCCGGGCGCCGCCCTGGCGCAACAGGGAGCGCCGGAGCCCTGGGCGATCGGGATGCGCGCCGCCGCGTCGCCGGTTCAACAAAACCTGATCGAATTCCACAATCTGCTACTTTGGATCATCGGCGGCATCACCCTGCTGGTGACGGTGCTGCTGCTGGTCGTGATCGTGAAATTCCGCGCCAGCCGGAACCCGACGCCGTCGCGGACCACCCACAATACGCTGCTCGAAGTCGCCTGGACCGCGGTGCCGCTGCTCATCCTGGCGGTCATCGCCTTGAAGTCCATGCAACTGCTCTATTACATGGATCGGGTGGAAGAGCCGGATATGACTCTCGTGGCAACCGGATACCAATGGTATTGGGGCCATGCCTATCCGGATCAGCAGATCGACGAATTCACGAGCTATATGGTCCAGGAGGCGGATCTCCAGCCGGGGCAGGTCCGGCTGCTATCCGTCGACCGGCCGATCGTGCTGCCGGTCGACACCAATATCGAGATACTGATCACTGCCAACGACGTGCTGCATTCCTGGGCGGTGCCTTCCTTGGGCATCAAGACCGACGCCGTCCCCGGCCGCATGAACCACACCTGGGTCAGGATCGACCAGGAAGGAACCTATTACGGGGTGTGCACGGAAATATGCGGACCCGACCACAGTTTCATGCCGATCGAAATTCGGGCGGTCAGCCGTGATGCCTTCGACGATTGGGTCGAACAGCAGGTCGCCGGGCGCGTGCTGGACGAGCCACCGGTCCTATTGACCCGCACTTATGGGGCGCCGCCCGATGGCGGCGTTATGGAGCGGCAAATCGTGCAATCGGCCATCCAACCGGCTGGGCAGTAAAAGTCTCTAGGGATACGTCACCATGACCAATCACGCCGCGGCGCATGCCGGCGACCATCACGATCACAAGCCCGGCTTCGTCAAGCGTTGGCTGTTCTCGACCAATCACAAGGATATCGGGACGCTCTACCTGATCTTCGCGGTGATTGCCGGGCTGATCGGCGGCTTCTTCTCGCTGATGATGCGCCTGGAATTGATGTCCCCAGGGCTGGATTACGTAGCTAGTGGGCAGCAGTGGAACGTCTGGATCACCGCACACGGCCTGATCATGGTGTTCTTCATGGTCATGCCGGCGGTGATCGGCGGCTTTGGCAACTGGATCGTGCCGCTGATGATCGGCGCACCGGACATGGCGTTCCCCAGGCTGAACAACATCTCATTCTGGCTTTTGGTACCGTCGTTCGGGCTGCTGCTGGCCTCGGCATTTGTCGGTGATGGCGCCGGTACCGGATGGACCGTCTACCCGCCGCTCTCATCGGCGGAGTTCGGTCATTCCGGCCCCTCGGTCGACATGGCGATCTTCTCGCTGCATCTGGCCGGCGCCTCGTCGGTGCTGGGCGCGGTCAATTTCATCACCACGATCTTCAACATGCGCGCGCCGGGCATGACGCTGCATAAGATGCCGCTCTTCGTCTGGTCGGTGCTAGTGACCGCCTTCCTGCTGCTGCTCGCCATTCCGGTCCTGGGCGGCGGCATCACCATGCTGCTGACCGACCGCAATTTCGGCACCTCCTTCTTCGAAGCGGCTGGCGGCGGGGATCCGATCCTATTCCAGCATCTGTTCTGGTTCTTCGGGCATCCGGAAGTCTACATCATGATCCTGCCGGGCTTCGGCATGATCAGCCAGATCGTCTCGACCTTCTCGCGCAAGCCGATCTTCGGCTATCTGGGCATGGCCTACGCCATGGTGGCGATCGGCGCAGTCGGCTTCGTGGTCTGGGCCCATCACATGTTCACCGTCGGCATGAATGTGGACACCAAGGCCTATTTCACCATCGCGACGATGATCATCGCGGTGCCGACCGGCATCAAGATCTTCAGCTGGATCGCCACCATGTGGGGCGGGTCGATCACCTTCGACACGCCCATGCTCTGGGCGATGGGCTTCATCTTCCTGTTCACCGTTGGCGGTGTGACCGGCGTGGTACTGGCCAATGGCGGCATGGATGTCTACCTGCACGACACCTACTACGTGGTCGCCCATTTCCACTATGTGCTGAGCCTGGGCGCGGTGTTCGCCATCTTCGCCGGCTGGTACTACTGGATCGGCAAGATGAGCGGCCGGCAGTATCCGGAGCGCTGGGGCAGAATCCACTTCTGGATAACCTTCGTCGGCGTGAATCTGTTGTTCTTTCCGCAGCACTTCCTGGGATTGGCCGGGATGCAGAGGCGCATTTCGGACTATCCGGACGCCTATGCCGGCTGGAACATGGTGTCCTCGATCGGCGCTTTCATCTCCGTGGCGGCGGCGGTGCTGTTCGTGTTCATCGCCCTGTACACGCTGAAGGCAGGCCGGCGGGTGGAGAGCAATTATTGGGGCGAGGGCGCGACGACGCTGGAATGGAGCCTGAGTTCGCCGCCGCCATTCCATCAGTTCGAGGTACTGCCAAAGATCAAATAAGGGCGGAAAAGTTGTATACCGTCCATGGGGGAGGCGTGACGACAAGACGATGACCGATGTCTCGGTAGAAGCACGGCCGCTGGCCGGGGAGCAGGTGACCTTATCCACCGCTTCGTGGCGCGACTATGTGGCGCTGTTGAAGCCGCGCGTCATGTCGCTGGTGGTCTTCACCGCCCTGGCCGGGCTGGTCGCGGCGCCCGGAGCGCTGCACCCGATCCTCGCGGCGACGGCCGTCCTGTGCGTAGCGATTTCAGCCGGCGCGGCGGGCGCGATCAACATGTGGTACGACCGCGACATCGACGCCGTCATGAAGCGGACCCGGGGGCGTCCGATCCCGCGCGGCCGGGTGGCGCCGGGAGACGCATTGGCTTTCGGCGTGTTCCTGACAGCGGCGTCGACGGTCACCATGGGGCTGGCGGTCAACTGGGTCGCCGCTGCGATCCTGCTCCTCGCCAGCCTGTTCTACGTCTTCGTCTACACGATCTGGCTCAAGCGCCGGACTCCGCAGAACATCGTGATCGGCGGCGCTGCCGGCGCATTTCCACCAATGATCGGCTGGGCGGCGGTCACCGGCGATGTCGGATTTGCCTCGATCGTCCTGTTCGCCATCATCTTCATGTGGACCCCGCCGCATTTCTGGGCGCTGGCGCTGTACCGCAACGACGATTACCGGATGGCCGGCGTGCCGATGCTGCCGGTGGTGGCCGGGGCGCGGCATACCAAGATCCAGATGCTGATCTACACGGTTCTGTTGCTGCCGTTGAGCGTTGCCCCCTACTGGGTCGGCACGGCCGGACTCGGCTATGCCGCCGGGGCCACGGTGCTCGGCGTGCTGTTCCTCATCTGCGCCGTACAGGTGTTACGCGAGGATGGCGAGGCAACCGGCCATCGCGCCGCGCGGCGCATGTTCGGCTATTCGATCTTTCACCTGTTCGCCCTATTTGCCTTGTTGATCGCCAATGGAACCGCCTGAGATGACGGAACAGGATCAGCAGAAATTCGAACGCCGACTGCGCGGCCGAAACCTCGCGACGCTATACGCGCTGCTTGGCTTCGTGGCGCTGATATACATGGTGGCGCTGGTACGGATGGCGGGCGCCTGATGCATCGGCGCGCGCCAAATCGCCGAAACACCCTGATGCTGTCCGGGCTTCTGGGACTGGCCTTTGGCATGGTCGGGCTCAGCTTCGCGGCCGTGCCGCTCTACGATCTGTTTTGCCGGGTTACCGGTTATGGCGGCACCACCCAGGTGGCCGACGCGGCGCCGGACCGGGTGCTCGACCGAGAGATCCGGGTTCGCTTCTCCGGAACCACCGAAAGCGAATTGCCTTGGGAATTCTCGCCGGATCATCGGGAGGTCACCCTGCAAATCGGCCAGTCGGGGCTGGCGTTCTATTCGGCCCGGAACCTGTCCGACCAGCCGATCACCGGGATGGCCGCGTATAACGTCACCCCGGCCAAGGCCGGGATCTACTTCCACAAGATCCAGTGCTTCTGCTTCGACGAGCAGACGCTCGCGCCCGGCGAGTTGGTCAGCATGCCGGTCTATTTCTTCGTCGATCCGGCAATCGACGACGATCCCAATCTGGACGAGATCAGAGCCATTACCCTGTCCTATACGTTCTTTCGTTCCGCCTCCGACCCGGTGGACGATTTGAGCGGTAACATCGACAACGCAGACGATCGGGCCGCCCTCGCCGGCACCCGGTCGACCATGATCGCAGCGGCGTCAGGCCGCTGATGGAATTCGGGAAGCCGAGAGGGCCCAGGACATGACCGACGTGACCGCACCGGACGCTCCGTCGCACGCCGATTCAGACGGGGGGCAACCGCACCCGTACCACCTGGTCGAGCCCAGCCCGTGGCCGCTGGTCGGCTCATTCGCCGCCGGGCTGATGGCGGTTGGCGCCGTGGTCTACATGCATGGCGGGTCGGCTTGGTATCTGATCGCCGGCGCCGTCGCGGTCGCGGCGGTGATGGCGATCTGGTGGCGCGACGTGATCGCCGAGGCGTACACCCAAAAGGCCCATTCGGCGGTGGTCAAGCTTGGGCTGCGCTACGGCATGATCCTGTTCATCGCCTCGGAGATCATGTTTTTCGCGGCATTTTTCTGGGCATTCTTCGACGCCTGGCTGTTTCCGAAGGCCGGTAGCGATTTCGCCTTTCCGGCGCCGGGCATCGACCCGATCCACGCCTTCCCGCTGCCGCTCCTGATGACCCTGGTGCTGCTGCTGTCGGGCACGACAGTCACCATGGCGCACCACGCGATCGTCGAGGGCCACAACAAGGAAGGCGCCAGATGGCTCGGCATCACTGTGCTGCTGGGCGCGATCTTCACCGGCATCCAGGCCTACGAGTATGCCCATGCGACCTTCGGCATGAGCGACGGCATCTATCCGTCGGCCTTTTTCCTGGCGACCGGATTCCATGGATTCCACGTCATCATCGGCACGATCTTCCTGGCCGTCTGTTGGGGCCGGACCGTGAAGGGGCATTTCAGCCCGGACAGCCATTTCGGCTTCGAGGCGGCGGCCTGGTACTGGCATTTCGTCGATGTGGTCTGGCTGTTCCTGTTCTGCTTCGTCTATTTCGCCAGCACGCTCGGCGCTGGCGGCCAATAGCACCGGCCAGTCCCAGGATATGGCGACGGAGACGGGGCCAGCGCCGCTGATCGAAACGGCGCTCAGATGCCGCTGTCCGCGATGCGGCCGGGGCCGGGTCTATGACAGCTATCTGAAGGTCACCGAGCGCTGTTCGGACTGCGGCCTTGCATTGGCGTCCAACGATACGGCGGATGGGCCGGCAGTCTTTTTGCTGTTCATCGTCGGCGGCATTGCGCTGCCTCTGGCGTTCTGGATCGACGCGATTTTCGGGCTGTCCTCCTGGGCGTTCCTGGCGATCTCGGCAGTGCTGATCATCGGCATGACCCTGGCCCTGCTGCCGCCGGCGAAGGCGCTGGTGCTCGGATTGCAGTACCGCCATCGGCCGGAGGACTTCGATGCGGATTTCGACGGCGACAATCCCGGCGGCTGAACCCATGGCCGATCGCCATCCCGCATTCTGGCCCACGGTTTTTGTCATACCGGCCATGGCGCTGCTGATCGGACTGGGCGTCTGGCAGATCCACAAGCTGGAATTGAAGACCGAATTGCTGGCGCGGATCGAGGCCGCCATGTCGGCGGAGCCCACGCCGCTACCGAACACCATTTCCGATCCGGCCGACTGGGACTATCGCCGGATCCGCCTCGAGGGGGTCTTTCTGCATGAGCACGAATTCCATCTGACCGGGCGGCGATACCGAGACCAAGTGGGGTTGCAGGTGGTGACGCCCCTGCGACGGACCGACGTTGCGGCGGGGCAGATTGTCCTGGTCAATCGTGGATGGGTGCCGCTGGACCGGAGCGACCCTGGAACTCGCCCGGATGGCCTATATGCCGGCCCGGTGGCGGTGTCCGCCATCGCCCGCCGCCCGCCCGAGCGCGGCTGGATGCAGCCCGACAATGAGCCGGCGAACAATGTCTGGTTCTGGGTAGACACTGTGGCTATGGCTGCCGCTGCCGGGGTGAATTCGGCGCCGGGGTTGATCCTGGAGGCGGAGGTCGGTGCGGATGTGTCGGTTTTGCCGATCGGCGGCCAGACCCGTCTCGATATCCCAAACAATCATCTGCAATATGTGGTCACATGGTTCGCATTCGCCGCGACCCTGGCGGTCATATATCTTTTGTTTCTTCGCAACCACGCCCGATCCTCTAAGGGACCTGAACCGACATGAACGCCTATCAGCGACTCGAGCAGCGCTTCGCCCGGATCAGCAATCTGGACAACGCCCAAGCCCTGCTGGACTGGGACCGGGAGACGATGATGCCGGACGGGGCGGCGGACTCCCGGGCCGAGATCAATGCCACGCTGGAAGTGATGAGCCACGAGTTGATGACCGGCGAGGGCATGTCGGACTGGCTCGACGAGGCCGATGGCGCAGACGGCCATGACGACTGGCGCCGGGCCAATCTGCGCGAGATGCGGCGGCGATGGCGGCACGCGACGGCGGTCCCGGCGGATATGGTGGAGGCCAGCGCCCGGGCGATCTCCAAAAGCGAGATGGCTTGGCGGTCGGCGCGGCGCGACAACGATTTCGCGGCGTTGCTGCCCAGCCTCGGCGACGTACTCGACCTGCAACGCCAGATCGCAGCCTGCAAGTCGAAGGCGCTGGGCGTCTCGCTCTATGACGCGCTGCTGGATCAGTGGGAGCCCGGCGGCAGCTCGGCGGCGATCGACACCCTGTTCGCGGACCTCGCCGAATACCTGCCGGGGACGATCGAAGCGGTCCTGGAACATCAGGCGCGCCGCCCGACGATGGAGATGCCGCAAGGGCCTTACCCGATCGAGTCGCAGCGCGATATCGGCACCACGCTGATGACGGCGGTCGGCTTCGATTTCGAGCGTGGCCGGCTCGATGTCAGCCTGCATCCGTTCTGCGGCGGCGGTATCAATGACGTACGCATCACCACCCGCTATGACGAGGATGATTTCGTCAAGGCGCTGATGGGCGTCCTGCACGAGACCGGCCACGCCCTCTACGAGCAGGGCCGGCCGGCGGATTGGCTTCAGCAGCCGGTGGGCTCGGCGCTGGGCATGAGCATGCATGAGAGCCAATCCCTGATCATCGAGATGCAGGCCTGCCGCAGCCGCGAATTCCTGGAATTCGTCTCGCCCCTGCTGCGCGAGACCTTCGGCGGCGACGGGCCGGCCTGGAGCACCGACAATCTGCATCGGCTCTACACCACCGTAGATCGCGGCTTCATCCGGGTCGATGCCGACGAGGTCACCTATCCGGCCCATGTTGTCCTGCGCTATCGGCTGGAGAAGGCGATGATCGCCGGCGATCTGGCGCTGGCTGATCTGCCGGGCGCCTGGAATGACGGCATGGCGGAGCTGGTCGGCGTGGTGCCGCCCGACGACGCGCAGGGCTGCCTGCAGGACATCCATTGGCCCGGCGGCGCCTGGGGCTATTTCCCGACCTACACCCTGGGCGCCATGGCGGCGGCGCAGCTTTTCGAGACTGCGTGCAACGCCGAGTCCGGCGTGCTGCCGGGCATCGCAAAGGGCGATTTCACCCCGCTGGTCGGCTGGCTGCGCGCCAAGGTCCACGGCCACGGTTCCCGCCTGCCGGCCGACACGCTGATGACCGAAGCCACCGGCCGTCCGCTCGACGCAGACGCCTTCAAGCGCCACATCCAGCGGCGGTATCTGGACGGGTAGGGCGCTGGTGGATAATGAGACGAAGTCGTTACGCGACGCCGCCAAGCGATTGGTCTAGCCCCCTCACTCTCCCAACGATTCGCGCCTCGAAGAACATGCAAGGGTTAGGGTGAGGGGGCTAACGAAAATCCATGTGATTGCGGGGCAGGAAGCTGAACCGAGTCGGAGGGCCTACTGCCACGTCGCCTCAGCGACCCGCAGGAAATTCTCCCCAAGAATTCCGCGGATATCAGCCTCCGAATACCCCTTCGCCAGAAGCCCTTCGGTGATCTCGGGAAACTGTTCCGGCTCGGCGAATCGCACTTCGCCAAAATCGTAGCCTGCCTCTTTCGGCCACCAATAGTCCGGATGCCCGCCATCCGGCACAACCCCGGTGACGGCGTCGTAGCTGTAGTCCTGGCCGATGCCCACATGGGCAGGGCCGATGAGCTGCACCAGATGATCGATATGCCGGACCATCGCCTCGCTCGACGCGGCCGGGTCGCCGAGGAACAGGCTGACCCCGTTGATGCCGATCACACCGCAGGTGGCGGCGCAGGCGTCGATCTGTTCGTCGCTGATGTTGCGGCCGTGCTCGACCAGAGCCTTGGGGTTGGCGTGGGAGAAGATCACCGGCTTGGTCGATGCGGCCATGATGTCGAGGCTGGTGCGGTGGCCGGTATGGGAGCAATCCATCAGCATGCCGATCCGGTTGATCTCGGCGACCACGCGGTGGCCGAATTCAGTAAGGCCGATATCCTCGTCATGGCAGCCGCCGCCGACCGAATTGTTGCGGTTGTAGGCGAGGTGAATCTGCCGGACGCCGAGATCGTAATAGAGCTGCACCATGGCGATCTCGTCCTGAAGCGGCCTGGAGCCTTCCAGGTCGAAGGCGATCGCCAGCCGGCCCTCGCGCTTGGCGTGGCGGATATCGGCAACGCTGCCGGCGAGGGCGAAATCGTCCGGATTGGCCAGGATGCTGGCGCGAAAACCCGCCAGGACGCCGATGACATCCGACACCGGGTTCATGTCCATGCCGACATTGATCGACACGAAATCGACGCCGGCAGCCTTGTGCCGCTTGAGCTGGCGAATTTCCGCGTCCGGCTTCAGCGGCAGACAGCTATGGGCATCCCAGACCAGCGCGTCCCGGTGCAATGTCTGGTTTGATGTCACGTCGTTCTCCTCCACGGCCGCTTGCGCCTGCTTCATCTTGAAGCATCTTTTCGGCGCGCTTGCATGCGCTTTGGCTAAGTCGTTAGTTTACGCCGCCGCAGCAGAGAGAGTGACCGATTTGCGTTATGTCAGCACGCGGGGCACCGCCCCGGATCTGGAATTCGACGATGTGCTGCTGACCGGGCTTGCCCGCGATGGCGGGCTGTATGTGCCGGAGGACTGGCCGCGGCTGGATGGCGGCGCGGTTAAGGCCCTGCGCGGCCAGAGCTACGAGGCCGTGACCACCCAGGTGGCCGCGCCCTTCATCACCGGCGGCAGTGTGAGCGCCGATGTGCTGGAGCGGCTGGTCGCCGAGGCCTACGCCGATTTCGGGCACATCGCCCGGGCGCCGCTGGTGCAGATCGACCAGCGGCTTTGGCTGATGGAGCTGTTCCACGGGCCGACCCTGGCGTTCAAGGATTATGCGATGCAGCTGCTCGGGCGGCTGTTCGATCATGTGCTCGACGCGCGCGGCCAGCGGGCGACCATCGTCGCCGCAACCTCGGGCGATACCGGCTCGGCGGCGATCGAGGCGTGCCGCGACCGCAATGCGCTGGACATCTTCGTGCTGCACCCCAAGGGCCGGGTGTCCGACGTCCAGCGCCGGCAGATGACGACAGTGCTCTCCGACAATGTGCACAACATCGCCATCGACGGCTCGTTCGACGATTGCCAGGATCTGCTGAAGGCGATGTTCAACGACACCGCCTTCCGCGACGCGCTCAGCCTGTCGGCGGTGAACTCGATCAACTGGGCCCGGATCGTGGCCCAGATCGCCTATTACGTGGCCGCCGCCGCCGCCCTGGGCGCGCCGGACCGGCGCATCGCCTTCAGCGTGCCGACCGGCAATTTCGGCAATGTCTATGCCGCCTATGCGGCCCGCGCCATGGGCGTGCCGATCGAGCGGCTGATCGTCGGCTCCAACTCGAACGACATCCTCTACCGCTTCTTCGGCGATGGTGAGATGCGCATGGAGGAGGTCGTGCCGACGCTCAGCCCGTCCATGGATATCCAGGTCTCCAGCAATTTCGAACGGCTGCTGTTCCAGCTCTTCGATCGCGATGGCGCGGCGGTGTCCGACACCATGACAGCCTTTCGCAAGGACGGCCGGTTTGCGGTCGAGCAAAGCCAGATGGCCCGGATGCGCACCTTGTTCGACGCCAAACGCTGTGACGATGACGGCATCCGTGCCACCATCGCACAGACCTATCGGGACACCGGCATGCTGGTCGATCCGCACACCGCCATCGGGCTTTCGGCGGCCCGGCAGAGCGAGCTCGACCCGGATGTGGCGGTGGTCGCGCTCGGCTGCGCCCATCCGGCCAAATTCCCCGACGCTGTCGAGCAGGCCGCCGGGGTCCGCCCGGCGCTGCCGCCGCGCCTGGCCGATCTGTTCGACCGGCCCGAACAGGTGGCCGAACTGCCGAACGATCTGGCGACGGTCCAGGACTTCGTTCGGGACCGTGCCCGTGCCACGCAGTTGGCGGCATGAGCGCCCGGGTCACCACCCTGGATAACGGGTTGCGCATCGCGACCCAATCCATGGACTCCGTGGAAAGCGCCTCCCTGGGCGTCTGGGTCGGTGCGGGCACCCGCAACGAGGAGCCGGAGATCAACGGCGCCGCCCATCTGCTGGAGCATATGGCCTTCAAGGGCACCGAAAACCGGTCCGCCCTGGCCATCGCCCAGGAGATCGAGGAGGTCGGCGGCCATCTCAACGCCTATACCAGCCGCGAGAACACCGCCTACTACGCCAAGGTGCTGAAGGACGACGTGCCCCTGGCGCTCGATATCGTCTCCGACATCCTGCAGCATTCCGTGCTCGATGATGAGGAGTTGTCCCGCGAGCGCACGGTAGTCCTGCAGGAGATCGGCCAGGCGGCGGATACACCGGACGACATCATCTTCGATCATTTCCAGGAGACCGCCTATCCCAACCAGGCGCTGGGGCGTCCCGTGCTCGGCACGGCGGAGATCGTCAGCGGCATGCAGCGCCAGCGGCTGGCCCAGTTCATGGCCACTCACTATGGCGGTGACAAGTTGGTCCTGGCGGCGGCCGGCAATGTGGATCACGACACCATCGTCGAGCAGGCGGCGAAGGCCTTCGAAGGATTACCTAATGCCACGCCGCCGCAGGCCGAGCCGGCCAGCTATGCAGGCGGCGAGCATCGAGAGGCGCGGGAGCTGGAGCAGCTTCATCTGGTGTTCGGGTTCGCCGGAGTCGGCCACCAGCATCCGGACATGTACGCAGAATCAGTGCTGTCGAGCATTCTGGGCGGCGGCATGTCGTCCCGGCTGTTCCAGGAGATCCGGGAAAAGCGCGGGCTGGTCTATTCGATCTACAGTTTTTCGGCGTTCTACCGGGATGGTGGGATCTTCGGCATCTATGCCGGCACCGGCGACAAGATGGCGGAGGAGTTGGTCCCGGTGCTGTGCGACGAAATCCGCAAAGCGGCGGACAATATCACCGAGGAAGAAGTCGCGCGCTCCCGGACCCAATTGAAGGCGGGGCTGCTGATGGGGCTGGAATCCACCTCCAACCGGTGCGAGCAGCTCGGCCAGCAACTCCTGATGTTCGGCCGCCCGATCCCGATTCCTGAGGTCGTCGAGAAGGTCGATGCGGTGGATGCGGCGGCGGTGTCGCGCATGGCCAAGCGGCTGTTGGAGCAGCCGATGACATTGGCCGCCAAGGGGCCGGTGGGCCATCTGGAATCCTATGACGGCATCATGGGCCGGCTGGCCTAAGCGGCTGGCCTAAGCCGCCCGTCTCGGCCAGAATTGGGGCGTTGATCGCAACGCCGTGCCACCGGTGAGAGTTCGATGGATCCTGGAATGGCCCGATCGCGGGCAGGGGGCGAGAGTCGGTGATCGCGTTTCTCAAGACAGCATCCAGCGCCGCGCCGCAGGTTCGGCTGGACGCGCCATGTGTCTATCTGCGCCCGCCGCGCGCCGGTGACTGGCAGGAATGGTCGGCCCTGCGCGCCGGGAGCCGCACCTTTCTGACCCAGTGGGAACCGTCCTGGCCGGCCGATGCGCTGGAGCGCAGCGCGTTTCAGCGGCGATTGCGCCGGCAGGCGTCGGAGTGGCGCAACGATGAAGGCTTCAGCTTTCTGATCTTCACCAAGCCGGACGACGTCATGGTCGGCGGCCTCGGCATCACCAATGTGCGCCGCGGCGTCGCCCAGATGGCGTCGATCGGCTATTGGACCAGCCGCGATTTCGTGCGCCGGGGCTACATGACCGAGGCGGTGAACGCCACCCTGGAATTCAGCTTCACCCAACTCGGCCTGCACCGCATCGAGGCCGCCTGCATCCCGGAAAACCTCGCCAGCAGGGGCCTGCTGGAAAAGCTCGGCTTCCGCAAGGAAGGCGAGGCCCGCGCCTTCCTGAAGATCAACGGCGACTGGCGCGACCATTTGCTCTACGCGATCTTGCGGGACGAGGTGGGGGTGTAGGGTGTTACAGAGGGAGGAGTCTTCCGATTTCTTGACCCTAAGCAGTCTAGAGACCGAATGTGGTACAGTGACGCCGGACAGTTGATTGGGGCAGCAGGATGCAAAATCCCAAGAGTATTCCGGGGCGCATTTCTCCAGACGCTCGAAGAACTCTTCTAGAATTCTTGGAATGTGCTGGCTCTCAAGAGGCGGTAATCTGCCTCATAAAGGCACACACCGACAAAGATCCGGAAGAAAGATGGACATTCGGAACCTATGAGCCTGAGAACGTTCAAATCGTTGAAAGCCACCTTCTTAAGGCCGGGCAATGCCTTCTCTATGAATTGGACAGTTTTATTTTTGCTATTCCACAGTTCGACAAGTTGGGGGAGATCCTCAATAAGGATATGATTTGGAGTGACGGAGAGCTTATGTTCCGAGACCGTCCGGTATGAATTTCCGATCTTGATGCAATCCTGACAACCGGGATCGTCGTGCTAGCCGCGCCTCTTCTCACACTCCACGCCATACCCTGCCTTGGCGCGATCTGATCCACCGGCAGCCGGCCGTCGGGAATTTGTTGGAGATCTGGTGATTGGCCGCCTCGGCCAATCTGCTGCGGACCTGGATCTGCCGGCACTTCAAATATCCAACGGCGTTTTGTCGATGCCCTCCTTCATGACAAAGAAGGTACGATTATTGGCGAAGGCCGAGGATGGCGATCAGGTCTTCGCCGTGCAGGCGTCTGAAATCGGCAAGGTCGCGGACGCAGGTTTTGAGGAAATAGTCGAACTCGCCAGCCACCAGATGGCGGTCGAGACATGACCCTATCTCGCTATTGGCTCGGCATCGATGTCGGATCCGCGTTCCCTCGTGAGAACACTCAGTCTCAACCGCTCATCGTTGCGTCCCTGCGCTGGCGTATGACAAGCCGCTCCCGGTGCAGCGTATAGAACCCGGTGGCGACGATGATCAGCGCGCCGACCCAGGTCCACAAATCGGGTAGCTGGGAGAACACCAGATAGCCGTACAGCGTGCCCCAGATCAAAAGGGTGTATTGCACCGGGGCGACGACCACTGCCTGTGCCACCTCCAGCGCCTTGATCACCAGCAACTCGGCAAGCGCGGCCATGATGGCGATGCTGACCAGCAATGAGACCTCCAATGCCGAGCCGGGCCACTGCCAGACAAACGGCAGCGGCACCGTCAAAATCAGGCTGCCCACCAATGCCGTATAGGCGAGGGTGGTCTCGGTGCGGTCGGAGCTGCTCAACACCCGTGACAGGATCTGACGCAGGGCGAACAGGATGGCCGCCAGCAGCACCAGCAGGACCGCCGGGTGGATGACGCCCAGACCTGGCCGGATCACGATCATGGTCCCGAGAAAGCCGATGGTCACGGCGGCCCAACGCCGGATGCCGACCGGTTCACGCAGGACTAGGGCGCCGAGCACGGTAACGATGAAGGGCGCGACGAAGCTCACCGCCACGGCATCGGCCAGCGGAACGAAGCTGACCGCGACGATGAACAAGGTCGCGGAACTCGCCGCCAGGCCGCCGCGTATGATCTGCAGGCCCGGATGCCGGGTGTGCAGGATAACGACGCCACGCAGCGCCAGCAGAATGAGCACGCCGATCAGAAGTCCCAATTGCCGCGACCAGACGATCTGGATCGGGTGCAATGTGGCTGTCAGAAACTTGGCCTGCGTATCCACCGCCGAAAAAAGGAACATGCCGGCGGCCATATAGGCGATGCCCAGCCCGCTCTCCGACCGCCTCGGGCCCAACCCCGGTATCACCGGCGATGCTGGATCGATCGAAATGGCGCAAAATCCTTCCCATCGCGCTCCGCGTGAGAAAAGCCCGCCGCAGCCGCCGAAGCATCTGTCCCGACGATAGCCCCAAATCACCGGCCCGGCCCGGCATTTCCGGGATGGCTCTCGATTTGCCGTTCCGTGACCTGTGCCTGAATTAGAGAATGGCTGAATCGAGCTGATTTTGAGAGCGCTTACCATCGATGAACCGGTACGATCCTGGCCAGCTTAGTCGCCGTGGGAGGACACGCCATGCTCAATCTGGACGACAGGTTCCAGCGCTACCCCCTGACCTTCGGGCCGACGCCGATCGAGAAACTTGACCGGCTGTCGGGGCATCTGGGCGGGGTGGTGGAGCTGTTTGCCAAGCGCGAGGATTGCAACAGCGGGCTGGCCTTCGGCGGCAACAAGGTGCGCAAGCTGGAATACCTGGTGCCCGACGCCATCGCCCAAAACTGCGACACCCTGGTCACCATCGGCGGCGTGCAGTCGAACCACACAAGGCAGGTCGCGGCGGTGGCGGCGAAGATCGGCATGAAGTGCCGGCTGGTCCAGGAAAGCTGGGTGCCGGTCCATGACGCGGTCTATGACCGGGTCGGAAATATCCTGATGTCGCGGGTCATGGGTGCGGAGATCGAACTGGTGGACGAGGGATTCGATATCGGCATCCGCGAAAGCTGGGAGCGGGCGCTGGAGGATGTGAAGACGCGGGGCGGCAAGCCCTATGCCATTCCGGCCGGTGCGTCGGATCACCCGCTCGGCGGGCTCGGCTATGTGGGTTTTGCCGAGGAGGTGCGCCGGCAGGAGGCCGATCTGGGTTTCGCGTTCGATTATGTGGTGGTGTGCTCGGTCACTGGATCGACCCAGGCCGGCATGGTGGTCGGCTTCGCCGCCGATGGCCGGACCGACAGGGTGATCGGCATCGACGCCTCGGCCAATCCGGAGCCGACCCGCGCCCAGATCCTGCGCATTGCCCGCGACACCGCGGAGAAGGTCGGGCTGGGCCGGGAGATCGTCGAGGAGGATGTGGTCCTGAATACCGATTACGCCTATCCGGAATACGGCGTGCCGTCGGAGGAGACCAATGAGGCGATCCGGCTCTGCGCCCGGATGGAAGGCATGATGACCGATCCGGTCTATGAGGGTAAGTCGATGCAGGGCATGATCGACCTCGTGCGAAAGGGATTTTTCCCGGCGGGATCGCGGGTGCTCTATGCCCATCTCGGCGGTGTCCCGGCGATCAACGCCTACAGCTACACTTACCGGAACGGCTGACCTTGGGCGATGGGCAGGCCGCTAAAAATCGCGCATTTGCGGCTGACGCCATCCGTCGACAGGCTCAGGATGAGGTGATTATTGGCAAACATCCAGCCTCACCCAATTCACCTCATTCTGAGCCTGTCGAAGGATGGCGTCAGCCGGTAGAGTGCGATCCTTCAGCCGGCTGCAAGCCCCGCGCAGGAGAAGAGTTCAATGACCGGTGACGATGCGGCCTGCCTGAAGTCGCTTGAGAAGAAGCTGCTCTGGCTGTCCTGCTGGATGATCCACAACGCCAACCATCTGCGGCCCAAATCAGACGGGCTGAAGGTCGGCGGGCACCAGGCCTCCTGCGCCTCCATGGTCTCGATCATGACGGCGCTGTACTTTTCGATCCTGCGGCCGCGCGACCGGGTCGCGGTCAAGCCGCACGCCTCGCCGGTATTCCACGCCATCCAGTATCTGATGGGCAACCAGACGCTGGAGAAGCTGCAGGCCTTCCGGGGCTATGGCGGCGCCCAATCCTATCCCAGCCGCACCAAGGACATCGACGATGTCGATTTCTCCACCGGCTCGGTCGGGCTCGGCGTGGCGATGACCGCCTTCGCCTCGATGATCCAGGATTATGTGCGGGCCAAGCCCTGGGCGCCGGACGGGCCGGAGGGCCGCATGATCGCCCTGGTCGGCGACGCGGAGCTGGATGAGGGCAATGTCTATGAATGCCTCCAGGAAGGCTGGAAGCACGGGCTGCGCAACACCTGGTGGATCGTCGACTACAACCGCCAAAGCCTGGACGGTGTGGTGCGGGAGGGGCTTTCCGAGCGTATCGAGGCGATCTTCAGCGCCTTCGGCTGGGAGGTGGTCCGGCTGAAACACGGCGCACTTCAGCGGGCGGCCTTCGCGGAGGAGGGCGGGAACAGGCTGCGCCAATGGATCGATTCCTGTCCCAACCAGCTCTATTCGGCCCTGACCTTCCAGGGCGGCGGCGCGTGGCGCCAGCGGCTTCAGGACGAGCTGGGCGATCAAGGGCCGTTCACCGCTCTGCTGGACCGCCGCTCCGACGACGAGCTGCAGACCCTGATGAGCAATCTCGGCGGCCATTGCTTGGAGACCCTTGTCGAAGCCTTCGAAGCCGTCGATCACGACCGACCGATCGTCTTCATCACCTATACGATCAAGGGCTGGAACACGCCGCTGGCGGGCCACAAGGACAACCATGCCGGACTGATGAACCTGCCTCAGATGGACGATTTCCGCGCCCAGGTGGGGGTGGGAGAGGGGCAGGAATGGGATGCCCATGCCGGGCTTTCGGTTTCCCCGGAACGGATGGACAGATTCCTCGCCGCCGTGCCGTTCTTCGCCGAGGGGACGCGGCGGTTCAACGACGAGACCGTGCCGACCCCCGGCCCGCAATTCCTCAAGGACGACACCCTGTCGACCCAGGCCGGCTTCGGCAAGATCATGGATTCCATGGCGCGGGAGAAGGCGCCGCTGGCCGAGCGCATCGTGACCACCTCGCCCGATGTGACCGTGTCGACCAATCTGGGCGGCTGGGTGAACCGGCGCGGATTGTTCGCGCGGGAGGAAATCGCCGACACCTTCCGTGACGAACGGGTGCCCTCGGCCCAGAAATGGCGTTTCTCACGCGAGGGGCAGCATCTGGAACTGGGCATCGCCGAGATGAACCTTTTCCTGCTTTTGGGAGCCGCCGGGCTGAGCCATTCCCTGTTCGGGACCCGGCTGCTGCCGGTGGGCACGCTCTACGACCCGTTCATTTCGCGCGGGTTGGATGCGCTGAACTACGCCTGCTACCAGGACGCCCGTTTCCTACTGGTGGCGACGCCGTCCGGGGTCACGCTGGCGCCGGAGGGGGGCGCCCACCAGTCGGTCGCATCGCCGCTGATCGGCATGAGCCAGGACGGCCTCGCCTCCTTCGAGCCGGCCTATCTGGACGAGCTGGCGATCATCATGGATTGGGCCTTCGACTACATGCAGCGCGACGGCGAGGCGGTGCATGACGAGCGCACCTGGCTGCGCGACGAGACCGGCGGCTCGGTCTATCTGCGCCTCAGCACCCGCCCCATCGAACAGCCGGCGCGGCGGGAGGGCGATGCCTTCGCCGAGCAGGTCATCGACGGCGCCTATTGGTGGCGCGCGCCGGGGCCGAATGCGGAGGTGATCATCGCCTATCAGGGCTGTACCGCCCCGGAGGCGATCGAGGCGGCCGGCCGTATCGGCGAGGACCGCCGCGATATCGGCGTGCTGGCGGTGACCTCCTCCGACCGGCTGAACGCCGGCTGGCACGCGGCGATGCGGGCCCGCAAGCGCGGCAATGCCGGGGCCATGAGCCATGCGGAGCGGCTGCTGTCGCAGGCGCCGCCGCACTGCACCCTGATCACCGTGATCGACGGGCATCCGGCCACCCTGGCCTGGTTGGGCGGTGTCGTAGGTCACCGGACGGTGGCGCTGGGAGTCGAGCATTTCGGCCAGACCGGCACCATCGACGATCTCTACCTGCATTTCGGGATCGACGCGGATTCCATCGTCGCCGCCGCCTCGAACATCGCGCCGGGACGACCGGTTCGTCACCTCAGATCGATCACTCGCTAGCCCGGCGCCGTCCTGCGGGTCAACGCAATCGTCTGCCCTACACGATACGGCAACGCCGGCGGAGTCGCGGGTAGGGGCTGCGACAGGTTGTCATAGGGTCAGTGTTTAGTATTTAAATAAAATTTTATTTAAAGTATATACGTCACGCCCATCGACGAAGGACGCCGTTGGGTCATCGAGTTCATCCGAAAATTTGCCCTTCAGGAGAGCGAGTTATGGTCAGTACGGTTGGTAGCTATCATGTCCTGTTTTATGGAAGCCCGGCGGGGTATCAGACAAACCGGGCCCAAATCCAGTTGAAGGACACCAGCGGTAGGGTCGTCGCCTGGCTCCGGTTCAACGATCCCGGCCAGTTCTTCGAGAACGACTATGAGAGCGGCGGGATCATCCGGATGCACCTGCCATCGGCGATGTTCGAGAACGTCATCGATGTCCTGAGGAACGAGAGTCCGGTCTTCGTCTATTTCGCGGCAGGCCGAGGGTTCCTGGGAACCAGCAACGAGCCGATTGGCGAAGGCGAGTAGCCAACACCACCGATCAGCCGACCACGGGATTTGGCGGATCGTCCCTATCCCGTGGTGGCTGAGAGGTGTGGCCGGTGCCGGCAACAGAAGGGCTGGGCCGACCGCTCTGCTAATCCGGTATGCCGGCCCTGGCCCGTGCGCACTCCTCGCAGTCGAAGTCTGTCGGATGTAGGAACACCAGAGGGTCGCGCTTCAGGTGGGGGAGAACGGTGTCGATCAGATCCCGAGAGCGAACCAGCCGCGACGGCGCATGCCCCACGATCCCTTCCGATTGACGGCCCGCTTGCCCTAGCCAGTCATCCGCCGACCGAAACAGCTCGCAGCAATGGTCGTTCTCCAGATAGTCGATCCGCTCGGGACCGTTTTCCCCGGCAACAGTGATGTGATGGGGTATCCGGTAGGGAACACCAGCCAGCAATTCGGCGAGATGTATCGTGGTGTTCGCGTCATGGTTCACGCCGAGTAACAGAATTCGGCCATCGCACTCCAGCACCCGACCGACGGGGCTGTCCTGCTGGTGCGGCGGCAGCACCAGTGGGTCGGTGGTGATCAGGTCGGCCTTCGGCCCCCTGGCGGCGAAGGCGAAGGGATGGCGGCCGCGCCGGGCGGATGGCAGGCGCCAGAAGATATCGGCGACGATGCCAAGATTGGGCGCGGCCGGGGTGGTAGCCGGATCGAAGGGCTGGTCGTCATCGCCGGTCCATGACGGCATGACCAGCGTGCCTTCCGACCCGAGGGCGTGGACAAGCGCCTCGATCAACCCAGCCGGCCCCCGTTCGATGGGGCGCGTGGCGCGGAATGACGTATGCACCAGCAGCACATCGCCCTTATGTACACCCAGCGCATTAAGCTGGGCGACTATCTCCAGAATCGAGACCTCATCGCGGGACACTGGCATCCTGTCAGGCTATCGGCCAGCGTGGCCATCTGAAAGTCATGTCCTACCCCCGCGCCGGCGCGATGCGGTCCAGCCGCAGGCGATGGCGGTGGTCGGTGATGCGGTAGACGCCGCCGATGACGGCGGCGAGCGCGCCGAGGCCGGTGCCGCCGGCGATCAGGAACATGATCAGCAGCTGGTATTTGACCGCCTCGGCCGGATCGACGCCGGCCAGGATCTGGCCGGTCATCATGCCGGGCAGCGCCACCAGACCGGTCGCCGCCATGGCGTTGACGATCGGCATGAGGGCGCTGCGCATGGCCGAGCGGGTCACCGGCAAAAGCGCCTGGGTCCGGGTGGCGCCGAGGCAGAGCTGGGCCTCGATGCCGTTGCGATCGCGCGCGGCCGACGTGGTCAGCGTGTGCAGGCCCAGGCTGATCCCGGTCATGGTGTTGCCCAGCACCATGCCCAGGAGCGGCAGGGCATAACGCGGGTGGTACCACGGGTCCGGCGACACCTGGGTGGCCAGGGCGAACACCGTCACCAGTGTGGCCGAAATCAGCATGCAGCCGGTGCCCAGCCCATAGGACCAGATACCGGCCAGCGGCCTTTCCTGGCGGGCGACGATTTCGCGGCCGGCGAACAGCACCATGGTCAGGGCCGCCAGCCCGGTCCACAGCGGCGAGACCAGGGAGAACAGGGTGGTCAGCACCAGCCCGACCAGGAACAGCTGCACCACCATGCGGGCCGTGGCGATCAGGAGCTGCCGTTCCAGATTCAAGCGCAGGACCAGGGACAGCCCGCCATTAAGCAGGACCAGCAGCGCCGCCAGGGCCAGATCGGCGAATTCGAGCGCAATGTATCCGGGGGTCTCGCCTACCGGCATTGACCGTTCTCGATAGTCATCTGCCGGGTCGCAACCCGCTCGGCCTGGGCGCCGTCATGGGTCACCCACACGGCGCCGGTGCCCCGATCCCGGCGGATTTCGGCGATCATGATTTCCACCGCATCGGTGGCCTCGGTGTCGAGCCCGGATGTCGGCTCGTCCAGCAGCAGGATATCCGGCTCTTGGACGAGGGCGCGGATCAACCCTAGCCTCTGGCGCTCCCCGGTCGATAGCCGTTGGACGGTCCAGCTGTCGCAGTCGACGGGGAGGCCCAGGGCTTCAACCAAAGGGCTCGCGACGCTCCAATCCGGAAAGTGCTCGCCGACCGAGTTCGCCCACCAGCCTGGTTCGGTCGGCACGTAGGAAACCCGTTGGCGCCATTGCGGCGCCGGCATGGCCTCACGGTCCAGGGCGCCGAGGAGGACCGTGCCGGTGTTGGGGTCGAGATCGGCGACGGCGCGCAGCAACAGCGTCTTGCCGCCGCCGGACGGTCCGCGAACCGCAATGCATTCGCCATGATCGAGAGAGAGGGAGATCGGGCCGAGGCCCGGATGGGTCAGGTTTTGGACAGTCAGACGGGGATTAGGTGCCGGGCTTTCATCCGCGTCGCCTGGCACCGCGGTCACGCGTGGCCGGCGTCGCCGGAGAGCATGGCCGGGCTGACCCCTAGCTTGGCGATCGACCGTTCCCATTTCGTGGAGAGGTCCTGATCGAACAGGATGGCGTCATCGGCCGGGGCGTGCAGCCAGCCATTGGCCTGCATCTCGCTGTCGAGCTGTCCGGCCCCCCAGCCGGCATAACCCAGCGCCAACAGATGCTGTTCCGGCCCGTCGCCGGCGGCGATGGCGCGCAGGATATCGATCGTGGCGGTCAGGCCGTACGACTCGTCGACCATCATCGTCCCTTCGCGCTGAAATTCGCCGCTATGCAGAACGAAGCCCCGGCCGGATTCGACCGGGCCGCCGAAATGGATCAGCTGATCCTCGATGGGGCCCTTGGTCTCGATTTCCAGCTGTTCAAGAAGATCGGCGAAGGTGATCTGCGGCATCGGCTTATTGACGACGAGGCCCATTGCGCCCTGCTCGCTGTGGGCGCACAGATAGATGACGGTGCGCGCGAAACGGGGATCGGCCATGCCCGGCATGGCGATCAGCAGGTTGCCCGTCAGATATCCTGACCCGTCCATTTCGTCGAACATGATAACGTGGTGCCTCGTTCGTGGCCCTTTTGTCCAGGGTCTACCGTTCGGCTAACACCATCTCCTGACGGAATTGTGACAGCAAACCCAGGATGAGCATAAATATATATCAGGTCTGGATTAATAGACTGTCTGGCCTCACATGGCTTTGATGACCGCAAATTGCGCGGAAAGGCTCGACCGATGATCCGGTCCCGAATCCTAGGAACGATGATGGCAGCGGCGATCGGCGCTGTCATGTCCGTTGCCTGGGGCGGCGCGGCCGAGGCGGCGCGCAGCAGCTGGGCATCGCAAGAGCTTCTGCCGGGTGAGTTCGTCAATGCGCGACTGATCGCCTCAGCCGAAGGGGTTGGCGATCTGGAGACCATTCCCGCCGGGCTGCACATCCGGCTTCCGGAAGGCTGGAAAACCTATTGGCGGTCCCCGGGCGAGGCCGGCCTGCCGCCGGCGGTCGACTGGACCGGGTCGCGGAATGCCGATGTGCGGTTCGACTGGCCGGCGCCCCACCGCTTCACCCTGTTTGGCATCGATACCTTTGGCTATGACGATGAGGTGGTGTTCCCGTTGGCGGTGACGCCGCGGGAGATCGGACAGCCGGTGTCGCTGGCGGGACGGCTCGATCTGCTGGTGTGCAGCGATATCTGCGTGCCGGCGCAGTTCGACCTGTCTCTTGAGTTGCCGGCCGGATCCGCGAACGTGGACCCGCGGATCGCCAATCTGATCGACCGGTTCGCCTCGATCGTCCCGGAAGATGGCGTTGCCGCCGGGCTGTCCATCGATGGGGTGACGGCGACCGATGCCCTGGCCGAAAGCCTGGTGGTCCGGGCAACGGCGCGGGAGCCGTTTGTGAACCCCGACCTATTCGTCGAGGCCGGGATCGGCTTCAGCTTCGCGGCCCCAAACATCACCTTCGAACAGGACGGCCGGCGCCTGCGCGCGGAAATCCCGTTGCTGGTGGCTCCCGGCGAGGCGGCGGCACTGACTGAATTGCCGATTACTGTGACCCTGATCGACGGCGGTCGGACGCTGGAATGGTCGGGGACGACATCGGCGGAACTGGCCGGTGGGAATGCGCCGACCGACGCCGCCGGGTTTGCCGTCATATTGCTGTTGGCGGTACTGGGTGGGTTCATCCTGAACCTTATGCCCTGTGTGCTGCCGGTGCTGTCTTTGAAGCTGGTGTCCGTGCTCGGGCATGGCGGCGGCTCGCCGCGCGCCGTGCGAATGGGCTTCCTGGCCACCGCCGCCGGCATCGTCGCTTCTTTCATGGTCCTGGCCGGCGTCGCCACGGCGGCCAAGCTGGCCGGCGGTGCGGTTGGATGGGGCATTCAGTTCCAGCAGCCGGTGTTCCTGATCGCGATGATCGTGATCATCACCGCTTTCGCCTGCAATTTGCTCGGCTTCTTTGAGATTCTGCTCCCCTCGGCGGCCGGCGACGCGGCCTTGAAGGCCGGGGACGGGAATAACCTTGCCGGACATTTCGGGACCGGGGCTTTCGCGACCCTGCTGGCCACCCCTTGCTCGGCGCCGTTTCTGGGGACCGCCGTTGGATTTGCCCTGTCGCGCGGACCGCTGGAGATTTTTGCGGTGTTCCTGGCGCTGGGAATCGGCTTGGCGCTGCCCTATCTGGCGGTCGCCGCGGCACCGCGGCTGGCGACCATGCTGCCCAGGCCGGGCCCGTGGATCATTACTATGAAGCGGGTTTTGAGCGGCGCCCTGATCGCCACGGCGCTTTGGCTACTCAGCGTGCTGCTGGTGCAGTCCGGCGCTATCGCGGCGGCGCTGATCGGCCTGCTTATGCTGGGCATGGGTTTCAGCCTGTGGCGGCGTAAGGCGCTTACCGGCGATGCCCGGCTTGCCGGGGGCATTGCCGCGGTCGTGCTGGCCATTGCCGCTTTCCTGGCGCCGCTGCCGTTCGACGCCGCCCAATCCGGTCCTTCCGATCCTGCGGTCGAAATGGACTGGGTTGTCTTCGATCGTTCGGCGATCGGTGGGCTTGTGGCCGGCGGGCAGGTGGTCTTTGTCGATGTGACCGCCGATTGGTGTCTCACTTGCCAGGCCAACAAGCAGTTGGTGCTGCAACGTGGCGCCGTTGCCGAGCGGCTGGGCGCCGAGGATGTCGTGCCGATGCAGGCCGACTGGACCCTGCCGGACGATGCCATTGCCAATTTCCTGGCGAGCTATGGTCGCTACGGCATTCCGTTCTATGTCGTCTATGGTCCTGGCGCGCCGGACGGGTTGATCCTGCCTGAATTGTTGTCCAGCGACATCGTGCTGGATGCGGTCGAGCAGGCTAGGCACGCGGGCTAGCCGCAAGTAGACTTCGCATTCTTCGGGGACGCGATGCTGGCGGGCCGGCGATCGCGACTTCCCGTCACGGACAACCATACGCACAAGGGGATGGATCGCATGTCGATCAAGGTTGGCGACAAGATGCCGTCGGTCGAGGTGAAACACCTGACCGTCGATGGCATGGATCAGATGAGCACGGACGAGATTTTCGCCGGCAAGAAGGTGGTCCTGTTCGCCGTGCCGGGCGCCTATACGCCGACCTGCACGGCGCAGCACCTGCCGGGCTTCCAAAGCAGGGCGGAGGCGCTGAAGGCGAAAGGCGTCGACACCATCGTGTGCATGGCGGTCAACGACCCCTTTGTCATGAAGGCCTGGGGCGAAAGCGTTGGTGTTCGCGGCGAGGTCGTGCTGTTCCCCGACGGCAATGCGGAGCTGACGAAGGCGCTGGGCTTGGAGCTCGACGGCAGCGGCGTCGGTCTCGGCCTGCGCTCGCAACGTTTTGCCATGATCGTCGACGACGGCACGGTCACCTATCTGGCGGTTGAAGAGGGGACGGGCCTGGATGTCGCCAGCGCGGAGAAGGTATTGGAGGCGCTGTAGTCTCCGACGAACCGCTGGACAAAATAGAAACCCTCCCCGGTCCGACCGGGGAGGGTTTTTTGATTGGGCCGTACCGACGGCGTTAGCCGATCGGGCCGCCGTCGTCTTTGGTGATCACCAGCACCGACGGACGTGGCGGCATGTCATCCTTGAAGTCCGGCCAGCGGGTCGCCGGGTCCTCGAAGGTCGATGACCGCTCGAAGCCCGGATAGTCCTTCGTGCCGTCGGTCGCCACATGCTGCACGGCGACGAACAGCGCGGTGTCGTCCGGGGTGAAGACCGGACCGCACATCTCCGCGCCGATCGGAACCCGGAAGAACATCTTGCCGGTACCGCGCAGATCGCCCTCGGTCTCCAGCGCCCAGACGCCATCGGCGGTGCCGCTGCGGCTCCACGCGCTGCCCTGGTCGGTGGTGATCCACAGCCGGCCGCGATGGTCGACCGCCGAGTTGTCGGGAGACGCGAACCAGCCGTTTTCGCTGGTCGCCGGGTTCCACATCGCCCCGACCTCCGCCACCGAAGGATCGCCGCACTGGACCAGGATGTCCCAGTCATAGGTCAGCGCGCCGTGGTCGCCATTCGGCGGCGACAGCTCGACGATATGGCCGAACCGGCTTTCCGCCCGCGGGTTCGCCGCGTCGACCTGATCAGCCTTGCGCCGGCTGTTGTTGGTCAGCATGACGTAGACCTTGTTGGTCACCGGGTTCGGCTGCACGTCTTCCGGCCGGTCCATCGGCGTGGCGCCGAGAAGATCGGCGGCAACGCGCGTTTCGATCAACACTTCGGCCTGGCTGTTGAAGCCGTTCTCCGGCGTCAGCGGGCCCGTGCCGAAGACCAGCGGCATCCACCCCACCGTGCCGTCATCGTTGAACCTGGCGACGAACAGCGTACCGCTGTCGAGCAGGTTCATGTTGGCCGCGCGGTCGTTCGGATCGAAGCGACCATGGGTGACGAACTTGTAGAGATAGTCGAAACGCTGGTCGTCGCCCAGATAGACGACCACCCGGCCATCGCCATTGACGATGCTTTCCGCGCCCTCGTGCTTGAAGCGGCCCAGCGCCGTGCGCTTGATCGGCGTCGAGTTCGGATCCAGCGGATCGGTCTCGACCACCCAGCCGAACCGGTTCGGCTCGTTGGGTTCCTGACTCACATCGAAGCGCTTGTGGAAGGTGCCCCAGGTATACCAGCCGCCGGCGACGCCATAGCGGTCATGGTTGCGCTTCTCTGGGCCATCCGGCGCCTCGCCCAGGAAGTAGCCGTGGAAATTCTCCTCGCCGGACACATAGGTGCCCCACGGTGTAATACCGCCGGCGCAATTGTTGAGCATGCCGATGACCCGGGTGCCGCTCGGGTCGACCGAGGTCTTCAGCCGATCATGGCCGGCAGCCGGACCGGACAATTCCATCTCGGTGCTCAGCATGGTGATGCGCCGGGCATACTGGCTATCGGGGACGACTGCCCATTTGCCATTGCCGTCGCGCTGGACCTCGACGATCGAACCGCCATGGGCAGCCATCTCGATATCCACCAGTTCCTTTGTCATGCCGGAGAATTCGGCGTCGCCGTCCTGCTTGCCGAGGCCAGGGAACATGACCTCCTCATTGGTGTATTCGTGGTTGATGCACAGCAGGCCGTGATCGGGATTGTCCGACCCGACAGGCAGTCCGACATAGCCGATATAGTCGTTGTTGTAGCCGAACTGCTGTTCCTGGGCGGCAGCACTCTGGTTCATCGGATCGAATGCCGGCGCGCCCGGCAGTAATGGGTCGCCCCAACGGATCAGCACATCAGCGTTGTAGCCCGGCGCGACGTGATGGGTCTCGTCGACGCCATGGGCGATTTCGTCAAACTGGAACGTCGCTGCGGCCTGCGCCGGCTTCGACGCCAACAGGGTCGATCCGAAGGTCGCGGTCACCGCCGAGACGGCGAGCGCTCCGCGCATCACATCGCGACGCCCGAACCGGGTGTTGATCACATCGCCCATAGTAGGTTCGGACGATCTGCTGGTCGGCACGTCGTCGGATGCGTCATACGCCTCGCTGCGCGAGGAATAGCTGTCTTTCCAATCTTTATTCATAGGATCCTCCCTGAGTCCTCCGGTCCATTTTTGGTCTGGGTTGCGTTGGCATGCGCGGGAACGGAGTGATTAGCGCCCCGATTGTTACAGTTCATACCGTCAGAGTCGATGGAATGGCGTCAAAGTCTCTGACTTGGGGCTGCGGCCCGATAGCCGCCACCTGGAACAGAGCGGCAAGCGGCATTTACCGTGCGAATTCGACTCGGCGATTCGACGATCGGTCGGTGCCGAATGCACCGACCGGTCGTGGCCGCCTTGCGATCTGGCGGTGTTAGCTGCCGATTTCTCCGCCATCGATCTTGGTCACCGCGACGAGACTTGGACGCGGCGGCATCCCGTCGACGAAGTCCGGCCAGCGCGTGGCTGGCTCGTCGAAGGATGAACGCTCACCGGGATGCTGCACGGCGCAGAAGAACGTCGTGTCGTCGGGGGTGAAGGCCGGACCGCAGAGTTCGGCCTGCGACGGCGTCCGCAGGAAGTGCTTGGTCAGCGCCTTGCCATCACCGGTCACATCGCATGCCCATACTCCGTCGGCGACGCCGGCCGAGCGATAGGCGCCATCAGTGGCGATCCACAAGCGACCCTTGTTGTCGAACGCGCAATTGTCCGGATTGGCGAACCAGCCATTCGCCGAGATGTCCGCGTGATAGTCGGCCCCGTGCAGCGATTCCTCCGGATTGCCGGCCAGGATGAAGAACTCCCAGTCGAACTCGTCCGCCGTATGATCGCCGCCCGGCGGCATCAACTCGACAATGTGGCCGAACAGGTTGTTATGGCGCGGGTTGACCGCGTCGACCGCCTGCGGCTTGCGCTGGGAATTGTTGGTGAGCAGGACGAAGACGGTACCCGTCACAGGGTTGATGTCGACATCCTCAGGCCGGTCTAGCGGCGTCGCACCGACCAGGTCGCCTGCCTTGCGGGCCTCGATGACGACGTCGGCCTGGCTGTCGAAACCGTTCTCGGCCGTAAGCGGGCCCTCGCCGTGCTTGAGCGGATGCCAGATTACGCGGCCATCGTCAGTGAACTCGCCCACCGACAAATCGCCATCTTCAAGCAGGGTCATGTTGGCGGCGCGGTCGTCCGGATCGTACGTGCCGGCGGAGATGAACCGGTACACATACTCGAAGCGCTGGTCGTCGCCGGAATAGGCGACCGCCCGGCCATCCGCGTTGATGAACACGTTGGCGCCCTCGTGCTTGCAGCGTCCGAGCGCCGTGCGCTTCAGCAAGGGCGAGTTCGGATCGTAAGGATCGAATTCGACGATCCAGCCGACATGGTTGGGCTCGTTCGGATCCTTGTCGAGCTGCCAGCGCTCGTGAAAGTGAGCCCAGGCATAGCGCGGATCGTCACCGCCGACGCCGCCGAAACGCGCATAGTTCTCCGCCTCGGACGTCGCTGCCGCGTCGCCCCTGAAGTAATTCTGGACGTTCTCCTCGCCGGTCACCACCGTGCCCCATGGCGTCACGCCACCGGCGCAGTTGCCGTAGGTGCCGAAGGTGGCGATGCCGTCCGGCGAGTTGGCGGTGATCATACGGGGGCTGCCGGCCGCGGGGCCGGTGATCTGCCCTGGCGTGTCGGGCGTGATGCGGCGCGCGTGCCGGGACCCGTCGACAACGCGCCAGCTGCCGTTCTCACGGGCGACCTCGACGACGCTGAGGCCATGCGCCATGCGGCTGACGTTCGCCTGCTCCTCGGTCATCTCCATGCCCTTCGGAGAGCCCGGATGCATCATCGTGTCGGTGGTGTATTCGTGGTTGATCGCCAGCAATCCGCTGTCCGACGACGTCGAGCCTTGGGGCAGCGGGTAATACCCGACGAAGTCGTTGTTGTAGCCGTACTGCATGGCCTGGGCGCCGGCCGTCTGCGCCATCGGATCGAAGTCCGGGGCATCCGCGCTGACCTTGTCGCCCCAGCGGATCAACACCTGGGATTCATAGTCCGGCGCGACATGGAAATCCTGATCAAGCCCGTGCTCGAGTTCGGTAAACGTCAATGTCGACACGCCTTCTGCCGCCTGGGCCTTGCTGACGCTGCCGACCGAGCCCGCCGCAACGGCCAGCGCCGTCGTCGCCATCACGCCCCCAAGCATCTCGCGACGGCTCATCCGAGCGGCGACGACGTCATAGAAGTCGCGGTTCTTGAGTGGATTCGACGGGATGTCGTCGTCGTCTTCAATCAGCCAGCCATGTTCGCTCATATTCCGGTTATCAGAACTCATTGCTTCCTCCCACGGTACGTGTTCGTTGACCACGTGGCCGATGGTCCGCCTGTCCAACGGATTTATCGGCACTCTGATTGTGACAGCACCCCAGGGTGGGAGTCGATGATCTGGTTTAGGCGGTGCGCCCTACCGGAATTTCTTCACGCCCTGCCGCGCCAGCGCGTCGACACGTTCGTTCTCGGCATGGCCGGCATGGCCCTTGACCCAGCGCCAATTGACCTTATGCCGCTCAATCGCCTTCTCCAGCCGCTGCCAGAGATCGACGTTTTTCACCGGCTTGTTGTCGGCGGTGCGCCAATTCTTGGCCTTCCAGCCGGGCAGCCATTTGGTGATGCCGTTCTTCAGATAGGTGCTGTCGGTGGACAGCACGGCGGTGACCGACCGCTTCAGGGATTCCAACGCCATGATCGCCGCCATCATCTCCATGCGGTTGTTGGTGGTGTGGCGCTCGCCGCCGAACAGCTCCTTCTCGGTGCCGTTGAAGCGCAGCAGCGCGCCCCAGCCGCCGGGCCCTGGATTGCCGCTGCAGGCGCCGTCGGTGAAGATCTCGACCTTTTCCGCCGCCATCAGTCGAGCCCATAGGCGGCGGGGCCGCTCACCTGCTGGTGGAACCGTAGCTTGCGCAGATATTCCAGGGGGTCTTTCGGTTTCACCATGGCTCCTTCCGGATGGTTCAAGAGATCGAAAAGCCGGGTCAGCAGGAAGCGCAGCGCGCTGCCCCTTGCCAGCAGCGGCAGAGCCTCCAGCTCGGCGTCGGAGAATGGCCGGATCTTGCGGTAGTTCGACAGCATCAGCCGCGCCTTGGTGACGTTGAACGCGCCGTCCAGTTCGAAGCACCAGGCATTCAGGCAGATCGCCAGATCGTAAGCGAAGGCGTCGGTGCAGGCGAAATAGAAGTCGATCAGCCCGGTCAGCCGTTCGCCGGTGAAAAACACGTTGTCGGGAAACAGATCCGCATGGATCAGCCCGGTTGGCAGATTGCTCGGCCAATGGGATTCCAGATGATCGAGTTCGTCCGCAAGCGCCTTGGCGAGCCCTGGCTGAACCTCATGGGCGCGGTCGGCGCATTGCTCGAACAGAGGACGCCAGTCGCCAACCGAGAGATTGTTGCGGCGGGTCATCGGGAAGTCCTGCCCCGCCAGATGCATACGCGCCAGCGCGCCGCCCAATTCCGCACAATGCCGCGGCTGTGGCCGCTTCGGCCATAGGCCGGAGAGGAAGGTGACGATGATGGCCGGCCGCCCAGCCAACCGGCGCAGCGCATTGCCGTCTCGGCCATGAACCGGCACCGGGCAGTCCACCCCGCCAGCCGCCAGATGCTCCATCAGCGACTGGAAGAAGGGCAGGTCGCTCTCGTCGACACGCTTCTCATACAGGGTCAGGATGAACTGGCCCGTCTCGGTGACCAGCAGGTAGTTGGTGTTCTCCACGCCCTCGGCGATGCCCTTCAAAGAGAGCACGCCGCCCAGATCGTACTGGGCGAGGAATTCATCGACCTGTTCATCGGTGACTTCAGTGTACACGGCCATGGCGGCGCGAAAGTGCGGACTTTTCCGCCGCCGGTCAATCCCGGCCGGATGCGCCGGGGATCGGGGGGTAGGTATGGCGCCGGCCCTCGACATCCTCGACCTGCCAGCCGGATTCGTCGCTGCCTTGCAGATGGCACGGGCCGACCGGCACTTTGCCATGGCCGCCGGGCACATCCAGCATGTAGCTGGGCAGGCACAGCCCCGATACCCGGCCTCTGAGCGACCGCATAAGCGCCTGGCCCTCGGCAAGGCTGGTACGGAAATGACCCGTGCCGGGCGCCAGGTCGGCATGATGAAGGTAGTACGGCTTGATTCGCGCCTTCACCAGCATCCGGAACAACGTCTCCAAAGTCTCCGGATCGTCGTTGACGCCTTTCAACAGGACTGTCTGGGATACCAGGGCGATGCCGGCCTCTGCCAGCCTACGCAGGGCGGATAGCGCCGTCTCGGTCAGTTCGCGGGGATGATTCGCATGCACGGAGATCCAGACGGCCTTGTCCCGGGTCGACAGGGCGTCAACCATCGCCTTGGATATCCGGCCGGGGTCGGCCACCGGGACCCTTGTGTGCAGGCGGATGACGCCAAGATGGTCGATTTCGTCCAAGGCCGCGATCAGCGAGGTCATGCGCCGGGGCGACAGCAGCAGCGGGTCGCCACCGGTCAGGATCACTTCCCAGATATTTGGAGTGCGCCGCACATAGTCTAATGCCGCTTCAAGTTCTGTGGGTGAAAGCGCGTCGCCGCCGGGGCCGACCATCTCGCGGCGGAAGCAGAACCGGCAATAGACCGGGCAGGCGTGCAACACCTTCAGCAGCACCCGATCCGGGTAGCGGTGAACGACACCCTTCAGCGGGCTGTGCGCGTCGTCGCCAATCGGGTCGGCATTCTCCTCCGGCCTTGTTTCCAGCTCCTGGATCGAGGGACGGAACTGCCGGGCGATCGGATCCCTGGGATCTTGCGGATCGATCAGCGAATCCAGGAGCGGCGAGATCGCCACCGCATAGCGCTGCGCGACGTCCTCCAGTTTGGCGGCGTTGTCGTCGGCACCGCCGCTGTCAGGCATTCGCCAAACTGCGTGGCAGCTTGAAGGTGACGTTTTCGTTGACGCCGGAAACTTCTTCGATCTTCACGTCATAGCGCGCGCGAACCGCCTCGATGACCTCATTGACCAGTGTCTCGGGGGCCGAAGCGCCCGCAGTGATGCCCAGGCACTTTGCGTCGCCGACCCAGTCCCAGTCGATATTCGCTGCGCGTTGGACCAGGCGGGCCCGGGCGCATCCGCTGCGCTCGGCGACCTCGACCAACCTCAACGAATTCGACGAGTTCGGCGCGCCTACCACCAGCATTGCGTCGCATCGCTCGGCGATCGCCTTCACCGCCTCCTGACGGTTGGTGGTCGCATAGCAGATGTCTTCCTTCTTCGGCCCGTCGATCAGCGGAAAGCGCTGGCACAGCGCCTCCACGATCTCTGCTGTATCGTCCACCGATAGCGTGGTCTGGGTGACATAGGCGATTTCGGCGGAATCCAAGACTTCGACCATCCTGGCATCCTCAACGGACTGCACCAGCAGGACCGCCCCATCTGGAAGCTGACCGATGGTGCCGACAACTTCCGGATGGCCGGCGTGACCGACCAGAATGATCTGCTTGCCATTCTTGTGGTGGCGCTCGGCCTCACGATGCACCTTGCTGACCAGCGGGCAGGTGGCATCGACATAGAACAGCTTGCGGCTTTCGGCTTCCGCCGGTACGGATTTCGGCACGCCATGGGCGGAGAACACCACCGGAAAACCGTCCGGCACATCGTCCAAATCTTCGACGAATATCGCCCCGCGCGCCTCGAGGCCTTCGACCACGAACCTGTTGTGCACGATCTCATGGCGTACATAGACAGGCCGGCCGAACTTCTCCAGCGCACGCTCGACGATTTGGATTGCCCGTTCGACACCGGCGCAGAAGCCGCGCGGGTTGGCCAGCATGATATTGAGGCCCGGCCGCGTCTCGGTGGCTGGCGCCATTTGCGACGGTGCCGGTTTCGCGCCGTCGCCCGGCCTTGTGCCCGCAGAGTCCATTGCCTAAAGTCCCGCTGCTTTCAATTTCCAAATGAAGGGCGACAGCCCGTCAATGACATTCCTCGCGACCAGACAATGACCCGCCGCGCCAATTCTAATATAGGCACCGCCGGTAAAAATACAGGCGCAGTTATCGCGGCGATGCTGGTCGGCCTCCTGTCCGCATGCGCGAATGGGCCCGATCCGGACGCGGCGCTGGCGGAGCAGTTCCGACCCGGGCCCGGAAGGGATCTGACCGATATGGCCAGCCGCGCGCAGATCATCGAGATCTTCGGCGGCTGCGCTTATGACGGGGATGGCGTGACCGTGACTGTCAGCATGCCCATCGTCGTGGAGCGGGGGCCGGCACTGTCGGGGAACGAGGTTCAATATGCCTATTTTGTCGCGGTGACCGATCTGGACTGGAATGTCATCGCAAAACGCACCTTCCCGATTCAATTCCGCTTTGATTCAGGGAGTGGTTTCGCAGCGGCGTTGGAGGAGCTTGAGCAATCGATCCCGTTGCAGAGTCAGCGGCAGGCCGCCAATTACCAGATCCTGATCGGTTTCGACCTTGATCGCGAGCAGCTCAGCCGCAACCTTTCCAACTAAACCTGGATCGCCTCGGTATTCGGCTGGGCAAATGCGGATCAGCTTCCGCCGGTCATGCGCGGATGCCGAAACACGTGCAACGCGAAGGCGGCGGAAGCCACCGCGAGCACCACGGCGACCGTGGCGTAGGCCGCCGCCAGGCCGAACGGCGCGGCGATCGGCGCGACCGCCAGCGGCGACAGGAACTGACCAAGGAAGATGCTGGCGGATAACCCGCCGACGGCCCGGCCGCGCAGCTGGGCTGGTGCGCGGGCCATCAGCCAGACCGACAGGTTCGGCATTACCGATCCCATGCCGATCCCGGTGATGACCATGGCAACCAGGACGATGCCGTAGGAATCGGCCAAGGCGACAATCGCGTAACCGATTGCTATGAAGCCGAATCCCAGGGAAACAATGGCGCGATGGCTGAAGCGGGCCCGCAGCCGGCCATAGGACATCGAAACGAAGGCCGCAACCAAAGCGCCGGAAGCGATCGCCAGCCCGGCCAGGCTCGGTTCCGCCACGCCCATCGCCTTCAGATAGAAGGGGAGCTGGACCGGGAGCATGTAGAAGGCGATGAAGGTAGTCATCGCCACCCCATAAATGACCGCGATTAGACGCCATTCGGATGGGGCGGCCGAGGCCTGGGCGATCTGTGCTGCCGTGGGCGCCGGGCGGTCCGGCTCATAGAGCGTCGCCATCATGAAAGGGATGAGCACGATGGCGGTGAAATAGATGTAGAACGGCGCCCGCCAACCGAGCTCGGCCAGCAGGCCGCCGGCCGATAGAAAGACGACGCCGCCAAAAGCCATGAATGCCGACTGCATCCCCATGAAGCGGGATCGCGGCGGGCCGGACAGGTAGTCGCCCACCAAGGTCGTCGCAGAGGTCATGACACCGGCGACGGCAACGCCAAGCAGTGCGCGTCCGATCAAAATTCCGTGCAGCGAGTCGAGAACCGCACCGGAAGTGCCGGCCAGTACATAAGCGATCGCCGCCCAAATCAGCAGCCGCTTGCGGCCGTATCGGTCGATGAACAGCCCGGTCAGAGGCGCGCAAATGGCAATCGACAGGGCGGGCACGGTCAGCACCAACCGGGTCAGCAATTCGGCATTCGGAGTGCCGGCGAAGTGTTCCGCGATGGCCGGCAGGGAAGGTGCGATCGTCGCACCGGACATCACCGTCAAGGCGCTGGCGGCAAGAAGCGTCAGCTTGCGCCACCATGGCTGGTCCTGCTCGTCGGCGGTCGGCAATGCGGATTGCGCCATGGTCGGCGTCGATCTCTGGTGATGTCGGGGACGTCCAAAGCGCCATTCGGTGATCGACGCGCCCGCACCCTATCAGCCCGAAGGGGCCGGACTCGAGCCTGTTCCACGTCGCCGAACTGGCTTCAATTGACTTTTACCCGGTGGGCGGTACTTTGAACGTGCTGGCTTATGTCAGGCATCACTGCCGATGAGCTTTGCGGGAGAGTTCGGCCGGGTTGTCCTTCGGGGCGGCATTGGGCCGGCGCCGAAGGAGCAACCGCCCCGGAAACTCTCAGGCAAACGGACCGCAAGGCGAGGCACTCTGGAAAGCAGGCGGCTGAAAGGCCGTCTCACCGAAGGGGTAAACCGGGTGCGCCACGGTCCATGACCATCGCCCGGCCAATCTCTCAGGTCCCAGACAGAGGGGGCTGTTCGCACGTGAAACCGTGCGTCGCCAATTCTGTCTAGGGACCTTGATGTGACCTCATCCACCGAATCGCTCCATAAGACCTCACTGCATGGGCTGCATGTGGCACTGGGCGCCCGCATGGTGCCGTTCGCCGGCTACGACATGCCGGTGCAATACGCCGACGGCGTCCTGAAGGAACATCTGCACACCCGCGCGGCCGCCGGACTGTTCGACGTGTCCCATATGGGGCAGGCGGTGCTGCGCGCGGACGGCGATGTGGCCGGCGCGCTGGAAACGCTGGTGCCGGCTGACATCAAGGGGCTGGCGCCGGGGCAGATGCGTCTGACGCTGCTGCTCAACGACCAGGGCGGCATCCTCGACGATCTGATGGTCACCCGACCCGCCGACCCGGACCGCCAAAACGAGCTGTTCATCGTCGTCAACGCGGCCTGCAAGGATCAGGATTTCGCACTGATCGAGCGGACCTTGTCCGGCGTCGCCACGCTGACGCGGTTGGAGAACCAGTCGTTGATCGCACTACAGGGCCCGAAGGCGTCGGCGGTGCTGGCGCGAAAGGCCCCGTCCGTCGCCACGATGCCCTTCATGACGGCGGCGGCAGTGTCCATCGATGGCGTCCAGATGATGGTCAGCCGAAGCGGCTATACCGGCGAGGATGGCTACGAGATTTCGCTACCCGATGACAGCGCGGAAGCGTTTGCCAAATGGCTGCTCGACCAGCCGGAAGTCGCACCCATCGGGCTCGGCGCGCGGGATTCCCTGCGTCTTGAGGCCGGGCTGTGCCTGTACGGCCATGACATCGACGAGACCACCACGCCGATCGAGGGAACCCTCGCCTGGACCATCGGCAAGCGCCGGCGGGAGGAGGGTGGCTTCCCCGGTGCGGCGATCATCCAGCGACAATTGGCCGAGCGCGTGACGCGAAAACGGGTCGGGATCCTGCCGGAAGGCCGGGCGCCGGCCCGCGAAGGCACCGTCATCGCCGATGCCGGCGGCACCGAAATCGGCCGAGTGACCAGCGGCGGCTTCGGCCCCAGCCTCGGCGGGCCGGTCGCCATGGGCTATGTGGCCATCGACCATGCAAAGGTCGAAACCCCGGTCAGCTTGATCGTCCGGGGCAAAGCGATGCCGGCGAAGGTCGCAAAAATGCCTTTCGTGCCGCCGGGCTATTACCGCGGCTGACAACAACATCACTGCTGAAATCTGTATCTGGGAGACAAGAACGATGAGCAGCGTCAAATACACCGAAGATCATGAATGGGTCCGCATCGACGGCGATACCGGCACCATCGGCATTACCGATTATGCGCAAGAGCAGTTGGGCGACGTCGTCTTCGTCGAACTGCCCGATGCGGGCCGCGCGGTCGAGAAGGGTGGCGATGCCGCGGTGGTGGAATCGGTCAAGGCGGCCAGCGAGATCTATGCGCCGATTGCCGGTGAGATCACCGAAATCAATCAGGCGGTCGCCGATGACCCATCCCTGGTCAACACCTCCCCGACAGCCGATGGCTGGTTCTTTAAGATCAAGTTCGCCGATGCCGGAGATCTGGATGGGCTGATGGACGAGGCGGCTTACAAGAGCTTTGTCGAGGGCCTTGCCTGATGCGGTATCTGCCCCTGACCGATGCGGACCGGCAGGCCATGCTGGCGACCATCGGTGTTCCGTCTATCGAGGCCCTGTTCGAGGATGTGCCTGCGGCGGCCCGGCTGGATGGAACCATCGCCGGCCTGCCCGACCATCAGGGCGAGTTGCAGGTCGAGCGCTTCATGTCGGCGATGGCCGCGGAATCGGTGCCGGCCGGATCGGTGCCGAGCTTTCTCGGCGCCGGGGCCTACCGCCACCATGTGCCGGCGACGGTCGACTATATGATCCAGCGCGGCGAGTTCCTCACCTCCTATACGCCGTATCAGCCGGAGGTGACCCAGGGCACGCTGCAGTACCTGTTCGAGTTCCAGACCCAGGTGGCGCTGCTGACCGGCATGGATGTGGCGAATGCCTCCATGTATGACGGCTCCACCGCCTGTGCCGAGGCGGTGATGATGGCCAACCGGGTGACCCGGCGCGGCAGGGCCATCCTGTCCGGCGGACTGCATCCGCACTACCGGGAATCCACCGCCACCATCGCCCATTTCACCGGATTCGAGCTGGTCCAGCCGGATCCGGACGCCAGCGGCGGCGAAGATCTGACGGCGCTGATCGACGACCAGACCTCCTGCGTCGTGGTCCAGAACCCGGATCTGTTCGGCCGGGTGCGCGATCTGAGCGGGCTGGCCAAGGCCTGTCAGGCCAAGGGCGCCCTGCTGATCGTGGCGGTGACCGAGATCGTCTCTCTCGGCCTGCTCACCCCGCCCGGTGAGATGGGCGCGGATATCGTTGTGGCCGAAGGGCAGTCGATCGGCAACTCGGTCAATTTCGGCGGCCCCTATGTCGGCCTCTTCGCCACCCGCGACAAGTTGGTACGGCAGATGCCGGGCCGGCTCTGCGGCGAGACCGTCGATTCAGAGGGAAGGCGCGGCTACGTGCTGACCTTGTCGACCCGGGAACAGCATATCCGGCGCGAGAAGGCGACTAGCAACATCTGCACAAATAGCGGCTTGTGCGCTCTGGCTTTCACCATCCATCTGAGCCTGCTGGGCGAGCAGGGGTTGACCCGACTTGCCGAGACCAACCACGCCAACGCGATCCGACTGGCCGACATGCTGGCGGCGGTTCCGGGCGTCGAGGTGCTCAACGACAGCCTGTTCAACGAATTCACCATCCGGCTTTCGAGGCCGGCGGCAGCAGTCGTCGATGAATTGGCCGAACGCCGCGTACTCGCCGGCGTGCCGGTCAGCCGTCTGTGTCCCGATCAGGACAGTCTGGCCGATCTGCTGCTGGTGGCGGCGACCGAAATGACGACAGAATCGGATATGCAAGCGCTCTGCGACGGCCTGAAGGAGGTGCTGTGATGGCCTATGACCGCACCACCCCGACCTATACCGGCAATCGCGGCCTGGACATCGAGGAATTGCTGATCTTCGAGCAGGATCGGCCGGGCCAAAGCGGTATCGATATCGCGTCGCCGGATCTGAAGAGTCCGCGCCTGGGCGATGTCGGACGGCGCGCCTCGATCGGCCTTCCGGGCCTGTCGGAGCCCGATGTGATGCGTCACTACACGAGGCTGAGTCAGAAGAACTTCGCCATCGATACGGCGATGTATCCGCTCGGCTCCTGCACCATGAAGCACAATCCGCGCCTGAACGAGAAGATGGCGCGGCTGCCCGGTTTCGCCGACGTGCATCCCCTGCAGCCGGCCAGTACGGTGACCGGCGCGATCAAGCTGATCGACGCCCTGGCCGGCTGGCTGAAGGCGCTGACCGGCATGCCGGCGGTCGCCATGACACCGGGTGCGGGCGCCCATGGCGAGCTGTGCGGCATGATGGCGATCCGCTCCGCCCTGGAGGATCGCGGCGACGGGCGGGCGGCAGGGCGCAACCGCGTGCTGGTGCCGGAATCGGCCCATGGTACGAATCCCGCGACGGCGGCAGCCCTGGGCTTCACGGTCGATTCGATCCCGGCGGATGACCGGGGACGGGTCGATCTGGCGGCGTTCCGCGCCAAGCTCGGGCCGGATGTGGCCGCGATCATGCTGACCAATCCGAATACCTGCGGGCTGTTCGAGACCGATATCAAGGTGATCGCCGACGCGCTGCATGAGGCCGGCGGTCTGTTCTACTGCGACGGCGCCAATTTCAACGCCATTGTCGGCCGGGTGCGGCCGGGCGATCTCGGCATCGACGCCATGCACATCAACCTGCACAAGACATTCTCCACCCCCCATGGCGGTGGCGGGCCGGGGGCCGGGCCGGTGGTGCTGTCGGAGGCCCTGGCGCCCTATGCGCCCTTGCCGGCGGTGATGCACGACAAGGACGGTCTGCGGCTGGTGGAACACCGTGACCAGTCGGCCGACGCCGCCAAAAGCTTCGGCCGCATGAAGGGCTTCAACGGCCAGATGGGCATGTTCGTCCGGGCTCTCGCCTACATACTGAGCCACGGTGCGGACGGTCTGCGTCAGGTCTCCGGCGACGCGGTACTGAACGCCAACTACATCATGGCGTCGCTTCAGGATGTGATGACCCCGGCCTTCGGCGGCACCTGCATGCATGAGGTGCTGTTCGACGACCGGTTCCTGAACGGCACCGGCGTCAGCACCCTCGATTTCGCCAAGGCGATGATGGATGAGGGCTTCCACCCGATGACCATGTATTTCCCCCTGGTCGTGCACGGAGCGATGCTGATCGAACCGACCGAGACGGAGAACAAGGACACGGTGGATCAGTTCATCGGCACCATGCGATCATTGGCGGACCGGGCCAAGGCCGGCGATACTGCCTATTTTGAAGGCGCGCCGTACCATACGCCACGCCGTCGTCTCGATGAGACCGGCGCGGCCCGCAAACCGGTGCTGCGTTGGCGTCCCGATCCGGAGACCAAAGCGGCAGCGGAATAGGAGGACGATCTTGGCGTTTCGACTGCCGGGCCGATCGGGAGTACCGATCATAGGCCCTTGACCCGGTTGGGCACCCGCGTCCTGGCATTGTATCTGTGCGTGGCGATATTCCTGGTTTTCCTGGGCCAACGGATTGGCGACAGAGCCAGGATCGCCGATCAGGGCGTGACGGTCCTTGTGCCGTTGATGCCGTTCGGCACTCGTGACATTTCCCACGGCGAGTTGATTAAATTGGTCTATGACACGCCGGAGATCCTGGCGCGGGTGCAGTCGGGGAAGTGGCCCAGTACCGGCACGCTCAAATTTACGCTCGACCCTGCCCATATCGCCCATTCGTCGGCCCTGTACGAGGGCGATGGACTGTCGGCCGGCGAAGTGGTGGTGAATTATACCAAGGGAACTAAATATTGACCGGTTTCACCGCTCTCCTATGTCCGCCCGTTAGGCGCGGTCCGCGCGGTGGTGCAGCGCACCACAAGCGGGCAGCAACGCGGCGGGCGGTCTTAGGAGAGCGGCCTGCGGTGGTGCCTATTGGCCCTCTCGGGTGCGTTGCGACGCTTGCCCGATGCGCTGCATCGCGCCGCACGCCGCGCCTGCCCGAAAGGGCCAATAGGCACCATGAAACCGGTCAGTATTTTGTTCCCTTGGTATTATAGCTTCGGCGCGACCGGATCTGACATTTGGCCGTCATACCGTCGCCGGCTGGCGTTAGGCGACAGCTTCTTTGTGATGAGCGAAGGGCGGATTGCCGAATACCTCGATGCCCGATACGCGGTGCTGAAGGTCGATCCGGACGGGGCGAGCGTCGTGATCGGCATGGCGAACGACAAGGCGGAGACGATCAGCCCCGCACGCTGACCGACAATTGGCCGATTAATGAAGCTGGTTGGGTAAATCCTTGATGGCGTCATCGACCAGCGCGTCGCCTTTGGCCTTGTCGAGCTGGCCGCCGATGATGTCGCGGGCGGCAGCGATGGCCACATCGACGGCGACGCCACGGACTTCGGCCACGGCGGCGGTCTCGGCCTGGGAAATGCGGTCCATTGCCATGGCTTCGCGGCGCTTCAGGGTCTCTTCCATGTCGGCGGCGGCATGCTCGCGAAGGCGCTCCGCCTCGGCCTGGGCGTGGGCGATGATCTCGCCAGCCTCGCCCAGCGCGTCACGCTGTTGGCGCTGGAAATTCGCCAGGGCCGCCTGGGCCTCTTCGCGCAGCCGTTGGGCCTCTTCCAGCTCGTCGCGGATTCGCCCGGCACGACCGTCGAGCGCACCCAGGATTGCGCGTTTGGCGGGCCGGAAAGCGATCACCAGCAGTGCCAAGAGCGCCAGGACAAGCCAGAGTTCGGGCGCTACTCCGGCGTGATCATCGGCAGCACCATGATCGTCGGCGACGCCCACAATCTCGCCCGTAGTCGTTCCCTCGGCTTCTCCGGGCGCATCGCCTTCGCCACCGGGAACCACGTCCTCTACGACGTCGGTGACGGCATCGATGATGGTTTCGATCAGCCCTTCATCGGAGCCTTCCGCCGCACCCTCGGCGGCTTCGCCGGTGGCGGGCCCTTCGATGGCTTCGCCGGTGGCGGGACTTTCGGCCTCAGCTGCCGGTTCGCCTTCGCCGCCGGGAATCACGTCTTCGACGGCCTCGGTGACCGTGTCGATAATCGTCTCGATCAGCCCCTCATCGGCTGCATCCGCCGCATTCTCCGTCGGCGCCTCCGCCTCCGATGCGTCAGCCGGTACCGCCGGTTGTTCGGTCGCCGGCGGCGTCTCGGTGGTCGCCTGGGCGACCGTCAGAACGGTCTCTTCGCTCATTACCGGGACTCCTTCAACGCGGCGTCGACACTGCCGGCAATCGCATTTTCATCCGCCGTGGCGCCGGTCAGTCGCTCGACGATGTCGCCGGCGGCGGCGATGGCGATACCGCGGATCTGGGTCTTGGCGTCTTCCTTGGCCTTGGCGATGCGCTGCTCGGCGGCGGATGCCTTCTCCGCCAGCCCCCGGGCGAACTCCGCCTGACGCTTGGCCGCCATCTCTGCGACCTCTTGGCTGGTTTGCGCCAGGACGGCACTCGCCTCGCCGCGGGCTTTCGCCAGCGCCGCCTCATAGGCCGCGATCACCGACTCGGCCTCCTTCTTCAGAGACTCCGCCTTATCCAGATCGTCGGCGATGCGTTCCGAGCGCTCCTCCAGCACTTCCGCGATGCGCGGCAGCACCAGCCTGGCCATGACCAGATAGAGGAAGACAAAGATCACCGCGAGCCAGAAAAGCTGGCTGGCAAAGTATTGCGGATCGAATTGAGGCATGGCGCTTGTCCCCGCCGCCGACGATACCTGCCGGCGGCTTCTGAGTCGGCTTAGCCGAACAGTGCGATCAGGGCGACAATCAGTGCGAACAGCGCGATGGCTTCCGTCACGGCAAAGCCGATCCAGATATTGGCACCGATCTCTTCCTTCGAGGCCGGGTTCCGTGCCAGGGCAGAGATGTAGCTCGACCAGACGTTGCCCACGCCGATACCGGCGCCGATCATGCCGATCGCCGCGAGACCCGCGCCGATGAACTTGGCTGCATCCGCTTCCATGATGATGTCCTTCCTAGATTTAGTTTTTCGCGAGGGCCGGGCGGCCCCGGTGAACGGTTAGTGCAGGTGCAATGCGTCGTGCAGATAGACGCAGGTGAGGATCGTGAAGATGTACGCCTGAAGCACGGCAATGCCGATCTCAAGCGCTGTCAACGGGATCAGGAATATGAACGGGATGACGCCGAAGATGCCCATCAGGGCAACAAATCCGGCGATCACTTTCAGCAGCACGTGGCCGACGGTCATATTAGCGAACAGGCGCACCGACAGGCTGACCGGGCGCGACAGGTAAGACACCAGCTCGACCGGGATGAGAATGAAGGCGGTCCACCACGGCGCGCCGTGCGGGAAAAACAGGCTGAGAAACTTGAACCCGTGCCGCCAGATGCCGATCACGGTCACGCCGACGAAAATCAGCGCCGCCAGTCCGAAGGTCACGATGACATGGCTGGTCACGGTGAAACCGCCAGGGATCATGCCGATCACATTGGCGAACAACACGAAGACGAACAGGGTGAAGATGAACGGGAAGTAGGGCCGGCCGGCATTGCCGACATTGTCCCGTATCATATTGGCGATCACTTCGTAGAAGATCTCCGCCAGCGACTGCCAGCGGGTCGGCACCAGCGCCCGGCCGCTCATGCTGGCGACCAGAAACAATGTCGCGACGAGCGCCGCGATCACCATGAACATCGATGAATTGGTGAAAGACAGGTCGAGTTCCCCCATTCTCAGGGGAACGATCGGCTTGATCTCAAACTGTTCAAGCGGCCCGGCCACTCGTCTCTCCTAACTCTGCTTCCGCTCGGCCTGTGCGGCCGCCTTGCGTTCCTTGGCCTGGCGCTCGATCTCCTGCGCCGCGCGGTAGACATTGCGAAACGCCGCACCGCAGCCCAGTAGAAAGAACAGGATCAGCAGCCAAGGCTGTGTCCCAAGCCATTTATCGAGAGCGATACCGATACCGGTACCGACTAGAACGGCAACCACCAACTCCACCGCGATCCGCATGCCGGCGCCCATGCCTTCGGAGCCGCCGCTTGGCCTGCCATCGCTCGGCCCCGTGCCCGGTCGCCCGTGTCGGGACTTGGCCGCTTCCAGTCGCCGGTCCAGCGCCTTAAGCGATCCCTTGTCCTCTGCTGCGGGCCGGTCGCGGTCCCCTTCGGTCACAACGTGCGGATTTCCCTAGCCCCCAGCGAAACGCGCCGCAACTTAAGGAGTGGTCGGTATTGCTGTCAAGAATGGAAACCCAGGCGGTTTGCCACCGATCCGGCGAGGCATGTGGACGCCGTCGTCAGGCGGTCTGGCGCAGCTCTTCGGCGCGCTGAAGATCGACGGAAACAAGCTGCGAAACACCGCGTTCCGGCATGGTCACGCCATATAGGCGATCGACCCGCGCCATGGTCATGCGATGGTGGGTGATTACCAGGAACCGGGTCGTCTGCTCCCGCGCCAATTCGGAAACCAGGGTGCAGAACCGGTCCACATTGGCGTCATCCAGCGGCGCGTCGACCTCGTCCAGCACGCAGATCGGCGCCGGGCGGGTCAGGAAGGCAGCGAACAGCAGCGCGATGGCGGTCAGCGCCTGCTCGCCGCCGGACAGCAGCGACAGGTGCTGGAGCCGCTTGCCGGGCGGGCTGGCGAAGATCTCCAGCCCGGCATCCAGCGGGTCGTCTGCCTCGGTCAGCTTCAGATGCGCGCGGCCGCCGCCGAACAGGCGGGTGAACAGATCGCGGAAATGGGCGTCCACGGTTCCGAACGAGGCCAACAGGCGCTCGCGGGCCTCGCGGTTCAGATTGCCGATGCCCTGGCGCAGCCGGGCGATGGCTGCGATCAAATCGTCCCGCTCGGTGATCATGCCGGCGATCTGCTGATCCAGCTCCGCCGCCTCAGTGTCGGCGCGCAGATTGACCGGGCCCATGCCGTCGCGTTCGCGGAACAGCCGCTCGAGTTGGGCTGAGACCGTGGGCTCCTCCGGCAGCGGTGCGTCGGGCTTCAGCTCCGCGATCGCGGCCACGTCTTCCGGGCCGCATTGCAGCCGTTCCGACACCCGGTCGCGGATGGCATTGCAAGCCGTCATGGCCGCCGACACGGTGGCCTCGGCCCAGACCCTCTGCTCGCGGGCTTCCGCCAGGGTGGCCTCCGCTGTCTTGAGGGCGCGATCGGCCTCCGCCTGCCGGGTCTCGGCCGCGGAAAGGGCATCGGCCGCGCTACGACGCGCGGTTTCGGCCTCGATAATCTTTTCCTGAAGGGCATCCCGTTCGACGGCGATCTTCGCCGGACGGTCTTCCAACTCTGCAATCGCCTGGGCGATCTCTCCGGCTCTGGCTTCCAGCTCGGCGATCCGCTCCTGGGCGCCGCCATCGCGCTGTTGCCAGGACCGTTCCTCGGCGGTGATGGACTCCAGCCGCTGCCGTCGGCCCTCGGCCTCGCGGAGCAGGGCGTCGAGCGTGTTGCGGCAGCGCTCGCGCTCGGCACGGGCCTCCGACAGGGTCAGCCGCAGGCTCTGCTGCTCATCCCGCTGCGCCTCGGTCTCCGGCATCGCGGCCAGCGCCCTTCGCGCTTCTTCAAGATCCGCCGCCGCTTGCTGGCGATCGGCATCGGTCTGCTCAAGGGTCTCCGACAGGCCAGCCAGCCGGGATTCCCGGGCGGCGGCCTCGCGGCCCAGCCGGGCCAGCTGATCGCGGGTGCGGCCCAGTTCGGCGAAGGCATCGTCCAGGGTCTTGCGGCTGGCCCGGACCCGTTCGCGGGTCTCGTCGCTCCTGACCTGGGCAGCCCGGAAAGCGGCTTCGGCCTCTTCGAGAGCGGCGCGGGAGGTTTCGATCTCCGAATCGAGTGTCGCCAGCCTGTTCCGCTGGGTCAGCCGGGCCGCGGCCGCCGTCGGCGCCTCGGCGGCGGCGGTGTAGCCATCCCAGCGCCAGCGCGCGCCATCCTTGGTCACCAATTGCTGGCCCGGTGTCAGGCCGGCCGACAGCCGCCGCCCGGTGGCCTCGTCCGGCACTAGGCCGGTCCGGGACAGCCTTCTCGCCAGGGCCCCGGGCGCCCTGACCCGGGCAGCCAGGCCTTCGACACCATCCGGCAGGGCCCGGTCATCGGCCAGGGGCGGCAGTGTGCGCCAGTGGACCGGCGCGCCGGCATCCAGCGAGGCCGACACGTCGTCGCCCAGCGCCGCGGCGAAGGCCATCTCATAGCCGCTATCCACCGTGACCGAATCGATGACCGGCGGGAACAAACCCGGGTTTCCGGTGTCCAGCACCGCCGTCAGCGCTTCCGCCTCAGCGGTCAACTTGGCAAGGCTGGATTGTGCCGATTGTCGCGCTTGCGCGGCCTCGGCCTGTGCGGCTTCGGCTTGCTGATGATCGGCTTCGGCAGTTTCGACGTTCTCGCGCAGGCCTTCGAGCAGGCTCTCCGCCTCTACTCTTCGGACTTCCGCCGCTGCGACGTCGGGGGCCTCGCCAATCTCCGCTGCGATGGCATCCCGCTGCCGTTCCATCTCGGTCAGCCGGCCCTGCAAGCCGGTCAACCGGGCGTCGAGAGACTTGATCCGGTCGGTGGCGGAACGCCGGTCCGCCTCGGCGGTTGCGATCGATTCGCTCAGCGAGGCAAGTGCGGTCTCATGCTCTTCGGCCAACTCCGCCGCCGCCTCGTGGGTGGCGCGGGCCTGGGTCTGTGACTCGGCTTCGTCGGCCTGTTCCGCCGCCAGCCTCTCGCGTTCCTCGGCCAATCGTTCGAGCGCACCGGCCGCATCGGCTTTCAGCGCATGCTCGCGGTCGATATCGCCGCGAAGCTGGTCGCGCCGTCGTTCGGCGTCGCTGCGCGCGGCCTCGACGCGATCCTTTTCCGCCTGCAAGGCGTCGCGGGCGACGTTCAGCCGCTGCAGGGCGGCCGCGGCCTCCGCCTCGGAATGCCTTAGCGGCGGCACCGACTCGGCGGCTCCGACCTGGGCGGCCGTCGCCTTTGTCACGGTGACCATGGTGTCGCGGACGCCGTCGTCGGCGGCGGCGAACGCTGTGCGGGCCGATTGCTCTTCGGCCTGGGCCGCCAGCCAGCGGATGTGCAGCAGGGTCGCCTCGGATCGGCGGATGCGGTCGGACAGGCTGCGATAGCGGGCGGCTTGGCGGGCCTGCTTTTTCAGCCCGGCCAACTGGCCTTCCATCGCCGCGATGACGTCGTCGAGGCGGACCAGATTGTTCTCCGCCGCCTTCAGACGTAGTTCCGCTTCGTGACGGCGGCTGTGCAAGCCGGTAATGCCTGCCGCGGCTTCCAAGAGCGATCGGCGGTCGGCCGGCTTGGCGTTGATGATGGCGCCGATCCGGCCCTGGCTGACCAAGGCGGCGGAATGAGCGCCGGAGCTGTTGTCCTGGAACAGCAGTTGCAAGTCCCGGGCGCGAACGGATTTGCCGTTCAGCCGGTAGTCCGAACCGCAGCCTCGTTCGATCCGGCGCGAAACTTCAAGCTCCTCGCTGTCGTTGAACATCGCCGGGGCAGTGCGGTCGCAATTGTCCAGATGCAGCGAGACTTCAGCCAGATTCCGCTCCGGCCGATCCGCGGTGCCGCCAAAGATGACGTCGTCCATCTCCGAGCCGCGCATGCGCTTGGCGGAATTCTCGCCCATCACCCAGCGCAAGGCCTCCACCAGATTGGATTTGCCGCATCCATTCGGTCCGACGACGCCGGTAATACCTGGCTCGATCAACAGTTCCGTCGGTTCGACGAAAGATTTGAAGCCGGACAGGCGGAGTTTGGCAAATTGCAAGGGCGGAGGGCTTTCGCTGGATACGTCAGTTGCTGGCGGTATAGCCGCCGATGATTTCGGCGAATTCTTCGATCGAGCGTCCGCCGCTGAGGGTCTTTCCGTTGATCACGAAAGACGGCGTCGCCTGAATGTCGAATTTTTCCGCGCCTTCCGCCCTAAGGGCGATGATGTTCGTCTCGAGCTGCTGGTCGGCCATGCAGGCGTCGAATGCCTCCTGGCTCAATCCGGCCATACGGCCGATTCGGCTGAGGGATTGCATCCAATTGGGGCCGCTGGCCCATTGGTCGAGGGTCGAGAACACCAGGTCGATGACGTTGAAATACTGCGCCTCGGGCACGCAGCGCGCCATCATCCCGGCGCGCAGGGCCGGTTCGTTCAACGGGAAATCGCGGAACACGAAGCGGACCTGGCCGGTGTCGATGAACCGTTCCTTCAGCGCAGGCATGGTCTGGGTGTGGAAATTGGCGCAGTGCGGGCAGGTGAAGGAAGCGTATTCGATGATCGTCACCGGCGCATCGTCCGGGCCCAGTACCTTGTCGAAATCGGTGATGTCAGGATCCCAGCCCGCGGCGGCGACCGCATCGTCGGATTGGCGTAAGACAAAAGCAGCACCGCCGGCAACAGCCACCGCGGCAACACCCCCTATAATTAGTGTCCTTCGGCGCAAACTCGCCTCCTATCCACAAGATGTTGACTATACGCTGCGGCGGGTTCCCGCCGCAAGCGCCGCTATCTCGAACGATCCCGCCGAAGCGGTGCCATGGGTTCCGCGCCGCCATCCTTCAGCAGCGCGTCGGCCATCTGTTCGAGATGGTGGCGCAGGGCCGTATTTTCGACCGTTGATAACGCATTTGCGATCACCGCCGATTCTTCTGGACTCGCCGGTCGCGGTGCTTTCGCGGGTTTCGATTTGGCCGGTTTCGGCGGCGCCTGGATCAATTTGATCCGGTCGACCGCGCAATAGCCGAAATGGCCGTTCAGCCGCTCAAGGATGCGCGGCGTCTCGTGCTGTAGCTCCAGCGCGTCGGCGGAAGCGGTCCGGATGGTCAGTACACCGCCTTTGCGGTCGCCATGGGGAAAAACCAGCTTGTCCGGCTGCGTGCGGTCGGCCAGATCCGAGCCGACGATGTGCCGCCAGTCTTCGAGCAGGGATCCCAGCGCGGCGAATCGTTTGCCCAGCGCCTTGCGGGCGATTGGGCCGGCGAGGGCGGACAGGGATCGGGCCTTGCTCATTGCGTTGGGACTCTGTGCTGTCATCCGGCTGGCACGCCCCTATTATGCGCGCCAACAACGAACCGCGATAGGCAAGGATGACGCAGCACGCGACTGTGAACGATGTCGATCCGGATGCCTTGGTGGCCGGGTTGCTGGGCTGGTACGACCGCCATTGCCGTGTGTTGCCCTGGCGTGCTGGGCCCGGCCTTCGGCCCGACCCGTATCATGTCTGGCTCAGCGAGATCATGCTGCAGCAGACAACCGTGGCGACCGTCGCCGGTTATTTCCAGACTTTCATCGAACGCTGGCCATCGGTCGCCGATCTGGCGGCAGCGCCGCTGGATGACGTGCTGCTGGAATGGGCGGGGCTCGGTTACTACGCCCGCGCGCGCAACCTGCGCAAATGCGCGAAGATCGTGGCGGAAGAGCATGGTGGCCGTTTCCCCGGGGATGAGGAAGGGTTGAAGCGGCTTCCCGGGATCGGGACGTATACCGCGGCGGCGATAGTCGCCATCGCCTTCGACCGCCCGGCGGCGGTAATGGACGGCAATGTTGAACGGGTCGTGACAAGGCTGTTCGGCGTGACCGAGCCGCTTCCCACATCGAAACCCAGGCTTCTATCGCTGACCGGAACCCTTTCCCCTGAACGCCGCCCCGGCGACTTCGCCCAGGCGATGATGGATCTGGGTGCGACAATCTGCACCCCCCGCAAGCCGAAATGCATCCTCTGCCCATGGACTGCTTCCTGCGCCGCGCGCCACCTGGGGATTGCCGGGGACTTGCCGGCCAAGCTGCCCAAGCCAAAACGCCCGACCCGGCGCGGCATCGCCTTCTGGACGGTGACCCCGGAGGGCGACATCCTGCTGCGCCGCCGCCCGGAAAGCGGCCTGCTCGGCGGCATGATCGAGGTGCCCTCGAGCGATTGGCGGGAAGCGCCTGCCCCCAGCCTGGACGGGGTAAGCGGCGTGGCCCCGGTTTCGGCGCAATGGCGCCCTCTGCCGGGGCTTGTGCGCCACACCTTCACCCACTTCCATCTCGAACTGGCGGTCGTGGCCGGAAAGGTGGCGCGGTCCGACCCCGAGGCAGGGCTCTGGGTGCCGGTCGACCGCCTGGGGGACCAAGCGCTGCCGACGGTGATGAAAAAGATCGTCAGGCACGCGCTGGCGCATGCGGTTGGTCCGGATCGGAATTCCGGCTGAAGCGCGGGCGGCCCGGTCCTCGCACTTCGACAGGCTCAGCATGAGGACCTGGTTCCCGACATGACCGGGCGTCCCCGCGGATGTCGATGGGGAGAACAAAACTTTCAGCAACGGGTGCTCAATTTGGAGAGAGAGCTCCTCATGCTGAGCCTGTAGAAGTACGAGGACCGGGCCGCCACTACAGGACTCTCAATGAGCGGGCGTCAGGCCGGGTTCGGGACACTCGTGCCGGCAGGTCGCGACCTCTCGATTTCGATTCCAACCGACTCCGCCTCAGGAAACACATCGAGCTTTTCGACACGAATTCGGGCAAGGGCAACCCGGGGATCGGCAAGGCATACCGCTGCCAGCCGTTCCGCCAGGGTCTCCAGCAGAGCGATGTGGCCTGCCGCCAGGATGTCGCGCGCGGCCCGGACCAGTGGCTCATAGGACACCACGCAATCGATCCCGTCGGCGGTTGGCGCGCCGTCCGCAACCTCCAGTTCCAGATTGATCCGGACTCGCTGCGGCCCGGTCTTCTCATGCTCGTAGATGCCGATCCGCGCCGGCAACACCAGATCGCGCACGAAGACCCGGCGGACGCCGACGGCAAGCGGTTCAATGGTGCGTTCGGTGAGCGGTTTGGTCATGCCCTGCCGTAGCATTCCGCTATGGCCCACACAAGCAGGCGGCGTCGTGGCGCTCCTGCGGCGCTATTCCATCTCGGCGCGAATCTGCTGGCGCAGCATGTCGATCGGCACATAGGTGCCCGGCTTCTGCTTGTAGTGCCAGAAGGTCCAGCCATTGCAGCTGGGCGCGCCCTGGACCGCGGCGCCGACCTGGTGGATCGAGCCGCAATGTTCGCCATGAGGGCCGGAGGCGATCAGCGTGCCGTCGGCCCGCACCTTCGCGGCAATGCGACGCCGGCTGTCGGTCAACAGCGCTCCGGCATTCAGCATGCCGCGCTCGACCACCATGCCGAATGGGATCCTGGGAGCGCTGCGCTTTTCGATCGGCGCCACCAGCGTCATGTCTTCCGGGCCATCGATCGCGGCGATCCGGCTGGCGGCGGCGGCGGCGTAGGCCGGGTCGCGCTCGATCCCGATGAATTTGCGGCCCAGTTTCTTCGCCAGGGCGCCCGTGGTGCCGGTGCCGAAGAACGGGTCCAGGATCACATCATCCACCTCGGTCGAGGACATGATGACCCGGTACAGCAGGGATTCCGGTTTCTGGGTCGGATGGGTCTTGCGGCCGTCATCGCCCTTCAGCCGCTCCGGCCCGCTGCAAATCGGCAGTATCCAGTCGCTGCGCATCTGCAGATCGTCGTTCAGCGCCTTCATGGTGCGGTAGTTGAAGGTGTAGCGGTTATCCGGCGACCAAGCCGCCCAGATCAGTGTCTCATGGGCATTGGTGAAGCGAGTGCCGCGAAAGTTCGGCATCGGGTTGGTCTTGCGCCAGATCACGTCGTTGAGGATCCAGAACCCCATATCCTGGAGCATGGCGCCGACGCGGAAGATGTTGTGGTAACTGCCGATCACCCACATCGAGCCTTCCGGCTTCAGGACCCGGCGCGCCGCCGACATCCATTCCCAGGTGAAGGAGTCATAGGCCGCGTAGTTGTGGAACCGGTCCCAATCCTCTTCAACGCCATCGACGCGGGAGTTGTTGGGGCGGAGCAACTCGCCGCCGAGTTGAAGATTATAGGGTGGATCGGCGAAGACGCAGTCCACCGACGCGGCCGGCAGCTTGTCCATCTCGGCGGCACAATCGCCGATCAGAATCCTCTCACGGCTTGAGTCCGTTGACGTCGCGGTGATTCGCCCCATCCGGGGAAGATGCGCAACCCGAGAATCCCCGTCAACCGATTTATCCCGATTCTACTATTGGAGTCAGCGGCTTAAACTGAGTCTCTGAGAGACGGGCGCAAAACTTCGCCGGTGATGAGGTGAAACGCCAAGATCCTGCAGTGCCGCCAGATGCTCCCGCGTTCCGTAGCCGGCATTGCGTTCCCAGCCATAGCCCGGGTGCGTCTCCGACAGCTCGGCCATGAGCCGGTCGCGGGTCACCTTCGCGACAATGGAAGCGGCGGCGATCGACAGGCTGCGGCTGTCACCGCGGATAATGGCGCGGCCCGGGCAGGAGAGACCCTTCGGCACCTGATTGCCGTCGATCAGGGCGACTGCCGGTATGTCGGGTAGGGCCGCCAGTGCCCGGCGCATGGACAGGAACGTGGCCTGCAGGATGTTGATCCGGTCGATCTCCTCGACGCTGGCGGTGCCGACACCGACGCCGCAGCAAGCGAGGATCTTCGGCAACATCGCTTCCCGACGCCGCGCCGTCAGCGCCTTGCTGTCGTCGATCGATCCGGCGAGCCTGCGCGGCAGCCCTCTTGCCGGTAGGATCACCGCCGCCGACACCACCGGCCCGGCCAGCGGACCGCGCCCGGCCTCGTCAACCCCGGCCACCAGGAACGCCGGCGCGCCGGCTTCTTTCTCTATGGACAGATCGGGCAGGGGAGAGGTCCTGAATTCGGTGTCGTTCTGCGCCATGCCCGGCGCATCGAAGCTATACAGGATCGCCCGCCGCCGGTGAATCCCCCGGCTACAGAAGGCGCAGCTGGTCGCCTACGGTTGGCGGCGCAGCAAACCGCGACGCATTCAGGGGCGAGCGGCCGCGATTGAGGCCGAGACGCCGTGTGGCGGTCCGGAACCGCGCCGCCAGAAGATCGGCGACCGCGCCGGTTCCGCGCATCCTGTCGCCGAATTTCGCGCTGTTCAGGGCGCCCTCGCGGGTCTGGCGAACCAGGCTCAGGACCCGGTCGGCCCGGTCCGGTACATGGGTCTGCAGCCATTCGGCAAACAGCTCCTTGATCTCCAGCGGCAGACGCAGGAGCACATAGCCGGCGCTGGTCGCGCCTCGTTCGGCGGTAGCGGCAAGGATCGATTCGAGCTCGTGATCGTTGAGGGCCGGGATCATCGGCGCCGCCATCACGCCCGATGGCACGCCGGCATCGGTCAGCTTCTCGATCGCCTCCAGCCGGCGCGGTGGCGTTGCCGCTCTCGGCTCCAACTGCCGGGCCAGATCCCGATCCAAAGTGGTGACCGACAGGAAGACCTGGGCCAGCCCCTTCTTTGCCATCGGTCCCAATATGTCCAGATCGCGCAGCACCAGCGAGGATTTGGTGACGATGCCGACCGGATGGTTGAAGCGCGCCAGCACCTCAAGGATCGCGCGGGTCAACTTCAACTCCCGCTCAATCGGCTGGTAGGGGTCGGTGTTGGTGCCCAGGGCGATCAGCTTCGGCTTGTAGTTGCGATGCCGCAGCTCGCTTTCCAGCAGCTTTGCGGCGTCCGGCTTGTAGAAAAGCTGGGTCTCGAAATCGAGGCCTGGAGACAGGCCGAGAAAGGCATGGGTGGGCCGAGCATAGCAGTAGACGCAGCCATGCTCGCAGCCGCGATAGGGGTTGATCGACTGATCGAACGGGATGTCCGGCGAGGTGTTCCGGGAGATGATCGTGCGCGCCGTGTCGACGGTCAGCGTCGTCCGCAGCGGCGGCAACTCCTCATCGACCGTGCCCCAGCCATCATCGACAGCCTCTTTGGCCAGCGCCTCGAACCGTCCGCTGTGATTGCTGACCGCCCCGCGTCCCTTGCGAGGCCGCTTCTGCAGGCCGTCCCCGATCTGCTCGTCGCCAATGCCATCCACCATCCTGGCATGCTAGAACCTGGTTGAGAACAAATAAAGAACAAATGGACTCGGAAGGTCGCGAAATTCGCCGGCTCAGTCGGGCTGGCTTTCCTTCAGCCGGGGCAGCAGCTCAACGAAATTGCACGGGCGGTGCCGGTAATCGAGCTGGTACCGCAGGATGCCGTCCCAGGCGTCCTTGCAGGCGCCGTTGGAACCGGGCAGGGCGAACAGATAGGTGCCGTTGGCGACACCGGCCACGGCCCGGCTCTGGATGGTCGAGGTGCCGACCTTGTCATAGCTGATCATCCGGAACAGCTCCCCGAAGCCAGGGATTTCCTTCTCCCAGACGGCGGCGAATGCCTCCGGGGTGACATCGCGGCCGGTCACGCCGGTACCGCCGGTAGAGATCACCACCTCGATCTCAGGATCGTCGATCCAACGCCGAAGATGGGCGATGATCGCCGGCAGATCCTCTCGGATGAGGTCACGCGCGGCGAGCTGGTGCCCGGCATCGGTTACGCGGCCGGCGAGCAGGTCGCCTGAGGTATCGTCGGCCGCGCTTCGCGTATCCGACAGAGTCAGGACGGCGATCTTGACCGGAACAAAGGGTCGGCTCTCGTCAATTCTCGCCATGCTCGGCAACCTCGATCTGGACACCGTCCAGCGAGGTATAACGCGGCCACCCACCGCTCGCAATGCGATCCAGGGTCGGGGTCGGCTGACCCAGTCGCCGGCGGTAGATCCACAGATTGGCCAGGACCCGCTCCAGATAGCCTCGGGTCTCGATGTTGGGGATGCTCTCGATGAACAGCAGGGCGTCATCGTCGTATTCCATCCGCCTCAGCCAACGGCCCAGATTGCCCGGCCCGGCATTGTAGGCGATCAGCATGCGGGCCAGATCGCCATCGACCCGGTCGCTGTTCAGCATCCGGTTCACATAGGATTGGCCGAGTTGCATGTTGGTCTCCGGCACGAACAGCCGCGCCCGGCCGGAACTGCCGCGGAATCCGCGTCCGCCGATATGGATGGCGGTTCCCGGCATCATCTGCATCAATCCGCGCGCGCCGGCCTGGCTGCGGGCATCGGGGTTGAACCGGGATTCCTGGCGGATGATCGCATAGACCAACGCCCGGTCCGCCTGAAAGCCTTCCGCCGGTTCCCATTGGGGCAGGGGATAGAGAGCCGCATCGAAGTATCCGCCCTGTTCCGGGGTGACATTGCTGCCGACCGCATATCCAAGCTGTGGCATGTCGGCCTGGTCGGCGAGGGCCACCAGCGCCTGCTGAACCAGGGGCGGCGCATCCGCCGGCCGGATGCGGATCAACTCGTCCCTGGCCAAATCGTTGCGGCCGACCTGCAGCAGGCCGAGCGCGCGCTGGGCGCCGGGGTAGGTGGTCAGCGCCTCCAGATGGGCGACGGTAAGGGCCGGCGATTCGAAATTCAGATCGCTTTCGACACCCAGGGTCCGTTGCGCCAGCAATCCGTAGAATGTGCGCGGAAACTGGGCGGCGTGCTGAAGCCATTGATCGACCTGATCGGGCTGCCGCGCCCGGAGATGGGCCCTGGCGGCCCAGAAGGCGCCGGCTGCCTGACTCCAGGGGCCGGAGCAATTGGCGGTCGCGAATTTCTCGAAATAGCTGGCCGCCGCTTCGTAGTCCTGCATGCGCCAAGATGTCAGACCGGCAACCCAATATCCCTGGGGTGCCCGGTCGCCGGACCGGTTGGCCACGGCCGTCGCATGCTCAAGAGCCTGCTCCAGATGGCCATTGTAGAAATAGGATCCGGCGATCTCGGCGCGCAGCCGGTCGAACTCGACCCGGTGGATATGCGGGCGCCTTCCTTCCAGATAGGTATAGGCGGCGGTGATGCGCACCCGCCGAAGATGGCGGTGCACCTGCCGCTCGGTCCGCCGGTACCGTGTCCGGCCCAGATCATAGCGACAGGATTGCAGGCCGTAGCTCTCGACGGTTCCGTATTGCCGATCTATGCGGACCGGGGACCGTGGGCGCGATGACCCCTGCGGTCGCCGTTGGAGCGCAAGCCTGTGGATCTGCTGAGCTTTGGGATGATCCGCATAGGCGGACATCCAGCTGCGAAGTTGTGAGTAGGTCGAGCGCCAGGCGGTCGGGTGCATGTAACGCTGGTAGAGCACATGGCCCATCAGCCGGTCGTCTTCGATCTCTTCGATCAGCGCGTCCGCGGCCGCCATGTCGCCGGCTTCCTGAAGCGCGAAGATGCGCCGATAGCGGTCCGCGTCATCCTGGGGCATGAAAAAAGCGGCGAATTCGGGCAGACGCGGCGCGGCAATGCCGCCGACCGCGGCTCGCAGGCGGATTCCGGCATCCTCCGGCGCGATCGGCCGCGCAGGCCCGGCGGTGGCCAGGGCCGATGCGGCGAAGACCGCCAGCACTGTCGCCAGAACCGATAACGCGGCGCGGAACGGCGGTCGGCTGTGTCGTGCGCGGCCTCGCCGAGATCGGCGCGACCGTTGAAAGAGTTTCAGCATGGGGGTGCCTTATCCTCGCCCAGGACCCAACGGCAGGACCATCAATAACCGGAAATTATTAAGATTCCTTAAGACCTTGAGCCTCGCGACGCGGCGAGTGAAGCGGTGGAATGTGGCAAGGCGGGGGCGCCGCCCGCCGGCTACCATCCTGGCAAATACCTCCAGGTCGACGTTGCCGCCGGGGAGCACGCAAATCTGACCGCAACCAACCCTCCCTTGGACTTTCCGCAATGGCGCCCCGGCAGACAGAGACTCCATGCGGCGTCAACGCAAGCGCCCTGAAGGTAGGGTTTTGTCAAAATTCGTCGCGATACCGTGGGTTATCGGACGACCTTGGGATCTCCTCGCCACCGATCGAAGGGATACGGCAGGTTTGAGGACGTCTCGCCAGCTTTCAAGCATGCAATTAAGGAGTGGTTATGAAGAGGTTGTTATTGCTGTCTTGCTTGCTGGTAATTGGCCGTGCCCCGGCGGCGCTCGCCGGGATTTCAGATTTCGAATACATCACCGGCATAAACACCGGCATAAACACCGGCATCGTGATCCAGGATGTCTACGACATCAAAGGGTGGGAGACACACAGCGGGAAGCCTGCGATGAGATGGAACGTGAGAAGCGTACATTGATTTGCGATGAAGAGAGTTTTGGATTCTACCTGTTGATGGAGCTGGATAGACGAACAGGCCTGAATTCAAGTGGAAGAAGATTCTGCGTACAAAGAATTACTATCAACATGGATCTGAATTAGCGTTTTTTCTTTTGCGTGCGCCAAGTGGCGAGGACGAAGCGTGACAGCATCTTCGTCCGCCGGCCCGATGGAATACGTGATCGGCAATCCGGCTTTCGCGATGATTGTCCGGATGGAGCGGTGGCCATCCAAGACGGATTGCCAGTAGAGCAATAGCCCAACCAGAAGGAGATCTAGGTCATGAGGGTGTTGATATTGTTGGCGGTATTTTTGTTCGGATCAACGAGCTACGCATTTGCCGAATCCACCTTTACGAATATGTCCGATGCTCCGCAGATGTCGCAGATGTACGATGGTGCGAGTGATATCGAACGGCTCGAACTTGCGGACCATTCAAACGATGGCGTGCTTACCAGGGAATTTCGCGGTCAGGGTAGGTGTTCCCAGGTCTGCCCAATCATGCAGGAGATTGGAAGAGCACACTGTTCCAGCATTGGCCGCTGCTGGTGCGACGAGCGCTCGGGCGGTCTGACGATCGGGCATCTGATCTGCAATTAACGAGAAAGACAAGGGACAGCGAGCGCGACCCTCGAAACGGCAAAGGGGCAGCCCGCCCGGAACGAACGGTGAGAGATACGTCATCGGTCAATTAGATCGGCGGTTTCTAGTGCCTGTTTACCTCCGACGTCAATCCGGAACCCGGTTTGCACGAAATCTTGGATTTCGCCGGCAAACCGGGTAGCCGGCATCTCGGTTCTCTCATCCGATGCGTTTACGGTCTGCGGCACAGGGTTCCGGATCGCCGGCTTTTCTGACCAAATCGAAGATCTGGAGAAAAGTCGTGTCCGGAGCGATGCACCAATAATCTAGTGTCATGGTTTCGAAGTTCGGCACATTTCATGTGCCGGATTTCGGAAGCTGAATGACACTAGAATCATACAGTTAGTGTCCCTTTGATTCTGTAATTCGCGGATGCGAATTACAGAACCGGGACACTAGCGCCTAGCCCTTCTATCCGCCAAGCCGCGCCTTGATCGACAGCAATTCGCGCCAGGCATCACGTTTTTGTGCGGGTTGGCGCAGCAGATAGGCCGGGTGGTAGATCGCGATTGTCGGGATCGGGGCGGTCATGCCGGGCATGGTGTGGTCGATCCAGCGCCCGTGCAGCCCGGTGATGCCCTCCGTCGTCCCACCCGCCTGCGGCTCCGCCTTGTTTTCGCGGTACGGAATAATCCCAGCACCGGACCGTTATGCCTCTAGTGTCATGGTTTCGAAGTTCGGCACATTTCATGTGCCGGATTTCGGAAGCTGAATGACACTAGAATCATACAGTTAGTGTCCCTTTGATACTGCAATTCGCTCATGCGAATTTCAGGATCGGGACAATAGCCCCAATCAACGGCCGGCCAAGGAACACGCGCAAACGCGTAATATTTTCCATTTGTCGTACGGAAAATTTTTTGCGAGATCACGAGTGTCTCTGACGTCTGACCCGAAACTAAAATCGTTGGATCAACGAGTTGCTGGGCCTTGTCCGTCTTTCCTCTTCGTCATTCCCGCCTTGGCGGGGCGACTGCGATATTGCAGCGGCCAGTTCTAAGCGAGGACCCAAATCATATGAAATCCGGGCAAGCCAACCGGGCTTTGTGCATATTCGAATACTCATTTGGTGTCGGTCCGCCGGAATATTGAACCATTCGAATATTTCCGGCAGTTAACGGAATTTTTATCGATCATCGCAATAATTGAATTAACCCCCTAAAAATGCAACTGCGCTTCGCCGTTCGAGCGGCGTTGACACGGAAATTGGAGGGGAAGATGACGTCGCTACATAATCCGCGCCGCGCTTTGATCATGTCCGCCGTGACGATCCTTGTTGCCGTTGGGTCCGGCAATGCCGCGGCCGGACATCGGCATGACCATGCCGATGTCACCATGACGCCAGGCGGCGACCCTGCGGCGCATATGAGTGTCGACGGCGCTATGGACATGCCCATGGACCACGAAGGCAGCGGTGGGCATGGGACGGCGATGGGCGCAGATGGCGACCATGCGATGCCAAATATGAGCACCGATGGGGCCATGAGCATGCCTATGGACGACGAGGGCAGCGGCGAGCATGGGACGGCGACGCACGATGGCGATGCGATGGGCGCACATGGCGGCCACACGATGCCGGATATGCAGACCATGGGGGCGCTCGCTTCCAATGTGCATGAGGTGCATCTGGCGGCGACACAGAGAGTGCTCGCCCACAAGACGACCATCTATGCGCTTCTCGTCGCCCTCGGCATCGACCGAGGGCAGAATTCAGCCCTGTTGCGGCAGGCCCAGGGTCAATTCGAACAGGTGCAGGCCGGATTGCGGGATGGCGACGCGGGGCAGGGTCTCGACGGCCTGGATAACTCCGCCATGCGTGTCGAGCTGCAGACGGTCGATATCTATTGGTCCCGCTACGATGCGGTGATCCAGCAGATCCTCGATCAGCCTGCGCTGGCCGTCGAGCACATCACGATGCTCACTGTGACCGATGCCGATCTTCACCGCTCGTTGAAGAGAATGGCCGAGGCGGTCGAGCACCATTCATACGAAGGGCGCGGATATTCGATCCTGTTGCCGACCGTGCGCCACGCCCAGCATCTGAGCGCAATGGTGCAGGAACTGGCCGCCGAATTTCTGTTGGTTGCCTATGGCCACGATATGGCTGCTTCGGAACAGGCGCTCAGGGATACCGCGGCTGAATTTGATCTTGTTCTGGATGCGCTGACCAACGGTAATCACGAACTGCATGTCCTCGGCGCACCGACGCCGGAGATCTTGGCCCAGTACGACCGGGTCCGGGGGCAGTGGCAACGGTGCTGGTCGGCGATCGAGTCAATGTCGACCAACCATCGCCTTGATCCCGGCATGATCGACGCGGTGCTGACGCAGGTCGAGCGAGTCGCCGTCGAGGTCGATGTGGCGGTGGGACTCTACCACTTTCTCTGAGCATCCGCGCGGATCCGCGGTCGAGACCCGGCCGCCGCACCTCCAGGGACCGGGCAGGACTTTCTGCATTGAGGTCCCGCTGCAGCGGCTGAGGTTTAAACGGGATATCTCTGTGACGTCCCCGAGAGGAAACAACGGCTATCCTTCGCGGCCGGACAATTTTTGGACAGGAGGTAGCGGTCGCAGGCCGAGAACGACCACCGTCTTCCAGCAGATCGTCACAGGGGCAAATGACCCAAGTTCGCAATATGGCCTCACACAATAACTGCCAACATTTTTCTATATTTGGTTGTAGCATTTAAGCATTTTTACATCTTTCAGGGTTGATAGTGACAAGGTTGGGGCGAGCCAGAGGCACTGCTGGGGGCAGGCCGATGGCGTTTCTTTCATTGGGGTGAACCCGCACGATCGGCGTTTCCTCCGGTACTGCGTGTACTGCGCGGATTTCCGCGCCATCGCAATCACGGCCTTTGGGCCGGTGAGATCAATTGGGGAGCAAGTAAGATGCCGCAATCCGCAATACGTATTTCGCCATTGGGATTGATCGCCTCATTGGCGCTCATTGCCTGTACACAGAGTGCCGGCGCGAACGACGCGCATTCGGCCTCCATCGGCCCGCGGGTGGCCGTCGACGAAAATCCGAATCCAAGAATCGTCGAAGTCCGGCTGGTCGCGGAGGAACAGCAAATCGATCTGGGCACAGGCGGCCGGGTGACGATGTTTACCTATAACGGGATGACGCCGGGCCCGACCATTGAGGGCAATGTAGGCGACACCGTTGTCGTCCATCTTGAGAACCGGTTGCCGATGGATACCACGATCCATTGGCATGGCGTCGAGGTACCGGCCAACATGGACGGCAGCAATATATCCCAGGGGGCGGTGCCGCCGGGCGGCTCGTACCGCTACGAATTCAAACTGCTCGACGCGGCGACCTTCTGGTACCACCCGCACATCCGCACCAACGAGCAGATCGAGATGGGCCTGTACGGCGCGCTGATCGTACACGACCCCGAGCAGGTGGACGAACTTGACCTGCCGGAAAGCGAACATGTGCTGTTGCTCGACGACATCCTGCTCGATGATGCCGGCCAGGTGGCGCCGCCGTTCCCGAGCGATCCGTTGGAAAATACGCTGCTCCAGGTCAATGGCCGCGAGGGCAATGTGTTGCTGGTCAACGGGCATGTGCTGCCCGAACGCCTCGTCGTGCGCGGCGTGCCACATCGCCTGCGCCTGATCAACACGGCCAATACCCGTTTCATGCGGGTTTCGATCGCCGGCCACCGGATGTACCGGATCAGTGACGATGGCGGGCTGCTGGAGTCGGCGGTCGAGGTCGAGCCGATCGGCATGATCCCCGATCCCCATCATCCGCACCGGATGGTCTCGGATCCTGATCCGTCCAAAGGCGTCCTGCTGACGCCGGGCGAGCGCGTCGATGTCGTCTTTACACCCACCGGCAGCCAGCCGATCGACGTGGAATGGCACGACATCGCCCGCGGCCGGCATACCGCCTTCTACAAACCGGATGGCAGCATCGGACTCGGCCACGACCACAATGACGGCCAGGCACAGGCCGAACTGTTGATGCGGCTGATTCCTTTCGGGCCGAACGACGATGACGATGACGACGCCGATTTCGACGATGACGATGACGACGCCGATTTCGACGATGACGACAACGACGACTTGCGCGAACTGGCGGTCATCGATCCAATCGACGCGACTGGTGCGCCGGTCATCAAGCTGGAGTTGGGCCACACGCCGCCCAACGCGCATGGCGATATTACATTCTTCGTCCAGCGCAAGGTGAACACCGGCCAGTGCAACCCGTCGCTAATGCTCTGCCCGCTGCCATTCGACAAGGTGACTGCCGACGACGCGCCGAGCGTGATGGTCGGCGAAACGCGGATCCTCGAGATCGCCAACCTGACCGGCGGCGATCACAATTTCCACCTGCACGGGTTCTTCTTCCAGCTCATCGATGTCCGGTTTATCGACATGGACGAGCCGGCGAACAACTACGTGGTTCCGGCGGAACGGATTGAGGTTCAGGACACACTCCGCATCCCGGCACGGCCCGGCGCCGCCATGCGCAGTCGGACTGTCACCCGGGTGGCGGTGCGTTTCGACGATCCCGGCCGCGAAGGCCAGATCGAGGCGGCCGGCGGTGAGCCTGGACCCTACACATCAGGCGGATGGGTCTTCCACTGCCACATCCTCGACCATGCCGATCGCGGCATGATGAGCTACATACAGGTTCGAAATCCGTAAGGCATGATGCCGTTGGATTAGTGTCACACGCTCGCGTCAGGCGTGGAGGGCGCAGGGCTTCGGTCTTGCGCCCGCTGCGGTTCTTGTCATTCCTGCTCTCTGCGGGCTGACAGTCCGCATCATGCGGCGAACCTGCAGGCCTTCGTGGTGGAACGAAGCACTGCGGGCCAGGCTGTCAGCGTCGCGACGACCGGAATTTCAGGAGTTTCTTCCCTCCAGCCGGGCCTTGATCGACAGCAGGTCGCGCCAGGCATCGCGTTTCAGCGCCGGCTGGCGCAGCAGGTATGCCGGGTGGTAGATCGCGATGGTGGGGATCGGGGCGGTCATGCCGGGCATGGTGTGGTCGATCCAGCGGCCATGAAGCCGGGTGATGCCCTCGGTCGTGCCCAGGATCGTCTTGGCCGAGGTGCCGCCGGCCAGCACCAGAACCTTGGGATGCTTCAGCGCGACATGGCGCTCGGCGAAGGGCAGGCATGCAGCGATCTCCGCCGCGTTCGGCTGGCGGTTGCCGGGCGGGCGCCAGGGCAGGATGTTGGTGATGTAGACGCTGGTCCGGTCCAGGCCGATGCAGGCCAGCATGCGGTCCAGCAGCCGTCCGGACGCACCGACAAAAGGCAGGCCCTGCTGGTCCTCCTCACATTACAGCAATGGGAGGGACGCCCCTTCTGTGCTGGTTTGTCTGACACTCACCAACATGGCCCATTGCGAGGCCGGATGGGGGCGTCCATCCCATTCCCGTAGTTAGTCAGCCAATTCCTCCAGGATACAGGTCACACCGAGGCAGCCAACGCCTACGATGCAGCGCGGGAGAACCGGAGGTAGGCCTATTGTCTTGCTTGCGTTTACCGTCAGATTACCGGTTTCCGTGGTATCATCCATGTGTTAGGAGCGAGATCATGGCCAAGAAGATCAGCAACACGCGGAAAGCGGGGCTGCACCCCACCAAACTGGTGCGCAATGCCAGGACAGGCAAAATTGTGCACACGGGGGGTGTTAGCGCCAAGAAAGCCAAGGGCGTGCAAGTTACTCGCCATTCTAATACCACCAAAAAGGGTGAGGTGAAGGGCGAGGCATGGCGCGTCACCAGCGAAAATGGTTCAACGACAGTCATTACCTCTCCGTCTTCTGCGGCAGCGATGGATGAAGCTGTCGAAATGTACTCTGAGGCGCTGAAGCGACTTGCCAAGCGGTAGGGGTCACTACCGCATCACGCTGGCGGATGCGTTGAGTGCCCACCAGCGAGCGTTGATGACTGGCGGTCTTGATGGAATCTCTAATCTTGGAATGATCGAATCGGCTATCGGTCGCCCATACAGCGGATATTACTACCGCATCGCGCGAAAGGCGGCCGCGCTTGTTCAGTCTGTTGCAACGAACCACGGATTCTATGACGGCAATAAGCGCACCGCTCTATTCTGATGCAGCTCCTTCTAATAAAGAGCGGATACGAACTGCATCACTTGGAGGAGGATGAGTCCTTAGAAACGGCAGCGGAAGAGATGGTGCTGGCAGCTGTCAATAAAGAACTGGACAATGACGGCCTAGTTGCGTGGTTCAAGGCACGTATTCGAAAAAGCCAGTAGCGACTCGACCCCGCGAGTTGCCAATACGGTGACACCAATACCGCAATTGAAAGACGCGCTGAAGGCTTGGCGTTGTCGCAATGAGCAGGGTACGCCCACGATCGCTGTCTGCTCTGCGCGACCCGAGCGCCATCGTCCGGCGCAGCTTAGCCGAGCGAATCTGATATGGTGGTTTCATGCCAAAGAAGAATCTTGGGCCGGGCCGGTGCGTCCATTGCCTGAAGGAGGTGGAGGAGCGCAACTCTGACCACGTCTTTCCTGAGTCATGGTACCCGGATTCTACGCCGCACGATGTTGAGAAATGGCAGATACCAAGCTGCATCCCGTGCAACAGCGATTACGGGAAGCTCGAACAGGATTTCCTGATCAAGGTTGGACTCTGTCTCGACCCATACAATCCCGCCTCGGCGAGCATCGTGCAGAAGGCGCTCCGTTCGGTGAAGCCCGCCGCCGCGCGCGATCCGCGCGATGCCCGGCATCGGCTCGGTAAGGGTCAACGGATACTTGCGCAAACGCTCCAGGGCGAACAGATTCCAGACCATGGCGTTTTTCCCGGCCTGGGCGAGCGATCGGCGGACATCCAGGGCGACCGCACTGCCATCCTGATTCCGAAGCAGAGCTTCGAGCGGATCACCGAGAAGATCGTCCGCGGAATCTGCTACATCGAGGACGGAATCTACATTGCCCCGCCTTATACGATCGACTTCTTCGCGCTCCCCGAGGACGGCATCGCACCGTGGAAGGACGCGCTCAACAGATGGGGCGAGGTCTATGCTCGCGAACCCGGTGTTTCTGTTCGCCGCGCAGTTGCGTACGAAGACGGCGTGAGTTCACTGTTCGAGATAACGTTCTGGAAGCAGTTCAAGACCTACGCGAGCGTGTCAAATCAGGACTGAGGAGAGCTGAGTGGCTGCTAGGGGGCCAGGCATCACTGATATTAAGCTTCTGTTCGCTCGTTCCGGGAACCGATGCGCTTTTCCGAAATGTCGCGCCCCGATGGCGCTCAATGAGACGTTGACTGGCGAGGTATGCCATATCAGGGGGGTACGACCTGCGAGTGCGCGCTATGACCCTGGCCAAACCGACTTGGAGCGTCACGCCTACGCGAATCTTGTCCTGATGTGCCCCACTCACCACACAGTGATTGACGACGATGAAGAGGCATACACCGTGGAGCGCCTTTGCAAGATCAAGGCGGAACATGAGGCTCAATCGACCCCGATTCCCGATGCCGAGGCTGCGGCGGTCGCTGAGCTATTCATACAATCGGTCACGAATGTCGGTCAAAGCGGCGGTTTGTCAGCCCACACCGTGAACGCCTCGACTATCACAGTGGAGAGTGCTCCATCCACGAGTCATCTCACGCGCCAGCGTCAGATCCAGGCAGTCGAGCACCTATGGCAGGTGGTGCGCAACTTGAGCAGCGAGTTCAGCCTATTGGTCTTTGTCGATAACATCCTTACCTCCCAAGAGCTTGACGCTTACTTCGGAGAAAGAGAATACGCACACATTGCGGACTGCGTTCGGGAATACACCGACGTGGACATTTCCTTTAGTAAGTTCGCCAGTGTCGGCGCCAATGATGCGGACAAAGAGCGGCCCTTCGTCACTTATCGCCTTTGGTCTATCTTTTTCGTCCTGCGAGCAATCTACGGGCGGGCTGCGCTTCTCCTGACCAACTCCTACAAGGAGCGCAGATTCGTAAATTGGCGTACGGATAGCGGCTGCGATCAGCTTCTCCGCGCCATCTTGCCGGCGCAAGCCGTGGAGAACGCGAAGGCACAAGAGATCGGCGGACTCCGAACCGCCATCGATTTTCTGGAGGGCCAGTTTCTTGCCGAGGCTGGTATGAACAAGCCTCACGCGTAGCTGAAAATCTACAGTGACAGTAACCGAATTGCTTCGACTGCTTGGATACCAGTGATCACATAACAAATTCGGTTACTGTCACCGTAATAGAGCTCGCGACGCGGCGAGTGAAGCGCCGGATTGTGGCAGGGCGGGGGCGCAACCTCCGGAAGTTCCGGGACCCTAGGTGTTGAGCCTTGCCTTGATCGACAGCAGGTCGCGCCAGGCATCACGTTTTTGTGCGGGCTGGCGCAGCAGATAGGCCGGGTGATAGATGGCGACGGTCGGGATCGGGGCGGTCATGCCGGGCATGGTGTGGTCGATCCAGCGGCCATGAAGCCGGGTGATGCCCTCGGTGGTGCCCAGGATCGTCTTGGCCGAGGTGCCGCCGGCCAGCACCAGAACCTTGGGATGCTTCAGCGCGACATGGCGCTCGGCGAAGGGCAGGCATGCAGCGATCTCCGCCGCGTTCGGCTGGCGGTTGCCGGGCGGGCGCCAGGGCAGGATGTTGGTGATGTAGACGCTGGTCCGGTCCAGGCCGATGCAGGCCAGCATGCGGTCCAGCAGCCGTCCGGACGCACCGACAAAAGGCAGGCCCTGCCGGTCCTCTTCCGCCCCCGGGGCCTCGCCGACCACCATGATGTCTGCTGCCGGGTTGCCGTCACTGAACACCAGATTGGTGGCGGTGCGTTTCAGGGAACAGCCTTCGAAGGATTCCAGCGCCGCCCGCAACGCGGCGAGATCGGGGGCTGCGGCGGCCAGGTTCCGGGCATCGGTCTCGGCCGCTTCAGACCCGGCCAGCAGCGCGGCCTTGGGGCGATTTGCCGACGCATGGGTCGCCGCGGCCGGTGGCGCGGCGGATTGCCTTTTAGCGCTTTCCGGCTTGGCGGGAGGAGGTGCCGTCATGTCGAATGGCCGGTCCGCCGTGGCCACGTCGACGCCGACGTCCCGATACCACTCCAGCAGGGCGGCAAGCGGCTGTTTGCTTGTACTCGACATTATCTCAAGCTATCACGCGCACTGACAAGCTGGCCAACGGCGCATTATCTTTCGGTCGGTGCGAACACCAAGGCAGGTGGCAGGCGTATGAGCGAACGCGAATCCATGCAGTATGACGTGGTCATCGTCGGCGGCGGTCCGGCGGGGCTGAGCGCGGCGATCCGGCTGAAACAGATGTCGCACGAGCAGGAGCACGAGGTCAGCGTCTGCGTGCTGGAGAAGGGGTCGGAGATCGGCGCCCATATCCTTTCCGGCGCCGTCGTCGATCCGCGTGCTCTCAACGAGCTGATCCCGGATTGGCGGGAAAAGGGCGCGCCGCTGCACACGGCGGTCAAGGAAGACCAGTTCTTCATGTTCACCCGAAAGAGCTCGATCCAGTTTCCGAACTGGATGCTGCCGCCGGAGCTTCACAATAGGGGCAACTACATCGTCAGCCTTGGCAACCTCTGCCGCTGGCTGGGCGAGCAGGCGGAAGCGCTGGGCGTGGATATCTTCCCGGGTTTCGCCGCGTCGGAGCTGCTGTTCAACCTCGACGGCAGCATCAAGGGCGTGGCGACCGGCGATATGGGGATCGGCCGCAATGGTGAGAAATCCATGAGGTACACCCCCGGGGTCGAGCTTCACGGCAAATACACGATGATCGCCGAGGGGGTTCGTGGATCCCTGGCACAAGGTCTCTTCAGGCGATTCAACCTGCGCCGGGAATGCGACCCGCAGACCTACGGCCTGGGCGTCAAGGAGCTCTGGGAGATCGATCCGGCCAAGCACAAGCAGGGGCTGGTGATTCACGGTTTCGGCTGGCCGCTGGATCGCGAGACCTATGGCGGCGGGTTCCTCTATCATCTGGAGGACAATCAGGTCGCGGTGGGTTTCGTGGTCGGGCTTGACTATCGCAACCCTTACCTCTCGCCCTTCGAGGAGTTCCAGCGCTTCAAATCGCATCCGGAGTTGCGGAAGTTTTTCGAGGGCGGCCGGCGTATTTCCTACGGCGCCCGGGCAATCAATGAGGGCGGGCTGCAGTCGATTCCCAAGCTGACCTTCCCCGGCGGCATGCTGATCGGTTGCTCGGCCGGCTTTGTGAACGTCCCGAAGATAAAGGGAAGCCACACCGCCATGAAAAGCGGCGCGGTCGCCGCGGAGACCTGCTTTGCCGCCTTGAAGGCCGGATCGGAAGGCGGTGACGAGTTGTCGGCCTATCCGGAAGCCTTGAAGAGGAGCTGGGTCTATACGGAGCTGCGCCGGGTACGCAATGCGCGGCCGTCTTTTCGCTGGGGGCTGTTCGCGGGCACCCTGGTCAGCGGCCTGGAGTTGTGGCTTCGCGGCAAGACCCCCTGGACCCTGCATCATCAGCACGAGGACAGCGATTCCCTCCGCACCGCTACCGAAAGCAAACCGATCGACTATCCCAAGCCGGACGGCAAGGTCACCTTCGACCGGCTGTCATCGGTCTTCCTGTCGAATACCAATCACGAGGAAGACCAGCCGGCGCATTTGAAGCTCAGGAAGGCCGAGGTGCCGGTCACCTTCACGCTGCCGATGTATGACGAGCCGGCGCAACGATATTGCCCGGCGGGGGTCTACGAAATCGTGCGGAACCAGGACGGATCCAATCCCAGATTTGTGATCAACGCGCAGAACTGCGTGCACTGCAAAACCTGCGACATCAAGGACCCGAAACAGAACATCGTCTGGACGGTTCCGGAGGGCGGCGGCGGCCCCAATTATCCGAATATGTAGGCGCGGCTTCGGTATGCGGGACTGATCGCGCGGCCGGATGGGACGCCCCGTCGGCGGGAATCGATTCGGCAAGCGCCATCATCTCGGCACAATGCCGGGGTTTTTATTCGACGTTGGAATGCCGATCTCCTAGGTTGGACGATCCGTTCGTCTCAACCGCGACCGGCGTTCGGCCTGCGAATTGGCGCAATCCGAGGCGCTGCGGCGTAATTGGCGAGGCGCCTATAGGTCCGTCTCCCCCTTGAAATGGGCAATTGCATGAATATCAGCGCATCGAAGACATTACCGCCAACCAGCGCCGGCCGGCGTTCGGCTGCGTGGATGCGGTCCACTTCGTTGGCCGCCATCGCCGTCGCCGCCATTGTTGGCTCGGCGACCGGGTTTTCGGTGCTCGGCCTAACCGGAGCATCGGCGGAAACACCTTCGGCGGCGCGGGTCATGCGCGCTGAGGCGTCGAGCACTTCCGGCGCCTATCTGGCGGCACGGTTTGCTCAAGACGCCAATGATGTGTCGGCGGCGTCGCGCTATATGTCGAGAGCCCTGGCCCGTGATCCTGCCAACATCGAGCTTCTGAGCCGGGCATTCACACTGGCGGTCAGTGGCGGCGACATGGAAGCGGCACTCAATCTAGGGCCGCGCCTGCAGAATGCCGCGCCGGACCACCAGATGTCGGCTCTGCTGCTGTCCTTGGACGAGGCGCGGCGCGGCGATTTCGAGGTTGCCCTGGCGCAATTGCAGGCCGTTGAGCCCTACGGTGTCGCACAGTTTATTCTGCCACTGGTCGAAGCGTGGATGCATCAGGCGCTCGGCAATGAGAATGACGCCGTTACCGCGCTCGATCCTATGCTCGCGCTAAGCGGGTTCGGCTCCTTGGCCAATCTGCACAAAGGCCTGATCCTGGATTCCACGGGCGATCTGGATGGTGCGCTGGTGGCCCTGAACGAGGCGCGTGAGCTCGGCACTGCCCTGCGTCTCGTGCAGGCTCTGGGATCGGTGTACGAAAGGCTCGGCGATGTCGAACAGGCGCGCAGCCTCTACCATGCCTATGCCGAAGAGAACCGCGACAGCCTGATGGTGGAGCCGGCGCTGGCCCGGATTGAGGCCGGCAGAACCGCCCCCAGGCTCGTTGACGAACCGGCGGATGGCATCGCGGAGGCGTTGTTTCATATCGCGACGGCGCTCAATCAAGAGGGCGGGAGTGAACTGGCTCTGCTGATCGCCCGCATGACCCTCCATATGAAACCGGATTTTCCGCTGGCCGAACTGTTACTGGCGGAGACCATGGTGCGGGGCGAACGCTACCAGGAGGCGCTCGACGTCTACGAAGCGATCGATCCGGATGTGCCGGCCTATTGGTCGGCGCGCCTCAGCGCCTCGAACGCTCTTGATGAGCTTGACCGTCAGCCCGAGGCGATCGATTTGCTTCGGGATCTGGCGCAGCAGCGTACCGACCGCAGCGCCCCACTCGTCCGCATGGGTGATCTGCTGCGCGGCGAGAGTCGTTTCGACGAGGCCATCGAGGCCTATGACGAGGCCTTCGCGCGTTCGCCGGAACTGGCGGAGACGGATTGGACCTTCCTGTACAAGCGCGGCATCGCATTGGAGCGCGCCAAGGAATGGGAACGGGCCGAGCGCGACCTGATCCAGGCCATCGATCTCAACCCGACTTACGCCCATCTGTTGAACTATCTGGGATATTCGTGGATCGATCGCGGCGAGAACCTTGCCGAGGGTGAGGAATTGATCCGCGAGGCGGTAAACCTGGAGCCCAATGACGGATTCATCGTCGACAGTCTTGGCTGGGCGTATTACCGCACCGGGCGGATGGAAGAGGCGGTCGAGGCTCTGGAGCGAGCGGTGGCGCTTCGCCCCGAGGATTCCGTGATCAACGACCATCTCGGCGATGCATATTGGATGGTCGGACGGCGGACCGAAGCGCGCTATCAATGGGTTCGCGCCCAACGGACGGCGAATGACGACGAGTTGCTGCTGGCTATAGAAGACAAGCTGGCCAACGGCTTGTCCGCGCCCGATCTCATCGATGGGCCGCAGACCGCCGGACAACCAGCGGTGGTCACGCCCAACTGACCCAAAACGGCCCCGGGGACAACGTCGCCATGGCGCCAGGTGGTGCGGCGTGGCGGGGCGGCTCGACGAGTCAATCGTCGAGCCAGGCCGTCATGCGTCGGGCGCCCGCGAAACTCAACCTCTATCTCCATGTCACCGGTCGGCGCCCGGATGGCTATCACCTACTCGACAGTCTCATCGCCTTCGTCTCGATCGGCGACCGGGTCACGGTCTCCGAAGCACCGCAACCGACCTTCACGGTCGAGGGCGAGTTCGCGGCCGATGTGCCTTCCGGCGCTACCGTCGAGGATAATCTGGCGGTGCGGGCAGCCTGCCTGCTGGCTGAGATGCTGGGCCGGCCACCTAACGTTGCCGTCCACCTGCGCAAATCCCTGCCGCCCGCGTCCGGGATCGGTGGCGGCTCTGCCGATGCGGCGGCCACGCTGCGTGCATTGGCCGCATTATGGGGCATCGACGAGGGGGATCCACGCCTCGGTGCTCTGGCGGGACGCCTGGGTGCCGATGTGCCGGTCTGCCTGGCCTCCCGGACCAGCCGGATCCTCGGCATCGGCGATATCGTGGAGCCGGCGACGTCGTTGTCCGGTGTGCCTGTTGTCCTGGCCAGCCCGCTGGTGCCGGTGTCCACGCCGGAGGTTTTCAAGCGCTTCTCGGGCGTATTCTCGGAGCCTTTGGGGCCGATCGATCCACCGGCCGGCCGGTCAGCCCTTACGCGCTGGCTGGCCGAGCGCCGCAATGACCTGACGGGACCCGCCGAGCAGATGGCGCCGCCAATCGGCGCGGTGCTGTCGGCACTCTCTCAGGAACCGGAGTGCCGGCTGGCCCGCATGTCCGGCAGCGGCGGTACCTGCTTTGGCCTGTTCAGCTCTCAAAGATCGGCAGTCGTGGCCGCCGAGCGGTTGGATAGAGACAATCCGGGCTGGTGGACCAAAAGCGGAACGCTGCTCTAGATCATGATCGGGGGCCGCCTGAACGGAAGAGTCGCTAGTGTCCCGATTCTGAAATTCGCAAGAGCGAATTCCAGGATCAAAGGGACACTAACTGTATGATACTAGTGTCATTCAGCTTCCGAAATCCGGCACATGAAATGTGCCGAACTTCGAAACCATGACACTAGTCCGCTACCGAGCGCTGTCGATGCCCTGAAGCAGGAGCCGGAGCCCGGGACTTGCCTCGCCTGTGACATAGAGACTCTGGGATCGCTGGAAGGCTCTAATCGCCTCAACGGTCTGCTGTCCTAGCCGGCCATCTTCGGTCCCGGCATTGTATCCGAATTGATTAAGCAGTTGCTGGATTTCCCGGACCAGTTCGCTGGGCGCCGCCGTTGGGATCGGTTCCGGACTTGGCGGTACCGGTGTCGGTGTCGTGGCCGGCGCGGTAACCGTTGTCGACGGCGTCGGAGCAGGCGTCGGTCGGATGGCGACTGTCAAGCGATCCAGCGCCTCCCTCGCCTGGACGTAGCCGCCATCGGCGGCAATGCGGTACCAGCCGGCGGCAGCGGCCAGGTCGGGCGATTCATCCAATCCGAGCTCGAACAGCTGGCCGAGATGGAAGGCCCCGCGCGGCCGGCCATTGGCGGACGCTGCCTGGAACCAGCTTGCCGCTTGCATTCGGTCCTGCCGAACGCCGATACCATGCATATAAGCAAGGCCAAGTGCCGTCTGGGCGTCCGCGTGACCGGCCTCGGCGGCATCCTTGAAGAGCTGGAATGCGTCCTCGACGTCCTTGCGTACGCCGAGGCCCCTGGTGGTCAGAACCCCGAGATTGTATTGGGCGTTGACGATCCCGGCCTCACTGGCGAGGCGGTACCAGTGGGCCGCGTAGGAGTTATTCTGCGGCACCGTGTCGCCGATCGCATATTGGTTCGCCAGATCATGCTGGGCCAGCGGGTCTCCGGCCAGTGCCTGGTCCGCCAGCGCGCGGATTTGCGGAGATACGTCGGCGGGAAGGGGAGCCAGATGGTCCGGCAAACGAGACGTCGCGGCGGCTGTTTCAACGGCTGCCGGGGCAGTCGAAGCTGGTGCCGGCGACACCGGCGGTGCCGGGCGTGCCGCGGCAACCGGTGCGGGCGCCGGCTCGGCAGCGGCCGGTTGCGGTGCCGGGCTTGGCGGTGGTGCTGGCTCGACAGCAACAGCCGGTGCCGGGTCCGCGGCAGTCGGCAAGGCTGCCACATCCGGTGATGGCGTCGACGATTCGGGTACGCCTTCGGCGGGCGACGTAGAACTCGCCGGCCCCGACACCCTTTCCAGCAACGCCGCCAACTGACCGCCCGGGAACCCGTACTGATCCTGCGCCCAGGCGAATAGCGCAGCGGATTGGTGGCGGACTTCGAATCCCCAGTAGCCGACGCCACCAAGTATCGCCAGGATCAGCAGCCAGAACGCCGCCGCCCCGACCCGTAGAGGGCGCCTGGGCCGGGGTGGGGAGGCAACCTTCTCAAGGGTGCCGGCCTCAGGATCGAGGGGCGGCAATATTTGGTCGAGTTCGACATCGCTGTCGGAATCGTCGCCAAGCTCGCGATTGGCGGTGAGATCAGACTTGGATTTTGCCTCCGCATCCTTGGCCGACTGCCCGAACAGGGCATCGTCACCCGGCCTTGCGGCTCGGTCCTTTTCGAAGTTCTCAGATTCCGCGCCGATCGGACCGAGCGAGCTGCCCGGCGCATGCTGCTCGGCCAATGTCGGCGCATCGCCGAACAGGGCGCTAGCGCTCTCATCCTCAAAGGCCGGCCGCGATGCAGCCGCGAAGGGGTCGCCCGGCGTCGTCGCCGGGTCGGCGGCAGGCGGCGTTTCCGCCGCGGTTGACTCCGGCGCCGCGGCACCGCCGCCGGCCGGCTCGGGATAATCCAGGCCGGGTGCCGAATCCGAAAAGCGCCCTGTCGGATCGTCACCATAGACGGCGTCCATGGCGGGCGGCTCAGGGGCCTGCGGCTCGGGTGGCGGGGAACTCGGCGGCTGCGGACCGGGCTCCGGCATTGCTGGGCCGATCGTGGGTCCGTCGCCGCGGTTCCGCAGCGCAGCAAGCGGATCGGACGCGGAGGATGCGTCAGGCTCTTCCGCGGACGGCGATTTGGGCTGCCCGTAGGCGCCTGAACCGATCATGCTCTCTACCTTGAAAGGATCCAGTTCGGAAGGCGGCGGTTTCTTGGCCAGCAACGGCTCCTGGCCGTCGTCAGATGATGTCTCGACGAAAAGCGGCTCTTTGGCCGCGGGCTTCGACGATTCGTTGAATAGCGGGTCGCCGCCGCCTTCGGATGGTGTTTCGTCGAACAGTGGTTCCTTGACCGGCGGTGGCGATGATTCGGTGAACAGCGGATCCTCTGCGCCAGGGGAAGTCGGCGTTTCAACGAAGAGGGGTTCCTTGATTCTGGGCGGCGATGTCTCGGCGGAGAGCGGGTCGTCACTGGGAGATGTGTCGACGAACAGGGGGTCGCTGTCTCGGCCGGCGGAATCCGATGCTGGAGCGAATAGCGGCTCGTCGTTGCTGCCGGAGCCAGAGGGTCCCTCGGTGGCCGGGGGAGGCATGCTTGGCTGAATCTCCGATGGCGGCTCAGAGAACAGTGGCTCCTTTTCCCGAGCAGGCGTTCCGGCAAGGAGAGGGTCATCGGCCACAACCGGCTCGTCGCCTGAAATCGAAGCGTCATCGCCGCTCGGCGAGTTGGTCGGCCACAGGTCGCCCGCCGTCGTTGATCCGACAGTGGATCCGGCAGTGGATCCGCCCTCGGAGAAACTGGCATCACGCGTCGCATCCGGAACGGCGTTTGCGCCTCCGGCCAGTGGCGATGTCGCTTCCGGCTCGCCCGAATCGGAGTCCGACAGGCCCGTCCACAGCGGCTCGTTCAGAGCCGGCTGTGACGCCGAATTCAGGACCGCGGTTGGGGGAACCGCAGCCGAATCACTGTCCGAGTCGCGGCCTGCTGGCGGCGTCTCCGCTTCGTCGTCCTGCCCGTCCAACCGTTTGACGATTACCTTAAGAGCAGCGGCAAACTCATCGGCGGATACATCCGCCCCGGCATCCTGCGACGCGGAGTCACTCGGGTTTTGATTTCCCGGTTGATCCGGTCGGTGCCCGGTCATACCTGTCCTCCATGCATGGGCACGGTACCCGGTTCATAAACGACCTTCTATCAGCTTCTAATATGGCTGGAATGAGACCGCAAGCCGCCGATTCTAGGCCGGTTGCGGCTAATCCGCGAACTGGGTATTGTGCCGCCCCGATCCGCTGGGGCGTAGCCAAGTGGTAAGGCAGCGGTTTTTGATACCGCCATTCGCAGGTTCGATCCCTGCCGCCCCAGCCACGATCGACGAATCAAACCTTACCGACCTTATACCAAGGGAGATAAATAGTGACCGGTTTCACCGCTCTCCTGTGTCCGCCCGCAAGGCGAGGTTCGCGCCGTGGTGCTTCGCACCACAAGCGGAGCGCAACGCCGCGGGCGGACACAGGAGAGCGGCCTTCGGTGGTGCCAATTGGCCCCTTCGGATGCGTTGCGACGCTTGCCCGATGCGCTGCATCGAGCCGCGCACCGCGCCTGTCCGCAAGGGCCAATTTGCGCCATGAAACCGGTCACTATTTATCGCCCTTGGTATTAGACCAATTCCCATAAAGAACCGTCCGTGGAGGCCCGGTGCCGCTTCGCATGAGAACATTGTTGCGCGGGATTGAATCGGGAGTGCTTTCGGAGGCCAAGGTTTACCGCCGGGAACGGCTCTATTGCAGGCGGCGTCCGATCGTTTCGGCGGGGGTATCCTGCAATGCCCGATTTGCCGCACAGAAGCGGCGCGGTTCCTGACCTTCGGTCTGGCCGAGCGGCGCAACGCGCAATGTCCTGTCTGCGGCTCCGTCGAGCGTCACCCGCTGCTTTGGATCTATCTTGTCCGGCACACCGATCTTCTGCGGCGGCGACTCACCCTGCTTCATTCAGCGCCGGAAACGTGCCTGGAGCCGATCCTGCGGCGCCTGCCAAACTGGCGCTATCAAAGCGTGAACCGGCTCAATCCGACGGCGGATGTCCCGGCCGACCTGACCGACCTGCCGTTTCCCGATCACCATTTCGATGCGGTTCCGACATCGTATGTGCTGGAGCATATCCGCCGCGACCGGGCAGCGATCGGCGAACCCGCCCGTGTCCTTCGGCCAGACGGCCAGGCCATCATCAAGGTCCCATTCGACCCCGGCCGTCGAGAAACCGAGGAGGGTGCCGATATTGCGGACCCAACTGAACGCATGATGCGTTTCGGGCACCCGTTTCATTTTCGCAACTATGGACGCGATCTTGTCGATCGTCTCAGCTTGGCGGGTTTTGCGGTCAAGACGGTTTGGACAAGGCGCCTGTTTTCCGCGCATATGCGCCGCCGCTTCCGGATCAACACCAACTATCTGCTCCACTGCCGTCGCGTGTAGTCGCCGATTGCCGGCAACCGGAATAGTGAGCGGCTTCCCGCCGGGCAGCTCGGTGAGACGGTTGTTGCATTCAGGCGATAACGTCGACGTGACAAGGGCTTGCGGTTAGGGATCTGTTAACCCATATACAGTATGTAATCTAAGTTATATATATCGATTTGATATATAGAATTTTATCTAAATCTGCCGCGCCAAGGAGAGAGACATGGCTGGCAACCCGGTGATCGCCGCATGGCTTGCCGGTGGACTGATTTGGGGCGTTGCCCTGTTTGGGCTTGGCGCGATGAGCGGGCCGACCGCCGTCGACCATCCCCATGGCGTGGCACATCAAACGCCCTCAATCAGCGCCGAAGACGCCGCTGCCGCGTACGAACGGGCACTTGACGGTGACGCCTGGGGCGACCTGGACGCCCCGCATGATGATGTGCCTTATCATGACGCCTATCGCCCGGCATCCGGGCCGGATAGCTGATCATTGCCGGCGGGTGGGCTCTGCCCCCCGCCGGGCACTGATTTGGGCCGGAAATCGATCGATTGGACTGACGTTCACGGTCCGGATTTGATCGGTCCGGTCCGGTCCCGGTCGACGCCGAATACCTGCTGTGGGTCGCCAAAACCCTTCAAGGTGAATTCTCCAAGAGAAATGACAGCGTCCCGACAATGCCGGGCGAACGCGGCCGAGGTCACCACTTCCCGGCCGACCTCGGCCGCTAGCGTTTGCAGCCGGGCCGTTAGGTTGACGCCGGGGCCGATCGCCGTGAAATCGAGCCCGGTCGACCCGCCGATGTTACCGTAGAGGATGCCGCCGATATGAAAGGCGAGGGCATGCCGCAATTCGGGGCCGCCGTGTCTGGCAAGCTCCGCATTGCAAGCCTTGAGGTTAGCGCCGGATTCGCCGGCTACCGACAGCGCCGCAAGGCATATTTCTGTGGGGTCGCCGTCGGCTAAGGGAAATATCGCCAACAGGCCGTCGCCCTTATATTTCAACACCTCGCCGCCATGGGCTTCGATCGGTGGCACCAGGCAGTCGAAATAGGCGTTCAAAAGCCCGATGACCTCTTCCCCCGGGCGTTCATTACTCATTTGGGTGAAGCGGCGCAAATCGGCGAGCAGAATGGCAGCGCGAATATGTTCGGTGTCGCCCCGGCGGATCGCCCCCCGCAGAATGCGCTCGCCGGCGCCGCGCCCCACATAGGTGTCGAGCAGGTTTACCGCGGTCCGTTTCAGGGCATAGATCTCGGCCAGCCGCGACAGCGGGATGCGGATCGCCTCCAAAGCCGCCAGATCGCCATCATCGAAGCCGCACTGGCGCCGGGTCGTCCAACTCGCCGCATGGATTTCGCCGCTGGTGAAAGATAGCGGCTGCGCCACGTAGTCGGTGATTCCCTCGGCGCGGAACTCGGCCAGGATTTTGAAGTCGTCCGGGCAATCGGGCCGGTCCAGGTGACGCCGGATCACCTTTCCGTCCTGCATAACCGCGGCGACCGGATTGCGCTTGAACTCATCCGACTGAAGCATGCTGAACGGTGCGTCGGTAACCAGAACCTCCTCATCGGTCGCCACAAGAACCGCCGTCCCATGATGTCGGGATGCAAGGTGCGCACGAAGACCGCGGCCCGGTGGAGGGGGATGCCCATTGCGACCAGGCGCTGGCAGAGTTCGCCGAGAATGTCCTGAGGCAATCGGACGGTACGGGCGCCGTCGATCATCCAATCGACAATCGCCCGGGTTTTTTGTTCGCGGTGGGACTGGCCGGCGCCGGGCATGGAAGAATGATACGCAGTTGGAACCGGAACCGCGAGCCGGGGAAGTCGGGAAGCGTTTACTGTCCCTCGCGCCGCCAGCTCGCCATCAGCCCACCGACCGCCAGCATCAGAACCAGCGCCGCCGGCAGCAACGGCGCCTCACGGGCTCCGGTCACGATGTAATCGCCATTGGATCGCAGGCCGATCCAGCTCCGGCCGGCGGTGTCGCGCTCCGGGTCCACCCGGCGTATGGTCGGCACGCCATCCTCGGCCAGCCAGAACATGCCCCCGCCGGTGGCATCGGCGATGGGCGCCAAATAGTCCTCGGTAGTGCGCATGTCGGAGAGTTCCGGCGGGTTTAGCCGGCCGACGACCGCCAGCGCTGTATGTTCGCCATCGTCGATCCGGAACAATCCCGGCTCCGTGGCCACATAGTCTGCGAAGGCCCGGCCAGGTGCCTCGGTGCTGAGATCCAGGCGCACGGTGTTGCCCGAGGGCGCCGTGATCTGCACCTCGCCGCCGTCGCGCTCCAGGCTACGCCGCTCAATCCGGATATGCCGGTCGTCGACGGCCGTACGCAGATCCCTCTTCCTCGAGTTCCGGTTCCTTCATCAGCCAATGAGCCAGGCGGCGCAGCAGCTCGGATTGCGGTCCGCCGCCGTCAAACCCTCGGCTCCAGAGCCACATATGATCGCTCATCAACTGTGCGACGCGGCCCTCTCCGACCCGGTCGAGGATCAGCAGCGGCCGGGCGGATGCGCCTTCCATCACGATCGCGCCGCTGGTCGGGACCACATCCACTTGCCGATACCAGCGTCCCCAGCCCGGGCCGCCGGACGTCGAACCACCACGCCGACCGAGACCTCTGATCGCCCGATAGGCGACTTCCAGATCAGCGGTCACCGGGTGGCGCACTCCAACACCGGTGACGGCAGGCTGATACCCCTCCTCGATCACCTGCCCGGTCGGCTCGCCCGGCAGTACCGAGCCCAGCGGCGTGCGATATAGGCTGAAACCAGCGGCGAATTGCGGTCCGCTTGCCTCCAGGAATGCGCCGCCGGACTCGACGTAATTGGCGATATTGCTGAGATAGAGGTTCGGCAGCACGCCGCGCCGGCGATACCGATCGAAGATGATCAGATCGAATTCGTTCAGGCGCAGTTCGAAACAGCTCACGGATCGGGAATGAGATCAGCGACAGCTCGCTGATCGGCGTGCCGTCCTGCTTCTCCGGTGGCCGCAGGATGGTGAAATGGACCAGATCGACGCTTGGATCCGATTTCAGGATGTTGCGCCATGTCCGCTCGCCCGGATGGGGCTCGCCGGATACCAGCAGCACGCGCAGTCGATCGCGGACGCCGTTGATGACCAGGGCGGCTCGATTGTTGGACAGGGTCAGTTCTTGTTCGGCCGCGGTGACCTCAAGCTCGATGACCGTAGGGCCGCCATGGTCAAGGTTGAAGGACATCTCGAAGTCCTGCCCGACCGGGACCTGAAAGGCCAGCGGATCGCCGCCATCCTGGCTCGCTGTCACGGTGACCAGACCGCTTCCGCCGCGCACCGGCAGATCGTCGACCCGGATTGTCGCGGTGACTTGGCGGCCGACCAGCCCGAAAGCCGGCACCTGGACCACCGCCAGCCGACGATCGGCTTCGCCCCGGTCCCCGGTCAGCAGTGTGTGAACCGGGCCGGCGCCCTGCAGCGAGCGTGTGTCGAGCGGAGCGTCGTGGACCTGTCCGTCGGTCAGCAGGATCGTGCCGGCAACGCGGCGCCTCGGCACATCGGCGAGGGCCGCATCCAGCGCGTCGAACAGGCGGGTCTCGCCAAGCTGGCGGTTGGCGTCGATCCCGGTCCGCACGATGCGCAGGTCGATAATTGTCCATCTGCGACAGACTGGCGGTGATGTCGTCCAACGCCCGGTCGGCGCGGCCACCGCGATTGCCGATCGCCTGGCTGGGCGACTCGTCGACGATGACCACCGCGACATCGGGAATCGCCTCGCGCTCTTCCTGAACCAAAGACGGGTTGATCAGCGCGGCGGCCAGGGCCGCCATGACCAGAAAGCGCAGCCCAGTGCCCCGGGCCCTGCGGAATGCGCCATAGAGGGTGGTCAGCACGGCAAGCGCGAAAAGCGGCCCCAGCGCCGTCCAGGGCAGCATCGGCGCGATGGCGATGGATGCGGTCTCGATCATTGGCCCAGCCGCTCCAGAATTGCCGGCACATGCACCTGGTCGGCCTTGTAGTTGCCGGTCAGGGCGTACATCACCAGGTTGACGCCGAAGCGATAGGCCATTTCTCGCTGCTGCTCGCCACCGGGCACGACGGGGAACAGCGGCGCGCCGGTTGAACTCACGGCCCAGGCGCTGGCCCAGTCATTGGCGCCGATGATCACCGAGGACACACCGTCATTGATGTGCTCCTCTCCATTCTCAACCCACAGCTCGCCGCCGGCATACCGTCCGGGGAAGTCCTGCATCAGGTAAAACGCCTTGGTGAGCACGTGATCGGGCGGCACCGGCGCCAGGGGCGGGATATCGATGCCCTCGGTCAGGACCCGGAGGCGCTGGGTGCCCGGTCCCGAGGCGCCGCCGCCAAAGGCCTGGTCGCGAGTGTCGAAGAGGATCGTCCCGCCATTGCGCAGATAGTCGTTGATGCGGGCGATCGTAGTGTCCGACAACGGCCGCTGACCCTCCACCACCGGCCAGTACAGCAGCGGGAAGAACGCCAGCTCGTCGACCGCGACGTCGACACCGATCGCCCCTTCCGACTCGACGGCGGTCCGCGCGAACAACACCGCGCTCAGACCGTCGAGCCCGGCTTGGCTGACATTGTCGATTTCGGGGGTTCCGACGATCACAAAGGCAAGGTAGGTACCGTTCGCCGCTCGCAAGGCCATGTCTTCGTCGGTTTGGGCAAAGGCCTCCGGGCCGAAACCAATCACCGCCACCGAAGCGATCACCAATGCCGCCGCTCCCGCCGCCGCACGCCTCGGTGCGATCCGCAAAATGCCGCGCAGGAAGAGGGCGAGGATCATGTCGAAAGCTGTCAGTGCCAGGGCCGCCGCAAGCAACAAGGGCATCAAGATAACCTCGCCCCGGGGCGTATAGCCATTGACCGCAACGCCGCTCGGCAATCCGTCGATTGGCTCGAGGCCGCCGACCGAACTGCCCAGGTTGAGGGCGCGCCGGGACTCTTCCGTGCCATAGAAGCCGGGCGGGTGCTCGGGAACCACGGACAGATCATCAAGCGTATTGGCGGCGATCGGCAGTGCCGTCGCGGAGGGCGTGACCAGCCGTCCCAGTCCGTCAAGCAATTGCAGCGGCTTCAGGCTCTGATTGCCGGCCTCGCCCTGCACGCCCTCGCTGAGCGCAACGACACGGCGCAGCATGTCGACGAACAGGCCGGAAATCGGCAGGTTGGACCATTCCGGCCCCGCGGTCGTGTGTATCAGGACCAGCCAGCCGCCGCGGCCGTCCGCCGTCGACCGCCGTTCGGCGGTCACCAGCGGCGTGCCGTCCTGAAGCCGCGCCCAGGTCTTGCCAGCCAGATCAAGCGAAGGCTCGGCCAGAACCTGGCGTTCGATCAGGACATCGGCGGGGACTGGCAGTCCAAAAAACGGGCTGGCCTCATCGAAGGGGGCGAGCGGCATTGGCTCCGTCCAGCTCAGCGTTCCGGTCAACACCCGATCGCCGTGCCGTAACCGCACCGGCACCAGACTATCCGGGTTGGCGGCCAGCAGGGGGCCGGCAAAACGGACCAGCACGCCGCCATCTCCGATCCACCGGTCGACGGTGTCGGCATCTTCGGCGGCGAGGGCGCCGGCGTCGGGCAGGATCAGTACCGCGATCCCGCTTTCCAACAGCTCGGCGGCGTCGCCGCGCCGAATTTCGCTATATGGCTCGAGCGCCTGGGTCAGATAGTGGGTGTCGGTCAACAGCGGCTGCGCGGCATTGCCCAGACCTCCGGTGATCAGGCCGACCGGCCGCCGGCGCCAGCGCTCGTCCAGCAGCACTACCGCACCGGCCGTCGTTTCGCCCTCGATCTCCATGCGGATCGCCTCGTTACGCAGCTCGACGGGAAGATCGATCTTCGCCTCGGCGACCGCCATGCCCTCCGAGAATACCACTTCTTGCCGGCTCAGCAGGCGGCCATTTGTCGCGATGACCCTGAGCCATACGCGATCCACGGCGCCGGCCAACCCTGCGGCGCGCTGAATACGCACCACCAAGTCGGATCCGGCGGTTGCCGGGGGCTCCAGCAGATGGGCCATCTCCGTACGATCGGGCACCAGCAGTTCGGCGCTGCCAAGACGTTGCAACTGCTCGGCCAACGACGCCGTAGAGGTGTCCCCCAGACCGTCGGTCAGCCAGACCACATGGGCCGAGCCCTCAATCTGCAGGTCGCGAATGGCCGCCAGCGCAGCCGTGCGATCAGTGGGCCATGGCACCGGGACCAGGCTTTCGGCCAAGCCACGCGCTTCGGCGGGGCGCAACAGGCCGGTGGCCTCCGGTGCTTCGTTGGGGGATCTTGCGGCCGTGGTCAGCATGATCAGCCTGCGGTCTTCCCGCTCGGCTCGATCGATCACCGCCGCCATCTGGCGTTGACGGGCCGGCCAATCCCGGGCCGCCGCCCAGCCATTATCGACCACGATCATCACCGGCCCGCTGCCCGGCAAATCGGCTCCCGGATTCAACAGCGGGCGTGCCAGCGCGAGGATGATCATGGCCGCCAGCGCCAACCGCATGAGCAGCAGCCACCATGGCGTACGATCCGGCGTTTCTTCCGGGGCCACCAAATCATACAGCAGACGCACCGCCGGAAAGCGCATCAGGCGCGGAGCCGGCGGGGTGACCCGCAAGAGCCAATAGATCAACGGCAGGACGCCGAGCGCCAGCAAGATCCAGGGTGTGGCGAAGACCAAGGGACCGAGGGTGAGCATCAGCGTCTCATGCTGCCGGTTCGGCGGCGCGGTCGCCGTCGGGCTTGGTTGATGGCAGGTCGACCGGCTCTTGCGACAGGGCGGCGAACAGGGTCAGCAGCGCGGTCTGCGGCGGCCGGTCGGTATGGTGCACCGCCCAGGTCCAGCCAGCACTGCGACACAGCGCCTGCAGCCCGTCCTGCTGGGCCAATAGCCGGTCAAGATAGGCGTCACGCACCGACTCGACCCGTGGGATCAAGGTTTCCCGCTCCCCTTCAAGCCCTTCGAAACGGACCCGCCCGCCGAACGGCAAGGTGGCCTCCGCCGGATCCAGGATCTGCACCATATGGCCGCGTACGCCTCGATTTGCGTAGCGGGCGACCACCTGATCGATCTCGGTCAGCGGGTTCAGGAAATCGCCAAGGACCACGATCTCGGCATGGCGGGGAATATGGGCATCGCCGGGCAATCCGTGCTCGGCTCCCTGGGTCTCCTGAGAGGCGAGGTCGAGGCTCTGGACAATACGATTGACGGCGGTCTGTCCGGTCGAGGCGCCGTGGCTACCGCCCAGCAATGCCACGCGTTCGCCGCCACGGCTGAGCAGGATCGCCAGTGCCAGCAACAGCAGTTCCGCGCGCTCCCGCTTGCTCGGGTGCTCGCGGTCGGATCGGTAGTCCATGGAGGGTGATGCATCCCGCCACAGCCAGATGGTCTGGGCTGCTTCCCACTCAAGTTCGCGGATGTAGACGGATTGCGATTTCGCTGTCTGCCGCCAGTCGATGCGCTGGATGCTGTCACCGGGCTGGTATTGGCGGAACTGCCAGAAGCTTTCGCCGATGCCGACCCGCCGGCGTCCATGGACGCCCTGAGCGACGGTGGAGGCGACGCGCTCGGCAGCGACCAGCAACGACGGAACCGTGCCGACCAGCGCTTCGGCACGCTGCCGTGTGGAGGAACGATCAGAGCCCATGGGCGCGGGGGCGTCCTCAGGCCATCGGTGCTGTCAAACGGCGGATCACATCTTCGATTGTAACACCATCAGCCCGTGCGGCGAAATTCAGCGCCATACGGTGCTTCAGCACCGGTTCAGCAAGTGCCAGCACGTCATCGACCGACGGCGCCAATCGACCGTCCAGCAGCGCACGGGCGCGGCTGGCCAGCATCAGCGCCTGACTGGCGCGCGGGCCTGGCCCCCAGGCGACATGTCGCTGGACTTCCGGCAGATTGGAGGCGTCGGGCCGGCCGTTGCGGACCATGGTGAGGATCGCGTTGACCACGCTTTCTCCGACCGGAACGCGCCGAACCAGAATTTGGGCGGCTGTCAAATCTTCCGGGGTCAACACCGAGGAGACGGTATCCATATGGGCGCCTGTCGTCGCGATCAGCATGCGCCGCTCGGCGTCCTCATCCGGGTAGCCGACATCGATCTGCATGAGAAAACGGTCGAGCTGCGCTTCGGGCAGTGGGTAGGTGCCCTCCTGCTCCAGTGGATTCTGCGTGGCCAGAACGTGGAACGGCTTGGGCAATTCATGGTAATGGCCGGCCACCGAGACCCGGTGTTCCTGCATGGCCTGCAGGAGCGCCGATTGGGTGCGCGGGCTGGCGCGGTTGATTTCGTCGGCCATCAGCAGCTGGCAGAACACCGGGCCGGGCAGGAACCTGAAAGCGCGACGACCATTGTCGCCTTCCTCCAGAATTTCGGATCCCAGAATGTCCGCCGGCATCAAATCCGGTGTACACTGGATGCGGCGATCCTCAAGACCCAGGACCGTTCCCAAGGTTTCCACAAGCCGGGTCTTCGCGAGGCCGGGAACGCCG
>CBDEGD010000026.1:0-147949 GCA_965237625.1 Inquilinaceae bacterium
ATCGGCGGCTTCTGGCTGCTGATCGAATGCGGCTTCCTGAAGGGCACCGACGGATCTAACCGGTTCGGTGACGACCCGCTTCAGGCGGGCGGCGGTTATCAGCCGGCCATGGAACCGCAGATGTAGAGTTCGCTCTGGCCCCAGCCACGAGCGATTGGAACCCGGCGCCGGAGTGATTCGGCGCCGGATTTCCTTGCCCAATCATTATTCCCGTTAGCCCCGTAATACGGGAATAAAATCGATGTTTATGATCGATTGCGGGAAGTTGCGATAACCGGTTCCGTCCTCGCTGTGGGAGTCCCGTTCATGAATATCAAGAACCTCAATAAGTTCCAGTTCTCCTTTTAGCGCCGCCCCGGCTCAACCTATCGCCACCCGATAGGCGCAGCGGCGCGCGCCGGCCAGGATATGGTCGGTGCGCTCGATGGTGACATCCGGGCCAAGAACGGCCCGGAACACCAACAGTTCGGCGGCGCATAACCCGGTGCAGGCCGCGGCGGCACGGCAGATCGGGCAGTGGTTTTCGATCAGCAGGAAGCCGCCCTCGTCGGACTCCCGCACTTCGGCCATGTAGCCCTCCTCGGTACGGATCGCCGCCAGCACATCAAGCCGCTTGCGCAGATCGTCCGGGCCCGCCTCGCTTTCGGCGTCGATGCGACCGGAATAGGCGTCGGCCTGCTCCCGGCTGCGGACGGAGAGCAAGCGGTTCAGCCCGGCCTCCCCAAAGGCATGGCGCATCGACTGCAGCAGCCGGACCGTCAGCTCCGCATGGGCGTCCGGGAAATAGCGGGCGGCGGCATCGGTCAGGTGCCAAAGCTTGGCCGGCCGGCCGCGCGGCCGGGCTTGCTCGGAGAATCCGACCAGCCCCTCCTCTTGCAGCGCATAAAGATGCTGCCGCACGGCCATGGCGGAAACGCCCATCTGTTCTGACAGATCGTCGGCCTTGCGGGCGCCGGCTTTTTTCAACAGATCGAGTAGGGCGCGGCGGGTCGGCTGCTCCGAGGCCTTGGTGATCCGGTTATCTGGCATTGTTTCTAAAGAAAATCCTTGAGAAAAGAATCGGAGCGGCGTAGCGTCGAATTTCTAAAGCAATTCCTTTAGAAAAGAAATACTACTCGAGACACGGCTGGAATAGGGGGATTATCATGCCCGACATGCATCAGCAGACGCAGGTGAGGGTTGGCTCTCTGGCCAAACTGGTGGCGAAGGGCCGCCGCGTGGTCAAGGTTGGCGGCAAGCAGATCGCCCTGTTCCATGACAACGGGCAGGTCCATGCCTGCAACAACCGCTGTCCCCATGAGGGCTACCCGTTATCCGAGGGCACCCTGACCGATGGCTGTATTCTGACCTGCAACTGGCATAACTGGAAATTCGACCTCGAGGATGGCGAGACTTTGGTTGGCGGCGACACGTTGCGTCGTTACCCGGTCCGGATCGACGGTGACGATATCCTGCTCGACGTGACCGACCCGCCGCTGGAGGAGCAGGCAGCCAGGGCGCTGGCAAATTTGCGCGGCAGCTTCGACCGCAACGATTACCAGCGCATGGCGCGTGAGATCGCCCGGCTGCAACGCGCCGGCGCCGACCCGCTCGAAGCCGTTCGCGGCGCCGTCGCCTGGACACACGACCGGCTGGAATTCGGCACCACCCATGCCCATGCGTCGGCGGCGGATTGGCTGGCGGTTCGAGACGGGCGCGCCCGGAGCGATGGCGAAAGATTGGTTCCGCTGCTGGAGATTGTCGGCCATCTGGCCTGGGACACCTTGCGCGAGCCGGCGTTCCCCTACCCGCTCGACATCCGAAAATACGACCCCGAAGAGTTGGTCGCGGCAATCGAGGCAGAGGACGAGGCCGCCGCGATCGGATTGGTCCGCGGCGCCCTGGCCGAAGGCCGGACGGCCGGAGAACTTGAGGGCCCACTGAGCCGGGCGGCGCTGGCTCATTACCAGGATTTCGGCCACTCGCTGATCTATGTGCTGAAGACCGGCGAGCTGATCGCCCGGCTTGGCGAACGCGCCGCCGAACCCTTGCTCCTGGCGCTGGTTCGCTCCCTGGTCTATGCGCGGCGCGAGGACCTGATCCCGGAATTCCGCGCCTATGGGCCGGCGCTGGCCCGATGGGACGGCGGCGGCACCGCGCCGGTCTCCGCAGACGATCTTACCGGCCTGTCGGTTTCCCCGCGCCCTGGATCGGGCGCTGCAATCCTCTGCCGACATTCCCGGCCTGTATGACGCTCTTCTGGGCGCGGCGGCATGGCAATTCCTGCGTTTCGACGTTGACCGGCAGAGCCGCACCGACCAGTCGATCGCCCAGAACGTGTCCTGGCTGGATTTCACCCACGCCATCACATTCGGCAATGCGGTGCGCCAAATCTGCACCCGCCACCCCGAACTGTGGCCAAGCGGACTGCTGCAAATGGCTTGTTTTCTCGGCCGCAACACGTCCTTTGTCGACCCGGAATTGGACACCGATCAATGGGCCGTGCCCAAACCCGGCGCCTTCTTCAAGCCCGCATTCGAAGGCCTGTTCGATCATGGCAAGGAAGAGTTCATCGTCTCCTGCCATCTGGTGAAATTGCTGGTCGCCGTCTGGTCGGAAGTCGAGACAGCACCCGCCGCGCCCTGGGCGCCGACCCTCCTGGCCGCCACCCGCCGCTTCTTTGAATCGCCGCTGAAGAGAAAGCATACCCTCCGGACGATGCGCCAGGCGATGGATTTCGTTGCCATCGAGGGATAACGGAAGGCCCGATCACCCTGGAATCGTTGCGTAATCAGCCACCCCAATAGCCGAAGGCGTCACGCGTCGCCGTTCAGCCCCCGACTTCTCGTTCCAGCGCCTCCATATCGTCGTCGGAGAAGCCGAAATGGTGGCCGATCTCATGGATCAGCACGTGGCGGACGATATGAGGCAGGTCTTCGCCGGTCTCGCACCAGTAATCCAGCATCGGCCGGCGGTAGAGGAAGATCATGTCGGGATGCTGCGCCGTCTGGCTCACGCTCTTCTCGCCGAAGGGCACACCGACATAGAGGCCCAGCAGGTCGAACGGGCTATCCAATTCCATCTCACGCACGGTTTCCTCATCGGGAAAATCCTCGACCCGCAGCGCCACCCCCTCGACCATGGCGCGCAGCCGATCTGGAATCGACGCGAAGGCGCTGTCCGCCATGGCAACGAAATCGTCCAGGCTGGGGGCGGTCGAGAAACCGGTCGGTGCAGCGGCCATGGCGGCGATCTTATTCACGTGTTGACGCGGTGGCCACTTCGGTCCTCCAGTGCACCCAGCGAGACCGAGAGGAGAACGCCGAAATGATCGAGAAGCTGACCGGCAACGCCCGCGCCGTTGCCCTTGACGAACTGGACGGATGGCAACCGGTCGATGGCCGCGACGCCATCGAGAAACAGTTCAAGTTCAAGGATTTCAACCAAGCCTGGGGCTTCATGACCCGCGTCGCCCTGAAGGCCGAGCAGATGAACCATCACCCGGAATGGTTCAACGTCTACAACCGGGTCGAGGTGACCTTGGCGACCCATGATGTGGACGGCCTGTCCGAACTGGACATCCGGCTGGCGAAGTTCATGGATTCCTTGTCCTGAGGCCGGGATCTGCGCTTACGGCTCGACCCCCTCACTTCGCCCTTCGACAAGCTCAGTGTGAGGAGGCTCAGCATGAGGGTCTTTATTGCCGCCACAAGGTCCTCATGCTGAGACTCCTCACACTGAGCCTGTCGAAGGGCGAAGTATGAGGGTCGGGCAGCCTGTGGTGCTCCAGACTGCTACCGCGGCGCCAACCGCACAGCGCCGTCCAGGCGGATGACCTCGCCGTTCAGTAGCCGGTTGGCCGCGATGTGCATTACCAGATCGGCGAATTCCTCCGCATGGCCCAAGCGCTTGGGGTAGAGCGTGGTGGCGACCAGGCTTTCCTGCACCTCGGCCGGCAGCCCGGTCATCATCGGCGTGGCGATCAGCCCCGGGGCCACGGCCATCACTCGAATGCCCGAACGTGCCAGTTCGCGGGCGATCGGCAGGGTCATGGCGGCGATGCCGCCCTTCGACGCGCTATAGGCGGCCTGCCCGACCTGGCCCTCATAGGCGGCGACCGAGGACGTGCTGACGATCACGCCGCGCTCGCCATCCTCCAGCGGCTCCAACCCGGCCATGCCGGCGGCGGCGAGGCGCAGGATATTGAAGCTGCCGATCAGGTTGATCTCGATGGTGCGGCGGAAGGTGTCGAGATCGTGCGGGCCGTCGCGGCCGACGACACGGCCGCCGGTCGCCACGCCGGCGCAGTTGACCGCGATGCGGGCGGCGCCATGGGCTTCTCGGGCGGCGGCCACAGCCTGCTCCGCGGCACCGCCATCGGATACGTCGCAGGCGAGCGCAATGCCGCCGATCTCCGCCGCCACCGCCTGGGCGGCCGCCAGATTGATGTCCAGCAACGCCACCTTGGCGCCCGCCGCCGCCAAGGCCCGGCCCGTCGCCGCCCCCATGCCCGACCCGCCGCCGGTAACGATCGCCGCGTGACCCGCTACATCCATGGCCTGTTTCTCCCGGTATCCGCCTGTTGAAGTCGATCCGCGCTGGATACCAGATCGACTGCGCTGTGGCGACCGGAGGCTTGTCCAGCGGCCGGAAACAGAACGAGTCTTCAGAAACCAGCCCCCTCACCCTCCCAACGCTTCGCGTCGGGTCCCTCGCTCTCCCACGAGGGGAGAGGGGCAAGACAAGCCGCCCCAGCACTCCCCCTTGCGGGAGAGGGAGGGACCCGCGCGTTAGCGTGGGAGGGTGTGGAGGGGCTATGGATATGTCCGCTGCCGACAGGGCCAATTGCCGGTCATCCGGTCAGTCGGGCGACGGGACGGTTTTTGGCGGTGCGCCGAGGCGGGCCTCGCGGCGGGCGATGTAGACCGTGCTGGCGACGATGATGCCGGCGCCGAGAACGGTCCAGGCGTCCGGAAATTCGGCGAACAGAACGATGCCGAATCCGGTGGCGAACAGCAGCCGCGCGTAGTCAAACGGCGCGATCGCCGTTGCCTCTGCGATCCGATAGGCGCGGACGATGGCGGCCTGGGAGGTCACGCCGATAACCCCCAGCAGGACCGCAATCGCCAGCACCGGCCCGGTCACCTCACGCCAAACCCACAGCGCCGGCCCCAGGGTGAACAGCGTGGTATAGGCTGCCGTGAAGAACAGCACCGTCAGATGCCTCTCCTCCGGGGGCATGCGCTTCAGGAACACCACGACGACCGAAGAGGCAAGGGCCTGGCCTAGGGCGACAAGCATCGCCGGGTCGATATCCCCCGTCCCCGGGCGCAACATCACCATGACCCCGGCGAAACCGACGGCGGTCGCCGACCAGCGCCGCCAGCGTACCGGTTCGCCCAGGAACAGGACCGCCAGCACGATCAGGAAAAAGGGCCGGCTGAAGGTGATCGCGGTCGCGGTGGCCAGCGGCAGATGGGTCAGCGCATAGAAGCCGCACATCATGGCCGTCGCGCCGGCCAGGGCCCGGGCGAGATGCAGCCCGGGCACCCGGGTTTTCACGATGCTGGGGCCGGCCTTCACCGCCAGCGGCAGCAGGACCGCCAGCCCCACCACACTGCGGAAAAACGCGATCTGGAAGCTGTGCAGGGTCTCGCCGAGGGATTTCGCCAGCACCGCCGTGATCGAGAACCCGACCGCCGCCAGCAGGACCCAGACACCGCCACGGGTATTGGCCGGCAAGGCCAGCCAGCGTTCTTGCAGCCCTGCGGCGGTCACAGCTTCTCCCGCGCCGAGCCGGTGGCGACCGGGCCGGGATCGTGGGGCCGGCGCTCGCGGCCGACAACGGCCTCGCGGCGGGCGATATACAGGGTCGCGCCGATGATCACCGCCGCTCCCAGCCAGCTCCAGCCATCCATATGCTCGTCGAACAGGATCACCCCGAACAGCGCCACCAGCGGCAGCCTGAGATAGTCCAACGGGATCACCGCGGAGGCATCGGCCAGATGCATGGCATGGGTGAACATGAGATGGGCCACGGTGGCCAGGCCGCCGACCGTCACCATGATGCCCATCACCAGCAGGCTCGGCGTCTGCCAGACGAACAGCGCCGGCACCAGGGACAAGGGCGTCAGGAACAGGGTCATATAGGTCACCATCGCCCGGCTCGGCTCGGTGCGCGACAGCGACTTGACCAGCAGCGCCGACATCGCCCCGGCCAGGGCCGACAGCAGCACCAGCAAGACCGCCGGCGTCACCGCCTCGAAGCCCGGCCGCACGATGATCAACACGCCCAGGAAGCCGACCGCCGTCGCCGACCAGCGCCGGGCCCGCACGATCTCGCCCAGGAATAGTGCGGCGCCCATGGTGGCGAAGAGCGGTGAGGTGAAGCTGAGCGACACGGCCTCGGCCAGCGGCATCATCGAGAGCGCCATGAACCAGCTCAGCATCGCCACCAGCCCGGTCGCCGCACGCCAGGCATAGGTGCCGATTCGTTTCGTGCGGAGGGCGCCGAGGCCGGTATGGACGATCCAGGGCAGCATGAACATCAGCCCAAAGGCGTTGCGGAAGAACGCCACCTGGAAGGGGTGCATTTCATCGATCGCCAGGCGCAACAGCACGATCATGCCGGAAAAGCACACAGCGGCACCGGCCATCCAAAGCGCGCCCTGGGCCGGTGCCGACAGGGGGGCGGCGGAAGCAGAAAACAGTTTCATGAAAACCCGAGAGGGGTGGTGCGCTCAGTCTATGCCCAATTGCCAGCCGGCGCCAGGGATGGGAAGTGAGCAGAAAAAGACGGAGACCGAGACGACTCTTTGGGTCTGGGAGCGATCAAGGCGATCAACCCACTTGTTGGATTCCCCGAGAGCCGCGGTGGTTGTGGCCTGTTGTAGAGCTGAATAGTTGCGGTTGATGAGGCACACTGTGTTGTCCGTGCGTTGATGGACCGCTTCGTTACCGATCGAACTCACATTGGATATGCCGTATTGCGAGGGTGCCTATGCCGGAAGACCCCAGCGAACTCATTTCATCAGCAGAGATTGATGCTCTTCAGCATCAGATCGTCGAAGATGCTGAGGCAGGGCGGCAGGACGCTGCGTCGACGGGACTGCGGACATTGCGAATGGCACAGCTCCGCCAAAGGGACGCCGCGAAATCGTTACTTCGGATCGTCAACCGACGGTGCCTTCCAAGAGAAACTGCTGTTCAGGTCATCTCGGAGATCGCGAAGTCACACGCCGAGAATTTCAAGATGCTCGTGTGGCTTGGCGATAGCCTTGAGTCCGCCCGTGACATCGATGATCTGAACGCGCCACCGCCGAACGATCCGGTGTTCCGAACCGTGGTCGACAAGCTCGCTTCAGCTGTCGAACGCCAGATTGAGTTTGCCGAAGAGACGATTGTACATCGCGCGTTGGCCCATGGGGCGAGAATGCTCGGGCGTCAGCGGGATGAAATCGCCGAGCGCTGCTATCGGCGCGTCCTGGAGATCGATCCGCAGTCGAGCACAAACCACTACAACCTCGGCCATTTTCTCAAGACACATGGACGGTTCGAGGAAGGCATGAGATCGAACCAGACCGCTGCCGATCTGGCGGATGAAGCGGTCGACAGCTATGAGTGGAACCTCGGGATCTGCGCCACCGGCGCTGGACACGGCGGGGTCGCGTTGGACGTCTGGAAACGGATGGGAAACAAGATCGAAATGGGTCGGTTCGGCCTGCCCGAAGGACGATACCGCCAATGCAAGGTGAAACTCGCCCAGCGGCCGCTCGCCGAACGCACCGCGGACACCGACGATCCGGGGCCGGAAGAGACCATCTGGATCGAACGCCTGAGCCCGTGCCACGGGATCATCCGTAGCGTGCTCTATCAGGATCTGGGAGTCGATTACGGCGACGTCATCCTGATGGATGGTGCCCCCATAACTGAACACACCTACGGAGACCGGAAAGTTTCGGTCTTTCCTCACTTGGCAACGCTCGTCCGGCGGAATTTTCAGGTCTTCGACTTCGCCGGCACGCAAGGCGAGCCCGGTCAATTGGCTGACGCCAGTATCGATCTGGACAGGGACGCCATCGTCTATTCACATTCCGAGAGCTACCGGAATATGTGTGCGAAATGCTGGCGCGATCCCGATCTCGACCACGAGCGTCATGAACCAGTGGAGAAGCATGTCGTTGTCGGACGCATTGCCGCTCCGAGCCACATCGAACCGTCCCATCTCCTCGAACAGCTCGATGGGGCGACGGCGAAGAGAGACCCGTGTCGGCTCTACGCCCCCGATCTCTGCATGGCGGCAGGACTTGAAAATCGTGCGGCGGTCGAGCGCCGTAGATTTGCTTTGCTGACCGAAAATTAGTGAGGGTGCCAGCAAGGGACTGTGCGATAAGGTTTGCTCGGTGGGTCAGCCCCCCCCCCCCCCCCCCCCCCCCGGTTCCTCCATAACCGACCGGGGGGCTCTTATATCCGGGCAAGGTTTCTACTCAACGATCCTGACGTATTTGGTCAGATGTCGTCCCGTCACGTTCTGTTCCCAACCTTCGACGGTCTGGGACACCAGCTCCAGGTTCACATAGTGGTAGAGCGGGATGAACGGCAGATCGCGCATGAAGATCTCCTCCGCCTCATGGAGGATAGCGGCGCGTTCCTGCAGATCGACGATCACGCCGGCCCTGTCCATCAGCGCGTCGTATTCCGGGTTATGGTATTTGCCGTAGTTGAAGCCCGTATTGTCGCTCTCGACCATGAACAGGAAGGTCTGCGGGTCGTTGTAGTCGCCGATCCAGCCGGCACCCGCGACCTCGAACGCGCCGTCACCGCCGAGATACCCGTAATGGGTCGCAGCATCGGTATCGGACACGGTCACCGTCACGCCGAGCGGCGCCCACATCTCCGCGATCGCCAGCGCCAGTTGCTCGTGGTTCGCCGAGGTGTTGATCCGGATCTCGAAGGTCAGCGGATTATCCGGGCCGAAGCCGGAGTCGGCCAGCAATGCACGGGCCGCATCCATGCGATCGGCCATCGGCTGATCGGCATAATCGGCGAAGGCCGGCTCACCGTAATTGCCGGTTCCCGACGGCACGAAGCTGTATGCCGCGACTTCGCCTGCGCCGGTGATGTCCTCGACCAGATAGTCGCGGTCGATGGCCATTGACAGCGCCTGCCGGATTCGCGGATCCGCCAGTTCCTCATTGCGCAGGTCGACGGCGTAGTAATTAGGTGCCGAGCCGCGGCGAGGCCATGAACTCATCCGGCATATTCTCGCGCATCCAGCGCACCTGATCCTGGGGCACGTTGTTGTTGACGTGCAGCTCGCCCGATTGGAAACGGCGCAGCGCCGCCGCATGGTCTTCGGTCGGATAGTAGAAGACGGTGTCGACCTGGACATTGGCGTTGTCCCAATACCAGTCGTTGCGGTCGGCCCTGATATGGGACATCGGCGCGATTTCGGTCAGTTTGTAGGCACCGTTCGAGATCATGGTTCCGGGCCGGGCGAAATCCCCGCCATGGGCTTCGACCGCGGGCGGATACACCGGGAGGCCGGTCTGGTGGGACATCAGCTCCAGGAAATACGGCGTCGCCGTCTCAAGGGTGATCCGCAGCGTCCTGTCGTCCACCGCCTCGACGCCCAGCGTCTGCGGCGACGCCTCTCCGGCATGGACGCTCTCGGCGTTCTTTATGGGAAAGAGGATGTTGGCGTAGGGCGCTTCGGTCTCCGGTATCAGGATTCGACGGAGCGAAAACGCGAAGTCGCCGGCCGTCACCGGCTCGCCGTTCGACCATTTGGCGTCGCCACGCAGGTGGAAGGTGTAAGTGGTTCCGTCTTCGCCGATCTCCCAGCGTTCGGCCACGCCGGACACCACCTTGCCGTTCGCATCGTGAGTGACCAGCCCTTCCAACAGATCCTGCAGGACATTCGCTTCATAGGTCGTCGTGGAGTAATGCGGGTCCAGCGTAGACGGCTCGGCGGTATTGCCGCGATGGAAGACGATGTCCGTCTGCGCCGCCGCGACGCCCGGCAACAGCAGCGATGCCAATAGGGCGATGCCGAGCGTGTCCAGGCGTCTCCGGCGGCTCGTCGTGCCGGCATTTGGCAAGCGATCGATAGTCATGATGATTCCCCCACGCCCCGCAATCGCGGTCCGTCATTCGTATCTCGGCGGGGCTCCGGTCGCGCAACAGACCGCTTTGAAGGGGCTCATAAGGACTGTAACGACAATGTCGTCTGCGCGCCCGAGCACACGCCCTTCATGACGAGTGCATAGCGCGATCAATGCCACTCCGCATTGATGTGTCTCACAAGGCGGATGATATGGCGCGCAATGGGTTGGTGAGGTCGCAACCAGAAAGCATTAGTCGGACAGGCTCCTACCCGTACCGATGCAGCCCCGTCCCGTGTGCCTTGAGCCAGCGGCGGGCGCTGTCCATGTCGGGGTGCAGGCGTTCTACCAGGGACCAGAAGCGTGGGCCGTGGTTCATCTCGTGGAGATGGGCCACCTCGTGGGCGACGACGTAGTCCAGCACCGGCTCCGGCGCCAGGATCAGGCGCCAGGAGAAATTGAGCCGGCCGGCGCCGGAACAGCTCCCCCAGCGAGACCTTGTATCGCGGATGGAGATGCCGGCGACCCGGCGGCGGATCGCGGTAGCCTTGTCATGGGCGCGGGTGGAGATTTCCCGGCGCGCCTCGGCCTTCAGATGGTCGGTCAGTCGGCGGGCGAGATGTTCCGGCCGTCCGCCAATCAGAAACGCGCCATCGACCCGCTCCACCGGCCGCCGGCGCGTCGGGTCGAGGCGGATTCCATGGTCGATCCCCAGATAGGGCACCAGACCGCCATCGACGAAGGGGTTGTGCGGCGGCAGCGCGGCCAGCCGGCGATGCACCCAATCGGCGTGGCGGGCGACAAAGCGCGTCACCTCCGCCACCGGCACCGATGGCGGCGCGACCACCCGCACCTCTCCGGATCCGCTGTCCAGCCGCAGGGTCAGCCGCTTCGCCCGCTTGCTCACGGTCAAGGCGATCGGCGCCTCGATACCGTCGATGAGCAAGGGCTGGGCAGGCGATGAGGGCATACGGCGCGGTTTCCCGGATCATGGATGAATCGGCGACATCATAGCCGATTGCCGGGTCATTTCGTTTGAAGACTGCGTGAATTTCGCCAGAGAGCCGACGATCTGCGGCCCTCGCCTCAATCTCATGGTCGCCTGATTACCAAAACCCGCGTCGTCCCCGGACTTGATCCGGGGACCCATCCGGCCGCTAGAACTCAAATATGGCCTTAGGAGCCGGCCTGGCCGACCCATGGGTCCCCGGATCAAGTCCGGGGACGACGCGGGAGGGGATGTCGCCGCCAGATGAGCGTCGCGCTGTAGTAACCTGCGGCGCCCGCCCGACCGGTTGACGAGCGGCGCGCCGGCTCCCCATAGTTCGGGCAATCAAAACATGCCGTACGGGAGGTTCGCCTTGGCTGCCAAGACCCATGTTCTCGCCATCGATCAGGGCACCACCTCCAGCCGCGCAATCGTGTTCGATGGCAAGGCCTTGCCGGTGGCCTCGGCGCAGCGGGAACTCCAGCAATTCTTCCCGGATGATGGCTGGGTCGAGCACGATCCGGAGCATATCTGGGCCGACACCCTGGCGGTCTGTCGCGACGCCCTGTCCAAGGCCGGGCTGGCGGCGTCGGACATCGCCGCCATCGGCATCACCAACCAGCGCGAGACCGCTGTGATCTGGGACCGCGCCACCGGGCGGGCGGTGCACAACGCCATCGTCTGGCAGGACCGGCGCACCGCACCCTGGTGCCGGCAGAAGGTGGCCGAGGGCTGCGAGGCCGAGGTGCAGGAGAAGACCGGCCTGCTGATCGACGCCTATTTCTCCGCCAGCAAGGTGGTCTGGCTGCTTGACAATGTGCCCGGCATCCGCGCCCGGGCGGAGGCCGGCGAACTCGCCTTCGGCACCATCGACAGTTTCCTGCTCTACCGGCTGACCGGCGGCAAGGTGCACGCCACTGACGCCACCAACGCCTCGCGCACCATGCTGTTCAATATCCGCACCCATGATTGGGATGACGGGCTGCTGGGGATGTTCGGCGTGCCCCGCGCCCTGCTGCCCCAGGTGATGGACAACTCCACCCATTTCGGCGATTGCGACCCGTCCCTGCTGGGGGCGGCGATCCCGGTGACCGGCATGGCCGGCGACCAGCAGGCGGCCACCGTCGGCCAGGCCTGCTTCGAGCCGGGCATGATCAAATCGACTTACGGCACCGGCTGTTTCGCGCTGATGAATATCGGCGACAAGGCGGTGACTTCCCAGCACCGCATGCTGACCACCATCGCCTATCGCCTTAATGGCCGCACCACCTATGCCATCGAGGGCGCGATCTTCGTCGCCGGGGCCGCCGTGCAATGGCTGCGCGACGGGCTGAAGGTGATCGGCCATGCGGCGGATTCCCAGAAAAACGCCGCTGCCGTGCCGGATACCGGTGGAGTCTATCTGGTGCCCGCCTTCACCGGGCTTGGCGCACCCCATTGGGACCCGGATGCACGGGGCGCCATCTTCGGCCTGACCCGGGACAGCGGCGTCGACCATGTGGTCCGGGCGGCGCTGGAATCGGTCGCCTACCAGACCCGCGACCTGATGGAGGCCATGGCCAGCGATGGCGGCTCGCGCCCCAAGGACATCCGGGTCGATGGCGGCATGGTGGCCAATGACTGGCTGTGCCAGTTCCTGGCCGACATGCTGGGACTGTCGGTGGAGCGCCCGGTGGTGACCGAGACCACGGCCCTGGGCGCCGCCTATCTGGCCGGGATGGAAGTCGGCGTCTATGACAGCCTCGACGCCGTCTCCAAGGGCTGGCACCGGGACCGGCTGTTCGAGCCGGCCATGGAGGCCGCCACCCGCGACCGACTCTATGCCGGCTGGCAGGACGCGGTCTCCCGGACATTGTCGCGACGGTGATGTTGGATTCGATTTAACAAATCTGTCACAAATCTGTCAGACTGGCGCAAAGGCCCCTCGATCAATGTCCGGGGCTTGGCAAAAACAATGGGAGGTAATTTCGATGAGAATCAAAACGGCGCTTGCCGTATCGGCCCTGGCCCTGACGTTCGGCGCAACGCCGGCCTTGGCTGCAACCGAGATCAATTGGTGGTTCGCCCATACCGGCCGTCTGGCCGAACTGGTCCAAGGCCAGGCCGCGGCGTTCAATGCCAGCCAGGACGAATTCGAGGTGGTCGCCACCTACAAGGGCAACTACGCCGAGACCCTGACCTCCGGCATCGCCGCGTTCCGCGCCGACGAGCAGCCCCACATCCTGCAGGTCTTCGAGGTCGGGACCGCGACAATGATGTCCGCGGTGGGCGCCGTCTATCCGGTGCATCAGCTGATGGCGGATGCCGGGGTCGAATTCGATGCGTCGGATTATCTCGCCGCCGTCGCCGGCTACTACACGACGCCGGCTGGCGAGATGCTGTCGCTGCCGTTCAACAGCTCGACCCCGGTGCTTTGGTACAACAAGGATGCGTTCCAGGCGGCCGGGCTGGATCCGGACGCGCCGCCGCGCACCTGGCCCGAGGTCATCGAGGCCGCGCGCACCCTGCACGCTCTGGACGCCTATGATTGCGGGCTGACCACCGCCTGGCAGTCCTGGATCCACCTGGAGAATCTGAGCGCTTATCACGACGCCTCCTTCGCCTCGTCGGCGAACGGGTTCGGCGGCTTCGATGCGGAGGCCAAATTCAACGGGCCGGTTCAGGTCCAGCACGTCGCCGCGATCGGCGAGCTGGTCCAGGATGGCGTGTTCTATTATGGCGGCCGGACCAACGAGGCGATGGCGCGGTTCCGCTCCGGCGAGTGCCCGCTGGCGACGGAATCATCCGCCGGTTATGCCGGCATCAAGGCCAATGCGGAGTTCGAGTTCGGCGTGGCGCCCCTGCCCTATTGGCCGGATGCGGCCGAAGCGCCGAAGAATTCGATCATCGGCGGCGCCAGCCTCTGGGTGCTCGCGGGCCATGACGAGGATGAGTATCGCGGCGTCGCGGCGTTCCTCAAATTCCTGTCCTCGGCCGAGATCCAGGCGTCCTGGCATCAGAGCACCGGCTATCTGCCGATCACCATGGCCGCCTATGAGCTGACCAAGTCGCAGGGTTTCTACGAGGAGAATCCCGGCACCGACATCGCCATCCTGCAGATGACGTCCACCCCGCCCACGGAAAATTCCAAGGGTATCCGGCTGGGCAACTTCGTTCAGATCCGTGGCGTGATCGACGAAGAGCTGGAGACGGTGTGGTCGGGCGACTCGACGGCACAGGAGGCGCTGGACCGGGCAGTGGAGCGCACCAACGTGCTGCTGCGCCAGTTCGAGCGGACGGTGAACTAGCGTCTGATCCTGATGTTTAACGGTGGGCGCCGTTCCCGGTTTCCGGGGATGGCGCCCTGCCGCGCCGGGGCTTCCGCATGAATAAACGCGTGGTCTTCCAGGACCGGTTCCTGCCCTATCTGCTGGTCGCGCCGCAGATCATCATCACCCTCGTCTTCTTCGTCTGGCCGGCGTTCCAGGCGCTGAAGACGTCCTTGTTCCTGGAAGATGCGTTTGGGCTGCGCTCGCAATTCGTGTGGTTCGAGAATTTCGTCAGGCTGTTCAGCGACCCGAACTACTACAAATCGCTCCGGGTGACGGCGGTCTTCAGCATCGCGGTCACGGTGCTGTCGTTGAGCGTCGCCTTGCTGCTGGCGATCATGGCGGACCGGGTGATCAAGGGCGCCAGTGCCTACAAGACCTTGCTGATCATGCCCTATGCGGTGGCCCCGGCCATCGCCGGCGTGCTGTGGCTGTTCCTGTTCATGCCCGGTGTCGGCGTGATCGCCTACGCCTTGAAGACGATCGCCTATGATTGGAACTACGTGCTGAACGGCGATCAGGCCATGGTGCTGGTGGTCATCGCAGCGGCCTGGAAGCAGGTCAGCTACAACTTCCTGTTCTTCCTGGCCGGCCTGCAATCGATCCCGCGCTCGCTGATCGAGGCGGCGGCGATCGACGGCGCCGGCCCGACCCAGCGGTTCTGGACCATCGTCTTCCCGCTGCTGTCGCCGACCACCTTCTTCCTGCTGGTGGTCAACATCGTCTACGCCTTCTTCGACACTTTCGGGATCATCCATCTGGTCACTCATGGCGGGCCGTCCAAGGCGACCGAGATCCTGGTCTACAAGGTCTATTTCGACGGCTTCCTGGGGCAGGATTTCGGCGGCTCGGCGGCGCAGTCGGTGGTGCTGATGGTCATCGTCATCACTCTCACGGTGGTGCAGTTCCGCTTCGTCGAACGGCGGGTGCACTACTGATGGTCGAGAACCGCCCCTTCACCGTTTTCATCAGCCATGCGGTCATTTGCATCGGCATCCTGATCGTCGCCTTCCCGATCTATGTCGCCTTCGTCGCGTCGACCCAAACGATCCAAGAGGTGATCTCGTCGCCGATGTCGCTGCTGCCGGGCGGCCAGACCTGGGAGAACTACTCCGCCGCATTGACCCGCGGGTCAAATGTCGTCGGCACCGCCACGGTCGGACAGATGCTGTTCAACAGCCTGGTGATGGCCTTGGTGATCGCCATCGGCAAGATCATCATCTCACTGCTATCGGCGTTCGCGATTGTCTATTTCCGTTTCCCGTTCCGGATGTTCTTCTTCTGGACGATCTTCATGACGCTTATGCTGCCGGTAGAGGTGCGCATCGTGCCGACCTATGAGGTGGTGGCCAATCTGGGCATGCTGGACAGCTATGCCGGCCTGACCATCCCGCTGATTGCCTCGGCGACGGCGACCTTCCTGTTCCGCCAATTCTTCATGACCATTCCCGACGAGCTGGCCGAGGCGGCGCGGGTGGACGGGGCCGGGCCGCTGCGTTTCCTGAAGGATATCCTGCTGCCGCTGTCGCTGACCAACATCGCAGCCTTGTTCGTGATCCTGTTCATCTATGGCTGGAACCAATATCTGTGGCCGCTTCTGGTGACCACCAGCCTGGACATGCAGACGGTGGTCATCGGCATCAACAGCATGACCAATGTCGGCGACGAGCAGGTGGAATGGCCGGTGGTCATGGCCACCACACTGCTGGCGATGATCCCGCCGGTCCTGGTCGTGGTGTTTATGCAACGCTGGTTCGTCAAGGGCCTGGTGGAAAGCGAGAAATAGCATGGCGACGGTGGCGATAAACGGGGTCCGCAAGACCTATCCCGGCCACGATATCGAGGTCATCAAGGGCATCGACTGCCAGATCGCCGATGGCGAGTTCCTGGTGATGCTGGGGCCGTCGGGCTGCGGCAAGTCGACCCTGCTGCGCATGGTCGCCGGGCTGGAACGGATCAGCGACGGCGACGTGTCGATCGGCGAACGGGTGGTCAACGAGCTGGAGCCCAAGGACCGGGACATCGCCATGGTGTTCCAGAACTACGCCCTGTATCCGCATATGTCGGTCTACGGCAACATGGCCTATGGGCTGCGCATCCAGGGCCTGCCGAAGGCGGAGATCGACCGGCGGGTCCGCGAGGCGGCTGAGATCCTGGAACTGTCCGAGTTCCTGGAGCGCAAGCCGCGGAACCTGTCCGGCGGCCAGCGCCAGCGGGTCGCCATGGGCCGCGCCATCGTCCGGGAGCCGGCGGTGTTCCTGTTCGACGAGCCGCTGTCGAACCTGGACGCGAAGCTGCGCACTCAGATGAGAGTAGAGATCAAGAAACTCCAGCAACGCCTTGCAATCACAAGTTTATACGTGACCCATGATCAGGTCGAGGCAATGACCCTGGCGGATCGCATCATGGTCATGAATGGCGGCGTGGCGGAGCAGGTCGGCTCGCCGCTGGAGATCTATTCCAACCCGGCCAGCCAGTTCGTCGCCGGCTTCATCGGCTCGCCGGCAATGAATTTCCTGCCCGGCCGGGTGCTCGATGACGGCGCTCATGTGGAATTGGCCGGCGGCCATAAGCTGGCCACCACCAAAGCGGCGGGCAACGCCAACAAGGACGTCACCGTCGGGGTTCGTCCGGAACATCTGCATCTGGCCGGACCGACCGATGCCGAACGCCGGATCACCGTGCATGTGGAACTGGTCGAGGCGCTGGGCGCGGACACCATCATCCACGGGCTGATCGACGGCCATGGCGAGATGCTGATGGCCCGGTTGCCCGGTATCGTCAGCGCCGGCCAGGGCGACCCGATCACCCTCGCCGTGGAGGCCGGCCAGCTTCACCTGTTCGACAAGGCGACCGGGCGGTCGCTGGGGTAATTTGATAGACGGCGACCGGTCGCCCTCACCCGTCTCGCTGCGCTCGCCACCCTCTCCCAGAGGGAGAGGGAAATGAAGGGCGCCACGGATAACCCTCTCCCTCTGGGAGAAGGTGGGCTGCCGAAGGCAGACCGGGTGAGGGCTGATCCCGGCCTTTCCGATCAGCACTCCCCCGAACACTTCGGAGGCCGGTTCCGCGACCGGTAGTCCAGCACGGTTCCCCAGCGGTCGGTTTCGATGGCGCAGCAGCGCAGCAGGGCCTGCCTGAGCTTGGCGCGGCCGCGCTGGACCCGGGATTTCAGGCCGGAGGCCGACAGGCCCAACCGCCGCGCCGCCTCGGCCTGGGACAGCCCGCCGATATCGGTCAACATCAGCGCCTCGCCATAGGTCGGCGGCAACTCGCGGATGAACGGGATCAAGCAGGCGGCGAATTCCTCGGCCACGGTGGAATCCGGTTCCTCAGCTGGGGCGGCACCGCCGCCCTCCTCGGCGCCGAAGGCATCCAGCGCCCGGCGTTCCACCGCGCGCCGGCGGTGGTGGTCGGCGACCGCATTCGCTGCGACCCGCAACATCCAGGCGGCCGGGTTATCGGCGGCCCGCAGGGTCTCCTGATGGTGCACCAGCCGCAGCAGGATCTGGCCGATGACATCGTCCGCCGATGCCGGATCGACCCGCCGGCGGACATAACCGGACAGCCTCGACCGGACGCCGTTCCAGGCATCCGGTGTCAGGGCCTCCGGACTCGTCATTTGTCCCGTCATCTGCCGCTGCCGCGACGCGCCGTCAGGCACAGCAGACGTCGCTCTCCGCACCATTCGCGACCTCCGGGCTGTCGCCGCCGGCACAGCAAGCAGCGGCCGACTGCCCTGGCTCCTCTTCGGGATTGTCGTCGGTGATTCGGTACCATTCCCATTTCAGGCCCTGCGGTTCGTGCGACGACATCTTGTCCTGGGCGGAGTGGCAGCACAGGGTTTCGCGCTCAACTTCATCTAGGATACCCGCCTCGCCGAGCCGCATCGACTGCGCCTGGACCTCCCCCGGCTCGAGAATCTCGACGCCCAGATGGTTCAGCCGCTCGGCGGCGTTCGGGTTCTCGAACAGCACCAGCTTAAGCGGCGGCGCGGCGATCGCGAAATTGGCGTAGCCCGGCCGGCGTTTATGCGGTTCGGTCCCGAACAGCTTGCCGTAATAGGCGACCGCCTCGTCGATATCCCGGACGTTGAGTGCCAGTTGAAGGCGCATGGTCTGTCTCCTCGGTTGCGTATGCATACCGGTAGAGACGCGGCCGGCGGTCGAAGGACGCAATTATTCTGCAATGCTTGCGACCCGGACGGTGCGCCTTATCGGCAGACCCGATAACTCTCACGGTGGTGATCGACCATCAGGTCGACATAGGCGCCCAGATCGACCTCGGTGAAATTCGCGGCGGTGAAATACTGGTCGCGACGCAGGCGGCAATAGGTCGGCGCCGAGGCGTCCGCCACCAGCCGGGATTCGGCGTTGGCGACTTCGGTCTGGTAGGTGTCGAACAGCCGGTTGCGATTGCCGGAGCGATACCGGGCCAGGAACCCGCCAATGGCGTTCTGCGCGGCGCCGAGACTGCCCTCGTGTTCCACGGTGAATTGCTGATAATGATCGAATAGGGCCGGTTCGCGGTAGAAGCTGTGGCATGTCAGGCCGGTCACCATCATTGCCGTATGCAGCCGGACGGTCTGCTCCGCCGCGATTTCCTCCTCGGTCATGCAGGCACCCGATGGATGCCCAATGGGCGCGAAGGTCACCGGCTCGACGAAGGCCGTCACCGGGACCGTCACGGGGGCCGCGGCAGGTGCTGTCGGCGGCGCTACGGCGGCGGACGCCATGGATTGGCGTGGCGATTTCATGGATTGGCAGGCTGTGGCCATGGCGATTATCGCCATCAGATAAGCAAGACGTCGCATGAGTTGATATTCCCCCAACGCTAATTGCCGCCGATGTGTATCCCCACACAATATCGGCTTACAGCGATGATGCGGCAGCGCACCCTAACGGCGGGTAAACAACGTGTTAAGGGCACCGGTCGCGGCCGTTTGTCACGCCGGCCCAGGCGAGAAGCGGGTTTGGTCGACTTCAGAATGGCCCGCCTGCGGAAAATAGCAGGCCGGCGCCGAAACCGACAGCGCCAAAGGCGCCATCGGCTTCGGGTCGTCGGTCTAACGCGGCAGCGCCGCGCTCAGCGCCGTCGATTGCGGGTTGGCATGTTGGCCTGAGAAGATGGCCCGGCTGCCGGCGGTCCTGCCGTAATAGGCGGCGTTCCAGTCTTCTTTCTCGGAGATGACACCGCCTTCCAGCGCGCCGCCGAGAAACAGCCCCTTCCCGCGGGAAAAGGCATACATGTCGGCATTGGAATCGAAAGCGGTCTGGGCCTCGAGGCCGGCGCCGATGGCGAACAGGGAAGCGCTGACATCGACGCCGATCCGGCCCTTTCGGTCGAGGATGGCGTTCAGCCCGTCATCGGTCATGATCGACAGAACCAGCTCGGACACCTCGCCACCGAACTGCAACCCGATCGAACCGCTGGCCAGGATCATGAAGGATGGGTCGCTCCAGCTGCCGTCGGCATTGCGGGCCATGAGGACGCCATTGCCGCCCTCGCCGCCCAGGATGAAACCACCCTTATAACAGGGACGGCACGATCAGCACCGCCTGGGCGGTCTGCAAATTGGTGTGAAGCGGTGCGTAATCAGGGTCGGCCAACAGGGACTCGATCGTGAGCCGGGCCCGCTCGACCAGCTCTTCCTGATCGGTAAGCGCCAGGGCCGGTGTGGACAGCCCCAAGCTGAGTGTGAGAGCCGTGACGATGGACATGATACGATTGCGCAGCATTGCGCGTGCTCCTTGTTGATGCTTGCGGCATCCCGATTGTTGCAATGATCGATAGTGCCCGATTGCGTCGGATTCGCGGCGGCGACGCCTCCGAAGACAAACCGGCTCAGGCCATGGCCGCCAGGGCGATCAGCATGGCGATCTCCACGCTCTGCTGGGCGGCGCCGAGCACGTCGCCGGTATACCCTCCGATCTGCCGCAGCACCAGAAAGCCGAGACCGGCGAAGGCGAGCGTCGCGACCAGCAGAGCCGCCAAGGCGTGGCCGAAGGGCAGGACCACCAGAGCGACGGCCGCCGCCACCGCGACTGTCACAATCATGCGTTCCGCCGGTTGCCGGCCGTGCGAGGCCGCCAGCCCATCGGCCCGGGCCGGTGGCAGCCAGGCCATGAGCACAGGCCAACTGGCCCGCGATACAGCGCCGGCGGCGACCATCGCGCCGACCGGCGCCCAGCCGAACGGGATGGCGCCGATGGCCAGCACTCGAGCGCTCAGGGCAACAATCAGGGCCAGCGCCCCGTAACTGCCGATCCGGCTGTCGCGCATGATCGCAAGCTTCGAATCCCGGCTGTCCCCACCGCCCAGCCCGTCCGCCAAGTCGGCCAACCCGTCTTCGTGTAAGGCGCCGGTCACCATCATCTGCCCGGCCACCGCGACCAGGGCCGCAATCGCGGTCGGTACGCCCACCCATGCCAGCAGGAAGTACAGCAATCCGGCGGCCAATCCGATCGCCGCGCCGACCAGCGGCCCTGCCCTCAGCGAGCGCGCGGCAAGGTCTGGCGGCATCTCTCCCGACCAGCGGATCGGCAGCCGGGTCAGGAAGATCGCCGAGGCGTGAATCTCGTCCCGCCAATCCTGCAACTCGGCCAGCATGGACCATTGCCGCGGGTCGGCGGGTTCGCCTGATTCGGGTGGTTCATTCATCACTGGGACAAGGGGTAGCGCTGTTACTTTGCGGCGGCAAGCACGGTGCGGTGTCGGGCTTTGACTGGCCGGCCCATACGTGGCACAGAGCCGGTCAGTACCTCCGTCGACACCCAATTCGAGATATCAGGTTGCTCCATGCCCGCACCGACCGCCGCCATCAGCTTCGATGAAATCCGCGATCTGGTCCGCAACCTGCCGGGGCCCGATCTGGAGGCGGGGACCGCCGCCCGGCAGCGTGAGTCCCGATTGACCAAGCCGGCCGGGGCCCTGGGCCGGCTGGAAGAGATCGCCTATTGGATGGCGTCCTGGCAGGGCCGGCATCCGGCCGAACTGCGCCACCCCAGGGTAGCGGTCTTCGCCGGCAATCACGGGGTGGCGGCCGCCCGGGGCGTGTCCGCCTTTCCGGTCGCGGTGACCGCCCAGATGGTGGCCAACTTCAGTGCCGGCGGGGCAGCGGTCAACCAGCTCTGCCAGGTCGCCGACAGCGATCTCAGGGTCTACGAGCTCGACCTCGACACCCCAACCGCCGATTTCACCCGGGGCCCCGCCATGGATGAGGAGGGCTGCGCCCGCGCCATGGCCTACGGCATGATGGGCGTCGATCAGGGGCTTCACTTGCTTTGCCTCGGCGAAATGGGGATCGGCAACACCACCTCCGCCTCGGCCCTGTGCACCGCGCTGTTCGAGGGTGCGGCAGAGGATTGGGTCGGCCCTGGCACCGGGGTTGACGCGGCTGGCCGGGCGCGCAAGATCGCTGCCGTGGAGGCCGGCATCGCGGCCAACCGGTCGGCGCTTGGCGACCCGCTGGAGGTGTTGCGCTGCCTTGGCGGCTACGAGCTGGCGGCGATCGCCGGGGCGATCCTGGCGGCCCGTTTGGCGCAGACGCCGGTGCTGTTGGACGGCTTCGCCTGCACCGCCGCGGCCGCTGTTCTATGGGCCATCGATCCCAAGGCGCTGGACCATTGCCTGGTCGCCCATGTCTCGGCGGAGCCCGGTCACCGGCGGCTGCTGGATCGCATCGGACGCGAGGCGATCCTCGATCTGGGGATGCGGCTGGGCGAGGCCTCCGGCGCGGCGCTGGCCATCAACATCATCCGGGCCGCCGTTGAGTGCCATGCCGGCATGGCCACCTTCGACGAGGCCGGGGTCGGCGGCAAGGCCTGACCGGCATTTTCCAGATCTGAGAAGGCGGTCAATCCGATTTCGCGAGTCCAGCGCTCAGGGCGTCCGCCGCCGTCGTCATCAATGACCTTGCAGCCGTTCGGCAATAGTCCCGAACCTTGTCATCCGATCCCCACGATGCCGCCGGAAATACGCCGATCCTGGTGACGGTTGCAACTGGATATTGTCACACCGTGTGTCGGGCTTTGTCACACCGCCTGTCCGCGGGCCTTGTTAAGATTCGGGCATGCCTCGCCGATTGGCTAAGCCCACTTGGACTGTCTCCGGCGTCCTCTGCAAATCGAAATAGTAGTGCAACCACGAAATGCGCGATAAAAGTGAAATGACGAGTAGAAATTCTCGTCATAACTTGCTGCAGTGTGCATACTGATGTTTATGAGTCGGGATGGTTGTCGAATGACTCCAAAGGCCTACTATCAATAACATTGAATTGTCTCAGGTTCCGGCGATGGATACGAGAAGCGAGGCAGGAGTGAGAGTGGTCGGCGAGGTGTCGCATCAATTGCTGGTCCTCGACGACGATATCTGTATGCGCAACTGGCTTTCCCGCGCCCTCGAACGACGCGGTTTCGTCCCGCATTGCGCGGCTACGCTTGCCGAAGCGAACACACTCTTGCGACGGGTAGCTCCACCCTTTGCCGTCATCGATATGCGGCTTGAGGACGGCAACGGCCTTGAGATCATTCCAGCGATCAGGGCAGTTCAGCCGGAAGCGCACATTGTCGTCCTGACCGGGTACGGCAACCTCGCCTCGGCAGTGGCGGCGATCAAGGCTGGCGCCAACGACTATCTGGCGAAACCCGCGGATGCGGCCCAGATTGAGGCGTCGCTGTTGTCAAGCGAGGACAAGAGCCTGCCGCCGCCGCCGGACAGCCCTATGTCGGCGGACCGGGTTCGGTGGGAGCACATTCAACGGGTGTTCGAGCAGTGCAGCCGAAATGTGTCCGAGACGGCGCGCCGGCTCAAGATGCATCGTCGTACCCTGCAGCGGATTCTCAACAAACACGCCCCCCGACGCTGAATTGGTTGCGCTGAATTGGCGGCGCTGATCGGGCTCTGGCCGATCTGCCTGAGGTTCGGAACTACTCGGATTTGGCCGCCAGCAGAGTGTCGATATGGCGTCCCTGGAACAGGGATATGCCCATGTTATGGCCCATTCTCAGGGCGTTCTCGCTTTCGCAGCGGCACATGATGATGCGGCCGACGCCGGCGGCGCGCACCGCGCTTTCCAGGGCAGCGATGGCATCTTGACCCATGCTACCCAGCAAATCGTCGCTCCAGTGCATCTTGAGCAGGTCGAGTCCCAACTTCCCGCGGTCCACGAAGGGCAAGGTCAGATGGTTCAGCCCATCGATGCAAACTCTGAAGCCGAGTTCGCGCAGGTATTCCCGGGCGAACAGATATGCCGGCATGTCGGAGAAGATGTCGATCTGCTGGAGCTCGACGATCAGCCGGCCGCGAACGCCCTGGCCGATTGACTGCTCGAAGCGCCGGAATTCGGCGGACAGGACCGTGGAGACGTTCAGATTGAGGCTGAACGCCTTGGTGGTCTTGGCATAATCATGAACCACCTGGCGGAGGACCCGACCGTCCAGGGTCCGGGTCAAATGCTGGAACAACCAGGGGTCCGATGCGATCGACACGCCGGGCAGCAGGGTGCGCCCGAGATCGTCGATCGAGACATACATCTCGTGGAATATGGTCTCCGGGGGATCGTCCGGCGTCATCGCGCAGACCGGCTGCTGGCGCATGAGGGCAGAAAGATCGGCGTTGGCCAGCGCCTCTTCAAGCTTGCCAAGCTGCGCCGGAGTCAGGTCTCGCTCGACCAATACAGCCGGCCCCGCGGCCGTGTTTTCCGCACTATCGTTTTCGTGGCGCTGAGCTTCGCTGAGATCGAACAGGCGGCGGGTCAGGGCGACGAATTGAGGGTAGTCGCGCTCAAGCGCGTAGCGGGTGCGGAAACCGTCCTGCGAGTCGCCGTCGGAGGGCTGCGCGATCGGGTCGTCGCTGAGCATCTGACGCAGCCGCTCCACCGCGCCGTCAATCTCTTCGGACTGCCCGTCATCGCCGACAAAGATCATGTCCCCGGCGATGGTTCGGTAAAGCTGGCCGTCCATGCCACCGACCGACTCCTCGAACTGTTGGACGGCGATCTCGATCTGTTTTTCGCGATGGTCTTGGCCGCCCAGCGCCGACATATGAATATGCAGCGCAAGGCGGCCAGCCAGGTTGCGCTCGAGACGTACGGCGTGGTCCAGCAGGGCATATTCCTGGCTGGCGACCGGTGGCGGTGGGCTTGCAACTGCTGTAGCAAGAGTCATGGCGGATACTCTGAAAAGCCTTATAAAAATGCGCGACCGCCCAATTCGGCGGCCTCTCGGCACGCTTCCAGATCATAGGAAAATCGTTAAAGTCACCTGAATTACAATTTAATCCCCGGCAGAGCCGACCATCGGCCGGGTTCAGGATAGACCGGGATCCTCGATCCGGTGCAGTCTCCCGGCCGTCGCCGCAGCAAAGCGCAGCAGGACCGATCGGCGTCGCGCCGCGTTCAGCGGTTGCTCCGGCGCCTCTCGCAAGATCGATGCCTCGTAGGCGTCGGCCACCAGCAACCCGCAGCTTTCCGGGATCAATTCCTGCGGGAAATCGGCGCGCACGGCGAAATAAAATAAGTCGCAGTAGTCCCGATATTCCGGCCATTTGCTGTCGGCGCGGAAATCCGCGACCGAACTCTTGACCTCGACAATCGTGAACCTGCCCTTGCCATCGACCGCGATGATGTCGGCACGGCGGCCGCCCTTCAGCGTGAACTCGGTAAGGCTCGCGAGGCCATGAGCGGCAAGCGTTCGGCGAACCCCGCGCTTGATTTCGGCCGCGGCGTCACCGGGCTGCGGGCCCGCATCGGGCATGGTTAACCCGGTGGGCTTTTTGCCGCTTTTCATCGCCGAATGTTCCGTATACGTTCCGTTAATGATCTATTTACCAGACCGGATTTCTTCTTTCTAGATCAGTGGCATTTTTAGATTGCCAGCATTTGATCTTAATTGATATAATGTTACGTGAAATGGTTAACGCATTGTCGGTTGCATGAAGTGACCGGCGGCCAGGAAGGCAAAAAAAGCATGAAGCTCCTTATCGTCGCGCGTTGCGCCCGTCGCCGTATTTGCGGCCCTCGCGATCTTCGTTTCCACCAGCGCTTTCGCCGATAGCGACCGTAAGCTTCATGCCCTGTTCGGCGCCGATGACCGGACTTTCGTCGTCCCTGAAGGCATGCCGTGGAGCGCCGTTGGCAAGCTCACCTTCCGCGGCGCCGGTCACTGTTCCGGCGCCATGGTCAGCCCCAGCGTGGTCTTGACCGCGGCCCATTGCCTGTTCACCCAGCGCGATGGCGCCATGCTCGATCCGCCGGTCAGCTTCTTCGCAGGTTTTCATATGGGCCGCTACGCCGCCGAGGCGAAAGTCGTCTCATTCTGGGTGTCGACGGAATACGACTATATGGACTTCCTCAACACCTCGGACATGGATGGACTGGATTACGCCTTCGTATTGCTGTCGAACCCGATTGGCGAGCAGGTCGGGCATTTCAAGGTGCACGAGCTTGTCGGCGATGAGATCGAGCGGGCAGTTTCCCAGCAATGGGACAAGATCACCCAGGCTGGCTATAGCGGCGATACCGAATACCAGCTATCGGCCCATATCGGCTGCCTGATCGTCGACTACTACAGCGACAATACGATCTCCCATGAGTGCGACACCCTGCCCGGCGACAGCGGTTCGCCGATTTTCATCGAGCGCGATGGGGAATATCGGGTCATCGCGCTGGACTCCGCTGTCTATGAGGGCGCACGGCCCAACAACATCGCCGTCGACAGCCGCGCCTTCGCGGGCGATCTGGCCGAGTTCATCCGTCGCAACGAACCGTCGGTCGAACTGGCCTCCCGGCCGACACTGAAATAGCGCTAACTGTCAGAAGTTAATCATAAATTTTCCAAATATTGCCTTGACATGGTAGACCGGAAATTGAATAGTCGTTAATGAATTGTTAACCGTGACACGCAGATGTGCGGACAGTTCAAAAACATGGTTAATGAAATCCACGTGGATACTATTGGGGGCAGTTGGCAATGTCTGAGATGGCGATGGAAGTGGTGGCGTTTGTTGTCACTCTCACTCTGCTGCTCTACTTGATTGTTATCGCAATTCAGGGCACGGCATTGGTGGCACAGAGCCTTGTGAGCCGGAAACTTCCCGCCAGACTTTACTTCTCCGACGTGTGCCAGAACCTCGGCGTGGCGATACCGATTGCCGGGTTCCTCTTCGGCTCGTTGAATTTGATGGTGGTCGGAGTGCTGTTTTTAGCGATCGGCGTACTGATCTCCGAAGTTCGTTATCGCGAGAACCGGGTTGTCGACGTTTCACTCAGCGTCACGGCGATCCTCAGCATCGGTTCGCTCGGATTGGTGACCTCTCTGGTCTGACGGCCGCCCCCCGGCCCTTCCCCACTCATTCGTCGAATTTTCACCCGCTTCAGCGGGCGCTATGCGGCGTCGCCCGCGTTCAGGTCGTCGTCGATGAACGCCTGGACGATTGACGTCATATCGGTGTCGGCCTTGAATCCGAGGTCCAAGCCGCGCGCCGGGTCGAACCAGCCCGGCCAGCCGGCGACGATGCTCTGGATCAGGGGATCGGGCTGGAAGCGGATGCGACGAACCGGTTCCTCGCCGGCGACCTGACGCATGGCCTCTATCATTTCCTCCACGCTGGCGCTGAGCCCGGGCAGCGAGACGCTGCGGCTCACGCCCAAGGCCTCGGCCGGCAGGTCGTTGGCGTGCAGGAAAGCCGCCACCACCCGGCGCGGCGACAGAACCCACATGGTGGCGTCCGAAGTCACCGGGCAGATGCTCTCATGGCCGGTCAGCGGCTCGCGAATGATGCCGCTGGCGAAGGATGATGCCGCCTTGTTCGCCTTGCCCGGCCGCACCACGATGGTCGGCAGCCGAAGCGCGCGGCCATCGATGAAACCTTTGCGGCTGTAATCGTTGACCAGCAACTCGCCGATGGCCTTCTGGGTGCCGTAGGAGGTCAGCGGGGTGAGCGCGCTGTCGTCCCGGATGGTTCGCGGCATGCCGCCGCCGAATACGGCGACCGAGCTGGCGAAGACCAGGCGCGGCGGTTTCGGCAATCGCCGACAGGCCTCCAGCAGCATCAGGGTTCCGTCCAGGTTGACCCGCATGCCAAGTTCGAAATCAGCTTCCGCGGCACCGCTGACCACCGCCGCCAAATGGAAGATCAGCCCGGTTTCCTCGTCGATCAGGCCGCTCAGGACTCCCGCCTCGGCGACATCGCCAGCCACGACCGAAAGCCTTGGATCATCGGGCATCGCCGGAATGGGCGGCATGGCGTCGAAGGCGACCACCCGGTCGATTGGCTCGGGGGCTCCCGACGGACCGATGATCGTATCGCGCGCCAGCAAGGCCGATACGACCCGCCGTCCGATAAATCCGGTCCCACCGGTGACGACGATCTTCATAGTCCCCTCCCCACTTTGGCTGCCGGTTTGCGCCAGCTTGAATTCCGCATACCATACCGAAAAACCAGGCTGGGAGGCATCATGGTTGCCCTTTGCACTGCAAGCCGCGTTCGATGAAGGATCGCCTGACGGTTTCCGCCTGCCTGCCGGATGACGGCGTGTCGGGCACTTTGGTGGGACGGGTATGGCGCCCCGGCGACTCCGGGATTGACGCTACCGGCGGCCCGTCGATTGTCCGACTGGACGCCGACGGGGTGCACGACATCACCCGGCAATTCCCGACCATGGCCGAATTGCTCAACGCCGACGATCCGGCATCGGAGGCAAGGCAGGCCGCCGGGGAGTCTCTCGGCGATTTGGCCGGCATCCTGGGCAACAGCGCGCCTGACGACCGTCGGGAGTCCGACACCCGGCTCCTCGCGCCCTGCGATCTGCAGGCGCTGAAGGCCAGCGGCGTTACTTTCGTGGACAGCCTGTTGGAGCGGGTGATCGAAGAGCAGGCCCATGGCGACATCGCGCGGGCGGAGCAGATTCGCGGCCGGGTCATGGAGACCATAGGCGGCGATCTGCGGCAGATCCGTCCGGGTTCGGAGGGCGCGATGCGGCTGAAGGCTCTGCTGATCGGCCAGGGCGCGTGGTCGCAATATCTCGAGGTCGGCATCGGCCCGGATGCGGAGGTCTTCACCAAGGCGCAGCCGATGTCCGCGGTCGGTACCGGGGCCGAGGTCGGTGTCCATCCGGAGTCGGCCTGGAACAATCCGGAACCTGAAATCGTGCTGGCGGTCAACGCGGCCGGACGCACTGTCGGCGCGGCGCTCGGCAATGATGTCAATCTGCGTGATGTGGAAGGGCGCAGCGCGTTGCTGCTGGGCCGGGCCAAGGACAATAACGGCTCCTGCGCCATCGGCCCCTTCATCCGGCTGTTCGATGGGACTTTCGGCATCGACGACATCCGCCGGACCGTGCTGACCATGACGGTCGACGGGGCCGATGGCTATCGTCTGACCGGCTCCAGCTCCATGGATCGGATCAGCCGGGACCCGCTTGACCTGGTCGGCCAGACCATCGGCCCGAACCACGCCTACCCGGATGGCCTGATGCTGTTCCTCGGCACGATGTTCGCGCCCGTCGATGACCGCGATTCGCCCGGACAGGGCTTTACCCACAAGGTCGGCGACATCGTCACCATCGCAACGCCGGGCCTCGGCGCGCTGGTGAACCGGGTCACCACCAGCGACCGGGCGCCGCGCTGGTCATTCGGCGCCGGCGCGTTGATGCGCAATTTGGCCGCGCGGGGGCTGCTGTGACAGCGGCCCTGAGAACAACCCGGCGGAGCATCTGACATGACCGATCCGATTTTCCTGGACTACGACCGGGACGCCTTGGACCGGCAATACGACAATCGGCGCGCCGTCCCAGCCTTCGCAGAGTTTCTCACTGCCTATGTGACCGACAGCGTGGCGGCCCGCTCAGAACTGCATTCGCGGCTCGATGTCGCTTACGGGCCGGGCGCGGCAGAGACCCTCGATATCTTCCTGCCCGGCGGCTCAGAGCCTGGCCCGCACTTGGCGCCGATCCAGATCTTCTTCCATGGCGGCTATTGGAAGGCGCTCAGCAAATCGGAATTCAGCTATGTCGCCGGACCGATCGTCGCCGCCGGCGGCGTTGCGGTGGTGGTCGATTATGGGCTGATCCCGGCAATCGATATGGATGAGCTGGTCCGTCAATGCCGCGCGGCAGTGGCCTGGGTTCATCGCAATGCCGAGAGTTTCGGCGGCGATCCCGACCGGCTGTTCGTGTCCGGCCATTCCGCGGGCGGTCATCTGGTGGCCATGATGGCGGCGACCGACTGGCCGGGTGACCAAGGCCTGCCGAAGACGGTCGTGCGTGGTGGGGTGGCGATCAGCGGGCTGTTCGACCTGGAGCCGATCCGCCTGTCCTTTCTCAACGACGATCTGGGGCTGAATGCGGATCAGGCGCGCCGCAACAGCCCGATCCATCTGCCACCGCCGCCACCGATGCCGATGCAGATGCCGATGATCGTCACCTATGGCGGCGATGAATCGGCGGAATATGCCCGCCAATCGGCGATTTATGCCGAACATCTCGGCGACCATGGTCTGACGCCGGATTTGCGACCGATCGCCGACCGCCACCATTTCAGCATCGCATCCGATCTCGGTGATTCGGGCTCGGAGCTCAGCCGGCTGATCACCACCCAGATGGGACTAACCGGCCCCCGCCGCTGATCCCTCGGCGTTCGACAATCGCATTCGCCTACCTCGGGCCGAAAAGTCCGAATTCATTTCGCAGGGTTTTGCGGACTCGTTCGTACAAGTTCCATATGGAGGTTGCATCCTGTCGGATCGGCGAGGGAGCGACGAGGTTGGCGGTTTGATGGGAGCGTCCGGGCAATGGCCCAGCCGAAGGGATTTGCAGACACCGAGCGACGAGGCGTTGGTCGTGGCGGTCGGCAATGGCGAGCGCGATGCCTTCGCCGTGTTGATGGACCGCCATTTGGATCGCACCCTGGCCTTGGCGACCCGTATTGTCGGCAACCGCAGTACCGCAGAGGACGTGGCCCAGGAAACCTTTCTGAGGGTCTGGAAAACCGCCGGGGAATGGCAGCCGGGCCGGGCCCGCTTCACCACCTGGCTGTATCGCGTGACCGTGAACCTCTGCCTGGACATCCGCCGCCGGCCGACCTTTGCGGCGCTGGAGCTGATCGACGATCCGCCGGACCCGGCCGAGGATGCGGTCTCGACGATCGAGCGACGGCAGCGGCAGATGCTTCTGAACCAGGAAATCGCGGTGCTGGGGGCCCGGCAGCGTGCCGCCCTTGCACTGTGTTATGGCGCCGGGCTGAGCAACGCGGAGGCGGCGGGGGTCTTGGAGATCAGCATCGGTGCATTGGAGGGGCTGCTGGTCCGGGCGCGCCGTCGGCTGCGGGAGCGCCTTTCCGGACGGCTGGAAGGATGAGCCGATGCGTCTGATGCAATTCCAAACCCGGCTCGATGCTCGCGGCCCCGATTTCGAATGCTGGCCACCGGAGGAGCGCGCGGCGGCACAAGCGCTTCTGGCCCAATCGGAGCCGGCGCGCCGGGCCCTGGCGGAGGCAACGGCCCTGGACCGGGCCTTGTCGGATTTGCCGACCGGCCCCGCCGGCCCGCGGCTGCGTTCCGCCATTCTGGAAGTCCCGGATCGACAGGGCGGCTCGGTCCGATCGATGACCGGCCGACCGGCGGTAGATGGATGGTCGCCGCATCGCCGGGGCATCTCGCTTGGCTGGACGGCCATCGCCGCATCAGCGTTGATCGGCTTCTCCGTCGGCCTGTGGTGGCCGTCGGAACCGCCGATTTGGAACTCCGAAGACTTGGTGACGCTGGTTTACGGCATGCCTGATTTCGACCCTGATTTGGACGAGGTGCTGCGATGACCCTATCCGGCCGCGCCGCGACGATCATCGCCCTAGTCCTGTCGATCTGCCTGAATGTTTTCGTTGCCGGGCTGATCGCCGGGCGGGCGAGCCGGGGCGACGCGCCGGCCAACCGGAATGCCGGCGGCGGGCTGCAGCGATTCATGTCCACGGTGCCGGCCGAGGCGCGCCCGGTCATCCGCCAGGCACTGCGGAACAATCGCTCCGGCTTGCAGGACCTCGTCGCCGGGGTCCGTCAGGCCCGCCGGGACGCGGCATCCGTGGTCGGGACGGAGCCCTTCGACAGCACCGCCTTCGAGGCTTCACTGGCGACCGTGCGCGACCGGTCGAGGGCGCTGGAAGCGGCGGTGCATGCCATTATCGCCGAGGCCATCGATGAGCTGACCCCCGAACTGCGTGCCGAAATGGCAGAAAGATGGGGAGGTCGCTCATGAGCACCGTGCGGGCTGCCATCGCGGTCAACCGCTTCGGTTCTGGCGCGCGACCCGGCGAGCTGGAGGATGCCGCCGCCGACCCGCGAGATTGGCTGCACAACCAGTTGCCCACCCGGGCCACGCTGCCGGATGCGCTGGCGTCGACATCCAATTCCGTCGACCGCGTGCGGGCATTTCTGGAGGCGCGGGAAGACGGTTCGGAAGCCGTCGGCCGGCTGCTGCGTGGCGCCATGCGGAATGCGTATCAGGCCGATGCGGCAGCCCGGACCCGTGCGGCGATCGAGAGCGACCGGCCCTTCGTCGAACGTCTGGTGCAATTCTGGTCGAACCATTTCACGGTCTCGGCGGTCAAACCTGTGATTGCCGGCGTGGTCGGCCCTTATGAGGTCGAGGCGATCCGGCCCCATGTGACGGGGCGTTTCGCCGACATGCTGAAGGCGGTTGTCCGGCATCCGGCCATGCTTGCCTATCTCGACAATCTGGCGTCGATCGGTCCCAATTCGCGGGCCGGTCGCCGGCGGGATGCCGGGCTGAACGAAAATCTGGCGCGTGAGGTTCTCGAACTGCACACCCTCGGAGTCGATGGCGGCTACACCCAGGACGATGTCGGTGCGATGGCGGCGATGCTGACCGGCTGGTCGATGGGGCGGCTCCGCGATCCCAGACCGGGCGCCTTCATGTTCCGGGCCCGCGCCCATGAGCCCGGCGACAAGGTTCTGCTCGGCCTGCGCTACGCCGAATCCGGCGAAGCGGAGGCCGCATCCGCCCTGGATGCCCTGGCTCGCCACCCGTCGACCGCGCGACATGTCGCGACCAAGCTGGTTCGCCATTTCGTGTCGGATGATCCGACGCCGTCCGCCGTGGAGCATATCGCCAATGTCTTCCTGTCCTCCGACGGCGATCTGCGCATGGTCGCGGCGGCCCTGGTCGATCTGCCGGAGGCCTGGCGGCAGCCGTTGCCGAAGGTACGCTCGCCGAACGACATGGTGGTCGCCGCGCTTCGCGCCCTGCAGGTGCCGGTCGAGGATGGCAAGCTGGTCGGGTCGCTGCACCTGCTGGGCCAAGCGCCGTTCCGCGCCGACTCCCCAGCCGGCTGGCCGGATACGGCGGCACAATGGCTGGGCCCGGATGCGTTGATGCGGCGCACCGATTGGGCCGTGGCGGTTGGCGACCGGGTCGGTCGCGCCATCGATCCGCGGGTGCTTGCCGAGCAGACCATCGGTCCGGTGGCGTCGGAGTCGACGATGTTCCTGATCAACGGCGCCCCGAGCGCCGCAGAGGGCGTGGCGATGACGTTTCTCAGCCCGGAGTTTCAGAGGCGATGACGGGAATATCGGTGACGATCTTGAGTGTCCTGAGAGTGGCGGCCACCGCATTGCTCTTCGGTGCGATAGCGGCCTGCGCGCCCCCTGGTCCGGGTCAGAACGCCGGTGCGTCGGCCATCGTCCAGACGGTGATGCAGCCCATCGCGCTCAGCCTCCGAGGGGCCGGATCGGCCGGCGTGTTCGATCCATCCCTGGCGTCCGATGGCGGCGGCACCGTCTACATGGCGTTTTCGGCAGTCGACCCGTCGGCCCGATGGCCGGTTCAGAACGATCGCATCGTGCAAACGTTCCTGGCGCGTTCCGATGAGTCGGGATCCAACTGGACGGTGATCGGCGGACCGGTCAATGCGGCCGTTGACGTGACGCCGGCGCCGGGCGTCGGCGACGCAGGCACCTGGCAGAACGAGGTCGCCGCTTTGCAGTACGATCCGCAGGCTCCTGCGGCCGAACGCTGGAAGCTGGTGTGGCACCATTACCTGATCGCCGACGGACGGCGGCTCTTCGAACATGGTTGGATCGGCTACAAGGCAGCCGCGGTGCCGGAGGATCTGGCGCTGGCGCCCGAGATCAAGCTGTTCGGCGGCCTTGGTTATGACACGGTGAACGACGATCCGAACGGTGAGACGCGGAGCCCCATTGCCGGGCCGCCCAGAGTTCCGTTGCACGGGCTGCACCCGGAGCTGGCCCGCTGCGTGGCATTCACCGAGCCCGGGCTGATCGAGACATCACAGGCAATCTGGCTGGCGCTCAATTGCCCGGAGTTCCGGCTGTTCGGAATCGAGCAGAAGATCGTGCTGCTGCGATGCGGGTATCCTTGTGACTTCATCTCCCCGACCGGCTGGACCTTCGCCGGCACGGTGTTGACGGCCGACGATGCCGGGGCGTTCGGGGCAAAGGGCTTCTCCGCCGTCGATCTGATCGCCAGTGGTGGCCGTCCATACCTGATCGCCTCGCCAACTTCGCATCGACCATTCCCGGATGCCTATAATGGCTGCATCGCCTTCATGCTGACGGATATCGATCACGGGCGGCTGCAACGCGACGCGGGTGGCAGGCCGGTACCGGTACTGGCGGCCGCCGGAACCCCGAATTCCTTCAACGGCGCCTGCGCGGCAAACGCCGGCGCGTATGGCGGCCGCCTGTTGATCGGCGAAGTCGATCTGCGGTCCGGCCAGCCCAGATTCGCAATCTTCGTGACCGATCGAAGGCTGGAGGATATGAGATGACGCTGACGCGACGCACGCTCCTGGGCACCGCAACCGCAACGGGGCTGTCGGTCTTTGGCGGCCGGCTTGCCCTGGCTGACGCGGTCACCAATCGGCGTTTTGTCCTGGTGATCCTGCGCGGCGGCATGGATGGATTGGCTGCGGTACCGCCCTATGGCGACCGTTTCTACCGGCAGATCCGAGGCGGCCTTGCGTTTGACGACCCGCTGCGCGGGAACGGCATGGCGGATCTCGATGGATTCTTCGGGCTGCACCCGGCTTTGGCGCCCATAGCGCCCTGGTATCGGGCCGGCGAGTTGCTGCCGATACATGCGGTCGCCACGCCCTATCGCGAGCGATCCCATTTCGATGGCCAGAACCTTCTTGAAAACGGCACGGACCGGCCGCGCGGCGCCGACGATGGCTGGCTCAATCGGGCCATCGGGCTGCTGGATGGCGGCGAACGCAGGCTGGGTCTGGCGGTTGGCCAGACGGTTCCCCTGGTATTGCGCGGCGATACCCCGGTGGCGTCCTGGTCGCCGGCGGTCCTGCCCGAGGCCGATGGCGCCTTTCTCGACCGGCTGGCCGTGATGTACCAGGACGATTCGGTCTTCGGGCCGTTGCTGGCCGAGGCGGTGTCGGTGGACGCGATGGCCGATAGTGCGCTGGGCGGCACGAGCCGCAGAGGGCGTGCGCAGGCCGCCGATCTGGCGCGCGTGGCGGGCGGAATGCTGGCCGCGCCGGATGGTCCGCGGATCGCCGTGCTCGAAGTCTCCGGCTGGGACACCCATGCCGGCCAGGGCGTGGAAACCGGCCGCCTGGCCCGATCCCTTACCAGCCTGGCAAATGGCCTGACGGAATTGCGCGCCGCCCTCGGGCCGGCATGGCATGAGACCGTCGTGGCCGTTGTCACCGAATTCGGCCGGACAGCGATGCCGAATGGCACCGGCGGCACCGACCATGGCACCGCCGGGGCCGCCCTATTGGCCGGCGGCCGGATCGCCGGCGGCCGGGTCCTGACGGATTGGCCGGGGCTCGGAACGTCGGACCTCTATGAAGGCCGCGACCTGGCGCCGACGCTCGATCTTCGCTCGGTATTCAAAGCGGTGCTTCAGGAGCATCTCGAACTCACCGCCGATGCGGTCGACCGGGCGGTCTTCGCCGGCCCGCCGGTCAAGCCGATTGGGAAGCTATTGAATGCCTAGGCGGGCCGGCGGCGCCTCTCACATGCGGCGGCGACGGCGCTAGGCGGCGGAACTGCGCCCCTCGAAATCGCCTGGCTGCTTGGCAGGGGCGAGTCGGTCGATGATTTCCGCGGTCTCACGGAGAAGCGATTCCAGCGCGCCGTCATCCTTGGCGTCGCCGAATCGCTGAACCAGCGTGTGATAATCGTCTTCGTTGCTCAGTGCCCAGCTCCAGAAGAGATCGGTGTCATCGGGCGCCAGGACAGTCCGCAGCCAGAAGCTGAACCGGTCCGCATCACGCCAGGCGCGCATCATCCGGCTGACTCCGCGTGAGCGTCCGCTGGCCGTCTTGGCGGTCGGAGCATTCTGGACCGCGTCTTTCCCGCTCCCCTCCGGATCCAGCACCAGTTGATATTGCCAGCGCCGGTCTTTCTGCGAGGCGGAAACATAGCGTGCCTCCGCGAGTTGCTCGCTGTAGCGGATGATGTCGTCGGGCGTCAGCCCGACTTCCGCCGCAAGCCGATCGGCCTCGAGATCGCATCGGCCATCGGCGTCGGCGTTACAAGCGATCGCGATCAATAGCCGCAATGCGCCGGCGGGCAGGCTGGTATCGCGAACGGCGCGATACGGTACCTTGCGAAATCGGGCCGGCATCCCGGCCAGCGGTTCGGATTCCATCCCTGTTATACCGAGGGACATAGATAATGACCGATTTCATGGTGCCCATTGGCCCATTCGGGCAGGCGCGGCGTGCGGCGCGATGCAGCGCATCGGGCAAGGGTCGCAACGAACCCAAAAGGGCCCCAATGGAGACCTGGGGGCTCCACCGCAGGCCGTTCTCCTATGTCCGCCCGCCGCGTTGCAGCCCGCTTGTGGTGCGCTGCACCACGGCACAGACCGCGCCTAACGGGCGGATATAGGAGAGCGGTGAAATCGGTCATTATCTATGTCCCTCGGTATTAGCCCCATACCCGCGAATCAGATCGCGATTCATTTGAATATTTATGCCCACGGAGGCTGCGCCGGAGCAAGCGTGCGCCCGTGACGCCAACCCAATTCAGAAAGATCAGGCAATCTGACGGTCGGCCGAATCGTTGGTTTGCTGTTCCGGCAGCCCAACAAGGGTCAAGAGATCTTCGATCTCCTGCACCGCCGATCGATGGCTCTTGCTTTTTGATATACCGATGGCTGGATCGTCAAGATCGAGGACGGTCAGCCCGCTGGTGAACAGCTGGCGAAAGATCACGCGCTCGCAGAAACCGGGCGCGATTCGAAAGCCGATCCGCGGCGCCAGAGTGTCGAGCAGCGACTGCATCTGTCGCTTGTTCCGGGAATCGAGCTGAGAGAGGCGGTTGCGCATGACGATCCAGTCGGGCGTGCCGCCGCCAAACGCCGCCCGCCGGGCGGAGCCGTCGGTCACCATGACGCTGTATGCGCTGGGCCCGATGATGCGTTCTCCATCGACATCGATGCGGACCAGCGCATCGAGATCCATGAAGCTGTCATTCATCGGCGTGATCAGGGTATCGGCCAGGATGTGGCCGCACCGCGACAGGAAGGTGTTGTCGCCGGCAATGTCGATAACGATGAAATCCTTGCTCCGGAAACGCTCCAGAACCTTGGCCAGTCGAGAGATTTCGTCTTCGCCCGCCTTCGTCGACGTATCGTGGATGGACCGGTAGAGCCCCTGATTGTCGGGCAGCGGCAGATCCAGTTCAGAGGCGGCCAGGAAACGTTGCCGATTGCGCATGAAACGCGACAGCGTGCCCTGGCGTTCGTCCAGGTCGATGCTGCCGACCGAGAATCCGTGGCGGATCAGGCCGATGATCAGATGGATGGCGGTGGTCGATTTTCCCACGCCGCCCTTTTGGTTTCCCAAAGCCAACACATGCGGCCGGTTCCGGTCCGTGAACCAGGACCGTAGGACCTTTGTTGTCACTTTGTCATGCCCCCTAGAAGCAATCGCCCCGCAGCGGCGGCCAAGGGCGATGGGTCGCTGATACGAACATCACCCCCATATTTCGACGCTCGCTCACAAAACATACCACATCTTGTCGTTCAACTCGAAGAGACTTACTACAGTTCGTGTGATTTTCTTTTTTTGGGGTTGTAATCTGAAGTCCCGCAGTGCCTCCATTACAACTTGGTGCAAGATCCGGAGGAGACCTTGGTTTCGTATAGGTTCGGGAAACCCGATCGGCCGGCAGGCACATCCATCGCCGTACTCCCCGGACAACCGGTTGAAATACGAAGTTCGATTAGCACCAGCCCCGGTGTTACTCTTGCGGCGTCGCTGGCCCAATGGGTACTGGTTGATACATCGGGGGCCGAAAGACTGTGGGCCGGCTTCTACGGCGGACCGATGTTTTTGCAACGGAAACGTGTGTGAATGACCACTGAGCTCGAAACAGTCATCGGTCGAACGGGCGTCGATGACGAGGTCGGTGTCGCCGATGGAGGCGAGCAAAGCATCGGCGCGCGGCTTCGGCCATTCCTGACCGGCGCCGTCGCGATGCTGTTCGGTTGCGTGATCACCACGCTCGTTTTCCTGGACGTCCGTCGCCAACATCTGAGCCAGCTGGATCAGGCGTTTCAGGATGAGTCGACGGAGATCTATCAGCTTTTGCAGCGGACGATGGATTGGCACATCGATGTGTTGAGCAGCCTGGCGGGCCTGTTCGGCGCCTCTGTCGTGGTCACCGAAGATGAATTCAAGACTTTCGTCGCACCATCCCTGGAACGGCAGCCGCACATCCACTTACTCGCCTGGGCCCCTCGGGTCAGCGGCGGAGATGTGCTGCGGCGGCACGACGAGTTTCGGTCCGATGGCGGCGCCGGCATCGTCGACCCGGGTTCCGGAGAGGTGTATACGGCGGCGCCTGAGCGCGACTTGTTTCCGATTCTCTTTGCGGCATCGTTGCCGGAGGACGGGCTGACACGTGGATTCGACCTCGCCGGAGATGTCGTGCTCCGCACCGCGATGGCTTGGGCTCGCGATAGCGGCCTGCCGACAGCATCCCGCCCGATCGATCTCTCCGGCAGCCGGGGTATCCTGATCTTTTGCCCGTTGTTTCAGCGCGGCAGCGATCCGATCGACTATGTCGAGCGGCGCGAGGCTTTGACCGGTTTCGTGGTGCTGGCCCTGAAGATCGACGACATGGTCGATTGGGCGGTCGAATATCTGCCGGAATTCGATCTCGACATTCGGCTGCGCGATATCGGGACGGCGCCGTCCAGATCGTTCGTCTATTTCTACGACTCCGAGGGCCGGTCGAATCAGGCGGGGTTCCCCGTCAGCTTCGGCCGCAGCGGCTTTACCTTCGATCGCACGCCATTGCAGGTCGCTACCCGGGCCTGGGAGGCGGATTTCGCGCCGACGGACCGTTTCATTGCCCGGTTCGCCACGACCCAGCCGACCATCGTGCTGATCGTCGGGCTGATCCTCTCGGTCTTGCTGGCGGCCTACGCCCAACGCGAGTCCCGCAATACTGAACGGATCAAGGGGCTGGTGCGCAGCCGCACGGTCGCCCTGGAGGAGGAAGTCGAAAAGCGCCGCGCCGCGCAGAGCGCCTTGAGGCATCGGGTCGAGGAGTTGGAGGATATTCGCGACCGGCTCGAACGGCAGGGCGGACAGTTGGCCGAATTTGCCCGCGATCTGGGTCGGGCCCGCGACAAGGCGGATGCGGCCAATGCCGCCAAATCGGCATTCCTGGCCACGATGAGCCACGAGCTGCGGACGCCGCTCAATGCGATCATCGGATTTGCCGAGCTGATCCGTGATGAGTTGGCCGGCGATATCGGCGATCAGAAATACTGCGACTATGCCAGCGACATCCATTCCAGCGGCCAGCATCTCCTGGCCCTGATCAACGACATTCTCGACGTGTCCAAGGCCGAGGCCGGCAAGCTTGAAATCAATGACGAGATCGTCGACGTGCTTGAGGCGACGCGGTCCTGCGTTCGTCTCTGCCAGGCGCGGGCGGACTCGACCGGGGCCGAGCTGGTGGAGGATTTGGCGGCCGACCTGCCGCCATTGCGCGCCGACCGGCGCCGGCTGAAGCAGATCCTGATCAACCTGATCACCAATGCGCTCAAATTCACCGGCGGCGCCGGAACGGTCACCATCCGCGGATTTGTCGACAAGGCCGGATGGATGGTGATCGAGGTGAAGGATTCCGGCATCGGCATGACCGAACGGGAAATCGACAAGGCGCTTGAGCCCTTCGGGCAGGTCGATACGGCCATCAACCGCCGGCACCCCGGAACCGGTCTGGGGCTACCGCTGACCAAGAGCATGGTCGAGGTTCATGGCGGTCGGCTGGTGATCGAAAGCCAGGTCGGCGAGGGCACCTTGGTGCGCGCTCTGTTCCCAAGCCAGCGCGTGGTCACTAATCGACCGACCGGCAAAGGACAGGTCAAACGCGCGGCTGCCGGCAACGCCGACTAAAGGCCAGCCGGCCCGGTCAGCTTCACCGGCATTTCTGACGCCATGACGCAGCCAACTTTTTCGGACGGTGCCCGGAGGCCGCCCCTGTGGATACGAATGTACTGATTGTCGGGGGCGGCATCGCCGGGCTGACCGCCGCGTGGCACCTTGAGCGACTGGGCATCGCCTATCGGCTCGTCGAGGCGCGCTCGCGGATCGGCGGCCGTATCCATTCGGCCGCTGGCCATGGCGGCGTCTTGGATCTGGGGCCTTCCTGGATTTGGCCCGGCCAGCCATTGGTGGCCCGCCTGCTCTCCGGATTTGGCCTGTCGTATTTCCCCCAACAGTCACATGGCGACATCATGCATCAGCGCGAGACCGGCGCGGCGATGCGCTACGCTGCGGAGAGCCCGATGGCGGGTGCCAGACGTATCGCCGGCGGCACCGGCGCCCTGACCGACGCCATCGCCAAGGCTCTGCCGGCCGAAGTCATTTTCCTGGAACATCGATGCGAACAGCTGGCCCAGGCTGGATCCGAAATCCATGTGCAACTGACAACACCGGATGGCCGCGCGGAATGGGCGGTGAAGACGGTTGCCATGGCCGTGCCGCCTCGTCTGGCAGCGTCGCTCGGCTATGAGCCTGCCCTGTCCGAATCCCTGATTACGGAACTGCGGAATCTGCCGACCTGGATGGCGGCGCACGCCAAGATCCTGGCGATCTACGACCGACCGTTCTGGCGGGAGCAGGGGTTGTCGGGCACGGCAATGAGCCGCAAGGGGCCGTTGGTCGAAATTCACGACGCGTCTCCGGAAGAGAGCGGACCCTATGCACTGTTCGGATTCGTCGGACATTCGGCGGCGGCGCGGCAGGAGATCGGATCGGCGGCGCTTCTGGATCGGGCCCGTGGGCAATTGATCGAGCTGTTCGGGCCGGACGCCGCCGAGCCGCTGGAGATGGTGCTGCAGGATTGGAGCGGGGATCGCCTGACCGCCGACGAACGGGATCGTCGCCCGTTCGAAGGACATCCGGTATACGGGTTGGCCGACAGACCGGCGGGGCCCTGGGAGGGCCGATTGCATTTCATTTCGTCGGAAACGGCCCATGAGCATGGTGGCCTGATCGAAGGCGCCGTCGCACGGGCGACAGGTTTCACGCAGCATTGCGTGCGGGATCGGCACATCGAACGGGACTGAAGGCCGGTGCCGATTTCGCGTCAGCGGAAATTGCGCTACCAGTGGAAGCAGGTGGCCGATCTTGAGACCGACCTCCAGCCCGATCGGCCGATCGTGGCCGAGAAAGCAGGCTTCTCTAGCGCCGGGCGCCCCGCAGCGTTGGATCGAGGCGGTCGCGCAGCCAGTCGCCGATCAGGCTGATCGACAAAGCGAGCAGGAAGATGATCGCGCCGGGCAGCATGGTCAGCCACCAGGCCGTGAGCAGCCTGTCGCGACCCTCGCTCATGATCTCCCAGGCTGGTCAGCGGCGGCTGGACGCCGAGGCCGAGGAAGCTGAGCGCGGTTTCCAGCAGGATCGTCAGGGGCAGGTTCACGGTGAACTGCACCAGCGCCACGTTGAACACATTCGGCAGGATGTGGCCGAGATAGACCCGGGTCTGCGAGGCGCCCAGGGCCCGGATCGCCTGGGCGTAGCCATGTTCCTTGGCCGACAGGGTCGCGCCGCGCATCAGCCTGGCATAGACCTCCCATCCCGCCAGCCCGATCAGCAGCAGGAACAGGGCGAAGCTGTTGTCGAACATGGCCAGCACGAACAGCGCCACGATGATGATCGGCAGCGACGCCTGCACGTCGACCGCCGCCATGATGACCGCCTCGGCCCAGCCGCGCCGGGCCGCCGCCAGGATGCCGAGCAGCGAACCGACCACCGCCCCTAGAAGCGTGCCGACGATGGCGACGATCAGGCTGATCTGCGCCCCGACCGCCAGCCGGGCCAGCAGATCGCGGCCCTTCTGGTCGGTGCCCAGAAGGAAATCGGGGTTGCCGCCCAGGAAGGAGGGCGGCTTCAGCCGCGCCAGCAGCGAGGTGTCGCGAAAGCTGTGCGGCGACAGGAACTCGCCGAACAGGGCGAAGAGGACGAAAAGCGTCACAAAGCCGATGGCGACCATGACCGTTAGCGGCATGGCGGGGCGGGTCCGGGCGAGCGTGGTGTCGGTCATCTCACAGCGCCCGGATCATCGCGCACGGATTCTGGGATCGATCGCCAGATACAGCAGATCGACCAGCAGATTGGCGAAGGTCATGGTGAAGGCCACGGCCAGGACGATGAACTGGACCATGGCGATGTCCCGGGTCGCGACCGAGCGCACCAGCAGGAAGCCGACGCCGGGCCAGCTGAACACCTGTTCGGTCACCACGGAACCGGCGATCAGGGCGCCCAGGCTGAGTCCGATCAGGGTGACGATGGGGATCGCCGCGTTGGGCAGCGCGTGACGCAGGATCCGCCGCCCGCGCGGCACGCCCCTCGCCTCGGCTGCGATCATGTAAGGCTTGCCCAGGGTCTCGAGCATCGATGAGCGCGTGAACCGGGCGAAGGAGCCCATATTCGCCAGGCCCAGCGTGGCCGCCGGCATCAGCAGGCCGAGGAAGCTGATTTCGCCGGCCCCGACGAAGGTTTGGAAGACCAGTGCGGCGGTCAGGATGACGATCAGCCCGAAGAAGAAGTTCGGCATCGCGAAGGCGAAGACGGAAAACGCCATGACGGCCCGGTCGAGCGCACTGTTGCGGTGCATCGCCGCCAGCCCGCCGATGGGTATGCCGATGCCAAGCGCGATCAGCAACGCGGTGCCGCCCAGTATCAGCGTATTGGGCACCCGCTCCGCCACCACCTCCAGTACGGGCCGGCCGGTATGCACGGAGAACCCGAACTCGCCCTGGGCCAGGGCGCCCAGATACTTGCCGTATTGCACGATCAGCGGCTGGTCGAGCCCGAGCTTCTCGCGGTACTCGTCGATCACCGACTGGTCGGCGTCCGGTGGCGCCAGCGCCGCCGCCGGATCGCCGGAAAAGCGGATGAACACGAAGACCAGGGAGACTGCGATCAACAGTGTGACGATGGCGCGCAGGGTCTTGCCCAGGATGAAGCGGGTCACGCGCCGGCCTCAGCGGCTGCGGCGAGCCGCGTCACGGAGGCCTCAAATGCCGGATCCCGGCCCGGCGAGGCTGCCAGCAGCGCCTGGGTATAGGCGTCGTGCGGCTTGGCGAACAGATCGGCGGCGTGCCGGTATTCGACCATCCTGCCCTCACGCATCACCAGAATGTCGTCACAGATCGCGGCCGCGACCCTCAGATCGTGGGTGATGAACAGCAGCGCAAAGCCAAGCCGTTCCTGCAGGTCTTTGAACAGCGCCAGAATCTGCGCCTGGATCGATACGTCCAGCGCGGAAACCGGTTCATCGGCGATCAGCACCTCCGGCTCGACAGCCAGGGCGCGGGCGATGCAGATGCGCTGGCGTTGGCCGCCGGAGAACTCATGGGGATAGCGCTCGATGATTTGCGGCGGCAGGCCGACCAGGGTCAGCAGCTCCTTCGCTTTCTCCCGCGCCGCCGCCCGCGATGCGCCATGGATGATCGGCCCCTCGGCCACCGCATCGCAGACCCGCTGTCTTGGATCGAGGGCGGTGTACGGATCCTGAAGCACCACCTGCATGCGTTTGCGCACGGCGCGCAGCGAGCCGCCGGTGGCGGCTGAGATGTCCTCGCCCCGCAGCAGCACCCGGCCCGCATCCATGTCCTCGAGCCGCAGCAGGCAGCGGGCCAGGGTGGATTTCCCGGAGCCCGACTCGCCGACAATGCCCAGCGTCTTGCCCCGATCCAGGGTCAGGCCGACATCGTCGACCGCCGCGATGTGGCGGGACTTGAAAAGGCCGCCGCGAACGCGATAGGAGCGCGAAACGCCGCTGGCCGCCAGCACCGGGTCCACGACCCGGCTCAGTGCCTGTTGGCCCCGCCCCGCCGGTACTGCCGCGATGAGGCTGCGCGTATAGGCGTGCTGCGGGTGATAAAGTACGTCATCGCGCGTTCCGGTCTCGACGATCTCGCCATCGCGCATCACCGCGATGCGGTCGGCAATGTCGGCTACGACTCCGAAATCATGGGTGATGAACAGCACCGCCGCATTTCGCGCTTTCTTCAACTCGTCGATCAGCGCCAGGATTTCGGCCTGGGTCGTGACGTCCAGCGCCGTGCTCGGCTCGTCGGCGATCAGCAGCGCCGGCTCCAGCGCCAGGGCCATGGCGATCACGATGCGCCGGCATTGGCCGCCGGACAGCTGATGTGGATAGGCGCGATAGATCCTTGCCGGCTCCGGCAGTTTCACCGCGTCCAGCAATTCCAGCGCCCGGTTGCGTCGGGCCCCGCCATCGGGCACGCCATGAACTTCCAGCGTTTCCTCGATTTGCCGGCCGACCCGCTGGACCGGGTTCAGAGTGGCGCGCGGTTCCTGGAAGATCATCGCCATGCGGGCACCGCGCAGCCTTTGCATGGCAACCGGATCGTCGGCCGGCAGCGGCGCGCCCTCGAAGTGGATGTCGCCCTGCTCGACGGCGAGGCCTGGCGGGATCATGCCCATCACCGCCTGGGCGGTGATCGACTTGCCCGAGCCGGATTCGCCGACGATGCACAAGGTCTCGCCGGCGGCGACCGACAGGGTGACGTCCTGCACCGCATGCGCCCGCTCGCCACCGGGCGGCAGCGAGATGAAGAGGGAGGTGACTTCGAGAACCGGCGATGGCATGCCGGCAATCATGGTGCAGCGACCGCGCGCCGTCGATAGCGAGGCTGGCGGCGGATGTCGAGTCGAAGCCGTCGGCTGAAGCACATGTATAGTATCCCCCGGGGCCGGCGCCGCCCCCTCACCCTCCCCACGCTCGCTCGCGGGTCCCTTCCTCTCCCCATGGAGAGGGATTTTCGCAGCGGCCGCTAATCTTCCCTCTCCTTGGGGAGAGGGAGGGACCCGCGGCGAAGCCGTGGGAGGGTGAGGGGGTAGCGCTGGCCGATGGGTTTGCGCTCTCCTCGCCGAATCGCTGCTCTATCCCTCGATCTTCAGGAACAGGCTGTCGAACAGGGTTCGCGCCACCGAACCGGTGCGCCATTCGATGCCGTCGCGATAGGCGTAGGTCAGCACGTTGCGCCACAGATACATGCCCGGTGTGACGTTCTCCCATTCCGCCACCATGTCAAGATAGAGCTGCCTGCGCATCTCCGGATCGCTTTCGGTCTCGAAGCGCCCGCCGAGTTCCAGGAACGCCTCGGTCGGCACCCACGTCTTGTGGCTGGCGCGGAAACGGCTGGAGAGCGGACCCCAATCCATCCAGAGCGGCCGATACGGGTCGCCGGAGAATTCGCTCGACATGGACATGTTGAGCAGGTGGAACGGCCGCTGATAGGCGAGCGAGAAATTGTCGACGATCTTGATGCGGACATCGATTCCCACATCGCGCCATTGCTCGACCATGAACTCCGCGGCGGTCTCGTAATTGGGGTAGAAGCCGCGGGTGATGTGCCAGATCAGCTCTTCGCCATCGTACACGCTGTCGGCCAGGAACTGTTTCGCCTGGTCCGGATCGTAGCTGTAGCGCGCCTGCCGGTCCGGATCGTAATAGTCGCCATATTCCGGGAAATTGAACGGGGCCGGGGTGAATGTCGCGTCGCCCCACAGCGCCTCGGTGATGGCGTCACGGTCGATGGCCATCACCATGGCTTTGCGCAGATTGGCATCCTGCAGCGGGTTGTCCGGCAGGAGCTCGGTCGCCAGGGTGTTGAAGGCGAACATCGGATAGTTCTCGATCGACTGCTTCAGCAGCGTCACGCCCTCGGTGCCGGCGATGACCTCCTCCTGGTCGGCGGGGATGCCGACGATGATGTCGAATTCGCCCGCCGCCAGACCGGCGTATCGGGTGGAATATTCCGGCACCACCTTCCAGGTGATCTGGCTGGCCGGCGGCCGGCCGTTCCAATAACCGTCATAGGCGACCGCCACCAGCTTGTCCGACGGGTCGAATTCGATCAGCTGGTAGGGCCCGGTACCGATCGGCGCCTGTCCGAAAGCGTCGGTGCCGACCTCCTCGTAATGGTGCTTCGGCAGCACGAAGCCGAGCGGCGTAACCAGCCGGTTGGGGAAGGACGGGTCCGGCGCTGCCGTCTCGATCTCCACGGTGTAGGGGCCCGTGGCCTCTACCCGGGTGATGCCGCGGGCATAGCGGGTGCCGCGCCGGGCGGTTGGCTCCGGCCCCCACAGGCGCTCCGCCGACATCGAGAACGCGACATCTTCCGCATCCATTCCGTGACCGTCATGGAAAGTGACGTCCTGGCGCAGGGTGATGGTCCAGATATTCGGCGAGGTCCGCTCCCAGCCGGTCGCCAGATGCGGCTGCAAGGTGCGGCCGAATTCATCCTCGTGGAAATTCCGCCGCGCCAGGGTGTCGAACAGGTTCCAATGCACCCGGCCGCCGGTGGTGGAGATGCCGATCACCGGGTCCATGGTCGGCCACAGATTGTCGACCGCGACGGTGATCGCCGGCCGGTCCTGGGCCAGTGCCGTCCCGCCCCCGGCGCCCCAGGCCGCCATGGCGGCGAGCGCCAATACCGCCAATCGTCCAATCACCTGCCCGGCGGGGCGGATGCCTCCCAATGCGCTTCGCATATCAACCTCCTGCTGTTTTTTCGTATTTTCTTACGTATTCCCGTTCGTTCGCAAGCGACGGGATCATCTCGCGGGTCCGTCCGACCTGGGTCAGGTCGAGGCTCGCAAAAGTCAGGCCGGGTTCCCGCCCGGCATCGGCGATCACCGCGCCCCAGGGGTCGACGATCATCGAATGGCCCCAAGTCTGCCGCCCGTCATCATGATCGCCGGCCTGTGCCGCTGCGATCATGAAGCAGCCATTCTCGATGGCGCGGGCCCGCAACAAGGTCTCCCAATGGCCCTTGCCGGTGACCATGGCGAAGGCGGAGGGGGCGAACAGCACCGTCGCCCCGGCCCTGGCGTATTCGCGATAGAGCCCGGGAAAGCGGATGTCGTAGCAGATCGACAACCCCCAGGCCCCCCAGGGCGTATCGGCCAGCACCGCCTCGCGGCCCGGCGCATAGCGCTCGGATTCGCGCCGCCTTATGCCGTCCGGCAGATCGACGTCGAACAGGTGGATCTTGTCGTAGCGGGCAATGATCTCGCCGGATTCGTCGATCACGAAGGTCCGGTTGGTGAACCGTTCCGCACCCTCCTCGCGCAGAGCCAGGGACCCGGTATGGATCCAGATGCCGTGCCTGAGCGCCAGGTCGCGGCAGGCGGCCAGGAACGGGTCGCTGTGTTCCGGCTGGATGATCTCAGCGGCCTTGAGCCGGTCGCGCTGCATCAGATTGGCGGCCTCGGGAAGGCAGATCAGCTCGGCGCCCTCGGCCGCCGCCGCAGCGATCATCGCGCCGGCGGTGTCGATGTTTCCCGCATGCGCATTGGTGGACGTCATTTGCGCCATGCAGATCGCAAGGGTCTCGGCCATCATCCCCGTTTCGTCCATCACTTCGACGTATCGACGATTAAATCCGGTTTCCTCCGGCCGAAAAAGGTAGTTATTTCTCCGATACGTTAGTTTTGCTCACCTAAACTGCGTTCAGGATAGACGCCTTGTCCGACCGCCTGCCGCCCCTGCAATCCCTGCGCGCCCTGGAGGCGCTTTATCTGGGCCGGAGCGTGATGCGCGCCGCCGAGCTGCTGAACGTCACCCATTCGGCGGTCAGCCATCAGATCCGGGTGCTGGAGGGCTGGACCGACCATGCGTTGTTCCGGCGTGACGGCCGGCGCACCTCCCTGACCGACGCCGGGGAAAGCCTCGCCCAGATCGTGCATCTGTCTTTCGATGCGATCCGCCATGAGATGGATCGGCTGCCGCTGCGCTCGCGCCGGCCGGTGACGGTGGCAGCCCTGCCGATCATCGCCGCCGACTGGCTGGTGCCGCGCCTGCCGACCCTGCTGGAGGCGCATCCGGAGATTGTGCTGCACATCGCCTATGCGATCTCCGACCAGCCGACGGTGCCGGAGGCCGATCTGACGATCCTGTTCTCCGAGCCGGGAGGGGCGCCGCCGGGCGCGCGGGCGCTTTTGTCCGGCGCCGCGGCGCCGGTCTGCAGTCCGGACTATCTTGCCCGCCATCCGATCGCCGGGGATGGGGATCTGCGCCGGGCAACCCTGCTGCACGACGAGGACCAGCGCATGTGGTCGTTATGGTTCGACGCCGCCGGGATCGAATTCCCCGGCGCCAGCGGCGGCCATCGCCTGTTCCTGGAAGGCTCCAGCCTGCTCTGCGCCGCCGCGCTGGCGGGCCACGGCATCGGCCTGTGCCGCCTCGCCCTGATCGCCCCACATCTTCGGGACGGCAGGCTGGTCAGGGTATCGCCGACCACCATCGACACCGACCGCTGCTACTACCTCTCGCCCCACCGCCCGGACTCCGGCGACCCCTCCGTGGACACGGTGGCGGAATGGCTCGTCAGGCAGGCGGAATGGGCGATGGAGCGCGCGCCAATTCGAAGTGAAGACGAGCGATTAGCGCCATTGTGATGGCTTGACTACCAGTGCTCGTCTAAGTTTAGGATTCAAAGCCAAAAACTCGTTAACTGGGTGATTTTGTGTGCCAACGGCTGCTCTGATGAAAATGGACCAAGTGGTATGGATGAGATCGAGCCAAAAGTTCCTGATTACCGAGACCTTCTCTGGCCCACATTGAAGGCGCTAGAGAGTAAAGGCGGCTCAGCGTCGATTGATGAGTTATCCGAGCGTATTGCCGAGATATTAGCATTGCCTGATGCGGTGCTGGAAGTTCCCCACAAGGACGGTCCACAGTCCAAAGTTGATTATCGGGCAGCGTGGGCACGGACGCATCTGAGGCTAATTGGAGCTGTCGAGAACAGCGCGCGCGGCGTGTGGACTCTAACCGATCTTGGCCGCCATATCGGGTCGGAATCAGCAGTTAAGCAGATTGCCAAAGAAGCTAAGACGCAGCGCTGCGTTGCCCGTAAGTCGAAGAAAGCTGTTGCGATTGACGATACCGAAGATCTGCCACCGGACGGCGACTGGAAAAGCAATCTTCTCCAAATTCTGAGGAACATAGAGCCTGATGAGTTCGAGCGTCTGTGTCAGCGTGTTTTGCGGGAATCAGGATTCACCAAAGTAGAGGTAACTGGCCGGTCGGGTGACGGTGGGATCGATGGGGCCGGCGTTCTTCGCATCAATCTGCTGTCATTCCATGTTCTATTTCAATGCAAACGCTACTCTGGTTCGGTTGCATCTTCAGAAATCCGGGATTTTCGCGGCGCCCTGGTGGGCCGTGCCGATAAAGGGCTGTTCTTGACCACCGGCCGATTTACAAAAGAAGCAGAGCGCGAGGCCGTGCGGGATGGCGCGCCCGCGATCGACCTCATCGACGGCGTGGAACTATGTGAGCTGATTAAGTCGTTAGGATTGGGAGTTAAGTTGACGGTCGTTGAGAACGTCGAAATCGTCCCCTCTTTCTTTGAGGGCCTGTAATCCAGATGACGCTTCTCTGCGCCAACCCAACCCAATGCGCATTAGAAGAATATGGAGCGGGCGATGAGATTCGAACTCACGACTTCAACCTTGGCAAGGTTGCGCTCTACCCCTGAGCTACGCCCGCATTGACCGGGCCGACAACAGGTCGGGCCCGAGCGGGGCGATAATACGCAAAGCCATCCGCTTTGCAAGCCCGATGCGGCATCCTCGTCTATTCATCACAGGCTGCGGCCCATTGAGCGAAGTCTCGATCCTAGGCACAATTACCACGGTCAGGCAAAAGTCGCTGAAAGGGATTGGTGTTGCGCTATCACGCGAAGACGCTGGAGCTGCTGCGCGGCGATGTGCCCGCCGGTCAGGGTGATCGAGTCGAGGAGGTCGAGGCGCGCCTCGGGGCAGCGTTGCCGGCGTCGGTTCGGGAATGGTACGCCGACATCGACGGGCGTTCCGTTCTGCAGAAATACAGCAATGACGATCATCCCTTGTCGCCAGCCGATTTTCGGCGTGTAGAGGTTGAAGGGCTGACTCTGATTATCCTGATGGGTGAAAATCAGGCGGTGTGTTGGTGGGGTTTTGAGTTGGACGGATCCGAGGATCCGCCGGTCTATGTGAACGTTGAGTCCCCTCCGGATGACTTGCACCTCTACTCCCGGACATTCTCCGATTTCACTTATGTTCGCGTGTTCGACCATCACGGATTCTGGGATGAGGGCCGGATGTCGATGGATATCTGCGACCCACTCACAGCCGATGACCTTGCGCTTCTGAACGACCGGTTTGAAGTGGAACTGACATCGGAGGGCTGGCCGAGTGCCGTGACCCACAGGTTCTCATCTCCGCTCGGGCGCATTACGATTTGGTCGGCGCCGGATCAGTCGGATTGGGTTTTGTCCAGCGACAGCCCGGCGGCGCTGGGCGCTCTGCGCGAACAGGTCCAGCCGATCTGGCGCAACCCGATCTCATAGGGGCAACGGCATCCACCGTCTCGGCGTACCCTGACCGTCTGCCTTTCGAACCGCGTCAGCGCCGCGTCGCGACAATGATCGTCGGGTCGATCTGATGCGCCTCCAGAGCCTGGACGTAGTTGCCGAATTTCTCCGGCGTGTTCGCGCCGGTCAGCAGGTGGAGCCCGAGCGGCGGCGGGCCGTCGGACTCTGCGGCATTGGCGAAGACCTTGCGAAAGAACTCGGACGCCATGTCGCGCTGGCTCTCCGTTGCCGTCACTTCGAACCCGGCCTCTTGCAGAAAGCCGCGGGTCTCGTCGGGGGATTTCAGGAAGCTGGTGACTTCCGTCTCCGCCCACGGCACCGGGTACAGCATGCCCGCGGTCGGGCCTTTCATGACATCGAAGAGGCACAGCGATGCGCCGGGCCGGGCTACCCGCGCCAGCTCGGCATAGAAGGTCTGGCGGTCATCGATATTCATGGCGACGTGGAAGCTGATGGCGGCATCGAAGCACGCCTCCGCATAGGGCAGGTCCAGGGCGCTGCCGACGTCGAAAGTGCAGGACTCCGCCAGGCCCAGCTGGTCCGTCAACATGCGCGCCACGTCGACATATTCGGGCGTCAAATCGACACCGGTCACCCGGCACCCGTGTTCCGTGGCCAAACACCGGGCGGTTCCGCCGATACCGCAGCCGGCATCGAGCACCTGCATGCCGGGCTTCAACGGCATCATCTTCAGGGCCTGGAGCGTCGCAAGGCGGCCGGCGGTGTGAAACTCGTCGACCGGCGCCAAATCCTCCGGCGTCAAGGCGTCGGGGTCGAGCCCGGCCGCAGCGATTCCGTTCAGGATTGCCGCCGCCAGCCCGCTCTTGCCGTAATGGGCCGCGACCCGTGTTTCCAGTTGGCTCAACATGTTTTGCTCTCCAGGGGATTTGTCCATTGTCTGGCGGAGTATTTGACTCGGCCCCTGTCACGGATAGTCCACAAAGTGTCGTCCCCCGGGGCAAGCGGCATCGGCTATCCAGCGCGGGCCACCGACCGGCTCGAGGCGATTGGCACGGCATCCGCCCGCAAATGTCTGATTCAGACCACTAGGACCGCTGTCGCGGATCGAGTCCCGACGACCCGGCGTCACGGCCCTTGAGCCGGAGACCCCGGCACGCCTATAACACCCGCCTTATGCCTGACGCCCAGACCTCGAACGCACCCGCCACCGCTCCGGCAACGCCGGAGGATCTGTTCGCGCGCTTCGCCGAGCTCGGCATCGTGGTGGCTACCCATGACCACGCGCCGGTCTTCACCGTGAAGGAGTCCCGGCAGCTTCTCGAAGATCTGCCCGGCGGCCATTGCAAGAGCCTGTTCCTGCGCAACAAGAAGGGGCAGTGCTGGCTTGTGGTGTGCGAAGAGGACACCAAGATCGACCTCAAGGCGCTGGGCACGCGGATCGAGGCCGGCCGGCTGTCTTTCGGGTCGGCGGATCGGCTGATGCAGCGGCTTGGGGTTATCCCCGGATCGGTGACGCCCTTCGCCCTGATCAACGACCGCGAGGCGACGATCAAGGTTGTGCTGGATCAACGCATGCTGCGGCACGATTTGTTGAACTATCATCCGCTGGTCAATCACCGGACCACGGCGATCGCCCGCGACGATTTGATCCGGTTCGTCGAAGCCTGCGGCCACAGCTATGAAATCGTCGATATGGACGGGCTGTCGGACGGGCCGTCTTAGCGCTTGATCCGACGGGCGATTGCGCCGCAGGGTTCGCGATCCATCTTAATCGATGCAATGCAGGAAAGACTCATGGAGACGATCATAAGCGCCGCCCCGCCGGGTGCAGGCCCCGATGGCGGGGATGTCGTCAAGGACACGGATACCGCCGGGTTCGCGGTCGACGTCATCGAGGCGTCGATGGCGCAGCCGGTGATCGTCGATTTCTGGGCGCCCTGGTGCGGGCCCTGCAAGACCCTTGGCCCGGCCCTGGAGAAGGTCGTGCGCGCGGCCCGCGGCAAAGTCCGCATGGTCAAGATGAACATCGACGAGAACCAGCAGCTGGCGGCGCAGATGCGCATCCAGTCGATCCCGGCGGTCTATGCGTTTTTCCAGGGTAAGCCGGTGGACGGTTTTGCCGGGGCAGTGCCGGAAAGCCAGCTCAAGACATTCGTCGACAAACTCGTCCAGCTTGCCGGCGGCGCCGATGCCGGGCTGGAAGACGCCCTGGCCCAAGCCAAGGAACTTCTGGCAGCCGACGATTTTCAGGGCGCCGCCGGGATCTACAACCAGATCCTGCAGGTCGAACAGGAGAGCCCGACGGCCATAGCCGGCCTGGCCCGCTGTTTGATCGGCGTCGGCGATCTCGGCCAGGCGCGCCAACTGATCGACGGCGTCAGCGCCGACCTTGCAAAGAACCCCGAGATCGTCGGGGTGTTGCGAACCATCGAGCTTGCCGAGCAGACCGCCGGCAGCAGCGGCGACATTCCGGCTCTCATGGAAAAGCTTGCCGGCGACCACGACGACCACCAGACCCGCTTCGATCTGGCCATGGCGCTCTATGGAGACGACAAGCGCGAGGCGGCAGTGGATGAGCTTCTGGAGATCGTGCGGCGGGACCGGGAGTGGAACGAGCAGGCGGCGCGCAAACAGCTGGTCACCTTCTTCGAAGCCTTCGGATCTGCGGAGCCGCTGAGCGTGAGCGGCCGGCGCCGGCTGTCCTCGATCCTGTTCTCGTGATGCCCGGCCTACATCAGGTGAATTGGCAGTGAGCGGCCCATTTACGATCAATTTCAACGAGCTGCCGGCATCCTTGCCGGTCTTTCCGCTGACCGGCGTCCTTTTGCTGCCCCGCGGTTCGCTGCCGCTCAATATTTTCGAGCCGCGCTACCTGGCGATGGTCGATGCGGCGCTGGCCGGCGACCGCCTGATTGGCATGGTCCAGCCAACCGATGCCGCCGCCGGCCATTCGCCGCAGGGTGAGCCGCCGGTCTATCGCACCGGCTGCGCCGGCCGTATCACCTCCTTCGACGAGACAGATGACGGCCGTTACCTGATCACCCTGACCGGTGTCTGCCGGTTCCACATCACCGGCGAGACCCTGACGAATGGCGGCTTTCGCCGCGCCGAAATCGACTGGTCGTCCTTCCCCGGCGATTACGACCAGCCGCCGATCGCGCTCGACAGGGGCCGGCTGGCCGAGGCGCTGGACGCCTATTTCCACCAGCATGAGATCTCCGCCGATTGGGAAGCCATCGACGAAACCCCGGATGAGCGCCTGATCACCTCGCTGTCGATGATCTGCCCCTTCGATCCGACCGAGAAGCAGGCGCTGCTGGAGGCGCCCACCCTGGAAGAACGGGCGGAGATGATGATCAGCCTGGTCGAGATGGCGATCCATGCGCCGGGCGGGGATGCGCCGGCCCGGCATTGAGTTCGCTCGACGGCTGAAACACCGGCCCTGCCCTCACCCGTCTCGCTGACGCTCGCCACCCCCCGATCAAGCCGGGGGCAGGCTCTCTCCCAGGGGGAGAGGGAAATGAAGGGCGCCTCCAAGAACCCTCTCCTTCCGGGAGGGGGTGGGCTGCCGAAGGCAGACCGGGTGAGGGCAGCGCTGAATTCACCGGTTTGCGCTCCCTCTCCAGGCGACAGAGCCCTATGATCAAACAGGCACGACCGACCACACCAGGAGCGACACGATGAGCGATGGCAATCCGGGCACCGCCGTGAAGGTGGACCCCAAGCTGCTGGAGATTCTGGTCTGCCCGCTGACCAAGGGCCCGCTGCGCTATGATTCCAAGGCCCAGGAGCTGATCAGCGATCAGGCCCGGCTGGCCTATCCGATCCGCGACGGCATCCCGATCATGCTGGTCGACGAGGCCCGGCCGCTCGACGCCGATGCGGAGCGCTAGCCATGGCCGCCACTTCCACGGATGGACCCGGCACCGAGCATTGGCCGGTCGAAATCCGGCTGAAGACCGCCGAGAAGCGGCTGGAGGTCGATTTCGACGATGGCGCTCGGTTTTCCTACCCGGCGGAACTGCTGCGGGTCGAGAGCCCCTCGGCGGAAGTCCAGGGGCATGGACCAAGCCAGAAGCAGACCATCGGCGGCAAGCGCGATGTCGGCATCGTCCGGCTGGAACCGGTCGGCAATTACGCAGTGCGCATCGTTTTCGATGACGGCCATTCCACCGGCCTGTTTTCCTGGCAATACCTGTACTCGGTCGGCCGTGACCAGGACTCGATCTGGGAGGCCTATCTGAGTGCGCTGGCGGCGCGTGGACTGAGGCGCGAGCCGTGAGATGAGCCTCGACCCCGCCCCGGTTCGCGACTGGCTGTTGGCCCAGGCCCTGCTCGCGGCGCCGGTCGAATCCCTGCTGGAGGGCTGCGCCGAGCGGATCGTGGAGATCGGCATTCCGCTGCTGCGCGGCCATATCTCCGCCACCACCCTGCACCCGCAATTCGCCTCGGTCGGCTACACGTGGCGCCGCGATCCAGGGATTGAGGAAGCCGAGCGATACCAGCACGAGACCCAGAATCTGCCACGCTGGCAGGTGAGCCCGCTGCAGCCGATCGTCCGCGGCGAAGTACCTCAGGTGCGCCACCGGCTCGATGATGGCGCCGATGTGAAGACCTATCCGGTGCTGGGTGAATTCCGCGCCATGGGCGGCACCGATTACCTCGCCCTTGGATCGATCTTCGGGACCGGCGGGGTGCCGCCAAGCGAAGTGAAAACCGGCATGCTGACATCCTGGGTGACCGACCGGCCGGGCGGATTCACCGAGGCAGATTTGGCCGCGCTGGAGCGCGTTCAGCCGGCCCTGGCAAGCGCCACCCGGACGGCGCTCAACATGGAGATCGCCGAGACCGTCATGGCTACCTATCTGGGTCCGGACGCCGGCGCCCGAGTGCTGGACGGGGAGGTTCGGCGAGGCCATATGCAGGTCATCAGCTCAGCCATCCTGTTCGCCGATCTGCGCGGATTCACGGTCCTGTCGGACACGATGGACCGGGCAGAGCTGGTGCCGATGCTGAACGACTATCTGGCGGCGATGGCCGATCCGGTCGATTCCCAGGGCGGCCAGGTGCTGAAGTTCCTCGGCGACGGCATGCTGGCGATCTTTGCGCTGGAGTCGGCGGAGTCGGCGGATGCGGGGAAAGCCTGCGACCGCGCCATGGCCGCCGCCGGCCAGGCACTCGACGCCGCCGCCGCGCTGAACGCGGAACGGGCCGCCGCCGGCCAGCCGGTCATGTCCCTGGACATCGCCCTGCATTTGGGCGACGTGCTGTACGGCAATGTGGGTTCCGAGCAGCGGCTGGATTTCACCGTGATCGGCCCGGCGGTAAACGCCGCCAGCCGCATCGAGGCGCTGTGCGGCGATCTGGATTGCCCGCTGCTGATCTCCGGCGCCTTCGTGACCGCGGCCGGAACCGGCGCCGGCTTCCGCTCGCTCGGCCGCCACACCCTGCGCGGCATTCGCGAACCGGAAGAACTGTTCACGGCGGACGCGGCGACGCCTGGCGGCGTTCGGAGCATGCGGTATTAGAGGCGACCTTCCGCCGGCCGATGCGCGATCTGAATACGATGCTCCCCGATCGGCGCTTGCAGGAACCGAGGGCTCCGCAACCGGAATTTCTAGATCAGTAGCGCACATAGCTCCGGCAGCTCTGCTGAGAGCTGTTTTTCTTCGTCACACGACAGCTCAAGATAGGCGTCCGATTCATGGGCAATCGATACAAGCCATGGCGATCCGTCTTGCCGAAGTAGGCATAGGTCTTCCGGCAAATCCGGGTGTCGCCATTGAAATAGCCGGCTCGCGGATCTGGTCAGGATCTCCGAGGATCCGGGCCGAAATTTATACTGAAAGACAGTCGCCTGGTGGCCCAGCAACTGTGTTCCGGGCCAACCAGATGATTGCTTTTCGGAGATCAGAAACGTCGACAAACGCTCTTGAACGTCCTCGCCCGGCGGTGACAGCGGCTCTGCGGATCGTCTGACAAGTAAGAATGAAGGGCACGTCTTCGCCGCATGATCCAAAAGCATGCGATAGAGCCGCCCTTGCGGCTCGGACCGAAATTCAATTGCTTTCCTATGCACTCAAAACCTCATTCCCGTTGTTCCATCACCGGAGTTTGCAGGCCGGAAATTCGAATTGTCTGGATGACCGCTCGGCCGCTTCAGCCTGCCGGTCATGCGATCCTCAAATTCAGCGAGGGACGAGGATTTCGCTGGCGACGATGCCGTCGAGGACGAACTGGCAGGCCAGCGCCGCCAGCAGGACGCCCAGCACCCGGTTCAGCACATTGGTGCCGGTCACCCCGAATATCCGGCTGACCACCGAGGCGAACAGCAGGATCACCAGGGTCACGGCCAGCACCGCCACCAGGACGCCGAGCACGACCGCCTGTTCCGTAGTGTTGCCGTTGGTCTGTCCCAGCAGCAGCAGGGTCGAGGTGATGGCGCCGGGCCCGGCGATCAGCGGGATCGCCAGAGGAAAGACCGAGATGTCGTCGCGATGCCCGGCCTCGTCGAATTCCGGCTCGGTCATCGCCCGGATGCCCGAGGGGCGGGCGAACACCATGTCGATGGCCAGCAGCAACAGCAGGATACCGCCGGCGATCCGCAGCGCCGCGAAGCTGATGCCCAGCGAGCGCATCAGCAATTCGCCTCCGAAGGCGAAGACCAGCAGGATCGCGGCCGCGATGGCCGTACCCTTCAAGGCCATCTGGCGCCGATGGTTGGGGGCGGAGGTCCGCGTCAGCCCGGCGAAGATGGCGCCGACGCCGATCGGATCGATGGTGACCAGGAAGGCGATCGCCGCCTTGATCGCCAGCTCGGTCAAGAATCGTCCGCCAGATCGCGCAACAGGGCGGGCAGTTCCAGGATGCTGTCCAGGGTGCGATAGCTGTTGGCGGCGGATAGCGGGTCGGCCAGCGGATCGGCCAGCGGATCGGGAACCTCATGGGCCCAGGTCACGTGATAGGGGATGTGGACCGCCCGACCGCCGATCTGCAGCACCGGCAGGATGTCGGATTTCACCGAATTACCGACCATCAGGAAGCTCTCCGGCGCGATCTCATGGGCCTGGAGTATCCGGCGATAGCTGGCCGGGTCCTTCTCCGACACGATCTCGATCTTCCAAAACCCATCCGCCAGCCCGGAGCGGGCGATCTTACTCTCCTGGTCGAACAGGTCGCCCTTGGTGATCACCATGATCCGGTATTTCTGACGCAGGGAGTCGATGATATCCGGAACCCCGTTGAGCAATTCCACCGGGTGGTCCAGCATCCCCTTGCCATGATCGATCAGGGTCTGGACATCGGCGGCGGTGACCCGGCCTCCGGATATCTCGATCGCCGTTTCGATCATCGACAGGGTGAAGCCCTTGATGCCGTAACCGAACAAAGCGAGGTTGCGGATCTCGGTGGCGTAGAGCGAGGCGTCGATATCCGCCTCGGCCACATAGGGCCGCAGCAGATCGCGGAACTTCTCCTGGGTGACGGAGAAGAGCGTCTCGTTGTGCCAGAGGGTGTCGTCACCGTCGAACGCGATGATGTCGAGCATGAGGCCCCCCGATTCGGCCCAGTTACCGACGCCGACACCATACGCCGTCGACTGCGGATTGCCAGGGTCGGGACGAAACCGGGGAGGGTGGGTGCGTCGCCCGGCCAGCCCTGCCCTCACCCGCTCGACGACGCTCGCCGCCCTTTCCCAGAGGGGGAGGGTTTTGAGAACGGCCCTACTTGACCCTCTCCCTCTGGGAGAGGGTGGTGAGCGTCAGCGAGCCGGGTGAGGGCTCGCGCCGCGTTTCGGTTGCGTGTTGCCGGCTGTCGGCTAGGCTGTATCGAAATACTGCGCCATCGAAGGAGCCTCGAATGTCGTCACCCTTGTGGACGCCGTCACCGGAGCGCGTGGCCGCCGCCAACCTGACGGTGTTCAAGGACAACATCGCCGCCGAGCATGGCGTCGCCTTGCCGGACTACGCGGCGCTCTACGATTGGTCGATTGCCCATATGGAAGCGTTCTGGACGGCGATCTGGGACGAGTACGGTGTCATCGCCGAGACACGGGGCGAGCGGGTGCTGGTCGATGGCGACAAGATGCCCGGTGCGCGCTACTTCCCCGACGCCCGTCTCAACTATGCGGAAAACCTGCTGCGCCGCCGGGATGCCGGCTCCGCCCTGGTGTTCTGGGGCGAGGACCGGGTCCGTCGCCGACTCAGCTATGCCGAGCTTTACGATGCGGTTAGCCGGCTGGCCGTGGCGTTGAAGGCCGAGGGCATCGGGCCGGGCGACCGGGTTGCCGGCTATCTGCCGAACATGCCCGAGGCGATCATCGCCATGCTGGCGACCGTGTCGCTGGGCGGCGTCTGGTCGTCGGCCTCGCCGGATTTCGGCGTCCGGGGCGTGCTCGACCGGTTCGGCCAGATCGAGCCCAAGGTGCTGGTCTCCGCCGATGGCTATTTCTACGCCGGCAAGACCATCGACAGCCTGGGCAAGCTGGCGGAGGTCAAGGCCGCCCTGCCCAGCGTGCGGCGGACGATTATCGTCCCCTATGTTGGTGCGTCGCCGGATGTCGGGCGGGTGCCGACCGGCATTGCCCTGGACGATTTCATCGCGCCCTTCGCCGCCGGCGAGATCGATTTCCTGCGCCAGGAGTTCAACGCGCCGCTCTACATCATGTTCTCCAGCGGCACCACCGGGGTGCCGAAATGCATCGTGCACAGGGCCGGCGGCGCGCTGCTGCAGCATCTGAAGGAACACCGGCTGCATTGCGACATCGGCCGCGACGACCGGGTGTTCTATTTCACCACCTGCGGCTGGATGATGTGGAACTGGCTTGTCTCCGCGCTGGCGTCGGAGGCGACGCTGCTGCTCTATGACGGCTCGCCCTTCCACCCGGACGGCAACATCCTGTTCGACTATGCGGATGCGGAAGGGGCGACCCTTTTCGGCACCTCGGCGAAATACATCGACGCGCTGGCCAAGCAGGGTTACCGCCCGGTCGACACCCATAAACTGGACAGCGTGCGCACGATCACCTCGACCGGCTCGACCCTGGTGCCGGAGGGTTTCGACTATGTCTACGGCGCTATCAAAAGCGACGTGCAGCTCGCTTCCATGTCCGGCGGCACCGACCTCGTCTCCTGCTTCGCCCTGGGCAACCCGACCGGGCCGGTCTGGCGCGGCGAGGTCCAATGCCGCGGCCTCGGCATGGCGGTTGAGGTGTTCGACGATGGCGGCCACGCGGTCAGCGGTGAGAAGGGCGAGCTGGTCTGCACCAAGCCCTTCCCGCCCATGCCGCTGGGCTTCTGGAGCGACGATGACGGCCGCAAATACCACGAGGCCTATTACGACCGGTTTCCCAATGTCTGGTGCCACGGCGATTTCGTCGAGCTGACCGAGCATGGCGGGGTGGTCTTCTATGGCCGCTCCGACGCGACCCTGAACCCCGGCGGCGTACGGATCGGCACGGCGGAGATCTACCGCCAGGTCGAGGACCTGGACGAAGTGGTCGAGGCGCTGGTGATCGGCCAGGACTGGGACAACGATGTCCGCGTGGTGCTGTTCGTGCGCCTGCGCGACGGGCTGGCGCTGGACGAGGCGCTGGTCAAATCCATCAAGACCCGCATCCGCGCCGGGGCCTCGCCGCGCCATGTACCGGCCAAGGTGGTCCAGATCGACGACATCCCGCGCACCAAATCCGGCAAGATCACCGAGCTCGCGGTCCGTGACGTTGTCCACGGCCGTCCGGTGAAGAACCAGGAGGCCCTGGCCAATCCGGCGGCGCTGAAACTGTATGAGGACTTGCCGGAGCTTCGGGAGTAGCGGCCAGCGCGGAACCCAGTGAATACAGAAGGGCCCCGACCTGAATGCCCAACGAGCACCCGGTCGATCGCCGGCCTCTCCGGTTGTCCGGCATAGGCCGGTTTCTATTTGTTTTCCGTATGCCTAAGATACGTCATTAGACCGGAGCTTTAGGTCGTCCGTCCATTGGTGATCGTCGGCTGGCCCGGCCCGCTGGAGATAAAAGAAGGCGAATGCGATGAGCGTAGCACATCAAACCGGCGCTCGAAGCGGGGGGACGGGAGAGATTCTCCTCGCCTACAATTTGGGTGGTCATCACCGACTTAGCACGAAGGCAATTGACGAGGTCCTGGACAGTTTGCCAAAGGATCTGGCCTGGATGCGCATCTTCCTCAGAGACACGCCGCAGAGCGCCGTCCACAGGGACGTCGCCGATGTCTTTTCGCGGGCCCACTGGAAAAAAGCCGGGCAGAAGCACCATTTCATGCGGCACAAGACCCAATCCGAGATGGAGGCCTACAACGCCGGCGTCGGTTGGATTAACGAAAATGCATTGCTCGCGGCGAGGAATCTGAGGAAGCGGGCCAATAGGCCGGGTGGTCCGATCGGCCGGATGCCAACCCCGACACATCAAATCACCGATCCGCTGGGCAACGCATTCCATGCGCTTCAGGACTCGTTTGCGGAGGGGCATGTGACGCGGTCTGCGCATTATGTCATCACCAGCATCCACGTCTATGACGATGCCAACCAGGAGGCCCGTGAGGATTGGAAGGGCCATAGCGCGCTGGACAAGAATTGGGATTCGCCATTGGGCGCGGCCGCGGTCGCCGGGTGTCAGGTGCTGACGAGGAACGTCATCGAGGCTTCTTTGGAAAAAAGCCCAACGGGGCTCGATACTGTCTGGAACGAGTCCTGGGTCAGATTTAAGTCGAAATTCCTGTTGATGGCGACGACCGCGACGGCGTGACGGCCCGGCATATTTGGTGACATGCGCGTATCGCGGTTGCGGAATGGCGGGATCGCGATGGGTGTTCGGTTGGCGGTATTGCGGATTTGACCGGCGCGGGTTGCGGACCCATCTATGTTTATGCCGCGCATGAACCACCGAAGGGCGCTGAGGATGGATTACCGTCAAATCTCATTGCCGCCGGGCACCGTGATCGGCGTCCGCTTCGGGCTGATTGAGCATGTGGGAATTGTCACCGACGGGACCATCGGCGGCATGCCGGCGGTGATCTCGAATTCGCGGGCCCATGGCGGCGTGCGCGAAGAACCGTTGTCCAGATTCGCGGATGGGCGGCCCTTTCGCGTCCACAAGAAGATGAGCGATCTGCCGAAGCACGAGGTCACCGAGCGCGCCCGGCGCATGATCGGCCGGCGCTACGACGTCGTGCGTTTCAATTGCGAGCATTTCGTGCGCCTGGCGCACGGCCAAAAACCGCGCAGCCCGCAGCTCCACACCGTATTGGCCCTGGCGGCCGGTGCCCTCGCCGTCTGGCGGTTGGCGCGATAAGGCTCGATTTGCCCGCCGTTTGTCGCCAGACAATTCGACCCTTACCGCCCATCGGTGCTGCTGGTACTCTCGCCGGCCGAACACTGGGGATTTGAGCCATGGATAATCGCGTGGTCACGCCGGATCTGATGCAGGCGCTGCGGCCGGCCATTTCCGGCCTGCCGGAAAGCGGCATCGTCGAGGTGGTGAATTACGGCCGCGAGAAGCCGGACCTGCTGCAGCTATGGATCGGCGAAGGCGATTTGCCGACACCCGGTTTCATCGGCGAAGCGGCGTATAAGGCGCTGCTGGAGGGCCAGACTTTCTACACCTGGCAGCGCGGCATCCCGCCCTTGCGCCGGGAGATCGCGAACTATTTGAACCGGTCCTACGGCACGAATGTCGATGCCGAGCGGATCTTCGTCACCGTCGGCGGCATGGGCGCGATCATCATCGCTTTGCAGGCGATCATCGATGCCGGCGACGAAGTGGCGATGCTCTCGCCGGTCTGGCCGAACATCTTCGAAGCCGTCCAAGTGGTCGGCGGCGTGGCGCGGCCGGTTCCGATGTCGCTGACCGACTCCGGATGGACGTTTGACCTGCAAAAGCTATTCGACGCGTGCGGTCCACGGACCAAGGCGATCTTCGTCAACTCCCCGGGCAACCCCACCGGCGCCATGCTGAGCCGGGATGACCTTGTCCGGATTCGCGACTTCGCCCGCGAGCGCGGTCTTTGGATCATCGCCGACGAGGTCTATGGCCGGCTGACCTATGATGCGGACAATGCGCCGTCCTTCCTGCAGCTCATGGAGCCGGACGAGAAGCTGATCGTCGTCAATACCTTCTCAAAGAACTGGTCGATGACCGGCTGGCGGATCGGTTGGATCGTGGCGTCGCAACAGCTCGGCCAAGTGTTCGAAAACCTGATTCAGTTCAACACATCCGGCGTCGCGAGTTTCCTGCAATTCGGGGCGGTGGCGGCAATGCGTGACGGCGACCCGACGGTTGAGGCGCTGCGCAAGCGCTGCCGGATCGGCCGCGATATCGTCTGCGACGCCCTGGCTGCATTGCCCCGGGTGCGGTTCCACCGCCCGCCTGGCGCCTTTTATGTTTTCTTCTCCGTGGATGGCGAGCCGGACAGCCGTGACCTTGCGATCCGTATGATCGACAAGGCCGCGGTCGGCCTTGCCCCCGGCAGCGCCTTCGGCCCGGGCGGTGAGGGCTATCTGCGGCTCTGTTTCGGCGGTTCCCACGAGCTGCTGCGACGCGCGATGGACCGCCTGGGTCCTGCGCTGACCTAGGAGCCTGTCCGAGTAATGCTTGCGGCCATCATCGACCAGGGAGTTTCGGGTGACAGAAGCGGACGCGCCGGCGATGCTGGATGCATCGTCAAGCGTCCGCGACGCCGCACCCGAAACTCCCTGGTCGACCCAAAGGGCCGCGTTCTCAAGAGCTTGGGACGTCGTCCGACGCCGCTCGCGATGCATCCAGCATCGCCACGCACCGCCGTCCTAGCCCAAGCTCTTGAGAACGCGGTGATGGCCACAAGCATTGCTCGGGCAAGCTCCTAGGAGCCTGCCCGAGCAATGCCTGCGGTCGATCTCGGTTTGCTTGGCCGGATGGCCACCAACGTGATCGCGGTCGGCCGGCGCGGCCGAAAGGCGACGTCGGTCGGTCATTTCACAGCCTTTCTGTCGGCCGGCAGCAGCGACTATTTCATGAGCTTCGCCGTGCCCCGGCCGCCGCCGGAAGGCGTCGATGCCCGCCCCGCTGCCGTTTGGGCCGGGTCCCTGTCGCTGCTGGCGGAGCATTTCGCCGCTCAGGAGCGCGCGCTTCGGCTGGAATTCTTCGTCGAGCTGTTCCCCAACCTCCCGGATGCGCTGACCGCCGCCGAAATCAGCCAGGACAAAAGCGCGCCGGCCATGGCGGCCCTGCCCGCCGTGTTTCGTCCAGCCCGCAAGACCGGATTGAACATGGCGCTGATCGAGGCCGGGAACGCGGTCGCGGTCGAACGGTTCATGGCGATACAGGGCGATGCGTTCGGCGTGCGAATCGCCTCCGGCCCGACCGGCTGGCGGCCGATCCTGGAGGCCGGGCTGGCGGATGGCGGCATGATCGCGGCGATTGGCGAGGTCGCCGGCAAGGCGTGCTGCGGCGCGGTGATCATGATCGGCGGCGGCGCGGCCGAACTGGCCGGGGTCGGTACCCTGCCCGCCTATCGACGGCACGGCTACGCATCGGATCTGTGCAGCCGGCTACTTGGCGCGTATTTCGAGCACACCGGTGCGCCGGCCTGGCTGTCGGCGGACGATGAGATTGCCGAGGGGCTCTATGGCGCACTCGGGTTCAGCAGGATCGGCACTCAACTCAATTACGGCAAGCGATCCGAGACCGGTTAGCCGATTGCTGGGTCGGATGGAACCATACCCTCATCCCTGCGTCGTCTCCGGACTTGATCCGGGGACCCATGGTTCCGCCCGACAGGATTGCATCGACGGTCTGGTAATGGCACCTGCGGCCAGATGGGTCCCCGGATCAAGTCCGGGAACGACGCGGTGTTGCGGGCCGTTTCCTTACGATTTGTCATGATCTAAGGTCAGGCCCAGATGTCCCACATCTCCAACCCGCCCTGCGAGAACGCCCTTGTCGTGGCGGCGCCAGACCATGCGCCTTGCGCGGCGGCGACGGGACGGTGGGTGCTGGCGGCGTCGGTGGTCGGGTCCAGCATGGCGTTTATCGACGGCACGGTGGTCAATGTGGCGCTTCCGGTGCTGCAGCGGGAATTGGGTGCGAACGTCGCCGAGCTGCAATGGATCGTCGAGTCCTACATGCTGCTGCTGGCCGCGCTGATCCTGGTCGGCGGTGCGTTGGGAGACCGTTTCGGCCGCCGCCGCCTGTTCGCCATCGGCACCGTCCTGTTCGCGGTGACGTCGGTGTGGTGCGGGGCGGCGGCGGATTCGAGCCAGCTTATCGTCGCCCGGGCGGCGCAGGGCATCGGCGGCGCGCTGCTGGTGCCTGGCAGCCTGTCGATGATCAGCGCAACATTCAGCGAGGAACAGCGCGGCCGGGCATTCGGTATCTGGTCGGCGTCGACCGCCCTGGCGATGGCGCTCGGCCCGGTGCTCGGCGGCTGGCTGGTCGATGCGGTTTCCTGGCGCTGGATCTTCTTCATCAACGTGCCGCCGGCGATCGCCGTGGTCTGGATCCTTTACGCCAAGGTGCCGGAAAGCCGGGACGAGGCCGCGACGGCGGCGCTCGATTGGCCCGGCGCGCTGCTGTGCACCGCCGGCCTTGGCCTGCTTGTCTATGGGCTGATCGAGGCCGGCATCGTCGGATTCGGCTCGCCGCGCGTGATGCAGATACTGGGCGTCGGCGCCTTGGCGTTGGCCGGCTTCCTGATTACCCAGACCCGCAGTCCGGCGCCGATGATGCCGCTTGGCCTGTTCCGCTCGCGCAGCTTCAGCGGCGCCAATATGATTACGTTCATGCTCTATGCGGCGCTGAGCGGCGGGTTGTTCTTCCTGCCCTTCAACCTGGTGCAGGTGCATGGTTATTCGAGCGCCGCGGCCGGCGCCGCCTTGCTGCCCTTCATCCTGATCATGTCGTTGCTGTCGCGCTGGTCCGGCGGGCTGGTCAGCCGACATGGCGGCCGGGTACCGCTTATCGTCGGCCCCACCATTGCCGCCGGAGGGTTCGCGTTGTTCGTCGTGCCGGGGATCGACGGCAGCTATTGGACCACCTTCTTTCCAGCGGTGACAGTGCTCGGGCTTGGCATGGCGATCAGTGTCGCGCCGTTGACCACGGTGGTCATGGGGGCGGTGGAGTCCCGCCAGGCCGGCATCGCCTCGGCGATCAACAATGCGGTGTCGCGCATTGCCGGACTGTTGGCGATCGCTGTGATGGGGATCGTGGTGTCCGGCACCTTCAACGCCGGGCTGGACGACCGGCTGACAGACATCCCGATACCGTCCGAGGCCCGCACTGCCTTGGAAGCGGAGCGTCCCAATTTGGCCGGCGCCAAACCGCCGGCCGCGCTGGATGCCGCCTTGCGGGCCGATCTGGCCCGGGCCATCGACGAATCCTTCGTGGAGGGATTCCGCCTCGCCATGACGACCGCCGCCGCGCTCGCCTTGCTGAGCGCGGTCATCGCGGCGGCAACGATTGGGCGGAAGCAGGAATAGTAGATCCCGCCCACTCGCACGGTGATCGCCAACTTCTCAGCGTCGTCCCCGGACTTGATCCGGGGACCCATTGTGCCGACAGCGCCACTTCGCGTTGGCGAGCGCGACGAGGCCACCAATTTGACCCGGGACTCGATGGTCGACGACGGCCGAGAAGTGGGTCCCCGGACCAAGTCCGGGGACGACGCAATGTGGGATAGCACCGTTTCGCAGTCGGCAAACAGCGACCCGGCGGTTTCTTGCTCAGCCTGCCGCCGGCAGCACCCAGATGCCCATGGGTTCGGTGCGGTTTCGCAGGGTCTGTGGGGCACCGGCGGCGAAGCCGTCCAGAAGCACATCGCCGTGATCGGCGCGCGCGCGCTGCGCCAAGGCGTCACTGGCGACGATGGTTGCGGCCAGCGGTCGGGTCAGGGCTTCCAGGCGGCTGGCAACATTCACCGTGTCGCCGATCACGGTGTATTCCAGACGGCCTTCGCCGCCGATATCGCCCAACACCGCCGGGCCGTAATGCAGCCCGATCCCGATGGTGATCGGCGCCGCGCCGGCGGCGACGCGCTCGCGGTTCCAATCGCCGATCGCCGCCGCCATGTCCCGGGCGCAGGCCAACGCATCGCCGGCATCGGTCGGGCCGGTGCGCGGCGTGCCGAAGGTCGCCATGATGGCGTCGCCGATATATTTGTCGATGGTGCCGTTGTGCTGGAAGACGACCCGGCCCAGCCGGTCATGGCTGTCGCGCAGCAGCGTTATCACCGCCTCCGGCGCCATGGTTTCCGACAGCGCGGTGAAGCCGACGATATCGGCGAACAGCACCGCAACCGGCTGCGACCGGACAGCGCCCAGCGGCTCGTCCGAGCGCGCCAGCTCATCGACCATATTGGGGGAAAAATAGCGCGCCAGATTGGCGCGTTCCCGTGCGGCCGACACCTGTCGCTGCACCAGCCGGCGCGACCGGGCGACCACCCCGGCCAGGATGCCCGCCGAGATCAGTACGACCACGACTTCCTGCACGATGACGTTGATGTCGACGAAACGCGGATCGAGGAACCCGGCAAGGGATTGTTCCGGGTTGGAAAGGATATCGGACACCGACCCGTCGAACCAGGTGACCGTGTCCGGTCTCGACACGACCGTCGCGGTTCCCACGGTCCAGCAAATAGCGCCGGCCAAACCGGCCCAGGCCATCAGGCGCGGATTGAAGCTGAAGGCAAAGCCGGCCAGCAGCATGAAGAAGTAGATGAAGTTTCCATTACGCAGCTGCATCTGAATCGGCGCCTGCAGCACTTCCAGGGGATTGGGCGCGACGAAGATGTATGTCATCAACGCGAAATCCAGCGCGATGAAGACGTACCGATGCCAGGGCCTACCGAAGGAACTGCGCGCGACGGCATAATCCGCCAGGCCGATGAGCACGAAAAGCACCAGGGCCCCGTGGTAGTAGAAGACTTCCGGCGGCGTGCCGAGAAGGAAAAGCAGAACGGCCACGGCGGCCAGCGAGATGATGCGCCCACGCGTCGCCAGCCTCAGCCCGTCCAGCTCTTCGGCGCGAAAAAGCTCTGCCATGCCCGTGTCGCCGCCGCTGGCAATCCCCGATGCCGGTGCCGCTCTGCCGCCTGCCATGCCCTCTGCCGTCGCTATCGTCATCGGCTCACCCCTTCGCCGTTCGGTGCCTGTGCCATATGAACGGAATATGCGCTGCTGAGAGGGGACGATACAGTGCCGCGCCGCGATCGGCGATGGCGGACCGGAGCCCTGAATGCGATCTACGTCTGTTCGCTGGCCGGGCGAGGTTCGGAATCCCTGGTGGCCTGGGCCAGCAGCCAGTCGCGGAAGGTCTTGATGTTGGGCCGGTTGGCTGTGCGCTCGGGGCACAGGATGTAATAGGCGTATTCGGTCGGCAAGCTGAAGTCGAACGGGCGGACCAGCCGGCCGGCCGCCAAATCGTCCAGCGCCAGGGCGCTGCGGCCCAAAGCCACCCCCTGGCCGTCCACCGCGGCCTGCAGCACCATGCTGGAATCGTTGAAGGAGGGGCCGCGGCGGGGGTCGGCGCCCTCGACTCCAGCGGCCAGCAACCACATCGACCAATCGATGCGCATATCGTCATGCAGCAGAGTATGCCGGCTCAAATCCTCCGGCCGGTCCAGGGGAATGCGTTTCAGCAGTTCGGGGCTACAGACCGGAAACAACTCCTCCGTCAGGAAGCGGTCGGCCTGCAGGCCCGGATAGTCGCCCCGTCCATAACGGATCGCCACATCGACGTCGTCCCGGTCGAAATCCACCAGCCGCTCATCCGCCGACACCCGCACCTCGATATCCGGATGGTCCTCGCGAAAGCGGGTGAGCCGGGGCACCAGCCAGCGCGCCGCGAACGACGCCAGGACGCTCACGGTGATCGCGCCGCTGGCGTCATCCTGCAGCAACCGTTCGGTCGCGGCGTTCAAGCGCTGAAACGCCTCGCGTACATCGGGCAAATAGGATTGGCCGGCATCGGTCAGCAGCAGGCCGCGCGGACCGCGCCGGAACATGCGGATGCCGAGCTGCTCCTCCAGGGATTTGATCTGGTGGCTGATCGCCGCCTGGGTGACGTGCAGCTCCTCCGCGGCGCGGGTGAAGGACAGATGCCGCCCGGCCGCCTCGAAGGCCCTCAGCGCGTTCAGCGTCGGCAGGCGCGCCATCGCAACGGCCTCCGATAGACATGAGAAAAACTAATATCAAACATGAGAAAACATCCTTTGAACAGAGCGCCGAGTACAACGATATTCTATTTCATATCATGTAGTTACAGATCACACGTCGGATCGACATCCGTTGTCTCTTGTATAAGGTAAACGAACATGGCTCATCTGCACAACACGACTCGACCCCACGCGGCGCCGGACCTGTCCAATAGTGTGATTATCCTGGCCAACCGCGCCCTCGCATCGGTCTCCGCCTGGCGATTTCGCGCCCGCAGCCGCCGGCAGCTTTCCCGGATGGACGATCACCAACTCCGCGACATCGGCCTCAACCGCGCCATCCGGGACGCGGAGGTCGGGAAGCCGTTCTGGCGGGAATAAAACCTATCCCGGCGAACGGCCCTGGCGCAGGTAAAGCTTTCCCAAGCCATTGAAGGTGCCATAGAGCTGGTCGAACTGGCGTTCAAAGCCCTTCCAGGCCAGCTTTCCGCCGTTCACCTCCGACACCGCGCGATGAAGTGCCGCTAGATCCCGCTTGCCGTCGATCCGGGCCAGAATGGCACCGGCCAACGGTGGCAGCGGCATCCGGCCGGTCAGTCCTGGGAGATCGGCCGACAGCCCCTGCCCCGGTTTCAGCCGGCCCGCCAGATCGGCGCCATCCACATCGCGCAGCACGGGGACCATCTCCGGCCGGTCCGGCCGGGCGACCGCGTTGGAAGCGCGGGCCTTGGGAACCGCATAGAAGGCATGGGTCTTGATGACCCCCGTCAACTCTTCCGCCAGCGCCGCTCGGTCCAGCGGCGGAAGTTCCTCGATCAATCGGCGCAAGCGCGGATCGTGCACATAGGCGGCGGGATCATAGCGCAGCGGCGGCACCAGTCCGGTGATCGCCAGCCCGGCGCCCTCCGTCAGCGCCGCCAGTTCCGGCACCGTATAGGCCCGGTCCTGGCTGTGCAGCAGCAGGTCGTAGAGACCGGCATCGCTGTCCTTGTGGTCCTGCAGCAGCGGGTTGCGGCGGAACCAGTTGGTCTCGGGCAGCGCCGACAGGACCCTGCGGGCCAGCGCGACCTGCGCCGGGCCGTCCAGACCGTCACCGAGCCGGCTGAGCGCGCTTTGCAGCGGGTAGACGCCGGTCCGGCCATAAGAGCCGTAGAGCATCAACCCCATGCCGCCCTCTGGCGAGAGTTGTTCCGTCAGCGCCGCCAGCCCTGCATCGGGGTCGGGCAGGTGATGCAGCACACCGCAGCAATCGATGTAGTCGTATGGGCCGGGCGCCAGGGTCCCGGCCTCCAGCAGTGAGCCGGTCAGGAACCGGATCGCGGACAAACCGCGCGCCTCGGCCCGCGCTTCGGCGATGCCGCGCGATGTCTCAGAGAGGTCGAGATAGGTGATGTCGGCCGGGATGCCGGCATCGGCGCAATGCTGCGCCAGCATGATCAGCGCATCGCCGGTGCCGCCGCCGGCGACCAGCACGCGGAAGGGCGCCGCGAAGTCCAGCGCGCCGGCGAAAACATAGTGGTTCAGCTCGTCCAGATGGCTCGGCGACCCGCTGATCTGTCGTTTCGACTCGTCGCGCGGATTGCGCGCCGGATAGGGGTAGGCCTCGTACTGGTCCCGAACCCGGTCGGTCATTCCGGAAAGCCGGGGGCGGGCCTAATTTCCCCGCAGTCGAAACCCCGGCGCGACTTGATCGTCGGACGCAAACGATCCGCCAGCGTAGCCCGGGCCGTATCGTCCAGCGCACCCACATGGTCCAAGAGGGCGGCCATCGCCACCTCCGACGCCCGTCCGGCGCCATCATCGACCTTCAGGGCGATGCCCAGCCCGAGTTCCGGCAGACAGGCGCAATAGACACCCTCCGCGCCGGTCTTGATCAGCGCATTGCCGCCGGTCGCCTCCATCACGACCGTGTCGAAGCGCTCGGTGCCGGCGACGAAGAATGGCTGTCCGCCCCAGGCTTTGCGGATGCGCAGGGCGGCATCGATGCGGCGCTCCGGCAGATCCTTCGGATCGGCCAGCCGCGCCATGGCCATGGCCAACGCTCCGATCGGCACGGCGATCGTCGGGATCGAACAGCCATCCAGCCCCCAGGGCGCGTCGCCCAGATTCTGTCCGGTCATCTGCTCCAAAATGCCCATGATGCGCTGCTGCACCGGGTGGCCGTACAGCCGGTAGTCCTTGGTCGGCTCGCCCAGATGCCGGGCCGTAGCCAGGAACCCGGTGTGCTTGCCCGAGCAATTATTGTGCAGGGAAGTCGGCTGTTCGCCGGCTCGGATCAGCACCTCTGCGGCTGGCGCGTAGGATGGTGCATGGGCGCCGCACTCCAGATCGTCGACGGCGCAGCCTATGCGTTCCAGCCATGCGGCGACGTGCTCGGTATGGCCGGGCTCGCCGCCATGGGAAGCGCAGGCCAGCGCCAACTCCTCGTCGCTGACGTCGAACGCGTCGGCCGCTCCCGATTCGATCAGGGCGATGGCTTGCAGCGACTTGATGGCAGACCGTGGATAGACCGGCCGTTGGTAGTCACCCCAATGGGACAGCACCTTGCCGGAGGCATCGACGATGGCGGCGATGCCCCGATGGCGGCTTTCGGGGACAGGCCCGCGGGTGACCTCCACCAGCACCGGATCGCCGGCGCCGGCGGGCGGGCCGGAAGGTCTGGAATCGGCGTTGTCTGCCATGGTTCAGATCCATTCGGGAGGAGACGGCACCTTGCCCCGCCGCACCGGGCTGTGCAAGGTTCCGCGCCCTATAGCATGAGGCGTCGAAAAGGACCGGAGAATCTGCCATGCGCGGCTATTTCGCCATCGGTGTCGAGGGGATCAGCAAGCCCGCGAATGTCGGCGCGGTGCTGCGCACGGCGCATGCCTTCGGGGCGAGCTTCGTCTTCACCATCGCGCCGGTCGCCGATATCGCCGGGTTCCGCGCCGCCGACACGGCGCTGACGGCCGGCAGCGTGCCGCTCTACACCTATCCGGATGTGGCGTCGCTCGACCTGCCTCGGGGCTGCAGTCTGGTCGGTATCGAGCTGATGGATGATGCGGTGGATCTGCCAAGCTTCCGCCACCCTCGCCAAGCCGCCTATGTGCTGGGGCCGGAGCGTGGAGGATTGTCGCCGGAGCTGGTTGCCCGCTGCGACCATGTGATCAAGATCCCGACCCGGTTCTCGATCAACTTGTCCCTGGCCGGCGCGCTGGTGATGTATGACCGGATGACCAGCCTGGGGCGGTTTGCCCAGCGCCCGACCCGTCCCGGCGGCCCGAAAGAGCCCTTGCCGCCGCACATCCATGGTGCGCCGCAGTTCCGCGAACCGAAGGGGGATTAGGGCGCGGCAGCGATCCCGACCCTCATACCTCGCCCCTTGTGGGAGAGGTCGGATTGCGAAGCGATCCGGGTGAGCGGTCGCGCGGCGTCGGCCGCGCATACGACTCTTGTTGTTCGGGAGAGGTATTTCCGCCGGTCGGCGAGCCCCCTCACCCCCCGATCAAGCCGGGGGCAGGCTCTCCCACGGCTTTGCCGCGGGTCCCTCCCTCTCCCACAGGGAGAGAGAGATCAATCAGCGGGTCTCAGGAGGCTAAAACTTCACGAAGGGGTTCAGCAGGCGGCCCAGCGGTCCGGTCAGTTTCAGCGGCGCCTGGGTGAGGGTCAGGCATATGCAGTCCTCTCCGGCATCGGCGACCGGACTGTGCCGCACGCTGTCATCGGTGATGTCGATGTCGCCGCGGGTGAAGTGGCCGCGAGACTCGGAGTAGGCGCCGGTCAGCACCAGGGTGAATTCCGGGCCGTGATGGGTGTGCTCGGGCATCGGCGTGCCGGCCTTGATCCGCAGCAAGCGGGTCTTCAAATCCGGCCGTCCCGTTGGCACCTCAAGGACGTCCAGCCCCCGCATGGTGCGCCGCCAGGGCAACGGGTCCAGACCGCCGCCCAGATAGCTGCGCAAGGGTTCGGGAACCGTAATGGCATCGGGCGACGCCGGCGCACGTGCCAGCTGAGCAGTCGGCGCCTCGCCCTCAATGCGCGCCATCACCGTTGAAAGCGTATCTTCGGACATCGCCTCGGGAGCGACGTCGTCAAGCAATGCACCGCCGACATCCTCCATCCGTCGCACCGCCGCGCGGCAGCTTGGGCAATAGGCCAAATGGGTCGCGATCACCAGCGATTCAGGCTCGCTGGTCGTGCCGGACGCGTAATCCATCAGCAGCTCGTCATGCACATGGTGCAACGGCGGTGGATCGGTCCGGGCCAGGTTGCGGGTCACCATCTCAACGATCCTTCAGGCTCTTGCGCAGCCGTGCCAACGCAAGGCGAACGCGTGATTTCACCGTGCCGAGCGGCATATCGCAGCGTTGGGCGATCTCGCTGTGCGGCAGGTCATCAAAATAGGCCAGCCTCAGAATCTCCCGCTGCTCGGCCGGCAGGCCGGTCAGGGCAGCATGCAACTGCTTGGAGTCCTGTACCGATTCGACAACGTGGTCGACCGCCGGCTCGGCATCCGGCACCAGGGCCGGATCTTCCGGATCGAATTCCGGGCGGCGTTCCCGCCGGATCATGTCGATCCGCTTGTTACGGGCGATCGTGAATACCCAGGTACTGGCGCTGGCCTGGGCCGGGTCGAATGTTTCCGCCCGTCGCCACAAGTTCACCATGACCTCCTGCACCACCTCCTCGGCCGTGACGGCGTCGCAGCCGCCGCGCATCAGATAGGCCTTCAGCCGTGGTGCGAAATGGGAGAACAGCCCGGCGAAGGCGACACGGTCGCGCCGGCGTCCCACCGCCACGACCAGATCGCTGAGGGAAGGCGCATTGCCATCGCCGGACGATGCACGCTTACTGGAGGTGACGGTCATGTCGCCATTGAACGCCAACCCGCGCCGGCCGACAAGCGGCGGTGGTAGACGCCGCCGGCCTTGGGCCGTTGCGTCCGCATATGCCTGGACGTGATCCATTTCACGGTCTATACGCGGAGCGTCGGCCGGCGGATCACCGGCTCCTCAAAATCGTCAAATTGACGATCTACCAATCGGGTCTGAAGCCTTCCGTCGATTCGGCCATGCCGGGCCGCGGGGGCTAAAAACGTCGAACTGCAGGTTGGCTCAATGAAGACGCTGTTTCGAATCGCTCTCGCCGTCGCCCTCGTGACCCTTGTGCAGACCGGTCATGGCCTGACTCCGGCCTCGGCACAGGAACCCGAGCATCTTGACATCCATCGCGACTGGCACACCTACACCTACCGGGAAAACAACAATCTGGTTTGCTACATGGTCAGCAAGCCAACTAAGGAAGAAGGCGAATACAGCCAGCGTGGCGACGTCTATATGCTGGTCACCCACCGCCCGGCCGAAGCCTCCCGCGACGTCATCAGTGTGATTACCGGCTATGCCTATCGCCCCGAATCCGACGCTGCCGTTTCGGTCGGCGACAGTCTCTTCGACCTGTTCACCAGCCAAGACACCGCCTGGGCGCGCGATCCGACGACCGATTCCCTGATGATCACGGCCATGAAGGCAGGCACCAGCATGACGGTGAAGGGAACGTCCACCCGTGGCACCCTGACGACCGACACTTACAGCCTTCTCGGCTTCACCGCGGCCTACAATCAGATCAGCCGGACCTGCGGGCAATAGGCCTCGTTGCCCGGTGAGGTCGGTCCCGCGCTGACACTGCGCTCGGTTGCCGCGCCAGGTGCGTCATCGCCGTTTCCATCAGCGCATGTCTTTGGCGGTGTTGCCTGCTATAAGGCGGCATGAGCATCGCAAGCCACGCCGCCATCTTCGCGGCGCCGACCGCCGACGGGCGTAAGAACCTCGTCGGGCTTACCCTGGACGAGCTGTCCGCCGAGATGGCGGCGCAGGGCGAAAAGCCGTTCCGCGCCCGGCAGCTCTGGCAGTGGATCTACGCCCGCGGCGCCACCGATTTCGATCAGATGAGCAACCTGGCCAAGGCGTTCCGTGCGCGCCTCACCGAGCAATACGCGATCGTCCGCCCGGCCGTCTCGCGGGCGCAGCAATCGGTGGATGGCACCCATAAATGGCTTCTGCGTCTCGTCGACGGGCAGGAGGTCGAGGCGGTGCACATTCCCGAGACCGATCGCGGCGCGCTGTGCGTCTCGTCCCAGGTCGGCTGCACCCTCACCTGCCGGTTCTGCCATACCGGCACCCAGCGGCTGGTACGCAATCTGGAGGCCTCGGAGATCCTCGGGGCAGATGATGTTCGCCCGGGATGCGCTGGATGAATGGCGCAAGCCCCATGCGGAGCGGCTGTTCACCAACGTCGTCATGATGGGCATGGGCGAGCCGCTCTACAATTACGACAATGTGGCCAAGGCGCTCACCATCGCCATGGACCCGGACGGCATCGCCCTGTCACGCCGCCGGATCACCCTGTCGACCTCGGGCCTGGTGCCGATGATCCGGCAATGCGGCGAGGATCTCGGGGTCAATCTGGCGATCAGCCTGCATGCGGTCACCGATGAGCTGCGCAACGAGTTGGTGCCGCTGAACAAGCGCCACCCCCATCGCCGAGCTTTTGCAGGCCTGCCGTGACTATCCCGGCTCCAGCAACGCCCGCCGCATCACCTTCGAATATGTGATGCTGAAGGGCGTCAACGACAGTATCACCGACGCCCATGCGCTGGTCCGGCTGCTCAAGGGCATCCCGGTCAAGGTCAATCTGATCCCGTTCAACCCGTGGCCCGGCGCGCCTTACGAATGCTCCAGCAACAACGCGATCCGCCGGTTTTCCGAGATCGTGATGGCGGCCGGCTATTCCAGCCCGGTCCGCACTCCGCGCGGCCAGGACATCATGGCCGCCTGCGGCCAGTTGAAGAGCGACAGCGTGCGGGAGCGCCGGACCCTGCCTGAATCAGTACGCTAGGACCAACGGCGGTCCCGCAGATATCGTCGCCCTTTTCCCTGCGTCGTCCCCGGACTTGATCCGGGGACCCACTTCTCAGCCGTCGTCGACCATCGAGTTCCGGGTCCAATTGGTGGCCTGGTCGCCCTCGCCAATGCGAAGTGGCGCTGTCGGCACAATGGGTCCCCGGATCAAGTCCGGGGACGACGAAAAGAGAGGATCGCGGCAGGGTGAAGCGACACAGGAACCGCAGCCGGCCACACTGTGTGAATCCAGTAGGATCAAGTCCGGGGACAACGCAAGGGAGGGGATGGCGCCCGGCGCATCGTGATTCATCCGTTGTGCGGGAAATCACGGTGGAGTCACGTGGGCGCTGCCAGGCTGCGGTCGGAATAAGATCGACCAACGCCACCGGCCACCACCCAGGGTCGGGGCCAGCCGACGGGATGCCGCAATGTTGTCCAGCCGATCCATTCGCCCTGTTCCCCTTTTCGCGATGCTCGGCGGGGGCGTCGGGAATCGCCACGGTCGCCATCCTGAGCCTGAAGCCGGACTGGCAGGTATCGATCCCGGTAGGGCCAGACATCTGGCCCCTATCGGTGGTTCCGGGCCTGGTGTTCGGCTTCGTCATCGGATTGGCCCTGTTGCAGCGCGGGCGGGCGTCGCCGGCGGCATTCGTCGGCTATGTCATAGCCGCCACGCTATGCAATCTCGCCGCCGTTACTCTGACCACCGACGTCTTGATCGATATCTTGGACTCGGGCTGGATGGCGGGGGTTCTCGCCGGCCTGTTCGGAAGCGCCTGTCTGACCGCCTGCGCGCTGGCGCTGTTGCCGGTTGCGCGAAAAACCGGACCGGCGGTACTGACGGTGCTGGCGGGCGGCTTTTTCGGCGCGCTGCTCGGCCCGGCCATCGCCACAGACGGCCTGTTCTGGTGGTTCGTGTTCTACGGCATCTGGCAGTCGGGCTACGCCGCCAGCCTCGGCACCGCTTTGCCGAGCCGGTGAGCGGGCGGACGAGCCAAAGGCTTTTGTCTCCGGCCGCTTGCCGTTCCACGCCCTTCGCCCTAAGGTGCCGCGCTTTTTCAAGGTGGGCATCGGGATAAAAAGAACATGAGCGGCGACGTCAAGAAGGTGGTGCTGGCCTATTCCGGCGGGCTCGATACCTCGGTCATCCTGCGCTGGCTGCAGGAAACCTATCAATGCGAGGTGGTGACCTTCACCGCCGATCTGGGCCAGGGCGAGGAGTTGGAGCCGGCGCGCAAGAAGGCCGAGATGTTCGGCATCAAGCCCGAGAACATCTATATCGACGATCTGCGCGACGAATTCGTCCGCGATTTCGTGTTCCCGATGTTCCGCGCCAACGCGCTGTATGAAGGCACCTATCTGCTCGGCACCTCCATCGCCCGTCCCCTGATCGCCAAGCGGCAGATCGAGATCGCCCGGGAGGTCGGCGCCGACGCGGTGTGCCATGGCGCCACCGGCAAGGGCAACGATCAGGTCCGCTTCGAACTCGGCTATTATGCGCTGAAGCCGGATATCACGGTCATCGCCCCCTGGCGGGAATGGGACCTGAACAGCCGCACCAAACTGCTGGCCTATGCCGAGGAGCGGCAGATTCCGATCGCCAAGGACAAATACGGCGAGGCGCCGTACTCCACCGACGCCAACCTTCTGCACATCTCCTATGAGGGCAAGGCGTTGGAGGATCCTTGGCTCGAACCGGACGAGTCCATGTTCACCCGAAGCGTCAGCCCCGAGGCGGCGCCGGACACGCCGACCTATGTGGAGATCGAGTTCAAGGCGGGCGATGCGGTCGCGGTCGATGGCGTGGCTCTGTCTCCGGCGTCGCTGCTGACCAGGCTGAACGAGAAGGCCGGGTCCAACGGGATCGGCCGGCTCGACCTGGTGGAGAACCGCTTCGTCGGCATGAAGAGCCGTGGTGTCTATGAGACCCCGGGCGGAACGATCCTGCTGGTGGCGCATCGGGCGCTGGAATCGATCACCCTGGACCGCAATGCCGGGCACCTGAAGGACGATCTGATGCCGCGTTACGCGGAGCTGATCTACAACGGATTCTGGTTTTCGCCGGAGCGTGAGGCGCTGCAGGCGCTGATCGACAAGACGCAGGAGTTGGTCAACGGCACCGTCCGGCTGAAGCTCTACAAGGGCAACGTCATCGTCGTCGGCCGCAAGAGCCCGAACAGCCTGTACAGTCTGGAGCATGTGACCTTCGAGGAAGACGAAGTCTATGACCAGCGCGACGCCGAGGGCTTCATCAAGCTCAACGCGCTGCGCTTGCGGCTGGCGGCGATGGAGCGCGGCGAAGGGTAAGTGCCGACGGTAATCTGCACTTGGCGCGAACCGCCATATGACACCATCGTCATTCCCGCGAGGGCGGGAATCTCGATGAGATCAACGCTCTGGCGTCTCTAGATTCCCGCCGTCGCGGGAATGACGATTATTGGTATTGGCATGCTGCGGGTACCGGGGGTGAGGCGGGGCATGACATGACCGCGGAAACAGTGGCCGGGCGCAACTCCTGGCGGGGAGTCCTGGCCGGGCTCTGCGCCACGCTGGTCGGCATCGGCCTCGCCCGCTTCGCCTATACACCGCTAATCCCGGCGCTGATCGCCGAGGGGTGGTTCACACCGTCCCAGGCCGCCTATCTGGGCGCCGCCAATCTGGCGGGCTATCTGGTCGGCGCCCTGGTCGCCAGACGGATTGCCGCCCTCTCCTCCGCGCGGCGAACGCTCAGGACAATGATGTTGCTGGCGACGGTTGCGTTTCTGGCCTGCTCGGACCCGCTGTCGGTTTCCTGGTATACGCTGTGGCGGTTCGCCGCCGGTCTGGCCGGCGCCGCGCTGATGGTGCTGGCCGCGCCGGCGGTGCTGGCCCATGTGCCGGCCGCCCGACAGGGGATTGCCAGCGGAGTCATCTTCACCGGAGTCGGCATCGGGATCGCCACGTCTGGAACGCTGATCCCGCCGATGCTCGAGATCGGCTTGGCGGAGACGTGGTACGGGCTGGCCGGGCTTTCGCTGCTGCTGACCGCGATTGCCTGGGGCCTGTGGCCGCCCGACCCCGCCGCGCCTCAGCCCATGCCGGCCGCCGCCCGGCCGATAGCCGGAATAGCGCTGAAGAGCCTCTATCTGGAATACACCCTGATCGCCGCAGGGCTGGTGCCGCACATGGTGTTCCTGGTCGACTTCATCGCCCGCGGCCTCGGCCAGGGGATCGAAATCGGCGCCCGGTATTGGGTGCTGTTCGGCGCCGGCGCGGTGGTCGGCGCCATCGCCACGGGCGCCATCGCCGACCGCATCGGGTTCGCCGCCGCGCTGCGTCTCGCCCTGGTGCTTCAGGCCGCGGCGGTGGCCCTGCTGATCGTGTCCACGGGAACCATCGCATTGACGATTTCGAGCGTCGTCATCGGCGCCTTTGTGCCCGGCATCGTGCCGCTGGTGCTCGGACGGGTGCATGAGCTGCTGCCGGCCGGCGAGGGGCGCAAGGCGGCCTGGAGTCTGGCGACCGCCGCCTTTGCGCTGGGTCAGGCCGTTGCCGCCTATGGCCATTCATTCCTGTTCGAGCGGACAGGGGGCGACTATGGGCCATTGTTCATTCTGGGAACCACTGCTTTTGCGGTGGCATTGGCCATCGATCTTGGTGCGTCGGTGATCTCCAGGCGTAGGGCCGCCTGACCGGAAATTGCGTCAGCCGGCCATCATGACCGGAACGCCGGCGATCCAGGCATGGAAATGCATCAGCGCACCGTACAGCACGACCGTGCCGCCGGCCCGGATCAAGCCGATTTCCCGAATCGCCGCTCCGAGGCTCTGGCGGCCCTGGATGATCGCCAGGAGCGGCAGGTTCGAGGTGGACAATTCAAACGGGGCGTAGAGCGCACCCTTGTCGCGGCGGTAGCGGTGGTCGAGCAGCAAAGTGCCCAGCAGGGAGAGCACCGCGAAGAGGCCGAACAGGATCACCGGGCTCAGATCGCCATTGGCGGCCAGATGTCCAATGGCCCAGAGGCCGATCGCCCATTGGATCGGGTGGCGGGTGATGCGCAACGCGCCGGAGGCGAGGTCCGGTTCTTCCAACTGCTTTTCTCCACCCGCATTGGTCGGGTTGGGCGCCGTCAGCCCGCCGATTAGCAGCAGGAGCGCGATCGGCATCAGGATGAGCGGCATCACGGCGCCGGCAAGCCCCAGATCCCAAAGCAGCGGACCGACGGGTGCCCGGTTGAAGGCGACCACCACCCAGATGATGGCGCCCAGGGCGATCAGGGAATACAGGCCGCGATAGGGGCCCAGGCCGATCCGGGAGACCAGGAATCCGCGCAGCGGTGTGCTGGCGATGCCGTAATGACTTGCCAACAGGAACAGCGCCGCCGCAAGCAGCTCCGTCATGGTGCCGGTAATCGTGCCCGTCATCGAGAATGCCCCCTCAGATGTGTCGCTTTGCGCCCGCGCCTATCGGATGTCGGCGGTCCAGGCGACAAGGTCAAGAAGCAGGCCATCGGGATCGCCGGCGATATGCAAAGTTTTTCGGCGCGACGTGGCGCCCGCCGCCACGGTGACGGCGCTCTTGGCAACCCGCCACTCCTTGGCGAGCAACTTGATGACCGCGGCATTGGCCTTGCCAGCTTCCGGCGCCGCGGTCACGGCGATTGCCAGATGCGGTGACCCGTCGGCCCATGAGCCGACCCCGATAACGCGTGCGCGGGACGCCCTGGGTGTGATTTTAACCGATACCGTGACGCCATCCGCCGCCGCGGTGACCGGAGACCGGTCAGAACGATCCACGGTCCAGGGCGATCAGAATCCGGAAAAGCACCTGCTGCAGGAACCAGATGATGAAAATCAACGCCATCGGCGACAGGTCGATGCCGCCGAGATTGGGCAGAATCCTGCGGATAGGCCTGAGCGCCGGTTCGGTAAGCCGGTTCAGTATCTGGCCTATGCTGAAGACAAACCGGTTGCGCATGTTGACGACATCGAAGGCGACCAGCCAGCTCAGGATCACCGATCCGATGACCACGTAGATGTAGAAGCGCAGCACCTCGATGAGCACCTGAAGGAGCGGGCCGATCACGATCATGGAGTTTTCCTTGGGGAATCGATTGCCGGACGGAAGCGGCGCATAGCCTAGTCCGCGTCCAGTCAGGCGACAAGACGATCACGGCCCGCTATCCCAATCCCTGGCGACGGGCCGTGCTTGACAGAGAAAGTCGTCAGACACATAGTGCGCGCCGCCTGCCCGGGCAAGTCCGGGATCTGGCCGGGTGTGGGGCCGTAGCTCAGTTGGGAGAGCGCTAGAATCGCACTCTAGAGGTCGAGGGTTCGATTCCCTTCGGCTCCACCAAACCCTTCTTTCTTGCTGCTATTGGATGCGCCATTTCCACGGCGCAGAATCACCGGCCCGGCAGCACCAGAACCTTGCGATAGGGCAGGGTCAGGCGCGACAGCACGACCGATGGCTCCTCAGTGAAGATCGGTTCGTAGCGGCTTCTCATCAGGGACAGGAACCGCTCGAGCGACCCGGGATTGAAGAAATGCATCGGTATGACCACCGGCGCGCCGATCTGATCGATCACTTCAAGCATGTATTCCTGGGCCATGGTGAGCCCGCCATCGACCGGCACCAGCAAGACGTCGATGGCGCCAAGCTCGGCCAGATGCTCCTCGGTCAGCACATGGTGCAGATGGCCCAGATGAGCGATGCACAAGCCGCCAGCCTCGAACACGAAGATCGAATTGCCGTTGTAACGGGTGCCGGTCCCCTGCCGCACATTGGTCGGCACGTTCCAGACCCTGAGATCGCGGCGCACGACATCATGGACAGCCATGCCGCCATCCGGGTTCCAGCCGCGCAGCACGTCGTCGATCTCCGGCCGGATGAAATCGGTGAAATGGGTGCCGTGGGCATTGTTCATGGTGACGATGTCCGACGGCCCCGGCGGCCGGTTGACGCCGTTATAGTCGGTCACGGCGGTGACCCCGCCGGGCGTCTCGATCAGGAAACTGGAATGGCCGAGAAAGGTAAGCCGGACACTGCCTTCCGCCGGCGACGCGGCGCGGATGATTCCGGATGGCAGGCCGGCGATCGGCAGGCATTTGGCGGCCGCGCCCGTGCTCGCCGCGACGGCAAGCAACAACAGCCCCAGCCTGGCGAGGAATGGCGGCCGGCGGGGGCGATGATAACGCTGGCTAACCGCGCTGATAGTGCCCTCCGATGCGTCAGCCGCCAGCGATGAACCCGCGCAGTGCCTCGGCTTCGTACTCGACCTCTTCCAGCCGGTACTTCACGACGTCGCCGATGCTGATCATGCCGCACAGCTTGCCGTCCTGGGTGACGGGCAGATGGCGGATCCGCTTCTGGCTCATGGTCGCCATCAATTCCTGCACGCTGTCGTTCCGTGCGCAGGTGAAGACGTCCCGGGTCATGGCCGTGCTGACCGGTTTGTCCAAGGCGGCGGCGCCGGACTCGGCGATGGAGCGGACGATATCCCGCTCCGAGACGATGCCATCGACGCTGCTGCCATCGGCGCTGACCACCAGCGCACCGATCTTGCGGGTCGCCAACTCGCCGGCGACTGCGGACAAGGGCGTGTCGGGTTTCGTGGTGGCAACCTCGTGGCCCTTGGTCTTCAGGATAATCTCAACATTCATGCTGCAACCCCCATCAGTGTCCGGGGCCAGACGGCGCATGCGCCGCCAATCGGCGGTAACACAATTGTAGTGTAACCCCTCTATCTCCCGTGGGCCAAGGCCCGCGGATTTAGGGGGTCATTCGCTCCCGGATCATCAACAGGGCGTCGCCATCCGGGGTTGTGGTCCGCCGCTCGGCGACGAACCCCGCCTTTTCATAGGCGCGGATGGCCCGGCGGTTGTCCGGGGCGGGGTCGATGGACAGGCGTTCCACACCAGGGCGGGCCAGAAGCATGTCGCCGAACTGGCGCAGATAGGCCGATCCATGGCCGCGTCCGACGGCATCCAGGGGGCCTATGAAGGTATCGATACCCCAGGTGCAGGTTGGCAGATCCGGCCAGCCGGCGCCAGGATCCCCGGCGCCGTCATAGTTCTGGAGGTATGCGATCGGGCCGCCGCCACCCTCCATCGGACAGCTTTCGACCAGATACACTTCCGCCCAATCAGCCGCCATCAGCTCGGCGATAAGGCCCAGTTCATGGTCCGGCTCGCCCCACCATCGCCGCACATGCCGATGGTTCAGCCAGCGGCGGATCAGCGGCAGATCTTCGGCCGTCAGCGGACGGAATCGGTAGGCGCCGCCGCCGGCCGTTTCCTGAGATACGGTGTCAGTCGCCATTCCGCATATTTGATTGCCCGGGTAGCCAGAAAGTTAATTGCGAGATAGATCGCGCCGGCCACGATGAAGATTTCGAAGGGCGCAAAGGTCTGGCTGACGATCCCGCGCGCGATGCCGGTGATCTCCATGATCGTCACGGTGCTGGCAAGCGCGCTCGCCTTCACCATCAGGATCACCTCATTGCCGTAGGCCGGTAGTGCCTGGCGGAATGCGCCCGGCAGAATGATCCGGCGATAGGTCATCAGGGTCGACATGCCGCAGGCGCGCGCCGCCTCGACGCCGCCATGGGGCACCGACTGGATCCCGCCCCGGATGATCTCGCTGGTATAGGCGGCGGTGTTCATCGCCAGGGCGATGACGGCGCACCAATAGGCGTCGCGCAGCACCGACCAGGCGAAGCTCTCGCGCACGGCCTCGAACTGGCCGATTCCGTAGTAGATCAGGAAGATCTGGACCAGCAGCGGTGTGCCGCGGAAGACGAAGACATAGCTATATGAAAGGCCTGAGAGCATTGGATTCGCGGACATGCGCATGGTGGCGAGGCCAATCGCGCCGATGCCGCCGATCAGCAGCGAGAACGCCACCAGCCCGAGGGTCTTGGGGATGCCTGCGATAAGGTCCGGCAATCGGTCGATCATCAAGGAGAAATCCATGTCAGCCGCGCCTCACGCCGCGATTGTAGAATTTCTCCGCCTTCTGGAAGATGACCGTGGAAAAGGTCGTCATCACCAGAAACAGCAGGGCGGCGACGAGATAGAATACGAAGGGCTCACGGGTCGACCGCGCCGCGACGCTGGATTGACGCATGAGCTCGGCCAATCCGGTCACCGAAATCAGTGCGGTGTCCTTCAACGTCAACTGCCAGACATTGCCCAGTCCGGGCAGCGCATACCGCATGATCTGCGGGAGCATGATCCGCCGGAAGATGAGCCAGCGATGCATGCCGACGGCCCGCGCGGCCTCGACCTGTCCCGATGGGATGGTTTGGATGGCGCCGCGCAGCACTTCCGTGGAATAGGCGCCGGAGATGATGCCCACTGCCAGAACGCCGATCGTAAATGGTTCGACCCGGACCGATCCGCCATAGCCGAACACGCCGGCAATCGCCTGCACCGCCCCGTCGAGTCCGAAGAAAAGCAGATAAATCACCAGCAGTTCGGGGACGCCCCGGACAACCGTGGTGTAGACGTCCGCCGTTCCGCGGATGGCGATGCTGTCGGACAGTTTCGCGCCGGCGCCGATCATGCCGATGAGGACGCCGCTCAGAAAGGACAGGACGGCCACGGCTACGGTCATGCCCGCGCCCAGAAGAATCTGGTCGCCCCAGCCGGTATCGCCGAAGCTGAAGAGTTCCAACATGTCGGATGGTGCGAAGCGGCCGCCCGACTAGGCGGACGGCCGCATATCGCTCACTATCTACGTGCGGCTTTTGTCACCGCGCCTAAAACATCGTGATGTCGTAACCGAAATACTGGTTGGACAGCATGGTCACGGTGCCATCGGCCTTCAGATCGGCCAGCGCGGCGTTGATGCGCTCCAGAAGCTCGGTGTCGTCCTTACGCAGGCCGACTCCGACGCCTTCACCGAACACCGGAAAATCCGTCCCGGAGAGACCCGGGCCGAAAACGTCGAACTTCCCGCCGTCCGGCTTCTCCATGAACGCCTTCCAGGCGGCGAAATCGGCCAGGGCGGCATCGATACGGCCGCTGGACAGGTCGAGCTCCATGTTCTCCTGGGTGTCGTAGAGCCGCAGTTCAACTGTATCCCCCAACTCCTGGTCGATGAAGTTCTGGTGGATCGTTGCGGTCTGCACGCCGACCACCATGCCGTCGATCGCAGCCTTGATGTCGTCGACGGTCTCGCTCTGCTGTAGCGGCGAGGATTTCGCGGCCAGGAAATAGGCCGGCTCAGTCACGTAACCGGTGCTGAAGTTGATCCGCTCACTACGCTCCGGGGTGATCGACATGCCGGCCATGATGGCGTCGTAGCGACCATTCATCAGGGCCGGGATGATGCCGTCCCAATCCTGGGCGACGAATTCGCAGGTCGCGCCCATCTTCTCGCACATGGCATTGGCCAGATCGATCTCGAAACCGGCCAGCTCACCATTCGCCTCGGTGTAGTTCCACGGAGGGTAGGCGCCCTCGGTGCCGATGCGGATCGTGTCCTCGGCGGTTGCCGCCGTGACCGACAGCGCCATAGCGGCGCCGGCGATCGTTGCTACCCATCTATTCACCTGAAACCTCCAGTTTTCTATTGTTCTTTGACTCTGCCCAGCCTCGCCGGCCGAGCGGTTTGCGGCATTTCGGCGGGAAACATCGCTTTGGTCAAGTCGAATGCCACACCTGGCCGAATTCGTCACGTAATATCTAAGAGATCACAATAATATTTCCCCGCAGCCCAATGATATCATTACATAATCGACAATCCAAATTATCTACCACGACTTCTAGATCGTGGTTTTCTTTTTTTTCATATAGTTATATGACTAATCTAAAGTAGAAGTTCAAATTAGCAGATTATGTCCATTTGTGGATACGGCATGGAAGGCCAGCCTGCCGGTCACTGTTGGAAGCATGATGCGGCTCCATCAATTTTTTTAGGATCTTTCGACGAAAATAGTTCCTGCTGTGCCTATTCGTGAACGGTCACACTTGTTAGTAACTAAGTCAGATCGTCTGTGAGAATCGGGGAAAAATACCCAAACACCGAGTTTGAAACATGTTTTCAGCCGTGGAACTGTTAGTCGTTCACTGGGCAAGTTATTCGACGCTATCAGAGTTAAAGTATTGAAAAACAAACGTTAATCGTTAAGATGTATGGTGGTGCGGGGTTATCGTTGGCCGAATCAGAGGATAAGTACCTCGAACAATGCTGGGATGCTTGTGTCTGTCCGTATTGTCGCAAGCAGTTCCCTCGGTCGAGGCGGGTCGGTACAGGGTCCAAACGAAAAGGCGGCTTTTGCAGTTTGGATTGCTACGGAAGCTACTACCAGCTGGAAATCTCCGAGCGACTTAAGAAAATAATTCGAAGAGCGGAAGATGACTAATTCCTCCTCAAGATCGCTGTTCCCAGATGTGGATGAGCGGACTGCTGCCCCGGTCGAGCCGCCAATCGGAAATTTGCACTCCACAGGAATTTTGCCGTCACAGGAGATCAAGAGGGCCATCAGTTCCCGAGAAATCTGGTCTCCAATCGATATCGGATCCGATCAGATTCAACCTGCCAGCCTGGATCTGAGGCTTGGAGACAAGGCGTATCGGATTCCGGCGAGCTTCTTGCCCGGAGAAAGTCGTACAGTCATGGAGAAGGTTAATTCGTTCATGATGTACGAAGTTGATCTAACCAAGGGTGGCGTTCTCGAGCGGGGATGCGTCTACATCGTGCCGCTACTTGAGAAGCTACAGTTCAAGAAACGGATGTCGGCAATCGCCAACCCGAAGAGTTCGACAGGCCGGCTCGACATTTTTGCTAGGCTCATCACCGATCAGGGAACCGAGTTCGACCGGGTAAGGAGCCAATACAAGGGTCCCTTGTACGCAGAAATCTCACCGCGGAGCTTCACTGTCAAAGTCCACAAGGGGTCCCGGCTTGTTCAACTCCGCATCAAGAAGGGGTCTCCGCCGACCAGCGACAGCGCGATGCGGCGGCTGCACGGAGAAATTGCGCTGGTGGATTCGAATGTCGCAGGGGAACCAGTCGATCGCGGCATCACGCTCACGGTGGACGTCCAAGGCGACCCGATGACGAATCTAATCGGCTACCGAGCCAGGAAGCATGCGGGGCTCATCGATGTCGAAAAGATAAATCACTACGATTGGAAAGATTTTTGGGACCCGATCTATGCCAGGCCCGACGGAGGAATCGTTCTGGACCCGGACGAGTTCTATATTCTCGCGTCGAGTGAGGCTGTGACCGTGCCGACCGATCATGCCGCGGAAATGCTGGCTTACGACACGCTGGTGGGGGAGTTTAGGGTACACTATGCGGGGTTCTTCGATCCCGGTTTTGGTCATCGCAAAATGGGCGGTGAGGGTACGCGCGCGGTTCTAGAAGTTCGTTCACACGAAGTCCCATTCCTGATCGAAGAGCAACAAGTCGTAGGCCGCCTCCACTATGAAAGGCTAATGGCCGAGCCGGACAAGCTCTACGGTCAGGGCATTGGGTCAAACTACCAGCGCCAAGGGCTCGCACTGAGCAAGCAATTCAAGCGTTGACATTCTGATTGGGTGCTCGTTGAAAGGCGGCGCAGCCAGTCAGAAATTCGTCGTCAGGAACTGCTTGCAGCGTTCGGAGTTCGGGTTGTCGAATACCTCGGCCGGCGTTCCTGCCTCCTCCACCCTGCCCTGGTGCAGGAAGACCACCTGTGACGACACTTCGCGGGCAAATCCCATCTCATGGGTCACCAGCAGCATGGTGTTGCCCTCTTCCGCCAACTGCCTGATCACCCGCAGCACCTCGCCCACCAGTTCCGGGTCGAGGGCGGAGGTCGGCTCGTCGAACAGCATCACCTTGGGCCGCATGGCCAGGGCCCGGGCGATCGCCGCCCGCTGTTGCTGGCCACCGGAGAGATGGCTTGGATAGTGGTCGCGCTTGTCGGCGATGCCGACCTTGGCCAGCAGTTCGATGGCATGCTCCACCGCCTCGCCGCGCGGTTCCTTCAGCACATGGATCGGCGCCTCGATCACATTCTCCAGCACCGTCATATGGGCCCATAGATTGAAGCTCTGGAAAACCATGCCCAGGCTGGCGCGAATCCGGTCGACCTGTTTGCGGTCGGCGGGGACGGCGCTGCCATCGCGCTGCCGCTTCATGAGAATCAGCTCGCCATTGACATGAACCCGGCCGTCATCAGGGGTCTCAAGCAGGTTGATGCAGCGCAGGAAAGTACTCTTGCCGGAGCCGGACGAGCCGATCATGGAGATCACATCGCCCTGATGGGCTGTCAGCGACACGCCTTTCAGCACTTCAAGGTCGGCGAAACGCTTGTGCAGATCCTCGACCTGGATCGCCGGGACCGCGCTGTCTGTTGAGTCTTGTCGCGCCGCCAAACCTGTCATCCCGCCATCCCCTGCTCATCGCATCGCGGTCGGCACAAGTGTAGAAGCATGGTGCCCGGCGGGGAAGAGCCGGATTACTGAACGTTGGCAGGAGTGTCCCTCGGCGAATGCGGTGCCGCCCTCACCCGACCCGCCTGCGGCGGCCCACCCTCTCCCCGAGGGAGTGGGAACTTCGCAGCGGCCGTGAAAAACCCCTCTCCCTTGATATTGTATGGACCGGGGACATGGTGGACGGGTGTTCGGGGACATGGTGGACGCGCGGCGAAGCCGTGGGAGGGTGAGGGTTCAGTCCTGACGGGTATCGCAAGAGGAGGCCTGGTGACCTACGGCTCCTCCGGCTCCGCGGGTTCGACCCCGGCCAGGAATTCACGCACGGTCTGATAAGCCTCGGTGCCCGGCTCCAACTGGCCCAGCAGCAGCCGCCACAGCTCCTCCGCCTCGCGCGGCCGGTTTTCGGCCATGGCGCGGGCGCCGAGGAACCACAGGGCGCGGACGTCGTTCGGGTTGAACGCGAGCAGCCGTTCCATCACGGCGATGAATTCCGGCGCCAGGGTCTGCCCGGCGGCGGTGTCCAGCAGCGCATCGGCATAGGCGCCCAGTATTTCCGGATCGTCCGGCGCCAAAGCGGCGGCGCGGGACAGGGCGGTGGCCGCATTCTCCGGCTCGCCCAGCACCCGATAGGCGGCGCCGAGGCGCAGCCACCCGGCCAGATCGTCCGGGGTATCCTCCAGCCGGCTCGCCAGCCCCTCGACCATGCCGCGGATCATCTCCGCCTGCTCTTCCGGGCTCATCGACTGGGCGGCGTCGATATCGGCCGCATTGGGGCCGCGCGGACTCTGCGCGATTTGAGGGCCGGTTCCCGCCGGTAGCGACTCCGGCACCTGACTTTCGGGGTCCAGATCCATGCGCTCGGCGGTGCGGCGGAGCTGCTCGTGCACCGTGGGCAGCCAAGGTGCGTTGACGGGGCTGGCGGCAGCCAGAGCCTGCCAGCGCTCCAGCGCGCCGGCATCGTCGCCGGCCTGGGCCCGCGCCAGGCCCAGGTAGTAATGCGCCCTGGGTTCGCCCGGCAGCCGTTCGAGTACGGATTCGAAGGCGCGGATCGCGTCTTCCGTCACCATGCCGTCGCCCAACTGCACCAGGGTCTCGGCGTAGAAGCTGGTGATCGTCGGATCGCCGCCGGTGAGCCCGATGGCGCGCGCAAAGGCGGCAACCGCTTCGTTCAGACGGCCGAGATCGCGATATCGCTGCCCCAGTTCGACCCAGCCGGCCGGGTTGTCCGGATTGTCGGCGAGAGTCTGGGCCAGCGCATCCGCCTCGCGGACCGCCGCCATCATCGCTTCCTGGCCGGATTGGTCGCGGCTGGCATAGGGCTGGGAGGGCAAATCCGGCCGACCGGTCGGCAGGTAAAGCGCCAACGCGGCCAGCGGCAGCGCCGCAACAACGGCCAGCGGCAGCCAGCGCCCGCTACGCCGAGCGGTCCGGGCCCCGACTTCGCCCCGTTCCGCGGCGGACAGCATGCGGCGGGAGATCTCCGTGCGCGCCGCGTCGGCCTGTCGTTCGTCGATCAGGCCGCGCTCGGCGTCCCGGTCGATTTCGGCCAGCTGATCGCGATAGATGGCGAGGTCGTGCGCGCCATCCTCCTCCGGCTCCGAGGCAGGACGACGCCAGAGAAGCAGACATACGATAGCCGCGGTCAACGCCGCGGCGGCAAGCCACAGAGTCACGAATTGGGGTCCTGTCGGGGCTGCCCGGCGGCGCCATCGGTCTCGCGCAGCAATGCATCGACCCTCCGTCGCTCATCCGGAGTCAGCGGGTCGGGTTCCGTCGACACGCCTGCCCGTCGGCGCAGGGCCAACGCCAGCCCAATCGCCACGATCAGCAGCACCGCGAAAGGCGCGAACCACAAGGCATAGGTGTTCGGCTGTATCGGCGGGCGCAGCAGCACGTAGTCGCCATACCGGTCGGTAATGAATGCCAGCACCCGGGCGTCGCTGTCGCCGGCCACAAGCCGCTGGCGCACCAGGATGCGCAGATCGCGGGCCAGATCGGCGTTGCTGTCGTCGATCGACTGGTTCTGGCAGACCAGGCAGCGCAGCCCCTTGGACAGTTCCCGCGCCCGCCCTTCCAGGACGGCATCGTCCAACCGCTCGCCGGGCTCCACAGCGCCAGCGGTCAAGGAACCCAGGCTCAGGGCGGCGACGATGGCCAGTGTCACCAACCGTCTCATCCGGACAGATCCTCGATCAACGGAAGCAATTGTTCCCGTACGACATCCGGGGTCAGCGGACCGGCGTGGCGGAAACGGATATGCCCATCGCCATCCACGACGAAGGTCTCGGGCACGCCGTACACGCCCCAGTCGATGGCAGTGCGGCCATCCGCATCGGCGCCGACAAGCGCGTAGGGGTTGCCATGCCGGCCAAGCCAGCGTGTCGCGTCCTCGGTCTCATCCTTGTAGTTGACGCCGAAAAGCGAGATGCCCTCTTCGCGCGCCAGGCGGGTCAGCAGCGGATGTTCCGCCAGGCAGGGCACGCACCAGCTGGCAAAAAAGTTCACCAGCCGGACCGATCCGGCCAAATCGCCCGCCTCCAAATCGTTCCGGGCCAGGCCGCCGGGCACGCCCGGCAGAGCCGGCAGGTCGAAATCCGGCGCCGGCCGGTCGATCAGCGCCGAGGGCAGGATGCTCGGATCGTCGCCGCGGATCAGCGGCACCGCCATCCAGATTGCGACCGCCGCGAACAGCAGCAGCGGCAGAGCGTAGGCGAGCTGCCTCATTGCGGCTTCGGCTCCTTGGCATGGCGGCGTTTCATGGCCTCGGCGGCGGCCAGAAAGGCTTCGCGGTCGATGGTCGTGGCGGCATCCTCCAGCAGCACGGTCAGCACGTAGTTATTGCCCAGCCCAGTTGCTGCCGCGAGATCGCGCAGGGTGGCGTAGGCCTCCTCGCTCAGCCGTGCGGCGAACCGCTTAGGCAGCGGCTTGTGATGGCGGGGAACTGGATCGGTCATGACCCTTCCTAGCATGCGGGCAGTGGATGGCGCCGCTATTCCGCCGGCTGCGGATGGGGCGGCGCCGTGGCCTGGCGGGCCCGGGTCGGGGCACCGACACGCAGCCGGCGATCGCTCAGACTGACCAATCCGCCCAGCGCCATGATGATCGCGCCGGCCCAGATCCAGGGTACCAGCGGATGGTGCCAGACCCGGACCACCCAGCGCCCCAGCTCGTCGGGCCCGTCGCCGATTGCGGTGTAAAGGTCGGCCGTTCCGGTTGTCCGGATAGCGGCCTCGGTTGTCGGCATCCTGGCGACCGGATACCAGCGCTTTTCAGGCTCCAGCACGGTCACCAGATCGCCGTCCCGGCGTACCGTCAGCGCACCGCGCTCGGCCACGTAATTGGGTCCCTCAACGGAGCCGACCCCGTCGAATGTGACCTCGTAGCCGGCGACGGTGATGCTGTCGCCCGGCGCCAGTGACTCGATGCGCTCCGACTTCCAGGCCGAGGTGGCGACCATGCCGGCGATGGTGATTCCCATGCCGGCATGGGCAATAGTCCCGCCCCAGGCGCTGCGCGGCAGCCCCTTGGCGCGTCGCCAGCTTTCGGGCCACGACAGACGGAACAACTGGATGCGTTGAGTGAATTCGGCCAGCGCACCGAAGAAGGCCCAGGCCGCGAGCCCCATCCCGGCGACGGCAAGAATGGGGCGGGTCCCATACACCACCGAGACGATCAACATGATGATCGTGACGGCCATCGCGGCCATCTTCAGCCGCCGCAAAGCGCTTGCCAGATTACCGCGCTTCCACGCCAACATCGGACCCAAGGCCATTACCGAGACCAGCGCCGCCGCAAAGGGCAAAAAGACGATGTTGAAATACGGCGCGCCGACGGAGACCTTGAAGCCCATCGATTGTGCGGCGATGGGAAACAGCGTCCCAAACACCACGACAAAAGCAGCGATACTCAGCAGCGCATTGTTCAACACCAACCCACCCTCGCGGCTGATCGGGGCGAACAGGCCGCCGCCCTTCAGCCCCGGCGCCCGGATCGCATAGAGGGTCAGCGAGCCGCCGATGGTCAGGCCCAGCAGCCCCAGGATGAACACGCCGCGTTGCGGATCGACGGCGAAGGCGTGCACCGAGGTCAGGATGCCCGACCGCACCAGGAAGGTGCCCAGCAGGCTCAGCCCGAAGGTCAGGATCGCCAGCAGGATGGTCCAGCTCTTCAAGGTGTCGCGCTTCTCCACCACAATGGCGGAATGCAGCAGCGCTGTGCCGGTCAGCCAGGGCATGAAGCTGGCATTCTCCACCGGGTCCCAGAACCACCAGCCGCCCCAACCCAACTCATAATAGGCCCACCACGAGCCAAGGGCGATGCCGACGGTCAGCGCGCACCAGGCGGCCAGGGTCCAGGGCCGGACCCAGCGCGCCCAGGCGGCATCGACCCGGCCCTCGATCAGGGCGGCCACGGCGAAGCTGAAGGCCATGGAGAAGCCGACATAGCCGAAATAGAGGAAGGGCGGGTGGAAGGCGAGGCCCGGATCCTGCAGCAGCGGGTTCAGATCTTGGCCGTTGAGCGGCGGCGGATCTACCCGCAGGAACGGGTTGGACGTCGCCAGGATGAAGGCCAGGAAGCCGACTCCGATCATCGCCTGCACGGACAGTACCCGCGCCTGCAGATGCGGCGGCAGGTTGCTGCCGAACAGGGCGACCATGGCGCCGAACAGCGCCAGGATCAGCACCCACAGCACCATGGAGCCCTCGTGGTTGCCCCAGACGCCGGCCACCTTGTAGAGCATCGGCTTGGCGGAGTGGCTGTTCTCGACGACGTTCGCCACGGTGAAGTCGGAGACCACGAAGGCGTACATCAGCGCCAGGAAGGCCACGGTGATCATGGCGAACTGCCCGACCGCCGCCGGCCGCGACATGGCCATCCATTCGGCATCGTTCCGCGCCGCGCCGATCAAGGGCACCACGGCCTGAACGATCGCCAGCAGCAAGGCCAGGATCAGGGCGAAATGGCCGAGTTCGGGGATCATTGGGAAGTGCCCTCGCCGCGCCATTCGCCGCTGGCCTTCAGCGCGTCGGCGACCTCGCGGGGCATATAGGTCTCGTCATGCTTGGCCAGCACGTCGCTGGCCACGAAGACGCCATCGGCGCGCAGCCGGCCCTCAGCGATCACGCCCTGACCCTCGCGGAACAGATCCGGCAGGATGCCGCTGAACACCACCGGCACCGTGTTGGCCAGATCGGTGACTGTAAATCCCACGGTGACGCCGTTGGGCAGGCGCTCGAAACTCTCCTCGGCGACCAGCCCGCCCAGCCGGAAGCGCTGCTCGGCGCCCAGAGACCGGCCCTGCAAATCCGACGGGCTGTAGAAGAACAGCAGATTGTCCTGAAAGGCGGTCAGGGTCAGGGCGGCGGCGACGCCAAGCCCGGTCAGCGACAGCATCAGCAGGTAGAGACGCCGCTTCTTGCGGGTCATCTTAGCACTCCGGGGCTACTCTCCGGCGCGGCGTCGGCCGGCGCTAGGTTGGCACTGGCGCGCGATCGGCCGCGCGCCTCTTCCAACAGCCGCACCGCCTGTTGCTGGCGTCGCAACCCGCGCAGGGAGGCGACCAGCATGGCGACCATCACCAACGTGGCGACGCCATAGGCCGACCAGACGAATCCGGCATAGCCGCCCATTTGCAGGAATTCGCTCATTGCCCGGCCCTCATTGTCCGGCCCGGGCTAGCTGCATGACCTGGACCCGTCGGTTCAGGATCTCGGCCCGGGTGCGGACCAGCGCCAGGGTCACGAAGTAGGCGGTGAAGGCCGCCCACATGATCAGCAGCGGCGTCAGGATGCTCGGGTCGAGGGCCGGTGCGTCCAGACGGCTGACCGAGGCCGGCTGATGCAGCGTGTTCCACCAATCGACGGAGAATTTGATGATCGGCACGTTGACCGATCCGATCAGCACCAGGATGGCGCCCGCCTTCAATCCACGTCCCGGGTCATCGAAGGCGTTCACCAGGGCAATATAACCCAGATACAGGAATAACAGGATCAGCACGCTGGTCAGCCTGGCGTCCCATACCCACCAGGTGCCCCACATCGGCTCGCCCCACAGGCTGCCGCTGATCAGGCAGATCGCGGTGAAGCCGGCGCCGATCGGGGCGACCGCCTTGCAGAACAGCTCCGCCAGCGGATGCCGCCAGACCAGCCCGACAATGCTGGCCACGGTCATGTTGCCGTAGATGAACAGCGCCATCCAGGCGGAGGGCACATGGACATACATGATCCGCACCGTGTCGCCCTGCTGATAGTCGGCCGGCGAGGCGACCAGACCGTAATACAGGCCGGCGGCCAGCAGGATGACGGTCAGGCCCGCGCTCCAGGGCAGGATCGCGGCGCTGATCCGCTGAAAGCGGGCGGGGTTGGCGAAGCGGTGCATATCAGGCGGTTAGATAGTCCATCCGGCCGATCTATTCCATGACGATGGCGCCGTGATGGCTACACGCGAGGTAAAAAGATCGTTTGATGACCTGAGCGGATGTGACCTGCGCCAGGAATGTCCGTCCGGACCAGCCCAAAATGCGGTGCGTCAGGGGCCGGTAACGGGCCCCGATGGCGTGAACATTTCTCCCTTGTAGTCCCTGTAGGTGAAGGGCGCGATCGGAAATTCCAGATCCGGATTGAGACCGTTGAAATACCGATTGGCTGCACAGAATTCGCCCTTGGGCAACCAGCCAAGGCGGTTGGGCGCCGGTGGAGACCAGCCCTTTGGCCAAGCCATGATGACCTGCCAATTGTCGAAACTGTAGACCAGATGCTTGAAATTTGCGCTGGCGCCGCTGCTCGTGAATAAGTGTGCGACACTCCGAAAACTCCATCTGGTTGTCGAATTCTGGCAATCAAGGGCGTCGTCCAAATGGCAATCGACGAGAAGGATATTGCGCATCTCAGACTTGGTAACGGAGACGACTAGCTCCTCATAGTCAATCAAGGGCATCTGGAATACCTCTGAGTTGGATTGTATGAAGCGGTGCGATCGTGCGCATCGACGGTTATTTTAATACAATTTACATATAATGCCACGTTTAAAGTTGTGAGCGATCTTAGAATTTCTCCCACAAAAAGATGAATTGAGCCCCATTTCCACGGAGATCACTAGGCGGCGGCGATCGCTTGGCCGATAACGGTCCAGGACTATCGGAATCGGTGTCGTGCTAGCCTAGCGCCTGGCGGATCGCCGCCGCGGCGGCGATCGGGGCCAGCGGCAGGGCGCCCGCCAGGATGCCCGCCAGCAGCAGCAGATGGGGCTTCGCAGAGACGCCGGTCAGGGATGCCTCCACCGCCGCCGCGCCGAAGATCAGCACCGGCACGAATAGTGGCAGGACCAGCAGCGACAGTAGCACGCCGCCGCGCCGTGCTCCGAGAGTCAGGGCCGCGCCCGCCGCGCCGATCAAGCTCAGGCTCGGGGTGCCGAGCGCCAGGCTGGCGACCAGGATCCCGAATCCACTGGCCGGCATGTCCATGAGCAGGGCCAGCACCGGGGCCGCGGCGATCAGCGGCAGGCCGGTCACCAGCCAATGCGCCGCCACCTTGGCCAGGGCGCAGGCCTCGAGCGGCAGCGGCGACAGGGCCAGCAGATCGAGGCCGCCATCTTCGTAGTCATTGGCGAACAGCCGCTCCAGCGACAGCAATGAGGCGAGCAGCGCCGCCACCCAGATGACCCCGGCGGCGATCCGCGCCAGCAGGGTGGCCTCGGGCCCGATGGCGAGCGGGAACATCACCACGGTCACCACGAAGAACATCACCGCCGTGGTCGCGTCGGTCCCGGCTCGGAGCGACATCTTCAGGTCACGGGCGACAAGCACGGCGAAACGCCTCATGACAGCCCCCCGCCCTCGGCGGCCTCAAGAAGATCGGCGGTGGGCGCATAATCGGCGACGGACAGGATCTCCGCACCGGACAGCGGCAGATCCGCATGGGTGGCCATCACCGCCATGCCGCCGCCATCGCGATGGCGGGCCACCACCTTGCCCAGCCGCTCAACGCCATCCGTGTCGAGGGCCACGGTCGGTTCGTCGAGCAGCCATAGCGGCGCGCCGGAAACCAGCAACCGGGCGATCGCCAGCCGCCGCCGCTGTCCCGAGGACAGATAGCGGCCGGGCAGATCGGCGAGGTCGGCGAGGCCCAGCTCGTCCAGCGCCAGCCCGGCACGCGCCGTCGCCTCGCGCGGATCGGCCAGGGCCGCCCAGAAAATCAGGTTCTCCCGCGCGCTCAGCGCCGGCTTGATGGCGTCGAGATAGCCGAGATAGGCAAGCCGGGCCGAGATCGGGTCATCGGACCCTTCCAGGGGCCTTCCGCCCCAGCTTAGGGCGCCGGTCAGCGGACGGATCAGACCGGCCATCAGCCGCAGCAGGGTCGATTTCCCGCAGCCGTTCGGCCCGGTCAGCACCAAAGCGCCGCCGGGTTCGATCGCGAAGCCGAGTCCGGCGAACAGCAATCGCGGCCCACGCGCGCAGGCGAGGTCCTTACCGGCAAACATTGCTGGCGGGCATGGTTTCGCGATTGAGGAAGATGGGTGGGAAACCGGAGTCGAGCATGCCGGCTGCTATAGCACAGCGCGGCGGAAGGCCAAGGAAAAGCGGGCCAATGCTGTCCCGATCAGGCTCGACGCGGATAAAAAGACGGCCGCCGCGGGGGCGATGCAGCGACCGTCTCGAAGTCCGGTGCCCGGCTGGCGGAGGCTATGCCGTGGCGCCCGGTTCTCTGGGGAGTTGACGGAGCGCTCGTACGACCCGCCTGGTCCGTAGACCACTTTGTTAAGGATACGTTAAGTTTCGATCATGGCGAAACTAAGATCAATTCTTAACCGCTTCAGAAAATTTCCGCCATTGGACAAGTTACCGCACCCTCGATTTTTCCCTCAGAGGAATAGTTTCATCTCTAATTGTCGGGGTGTCGGAAGGTCCGGCCTATTGCTTCTTGCCGGCTTCTACCAATGGTGGACAGCCGGCACAGACATCAGTCGAATTTGCGAATGTCGTCGATCACCTTGCCATCATTGGGCAGGCTGCCCGGCGAAACGGTCTCGACGATGCCCCGCAGCTTGGTGACCGATTGCAGGGTATCGGCCAGTGCCGAGGCCAGCCCGGCGTCAGCCGAGACTGTCTCGACGGTCAGCACCATGCTGTCGCCGCCGCCTTGATTGTCGACCACCAGCCGCGCCTTGCCGGCGGCGGGATGGCGCTTCAGGACCTCCGCGATCTGGCCGGGGTGGACGAACATGCCCTTCACCTTGGTGGTCTGGTCGGCGCGTCCCATCCAGCCCTTGATGCGCATATTGGTGCGGCCGCAGGGGCTGGGCCCCTCCAGCACCGCCGACAGATCGCCGGTGGCCAAGCGCAACAGCGGGTATTCGCGGGAAAAGCTGGTCACCACCACCTCGCCGACCTCGCCCTCGGCCACGGGATCGCCGGTGCCGGGGCGGACGATTTCGACGATCACCCCCTCATCGACGATCAGCCCCTCTCGCCCGGCGCTTTCATAGGCGACGAGGCCGAGATCGGCGGTGCCGTAGCTCTGGAATACCGCGATGCCGCGCGCGTCGTAGAACGCCCGCTGCGGCGGCAGGTAGGGGCCGCCGCTGACATGGGCCAGGCTCACCGAGGAACAGTCGAGGTCCAGCGTGTCGGCCTTCTCAAGGATGATCTGGAGAAAGTCCGGCGTGCCCGCATAGGCCGTCGGGCGGATTTGGGCGATGGCCTGGGCCTGAAGCTCGGTATTGCCGACCCCGGCCGGCACCACCGCACATCCGATGGCATGGGCGCCGGTCTCGAACATCGCCCCGGCCGGGGTGAAATGATAGGAGAAACAATTGTGCAGCACGTCGCCCGGCCGAAGCCCGGTGGCGTAAAGGGCACGGGCGGTGCGCCAGTAATCGCGGCCGCCGGGCCCCTTGCCTTCGGGGTCGTAGATCGGCCCGGGCGAGGCGAAGATCCGGTGCAACTCGGCCGGTGCAACCGAAGAGAAACCGCCGAAGGGTGGCTCGGCGGCCTGTAGCTCCGGAAGATCCGATTTGCGGGTCACTGGCAGCGCTGCCAGGGTTGCCCGGCTGGTCACCTCCGCCGGCTCGACATCGCCCAGCAATGCCGCATAGGCCGGCGCCCGGCGCTTCGCCAGCGCCACCTGTTCCGGCAGTGCCGCCATCAGCGCCGCTTCCCGCACCTCCGGGTCGCGGGTTTCCAGCGCATCGTAGAAGCCTTCGGTGGCGGTCATGCGGGCGGCTCCCCCTGCGGTTTTCGATTGCCTCCTGGATACCGCAACGGCTCCGCCGCCGCCAGCGCAGCGGCGGGGTAATGCGCTAGCTGCCCACGGTAACTCCGGCAGAGGCCGGCCGCTTGATCGCGTACCAGTCGATGTTGCGGGTCACATACATCACCGCGCCCAGGGCCGCGAACAGGGCGACCGAGCCGAACAGCAGGGCGAAATCCTCCATCCCCATCAGCACGAACAGCCCGCCATAAAGCGCCGCCAGCAGGGCGCCGATGGCGGCGCTGCGTTTCGCCGAGGCCAGCACCTTGGCGGTGTAGAGCACGATCTGCCCGACCACCGCGGCGGCCCCGATCCCATAGGCCGCCGCGAAACCCAGATGCTCCGCCACCGAAATCAGCAGCAGGTAGAACAGGCAGAGCGACATGCCGACCAGCCCGTACTGGAAGACATGGATGCGCAGGCCGGCGACGGTCTCGAACAGAAAGAACACCGCGAAGGTGAAGATGATGAACAGCACGCCATGCTTGGCGGAACGCTCCGATTGCAGATAGGCGCTGACCGGCTGGACGAAACGCACGCCGAAGCCGGAACCCCGGATCGCCGGCAGGATGTCGTTTTCCTTGGCGCCGTCCCAATGCTGCGGGTAGGCCCGGCCGTAGTAAGAGACGGTCCACTCGGCGTCGAACCCCTCCTCTGTCACCTCATGCCGGTCCGGCAGGAAGGCGCCGGCGAAGCTCGGATCCTGCCAGTTCGACCGGATCGACACATGGGTTTCCCGGCCCAGCGGCGCGACATCCAGGCTGTCGCTGCCGTTCAGGGTCAGCCGGGTCTCGAATGGGATTGCCCGGGCGCCGGCTGTCGCCAGACCTGGAACGGCAGCGCTCATCCGGCCGTTGATCAGATTTCCCAGGGCCGTGGCGCCCGGTGTCAGCGGCAGGGATTGCCCGTTCCAGTCGATGGTGACCAGCCCGTCGATGCTGCGCAGATCGTTGGCGCCGACGATCACCTGGGCCTGGTCCCAGAGGATCTCGGCGTCATCCGGTATCCAATCGGCGGTGGGCGGCAGGACGAATTCGCCGCTCAGCAGGATGTCCGAGGTGTAGACAACCGCCTCGAAGATGCCCCGGCGGCGGATCTCGGAGCGGACATCCGCCCCGACATCATAACGGTCCGGCAGGAAAAACGCCGTCCGGTCGCGGTGGCGCACCTCGTCGCGCGCATTGGTGAAAGTCTCCCGATAGGGAACCATCAGGATCGGACCCAGCACGGTCTGCCGATTGCCCCAGATCTGACCGATCTCCTCGATGACGGATTGCTGGCGGTAGTGCCGTTCCTGGATGGTGCCGCGCACCATCGCCAGCGGCAGAAGGAAGGCGATCACCATGGCCAGGATCAGCATCACCTTCAGCACCGGCGCGCCGCTGGAGGATGTAAGCCCGGCCGGCCAGGCTGACGGCGGTGTTTTTGTTTTGGGTGGTGTGGATTGCGACGGGTTGGAATCGGTTTCGCTCATCGTGGCTCCCCCTACCGACCGCCTTCTTGGCCGGCCCAATGCCGGCGGCGGTGATGCGGATGCAGGGATAGGCGGGCATTGCGACCCTCGCGGGCTGCAATTGCGGAACCACCGCGGCAATGCCGGGCGGTTTCGGACACAGTTGTTACCGGAATTGGCTACCAGGACTGATAGCGGCGGCCGTCCGGATCATCACAGGGACGATGTCAGCGCGCTCCCGAACGCCGTCTACCTAGTCGTCATTCCCGCGAAGGCGGGAATCCAGATATCACTTAGTCGAAGGCTTCGCGATCTGGATCGCTGGATTCCCGCCTTCGCGGGAATGACGATAGTGGGGTGTCGGAATGACGGAAGGAGAAATGGGAAGCCGAGCGCCCTGCTCAGGACTCCCATTCCGTGGCGTCGCCAGGGAAATCCGCCCTTTGCGGCCGGACAACGCAGAAACGGTGGCCGGTTGGGGCTTCCATGACCACCCAGCGCCTCACGTCGCTGATGCGCCTGGCGCCGAGCTTTTCCAGTCGGGCGACTTCGGCCTCCAGATCGTCGGTCTCGATGTCGAGATGCACCCGGCTGGGATGGTTGACCTTTTGCAGCAGCACTTTGGGCTCGCCATCCGGGCCGTCCAGCACCGTGTACTGGTTGTCTGTCTTGTCGACCCCACGATCAAGGGCGGCGCTCCAAAAGGCGTTTGCGTCTTCCAGATCATCGGCCTGGCAATCGATCACCAATACCCCAAGGCGGCTCTTGTGCATTTCCGGCTCCGTCTTGGCTGCTAAAGCCAGCGCTTGCGGCGCTTGTAGAATTTGACGTCGCGATAGCTGCGGCGGCCGGCGGTGCCCAGGCCGAGATAGAATTCCTTCACGTCCTCATTGGCGCGCAGGGTCTCCGCATCGCCGTCCAGCACCACCCGTCCATTCTCAAGGATGTAGCCGTAGGACGCGTATTTCAGGGCGATGTTGGTGTTCTGCTCGGCCAGCAGCAAGGTCACGCCCTCGCGCCGGTTGAGCTGGTGGACGATCTCGAAGATCTCCTCCACCAGCTGCGGAGCCAACCCCATGGAGGGCTCGTCCAGCAGGATCATGCGTGGTTGGGACATCAGCGCCCGGCCGATCGCCGTCATCTGCTGCTCGCCGCCGGAGGTATAGCCAGCCTGGCTGGTGCGTCGTTCCTTCAGGCGGGGGAAGTATGCGTAGACTTTCTCCAGCGCATCGGCGATGGCCTGTCGCCCATCCCGGCGGGTATAGGCGCCGGTCAGAAGGTTCTCCTCGACCGTCAGATGCTCGAAGCAGTGGCGGCCCTCCATCACCTGGATGACGCCGCGGGTCACCAGATCGTTGGGTGTCAGGTGGTCGACCCGCTCCCCCTCGAACGACACCGATCCTTTGGTCACCTCGCCGCGTTCGGCCTTCAGCAGGTTCGAGATCGCCTTCAATGTGGTCGACTTGCCCGCGCCATTGGCGCCCAGCAACGCCACCACGCCCCCGGTCGGCACGTCGAGCGAGACGCCCTTCAGCACCAGGATCACGTGGTCGTAGATGACCTCGATATTGTTGACGCTGAGCATCGCGGCGGTGGCGGTGGTGGCCGCTCCGCCGGGTTCGGGAGTTGGGTCAGGCATTGGGCGCGGCTGGTGTTGGCGGAGGGTCAGCGCTTGCCCCCTCACCCTCCCAAGGCTTCGCCTCGGGTCCCTCCCTCTCCCCAAGGAGAGGGAAATCACGCGCCGGCCCGCCAAGTCCCTCTCCTCGGGGAGAGGGAGGGACCCGTCGCGCCAGCGATGGGAGGGTGAGGGGGAGCACGGTCTCTCGGTTTGTCAGCCTTTCCCGCTAGCCGTCGCAGTTGCGCGGCGTGATGCTTTGCTCGGAGGCATATTGTGCGGCGGATGCCTCGTACATGTCGCGCAGGAAGCCGTCGCGGTTCGGTTCGATCCAGTCGGAGACGAAGCTCCACTTCTCACCGTCCCATTGCTGGATGCGGATCTGGCCGCCGCCCTCATGGTCATTGCAGGACAGGGCGATCGGCGACAACAGCCCGCCAAGGCCGAGCGCGTCGATCTTCTCCTGGGTCAGGTTGAGGTTCTCGATGCCCCAGCGGATTTCCGAGCCGGATAGCGGCTTCTCGCCATAGACCGCCTGGGCGGTGCGGATCGACTCGGACACCAGCACGGCGTTGATCAGACCGCGATTGTACAGCACTTGGCCGACCTTCTCGCGCTCGGTGGCGCCGGCGCCGGCATCATAGAGGTTGGAGAGGATGTCCTGGTGCACCGGGAAGTCGCTGCCCGGCGCGTGGAATGTGCCGGATTTGTAGCCGATGGCGTCATCGCCGGCCGGAATAACGTCCTGCTCGGCGCCCGACCACCACACGCCGATGAAGTGGTCCATGGGATAGCCCACGGCGGCGGCTTCCTTGATGGCGGTGGAGTTCATCACGCCCCAGCCCCACATTAACGTCCAATCCGGCTTCAGCCGTCGGCCGATGGTCAGCCAAGCGGAGCGCTGCTCGAGGCCCGGATGGGCCACCGGGAAGGTCTCGAAGGTGAAGCCGTGGCGCTCGGCCAGGGCCTCCAGCGTGGCGATCGGCTCCTTGCCATAGGCGCTGTCGTGATAGACCAGGGCGATGGTCTTGCCGGCCAGGTTCTCGAAGCCGCCCTCTTCCCCGGCGATATAGGTGATCATGGCGTCGGCCTGGGCCCAATAGGTGGCCGGCAGGGTGAAGACATAGGGGAACACGGTGCCGTCGCTGGCATCGGCACGGCCATAGCCCATGGAGATGATCGGGATCTCATCGGCGGTGGCACGCTCGATCAGCGCATAGGTGATGCCGGTCGAAAGCGGGCTGAACGCCGCGGCGCCGGTCGGGCCGTTGTTCTTCAGGCGCTCGTAACATTCCACGCCGCGATCGTTGTTGTAGGCGGTGTCGCATTCCTCCACCAGGATCGGCACGCCGCCGATGCCGCCGTCGCGAGCATTCAACATCGCGAGGTAATCGGCATAGCCGTCGGCGAAGGGGATGCCGTTCGGCGCATAGGGGCCGGTGCGGTAAACCATCGATGGGATGAATTGCTCGTTCTGCGCCATTGCGCCGCCGACCAGGGCGGTGGTGGCGATGGCGGCTCCCAATACGGTCGCCGTTATCTTTCGGAACATTGTGATGCGCTCCCTTTCGCGTTTGTTTTTCGTGGTTTGTCTAACGTTACCTTGAAGGCTAGCACGCGGCCCCATGACGGCCCAATAGCACTGGCGGTCAATAGGGGAATGGCCACAGCCTCAACTTCTCCTTGGCGATCTGCCACAGCCGTGCCAGGCCGTGCGGCTCGACGATCAGGAAAAACACGATCAGCACCCCGAAGATCATGAATTCGAAATGCGCGATGGTGTCGACCGAGATCGACAGACCGAAGATCCGCGGCGCGTTCGACAGGAAGATCGGCAGCATGGTGATGAAGGCGGCGCCCAGGAACGATCCCATGATGCTGCCCAGCCCGCCGATGATGATCATGAACAGGATCTGGAATGAGCGGTCGATCTGGAAGGCCAGGGCTTCGACGCTGCCGGTATAGACGAAGGCCCACATGGCGCCGGCGACGCCGATATAGAACGAGCTGATGGCAAAGGCGGACAGCTTGGTGGTCAGCGGCCGGATGCCGATGATCTCCGCCGCGATATCCATGTCGCGAATCGCCATCCATGAACGACCGATGCGGCTTCGGGTCATGTTCTTGGCGGCCAGGGCCAGCACCGCCACCAGGGCCAGGGCGAACAGGTACTTCACCTCCGGCATGGCATTCGGCCCGGTGACGAAGAAATCGCCGAAGACGGCGCGCGGCGGCGCGCTGATGACGCCGGACGGGCTGTAATTGGTGAACCAGTCGAACTTGTTGAACATCCACAGCAGGAAGAACTGCGCCGCCAAGGTTGCCACTGCCAGATAGAAGCCCTTGATGCGCAGGCTGGGCAGGCCGAACAGCACGCCGACCAGTGCTGTGATCACCCCGGCGGACAGCATCACGATGACGATGTTCAGATCCGGGAATGCGGTCGACAGCTTGAAGGCGGCGAAGGCTCCGCAGGCCATGAAGCCGCCGGTGCCCAGGCTGAGCTGGCCGCAATAGCCGGTGAGCAGGTTGAGGCCGATCGCCGCCGTGCTGAAGATAAGGAAGGGAAGCAGGATCGTCGACAGCCAGTATTCGTTGGCGACCAGCGGGACGACCACGACCGCGAAGAGCATCGCGACGGCGAAGATGATCCGGTCCTGACGGATCGGAAAGATCGCCTGATCGGCGGAGTAGCTGGTCTTGTACTGCCCGGCTTCGCGGTAAAACATCGTCCTATGCCCTCACAACGTGCCGTCTTGACGCGGGTTGTGCACGTCCACCTCTCCCCTTGCGGGAGAGGTCTGGCCGCGCAGCGGTCCGGGTGAGGGGTCGCGCGGCAGAGCCGCGCGGTGTTGGTTTCGAAGCCCCGTCACCCTAGCCTCTCCCCGGTCCATACACCCATGAGGGGAGAGGGGAGAGGGGAGAGGGGAAGAAGGTATTCGGCCCGTCATCTGCCTAGACCCGTTCGATGATCTTCTCGCCGAACAGGCCCTGGGGCCGGAACAGCAGGAAGACCAGGGCCAGCATGTAGGCGAACCAGTCCTCGATGGCGCCGCCGAGGGCCGGGCCCCAGAACACCTCGGAGACCTTCTCGCCGGCGCCGATGATCAGCCCGCCGACGATGGCGCCGGGGATCGAAGTGAAACCGCCCAGGATCAGCACCGGCAGCGCCTTCAGCGCCACCAGCGCGATGGAGAACTGCACCCCCAGCTTGCTGCCCCACATGATGCCGGCCACCAGCGCCACGAAACCGGCCACCGACCACACCACCACCCAGATGGTGCTGAGAGGAATGCCGACGCTCATGGCCGCCTGATGGTCGTCGGCGACGGCGCGCAGCGCGCGGCCGATCCGGGTCTTCTGGAAGAAGATCGCCAGCACAGCCACCAGAACCGCCGCAGTGGCCCCGGCCACCAGATCGAACTGGTTGATCAGTACGTCGCCGAAGAACAGCGGCGATTTCGGGATGCCGATATCCAGGACCTTGATCTCGCTGCCCCAGACCGTCTGGCCGAACCCGTCCAGGAAATAGCTGAGCCCGATGGTGGCCATGAACAGGATGATCGGCGCCTGATTGACCAGGGGCCGCAGCACCACGCGTTCAATGGCGAAGGACAGGGCGATCATCACGGCGACGCTAAGGATGATCGCCGCCCAGACCGGCGCCCCCATCTGCAGCAGGCCGACCAAGGTCAGCGCGGCGAACAGCACCATCGCGCCCTGGGCGAAGTTGAACACCCCGGATGCCTTGAAAATCAGCACGAAACCCAGCGCGACCAGCGAATACATCACCCCGGCCAGAAGGCCGCCGATCAGGACCTCCAGGAAAAAGCTCGGATAGTTGTAGATCTCGATGAAGGGATCGATGAAGAATGCGCTCATGAATTGCCCCGCTGGCGCGGATGTTGTCTGTGGGCCCCCTCACCCTCCCATGCTGACGCGCGGGTCCCTCCCTCTCCCACAAGGGGAGAGGGAAACATGGGAGCACTAGGGATACCCCTCTCCCTTCGCGGGAGAGGGAGGGACCCGACGCGTAGCGTTGGGAGGGTGAGGGGGCTTGAAGAATCATTCCTTGGCTGCATCGCCTGTCTTTCCCTACTCCGCCGCCGCCTGATCGTCGTGACTGACGCCCAGATAGGCGTCGATCACCGCCTGGTCGGCGCGCACTTGGTCCGGCGTGCCGTCGGCCAGCTTGCGGCCGTAATCCAGCACCACCACTCGGTCGGAGATGTCCATGACGACGCCCATATCGTGCTCGATCAGGGCGATGGTTGTGCCGAACTGTTCATTCACGTCGAGGACGAAGCGGCACATGTCCTCCTTCTCCTCCACATTCATCCCGGCCATCGGCTCGTCGAGCAGCAGCAGTTCCGGCTCCGCCGCCAGCGCCCGGGCCAGTTCGACCCGCTTCTGCAAGCCATAGGGCAGTCGTCCGACCGGCGTCTTGCGGATGTTCTGGATTTCCAGGAAGTCGATGATCCGTTCGCAGAAGGCCCGGTGTTCCAGCTCCTCCCGCTTTGCCGGCCCCCAATAAAGCGCCTGCATGAAAAACGGCTGGCGCATCTTCAACAGCCGCCCGGTCATGATGTTGTCGAGGGTCGACATGCCCTTGAACAGGGCGATGTTCTGGAAGGTGCGGGCGATGCCCTGGGCCGCCGCCTCATGAGGCCGCATCTGCGAGCGGGTGCGGCCCTTGAAGGTGATCTGGCCTTCCTGCGGGTGGTAGAAGCCGTTGATCACGTTGAGCATGGAGCTCTTGCCGGCGCCGTTCGGCCCGATGATCGCCAGCACCTCATGCCGGCGGATCTCGAAGGAGATGTTCGACAGGGCGCGCACGCCGCCGAAGGACAGGCTGATATTCTCGACCTGCAGGATCGGTTCGCCGATATCCGGGCGACCTGTCATCGCTCTACGATCCCGACATTGCGATGGCGTCGATCTCCAGGAGCCACTGGGACTCCAGGGTCTGGGCGATCATCACGGTCAGGGCCGGCCGATGGCCTCCCAGCACTTCCCGGCGGATCGCGCCGTTCTCATCCACCTGGTCGGCGCCGGTCAGGAAGGTGTTGACCTTGACCAGATCGGTGACGGTCATGCCGTCGGCCTGCAGCACGGCCACGATGTTCGCCCACACCGCCCGGCATTGCGCGGCGAAACCTTCCGGGACACTGCCATCCGGGCGCTCGGGGATCTGCCCGCTGACGAACAGAGTGCGGCAACCGGGCTGTGCGGACACGCCGTGGCTGTATCCGCCGACCGGCAGCGACACGGTATCCGGTACGATGAAGCGGGTGGCGGTCATTCCGCGGCGGCCCGCTCTGCGGCGTCATCGGGCAACAGGGCGACCACTTTCAGGCTGGTGCGGATGCGTTGCTTGCTGCCGTCCTGGAATGCAATTTCGGTATCGACCGGGATCGCTGTCTGGTCGCCATACAACGCCTCGATGATGTCGCCGTATTTCTCCGACACCACGCTGCGCCGCACCTTGCGGGTCCGGGTCAGCTCGCCATCGTCGGCGTCGAGCTCCTTGTACAGCAGCAGGAATTTGGCGATGCGCTGGGCCGCCGGCAGGGATTGGTTGACCGTCTCGACCTCTTTGCGGATCTGCTCATAGACCTCCTCCCGGCTCGACAGGTCGGAATAGGTCGTATAGGCGATGCGCTCCTTCTCCGCCCATTTCGACACGATCGAATAGCGGATGCAGATGATCGCCGCGAGAAACGGCCGCTCGTTCCCAATGATCACCGCCTCGGCGATGAAGGGGGAGAATTTCAGCTTGTTCTCGATGAATTGCGGGCTGAACCGGTCGCCTTTCGAGGTGGTGGCCAGATCCTTGATCCGGTCGATCACCACCAGATGCCTGTTGTCGTTGAAATAGCCGGCATCGCCGGTAAACATCCAGCCGTCGCGGACATCGGAAGCCGCATCCTCATTGCCGAAATATCCGGTGAACATGTTCGGGTGCTTGGTCACGATCTCGCCGACACCGTTGCTATCGGCGTTTTCGATGCGGACCTCCACGCTGTCGTTCAGCGGCACCCCGACGGTGTCGTAGTCCACATCGTTCGCGGTGTGGATCGTATAGGCGCCGAGCAGTTCGGTCTGGCCGTAGAGCTGGCGCAGCGGCACGCCCATGGCGTTGAAGAATCGGAAGGTGTCCGGCCCCATCGCCGCGCCGCCGGTCGCCGCCGAGCGCAGTTTGCCGAAGCCGAGCCGGTCGCTGAGCGGCTGTAGCACCGCCAGATCGGCGAACCAGTTGCGCTTGCCCTGGTCCAGCGCCTTCATGCCCAGCTCGGTGCCGTAGTCGAACAGTTTGTTCTTGATCCGGGAGGCATCCATCATCCGCGAGCGCACGTCCGCCGCGATGCCCTCCCAGACCCGGGGTGCGAGCACCAGGAAGGTCGGCCCGATCTCGCGCATGTCGTGCATCATCGTCTCGGGCTCTTCGACGAAGCTCACCTTCATCCGGGTGATCTGGGCCCAGCCCAGGGCGTAGACCTGCTCCATGATCCAGGGCAGCGGCAGCACCGAGACGTATTCGTCTTCCGGCCCCTTCGGATCGACCGCCAGATACGCCGCGCAATGGCGGATCAGCGCGCCGCCGGTCAGCATCGCCAGCTTCGGATGAGCGGTGGTGCCCGACGTGGTGCACAGCACCGCCACCGCATCGCCATCGCCCTCAACGACCATGCGGTCGTACAGCCCGGGATCGGCGGCCAGTGCGGCCTCTCCCTTGGCGTTGAAGTCGTCGACCGAGATCAGCCGCGGATCGTCGTATTTGCGCATGCCGCGCGGATCGGAATAGACGATGTGGGCGACGCTCGGCACCCGCTCGTCGAGGCGCAGGATCTTGTCGACCTGCTCCTCATCCTCGGCGATCACCAGCTTGGCGCCGGCATGGTTGACCAGATAGGCGACCTCTTCGTCGAGGGCGTCGCGATAGATGCCCAGGCTCATGGCGCCGACCGCGTGCGCCGCGATCTCGCCCATCACCCAGTCGGGCCGGTTGTCGCCGATCAGCGCCACCACGTCGCCCTTGCCCAGGCCGAGCGCCCGCATGGCGCAGGCGAAGGCGCGGGTGCGGGCGTTGTATTCGCCCCAGGTGATGGTGTTCCAGATGCCGTAGTCTTTTTCGCGCAGAGCGATGTCGTCGGACCAGTTGGCGGCGTTGTGCGCCAACAGTTTCGGCAGTGTGTCGAGCGCCGTGATGTCCGGCAGGGTCAGCGAGGATGACGCCATCGGGGCCGTCATTGGGCGCCGCCGCGCCACCGGCCAGCCGCCTTCGGCCCGGCCCGGTGCCGATCTTCCGTTGGCCATGTTCCGCCTTTGGCGGCCTCGGCCATCAACTACCTCCCAAGGGTCGTTTTTTGTTTGGTCCACGAACAGACTTCAGCGTTGTAACCGGTCATGGCAGTTGTAGGCAATGCCCCTGACGGCAGGCGGTTCATTGCCGGTTGAAATCGGCACGGCACTAGCGCACGCGGTTCTTCGCCTGCTATCAGGCGGCATGAGCCGGATCGAACCGGAAACCGACATGGACCGCCGCCCGCTGACGCTGCGGGCTGGCGGAGCAACCCTCAACGCGCTCTGGCTTGAGCCGTCCGTGCGACGGTCGGACGCGCAGCCGCTGGTGTTCCTCCATGAAGGGTTGGGCAGCATCACCCAATGGACCGGGCGCGGCATCGATGCCCCGGCGCGGCTGGCGGCGGCGACCGGCCGCCCGGCGCTGGTCTACGACCGGCAGGGCTATGGCCGCTCGGACCCGCTCGTCGAACCGCGCCATCCGCGATATCTCTACGACGAGTCCTGGACGATGTTGCCGGAGGTGCTGGATTCGGCCGGCATCGACAGGGCCATTCTGATCGGACACAGCGACGGCGGCAGCATCGCTCTGTTATTCGCCGCTCGCTACCCGGACCGGACTGCCGGCGTCGTCAGCGAGGCCGCCCATATCATAGTCGAGGAAGTGACCCTGGCCGGCATCCGTGTTGCCAAGCAAGCCTATGAGGCGCCTGACGGCCGGCTGGCGGCGGCGTTGCGCCGGCATCACAGGGATCAATCCGATGCTGTCTTCGCCGCCTGGGCCGATGCCTGGTTGTCGCCGGAGTTCGCCGATTTCGACATGGGTGACGAGCTTCCCCGCATTGTGGCGCCTGTGCTGGCGATCCAGGGCGAAAGCGACGAATATGGCACGCCCCGCCAGTTGGAGCTGATCGCGGAGGGCGTCGCCGGTGCGGTCGAAACCTGGCTGGTCCCCGATTGCGCCCATGTCCCCCACCACCAGGCCGCCGACCGGGTGCTGCCGCGGATCGCGGCGTTCGTGGGTCGTACGAATTAGGCCGTTTCTCCGGCGAATTCGGTGCACACTGAAGCGCGACCTATATCAGAGTGTCGGGACCTGTCTGTCGGAATCCGCGCGGGCCACGCGTCTAGGAGTCTGGAGGCGGGACATCCTCGTCCATTCTGCATCAACGAAAGGCGTGACCGATGAAGCTCTACCATCACGAGATTTCCTCCAATTCGCGCAAGGTCTGCGCGCTCGCCAAGCATCTGGGGCTGGACGTCGACTATGTCCTGGTCGATCTGACGAAGGGCGTGCACCGGACGCCGGAATTCTTGACCATCAATCCGAACGGCAAGCTGCCGACACTGATCGACGAGGGGCGGACGCTGTGGGAGTCGAACGCCATCCTGTGCCACCTGGCGAAGAAGGCGGGGTCGGACCTTTGGCCGGCCGATGACGATCTGAAGATCGACGTCATCAAGTGGATGAACTGGGAGCAGGCGCATTTCACCCGCCATGCCGGAACCCTGTTCTTCGAGAACGTCATCAAGGGCAAACTGGGCCTCGGAGAGGTCAATCCCAAGGCGATCGAAGAGGCCACCGGATTCCTGCACCAGTTCGCCACTGTGCTCGACACCCATCTGAATGGCCGGGACTTCCTGGTCGGCAAGGGCCTGTCCGTGGCCGATTTCGCCGTCGGCGTGGTCATTCCGCTGGCCGCCGGGGGCAATGTGCCGCTGGATGGCTACGCCGAGCTCTCCCGCTGGTATGCGGCGCTGAATGCCCTGCCGGCATGGCGTGAACCCTGGCCGGCCAAGGCCGTAAGCCTCGCCGCCTAGTGTCATGGTTTCGAAGTTCGGCATATTTCATGTGCCGGATTTCGGAAGCTGAATGACACTAGAATCATACAGTTAGTGTCCCTTTGATACTGCAATTCGCTCATGCGAATTTCAGGATCGGGACACTAGTTCTGAGCCCGATCTACTCCATCCAGGTTGGAGACTGATCGCTCCCCCTCACCCTCCCGCGGCAAAGCCGTGGGAGGGTGAGGGGGCAGCACTGAGCCTGCCGGGATCGCCAGATGCTTCGAGCGAGCCGGGAACTTCAGAGGAGGGCGCCATGCGTCTGATCATCGCCGCTGTTTTTTGCCTCGGCGCCTGTCTGCCGGCCGGGGCGGCGGACACGGTCAACCCCGTCGATATCGAGGAATGGGCGGTTCCCTATGAGTCCAGCCGGCCGCGCGATCCGGATGCGGTCAGCGCGCGCGAAGTGTGGTTCGTGGGCCAGCGTGGCGATTACCTGGCGCGGCTCGATCCGGCGACCGGCGAGTTCTTCAAGCGGGATCTCGAGCGCAATGCCGGCCCGCACAATCTGATCGTCGGCGCCGACGGCATCGTCTGGTATGCCGGCAATCTGCAGGGCTATATCGGCCGCTACGACCCGGTGGCGGACACCATCGACAAGGTCGTCATGCCCGATGACGACGCCAGCGATCCGCACACGCTGGTCTTCGATGCGGATGAGCGGCACATCTGGTTCACTGTCCAAGGCGGAAACTTCGTCGGCCGATTGCGGGTGGCGGATCGGAGGGTCGATCTGATCCCGGTGCCGAGTTCCGGCGCGGGGCCCTACGGCATCGTGGTCGCCCCCGATGGTGCTGCGTGGATCGCCCTGTTCGGGACCAACAAGCTGGCGTCGGTCGATCCGGAAACGCTCTCACTCATAGAGCATGCGCTACCGGCGTCAGGTGCGCGGCCCCGACGGATCGTGGCCTCCAGTCACGGGCAGATCTATTTCGTCGACTATGCGCGCGGCATGCTTGGCCATTTCGATCCGGGCTCCGGCGCGATCCGGGAATGGCAGATGCCGTCCGGCGGCCGGGCCCGGCCCTATGGCATGGCCATCGATGACCGGGATCGGATCTGGTTCGTGGAAGCCGGCGCCTCGCCGAATACCTTCGTCGGCTTCGACCCGGCGACCGTGGACTTCTTCTCGGTCACGCCGATTCCGTCCGGCGGCGGCTCGGTGCGCCACATGGACTATCACCCCGCCACCGACACGATCTGGTTCGGCACCGATCGCAACACCATCGGCCGGGCCCGGATTGGCGGATAGGCGGGCCCGACGCCGCGGACCGAAACGAGTCGCCGGCCTGGCTTAGCCCTGCTCGTACTTGAACGACACCTTGACCCTGGCCCGATAGGCCGACACCGATCCGTTCTCGATCGCCATGTCCAACTCGGCGATCTCGGCGACGCGCAAGTCGCGCAGGCTTTCCCCGGCGCGGTCGACCGCGGCTTTGGCGGCCTTCTCCCAGGATTCCGTGCTGGTGCCGACTAGTTCGATCACCTTGTAGACGCTCTCAGCCATGTCCTGCTCCAATTCTGATGCGAGTTGCGAAGTGGCCACCCTGCAGCGCAACGGCCGGTGACTGAAGTTATTCGGGCCGGCCACGAGGTCATTAGACGCCCGGCCGGCCGAAAGCGCCACCGGCCTCGTAGCAAATCGAGGCGTCAGCTCGTGAAATCGCAGCGCCGCCAGGTCTCCATCTTGGCAGCGTCGATCTGCACCTGCAGATGCATGACATCGTCGCTGACCAGGGTCATCGCCGTTGGCGCGCCGGTATGGGGCTCGGCGGCCGGGATGACGTAGCGGAAGAAATGGCGGCTATAGTCGCCGCGCAAGGACTTGCCGCCCGGCGTGGTGATCTTCGGGCCGTCGATGGACAGATGCCGGCCATCTTCGGCGCACCAATGGCCATCGATGGCGTCGGCCCTCGCGGGGCTAGCGAACAACAGCGTGAGCGCCAGCATCGGGACCGTTGGGCCCAATCGGGCGAGAATGGCTTTCCTTTTGGCGATGATGACCGTCCTGCCGATCTGCGGAGCGCAGGATGATAGCGCGCGATGCGGCGAACGGCCAGTGCCGGGCGGAAGCTGCGCCGCGGCGTTGGTCCGCAGAAGATCGTCATCGGTCGGCAAGTTGTGAGACTGATGTGACCGGTTGGTGTTAGGTCATGACCTTCAACTGGATTTTGAGGTCTTGTGAGCGCCCTCAGGCGATCTGCTCGATAATCGGACAGCCTCTGTAATCGACGATCCGTCGCGCGCGCCGGCAAGATATAGGGGAGTGGGCAAATGCGTCATGAATTCGTGAATCAGGTCCCGATCGCTATCGATCCCGGACCTCCAAATACTGTTCGATCGACCATCGATGTTACCGGACTCGGCGGTGCCACCGTCGAGGCGGTAGAGGTGACAGTCGACATCAGCCATACCTGGACAAACGACCTCAACCTGACTCTGCGCAGCCCGGATGGGACCGAGGTCATCCTGGTCGACAGAGAAGGTGGATTTCGCGACGACTTTCGCGGCACGGTGTTCAGGGCCGATGCGCAAACCTCGATCACCAAAGGCCGGGCCCCATTCCGAGGTACATTCCGGCCGGAAGGCGATCTCGAGAGCTTCCGAGAGTTGGCAGCGGAGGGGGCCTGGACACTCGATGTCTCGGACCGTGCGCGCCATGATGGCGGTTCGCTTAACCGGTGGGTCCTCGGTCTCACGACAACGGCGGTAGAGCCCTCGGCGTTCAATGTCGGCTTGCGTATCCTGGGCGGTCTGACGCCAAATCAGCAGGCGGCATTCAACAGCGCCGCGGCGCGCTGGTCCGAGGTGATTATCGGCGACGTTCCGCCGGCGTTCGTCGAAGGTGAGATCATCGACGATGTGCTGATCGAGGCGCAGGGCGTGCCCATTGACGGTCCAGGTCGTATCCTTGGCCAAGCCGGGCCGCGGTTTCTCCGCCCGAGTTCGAACCTTCCGATCAAGGGCATCATGTCGTTCGATACCGCAGATCTCAGCCGCATGGAGGCGGATGGGAGTCTCGAAGACGTGATCCTGCACGAAATGGGGCACGTGCTGGGCTTCGGTACGCTCTGGAATCGTATGGGCCTCATCGTTGGCGAGGGCACGGTCAACCCCACCTTCGTCGGCGCCAATGCCATGCGGGAGTATGGACTCCTCCGGTCGGCGGCCGTCCCGGCCAACCCGGACAACCCGACGCCGGTTCCGGTCGCCAACACGGGCGGGGCCGGCACCCGGGATGGTCACTGGCGGGAAGCCGTATTTGCCGACGAACTGTTGACGGGATTCCTCAGCGGGGCAGTGCGGTCGCTCAGCGCCATGTCCATCGGCTGCTTCGAGGATATGGGTTATCAGGTCAACTACGCGGCCGCCAACGCGTATGCCCTTCCGAGCATGCTGATGATAGCCGAACTCGGCCTGATGGGGCTGCGGCACGATGTTGACACCTGTTCCATCGCGCCGATTGAACCGATCGTGGTGCCGCCATCAGCGATGATCAACACTGTGGATGGTAGTCCGGGATAAGGTTGAATGGAGTGAGCCGGCAGTGGCGCTGTTCGGGGCCGCCGGCTCGTTCTCCGGAAACGCGGATCACGAGCCTCGTGCAGACAGTTCCTCGGCAAGCTCGAGGATCTTGAGTTCGATTCGGCGCAGCCGTTGCAAGGTTTCCACCCCGGGGTAGATCTGCGCATCGCCGACCAGGTCCGGGTAGGCGACTTCGTGGGGACTGCCCGCCACGATTGAGCGAAAGTGCGTCGTGCCGGAGTCCATCTGCGGCCCTGCGACAAACGTCGCCGCCGGGCCGTCATGGCTCCGGTATTGCTCAATGGCGGCTTGCACGTCTCGCTTCAGCGCGTCCTCGTCGATCTTGTGGAATTGCTGCTCATCGATGACGAAGCGCCGCACCTCCATCAGGACTTTCGGAGAGAGCCGGTGCTCGCCGCCCCCGAGTCGAGGAGCCAGGCGCACGCGGCCGTCCTCGAAAATGGTTACGTCCGCGATCTCGCGACGCTCCCGGGGACCCTTCGTCCACTCGATAAGGATATCCTGGGCCATCGCTTTCGCTCCTCACAGGGAAATGAAACCGCCCGGCCACAAGATAGTGATCAAGCCGACCAACTGAAAGGGCGTCGATCCCAACCGCCGATTGGTCGAAATCTCAGAGCAATACCCGCCTGGGCGGTGTCGGCCCGCCCTGTGGTTCTGCGCTAGGGTCATGGTTTCGAAGTTCGGCACATTTCGTGTGCCGGTTTTTGGAAGCTGAATGACACTAGAATCATAAAGTTAGTGTCTCTTCGATTCTGTAGTTCGCGGATGCGAATTTCAGAATCGGGACACTAATCCATGGTCGGCGATGGGCCGCGCAGCTTCTTCAATTCGCCGCGCCGCATTTTGTCCGCCAGCCGCCGTTTCCTGGCGCCCGCGCTGGGCCGGGTCGGGCGGCGGGGGGTGGGCCGCTCGGCGGCTTTTCGCAGCAGGTCCACCAGCCGCGCCACCGCGTCGTCGCGGTTGCGTTCCTGGGCTCGGAACCGGTTGGCGGTGATCACCAGGATCCCATCCTTGGTCAGCCGCTTGCCTGCCAGTCGCTCGGCGCGCTCGCGGACCTCTTCCGGCAGGGAGGGTGAATTGCGCAGATCGAAGCGGAGCTGGACCGCCGAGGACACCTTGTTGACGTTCTGCCCGCCGGGGCCGCCGGCGCGGATGAAACTCTCTTCGATCTCGCCGCGATCGATGGCGATGTGCTCGGTGATTTCGATCATGCCTGTCTTTATGCGCTGCTCGAATACAACCGTCACCATAAGGACGATGGCTTGACGGTTCGTTTCCAAGATCCGAGGGAACGGTCGACCGACGCTAACTCTGGGGTGGTCGACCCTATGGCGAAGCCGGTCACGACTCCCATATATGCAGAGCGAACGATTCGACAGGGGGACCTGGTTGATACGTCTGTGGCGAAAGGAAAGGGCGAAACCAAGAGTCTTCCTCGGAACCCTCGCGGTGGTGCCGCGCGGGGACGTCAAATGGGTGCTGGAGGATATGTTCGGTGACTCCGGCCAAGAGATCGAAGGTCACCTTCATGACCAGTTGCAAGAGATCTTTGCGCTTGCACCGGCATCGACGGCCGACCCGGTGCTCAAGACCGATTTGGGTGTCGACGTCTTCATACCCGAATACTACGGCGGCGAATCCCTCTCGATCGACTTGGGTGACTGGATGATTTGGTTAATTCCGCTGGCTCTGCTGATTCCGCTGTTCTGGCGTCCGAAAATTGAGCTGAGGGCGCGGCTCTACCGGTTGCATGACCGCAAACTCGTGAAGACGTTCGCGGTTAGGGAGAGGCCGACCTACCGGGAATGCTGGTCCCCCGACTTCTCCTGGCGCGGCATGTTCGGCTTGAAACGGCCTTACGGCGACAGCGAGACCGCGCGCATTCTCGATAGGGCATCGCTGCGCCTTTTGAAGAAGATCGCCGCTTTTACCTACGCGTGATCGGTTCCGGCCGGTCGACGATGGCGTATCCGGGGCGTACCTTCGGTCATCTTACCGTGAGAAGCCCGGATGGTCGGCTTCCGCCATTTGATCCCGGCGGTAAAAACGACTACATCAAGGGCGATTTTTCAGCCCGCGCCGTGACGTGCCAGATTCGCCGGCCTTTCGCCGGTGCGCCCCAGGAGGACCCAGCCTTGACAGTGACCGGACATGACAGCCTGAAGACCCGCCGCACCCTGAAGGTGGACGGCAAGGAATACGATTATTTCAATCTGAAGGCCGCGGAGTCCGCGCTGGGCGATCTCAGCACCCTGCCCTACTCCCTCAAGGTGCTGCTGGAAAACCTGCTGCGCTACGAGGATGGCCGCTCGGTCAAGATCGAGGATGTGAAGGGCGTTGCGGAGTGGCTGAAGGACCGGCGATCGACCAACGAGATCGCCTACCGGCCGGCACGGGTGCTGATGCAGGATTTCACCGGCGTGCCGGCGGTGGCCGATCTGGCGGCGATGCGCGAGGCGATGGCGACCCTGGGCGGCGACCCGTTGCGCATCAACCCGCTCTCGGCCGTCGATCTGGTCATCGACCATTCGGTGATGGTGGACGAGTTCGGCACCAAGATGGCCTTCGAGCACAATGTGGAGCGCGAATTCGAGCGCAACCAGGAACGCTATGAGTTCCTGCGCTGGGGTCAGACCGCATTCGACAATTTCCGCGTCGTGCCGCCCGGCACCGGCATCTGCCATCAGGTCAATCTGGAGTACCTGTCCCAGACGATCTGGGCCGAGGCCGACAAGAGCAAGGACGGCCGCATGGTCGCCTATCCGGACACGCTGGTCGGCACCGACAGCCACACCACCATGGTCAACGGGCTGGCGGTGCTGGGCTGGGGTGTGGGCGGCATCGAGGCCGAGGCGGTCATGCTCGGCCAACCGATCTCCATGCTGATCCCCGAAGTCATCGGTTTCCGGCTGTCCGGCGCGCTGAGGGAAGGGGCGACGGCGACCGATCTGGTGCTGACCGTGACCCAGATGCTGCGGGCGAGGGGCGTGGTCGGCAAATTCGTGGAATTCTTCGGGCCGGGCCTCGACCAGCTCACACTGGCGGACCGCGCCACCATTTCCAACATGGCGCCGGAATACGGCGCCACCTGCGGCTTCTTCCCGATCGACCAGGAGGTGCTGCGCTACCTCACCTTCACCGGCCGCGATCCGCACCGGGTGAAGCTGGTCGAGGCCTATGCCAAGGAACAGGGCATGTGGCGGGATGCGTCGGTGGAGCCGGTCTTCACCGACACGCTGGAGCTCGAGCTCGGCGATGTGGAGCCGTCCCTGGCCGGGCCGAAGCGGCCCCAGGACAAGGTGCCGCTGTCGACCGCCGCCGCCGCATTCAAGAAGGAGCTGTCGACCACCTTCGGCGCGGCCGGCCCCGCGGGCGAGAAGACCACCCCGGTCGCCGACGCCGATCACGATCTGGCCCAGGGCGATGTGGTGATCGCCGCGATCACCAGCTGCACCAACACCTCCAACCCGTCGGTGATGGTCGCCGCCGGTCTGGTCGCCCGCAAGGCGCGTGCGCTGGGGCTCCAGGTCAAGCCCTGGGTCAAGACCTCTCTTGCGCCGGGCTCCCAGGTGGTCACCGACTATCTGGAGAAGGCCGGACTTCAGGAGGATCTGGACGGGCTGGGCTTCAACCTGGTCGGCTATGGCTGCACCACCTGCATCGGCAATTCCGGGCCGCTGCCGGCGCCGATCGCCGAGGCGGTGGAGTCCGGTGACATGACGGTCTGCTCGGTGCTGTCCGGCAACCGCAATTTCGAGGGTCGGGTCAATCCGCATGTGCGGGCAAACTACCTCGCCTCGCCGCCGCTGGTTGTCGCCTATGCCCTGGCCGGCAACATGAAGCGCGATATCACACAGGAGCCGCTGGGCAAAGGCACGGACGGCCAGCTGGTCTATCTGAAGGATGTCTGGCCGAGCAACAAGGAGGTCGCCGATACGGTCGCGGAATGCCTGACGCCGGAGATGTTCCAGAGCCGCTACGCCAACGTCTTCGAAGGGCCGGAGCAGTGGCGCAAGATCGCCACCGAGACCGGCGAGACCTATAATTGGGCGCCGGGCTCGACCTATGTGAAACTGCCGCCGTTCTTCGAGGACATGACACCCGAGGCGGAGCCGGTGTCCGATGTACATGGCGCCCGTGTGCTGGCCAAGCTGGCCGACAGCGTCACCACCGACCACATCTCTCCGGCCGGCGCGATCAAATCCGACAGCCCGGCGGGCTTTTACCTGAACGAGCATCAGGTGCGGCCGCGCGAGTTCAACTCCTACGGCTCGCGGCGCGGCAATCACGAGATCATGATGCGCGGCACATTCGCCAACATCCGCATCAAGAACGAGATGGTGCCTGGCATCGAAGGCGGGGTGACCAAACATGTGCCCTCCGGCGTGACTCTGCCGATCTACGAGGCCGCCATGCGCTACAAGGCCGACGGTGTGCCCCTGGTGGTGTTCGCCGGCAAGGAATACGGCACCGGCTCGTCCCGCGACTGGGCGGCGAAGGGCACACGGCTGCTGGGCGTGAAGGCGGTGGTGGCCGAGAGCTTCGAGCGCATCCACCGCTCCAACCTGATCGGCATGGGCGTGCTGCCGCTGCAGTTCCAGGACGGCGCGAGCCGGGAAGCGCTGGGGCTGAACGGCGACGAGACCTTCGATTTGACCGGCATCGAGGACGGGCTTGCGCCGCGTTGCGAGGTGACCATGACCATCCACCGCATCGATGGTTCGACGGAGACGGCCGCCCTGCTCTGCCGGATCGATACTCTGGACGAGGTCGAATACTTCCGGAATGGCGGCATCCTGCAATATGTGCTGCGCAACATGATGAAGGCGGCCGCCTGAGGGTCCGACGGGGTCAGCATGAAGCCCGAGGATTCGCCGGGATTTCCGGCGCTCGGCGGCGGCGGTCCCGGGCAGGCCCGCCCCCGCCGGGAGCGCTGGGCGGTGGCTGTCATCGCGGCGCTCGGGATCGCGTATCTCGTCGGCTACGGCGTTCTGTATTTCCCCGATCACAGCTTCGACCCGGCGGCTGAGACGGATCTGGGCGGCGGCGATTTCTGGGTCTTCTGGGCGGCCGGGCGGCTGGCGGCGGAAGGGCGCCTGACCGAACTCTACGATCTGTCCGCCTTCAGCGCTTTCCAGGCATCGATCGTTGGCGACCCGGTTCGGCAGGCGGAAATTCATCCGTTCCCGTATCCGCCGCATGCGCTGCTCATGTTCCGGCCGCTGGCGTCGATTCCTTATGGCGCTGCTTTCGGCGTTTGGATCGCGGTAACCGGCGCCCTGTTTCTTCTGGTGGCGGCGATCGGCGGCGGCCGTGAAGATCGGATCGACCGCACCGCCTTGTTGATCGGCGCGCCGGTGGTGACGATTGTGGTGTTCTCCGGCCAGACCGGATTATTGACTGCGGCTCTCTTTATCGCCGGGTTTCGGCTTTTGGAGCGGCGGCCAATTCTGGCTGGGATCCTGTTCGGGCTGCTCACTTTCAAGCCGCATCTCGGCCTGCTGATCCCGATTGCCGTCGCAGCCTCCGGCCAATGGCGGGCAATGGGTGCCGCCGCGGCGACCACCGCGGCCCTGGCGGTATTGAGCGCCTTGGTCTTCGGGTGGGATCTGTGGGCGGATTATCTCGAGTTCTCGGCCGTGATGACGTCGCTGGTTCGAACCGAACTGGCCGGCACCGACGGAACCGGGTTCGCCGGTCTGCAAGCCTCGGTCTTCGCCTCGCTCTACAGCAGCGGCGCGGCGCTTTGGCTGTCGATAGCCGCCCAGGCGGTGGTCTGCGCAATTGCCGCTATCGCGGTTTTCCGGGTCTATCGCATCCGGTCGGCCAATGCCTATCGGTTGCCTCTGCTAGTGTCGCTGACCTTCCTGTCCAGCCCTTATGTGTTCTTCTACGACATGCCCCTCCTGGCATTTGCCCTGGTGGTATCGGGCCGGGCGATGATTCGCGACGGCTTGCGCCCGGGCGACGCGTTGGCGTTGACGGCGGCCTGGGTCATGCCGCTGATCGGCCTGTCGGCGAATGCGGTTGGGCTGCCCTTGTCGTCGCTTCTGGTCGCCGGCTTCGCACTGGTCTTGTGGCGCCGGGTAGCCCATGGCGAGTCGGTGCCGACGGTCCCGGCGCGCCCGGTGCAAGGCAGATAGGCCGGCGCCGCTGCCGGCCTCCATGTCGGCGCTTGCCGATGGTGCCGAATCCGCTACTGTCGGGCCACTATGCAGCGCCTCACCGTCAAGCACGTGACCACCTATCGCTATGCCCAGCCGGTCGGGTTCGGGCCGCACCGGCTGATGTTCCGGCCGCGGGACAGCCACGATCTGCGTCTGGTGTCCGCCGCCCTGAAGATCAGCCCAACGGCGCAGGTGCGCTGGCTGCACGATGTGTTCGGCAACTCCATCGCCATCGCCGAATTCGCCGGACAGTCGGACACCCTGTCCTTCGAAAGCGACATCGCGGTCGAGGTCTATGGCGTGGAGCGGCCGGTATTCCCGCTCGAGGAGTACGCCCGCACCTACCCGTTCGGCTATTCGAATGAGGAGATCCCGGATCTCGGCCGCACGACGGAACGCCACTACCCCGACCCGGATCGTAAGGTCGATCTGTGGGCGCGGCGGTTCGTCGGCCATAGCGGCGGCACGCCAACCGCCGATCTGCTGGAGGCCATGACCCAGGCGATCCCTCACAGCTTCGTCTATCAGCGCCGCTATGCCATCGGCACCCAGGAGCCGGCGGAGACGCTGGCGCTGGGCGGTGGCACCTGCCGAGATCTGGCGCTGCTGATGATCGAGGCGGTGCGCAGCCTCGGCCTCGCGGCGCGCTTCGTCAGCGGTTATGTCTACGACCCGGCTTTGGACGGAGCGGCAGGGGGGATCGTCGGCGCCGGGGACACCCATGCCTGGGTGCAGGTCTATCTGCCGGGCGCCGGCTGGGTCGAGTTCGACCCGACCAATGGCAAGGTCGGCGGCAGCCATCTGATCCGCGTCGCCGTTGCCCGAGACCCGTCCCAGGCGGTGCCGCTGTCCGGCGCCTTTATCGGCCCGGCGGAGGCGTTTTCCGAGATGACCGTCGACGTCCAGGTCCGCGCCGGTTGATTTTCGGCCTCCGCGCGGGGCAGGTTTTTCGTTTCGCGCCGGGGGTTTAACAGAGCCTTCACCCAGCTGTGAAACGTCGCGATGCATTGTGAATCGCCTATTGGCACCCGCTTCTGCATCCTGACGCCCATGAAAATTCGCCAAAGCCTTATCGCCCTCGCGGTGATGTGCCTGCCGGTCATCGGCACCGCACAGGCCGAGACAACCGTCTCATCGCCGGTCGTCATCGAGCTGTTCACCAGCCAGGGCTGCTCTTCCTGTCCGCCGGCCGACCGGCTGCTGGAGGAATTGTCGGCGCGGGACGATATCCTTGCGCTCGGGTATCACGTGGATTATTGGGATTATATCGGCTGGTCCGATCCGTTCGCGTCGCCGGATTCGACCCAGCGACAGCGCGCCTATGGACGGGCATTCGATCTGCGTTCGGTGTTCACGCCGCAAATGGTGATCGACGGCGAAGCCTCGGTGGTCGGGTCACGCAGCCGCGACGTGCATCGTGCCGTCGAGGACGCAGCCGACAGCCGCGAGCAGAGGGTCGCCGTAACGGTGGTGCAACCGGCCCCGGACCGGCTCGTCGTCACCGTCGGCGCTGCCCACTACGATGGTGAGCCGGCGGATATCGTCCTGGTGCGCTATGACGACGCCCATGTCACGGAAATCAGGCGCGGCGAGAATCGCGGCAAGACCCTGACCGACGTCAATGTTGTCCGGCAGTTCGACGTGATCGGCCAATGGCGCGGCGAGCCGATGACGATCAGCGCCAATCTGCCGCTCAGCGACATTCCCGGCGGTTGTGCGGTGTTGGTCCAAAAGCGCGGCCACGGCGCGATCCTCGGCGCCGCCCGGATCATGATCCAGTAGACACGTCTTTCTTTAGTGAGTGGTCCTCTTTTGCAACGCGTCGCGGTAAGGTCGTTCGGTGGCCATCGCGCGTTCCAGCGCACTGCTGACAAAGATGCGCTGCTGCCTGCCTTCTAGGGCTGCGTTGAAAGTGCGCGCGACTGCTGCATGGACAAGTATCGTGCGATCCTTAATCTTCCGATTTTGGTGGAGCCATCGGGCCACGAATAGCCAATCCCAAAGAGGAGAGTCTGTTGTTACCCGGATCGACGGAAGAGGAAATCCTCCCGGACCCCGCTTACCTTGAACTAAAAGTGATACGGACTGCCGGGTAAGTCCTGATCGTTCCGCAATGTCGCTCAAACTGGCGTAACTGTCAGGTTCGATTCGAATAATCTCCAGACCGGCAGACCGAATATCAGTGATTGCAGAAATGATTGCATGAGTAAGATTCTTGGCTTCCCGGTTGAAGTCCAACAGGATGGAACCTTTGAATACAGAGAGAAGCGCATCATCGCAGCCTGCCGTAAAAAGGCGGTCTTCAAGTGCCTCGTCAGGCAGGCCTGCTCCTGCAGCAACAATCGTGAATTCGAACATCCGCATTGGCAACTTTCTCTATTCAACCATCAATGAGGGCAGTTCTTTACTCTCTTGAGAATTTGCCGCGCATGGTTTTCAGGCACTCTGGGGGTCGACCACACAGACAATTGGCACCCGTCCCGTGATTGCAATGGGCACAGAAGACGCCCCCAACAATGAGCGGAGTTTCCAGCTTCCTTGTAACGCCAGCCTATAGATTCAGCGTTCTGCACCGCAGACTCGATGTGTGCATTCGGGTGCTTCGGCCTGCTCATATCACAGCCAAACCCAAATCTAATGTCTCTGTTGACAAATGTCAACAGTCGATTTGAGCGTCAATGCAAGTGCACCTGCGACAGAACCTTGCCGCTCCTTCTCGCAAATGATTTCAGATCGCAAATAGCGATCGCTAATTTCGAAAGTTTCTGATCAATCGCCAGCGGCTATCCCCAGGGAGTCGGCATTCCCAAAAATTCCAGCCATTTACATTATTTTTTGTGATGAGTCTGGCGGCATCCGAAGGGCTGGTGGCCATTGCGCCATTTACAATAAGCCCGCCAGACTCAACCGTTCCCTCGTGTATTACGCCTTTGTAGTGCGCTCGAAAATCCGTGCCAGCAGGGAAGCGAACTCCTTTGCAAACCCAGTCGTCCGTGCGGGCCGCAATAAAGTTCTCTTGAGGCTTGGCTTGGTCTAGCCCAAGCAAATCTCTGATGACGTCATTGTATGTCATGCTTTCCGTTTTGCGGCGCATCGTCAGAGCTTTGAATACCTCAAAGTCGATCTCAATCGTTTGCATCCGAGAATTCCGCACACCCATTCGCGGGCTTTAGTACTATAGTGCGTATAGTAAGTAATTGGATTTATGGGGAATCTCTGTTGATCCCGGACTGCCAGAGGTCCAAGTGGTATAGGGCATGCCAGAGGTTTCCACGGCTAATCATGTAGCGATGGTCTGGGGCTTGAGACTCAGGGAGCCATTGCCCTCAGCTCCCGAGGGTGCGCTCCAGGGCCGCTGACAGGCGGCGGGAGAAGGCCGCCGGGTCGGGCACGGACTCGCCTTCGACGATGCGGGCTTGGTCCAGCAGCAGGAAGGCCATGTCGGAGAGGTCGCCGTCGCCTTCTCCGCCCTCCCCGCCAGCTTCGGCGGACAGGCGGACGATCAGCGGATGTTTGGGATTGATCTCCAGGATGCGCTTGGCCGCGGAATCGATTTCCTTGTGCTTCATCAGCAGCCGTTCCAGGTGCATATCCATGTCGCCCTCGTCGGCGACCAGGCACACCGCGCTGTCAGTGAGCCGTTCCGACGACCGCACATCCTTCACATGGTCGCCGAGCGCCGCCTTCAAGGCCGTGATCAACGCCTCGGTCTCGGCAGCTACTGATTCCTTGGCGGTTTCAGCGGTTTCGGCATCGTCGTCGGCCTTGATCTTCGACAGATCGGAGCCGCCACGGGTGACGGATTTGAACGGCTTGTCCTGGTGCTGGCCGATTGCCGGCATCCAGAATTCGTCGACCGGATCGGTCAGCAGCAGCACCTCGATACCCCGGGCGCGGAAGCCCTCCAGCTGCGGCGATGTCTTGACCGTGTCCAGATTGTCGCCGGTGATGGTGTAGATCGCCTCCTGCCCTTCCTTCAGCCGGCCCACATAATCGGCCAGGCTGACCCAGCTTTCGCCGTCATCATGGGTGCTGCGGAAGCGCATCAGCGCCAGCAGGCTCTCACGGTTCTCGGAATCCTCGTAGGCGCCCTCTTTCAGCACCGGGCCGAACTGCGACCAGAAGCCGTCATATCCCTCGGCATCCTTGTCCGCGCGCTTGCCCAGCTCCGACAGGACGCGCTTGGTCAGGCCCTGGCGGATCTTGGCGACAAGCGGGTTGCTCTGCAGCATCTCGCGGCTGACGTTTAGCGGTAGGTCCTCGCTGTCGACGATGCCGCGCAGGAAGCGCAGATAGGGTGGCAGCAGGCCCTCGGCGCGGTCGGAGACGAAAACCCGGCGGACATAGAGCTTCACCCGGTGTTCGCGGTCCGGATGGAACAGGTCGAAGGGCGCGCTGGTCGGCACGAACAGCAAAGCGGTGTATTCGATCATGCCTTCGGCCCGGTAATGCAGGCGCAGCCATGGCTCATCGAAGGCATGGGCGACGTGGTGGTAGAATTCCTTGTAGTCGTCGTCGCCGATCTCATTGCGCGGTCGGGTCCACAACGCCGAAGCCTGGTTCAGGGTCTCCGGCTGGGCCTCCGCTTCTGCGGCATCGCCGTTCTCAGCCGCATCGGTGGCCGGTTCGGCGGCCAGGACGACCGGGATGGCGATGTGGTCGGAATGGGTCTTGACGATCTGCCGGATCCGCGTGGGTTCGAGGAACTCGTCCTGTCCCTCCGACAGATGCATGACGATCTCGGTTCCGCGCGCGACGTCCTCCGTCTCTGAAATAGTGAATTCGCCGCGGCCGTCCGAAACCCACTGCCAGCTCTGCTCCTCGCCGGCCTTGCGCGTCCGAACGGAAACCTTGTCGGCGACCATGAAGGCGGAGTAGAAGCCGACGCCGAATTGGCCGATCAGCGCGACGTCGTTCTTGGACTCGCCTCCCAGACTGTCCAGGAAGGCGGAGGTGCCCGACCGGGCGATGGTGCCGAGGTTGGCCAGCAGATCCTCGCGGTCCATGCCGATGCCGTTATCGGCGACGGTCAGGGTACGCCCCGGCTTGTCGATGGTCAGGGTGATCTTGAATGCGCCGCCATCCCCATCCCCGTCGTTGCCATCCGCGAGCAGTTCGGGCGCCGTCAGCCCGGCATAGCGCAGCCGGTCGCAGGCGTCGGAAGCGTTGGAGATCAGCTCCCGCAGAAAGACTTCTTTTTCGCTGTAAAGCGACTTCGCGACGATATCCAGAAGCCGACTGACCTCGGCCTGGAATTGAAGGGTTTCCTCGCTCATGACTAGATCCGATGCCCCAGTGATCTTGCGTGAGTTGGTGATCCCGCAGATATGTGGGAAACGCCGCCGCGACGCAACCCCGCGGCGGTGAAATCCGGACCTGTCGGTAGCCGGTTACTGCATGCCGGTTATCAGCGGCATGATGTCCGAGCCGTTGAGCAAGAGCGTGCCGCCGGCGTCGAGCCGGAAGGCATAGGTGCGCACCGAACGGCCATCGGCTTCGGGCGCCTGGGCACCCAGGGTCTGCAGCAGAGTCAGGAACTGGACCGCTTCCTGGTCGCCGCCGGTCCTCTGGATCTCGACGATCAGCGCATCCAGCCCGGTCGCCACCATGTCGATCTCACCGACCACGCTGTAGGGTGAAGACAGGTCGGGACGCAGCGCACCCTCCAGATCGACGCTGGCGATGGACGAGGCGAGCCGGATCGGACCGATGTCCAGCGCCGTCCCCGCCACGCTGAACGCCTGCTGGATGTTGCCGGCGGCCATCATCATGGCCATGCCCGGGTCGACTTGGCCGGGCCCGGAAAAGGCTTCGCTCAGTACCTTGGCCAATTCCTCGTTCGGCAGGTCGACCACGGCCAACCTGAAGCGGGTTTCGTTCGGCACCAGATCGGTCAGCTCATCGACGGTGGTGCCGACCCCGTTGACGCCCATATCCAGGACGAATTCCGCGCTCCTTCCGTCAAGGCCCGTCAGGGCGATCAGTGTCGTCCACTCCGCCATGGAGAATCGGTCGCCGCCGTCATTCGCCTCCGCCCCGCTGATCGTCATGACGCCCTCGAAACCGGCATAAGGCATCGGCATCGAGCCCATATATTCCGCGATTGTATTGACCTGGGCATCGGGATCGGCGGCCAAGCTTTGGAGGCGATCATAGAATTCCGCGTATTCGGCAAGGCGCACCGCATTTCCGACAGCATCGAGCGTGACGGTCTCCACGGTAAAGATATCCCGATTATCCTCATAGCCGCTGATATTGCTTACGGCGATCTGCTGGGTGGTGTCGTAGACACCGGCGGAAACTTCGGTCGACCGCACGGTTGACGTGATCCGCTCGACGCGCATGCCTGACGGCTCGCCGCTGTCCCGGATCTCGATATCGCCCAGAGCCGCGTCCATGGAGATCATGACCTTGAACTCCGGTGCGACGACGCCTTCGATGGATTGCGAGCCGATCGTCATCAAAACATCTGACCCGTGGGTCGGCTCAAACCGGTAGCTGTCCGGCAACTGCCAACTGGTCCGGTACCAGCCATTGTCGGTCGGGGTAAGGTCGATCTCAATCGGTTCGAAATGCAGGGTCCCTTCGCCACGAAGGATGGCCCGGCCGGCCGGCAGAACGACCTGGTAGCGGTCTCCGGCCGGAGTTACCGCGATCTGGTCATCGAGCTCGACTGTGCCCTCGTCGCCCATGCCCATCACCGTCTGGCCGAGCCAGACCTTGATCCCGCGACGGATCTCATCGGCCGTCTGGTCGTCGACCTGGGCCTGGGCTGTCGTTGACAAGGCGAGCAGACAGGCGGCGGCGGTAAAACCCTTCAAAGAGCGCATATGAAATCCCCTGATCGATAATGTCTTGGCGGATGGTCGGATAGCTGCACCTTGTGTTTCGAAAGCGCGCCAGACAGCCACGACGTCTCCCACCACATAGCCTTATCCGGCGCCGGGCGGCAACATCGCTTGCCGAGATCAAATGATTTTCATGGCCAAAGGACGGCGGAGCCCAGACCGAGACGGACGACCGCGCCGACAGCTGGGGTGGATCCGCGGGGCCGCGGACCCATTTTCTATGGCGTGGCGGACGCCAGGGCAGGCATCAGATCGGCGCCGTTCAGCAAAAGCTGGCCCCGCTGGTTGATGTCCAGGGCAAAGCGCCGCACCGGCGTCCCGTCCGGATCGGTGCTTGCAATGCCCACAGCCTGTAGCACGGTGAGCTGCTGCAGAGTGCCGTCATCGGCGGGTTTTGTCCTCGCCTCGGCAATCAGCGCTCCCAGACCGCCGACCGTCATATCGAGCTGGGCGACAACGCCGAGCGGAGCGGCATAACTCGGCTTGATTGTGCCGGCGATCCTCAGCCGGGCATCATCGACGATAAGCAACACTTCATTGACCTCTATCCGCCCACCCGACGTCATCATCAAATCCTGCAGATGCAGACCGAACATCGCCAAGCCATGGCTGGAATCGGGTAGTCCGGCGCCGGTGATCAGGGCTGTCAGCCCGTCGAACAGACGATCCGTCGGGAGCCCGCTCAGGACAAGATCGACGACCATCTCGCGGGGTGTCAGCGGCCCGATCGCCGCCGGCAAGGTCAGGTCGGTGGCCCGGAAGGCGATCGCCATGGATGCGGAACCGGAATCCAGGCCATCCAGCGATAGATCCAGTGCACCGTCGCCAATCGAAATATCCCCGCCACCCAGGTCGAACCGGGCATCGCTGATCTGTTGATGCCCTTGGACCGATGCCAGCAGTGTCGGGCGGTTCTCCGGCGATGCGGGTGCTGACGCGACCATTGACGGCTCGATCTGGGACATGATCTGGTCGGGGAGCGCGGCGCTGGTTTTCGGTCGATGGCCGAGGGGCGCCCGCATGGACGAACGCAGATCACGCCAGGCGGCCAAGTGCACTCCGCTGGCTCCTCCCGAAAGCGAAAGGGACGAAATGCGCATGGCCTCCGAGCCATCCTCTTTCAGGGCGGTCAGTCCGGCGATCCGGAGCTCCGTCGACTGGTCGAACAGGCCGGGCGCCCTGGCGTCATGGCGAGTGCCGAACACCAGGGAGTCGAGCGACAGATGCGGCGGCCGGCCCGCCGCGGCGGCTCGGATACCGTGAAGTTCCAAATCCGTGGAGATCATCAGGCCGAGTTCCGGCGAATAGAGCCCGTGCCCGGACTGGTCGCCGATGGTGATTTCGGCCATCGAGCCGTCCTCGCCACGCATCTCGATACGCTCAGGCAGTATCCAGTTGGCGGCATAGCCGCCGCCGGCCAATGGCTGCAAATCGACGGCGATCGGAGCGATCAGGAATTCCGGCCCGAGCCCTGAGCCGACCTGCAAACGGATCGGCGGCAGCAAAGCGTGAAAGCCCGCGCCGGCCTCGGTGGCCGATACCGGTCCGTCAAGGACAGCGGACATGCCGGCATGCGGGGCTGCTAGCGTGTCGGCGAGCCAGTCCCGAAGACCGGTCTCGATATCGTCTGTCGTCACGGCCCCGGCCGTGGAAGGCCAGGCAGTCCATCCGACCATCAACACGATGGACAGTAAGATGGCCTTTGCGGAGCGGCAGCGCATGGGCCGAACCCTCCTTTGGTTGTTGGCCGTCTTAGGCCAGACATCCCAGAGTGGAACGAGCCTGCCGGGGAAATGGTTAACAAAAGGTCACCAGGGAGATTTTCGGCGATGCGGCGCCGGCTCGCTCCCCCTGCGCTATGAGCTTGCATCGGGCGGACAAAGCCTCAATCTTCATCCCATGCGATCGACTGATGAACCGCGCCGGCTTGTGGCTGTTCTAGGGCCGACCAACACCGGCAAGACCCATCTGGCGATCGACCGGATGCTGGGCTATCGGACCGGCATGATCGGCTTCCCGCTGCGGCTCTTGGCCCGGGAAAACTACGATCGAGTGGCGCGGATCAAGGGTTTGCGGCGTGTCGCATTGGTGACCGGCGAAGAGAAGATCATCCCGCCCGGCGCCGATTATTTCATCTGCACAGTGGAGAGCATGCCGCTGGACCGGCCGGTCGAATTCCTGGCCGTGGACGAGATCCAGCTCTGCGCCGATCCCGAACGCGGCCACGTCTTCACCGACCGGCTGCTATCGGCGCGAGGCCAGTACGAGACCATGTTCCTGGGCGCCGATACGATTCGGCCCCTGCTGCGAAAACTGGTGCCCGACGCCGAATTCGATTCGCGGCCGCGATTCTCCAGCCTGACCCATACCGGGCATCGCAAGCTGACCCGGCTGCCGCCGCGCAGCGCCGTGGTGGCCTTCTCCGCCGCCGATGTTTACGAGACCGCCGAACTGATCCGGCGTCAGCGCGGCGGCACCGCGGTCGTGCTGGGAGCGCTCAGCCCGCGGACCCGCAACGCCCAGGTCGGCATGTACCAGGCCGGCGAGGTCGATTACCTGGTGGCCACCGATGCGATCGGCATGGGGCTCAACATGGATATCGACCATGTCGCCTTCGCCCGGCTGTCCAAATTCGACGGTCAGGTGGCACGCCGCCTGCGGCCGGCCGAGCTGGGGCAGATCGCCGGGCGCGCCGGACGGCACATGTCCGACGGCACCTTCGGCACCACCGGCGATGCCCCCGCCTTCGACGAGGAGATGGTGGCGGCGGTCGAGTCCCACAGTTTCGAACCCTTGACCGCGCTGATGTGGCGTAGCGCCGAGCACGATTTCCGCAGCCCCGCCCTGTTGTTGAAAAGCCTGCGGGACCGACCGTCGTCGCGGGTGCTGCGCCGGGCGCCGGAGGCCGACGATCAGCGGGCCCTGTCCGCACTGATCCGGGACCCGGAGATCGTTAAGCTCGCGGCCCATCCGGCGGCGACCCGTCTGCTTTGGGAAATCTGCCAGATTCCGGATTTCCGCAAGATCATGTCCGACGAGCACACCAGGCTGCTGGGCCGGCTCTACCGGCAATTGGCCGGCGAGGTCGGCGGCACCCTGGACGTGGACTGGGTAGCGAAACAGGTAACCCGGTTCGACCGCACCGATGGCGATATCGATACACTGGTGGCGCGAATATCCCATGTTCGCACCTGGACCTATATCTCTCACCGGATCGATTGGCTGGCCGATCCGCCGCATTGGCAGGAGCGGACCCGGGCGATCGAAGACAGGCTTTCCGACGCCTTGCATGAAAGGCTGACGCAGCGCTTCGTCGACCGCCGTGCCACCGTCCTGGTGCAGCGGTTGGCCGAAGGCGGTGAGTTGACCGGGGCGGTGACCAGGGCCGGCGAGGTGCTGGTCGAAGGCGAATATGTCGGCCGGCTCGACGGCTTCCGCTTTGCCGCCGATGCCACGGTACAAAGAGAGGAAGCGCGCGCGTTGCTCAACGCCTCGCGCCGGGCGCTGCGCACCGAAATAGCCGCCCGTATCGGCCGCTTCGAGGCGGAGCCGGACAGTGCGTTTACCCTCGCCGAGGACGCCGCCGCGACGGTCCTGTGGAACGGCGATCGGGTTGCCCGACTATGTCCCGGGGCGGACCTTCTCAACCCGCAAATCCAGCCGCTCTCCAGCGATCTCCTCGAGCCTGCCGGCCGGGACCGCGTTGCGCTGCGCCTACAAAGCTGGCTAGAAGGACGGATCGGCCGGGCGATCGGCCCGCTACTGACCCTGCGCGATGCGGATTTATCCGGCGCGGCGCGCGGAATCGCCTTTCAACTGGTCGAGCAGCTTGGCGCGCTCCGCCGGGTCGAACTCGATCCGTTGATCGATGCGCTGTCCAAGACCAATCGTAAGGCGCTGGCGACGCTCGGGGTGCGTATTGGTGTCGCCCATATCTTCCTGCCCAAGATGCTCAAGCCCCGCGCCGCGGCGATATGCGCCCTGCTGTGGTCGGTGGCCCACCGCCGGCCGCAACCGGCGCTGCCGGCGCCTGGCAGCCTTTCGGTGGCGCGCGATATCGATACGCCGGACAGTTATTACCGGATTTGCGGCTATTGCCCGGCCGGCCGGCGGGCTGTCAGGCTCGACCGGCTGGAGGCGCTTGCCGGAGCGGCGGCCAAGCATCGCCGTGGCGGGTCGCTGGCGGCCACGCCGGAGCTTGCCCGGTTGGTTGGCGCACCGGTAGCGGAGCTGCCGGCCATATTGGCGCTGTTGGGGTATCGGGCGGCGCGCGATGCGGAGGGCGCGGTCACTTTCCGCCCGACGCGGCGGAAGGTGAAGCCGCGCCAGTCTCCAGGGGCGAATGCCGACTCGCCCTTCGCGCCGCTGCGCGCGCTACCGGGGGCGGATTGATCCCAAGATGCCCGGCGACCCCACTCCGCGGATCGACAAATGGCTCTGGCACGCACGGTTTTTCAAGTCGCGCACCCAGGCGAGCGCCCTGTGCGCCGGCGGCAAGATCCGGGTGGATGGCAATGCGGTGGCCAAAGCCCATGCGCCGGTTCGGCCGGGTCAGGTTCTGACCTTCGTTCAGGGGAGTCACGTCCGCGTGATCAAAGTGCTGGCGATCGCAACCCGGCGCGGCCCGGCTACCGAAGCGCAGTGCCTCTATGAGGATTTGTCGCCGCCGCAGCCGGAGACGGCGATGCCGCGCCCTGATGCTGTGGCCAGCGCACCGTCGGGCCGCCGTGACCGAGGTGCCGGGCGGCCGACGAAAAGAGAGCGTCGCGATACCGATCGGCTCACCGATCGCAACTGAACCGTCCGCGGCGCGCGGCGGGGTCGGGGCCGGGTGGGCACTCCTCCCGGCATGTGCAAAACCCCAGTTTTCGTATGGTTGCGAGCAGGGTCCCGGAGTGCTAGCTAAGCGCCCATGATAAACCGGCTTAAGGCGCTGTTAGCGGAGCGCGCAGCGCCAGCGGGCGCGGTGCACACCACCGACCAACTGCATCTTGCGGCGGCGGCCCTTCTGGTTGAGGCGGCCCGCATGGATGACAATGTCGATGCCGATGAGTTGGTGCGGATCGGCGAGTTGATCCAGTGGCGCTTTAAGCTGACGGAAGACGAAGCCGCCGAATTGGTCGTGGAGGCCGAGCGGGCGACGGAGGATGCGGTGGAGCTATACCGCTTCACGCGGGTCGTTCGGGATGCGTTCGGCCAGAACGAGCGGGTCCAGCTGGTTGAGATGCTCTGGGACGTGGCTTGTGCCGATGGTGAGGTGCATGCCCTGGAAGCAAGCCTCTTGCGCCGGATTTGCGGGTTGCTCAATGTCAGCGATTCGCAGAGCGGGGCAGCCCGGAAGCGGGCGATTGGCCGTCACGGGATGGACGGCGGTATCGAATAACGCGCGGCCCGAATTTGCGGTCCTAGAGCACGATGAGATTAGGTCAATTGACCTAATCTCTGAATCGTCCTCTAGATCATTTGAGGTGAGTGGGATTCATATTTGAAGTCGAATCGACTTCAAATCATCCCGCTCTAGGCGGCATACGCATATTCGATTTATTTGGAGGGCAATCGTGCCTTACGTTGTGACCGAGACCTGCATCAAGTGCAAATACACCGACTGCGTGGAAGTGTGCCCGGTGGATTGCTTCTATGAAGGCGAGAACATGCTGGTCATCCATCCGGACGAGTGCATCGATTGCGGCGTATGCGAACCGGAGTGCCCGATCGAGGCCATCAAGCCCGATACCGAGGTCGATGCGGCGGAGAAATGGCTGGAAATCAACCGTCAATATTCGGAAGCGTGGCCGAACATCACCCGAAAGAAGGACCCGCTGGCCGATGCAGATGACTGGCAGGCGACCCCGGACAAGTTCGAGAAACATTTCAGCACAAAGCCGGGCGAAGGCGAATAACCAAGCCGCAATTGACGACGATTCATTGCGCAGTTAATCGAATTCGGTGAAATCTTATCGCAACCCTTTATAACGACGACATTTTACGCTATATTGTCTGCATAAGCCGGTCGCGATGAACGACCGGTCCCTTCATTTGGCGGACCTAGTCCCCCTCCCGAAGCCGGTCCCCAACGGGGCCGCTCCGCAGAATGCGGACGGTGAGGTTCGTCTTTATGGCTGGGGTGGGCCGCGACTAAGCGCCTTTCAAGGTGTTATCGCAATGCGTTCGGTGGCTTGGGCGCACTTTGGTGAAACTGTGGGGCAGAGTTAGCTGGATGTCGCATCAACTTGAATACAGCGTCGGTGATTACGTGGTCTACCCCGCCCATGGCGTGGGTCGTATTGCCGGCATCGAGACCCACCGGGTGGGCGAAATGGAAGTTGAGCTCTACGCGATCAACTTCGACAAGGAGCGCATGACGCTCAAGGTCCCAACCGGTAAGGCCGAAAAGGCCGGCTTGCGGAAATTGAGCTCGAAGGATCGCATCAAGACGGCGATGGAGACCTTGAAGGGCCGAAGCCGCGTGCGCCGGACGATGTGGAGTCGTCGCGCTCAGGAATATGAGGCGAAGATCAACTCCGGCGATCCTGTATCGATCGCCGAAGTGGTGCGGGACTTGCACCGTGCCGCCGATCAGCCGGAGCAATCCTACAGCGAACGGCAGATCTATCAGGCAGCGCTGGAGCGCTTGTCGCGGGAACTCGCAGCGGTCGAGAAGATCGACGAGATCCGGGCGACCGAGCGTCTCGAGCAGGTCCTGATGAAAGTTGCGTAATACGCCAGGCCGGTTCGCCGGCACTGGATATTCCCATGGCAAACGGCCGCCCGGATCGTCGGGCGGCCGTTTGGCTGTGTGGTATCCGGGCGGGGGAGCGGGCTGGTGCCGACTTCCGCGTCAGCGGTAGATGTGCTGAAGCAGACCCTGGCGCCCCTCCCGTGAATTGCCGCTTTTCCCCTTGCGCGTTCCAGCTACACTGGCGCGATTCGTAGGGCTTTGTGACGCATTGAATAATTAGCGGCAATCAACTTGAGTTCCGATAGCGCAAAATTCGCACAGCTTGGCCGGCCTGCACGGATTTGGGCGGTGTCCGCAATTCATGGCGATGCCGACCGGCTTGGCGTGCTGCATGACCATCTGGCTTCCCAGTTCAAGGTCGGCGACCGGGTCGTCTATCTCGGCAATCTGATCGGGCGTGGCGCGGCAGTGCGCGGGACTTTCACGGAATTGCTCACATTCCGGCGGGACGTGATGGCGATCCCGGGTGTCCTGGCGAGCGACATGGTGTATCTGCGCGGCGCACAGGAGGAGATGTGGCAGAAGCTGTTGCAACTGCAATTCGCCCCCAACCCCCAGGACGTCCTGCGCTGGATGCTGGGCCAAGGAGTGGAATCCACGTTGCGCGCCTATGGCGGCAATCCGGAAGCCGGCCTGTCCGCGGCGCGTGAAGGCGCGGTGCAACTGACCCGCTGGACCAACGAGTTGAGGTCGGCGATGCGCGATTCCGCCGGCCATAACAACCTGTTTACCGCGCTGCGGCGGGCCGCCTTCACCCAGGATGGCGCGGTGCTGTTCGTCAGCGCCGGGATCGACCCGGCCCGCCCCCTGCCCGCACAGGGCGACAGTTTCTGGTGGGGGACGGCCGGTTTCGACGATCTGACCGAGCCCTATTTCGGATGCCGCAAGGTGATCCGCGGCTTCGACCCGGCCAATGGTGGCGTCGTGGTCGGCGAAGTCACCGCCACCCTGGACAGCGGGTGCGGTCGTGGCGGCACGCTGACGGCGGCGCAGATCGGCGCTGACGGCCAGGTGTTGGAGCTTCTGCAGGCCTGACGACCCCTGTCGGCGCCACTGTCCACGCCCCTGGGTCGTCACCCTCTTCCCGATCGTCGCAAAACTTTGACGAACTTTTTTCAATTTGGATAAATCCGATCTGTCGCCGATGCCGTATATTGTTTAGATGAGTTCTAATCAGCACGATTGAACCTTGTTAGAGTTTCGGGGAACTGGCATGGCGCATATCGACGGATCCGAGACCCGGCGCTCGAATCTGGCTTTCATCAGGAAATCCATGTCGGAACCGCTGCTGGCCCGGGACCACGAGCTCAATCTTGCGCGTCAATGGCGTGACTCTCAGAACGAGGCGGCCTTGCACGAGTTGGTGCGGTCGTACACGAGGTTGGTGATCAGCGCCGCATCGCGCTTTCGCAATTACGGGCTGCCCATGGCCGATCTGATTCAGGAGGGCAATGTGGGCCTGATGCAGGCCGCCGCGCGGTTCGAGCCCAGCCGGGAGGTCCGGTTTTCCACCTACGCCACCTGGTGGATTCGCTCGGCCATGCAGGATTTCGTTCTGCGCAACTGGTCGATCGTGCGGACCGGCACGACCGCGGCCCAAAAGTCCCTGTTCTTCAACCTTCGGCGGCTGCAGGCCCGGATCGAGAAAGTCGGCGCCAATCGTCTTTCCCATGATGGGCGTGAGAAGATCGCCAAGGCGCTCAATGTGAGGGTGGGCGACGTCGAGTCGATGGAAATGCGAATGTCCGGCGGCGATCAGTCGCTCAATACGCCGATGACCCTGACTGGAGATCTCGACTGGCAGGACACGCTGGCGGACGAGCGGCCGTCGCCGGAGGATGTGGTCATCGGCATGCGCGATGGCGCGACGCGGTCGCAGTGGCTGTCGGAGGCGATCGGGCAGCTCAGCCCGCGTGAGCAGACCATCATCCGACGCCGGCGGTTGCGGGAGAATGGCGACACGCTTGAAAAGCTGGGCCAGCAATTGGGCGTCAGCAAGGAGCGGATCCGCCAACTCGAGCACAGGGCGCTACTGAAGATGCGCGACTTCCTGAAGACCCGGGTACAGACCACTGACGAACTTCTGGTCGGGCAGTAGACGCCGGACCGGAGGCGCAGCCCTAATTCACGATCAATTTCACTTTCTGCCCGGCTTGCAGGGCGCCGCCGGAATCCAATCCGTTCAGCACCAGGAAGCGTTCCAGTTTGAAGTCGTCGAAGGCCATGCGCCGGGACAGGGCCGCTGCGGTATCGCCGCGACGCACCGTCACGATCTCGATACGCCGATGACGGATCGCCGACCGCTCCGAGCGGGATAGCCGGCGGAAGCTGAATGTCGTCTGCCGCAAGGCCGTCTCCAACCGGGCGGTCCGGTCCGGCGGGGTCAGGAAAGCGAAACGGGAAATGCGGTCCTGGTCCGATTGGATGGCAATCAGCCGGGCATCCCGGACGCCGGCCCTGGTATTGATCCGCAGGGTTCCGGTGGCCGCCGGAAAACCATTGACGTCGAAGGCCTGCAGCCCGCTGAAGGCGGCGCCCCGCGCCCATTCCTCGGTCAGATAGCGGGTCGGCGAATTCGCCGCTCGCGGCGACACGATGTCGAAGACGATCTGGCTTCCGGCATTGTCGGCGCCGACGATCCGGCTACCGCTCTGCCCGAGCCGGAACCCACGCGGCGCCTCCCAACGGATGCCCTCTTCCGGATGCGACATAACGGTCCCGTCGATGAAGCCGTCCCGTCCGGATCCGCCCCACAGCATTCCATCGATCGCCGACAGATAAGCGTCGCGGTCCCGCCGGCTGTGCCGACCCGGCGATTGGGCCGCCAGGGCGCTGGCCTGCCGGACCCGGTCCTCGGTGCGCGGATGGGACGACAGATAGGCCGGACGGCTGGCGCCGGTCGATCGTCCATCGATCCGGGCATCCAATTCGGTGTCGCGGCCAAGCTGCCGCAGGAAACTGCTCATGGCGTACGGGTCGTATCCGGCGGCCGCCAGATAGCGGATGCCGATGGCATCGGCCTCGGATTCCTGGTCCCGCCCGTAGCTCAGCAAATAGATCTGGGCGCCGCTACCGGCCAGCTCCGCCAGTTCGGCATTGCCGGTCAGGCCCCCTAGAAGGCCGGCGCTGAGCTGCGCCAGCGTGGCCTGGCTGTAGCGTTCGGCGCTGTGGCGGGCGGTGACATGGGCGATCTCATGGGCCATGACGCCGGCCAGTTCCGCCTCGTCGTTCATCAGGGCCAGCAGGCCGCGGGTCACCGTGACGTATCCGCCCGGCAGTGCAAACGCATTCGGCAAATCGCTGTTCAGCACGGTGAATCGATAGGGCTGGTTCGCCGCGCCGGTCGCCCGCAGGACGCCAAGGCCGACCCGCTCCACATAGGCCGACAGCGCCGGATCCTCATAAGCCCCACCGAACTGCTCCACCAGACGCGGGAATTCCCGCCGGCCGGTGGCGGCCTCCTGCTGTGGAGACATCAGCGAGAATTGCTGGCGGCCGGTTGTCGGGTTGACCGTGCAGGCGCCAAGGGCCGTCGCCAATGCCACGAAGGTCAATGCTGCCCGGCCGATCCGGCCGCCGCTGATCCAGCGCGATCTCGTCATTCCGCAATTACTCCAACCGCCCGAGAAGTTCGATCTGTTCCGGGTGAGTGGCCTCGATCATGGGTCCGTTGCGCCGGTGCGGCCAGCCGCGCACGCGGATGCGCCGGCCAGACCAGTCCAACGGCTCCAATCCGGCGGCACGGAAGGCGCGAACGTGATCGGGCGCTATGCTCACGGTGAAATCGTCGCGCCAATCTGTGCCGAAATTGAGGTAGATCCGACGTCGAACCTCCGCGGCGTCGAGCACGACGCCCTCGACGATCTGAAAGGTATCGAGCAGGCCCTCCGTCTCGTCGACAGCCCGGATCGCATAGAAGGGATGTGACCAGATCCCGCGTGCGGCGGCACGTCCGCGCCGTTCCGCCGTCAGCATCTCCTCGACGGCGGTGCGGTTGTCTTCGAAGCTGTAGACCCGGGCCATGCCGATCGCCAGCATGGCGGACTGGACCCACAGCCCGTCATCGCGCACCAGATGGGCCAGGGCCCGGCCATGGCGATCGGTCCGCCGGCCGCCATAGGCCAGCGACACCTGCCGCCCGAGCACCAAATCGGCAAGTTCGTCACGGGAGTCGTCGGCCAGCGGCCACTCCACGAATCCCCGTCGGCCGAGCGCCAGCTTCGGCGCCTGAAGGCCGACCAGCCGCACTTCGGTGCCATCGTCGAGAACCACCGTGTCGCCGTCGACGATTTCAACGACCTGGCCAGCGCCGTCGACCACCAGACCCGGCGGTGCGTCCGCCTGGGCCGGCGACATCGCCACCGCGGCCAGGATCACCGATAGCAGAACAAAGCGTTTCATGGTCCCCTTGTAGCCTATGGTCGCAGTGGCCGCAGGAGGTTTTGCGTGAACGGCGCGACCTGCTTAAAGTCGCATTGCGCCGCCCCATCGGGGGGCATCCGACTCCGGAGCACTGCCTCATGCCGCGCGATGCGATATTCCCGCCGGTCGAGCCCTTTTTGACTGGCGTGTTGAAGGTCGACACGGTTCACCAACTGTATTGGGAGCAATGCGGCAATCCCGAAGGCGTGCCCGTGGTCTTTCTGCATGGCGGTCCGGGTGCCGGCGCGTCACCGGTGCATCGGCGGTTCTTCGATCCCGACCACTACCGCGTCGTCATTTTCGATCAGCGCGGCGCCGGCCGATCGAAACCGCTGGGCGAAATCGCCAACAACACGACGGATTTGCTGGTCGAGGATATCGAAAGCCTGCGCCGCCATCTCGACATCGATCGCTGGCATGTGTTCGGCGGATCCTGGGGCAGCACCCTGGCGCTGGTCTATGGCGAGACCCATCCCGACCGATGCCTGACGCTGACCCTGCGCGGGGTCTTCCTGATGCGGCGCAGCGAGATCGACTGGTTTCTGTACGGTATGCAGGCGATATTCCCGGAGGCCTGGGAGACCTTCAGCGGCTTTCTGCCGGAAGACGAACAGGGCGATCTGCTCGAAGGCTATTACCAGCGGCTGATCGACCCGGACCCGGTCGTTCATATGCCGGCAGCACGGGCGTGGAGCATGTATGAGGGCGCCTGCTCGACCCTGCTGCCCAACCCGGACACGGTCGCGGCGGCCGGCGAGGATGCCCATGCGCTGGGCCTGGCGCGGATCGAGGCGCATTATTTCCGCAACAATCTGTTCAGTCCGGAGAACCATCTGCTCGCCGAAATCGACCGGGTTCGCGACATCGAGGCGACCATCGTCCATGGCCGCTACGACATCGTTTGCCCGATCTCCAGCGCCAACGATCTGCGGCATTGTTGGCCGGAGGCGCGGTTCATCGTGGTTCCCGATGCCGGCCATTCGGCGATGGAGCCGGGCATCCGCTCCGCCCTGATCGACACCATGCGTCGGTATCGCCGCATCGAGGTCTAGTGTCATGGTTTCGAAGTTCGGCACATTTCATGTGCCGGATTTCGGAAGCTGAATGACACTAGAATCATACAGTTAGTGTCCCTTTGATACTGCAATTCGCTCATGCGAATTTCAGGATCGGGACACCGGGCATTTTTCGCTCACGCAGAATCGGCACCTGCCCGCTCCCCCGCCCGGCGACCCACATAGGATACTGGCGCAGGTGAGTATTGGGGGTGGCCGGGCGGGGGAGCGGGCAGGTGCCGTAAGATCGGAAAATGCGCCAGGGCGCCAGCGCCGCATCCCGCGGCGAATCACCGGAATCGACGTCCGGTGTGGATTCCCTGACCGCCGAGTGGTTCAAACCCGCCGAAAACGTCGGGATTCCGGCAACCCTGGTTACAAGACAGCCGCAAATGCGCCATATTGGGCGACGACCTTCGCACACGACAAAGATTGTCGTTGGGGCATATCCGGTCATCCTTTCGCGATGACGGATGTTGGGTCCCGACCCGAAGGGAAGGAGCGTTGCCGTGGGGCCAACCATCGCGCTGGTCGATGACGACCGCAATATTTTGACCTCGGTGTCGATCGCCTTGGAAGCCGAGGGCTTTGAAGTGCGCACCTATGCCGATGGCGACGAGGCCCTGCGCGGGCTGACATCGCGGCCGGTCGACGTGGCCGTGCTCGACATCAAGATGCCGCGCATGGACGGCATGGAATTGCTGACCCGGATCCGAAAATTCTCGCAGATTCCGGTGATCTTCCTGACCTCCAAGGATGACGAGGTCGACGAACTTCTCGGCCTGCGCATGGGCGCGGACGACTATATCAAGAAGCCGTTCTCCCAACGCCTGCTGATCGAACGCATCCGCGCGCTAGTGCGGCGCAGCGAGCTGGCGATCTCCGATGTCGATGCCGACCCCGCCGCGGTGGTGGTGCGGGGCGATCTGGTGCTGGATTCCAACCGCCATGCCTGCACCTGGAATGGCAAGCCGATCGAGCTGACGGTGACGGAATTCCTGCTGGTGAAGGCCCTGGCCATGCGTCCCGGCCATGTGAAGAGCCGCGACATTCTGATGGACGCCGCCTATGGCGAGCACATTTATGTGGACGATCGCACCATCGACAGCCACATCAAGCGTATCCGTAAGAAATTCAAGGTCATCGACCCGGAATTCGGGCAGATTGAGACCCTGTATGGTGTCGGCTACCGGTACAAGGAGACCGCCGAAGCCTGATGAGGCTTGATACCCGCTCGGAATTGAGGGCGCCGACCGATCTGGCGTCCCCCGCGGCGCCGGCTGACGAGAACCGGAAGCCGCACGCGCCGACGGGATCGGTATGGTCGACCGACGAGCAGGCCGACACCGGCACCATGCCCGAGGCCGAGCTGTCGCCGCCCAAGCGCCGGCGCGGATTTTTCGCAAGACTGACCTTCTCCAAGCTCACCGCCCGGGTGCTGGCGATCAATCTGCTGGCGCTGATGATCCTGGTCGGCGGGCTGCTGTATCTCGGCCGCTACGAAGAACGGCTGATCCAATCGGAAATGGAAAGCCTGCGCATCGAGGCGCTGATCTTCGCCGGCGCGCTGGCCGAGGGCGCCATCGTCGGCGACCCGGATATCGGCCTCGACCTGGATCCGGAGCGCGGCCGGGCGATGGTGCGCCGGCTGTACGAGACCACCGACACCCGCACCCGGCTGTTCACCACCGATGGCGACCTGCTGGCCGACAGCCGGCTGCTGATCGGCGGCGGCATCATCGAGATAGAGTTGCTGCGCCCGGCCGATGACAGTGTCTGGCTGCGCGACGTCTTCGACGCGATCTACGGCTGGATCACCCATCTGGTGCCCGAGCGCAAGGGCTGGCCGCCCTATACGGAGCAGTCGCAGCAGCGCGCCACCGACTACGCCCCGGTGATCCGCGCGCTGTCCGGCAATATCGGCCAGCAGGTCTGGGCCGACGCGGAGGGCCGCAAGATCCTGGGCGTCGCGGTCCCGGTGCAGAGGCTGCGCGCGGTGAAGGGCGCGATCCTGGTCACCCGCGATACAGAGCGCATGGAAAAGTCCGTCCAGTCGGTGCGCGAGGACATTCTCAAGGTCTGGGGCGTGGCCCTGCTGGTCACCGTGGCGCTGTCGCTCTATCTGGCGGGCACCATCACGAGGCCGATCCGCCGGCTGGCGGCGGCCGCCGAGCAGGTCCGCCGCGGCCATGGCCGGCACCAGCTGATCCCGGATTTCTCCCGCCGCCATGATGAGATCGGCGAGCTGTCCGGCGCGCTGCGCGACATGACATCGGCGCTGTGGACCCGGATGGACGCCATCGAGCGCTTTGCCGCCGACGTGGCCCACGAGATCAAGAACCCGCTGACTTCCCTGCGCAGCGCGGTGGAGACCGTGGCCCGCATCCAGGATCCGGACCAGCAGCGCCGGCTGATGGCCATCATCCTGGAGGATGTGCAGCGGCTCGACCGGCTGATCACCGATATATCCGACGCCTCGCGGATCGACGCCGAGCTGTCCCGGGCGGAGTCCGAAGAGGTCGATATGGCCGCCATGCTGCGCATGCTGGTCGACCTGTACGAAACGACGCTGGAGGAAGGCGGCCCGGTGCTGCGCCTCACCCTGCCGCCGTTCAACACCCTGCATGTGAACGGGCTCGAGGACCGGCTGGTGCAGGTGTTCCGCAATCTGATCGGCAACGCGATCTCATTCTCCCCGCCCGGCGGCGTGATCGCCATCAAGACAAGGCGCGAGGGCGGCTACGTGATCGTGGAAATCGAAGACGAAGGCCCCGGCATCCCGGCCAACAAGCTGGCGGCGATCTTCGACCGCTTCTACACCGAACGCCCGGCGGGCGAGAAATTCGGCACCCATTCCGGCCTCGGCCTCAGCATCTCCAAACAGATCATCGACGCCCACCACGGCAAACTCTCCGCCGCCAACCGGGACGACCGGGACGGGGCAAGATTCACGGTGAAGATACCGGCGCGGTAGGGGGTGGGTGAGTTCAGCGCGGCCATGTCCCGTCGTTGATCATGGCGTCGCGAAAGGTCTACTCGCGGATCAGAAAGCTGTCGTTCGCTGACCTCGGCCCCACTGCGGCAATTTGACCCGAAGCCGACAATAACCGACCACCGGGCCGGTATGTTGCCGCTGAATGCTCCGATCTTCAAAAAACGCCGAAAGCCTTGGCTACCGAAGCCGCTACGACCAGTACCAGCAATCCGCCGACTGCGAATCTCCCGACGGCAGAAGCACGGAATATCCCGAGGCTGAGTTCGATTCGATCTGGGGTATTGTCTGTCATGCTAACTTTCCATCTTGCTGAAATAGTCGTGTTTCTGTTTTGCTGTGATTCTTCTACCACCAATCCGCCGGCTGCTTGGGACATGCTCCAAAGCAGTCAGTGCAAGCTCAACGACCCGTGGAATATTTTTCCCGGCGTTCTCCCAGTTGCTGATGGTTTGCCTCGACTTCACAGCAAGTTCACCCATCAGGGTTTCCTGGGTGTATCCATTTCGCATTCGCCATTGCACCAAGTCTGATCCACGCACCACCAGCTCCGTTTCGTAAGATTTCTAGACGTCTAAAAGATGGACATACCCCAGCAAAATAGGGGCCAAAGGTTAAAGATCGGTTAACGCGTAGAATTGAGGCAATCTTCGCTCCGTCTGTCGGGATAATCGCGGGACAAAAGGGATTTAGTAAACTGTCATCGTAGCAGCGGGGCTCTCATTATTGTTGAGGGGCCGAAGGAGAGCAGGTCATTAACGATCGCGTCTAAAGGAGAATAAGTATGTCATTAAATCGAATACGAAGCGAGATAGACGAACACACGAGTAAACTTATAGTTGGATTGATCGCTATATTTCTTGCCAGCTTAACGAGCTTCTTTTCAGAAACAGTACTCCAATCAATAAGCGCCTCTTATCATGAGGGCGGCTGGTCGCGAGATATATTTGTGGGATTTCTGTTTGCGATATCCGCATTTCTACTCGCGTACAACGGAAGATCAACACGCCAGATGGTGTTGAGCAAGATGGCAGCATTTGCCGCTATGGGCGTTGCGATGTTCCCATGCGACTGCGGAAGCCATGTGGAAGTCATTCCCTATGTACACGGCATCTCTGCCGCCGTTATGTTCCTGATATTGGCGGTCTTCTGCTATATATTCTTTCGACGAGCCATGGGCAAAGGGCACTCTGAAGCTGTGCGTCGAGCATACATTTACGCTATCTGCGGTATCGTCATAGTCGCGTCAATTGTAATCATCGCAATTGATAACTTATTAGGCGGCATTATCAGTTCAAGAATAAGCCGCCTTACATTTTACGGCGAAAGAGCTGGGCTGATTGCTTTCGGTATTGCATGGCTTTCTGCAAGTCGCGTTCTTCCCGTGTTAACTAGGAAAGAAGAAAGGTTTTCACTTTTGAGCGGCGGCACAGAGGAGCGCAACAGTGATGCAAAATAGTATCGATCAATGAGTGGCAAAAGATGTGGCCTAACCCTTCGTTGCAGCGGACCAAATTCGGTAGACGCTGAACTCAAACGTTAGACGGGGCGGAATTACGAGGACACAATACAGATCAAGTTGCCGAATGCCGGTTCGGCGGACCGCCGGTTCCAATCTCCTGCCTCTGGTCCGTCACTTCTTCTCATCCGCGCCATCCGTAGACCGGCGTCGGGGCTTCGCGGCCGGCGGTTCTGGGCGGTTGGCGAGCACCGCTTCCAGGCGGTCGATGTCCTTCAGGTGAAGGTCGCGCTGCGGGAAGGGGATCTCGATGCCGGCCTCGTTGAACCGGCGATAGATCTCGGTCAGCAGGTCGCTGCGCACGAAGATGCGCCGGACAATGTGGTCGATGAACCCGCGGGCCTGGAAATCGAGCGAGGACTCGCCAAAGCCCAGGAAAACGACACTCGGTTCCGGTATCCGCAGGACCTGCGGATGGGCGTCGAGACACTCCCGCAGGATCGTCATGACCTGGTCCGCGTCGCTGCCATAGGCGACGCCGACATTCACGTCGACGCGGCCATACTGGTTTTTGTGGGTCAGGTTGATGAGCGCGGCCGACAGCACCTCGCTGTTGGGGATGATTATCGACGCCCGTTCGAAGGTCTCGATCTCGGTGGCGCGCACGTTGATGCGCCGGACGAAACCCTCATGCCCGCCGACCACGATCCAGTCCCCCGACTTGATCGGCCGCTCGACCAGAATGATCATGCCCGAGACGAAGTTGTTGACGACGCTCTGCAGGCCGAAGCCGATGCCCACCGAGAGGGCGCCGGCGATGATCGCCAGATTGGACAGGTCGAGGCCGAGCAGGGCGATGGCGATGAGCGCCGCCAGGGCGATGCCGATATAGCCGATGCCCGTCTTGATCGAGTTTCGCACACCGATATCGAGCCTGGTGTGCGGCAGCACCTGTTCTTCCAGCCCGCGCTGGACCATGCGGGTCAGCACGATCGCGGCCAGGAAGGCGAAGAAAGCGACCAGGATGTCGGCGATCGAGATGGTGACGTTGCCGATCTTGAACCCGCTGAGGAATTGGCCGGTCAAACGCCAGACATCGCCCTGCGGAAAACCCCAGGTGGGGGTGATGATCACGATGGCGACGTAGAACAGGACCACGTCGAGCGCGACGCGGAACCAGAACTTGAACAGCATCCGCAGCCGATGCGGGATGTGGAGCTTGGCCATGAGGAAGCGGGAGCGGAAGGCAGCGCCGATCATCTCGCGCAGCACGCCGCGCACCAGCACCAGCAGGCCCACCACGACCGACGAGATGACAAGGTTCGAGGTCAGATAGGCGCTGAGATACGAGAAGCCGAGGAAGGCCGCCACGATCGCGACCGCGGCCGCAACCGAAATAGTTCGGCGTAGGTATCTCCAGAGCCGGGGAGTATCGTTGGACGGTTCCTCTTCGGCCGCCTCGGGCGCACGGGGGGCAGTCTCCTCGTCCTCGGACCACATCCGGCTGGGTGTCAGGGTCAGCAGGAGGCCGGCCTCGAGACCGCTGACCACGAAAATGTAGAGCGCCACCAACTCGTTGGAGGTCTCCCGGTGCTCTCCGAACAAACGCAGTAGAAGGTCGACCGCGGCAATGGCCGCAAGCGCGCTGATCCTGGTGCTGATCTTCCTGGCATTCTTGGGTTTGACCGGGATCAGCCGCCAATTCGGACTATCCGGGGCCAGAACCGACCGCGGCAGGGCCCAGGCCAGGATGGTCAGGATCATGGCAATGCAGAACCCAATGACGAGTTCCCGGAACGGGCCGCTGATGAGGACACCCTCGCTGGCGGCGCGATAGAGAAAACCGGCGAAGATCAAGGCCGGAACGATGCCCGTGGCCGCCGCTTGCGCAATGGCGGCGGTCAGCCGTCGCAGGTAGGTGGGGTCCTCGACGGTCGGGTCGCGGACGAACCAACGGCGCAGAGCGATCCGGATCAGCAGGCCGATGACAAAGGCCAGCGGGAGAACGATGGCCACTCTGACACTGACCGTGCTGCGATCCGCCGGCCCCAGGCTGTGCCACCATACGAACGGGGAATCGACGATCTCTCCGACGATTTCGAAGAATTCAGGGACCGCAACCGCAACGGTGCCGGGCGCCAGCGGGAAAGGAAATGCAGTCGACAGCCGGTCGATCAGTTGCTTCCGGGCAAGCGCGGTGATTCGGCGATCCAGCTCGTTGGCCCGCTCGATGATCAGCTCCGCCTGCTTGACGTGTGCGTCGATGGCGGCGATGACCGCTTCCAGCCGCTCGCGCTGCGCGGCGATGTCGGGCGGCTCCGCGGTTGCGCCGACCTCGGGTCGCGGCCCGATCGTCACAAGCTGCGAATGAAGCGGAATGAGCCGGGCTTCGGCCTCTCTCTCGGCTTGTTCGGCTTCGGTCCGAACCTCGGCCAATTGCACCTTCAACTCGTTGACCCAGAGGCGCTCCAGAATTGAGGCCTCGGCTTCCCGCTCGACCCGATCCAGGGTCAGGGTCCATTCCGTCAACTGAATGCCGAACGGCACAGTCGCTTCCTGCGCCGCTACCGGGGCCAGAAGCGCCAGCCCGCCAATGGTCACAGCGGCGAAGAGTCTCGCAAAGAGGCGTAATGTCACCGCGCCTCCCGGGGCCAGCCAACAAGAATCCGGGAGACTAGCACAGCCGCCGGTTCTGTCGGAACTCGGGCCGGACGGAATTGGAATCGAAGGATGAGCATTGCCGCAACGGTGGCACGGTGCTCCGGCTTTGGCCAACTGAAGTTGGCGGGCCGGGCTTGCCGCTATCCAGCGATGTGGGATTTGCCACAGCGGGTCCGGGAAGCTGGGCGTAGCATGGGGATCTCCTCGGAGCCTTCGACGGCGATCAGTTTCGTCTCGAGAGGGCGCAACTCGCCGGAAAAGCCGAATTAGGACGCTGAGCCCGAGGAGGGCAGAGATTGCTGCTGTGATGCATGGATGGAAGCCATTTGCGAGTTGAGTCGGCGCTTATCAATTGGATTTTATTAAAATACAAGAGGATTATAACATGGCACAGGTACAAGTCTCCAATCAGTTGATCGCAATCGCCCGCTTCAACCCCGGGATCCAGTTGGCCGACGATGCGGTCAAGAAGATCAACGCCGGCCAGATCGTGCTCGTCGGTCGCGGGTCCACGACGCCGGCGAGCCCGACCAAGGGCTGTGTCGAGTGGCTCTTCTATGAGAGAAGCAGCGAGGATCTGACCCGGCTGAAGATCGACGGCACCTGGTACAGCCCCGACAATCTGAAGGATTTCCGGGAAGCCATCCAGGCGGCGACGCTGGCCGGCAAATGCATCAACTTCTGCATCGACCAGACCAACAACACGATGTTCATGCTCAACGTCTATCCGCAGTGCTGCTGCGCGTGCGAGGAAGTGCGTGACTAGAGCACGATGAGATGAGGTCAGGTGACCTCACCTCTGAATCGTCCTCTAGAACATTGGAGTGGATCGGGATTCAGATTTGAAGTCGAGTCGACTTCAAATCATCCCGATCTAGGGGTTCGCCAGAGCCGTGCGGTCGGTATCTGTGCGAGTCCGAACTGCGTGCGCGACCCGAATTCCTCGATTAGGACTGCAAAGGGGGCGCATTCCTTTCTCGATCCGGGAAAGTGATTGCGTCCCCGCCTTGGTCCTGAACAGGCCGGCAAGCGCTATCCGACAGCTCAGAACAGTATGGCGAGCGCCGGTCCTCCGGCCAGCAACACCGCCGTGACGATCAGCAGGCTTCCCATGGACCGGTCGAACCGCCGCCGGGCGACCGGCTGGCGGAGCCGGTCGGCGATCACCGCACCGGCACCGGCCCACAGCATCAGGCAGGCAGCCGGAATAACCACCATCATCGCTGCGAGCCCCCCAAGGCCGGCCAGGCCGGTCTCTCCGTTTGGCATCGCCACGGTCGCGGTCATCACCAACACCCAGGCCTTCGGATTGAGGATCTGGAAGACCGCGACACCCAATACGCTGGCGGGCAGGGTTTGAACGCCGGTCCGGGTGTTCCCGGCATTGCCGATGTCCCCGCCCCCGCTCCGCCAGATCAGCCCGCCGCCGAGCCAAAGCAGATAGAGGACACCCGCGGCCAGCAGGGTTCCGCGCAGGGCCGGAACGGCTTCGAACAGCGTGTCCGCTCCGGCCCAGACCAGCGCCAGAAGGGTCAGGCTGCCGGCCAGGATACCGCCGATCGCCGGCACCGCCCCGGCCAGCCCGGCACGCGCGGCGGCGGCCATGACGATGACATTGTTCGGCCCCGGCGTGACGGCGGCGGCGAAGATAAACCCGGCGACGGCGATCAGGGACTCCACCGGCGTCAGCCTTTTTGAGCAGCGAGCGGCGCCAGGGACGCGGGGGCGACCGCAACCGCCTCCCCGGTCCGCAGCATGATCCGCGCCGGGCCCAGCGTCTCGCGGCCGTGCGGTGTGCGCCAATCCACATCCGGCGCCACGGCGACGATCCCGGTCGGGTTGTTGGTGCGGTCGCTGCGGTAGGAGGCGGCACGCATGACGCCGAAATCGACGGTCTCCGCCACCCCTGCCCAGCCGTACAGG